>NZ_JAERRF010000119.1 GCF_016741875.1 Streptomyces coffeae | reverse complement strand
ACCGTCCTGGTTGACGGCCGAGCCACGCACCACCGCCAGCACCTGGTGACCGTTGCGCTCGGCGTCCGACAGCCGCTCCAGCAGCAGCATGCCGACGCCCTCGCCCCAGCCGGTGCCGTCCGCGCCCGCCGCGAACGCCTTGCAACGACCGTCCGGAGCAAGACCCCGCTGACGGCTGAACTCCACGAAGAGTTCGGGGGTGGACATCACGGTGACGCCACCGGCCAGAGCGAGCGTGCACTCGCCCTGGCGCAGGGACTGCGCGGCCAGGTGCAGTGCGACCAGCGACGACGAGCACGCGGTGTCCACGGTGACCGCGGGCCCTTCGAGACCGAAGGTGTAGGAGATGCGCCCCGAGACGACACTGGCGGCGCTGCTGGTCACCAGATGACCCTCGACGTTCTCGGACGACGCCTCGCGCAGACTCCGTCCGTAGTCCTGTCCGTTGCTGCCGATGAAGACTCCGGTCGGGGTGCCCTGCAGGTGCGTGCCGTCGATACCGGCTCGTTCGAAGGCCTCCCAGGAGGTTTCCAGGAGCAGGCGCTGCTGGGGGTCCATCGCCGTCGCCTCACGCGGCGAGATCCCGAAGAACTTCGGGTCGAAGGCACCGGCGTCGTCGAGGAAGGCTCCCTCTCGGACATAGCTCTTGCCCGGCTCGTCCGGGTCGGGGGCGAAGAGGGTGTCGAGATCCCAGCCGCGTCCCGCGGGGAACTCGGTCAGCACCTCGCGTTCGTCGACCAGCAGGTTCCACAGCTCTTCGGGGGTCCGTACGCCGCCGGGGAAACGGCAGCTCATCGCCACGATCGCGATCGGCTCGTCGTCCGTCGGCGCCGTGGCGGGCAGTGCCGGTCCCTGGTCGCCGCGCAGTCCCAGCGCCTCGGTGCGCAGCACCCGTGCCAGCGCCGTCACCGTGGGGTGGTCGAAGAGAAGGGTGCTGGAAAGCTTCAGGCCCGTGGCCGCGTTGAGGCGGTTGCGCAAGGTGACGACCGCGAGAGAGTCGAAGCCCAGTTCCTTGAAGGCCCGGTCGACGTCGACAGTCTCCGGTCGGCGGTGTCCGAGCACGGCGGCAACATGGGAGCGCGCGAATTCGACGACAGCGCGCTCCTGTTCGGCGGCCCCCAGTCCGGCGAGCCGCTGGCGCAGCGTTCCGCCGGCCTGCGCGGCGCCGTCCGCGGCCTCGTCGCCCGATGCGTGCCGGGTCAGCTGCGCCAGCAGCTTCGGGGCGCCGAGTCCGGCCCTGACCTGTGCCAGGGTGTCCCAGTCGACGTCAGCGACGAGCAGCGAGGCCGACATCGGGTCGTTGACAGCCGGCTCCAACTCGGCGATCGCCAAGTCGGGGGACATCGCGGGCAGACCGTGCTGTTCCCAACGATCCGCTACGCCACGT
>NZ_JAERRF010000118.1 GCF_016741875.1 Streptomyces coffeae | reverse complement strand
GCTGACCAGCACCAGACGCGTCACACCACGCCGCTCCACCAGATGGCGCGCGAACACCGCACCCAGACCACCCGTACCACCGGTGATCAGAACAGTGCCGTCCAGCTCCATCGCGGGCGCGCTGCCGACCGCGGCACGGCCCAGACGCGGAGCCAGCAAACGACCCTCACGCACAGCGAGTTGCGGCTCATCCACACCGAGCACCGCACCCCAGTCGGGCAGTCCGCTGCCGTCGTGGTCGACGAGCGCGAACCGTCCCGGGTGTTCCGACTGGGCGCTGCGCAGCAGCCCCCACACCGGTGCCTGCGTGAGGTCCGGTGTCTCGTCCCCCGCGACCGCGACCGCCTTGTTCGTCACCAGCCTCAACAGCGTCTCGCTCAGCGAGGCGCTGTCCAGCCAGCGCTGGACCAGTGTCAGCGCTTCCAGCGCCGTCGCCCGCGCGCTCGCGGCCGGGTCCGCCCCGGCGGCGGTCTCGACGGTGGTGACGACGACCCGCGGCGCCGGTGCGCCCGCGGCGATCGCCTTCTCCAGGTCCGCCAGGTCGGCGTACCGGTCACCCGGCACCTGCATCTCACCGAGCACGGACACGGACACGTCCGCGGACGCCACGGTTCCGGTCGGCACGTCCACCCAGCCGACCTGGTGGAGGGAGCGCCGGCCGCTCCGCCGTGCGGCCTCGAGCCGTGACTGCTCCACCGGGCGGACGTCCATCCGGGCCACGCGCGCGATCGCCGTGCCGTCCTCCCCGGCGATCTCCATCCGCAGCGCGGTCTCGTCCGCCAGACCGATCCGCACCCGCAGCCGTGTGCCGCCGGTTCGGTCCAGCCGGACGCCCGACCAGGAGAACGGCAGTCCGCCCGGGGACCCGGGCCGGTAGAGCAGGCCGAGGCCCCCGTGCAGCGCCGAGTCGAGCAGCGCGGGGTGAACGGCGAAGCCCCGCTCGGAGCCGGCGACCTCGGGCAGCACCAGCTCGGTGCAGACGTCGTCCCCGACCTGCCAGGCCGACCGGACGCCCCGGAACGCGGGGCCGTAGTCGAACCCGGCGTCGGTCAGGTGTGCGTGCTTGTTCACTCGTCGGTACAGCTCGTCCACGTCGATCGGCTCGGCACCCGCGGGTGGCCACTGGGCCGGGAAGGGCGTCAGCGGTTCGCTGTCCGGGGCCAGCCGGCCGCGCGCGTGGCAGGTGGCCTCGCCGGGCTCGTCGTCGCTCTCCGGTCCGGTGAAGACGGCGACCTCGCGTCGGCCGTCGGCGTCGGCCGGTCCGACGGTTACCTGCACCCGCACCGGCGTGTCCTCGTCCAGCAGGAGCGGGGACTCGATCACCAGCTCGTCGACGACCGGGCAGCCGATCTCGCGTCCGGCGGTCAGCGCCATCTCGACCAGCGCCGCACCGGGCACCAGCACCATGCCGAACACGATGTGGTCCCGGGTCCAGGGCTGGGTGTCCTGGGACACG
>NZ_JAERRF010000117.1 GCF_016741875.1 Streptomyces coffeae | reverse complement strand
CGCAACACCCGCTCGAACCGCTCCACCGACAGCCCGTCCAACACACCGTCATCCAGCACACCCGCAGCATGCACCACCGCCGTCAACGGCACCTCGGCCGGAACACCGGCCAGCACACCGGCCACCGCGTCACGATCACCCACATCACAAGCCACCACCGACAACCGCGCACCCAACTCGGCAACCTGAGCCTCCAGCTCCCGCACACCGTCAGCCGCAGGACCACGCCGCGAAGCCAGCAACACATGCTCCGCCCCCACCCCCACCAACCACCGCGCCACATGCCGACCCACACCACCAGTACCACCAGTCACCAACACCGTCCCCGACACCCGCCAGGAACCACCACCAGACCCCGCCGCACGGACCACACGCCGACCGAACACACCGGCAGCCCGAACCGCGACCTCTCCCTCCGCCTCGCGCGAGGCGAGCACACCCGCCAGACGCCCCACCAAACGGGCATCCACCACCTCAGGAAGATCAACCACACCACCCCAACGACCAGCCAACTCCAAACCAGCCACCCGACCCAGACCCCACAACTGAACCTGATCGAGGTCGATGACGCGCTCGGAGTCGCTCACCGCGACCGCACCCCGGGTCACACACCACAACGGAACCTCGACACCCACATCACCCAACGCCTGAACCAAGCCGAGCGTCAACGCCAGCCCCACAGGCACGGACCCGAACACCGCATCCCGACCCGACGCCACCGCCAGCAGCGAGACCACACCCGCCAACCCGGCCTCACCATCGAGCACGTCACGCAGTCGCTCGACTATCCGCTCACGGCCGGACTCGTCCGCGTCGAGTTCGAGCATCACCAGCCGGGCACCACTGCGCGCCAGACCCCTCACACACTCGCCAACCCAGGCATCACCGGCAAGCCCAGCCGGCACCACCACCAGCCACGCCCCCGACAACACACCAGACACCCCAGCCAACGACGACCACGCCACGCGATACCGCCAGCCCTCGACCGCCGACCGCTCACGATCCTGACGACGCCAGGCCGACAACGCGGGCAACACCGCCGTCAACGACTCATCCCCCGGCAACGCCAGCAGATCCGCCAGCTCCGAGGCATCCCCACGCTCCACCGCATCCCAGAAACCGGAATCTGTCGTCTTGGGGATGTCGTCGCCGGCCTCCGAGGCCGATCCCATCCAGTATCGCTCCCGCTGGAAAGCGTAGGTGGGCAGTTCCACCCGCCGGGGACGGGAAGGGGCGAGGAAGGCAGCCCAGTCCACACCGTGACCCTGGACAAAGACCTGCGCCAACCCCTCCAGCAGAGAGCCGCTCTCATCCCGGTCCTTGCGCAGCACCGTCGAGAACAGCAACTCCGGGACACTCTCCTGCCCCATCCCGGACAACACCCCATCCGGGCCCAACTCCAGACAAGCCGTCACACCCAGAGCAGCCAGTCGCGTGACGCCGTCGGCGAAGCGGACCGCCTCACGGACGTGCCGCACCCAGTACTCCGGGTCACACACCTCCCGCGCGGTGGCCAACTCACCGGTCAGATTCGACACCAACGCGATACGCGGAGCCTCGTACGTCAGTCGCTCGACGACCTGCCGGAACTCGGCAAGCATCGGCTCCATCAACGGCGAATGGAACGCATGCGACACCCGG
>NZ_JAERRF010000116.1 GCF_016741875.1 Streptomyces coffeae | reverse complement strand
ACTGACAGCCAGCCGCTTCGTCCTGCACCCCTCGACGTCGAAGTGAGCAGCGACCTCCAGCACGGCTGCTTCCTCACCGGAGATCACCACCGACGACGGCCCATTCACCGCCGCCACCGACACCCGACCAGACGCCCCCGCCACCAACGGCACAACCTCATCCTCGGCCGCCTGGACCGCCACCATCGCACCGCCGACAGGAAGCGCCTGCATCAGCTGGGCCCGCGCCCCCACCAAGGCACATGCATCGGCCAGCGAGAGCACACCCGCCGCATGAGCTGCCGCGACCTCTCCGATGGAGTGCCCGGCCACGAAGTCCGGCCGTATTCCAAGGGACTCCACCAGCCGGAACAGCGCCACCTCGACGGCAAACAGCGCCTGCTGCGCATATCCCGTTCGGTTCAGCTCCTCGGCGTCCGCCCCCCACATCACGTCACGTACGGAGCGGTCCAGATTGTCGAGCACACTGTCGAGAGCCTCGGCGAAGAGCGGGAACCGGTCGTACAGCTCCCGCCCCATCCCGAGCCGCTGCGCGCCTTGGCCGGAGAACAGGAACGCCATCGAGCCTTCACCGGCCACGCCCCGAGCCGCCTCGACCACTCCCTGATCAGAGGCCAGCAACACCGCCCGATGCTCAAACACCGACCGACCAGTAGCCAGCGAGAACCCGACATCCGCAGGCGAGAGACGCTGTTCCTCGGCAGCCGACCGGATCCGGTCAAGCTGCGTCTGCAACGCACCCTCACTCTTGGCAGACACCACCCACGGCACCGCGCTCAGGCCAGCCCCGTGCTCCTCGACGGGCAGCTCCACCGCAGGCCCCATCTCAAGAATCACATGCGCGTTCGTGCCACTGATCCCGAACGACGACACACCCGCACGACGAGCCCGGCCCGTCTCAGGCCAGGCAGTGTTCTCCGTCAACACCTGCACATCGCCCGCCGTCCAGTCCACATGCGAGGACGGCACATCAGCATGCAACGTCCGCGGCAACATGCCATACCGCATGGCCATCACCGTCTTGATCACACCCGCCACACCCGCTGCGGCCTGCGTATGACCCAGGTTCGACTTCACCGACCCCAACAGCAGCGGACGCTCCGCACCCCGCTCCTGCCCATACGTGGCCAGCAGCGCCTGCGCCTCGATCGGATCCCCCAACCGCGTCCCCGTACCGTGCGCCTCCACCACATCAACCTCGGCGGCCGACAAGCCCGCACTCGCCAGCGCCTGCCGGATCACCCGCTGCTGCGACGGCCCATTCGGCGCCGTCAAACCATTCGACGCACCATCCTGGTTGACCGCACTCCCCCGCACCACCGCCAACACCGGATGCCCATTGCGCAGGGCATCCGACATCCGCTCCAGGACCAGAACCCCTACACCCTCACCCCACCCCACACCATCAGCACCCTCACCAAACGCCTTGCACCGACCGTCCGGAGCCAGACCTCCCTGCCGGGAGAACTCCACAAACGTCGTCGGCGTCGACATCACCGTCACACCACCCGCCAACGCCAACCCACACTCCCCACCCCGCAACGCCTGCGCCGCAAGATGCAACGCCACCAACGACGACGAACACGCCGTATCCACCGTGACCGTCGGCCCCTCCAACCCCAACACATACGACACCCGACCCGACGCCACACTCGGCGCACT
>NZ_JAERRF010000115.1 GCF_016741875.1 Streptomyces coffeae | reverse complement strand
CTCTCTGGTCGCGCTGCACCTGGCGTGTCAGGCGCTGCGGGCGGGGGAGTGCGAGATGGCCCTCGCCGGGGGTACGACCGTGATGGCCACGCCAGGCATCTTCCAGGAATTCGCACGCCAAGGAGGCCTCGCCGCGGACGGCCGGTGCAAGTCGTTTACGGATGCGGCGGATGGTACGGGGTGGGCTGAGGGTGCCGGGGTGCTGGTGCTGGAGCGTCTGTCGGATGCCCAGCGACTGGGGCATCGGGTGTTGGCGGTGGTGCGGGGTAGCGCGGTGAATCAGGATGGTGCGTCGAATGGTCTGACGGCGCCGAATGGTCCGTCGCAGCAGCGGGTGATTCGGCAGGCTTTGTCGAACGCGGGTCTGTCCCCGTCGGATGTGGATGTCGTCGAGGGGCACGGCACGGGTACGAAGCTCGGTGATCCGATTGAGGCGCACGCGCTGCTGGCCACGTACGGGCAGGGGCGTGAGGGCCGGGACCCGTTGTGGCTGGGGTCTATCAAGTCGAACATTGGCCATCCGCAGGCTGCCGCTGGTGTGGCCGGTTTGATCAAGATGGTCATGGCGTTGCGGGAGCAGCAGCTGCCACGGACCCTGCACGTCGATGCGCCGTCGTCCCATGTGGATTGGGATTCCGGTGCGGTCAGGTTGCTGACCGAGCCGCGCGCGTGGTCGACAGGGAAGCGCACGCGGCGCGCGGGCGTCTCCTCCTTCGGGATCAGCGGGACCAACGCGCACGTGATCATCGAGGAAGCGCCCGCATTCTCCACCGAGGTCGCCCCGCAGTCGCAGACGGATCTGCCGCTGGTGCCGTGGGTGTTGTCCGGCCGGAGTCCGGAAGCTCTGCGCGGGCAGGCCGGTCGATTGGCGGCCTTCCTTGACGAGTGGCCTTCTGGGGAGGGCTTGTCGGCGGTTGATGTGGGCTTCTCGCTGGTGACGACTCGGGCGGCACTCGAGCATCGGGCGGTGCTGCTGGGGGCTGACGCGGGGGTGCTGCGTGAACGCGTGATGGCGCTGGCCGATGGCGACGCCCTGCTGCCGGGGGCGGTGTCGGAGGGTCGGACGGCGTGGATGTTCACCGGTCAGGGCAGTCAGCGTATTGGCATGGGGCGTGAGCTCTACGGCGTGTTCCCGGTGTTCGCGCGTGCCCTGGATGAGATCTGCGGGCACCTTGAAGAGCAGCTCGGTGGCACTGAAGGCTTTGAAGTTCCGCTGCGTAAGGTGCTGTTCGCGACCGCGGGTTCCGCCGAGGCGGCGCTGCTGGATCGCACGGGCTATGCGCAGACGGGGTTGTTTGCGGTGCAGGTGGCGTTGGTGGAGTTGCTGCGTTCGTGGGGGATGCGGCCGGATGTGGTGCTGGGTCACTCGATCGGGGAGCTGGCTGCTGCGTACACCGCTGGGGTGTTCGGTCCGGGTGACGCTGCCCGGCTGGTCGCGGCCCGTGGGCGGTTGATGCAGGCGCTGCCGGAGGGCGGTGCGATGGCGGCCATTGAAGCCACCGAGGCTGAGGTCACGGAGATGCTGACGGGCCTGCCGGATGGTTCGCGGGTGGCGATCGCGGGGGTCAACGGTCCGACTGCCGTCGTCGTCTCCGGTGATGAGGATGCCGTCGAGCAGCTGATGACGATTGCGCGGGCACAGGACCGTCGGGTGTCGCGGCTGCGGGTGAGTCATGCGTTCCATTCGCCGTTGATGGAGCCGATGCTGGCG
>NZ_JAERRF010000114.1 GCF_016741875.1 Streptomyces coffeae | reverse complement strand
GCAATTCACGCGTAGCTGTCGGCGTTGGCCGCCGATCGGCCATTGCTGGTTCATTCGGCGGTTGCTGCAGAATGACGTGTGCGTTCGTCCCGCTGATGCCGAACGAGGACACTCCGGCTCGCCGGGGTCGGCCGGTGTCCGGCCATTCTCGTGATCGGGTCAGCAACGCCACCCCACCGGAAGACCAATCCACCTCGGTCGAGGGGTCCTCGGCGAACAGGGTTCTGGGCAAGAACTGGTGCTGCAGCGCCATCACCATTTTGATGACCCCGGCAATGCCTGCCGCCGCCTGCGGGTGTCCGATGTTCGCTTTCACCGATCCGAGCCACAGGGGTGAGCCGTCGGTGTGCTCCCGCCCGTAGGTTGCCAGTAGTGCCTGTGCTTCGATCGGGTCCCCAAGTCGAGTACCCGTGCCGTGCCCTTCCACCACGTCGACATCGGCGGCCGTCAGCCCTGCGTTGGCCAGCGCCTGCCGGATCACCCGCTGCTGCGATGGTCCGTTCGGGGCCGTCAGTCCGTTCGAGGCCCCGTCCTGGTTCACGGCCGAACCCGCCAGCAGCGCGAGCACCCGGTGCCCGTTGCGCCGCGCATCGGACAACCGTTCCAGCACCACCAGGCCCACGCCCTCGGACCATCCGGTGCCGTCCGCGCCCGCACCGAACGACCGGCACCGGCCGTCCGGAGACAATCCACGCTGCCGCGCGAACTCCGTGAGGATCATCGGAGTGCCCATGACCGCGACACCGCCGGCCAGCGCGAGCGAGCACTCGCCCGATCTCAACGCCTGCGCCGCCAGGTGCAGTGCCACCAACGATGACGAACAGGCCGTGTCGACCGTTGTCGCGGGTCCCTCGAAGCCGAACTGGTACGCGATTCGCCCGGACAGGACCCCAGGCGTGGTACCGGTGAGCAGGTATCCGCCGGCGTCAGTTCCTACCGCACCGTATCCGTGCGGTGTTGCTCCTACCACCACGCCGGTCTGGGTGCCGCGCAGTGAGTCCGCGTCGATACCCGCGCGCTCGAAAGCCTCCCAGGCAACCTCCAGCAACAACCGCTGCTGCGGATCCATCGCCGTCGCCTCACGGGGCGAGATCCCGAAGAACCCGGCATCGAACTCACCCGCGTCGTGCAAGAACCCGCCACCACGCGCATACGTCGTCCCCGGATGATCCGGATCCGCGTGATACAAACCCTCCACATCCCAGCCACGCGACTCCGGAAAACCAGTAATCCCCTCCCTGCCCTCGACCACCAGCGACCACAAATCCTCCGGAGAACCCACCCCACCCGGATAACGGCAAGCCATCCCGACAATCACCACAGGATCATCGGGATCAGCAATCGACGCAGACTGGGTGTCGACGTCGACATCTGCGCCCAACACCACTGATTGCAAGTGTTCGATGAGAACAGCGGGAGTGGGGTAATCGAAGATCACCGAACTCGGTAGCGTGATCTCCAGGGCGCGCGAGAGCCTGTCCCGCAGTTCGGCGGACATCAAGGAATCGAAGCCCAGATCCCTGAACGTCTGACCGAGCGCACCCTCACCGAGCACGCCGCTGCCGAGCGTGGCTGTGATGTGCGCGCGAGCCAGCTCCGTCATCCGATACATGCGCTCGGTTTCACCGAGCCTCCGCAGCTCACTCACCAGAGCCGACGTCTCTACCGACGTCTTCTCGTCGTCGAGCGGCATGTCGAGCCAGTAGTGTTGGCGTTGGAAGGCGTAA
>NZ_JAERRF010000113.1 GCF_016741875.1 Streptomyces coffeae | reverse complement strand
GGGTCTGGCCCAAGTTGTGTGGGCCGGTCACGCAGTGTCACGCGAGGAGAACGCGCTTTCGGAGGAGCGGGAATCCAGCGCGGCCGAACATCTGCCGTTTGAGCATCTTGATCCGGTTGACTGCTCCTTCGACCGGGCCGGAGTTCCAGTCGGTGGTCAGCCCGGCGGTCACTGCGTCGAAGTCGCCTTCCAGCCCGGCCGCGAAGGTGCTGATGCCGGGCAGGCCCGACGTCACCGCCTCGGTGATCCACGCGGGGAGGCACAGCCCGTCGAGTGTGGTGAGCATTTCCGCGAACGAGCTGGTCATTTCCGCGGCGGACGCCAGTTCCGGACAGCGGTCGAGCACGGCCTTGCGGTGCAGTTTCTCCTCTTCGGTCAGGGTGGCCGGGTGCCGGGTGAGCCAGCCGGTCACCTGCCGCACCGACAGCGGTGGCGGAGCCGGTGTGAAGCCTTGCCGCCGGGGCAGGTCGCGCCGGATCCAGTCGCACACGATGGAGTAGTGACCGCGGAAACCCCGGGCGGCGATCTCCCGGTAGAGGTCGAGAGCGGTCACTTTCCTGTCGGCTTCGGCCCAGCGTTCGGCCAGGTAGGACTTGAACGGGTCGAGCTTGCTCGGGAGCTGCCGCTTGCGCCCCTTGACCATGTCCTGCCAGCGGGCCGCGCGTGCGTACCGCTGCACCGTGTGCCGGCCCCAGCCCAGATGGTGGGCGATGCCCCGCAGGCTCACGCCCTGGGCGAGGAGTTCGTGGACGAGAGCGTGGTGAACACGGGCTCGCTCGGCGAACTTGCCCGTCGGTGCGTCCGTTTCGTCGCCCTGGCCGGGGGCCGTCCCGGTCGGCGTCTCCCAGTCCGGCTCCGGCTCGGGGCTTGGCAGCGGCACGTCGCGCAGGCAGGAGCGGTGCGCGGACACGGTCTTCTCGACCGCGGAGGCGAGGTTCTGCCAAAGATGGAACCGGTCGGCGACCTGGAGGGCTTGGGGCGTGGCGGTGTCGGCGGCCTCGGCGTAGGCGCCGGCACGGTCGCGGCAGATGACTTCGATTCCGGGATGGGCCGCGAGCCACGGGGCGAGGGTGGCGGCGTCGCGCTCGGGCAGCAGGTCGAGGACCTGGTGGGTCTCGGCGTCGATCACGACCGTTCCGTAGACGTGGCCACGCCGCAGCGCGAAGTCGTCCACGCCCACGGCGCGAGGCTGCGTCGCTTCCGGGTCGGGCAGGTCCATCACCCGCCGCAGCAACGTATTGCGGCTGGTCATGATGCCCAGGTGCGCGGCGAGGCGGGCACCTGCCCGCCCGGCCAGAGCCAGCCCGAGCTTGCTCATCGTCGACCGCAGACGCTCGGTGGTCCGGCCGTGGCGTCTGGTGAGCCCCGGCACCTGCTCGACGAACGTGCGCCGCGGGCATTCCGGCGTCGCGCAGACGAACCGGCGGACCCGCAGCACCAGTACGCACGGCCGTCCGGCACAGGCCAGATCCGCGGGGAAGCGCAGGTAGGAACCGTGGATCTGAGCCGACCAGTCCCCGCAGGCCGGGCAACGAGCGTTGCTTGCGGTGCATCGTGCCTCGACGCGTATCGCTTCAGCGTCCGTCTCAGCGGACGTGATCACGACGTTCGTGTTCGACGGGAACAACAGCTCTTGTACCGGAGACAGGTCTTCGTTCACGGCGACCGAATGTCGAGCACATCAGCCATACGAGGAGCGAAATCGAGGCGACTTCCAAACCCTCACCACCAAGATCAACGGCTACAACGAGTAGTCCGCCCACACAACTTGGGCCAGACCCC
>NZ_JAERRF010000112.1 GCF_016741875.1 Streptomyces coffeae | reverse complement strand
GCACTCCGCCCCGACAACACCCAAGGCACCACCGGCAAGTCCACCGACGGCCGCTCCGCGACAACCACCGGCTCTACTGCGGGAGCCTCCTCGATGATCACGTGCGCATTCGTCCCACTGATCCCGAACGAAGACACACCCGCCCGACGCACACCCTCCACACGTCGCGGCCACCCACGCGACTCCGCCAGCAACTCCACCGCACCGGACTCCCAATCCACATGGGACGACGGCGCGTCAACGTGGAGAGTCCGTGGCAGCTGCTGCTCCCGCAGCGCCATGACCATCTTGATCAAACCCGCCACACCGGCAGCAGCCTGCGGATGGCCAATGTTCGACTTGATCGATCCCAGCCACAGCGGATCCTGACTGTCACGCCCTTGCCCGTACGTGGCCAGTAGCGCCTGCGCCTCGATCGGGTCACCGAGCGTCGTCCCCGTACCGTGCCCCTCGACCGCATCCACATCCGAGGGCGACAGACCCGCGTTCGACAAGGCCTGCCGAATCACCCGCTGCTGCGACGGACCATTCGGCGCGGTCAAACCATTCGACGCACCGTCCTGATTGACCGCGCTCCCCCGCACCACCGCCAACACCTGATGCCCTTGCCGCTGGGCGTCCGACAGACGCTCCAGCACCAGCACCCCAGCACCCTCGGCCCACCCCGTACCATCCGCCGCCTCCGCAAACGACTTACACCGACCATCGGCAGCCAGACCTCCCTGACGGGCAAACTCCAGGAAGATGCCCGGCGTGGCCATCACCGTGGCGCCGCCGGCAAGTGCCATCTCGCACTCCCCGGCACGCAGAGCCTGGCACGCCAAGTGCAGGGCCACCAGAGCCGACGAACACGCGGTATCCACCGACACCGCCGGACCTTCGAAGCCAAGCGCATAGGCAACCCGCCCCGAAGCGACACTGGGCGTGCTGCCAGTCAGCAGATATCCGCCCGTCTCATCTTCCGGGTCCAAAACGTACCCGCCATAGCCGCTTCCCGAGACCCCGGAGAACACCCCAGTATCCGAGCCTCGGAGCGACAACGGATCGATACCCGCCCGCTCCAGCGCCTCCCACGAAATCTCCAGCAGCAAGCGCTGCTGCGGATCCATGGCTAGAGCCTCACGCGGCGAGATCCCAAACAGCTCCGCATCGAACTCCGCAACGTCCTCGACAAAGCCACCGACCGTGGCGATGTCGGCCATCATCGGCACATCCCAGCCACGATCGGTAGGCAGTGGCGTGAAGCCCTCCCGCCCCGACGCGACCACATCCCACAATGCTTCGGGCGAGACAGCACCACCCGGATAGCGGCAGCCCATCCCGACGATCGCGATCGGCTCGTCCTCCGCACCCCGGGGCACAGAGCGCACAGGCTGCGCACTCTCCGCCACCTCTACCGCAGGGCCCAGCACCAGGGTTCGCAGGTTTTCGGCAAGGGCGGAGGGCGTGGGATGGTCGAACACCATCGTCACCGGCAGATTCAGCCCGGTCGCCGCATTCAGCCGATTACGCAGCTCCACCGCCGTCAGCGAATCAAACCCAAGATCCTTGAACGCCCGGTTCGCATCAACCGACGCCGCAGACGCATGCCCCAACACCGCCGCAATCTGCGACTGAACAAGATCAAGCAACACCCGCTCCTGCCCAACAGCCGACAACCCCCGCAAACGACGAACCAACGCCCCATCACCCCCAGCAACCCCCCGACCAGCAACACGCCGCTGCGACACCACCGGAACCAACGCCCGCAACACACTGGGCAAACTGTCACGGAACGCCGCCAACGACGCCGCCCTGAA
>NZ_JAERRF010000111.1 GCF_016741875.1 Streptomyces coffeae | reverse complement strand
GGCACCCAGCAACGGATGCTCCGCCGCACCCAACCCCAAACCACGCGCATCGGTAACCGGCCGCGAACCCTCCAACCAGAACCGCTGACGCTGGAACGCATACGTCGGCAGCTCCACCAGCCGCCCACCACACCCAGCGAACACCGAACCCCAGCCCACAACAGCCCCGCGCACGAACAACTCAGCCACCGCTGTCAGCAGGGTTGCGGCTTCCGCCCGCCCCTTCCGCAGCACACAGACAGACTCCACGGCATCCGACCCGGACTGCGCGAGGCTGGTCAGTACCGGATCCGGACCCACCTCCAACAGCCGGGACACACCCTGCCCGTCTATGACAGCCGCAAGAGCATCGTGGAAACGCACCGGCTCCCGGACCTGACGCACCCAGTACTCCGGCGTCGTCCAGTCGCCATCATCCAGCGATTGCCCGGTGACTGTGCTGAGGGCGGTGATACTCGGCTGCCGGTAGCTGACGGCTGCCGCGACCTCAGCGAACTCGGCGAGCATCGGCTCCATCAACGCCGAATGGAACGCATGACTCACCCGCAGCCGCGACACCCGGCGATCCTGCTCCCGCGCAACCGCCATCACCTGCTCGACAGCATCCTCGTCACCAGAGACGACGACCGCCGTCGGCCCGTTGACCGCCGCGATCCCCACCCGCGAACCATCCGGCAGGCCGTCCAGGATCTCTGTCACCTCGTCCTCGGTAGCCTCGATGGCTGCCATCGCACCGCCCGTTGGCAGCGCCTGCATCAACCGCGCACGAGCCGCGACCAGCCGGGCGGCGTCGCCCGGACCGAACACTCCAGCGGCGTACGCAGCAGAGAGCTCCCCGATCGAATGGCCCAGCACCACGGCGGGGCTCATGCCCCAGGAACGCAGCAGCTCCACCAACGCCACCTGCACCGCGAACAAGCCTGTCTGGGCGTAGCCGGTGCGGTCCAGCAGAGCCGCCTCAGCAGAACCCTCCTCCGCGAACAACACCTTGCGCAGCGGAACTTCAAAGCCCTCGCCGCCACTGAGCTGCTCTTCGAGGTGTCCGCAGATCGCGTCGAAGGCACCTGCGAACACCGGGAACTGGTCGTAGAGCTCACGCCCCATGCCGATGCGCTGGCTGCCCTGACCAGTGAACATCCAACCCGTCCTGCCCTCGCCCGCGACACCGGACACCACCCGAGCACCATGCGGGCCCGTGAGCCCGGTGACATCGTTGAGGTCGCCGGTGAGCCCGGCCCGGAGGGCGTCGCCATCCGAGCCCAGCACCACGGCACGGTGCTCCAGCACGGCGCGAGTAGTCGCCAGCGACAGCCCGACATCGACGGCACCCGGAACGGAACCGTCGCACTCGTCGAGGAAGGTGGCAAGACGCCTGGCCTGACCCTCCAACGCCTGCGAGCTCCGACCGGACAGCACCCACGGAACCACCGGCAACACACCCGAAGGCTCCTCTTCAACTACCGCCGACTCGCTTGCAGGGGCCTCCTCGATGATCACGTGCGCATTCGTCCCACTGATCCCGAACGAAGACACACCCGCCCGACGCACACCCTCCACTCGCCGCGGCCACCCACGCGACTCCGCCAGCAACTCCACCGCACCGGACTCCCAATCCACCTGCGACGAACGCTCATCAGCGTGCAGTGACTTCGGCAGCTGCTGCTCCCGCAGCGCCATCACCATCTTGATCACACCAGCCACACCCGCAGCCGCCTGCGTGTGCCCGATATTCGACTTGATAGACCCCAGCCACAACGGATCCCCACCCTCACGGTCCTGCCCATACGTCGCCAGCAGCGCCTGCGCCTCAATCGGATCACCGAGCTTCGTA
>NZ_JAERRF010000110.1 GCF_016741875.1 Streptomyces coffeae | reverse complement strand
CCACCAGCATCCGCGCATCCGCCACCGCCAACGGACCAAACCCACCATCCAGCAGACCCATCACCCGATCCCCCACCACAAACCCCGACACCCCAGGCCCCACCTCCACCACAACCCCCGCACCCTCATGCCCCATCCGCCCCGCATCCCCCGGATACATCCCCAGCACATTCAACACATCACGGAAGTTCACCCCCGCAGCACGCACACCCACCCGCACCTGCCCCGGCAACAACACACGAGGCTCCTCAGCAACCAGCCCCACACCATCAAGCCGCCCCTTCGCAACAACATCCAACCGCCAACCCGGCCCCACACCCCCAGGCGGCACCACAACCCCACCCGAAGCCATCCGCACCAAACGCGGCAACCACACCCGACCCCCACGCACCACAAACTGCCCCTCACCCGCACCCCCACCAGCCAGACACCCTGCAAGTGTCCGGTAACCCTCACGCCCACCATCCACATCAGCCAGCACAAACCGCCCCGGATGCTCACTGACCGCCGAACGCACCAAACCCCACACACCCGCACCAGCCAAATCCACCCCATCACCCTCAGACACCCCCACCGCACCACACGTCACCACCACCAACCGCGAAGAGGCGAACCGCGACTCCGCCAACCACCCCCGAACCACCTCAAGCACAGAGGCAACAACCTCAGAGACCCCAGCATCCGCGTCAGCGTCACGAACCGGAAGCACAACCGTGTCCGGAACCACCGCACCACCATCAACAGCAGCAACCAACCCCGCCAAATCGCCATAACCCGTCACCGGAACACCAGCATCACACCACTCGCCGCTCTCCCCGAGCACGGCCCAGACGCCAAGGTCACCTGACTCGCTCACAGGCGTGGGAAGCAGGTCCAGTCGGAACAGACTGTCCGTGGTGGTCGAACCGGCCGCAGTCAGCTCGGCGACCGAGACCGGCCGCAGCACCAGAGACGACACCTCGGCGACCGGGTCACCCGTAGCATCGGCGACCCGCAGCCCGATTTCGCCCGTACCCCGCGGGGTGAGCCGGGCCCGCACCGCGGACGCGCCCACCGCCGACAGCGACACCCCGGACCACAAGAACGGCAACAGCGCCATGCGACCGACATTTGACTCATCCAGGGCCCCCCACCCGGTCGGGTCGAGAGCCCAGGTATGCAGGACCGTGTCCAGCAGCGCCGGATGCAACCCGAACTCGCCGGCTTCCATGGAAGCCTGGTCGGGAAGGGCGGCCTCGACGAACAGCTCGTCGCCCCGGCGCCAGACCTCCCGCAGACCACGGAACGCCGGACCATAGTCCAGACCCGTCCCGGCCAGCCGGTCGTACAGGCTGTCCGTGGGTGCCGGCTCCGCACCTGCGGGCGGCCATGCGCGCAGGTTCCAGTCGAGGACGGGCTGATCTGTGGTCAGGGTGCCGGTGGCGTGGAGGGTCCACGGCTGGTCGGCCGAAGCATCCTCGGGACGGGAGTGGATCCGCACCGTACGCCCGCCATCGTCCTCACCGGCGGGCTCAACGCCGATCTGCACCTGCACCGCACCGTCCCGCGGCAGCACCATCGGAGTCCGCAGGGCCAGCTCCTCCACCCGACCACAGCCCGCCCGATCAGCAGCCTGCACAGCCAGCTCAACAAACGCCGTTCCCGGAACCACAACAGAAGAACCCACCACGTGATCCGCAAGCCACGGGTGAGACGCAACAGACAGCCGCGCATGCAAAACCACCGTGTCCGAATCCGCCAACCGCGCCACAGCCCCCAACATCGGATGCCCCACCGACACAAGCCCCATACCGCTCGCATCCAGCGCCACAGGCACCGCCCTCGGCCAGAACCGCTGACGCTGGAACGCATACGTCGGCAAC
>NZ_JAERRF010000011.1 GCF_016741875.1 Streptomyces coffeae | reverse complement strand
GGCAGATGGGCGCGGTGCCCCTGTCCGACCAGGAGGGTCTGGAGCTGTTCGACCAGGCGCTCGGGGCGGACACCGCGCTGCTGGCTCCCGTGCGGCTCAACCCCGGTGCCCTGCGCGTTCAGGCGCAGGCCGGGCTGCTGCCCGCACTGCTGCGTGGTCTGGTCAGGGCACCGGCCCGGCCGGCGGAGCCCACGGGTGGGTCGCTCGCGCAGCGGCTGGCGGAGGCGGATGAGGCGGACCGCGAGAAGGTCGTGCTGGAGCTGGTCCTGACACAGGTGGCAGCGGTCCTCGGACACGACTCCGCCGCCGCGATCGATGCGGAACGGCCGTTCAGGCAGCTCGGTTTCGACTCGCTCGGAGCCGTGGGGCTGCGCAACCGGCTCACCCAGACCACCGGCTTGCAGCTGCCCGCGACGCTCATCTTCGACCATCCGACTCCGGCGGCCATCACCCGGCTGCTGCTCACGGAGCTGGGCGGTGGCAGCGCGGCGGGCGACGACGCGACGCCATCCATCGACGAGGAACTGACGAAGCTGGAAGACCTGCTCGCCGCGACCGCCGCGGAGGAGAAGCAGCACGTGGCCGGGCGGCTACGCGCGATGGCCGCCGCGCTCATGGACGGCGGGCAGGGTACGAGCGGACGGATCGAGGCCGCCGCAACCATGGACGAGGTCTTCCAGCTGATCGACGGCGATTTCGGTGAGGCATGACGAGGGACGGGGCGGCCGTGCCGGTGGGCACGGCCCGCTCCTCCTCGCTGATCGCGCTGCACCTGGGCCGCGCGGCCCAGGGCCTGGTCCGAGGGGCGCCACCCACTGACGGTCACGGGGTCCCGCCGGTCACCACGTTCGAATCCGACGACAACGCTTGAGCTTTCTGACGGGGAAAGGTCTGAACTGATGCACGTGAACCAGGTCGAGCGGCGGCACGATGCCCCGGTCGGGGGTGCCGTCGCCGTCGTCGGGATGGGGTGCCGGGTTCCCGGGGCGGACCATCTCCGGGGCTTCTGGAAGCTGTTGCGCGACGGCGAGGACGCCATCACCGAGGCGCCCTCCGACCGGTGGTACGACGTCGAGGATCTCGCGCCGTACCGCCGGGGTGGATTCGTCGAGCGGGTGGCCGACTTCGACGCCGCTTTCTTCGGCATATCCCCGCGCGAGGCCGCGGCGATGGACCCCCGCCAGCGCCTCGCGCTGGAGCTGAGCTGGGAGGCCCTGGAGGACGCCCGCACGGCACCGGAGTCCCTGCGCGGGACATCCACCGCGGTCTTCCTGGGCGCCACCGGCGACGACTACGCCTCGCTCGTCCCCCGGCACGGCCTGGACGCGGTCTCGCACCACTCCCTCGCCGGGCTGAGCCGGGGCCTGATCTCCAACCGGATATCCCACCAACTGGGTTTCCACGGACCGAGCATGACGGTGGACACCGCTCAGTCCTCCTCGCTCGTCGCCGTCCACATGGCGTGCCAGAGCCTTCTGTCGGGCGCGACGGGGCTGGCTCTGGCGGGCGGGGTGCACCTGAACCTGGTGCCGGACAGCACCCTCGCGCTGGCCCGGGCCGGCGCCCTGTCCCCGGACTGCCGCAGCTACACCTTCGACGCGCGCGCCAATGGCTTCGTGCGGGGCGAGGGCGCGGGCGTGATCGTCCTCAAGCGCCTGGAGGACGCCGTCGCCGACGGTGACCGCGTCTACTGCGTGCTGCTGGGCGGCGCGGTGAACCACGACGGCGACGGGCAGGCGCTGACCGTCCCCGACAGCCACGCGCAACAGGCCCTGCTCCGCGAGGCCCACACCCGGGCGGGGGTGACGCCGGAGCAGGTGGGATACGTCGAACTGCACGGCACCGGCACCAGGGCCGGTGATCCGGTGGAGGCCGGTGCTCTCGGCTCCGTCTTCGCCGGGTCCCGGCCGAGCGACGATCCGCTGCTCGTCGGCTCGGTGAAGACCAACATCGGTCACCTCGACGGGGCTTCGGGCGTCGTAGGACTGATCAAGGTCGGCCTGTCGATGAGCCACGGCGTCCTCCCGGCGAGCCTCAACTACGCCGAGCCGCACCCCGCCATCCCCATGGACACCTGGCGGCTGCGGGTCAACACGGCCGGCCGCGCGTGGGCCGGTGACGACCGGGTCGCCGGGGTCAGTTCGTTCGGCGTCGGCGGCACCAACTGCCATCTGGTGGTCGGCGCCCCACCCGTTGCCACCGTGCCGGAGCCGGACTCCGCACAGGACGCCGCCGACCCGGGCGACGTGGTTCCGGTGGTGGTCTCCGGCAAGTCGATGGACGCCCTGCGCGCCCAGGCCGGCCGGCTGCGGGAGTGGGTGGTGAACGACGACGCCCTGCGCCCGTCGGACATCGGCTTCTCCACCGTGACGACCCGCTCGGCGCTCAAGCACCGCGGCGTCGTCCTCGCCGCCGACCGCGCCGAACTGCTCGCCGGTCTCTCGGCGTTGTCGTCGGGTGAGCCCGCGGCGCACGTCACCGAGGGCTCGGCCGCGACCCCCGCGGGCGTGGTGTGGGTCTTCCCCGGCCAGGGGTCCCAATGGGCCGGCATGGCGCGCGGCCTGTGGGATTCCTCCCCGGTCTTCGCCGCCCGCATGACGGAGTGCGAGCACGTGCTGAGCGGCATGGTGGACTGGTCGCTCCGGGAGGTGCTGGAGGACGAGGCGGCGCTGGAGCGCGTGGACGTGGTGCAGCCCGCCCTGTTCGCCGTGATGGTCTCGCTGGCCGAGGTGTGGCGTTCGGCGGGCGTCCTGCCGGACGCCGTCGTGGGGCACTCCCAGGGCGAGATCGCCGCCGCGTGCGCGGCGGGCATCATCTCGCTGGCCCACGGACTGCGGCTCTCGGTGGGGCGCAGCCTCGCCATCGACGCCGGTCTCTCCGGCAAGGGCGCACTGGCCTCGCTCGCCATGCCCGCCGCGGACGTGGACCAGGACCGGGTGTCGATCGCGGCCGTCAACGGCCCGAACGCGGTGGTCGTCTCGGGCGACGTGGCGGCGGTGCACGCCGTCGTCGCCGACTGCCAGGCACGCGGCATCCGCGCGAAGGTCCTCCCCGTCGACTACGCCTCCCACTCGCCCCATGTGGAGGCCATCCGGGACGAGGTGCTGCGCGTTGCCGAGGGCATCGAGACGACCGACACGGGTGTCGCGTTCTACTCCACGGTCACCGGTGGCCCGATCGACGTGGCGACCATGGACGCCGAGTACTGGTACCGCAACCTTCGCCAGGAGGTGCGGTTCTCGGAGACCATCGAGAGGCTGGCCGAAGCGGGCCATGGGGTGTTCATCGAAATCAGCCCGCATCCGGTGGTGACCATGGCCATCTCGGACACCGTGGAGGACGCGGTGGTCCAAGGGACGCTGCGCCGTCGGGAGGACGAGGGGCGGCGGCTGCTGCTGTCCATGGCCGAGCTGTACACCAAGGGCGTCGAGGTGGACTGGGGCCACCTCTTCACGGGTGCGCGCCGCGTGGAGCTGCCCACCTACGCCTTCCAGCGCAGGCCGTACTGGGTCACCGGTCAGGGGGCCCTGCCGCAGGGGCTGCCGTCGCCGGGGAACCTCGGGGCCGCCGACGGCGGACAGGCCGTGCCGGTGGCCGACGCGGCCGACGCCCCGCCGACCGCCGACAGCGGTCCGGCCGTGCCGGGCGACAAGGAGCTGTGGACGCTGGTCCGCTCGCAGGCGGCGGCCGTGCTGGGGCTGGGCGACCCCCGGGCGGTCGAGGCGGACGCCACGTTCAAGGAGCTGGGCTTCGACTCGGTGACCGCCGTGGAGCTGCGGGACCGCCTGAACCCGGCGACCGGCCTGCGGTTGCCGTCCTCGCTGCTGTTCGACCACCCCACTCCCACGCTGCTCGTGCGGCACCTGCGCGAGCGGCTCTCCGGCCCTCGCGAGGACCAGCGCCCGCAGGACGCTGCCGCGGCAGCCGTCGCGGACGACCCGGTGGTGATCGTCGGCATGAGTTGCCGGCTGCCCGGCGGTGTCTCCTCCCCGGAGGACCTGTGGCGGCTGGTCTCCGAAGGCGCCGACGCGATCTCCGGGTTCCCCGAGGACCGGGGCTGGCGGCTGGACCCCCGCACGGACTTTCCGCGCAAGGGCGGCTTCCTGGCCGACGCCGGGGACTTCGACGCGGCCTTCTTCCGCATCAGCCCGCGTGAGGCGCTGGCGATGGACCCGCAGCAGCGACTGGTGCTGGAATCCGTGTGGGAGGCTCTGGAGCACGCCGGTCAGGACCCCACGGCGCTGCGCCACAGCGCGACGGGCGTCTTCATGGGCGCCATGGCCCAGGACTACCTGCCGCAGCTGAACGACGTGCCCGGCGACCTCGGCGGCCACGCCCTGACGGGAAGCGCGACCAGTGTGGTCTCCGGACGGGTCGCCTACACCCTGGGCCTGGAGGGCCCGGCGGTCTCGGTGGACACCGCGTGCTCCTCGTCGCTGGTGGCGCTGCACCTCGCAGCGCAGTCGCTGCGTGCGGGTGACTGCTCCCTGGCGCTGGCGGGCGGTGTCACGGTGATGTCGACGCCGGGCATGTTCGTGGAGTTCGCGCGGCAGGGTGGTCTGTCGCCCGACGGCCGCTGCAAGGCGTTCTCCGACGCCGCCGACGGCACCGGCTGGTCCGAGGGCGTGGGCGTGCTGGTGCTGGAGCGTCTTTCGGACGCCCGGCGCAACGGCCGCCGGGTGCTGGCCGAGCTGCGCGGCAGTGCGGTCAACCAGGACGGTGAGAGCAACGGGCTCACCGCCCCCAACGGCCCCTCGCAGCAACGGGTGATCCGGCAGGCGCTGGCGAGCGCCGGGCTGGCCCCGTCGGACGTCGACGCGGTCGAGGCGCACGGCACCGGCACCACGCTGGGCGACCCGATCGAGGCCCAGGCATTGCTGGCGACCTACGGCCAGGAGCGGGCGGAGCCCCTGTGGCTGGGTTCGGTGAAGTCCAACATCGGGCATACCCAGGCCGCCGCGGGCGTCGCCGGCATCATCAAGATGATCATGGCCATGCGGCACGGCGTGTTGCCGCGCACGCTGCACGTCGAGGAGCCGTCCCGGCACATCGACTGGTCCTCGGGGGCGGTGGAGCTGCTCACCGAGGAGCAGACCTGGCCGGAGGCCGGGCGACCTCGACGGGCGGCTGTCTCCTCGTTCGGGATCAGCGGCACCAACGCCCACGTCGTCATCGAGCAGGGCGACGTCGTCCCGGTCCCGGACACCGGCGACGAGCAGGAGCCGGCCGGCGTAGTGCCCTGGCTGCTGTCCGCACGCGGCTCCCGGACACTGGTCGGGCAGGCGGAGCGGCTCCTGGCGGCGGCGTCCGCCGAATCGACGCCCTCCGTGGCCGGGGTGTCGCTGTCCCTGGCCACTCGGCGAGCCCACTTCGACACCCGTGCGGTGGTCCTGGGCGCCGGGCGCGCGGAACTGCTGGCCGGCCTGGAGGCGCTGGCCAAGGGCGAGCGGGCCGCAGGCGTGATCACCGGAAGTGCCGGGCCGCCGGCCTCGGCCGTCGGCGTGCTGTTCTCCGGGCAGGGCAGCCAGCGGCTGGGCATGAGCGGTGAACTCGTCGGCACGTTCCCCGTGTTCGCCCGGGCATGGCAGGAGGTCTGCACCGCACTCGACCCCATGCTGGAGCACCGGATCGACGAGGTGGTGACGGCCGAGAAGGGCTCCGAGGCGGCGTCGCTGCTGGACGAGACGGGGATGACGCAGCCGGCGCTCTTCGCGTTCGAGGTGGCCGCGTTCCGGCTGCTGGAATCGCTGGGGATCACCCCCGCGGTGCTGGTGGGGCACTCGATCGGTGAACTGGCCGCCGCCCACGTTGCCGGCGTGTTCTCGCTCGCCGACGCCGCCCGGCTGGTGGCCGCCCGGGGCAGGCTGATGCAGGCCCTGCCCAGGGGCGGGGCGATGGTGGCCCTCCAGGCCGCCGAGGACGAGGTCCGCGACGCGCTCGACGGCGGGGATGCCGGACCGGTGTCGATCGCCGCCGTCAACGGCCCCCTGTCCACCGTCGTCTCGGGGAACGAGGACACGGTCGTCGCGATCGAGTCGCTCTTCGCCTCGCAGGGCCGCAAGACGACCCGGCTGCGGGTCTCCCACGCCTTCCACTCGCCGTTGATGGACCCCATGCTGGCGGAGTTCGCCGAGGTCGCCCGGTCGGTGACCTACGCGCCGCCGCGCATCCCGGTCGTCTCGAACGTCACCGGCGGTGTCGCGGAGGACGGCGAGCTGGAGCGGCCCGAGTACTGGGTGCGGCATGTGCGGGACACCGTCCGGTTCGCCGACGGCATCCGCGCCACGGTCGAGGCCGGTGCCGAGGTGCTGGTGGAGGTCGGCCCCGACGGGGTGCTGTCCGCCATGGCGCAGGAGAGCCTGGCCGAGACGGCACCGCAGGTGAGGGCCGTCCCCCTGGTGCGCAAGGACCGCTCCGAGGCCCGGTCGGTCGTGGAGGCGCTGGCCCGCCTGCACGTCGGGGGGACACCGGTCGACTGGCGTGCCTGCCTCGGCGCGCTCGGGGTCACCGCGGGCCACGCCGAGCTGCCCGCCTACGCCTTCGACCGGCAGCGGTACTGGGCGGAGCGTCCGGCCGCGGTGGGCGATGCCGCCGGCGCGGTGGTGCCCGTCGAGCACCCGTTCCTCGTGGCGTCCACCGACCTCGCGGTCGGCGACCAGATCATCCTCGCCGGCCAGGTCTCACTGACCGACGCACCGTGGCTGGCCGACCACGCCATCTTCGGCAGCGCGGTCCTCCCCGGCGCGGCCTTCGTCGAGATGGCGCTCCGTGCCGTGGACCCCGACGGTCCGCTCACCGACCAGCTCGGCGGCGCGGCCGGGGGCGTGGAGGAACTCACCCTCCAGGCACCCCTGATCCTCGGTGAGGACCCGGTGCGCCTCCAGATCGTCCTCGGCGGGCCCGAGGACTCCGGGCGGCGCGAGATCGGGATCTACTCACGGACGGCGTCCGGCCCGGCCCGCGCGTGGACCCGGCACGCGATCGGCTACCTGTCCGCGGCGGCACCGGCCCCGCGGGACGCCCGTCCGCAGGTGTGGCCCCCGCGGGACGCCGCCGAGGTCGAACTCGCGGACTTCTACCCGGAGCTGACCGGGCGGGGTTACGACTACGGACCGGCCTTCCAGGGGCTGGCTGCCATGTGGGCCACGGACGAGGAGGTCTACGGCGAGATCCAGCTCCCCGAGGGCGTTCCGTACGCCACCGGCGGGTTCGGCGTCCACCCCGCGGCGTTCGACGCCGCGCTGCACCCGATGCTGTCGTTCTTCGCGGAGTCCGAGGACGCGGGCGCGGCGGCCCTGCTGCCCTACGCCTGGTCGGGGGTGTCGCTGCACCGTCACGCCGGTACGCGGCTGCGGGTGCGGATCGCGCGGAGGGGCCCGCGCGAGGTGTCGCTCACGATCACGGGCCAGGACGGGCAGCCGGTACTCTCCGTCGACTCCCTCGCGCTCATGCCCGCCTCCGTGGAGCAGTTGACCGGTGGCGCCGGTGAGGCCGGCCTGTTCGCCGTGGAGTGGACGGCCCGGCCCGAGGCGGCCGACGCCGCGCGCCCCGCGAACGCGGAGTTCATGTACGTCGAGCCGGAGGCGGGCGAGGACGTTCCGGCGGCGGCGCGGCGGCACGCACAGGAGGTACTCGCCCGCGTCCAGGAGAGGCTGCGTGAGGAGACCTCCGCGGACGAGCCGCTGGTGTTCGTCACCCGGCAGGCGGTGGCGGTGACCGGCGAAGAGACACCCGACCCGTCGGGCGCGGCGGTCTGGGGTCTGGTGCGCGCGGTCATGGCCGAGCATCCCGGCCGGTTCGCACTCGTCGACGCCGACGGCACCGAGGAGTCCTGTGCCTCGCTCAAGGCACTGGACGTCTCCGGCGAACCGCAGCTCGCCGTCCGCGGCGGCGTCGTCCATGTCCCGCGCCTGGTCGCGGCGGAGGCGACAACGGTGGAGCGGCCGGAGTGGGACCCGGAGGGCACCGTGCTGCTCACCGGCGCCACCGGTGCCCTCGGTGAGCTGGTCGCCCGGCATCTCGTCACCGAGTACGGGGCGCGGAACCTGCTGCTGCTCAGCCGGCGCGGGCCGCAGGCCCCGGGCGCGGCCGAGCTGGCGGAGGAGCTGACCGCGCTCGGAGCCGAGGTCACCCAGGTGCCCTGCGACGTCTCCGACCGTGCGGCACTCGCCGAGCAGCTGGCACGCATCCCCCGGACGGCCCCGCTGACCGCGGTCGTCCACCTGGCGGGCGTGCTGGACGACGCGGCCTCGGAGTCCATGACGCCGCAAGCGCTGGACCGGGTGTTCGGTCCGAAGGCGGACGCCGCGTGGCACCTGCACGAGCTGACGCGGGAGACGGGGCTGTCCTCGTTCGTCCTCTACTCCTCGGTCGTCGGGACGCTGGGCAACGCGGGGCAGGCCAACTACGCCGCGGCCAACGCCTTCCTGGATGCCCTGGCGGCGGGGCGCAAGACCGCCGGACTGCCCGCGCTCTCGCTGGCGTGGGGCCCGTGGGAGGTGGGTATGGCGGGCGAGCTCGCCGAGGCCGACCTGCGCCGCTTCCGGCGCAACGGGATGGTGCCGCTGTCCGCGGAGCAGGGCATGGACCTGTTCGACGCGGCGCTCACGCGGCAGGCGGCGGCGTCGTCCACGGTTGCGGTCGTGCTGGACCGGGCGGCCCTGCGGCAGCAGGACAGCGTGCCGGTGCTGCTGCGCGGCATGGTCGGGCCGCGGCCCGAGCGCGTCGAGGAGAACGCCGAACCCCCGGTCCTCAAGCGGCTGGCGGGGCTGTCGCGGGAGGAGCAGGTGGACGAACTCCAGGCCCTGCTGCTGTCCACCGCGGCGGTGGTGCTGGGCTACCCCGACGCCGACGACATAGACGCCGACATGACCTTCCAGGAGATCGGCTTCGACTCGCTGAGCGGTGTGGAGTTCCGCAACCAGGTCAAGCAGGACACGGGGATCCAGATCCCGCCGACCGTCATCTTCAACTACCCGACCCCGGCGGCCCTGGCCGCACGCCTGTGGGAGCTGCTGTTCACGCAGGACGACCAGGACGGGGAGGACCGGGACGACGAGGACGCAGCCGCGGACGAGGCCGAAGAGGAGTTCGACTCGATGGATGTCGCGGACCTGATCGAGCGAGCTTTCGCCGAGTGAGGACAAGGACGATGAAGACTGAGGACCTGAAGACCGTTCGCCGGTTCGTCAAGGAGCATCTTGCCGGCGACACCGAGCAGATGGACACCCTGGCGGAAAAGCCCTCCCAGGTGTACGACGCGTTCCGCGAGACGGGGCTCGCCAACTGGTGGCTGCCCGAGGAACTCGGCGGTCGCGGGCTGTCCCTGGAGGACAGCGTCGAGGTCGTGAACGAGATCTCCTACGGGGACGCCGGGGTGGCCTTCACGCTGTTCATCTCGGTCCTGACCACCAGCATGGTCCAGCTCTACGGATCGGACGTGCTGAAGGCCCGTTATCTGGAGCCGATGGCCGCCCGCGGCTCGTTCTGCGCCACGTTGGGGAGCGAGCGGAACGCCGGCAGCGAGCTGGACAAGATCGAGACGGTCGTCTCCCGGGACGGGGACGAACTCGTCGTCACCGGTGACAAGTTCCTCTCCACCAACACCGACTTCGCGGACTTCATCGTGGTCGTGGCCCGGGACGCGGACAACCCCGAGGAGCACCACGCGATCCTCATACCCCGGGACACCCCGGGCATCGAGATCGTCAAGCGGTGGGACGTGATCGGCCTCCGGGCCTCCCACACCTACCAGGTGCGGCTGGACGAATGCCGGGTGCCGAAGGCCAACCGGCTGGCGGGCTCGGGGCTGCGGCTGCTGGAGATCGGCCTCAACGCGAGCCGCATCCTGATCGCCACGACGGCGGTCGGCATCGCCCGGCGCATCCGCGACCACTGCATGACCTACGCCAAGACGAAGCCGTTCCGCGGCGGCACGCTCCTTCAGAGCCCGGTCTTCGCGCAGAAGCTGGGGCAGATGGAGATGCTGATCGACGTCATGAAGGGCCACTGTCTCCGCGCGGCCCGCGACTACGACACGGTCATGTCGGACCCGGAGGCACCGGCGATCTTCGCCCGGCAGGGCACGCTCAAGACGGCCCTGACGGCGAAGATGTTCTGCGGCCAGGCGGCCTGGGACGTGGCCTCCGTCGGCTCGGAGATGTTCGGCGGACTCGGCTACACCAACGATCACCCCATCGGAAAGCTCGTCCGGGACGTGCGCTACGTCTCGATCGTCGAAGGCGGCGACGACGTGATGCGCGACCTGCTCTTCAACCGCTACGTCATCCCCGTGCCGCGGCGGTCGTAGCGCACGATCGCCCGGTGCCGGAACGACGAGGGGTCCGACCTGGAAGGGTCGGACCCCTTCTGATCTGCACGTTTACCAGATCAGCGATGGGGTGGGGCCCGGTGTCCCGGGGACCATCCCCGCATGTGCGCGGGCGCGTCCATGCCGGAAACGGTATCGGAGCCGTCGTTTCCGACACTGGGAGACGGTCGCTCGCGGACCTAGCGTGAGGGCATCCCGATCGCCCGGACCGGGACCTCGGCCGCGAGAACGGACGCCCCACCGATGACGCACTCCCCCACCGCACGCACCCGCACCCACACCTGGACACCTCCGGCCCCCGACGCCGAGGACGCCCACCGCTCGGGCCTGGAGCTGATCCAGCGGGTCCTGGACGGACGGCGGCCCGCGCCGCCGATCAGCTCCACCCTCGGCTTCCAGCTGGTCGACGCGGCCGAGGGTCGCGCGGTCTTCGAGGGCGAGCCCGGGGAGCATCTGCTCAACCCGATGGGCACCGTCCACGGCGGCTTCCTGGCCACCCTGCTCGACTCGGCCCTCGGCAGCGCCGTACTGACGACCCTCCCCGCCGGACGCCTCTACACCACCGTCCAACTGGGGGTGCATCTGGTGCGCCCGGTCTTCGCCGACACCCCGCCGCTGCGCTGCGAGGGTACGGTCCTGCACACGGGCCGGACGACCGCGACCGCCGAGGCGCGCGTCACCGGCGCCGCCGACGGCAAGCTGTACGCACACGCCACCACCACCTGCGCGATCATCGGCGGCCCCCAGGGCGGCTGACCGAAGCCGGAAGGAGCGAACGCCATGCCCAGGACGACCGTGGTCAACCTCAAGGGCCACCGCGACGACCCGGCCTACGCGGATGTGGTCTACGTCGGCCGGGCCATGCACCGCGGCGGCTGGCACCTCGACGCCTCCCCGCTCGCCAGCCCGTACCGCCCCGGCCCGGACGGCACCCGCGAGGAGGTCCTCGAGAAGTACCGCGCCCACCTCCTCGCCCGTCCCGACCTCCTGGCCCTCCTCCCCACCCTGCGCGGCCGCCGCCTCGGCTGCTGGTGCGCCCCGCTGCCGTGCCACGCCGAGGTCATCGCGGAACTGGCTGACCAGCACTGACCCCGGCACCTCCGCCCTCCGGGAAGCCATGACCGGCCCGCTCCGGCCGAAATCCGTGCATTCTGTTTGGTAGGGGTCCAGGCCGCAGCATGCCGACGGCTGCGGCCCTGGCAAGCGAGGGATACATGTTCCACTTGAGCGCGCCCGTCGTGATCACGTTCGTGATCTATGTGGCTGCCATGATCGGCGTGGGTGTCTGGGCGTACACCCGCACCCACACCTTCGCCGACTTCGCCCTGGGCGGCCGACGGCTCAGCGCGCTGGTCGCCGCCCTCTCCGCAGGGGCCAGTGACATGTCCGGCTGGCTGTTCCTGGCGCTCCCCGGAGCCGTGTACGCGGCCGGGCTCGGCGCCAGCTGGATCGCCATCGGTCTGGCCATCGGCACCTACCTCAACTGGCTCTTCGTCGCGCCCCGGCTGCGCATCTACACCGAGCGCGCCGGTAACGCCGTGAGCCTGTCGGCCTACCTGGAGGAGCGGTTCGAGGACCGTACCCGGCTGCTCCGGATCGTCTCGGCGGCCGTCACCATCGTGTTCTTCACCGTCTACATCGCCAGTGGGCTGGTGGCCGGGGGGTTGCTGTTCGAGCAGGTCTTCAACGTCAACTTCGCGCTCGCGGTGACCCTGACCGCTCTGGTGATCATGGTCTACTCGTGCCTCGGTGGTTTCCTCGCCGTGAGCCTGACGCACGTGGTGCAGGCCACGCTGATGTTCCTGGCGCTGGTTGTGCTCCCTGTGGTCGGTATCACGGCGCTCGGGGGCTTCGGAGCGCTGGACGACGCCCTCAGGGACAAGACACCGAGCCTGGTCGACATGGGGGCCAGGGCCGGCTTCGCCGACGGCCAGTGGTCGGCAGGCGGGGCGCTCAGTGCCGTCTCCGTCATCTCGCTGCTCGCCTGGGGCCTCGGGTACTTCGGCCAGCCGCACATCCTGGCCCGCTTCATGGGCATCCGCAGCACTCGTGCCATTCCCGCGGCCCGGCGTATCGGAACAGGCTGGGTGCTTGTCGTGCTCGCGGGCGGCACACTCGTCGGCCTGGTGGGAATCGGGCGGCTCCACACACCACTCGACAACCCGGAGACGGTGTTCATCGCGCTGAGCGAGACACTGTTCAGTCCCTGGATCGCCGGGGCGATGCTGATCGCCATCCTGGCCGCGATCATGTCGACCGCGGACAGCCAGCTCATGGTGTCGTCCGTCGCCCTCACGGAGGACTTCTACCACGCGTTCCTCAGCCGACGGGCCGCGGACAAGGTGCTGGTGACGGTCGGCCGCTGCACCGTCGTGCTGGTGATCCTGGTCGCCTATGTGATCGCGCTCAAGGGTGGCGGCTTGCTGAACATCGTCGCCTACGCCTGGGCGGGCTTCGGAGCCGCGTTCGGGCCGGTCGTCCTCCTCTCCCTGTACTGGCCACGTATGACCTGGGCGGGGGCCATGGCCGGCATCGTTTCGGGCGCGGCCACGGTGCTTCTGTGGAAGAAGATCAATCCGCTGCTCGGGCCGCTTCAGTCGGGCATCTACGAGATGGTCCCGGGCGTGCTGGTCGCCACGGTCGCCGCGCTGGTCTTCGGCAGATTCGTCGGCCGGGCACCGGAAACCGCCTTCTGGCGCCTGCCGGGAGGCGGGGTGAGTCAGCTGATGCTCGAGCCGTTTCTCGCCCACGCACCGGTCGGTGTGGCCATCCTGGACACGGACCTGCGGTATGTGTGGGTGAACAACGCACTGGGGCGCCTGATCCCCCTCGAGCGACGGCTGGGGCGGCAGGTGAGAGAAGTGCTGCCGAGGCTGGAAGCGGAGGCGTTCGAGGAGAAAATGCAGACGGTCCTGCGAACCGGGGCTCCGGTGATGGACCACGAGTTCCGCGGCCCCAGTTACGCCGACCCCAACCGGGAGCGCGCCTACTCGGCCTCCTTCTTCGGTATGGAAGACCGCCACGGTCGTCACGTGGGCATCTGGTACATGGTCATCGACGTGACCGAGCGCCGGCGGGCTCAGGAACGCCTGGCCCTGCTGAACGACGCCGGCGCCCGTATCGGCAGCACGCTGGATGTGACACTGACCGCGCAGGAACTGGCCGACGACGCCGTTCCGTCCCTCGCCGACTTCGTCGCCGTCGACCTGCTGGACTCGGTCATCAAAGGCGAGGAACCGGCCCCCGGACCGGTCGACACCACTCCCGTCATGCGTCGCGCGGGGCAGAAGTCGGTGCGTGAGGGCTGTCCGGAGGCGAGTCTGGCCGTGGGTGAAGCGGTCCAGCGTTCCCCCTCGTCCCCCGTGGCCCGCTGCCTGCTGGAGGGCAGGACCTTGGTGGAACCGATCCTGGACGCCTCGCGCAGTGCGTGGGTGGCCGAAGACCCGTCACAGGCCGCCGTGATCCGCGAGTTCAAGTTCCGCTCGATCATGGTGGTGCCGGTGCAGGCTCGCGGCGTCTCCTTGGGCGCGGCGACGTTCGTCCGGTCCCGGCGTCTGGGTCCCTTCGAAGAAGACGATGTGCGTCTCGCCGAGGAAATCGTCTCGCGTGCGGCGGTGTGCGTCGACAACGCGCGCCGCTTCACCCGCGAGCGCATCGCGGCCCGTTCGATGCAGCGCAGCCTGCTGCCGCAAGAGCTGACAGGGGGATCCGCTCTGGAGGTGGCGTCGTGGTACTTCCCGGCGGACGCACCCAGCGGTGTGGGGGGTGACTGGTTCGACGTGATTCCGCTCTCCGGAGCCCGGGTCGCACTGGTCGTCGGAGACGTGGTCGGACATGGCATCGATGCCGCGGCGACCATGGGGCGGCTGCGCACGGCCGTGCGCACGCTCGCCAACCTGGATCTGCCCCCCGATGAACTGCTGGCCCACCTGGACGACCTGGTCATCGGCCTCATGGAAGCGCCCAGCGGCGATGAGCCTTCGGCGGCCGGGGACGAGAGCGTGGGCGCCGCGTTCCTGGGGGCCACCTGCCTGTACGCCGTGTACGACCCGGTCGGCGGGCAGTGCACACTGGCGCGGGCCGGTCACCTCCCGCCCGTGATCGTCGGCCCGGACCGCGCCGTCGACTTCCTGGAACTGCCCGCCGGACCACCGCTCGGCCTCGGAGCGCTGCCCTTCGAGTCCGTCGAGCTGGAGCTTGCCGAGGGCAGCCTGATCGCGCTCTACACCGACGGCCTCGTCGAAACCTACGACCGGGACATCGGCGTGGGACTCGACCGGTTGAGCAATGCCCTCGCGGAACCCAGGCCGACCCTGCGGGAGACCGGCGACGACGTGGTCAACGCCCTGCTGACCCGTCTGCCGTCCGACGACGCCGCCCTCCTCCTCGCCCGGACCCACGTCCTGGGCTCGAACCAGGTCGCCTCCTGGGACCTGCCCGTCGACCCGGCCGCCGTCGCGCATGCCCGCACCCTCGCCGGCCGGCAGCTGTCGGAGTGGGGCATGGAGGATCTGACGTTCACCATGGAGCTGATCGTCAGCGAACTGGTCACCAACGCCATCCGCCATGCGACCGGACCGATCGAACTGCGCCTGATCCGGGACCGCACCCTGATCTGCGAGGTCTCCGACGCCAGCAGCACCTCGCCGCGCCTGCGCCATGCCCGGACCACGGACGAAGGAGGGCGAGGGCTGCTGATCGTCGCGCAGCTCACCGGACGATGGGGCACGCGCTACACCAAGAGCGGCAAGATCATCTGGACCGAACAGCCCCTTCCCACCGCCATGATGACGTGATGCCAGGACGTCCGGCGCATCGCCGGCCCGTAGAGGCCGTGGCCCGGTCCGGCTCACGAGCCGGACCGGGCAACAGCTTCACAGGGGGCGCACCGGCCCAGCCGGCCGAGGCACCCGCATGCTCAGGCCGTGCTGCCGACGCAGTTGGTCGGCGGGTTGTCCGCGGAGTGCGGCTTGATCACGCTCTGCTGGCCGTCAGTGCCCTCCTGGGCGGGGACGGTGGAGGTTCCGGTCCCGGTCCAGGTGTTGTTGAGCGCCTTGTTGGTGAAGGTCCAGTCACCTGTCACCTTCTTGTACAGCTGGCCGCGCGTCAGCCATCCCCACTGCCCGGGCTGCACCGTGTACGGGTAGTCGTCCCTGACGCTCTCGGAGCCCATCCATGAGTGCGAATAGCTGGCGGTGATGGAGGCGCCCACCTTCACCTTGATGAGGTCCCCGACACCGCCTTCGATTTCCCAGCTCGCCGAGAGGGAGGTCCCGACGGTGTTCGACCATCCTGTGGTCTGTGTATACGACCTGGTCACCCTTTCGGCGGTCTTCCCGTCCGTGTTGTCGTACAGCGCGGACACGCACTGCTCAGGGCCGATGACCGCCTTCTCCGCCGTCAGGTTGCCGAAACTGCACTGGAGATCGCCACCCTCCTGACACCGCTTCAGCGAGTACAGCGTGGCCAGGTCGGCGATGGCGGGGCCGGACGTGCCGGTGGCGGGCGACGGGTTGAAGCGCGCCCGCTGTTCGAGGGACGCGTCGCAGTCCTTCATGACGACTGCCGATTCGTTGCCGCCCGTCATGCACTTGTTGTCCGTGACACTCCGGATCAGGAAGGAGCCGTTCGACGGCTCCAGATACCACTTCTGGTCATCTGCACCGTTGCACGCGTAGGAGGAAACAACCGACCCGGCGGTGTAGTTGTAGAGACAGCCGCCGGTGCCTTCGTCGGCGGGCTGGATCTGGAAGCTGCCATCCCTGTTGGGAGAGATAGTGAAGCTGCCGTGTTCCGGCGCACTGCGAGCACTGACGGTGCCGTTGGAGTCCAGGGAGAGACCCATGCCGTCACCGATCGGGATGGTCAGGCCCGTCGTTGCGGAGGAGTCGGCATGAGCCGCTCCGGCATTGAGTGGTGACACAGCCAAGCCGAGCACCACGAGGGCGAGGGCGAGCATTCTCGCGAGAGAACGCAGGCCGGGTCGGGTGGGAACGGAGGTAGCGATCACGTCGCTCCCCTTCGTCAATCGTTCGCTTCGGGCCGGCCGTGACCGGCCCCGTACACGCACATCCATGCCGTCAGCCCGCAGCTTCACGGCGGACGACGCTGTCGTCCGGTCCGAGGTCCTCAAGCTGCTGGTGCCGACGCGGAAGGCCGGATGTACGCCGCCAAGACTGCTGTGCGCTCCGAGGCTGGCATAGCGTAGGAGTACGCACTTTCCCTACGCACATTCCCCAAGTAGCGAGTGAGAGCGTCGACTTCCGCTCCGGGCGATGCCCGTCCGCGGCGGAGAGCACCACTGCGTTGCCGGTGGGCGGCTACCGCGCCGACTCCTGCTGGACGGCCCAGGTGGCGATCTGCGTACGAGAGGTGAAGTGCAGCTTGGCGAGAATGCGCCGGACGTGCCCCTCGACCGTCCGCGGGGAGAGCACCAGCTTGGCGGCGATCTGCTTGTCGCTGAGGCCCTCGGCGAGCAACGCGACCACCTCACGTTCCCTCCGGGTCAAGGCGGAAAGCGCGGGGGCATCGTCGGGCCCGGTCGCGAAAGGCGACTCACCGCGTCCCACCCCACAGGCGACCGCCTGGTCAACGGTGAGCCCCCTGCCCTCCTCGACTGCTGCCGCGTAGCGCTCGTCACCGAGAGCGCGCCGTAGGATCTCCTCGCACTCGGTGTGGTGGCGCAGCAGAATCCCGGCCCATGGCAGTGCGGCACCCAGCAGATGCCTGATGTTCTCGGCCGCACCGTACAGTCTGGCGGCCTCTGCATGGCGTCCGACCGCCGCCTCGGCCCAGGCCAGCACTTCCAGGGACTGGGCGACGGCGAGCATGTGGTGAGTGGGCCGCTCGATGCGCAGTCCTTCCCGCAGCAGGGCGATCGCGCCGTCGGCGTCGCCGGACAGCCATCGGTGGAGTCCCAGGAGCCACAGCGCGAACGGGCGGGACCAGCGCGCGTCATGGGCGTCGCAGAGGGCCAGACACTCCTCCCCCAGCACCGAGGAGCGGGGATCCCCGGACAGACAGCAGGAGAGGGCCAGCAGGAACAGATCGGTCCACTCCGCACCGCGGTCGCCGCCCGCACGGTGGAGGTCGAGCGCCTGCTCCACATGCTCGATGGCCTGGAGGTGGTCGTCCTCGAAGAGCGCCACCAGGCCGGCGAACTGGACGGACTGGGCCGTGACCTCGGGATCGCCCAACTCTTCGGCCAGGGCCTGGCATTCGGCCAGTCGGCTCCGCCCGAAGGCGGTCTCGCCGCGCAGGTAGGCCAGCCAGCCGTCCACCCACAGGGCCTTCGCCCTGGCAGGCGTGGGACCTGACCGTGCCAGCGCACGCCCCAGCCAGTGACGCTGCTCCTCCAGGCCACCGACGCCGAGGCGATGCCGCCACAAGGAGGCGACCAGTTGGAGCCCGGCCTCCTCCTCCCCCGGCGTACTCAGACAGAACTCCAGCGCGGTGCGGATGTTCACCTCCTCCCGGCGCAGCCGGGCGAACCACTCCGTCTGGCGGGGACTGAGCCATTCGGCTTCCGCGCGGGCGGCCAACTGCTGATAGTGGTCACGCAGACGGCGCCGTACGGGCTCCTCGGCACCGAGGTCGCGCAGGTGGCCACGGCCGTACTCACGGATCGTGTCCAGCATGCGATAGCGCGGGCCGTCCGGGTGCTCCTCGTGGATCAGCACCGACTTGTCCACCAGGCCGGCGAGCTGGTCGAGGGTGCGTCCGGGGTCGCACTCCGGCCCCGAGGAGACCGCCTCGGCGGCTTCCAGGTCGAATGCGCCACTGAAGACCGACAGACGTATCCATGCGCGCTGTTCGGGTGGTGTGCACAGGTTGAAGCTCCAGCCGATGGCGCCGCGCAGGGTCTGCTGGCGGGGCGGAGCGGCGCGGCTACCACGGGTCAGCAGGCCGAACCGGTCGTCGAGACGTTCCAGGATCTCTTCGGGCGACAGGAACCGGAGCCACACCGCGGCCAACTCGATGGCCAGGGGGATGCCGTCCAGCCGGTGGCAGATCCCGGCGACCACCTCACGGTGCTCCTCACGGAGTGTGAACCCGGGCACCACTGCCGAGGCCCGGTCCACGAACAGCCGCACCGCCTCATGGTGGACCAGGGCGTGCAGCCGCGGCGGAGAGGTGGGATCCGGAACGGGCAGCGGCGGCACGGGCAACAGCTGCTCACCGTCCACACCCAGCGCCTGCCGACTCGTGGCCAGCACCCGCAGGCCGGGCGACGCCGCCAGCAGCGAACACGTCAGCGCCGCGCAGGAATGGAGAAGATGCTCGCAGTTGTCCAGCACCAGCAGGAGCTGCTTGTCTGCCAGATATTCCGTCAGCGCCTCGACCGGCGGACGGGCGGAATCGTGGTCACGTCCCAGCGCGGCCAGGACCGTCTGTGCCAGCAGGGCTCCTTCTTCCAGCGGAGCCAGGTCCACCAACCACGCACCGTCGGAGAAAGTCCGGCGCACGTCAGAGGCGACCCGCAGGGCCAGGCGCGTTTTACCGAGGCCGCCGGCACCCGTCAGCGTCAGCAGCCTGGCTTCGGTGAGCAACCGCCGCACCTCGCGTACTTCGCTCCGGCGTCCGACGAAACTCTTCAGCTCCGCCGGAAGATTGCCCTCCCGTACCCCCGAACGCGCCATCCCTCAAGCCCTTTGCTCTGGAGGGGGCCGCCCGCCGGCGGTGGTCTTCCCCCTGGTCTCGCGGTGCCACCGGGCCCGCCCGGATGCCCACCGGACGCGATCGGTAAGTCGGAAGCTAACCGCGGAAAACGAACGAAACCGTGCACGCTCATAACGGATTCGGAACGACTGACGTGCCGTCCACGTCGGTCGGGGCGGAATGCGGCTGGTCGCACGGGCTTCGACGCCGTTGGCGGCGGCCCCGTTCGACGTGCGATGGGACACGGTGCGCGACCTCGCGCTACGGAACGTGTTCACCGCGCGGCCGGGAGCGTCCGCAGGAGCTATGTTGCACCTGTGTACGACGTTCATCCATAGCGGGAGTCCCAGTGGTCCTGCCCTACACCGATGCGATCCAGCGGCTGGTCGACTCGCTCGCCGCCCGCATCCAGCATTCGGTCGCCGTGGACGACGGGCGCGGCAGCCTCATCGTGTGCAGCCGTCACTACGGGGACGAGGACCAGCTCCGTATCGACGTGGTGCTGTCCCGGCGGCTGCCGGCCCCCGTCGCCGAGTACCTCAACGGCTTCGGCATCGCCACCTCTGAGACACCCCAGTCGATTCCCGCCAGTCCGTCCCTCGGGCTCAAGGACCGGCGGTGCTATCCAATTCGCGATCATGGGCGGCTGCTCGGTTACTTGTGGCTGATCGATGCGCACGCGGAGCGCTTCGATGAGGTGGTGGGCGACTGCGTGGTCCAGTTGTCGGCGCGGCTTCGGGAGCGGTCGCTCCAGGTGACCGAGGAGGAGCAGCGGCGCCGGGCGTTGGTGACCGACCTGCTGCACGGGGGTGAGGGCTCCGCCCGCGCCGCGGGGGACCTGGTCGACCAGGGGCTCGTCGGTGCGGAGGACGAGATCGTGGTCATCGTGGCCGGGGCGGGCACGGACCCCGAGGCGGTCGCCGCCGTGATCGCGGACGCCACCGGTCGGGGTGGCCGCGACGAGCCATCGGTCCGGGCGCTCGCCGCCGCGGTGGGGGATCGCGGCGTGGTCCTCGTCGCCGACCGACACGGGGTGGAGCGGGAAGCGGCATGGCTGGCCGAGGCGGTGCGGCGGGGTGTGCGGCAGCGGGATGCGGAAGGTGGCGGCGTCTTCGTCGGTCTGAGCAACCCCGGCCGTCTCGACGAGGCTCATGGTCTGTTGCGTCAGGCCGTGCTGGCGGCGTTCGCCGCTGCCGAACTGCCGGAGCTGGCACCGGTCGTCTCCTGGCGGGACACCGGTGTCTACGGCCCGCTCATGCTCGCCGCGACGACTTCTCCTGAGCTGGTGGTACCGCCGCAGATCGCCGAACTCAGCACCGGTGCACGCACCGACTCCCTGGCCCACACCGCCGAGGTGTTCCTGGATGCCGCGGGGGACACCGCGGCCTCGTCCGAGCAACTGATGATCCACCGGACGACGCTCTACTACCGGCTGGCCCAGGTCGAGAACAAGACCGGGTGGGACCTGAAGAACGGCCGCCACCGGTTGACCCTGCACCTGGGGCTGAAGATGCAGCGCCTCCTCAACAGTGACATCCCGGCATTGCTACAGGGAGAGGAAGAGCACTGGGGAAGTTCCTGACCCGTGACGATGCCGGCGGGGACCGGGCGGGCGGAGACTGCGCGGAACCCGGAAGATGGCCCCGGGTGAGGACCGACCGTGAAGGAACCCTCGCATGACCTTCCCCACTGACCGACAGCGCGTCGCGGACCAGCTGAAGCTCGGCTCGGAGCTGCTCTACCTCTCCCGTCAGGACGTCGAACAGCTTGGGCTGACGCGGGACGCCCTTCTGGAGCTCACCCGCCAGGCCCTGGTCGAGCACGGTCACCGCCGCTACGAGATGCCGGCCAAGATCGGTGTCCACCCGTACGACAACGTCTTCTACCACGCCATGCCGGCCTACTTGCCGGGGCCGGGGATCGTGGGCGCGAAGTGGATCGAGTGCTACCCGGACAACCCGCGCACCTTCGGTCTTCCGCAGACCACCGGGCTGCTGGTGCTCAATGACGTGGAATCCGGTGTGCCGCTGGCTGTCATGGACTCGGCGTGGCTGACCGCGATGCGTACCCCGGCGGTGACGGTTCTGGCCGCCGCGGCACTGCACCCCGGCGCCACCACGTTCGGGATGTTCGGCTGCGGTGTGCAGGGAATCGAGCATGTCCGCTACGCGGTCCTGGCGATGCCCGAGTTGGAGACCGTCTACGTCTACGACACCAACGAGGCCGCCGCGGACGCCCTGATCGCGAAGCTGCAACCCGAACTGGGCGTGCGGATCGCCAAGGGCGAGTCGCCCGAGGCGGTCACCAAGAGCGCGGAGGTGCTGAGCTCGGCGACGGTCATCCTGCGAGAGCCGCTCGCGGTGGTGAAGGACGAGTGGGTCACCGCGGGGCAGACGATCCTCCCGTGCGACCTGAACACCTTCTGGGATCCCCGCACTTCACGGCGCGCTGACAAGTACATCGTCGACAGCGTCGAGGAGCACGAGCTGTTCGCGTCGATGGGGTACTTCCCCGACGGCCTGCCCGAGGTGGCTGCCGAGACCGGCGAGGTACTGGCCGGTGTGCAGCCCGGCCGTGAGAACGCCGACGAGATCATCGTCAACAGCAACATCGGCATGGCCGTCTGCGACATCGCGGTGGGTCACGCGATCATGCACCGCGCGCTCGAGCACGGTGCCGGGGTGCGACTCCCCCTCTGACCTCCAGGTGGGCGGGCGGCGGCGGTGGCCGGGGCCGTGGTCCTGAGCACCTGCCGCGCTCAGCACCCGCACAAGACACCGCCGAAGCACCCACACCCCGCACCCCTGCCTTTCCCCGCCTCCCCCCGCCCCACCGAGCCGGCTCGCGCCGCGCGGGCCGGCACAGGAGATTCCCATGACCGCATCAAGCGTCCTGGACGACGCCCCACTGAGCAGATTCCACAAGAGACTTGCCCTGTACTCCTCCGGAGGCCCCTTCCTCGACGGCTACGTCCTGAGCATCGTCGGCGTCGCCCTGGTGCAACTGGGGCCGCAGATGGATCTCTCCGACGCCGCCCAGGGCCTGATCGGCGCTTCCGCCCTCATAGGCATCTTCTGCGGTGCCTTCCTCGGCGGATACCTGACCGACAAGTTCGGCAGGCAGGTGCTGTACACCATCGACCTCATCGCCATCATCGGATGTTCCGTCGCGCAGTTCTGGGCCTCCGATCCGGTGTGGCTGTTCGTCCTGCGCCTGCTGATCGGCATGGCCGTGGGCGCCGACTACCCGATCGCCACCTCGCTGCTGGCCGAGTTCACCCCGCGCCGCTACCGGGGACCGCTCCTCGGCGGCCTGATGGTGATGTGGTTCGTCGGCGCGGCGACCGCCTATGTCGTCGGCGAGGCCCTGCTGTCCGTCGACGACACCGGCTGGCGGTGGATGCTCGCCAGCGCCGCGCTGCCCGCCACCGTCATCGTGCTGCTGCGGCTGGGCACCCCCGAGTCGCCGCGCTGGCTGGCCAAGAAGGGACGCGTCGACGAGGCCAACGCCGTCATGCGCAAGGTGTTCGGCAGCGAGGCCAGCATCTCGGATCTCCCCGAAGAAGAAACCGAGACCGCCGGTCTGACGCTGCTGTGGCGGTCCGGCTACGTCGGACGCATGCTGTTCGTCAGTGCCTTCTGGACGTGCTCGATCGTGCCGCTCTTCGCGGTGTACGCCTTCGGGCCACGTATCCTCGGCGCGCTCAACCTCAACGGCAGCCTGGCCAACATCGGTTCGGCTCTGATCACGGTCTTCTTCGTGGTCGGCTGTGTACTCGCCATGGTGGTCATCAACCGCATGGGCCGGCGGGCCCTGATCATCCACAGTTTCGCCTGGTCCGGCCTGGCACTCCTGCTGCTCGGCCTGTTCCCCTCCGCCCCAGCCCCCGTGATCATGACCTTGTTCGCCGCCTACGCCGTCCTCATCGGAGGTACCCAGAACCTCCAGTGGATCTACCCCAACGAGCTGTTTCCCACCGAGATCCGGGGAACCGCCGTCGGCCTCGCCTCGTCACTGAGCCGGATCGGCGCGGCGGTCGGTACGTATCTCGTCCCGCTCGCCCTCACCTCGTGGGGAATCGGCACGACGATGCTCGTCGCGGCGGCCATCACGCTCTTCGGGGCCGTCATCTCGATACGGTGGGCCCCGGAGACCCGTGGCCTGGCCCTCCATGAATCCGCCGCCCTGGACAAGCCGGCCACCGTCACGGTCGGATAGCGCCCACGGGTACCACCCGGCGCGGGGCGCTCCCTGCCGGAACGACGAGGGCCTCTGTCCGTCACTGCGGGCAGAGGCCCTCGATGACGTGGCCAAGCCTCGATTCACCGACGCGGGCTGGTGTGGCGGGCGTCGGCCGGACGCCCCCTTTGACGACGCAACCCTAGGGCCGGGCCGGGGCCGACCGCGCGGTGCGCCGCTTGGTGACCTGGTAGCCGATGGTGAGGATCGTGAACCACACGGCCCATACGTACAGTCCGAGGCGGGTGTCGCTGGAGGTGGCCATCAGGACGACCACGAACACGAGGGCCGCGAGGGCGATGCAGTTGGTGACCGGGGCACCGGGCATCCGGAAGTCGGCCGTGGGCAGCAGTCCGGCGCGTGCCTTGGACCGGTAGCGCAGATGCGCGATGAGGATCATGCCCCAGGTCCACAGACCGGCGCAGGCGCTGACCGAGGTGACGTAGACGAACGCCTTGTCCGGGGAGACGACGTTCACGATGACGCCGATGCCCATCACAAGGGCGGACAACGCCAGTGCGGGCAGCGGGAGATGGCGTTTGCTGAGGTTCTTCATGGCGCTCGGGGCCTCGCCGTTGACGGCCAGTCCGCGGACCATCCGGCTCGCGGAGTAGATGCCGGAGTTGCAGGAGGACAGGGCGGCGGTGAGGACGACGAAGTTCATGATCCCGGCGGCTCCGGGGATGCCGACCTGGGCGAGGACCTGGACGAAGGGGCTGACTCCGGGGGTGTACTCGGTCCAGCTGAGGACGGAGAGCAGGACGATCAGCGCGCCGATGTAGAAGACCGCGATACGGACCGGAAGGGTGTTGATCGCCTTGCGGAGCGTCTGCTTGGGGTTCTCCGCCTCACCGGCGGTGAGGCCGATGAGCTCGATGCCCAGGTAGGCGAAGACGACGCCCTGCATGGCGGCCATGGTCTGCCAGGCACCGTGCGGCGCGAAGCCGCCGTCGGCCCACAGATGCTGGACCGAGGCGCCCTGTCCGAGGGAGGAGAACCCGAAGGTCAGCACGCCGACGCCGATCACGATCAGGGCGGTGATCGCCACGACCTTGATGGTGGCGAACCAGAACTCCAGCTCGCCGAAGAGCTTGACGGAGACCAGGTTCGCGACGAAGAGCACGACCAGGGCGACCGCGGCCGTGGCCCAGACCGGGACGGCGGGCCACCAGTAGGCGATGTAGTGGCCGGCCGCGGTCACCTCGGCCATGCACGCGGCGACCCATGCGGCCCAGTACGACCAGCCGGTGACGAAGCCCGCGAACGGGCCGCAGAACTCCCGCGCGTAGTCCGCGAAACTGCCCGACGTCGGGCGGTAGGTGAGGAGTTCCCCCAGCGCCCGCATGACGAAGAAGATGACGATGCCCGCGGCGGCGTAACACGCCACCAGGCTCGGCCCGACCGCGGCGATGCCCGTGCTGGAACCGTAGAAGAGCCCGGTGCCGATCGCGCCTCCGATGGCCATCATCTGGATCTGGCGGGCGCTGAGTCCCCGCTGGTAGCCCTCGTCGGGCGTCGCTGTGCCGGCGTCGTCGCCGGCACGAGGTGGTGCGGTCCTCGCTGAGGTCATGATGGTGCCTTTCGCTCCACGGCTCGATGCTCCAGGTGCCGGTCCCGCTCGGTGTGCCCGACGTGTCCGGCCTCTCTCGTGGCCACCGTCCCGCCCGAGGGAGATGGCCCCGACGCCCGCTCCGGGCAGGCGTCTTGTGCGTCCTACGCGGTGCCGACGGTGCGCAGTACCGCGAGGACGAGGGTGCGGGTCACCGCGACGATCTCGGGGAGGGAGATCTGCTCCCGGGGGCTGTGCGCCAGGCGCACATCGCCGGGACCGAATTGGAGGGTCGGGATGTCCGCGGCGGCGTACAGCCTCAGGTCGCTTCCGTAGGGCGCGCCGCGCTCGCGCGGCCGCGGCCCGCCGACCGCGTCGGCGTGCGCGTCCCGGACCAGAGCCGTGAGCGGATGGCCGCTCGGCAGCCGGCCGCTGGCGAACCGGCCGCCGGGCCAGCTCACGGTCGCCGGGTGAGTGCGCAGCCACGGATCGTCCGCGCACGCCTCGGCCACGCAGGTCTCGAAGTCGGCGACGGCCTCGGCCGGATCCTCGCCGAGCCGGACACCCAGCCTGCCCTCGGCGACCAGGCAGTCCGGCACGCTGCTCGCCCAGTCACCCGCGCGGAGCGTGCCGACGGAGAGCGCGTACGGAATCCTGGACTCCGCCATCAGCGGGTCGATGTCCGCGTTGCGCCGGGTTTCCAGCCGGGCCAGTGCCTGATGGAGGGGCAGGTACGTATCGATGGCGCTGACGCCCGCGTCGCGGGTACTCGCGTGCGTGGCCCGGCCCGGAACCTCGATACGGAAGGTCAGCGCGCCGGCGTTCGCGGTCACCAGCGTGCCGCTGGTCGGTTCGGTGATGATGCAGGCGTCACCGGTGTGGCCGCGCTGGAGGGTGGCGAAGGCGCCGAGCCCGCCGTCCTCTTCACCGACCACGCAGTGGGCGGCCACCCGGCCGCGCAGCCTGGCGCCGCTCGCGCGGATCGCCGCCAGGGCGGCGAGGTTGGCCACCAGCCCGGCCTTCATGTCGCAGGCGCCACGGGCGTGGACGACGTCTCCGGCCACTCGCGGGACAAAAGGGTCGCCGTGCCACCCCCGAAGGTCGCCGGGCGGCACCACATCGACGTGCCCCTGAAGGATCATCGTCGGTCCGTCACCGCCGTCCGACGTGGTCGCCACCAGCCCCCACCCTTCCTCGCGCGGCGCCTCGGTCCCGGGAAAGCCGGGATGCGCACGCAGCGTCGGCAGGTCCATGGACCACAGATCGACGTCCAGACCGAGTCGGCCCAGATGTTCTGCCAGGCGGTGCTGTAGGTCGGACTCGGCGGCACTCCCGGTCACGCTGGGGATCGCGAGCAGTGCCAGGAGCATCCGGGCGATTGCGTCCTCGTCGATCGCCTCCAGAGCAGCGGACTCCTCGGGCTTGAGCGCTGCGGCCATGGGGTCACTCCCGTCATCGGGGCCAAGCGGATGGCTCCGGATGCTATGTTCGGGCGATCAGCGCAATCAATTGCCATATCTTGTCTTCTGAATTCGATTTCTTGCTTACTTCAAGCCGCTGCGGAGTTTTCTTGCGCGCGGAGCGGCTGCCCTTCCCGTGGAGGTAGCGGCGTGGACGCCATCGACGAAGAGATCATCCGTTGCGTTCTGCGGAACGCCCGGAGCACCTATGCCGAGATCGGTGAGGCGGCCGGGCTCTCCGCGCCGGCCGCCAAACGGCGGCTCGACCGGCTCATTGCCACCGGGGCGATTCGCGGGTTCACCGCGCTCATCGACACCCAGGCGCTGGGCTGGCGGACCGAGGCGTTCATCGAGGTGTACTGCAAGGGCCACCCCACCCCCGCCGAGCTGCACCAGGCCCTGGAAGAGATCCCGGAAGTCGTCGAGGCCTGCACCGTCTCCGGTGCGGCAGACGCGATGCTGCACATGCTCGCCCGGGACATCGCGCACCTGGAGCAGGCCATTCAGCGGGTCCGTGAGGTCCCCGTCATCGACCGCACCGAGAGTGTGATCGTGCTGTCCCGGCTGTTCAACAGGCCCCGGCTGTAAGCGGCCCGCACGCTCAGCGCGGAGCGACGACCGGTGGCGTGAGCCCCGGCCCGCGGTGCTCGGCCTGGATCCGTGCGGCTTCCTTCCGCAGTTCGGCCAGCAGTTGGCCGGCGCTGCCCACCGTGGTGGTGCGCAGCACGGCGACACCGATCTGCCGGGCCAGTGCCCGGCCGTCGATCGGGCGGACCACGATGTCGTCCCGGGGGCTGCCCAGTCCCAGGCCGGGGACGAGGGCGACGCCCAGCCCTGCGGCGACAAAGCCCTGGAGCACTCCGTAGTCGTCGGTGCGCATCACACGCACGGGCTCGAATCCCTCCTGGGCGCAGGCCCAGGAGAGCAGGCGGTCGCACGGGTCCCAGTCGGTGGTGCCCATGATCCAGCCGTCCTCGCGCAGCGCGGTCAGCGGGACGCTTTCCCTGTGGGCTTGCGGGTGGTCGGCGGGCAGCACGAGCATCAGGGGGTCCTCGAGCAGGGGGTGGACGATGAAGTCCTCCTCCAGATCGAGACGGTCACCCGGCTGGGAGAAGACCAGGGCGAGGTGCAGCTCCCGGGAACGGAGCCCGGCGAGCAGGGTGGGGAGCTCTCCCTCCCGCAGGGTGACATGGACCCCCTGGCGGTGGAGGCTGCGGACCGCCGGAGGGAGCAGCAGGGCGCCTGCCGTGGGGAAGGTCCCGACGCGCAGGGTCGCGGTGCCGCGCCGCACCATGCCGCGCACCTCCTGCTCAGCGAGCCGGACGCGTTCCAGAACCGCCTCGGCATGCGGCAGCAGCGCCTCCCCGACCTCGGTGAGGGCGGCCCCACGGGAGCTCCGGTGGAACAGCGGCGCGCCGAAGTGGGATTCGAGGGTGGCCAGGTGGTACGTCACCGTCGGCTGGGTGTAGCGCAGCACGCGTGCGGCGCCGGCGAGGGAGCCTTCGCGGGCGATGGCACGCAGGACCTGGAAATGGCGCAGCTCCAGCATGAGCACCCCTGGTCTATAGAAGAACTCTGGAGACATCCATATAAACAGAGGGTTCCTCTAACGATCCACCCTTGTGACGCTGCTCCACGTGACGCACCGAACCACGCTCGCCGCCCAGCACACCGCCCCCTACGCCGAGGCCGTCCGGGCCTACGCCGGCCAGGACTGGCTGCGGCTGAACGTCCCCGGCCACTCCGCCGACCTCAGCCGCTTCGGTCCGCTCGCGCGGCTGCTCGGTGACGCGCCGCTGCGCATGGACGTGCCACCGCTGCTGGAGGGCATCGACCTCGGCACCGCCAGCCCGATGAGCCAGGCGCTCGATCTCGCCGCGCAGGCGTGGGGGGCGCGCAGGACCTGGTTCCTCACCAACGGCGCCTCCCAGGGGAACCGGATGGCGACCCTGGTCACCCGGTCGCTCGGCGAAACGCTGATCGTGCAGCGCAGCGTCCACTCCAGCGTCATCGACGGCCTGGTGCTCTCCGGCCAGAAGGCCGCCTTTGTGCATCCGTCGGTCGACGCCGACCTGGGCATCGCGCACGGGGTGGCCCCGGCGGACCTCGCCCGGACCCTCGCCGCCAACCCGGAGGCGGCTGCCGCGTACGTGGTGACGCCGAGCTACTTCGGTGCGGTCGCCGACGTACGCGCCCTGGCCGACGTGGCCCACGCCGCCGGGATCCCGCTCATCGTCGACGAGGCATGGGGATCGCATTTCGGCTTCCACCCCGGCCTCCCCGCGAACGCCCTCGCGCAGGGAGCCGACATCGTCATCTCCAGCACGCACAAGCTGGCCGGAAGTCTCACCCAGTCCGCGATGCTGCACCTCGGCGACGGACCGTTCGCCGACACCCTGGAGCCACTGATCGACCGGGTCTTCCACCTGACCCAGTCCACCAGCGCCAGCGCGCTGCTGCTGACCTCCCTCGACATGGCCCGCCAGGCCCTGGTGACCGGCAAGGACCGGATCGGCGCCTCGCTGGACACGGCGGCCGAGATACGCTCCCAGGTCCGCTCCGCCAACCGGTTCCGCCTGGCCGGCGACGACTTCGAGCGCTTCCCTGACATCGTGGACGCCGATCCGCTGCGGGTTCCGGTCAACACCCGGGTCGGCGGGATCTCCGGCCACGAGGCCCGGCGCCGGCTGATGCACGACCACCGCATCATGGTGGAGGTCGCCACCGACTCGGCGATCGTCGCCGTGATCGGCGCGGGGGCGGAGCCGGACACCCACCGCTTCCTCCAGGCCCTGCACGCACTCCCGGCCCCGCTCGGCGAACAGGCTCCGCCGAGCCGACTGCGGCTGCCCGCCCCCGGCCCGGTCGCCCTGACCACCCGTACCGCATTCCTCGCGCCCAGCCGCAGCGTCCCGGCCCACGAGGCCATCGGGCGGGTATCCGCCGACACGCTCGCCGCGTACCCACCCGGTATCCCCAACGTCCTGCCGGGCGAGGTCATCACCGCCGAACTCGTCGACTTCTTCCACCGCACCGCGGCCGTCCCCAACGGTCACGTGCGAGGCGCCGCCGACCCGGCCGTGACGACGCTGCGCGTCGTGGACGGACCCGCTGGTGCGTGAGGCACATGCGGCGAACGACAACGGGGCCGACCCCGCAGGGGGTCGGCCCCGTGTGACCTGATCGCTACGGCGATGCCGGGGAAGCGACTACACGTTGAAGCGGAACTCCACGACATCCCCGTCGCGCATCACATAGTCCTTGCCCTCCATACGCGCCTTGCCCGCCGCGCGGGCGTCGGCGACGGAGCCGGTCTCGACCAGTTCGTCGAAGGAGATGACCTCGGCCTTGATGAAGCCCTTCTGGAAGTCGGTGTGGATCACACCGGCGGCTTCGGGGGCCGTGGCGCCCTTCTTGATGGTCCAGGCGCGGGACTCCTTGGGGCCTGCCGTGAGATAGGTCTGGAGGCCCAGGGTGTTGAAGCCGACGCGGGCGAGGGTGGTGAGGCCCGGCTCGTCCTGGCCGACGGACTGCAGGAGCTCCAGGGCCTCGTCGTCGTCGAGCTCGGCGAGGTCGGCCTCCAGCTTGGCGTTGAGGAAGATCGCCTCGGCCGGGGCGACCAGGGCGCGCTGCTCGGCCTTGAAGGAGTCGTCGGTCAGCTCGTCCTCGTCGACGTTGAAGACGTAGAGGAAGGGCTTGGTGGTCAGCAGGTGCAGCTCGTGGAGGAGGGCGGCGCGCTCGCTGCCCTGGACGATGCCCTCGGAGAAGAGGGTGCGGCCCTCCTCGAGGATGCCCTTGGCCTCCTCGACCGCCTTGACCTGCGCCTGCTTGTCCTTCTGTATCCGGGACTCCTTGACCAGGCGGGGCAGCACCTTCTCGATGGTCTGGAGATCGGCGAGGATCAGCTCGGTGTTGATCGTCTCGATATCGCTCTTGGGCGAGATCTTGCCGTCGACATGGACGACGTTCTCGTCCTTGAAGGCGCGGATGACCTGGCAGATCGCATCGGACTCACGGATGTTCGCCAGGAACTTGTTGCCCAGCCCCTCACCCTCCGAGGCGCCCTTCACGATCCCGGCGATGTCGACGAAGTCGACGGTGGCGGGCAGTTTGCGGGCGGAGCCGAAGAGCTCGGCGAGCTTGTCGAGCCGGGGGTCCGGGACGCCGACGACACCGACGTTGGGCTCGATGGTGGCGAACGGGTAGTTGGCCGCGAGCACGTCGTTCTTGGTCAGGGCGTTGAACAGGGTCGACTTGCCGACATTGGGCAGACCGACGATTCCGATCGTGAGCGACACGTTGGCGACTTCCCGTAGCTTCCCGTAGCGGGGATGTGATGACAGGGACGTGGCCCCTGACGGGGCCGGTCCACCAGTCTACGGGGCCGCTCCCGATCACCCACCCGGGCTGATAATCAGTCGAACACGCTGCCAAGGTCCTGCGAAGGGCGTGTCCAAGGGCGGATTACCGCCCTCCGTCGACCTACGTTGGTCGGGTGGAGCACTACAGCACACGAACGCCCCGCCGGGCGGCGGCCCCGCCGCCGCGCCCGGCCGCGGACGATACGTACACGGGCCGAGGTGGCAGAGGGCCGGGCAGGGGCGGCGCGGACCGGGCGTCACGCCCGGCGCGGGCGCCGGCGCGGCGGAATAGACCGCTCGGCGCCGCCGCCACGGCGCTGTCCGGTCTGCGCGGCCGCCGCCCGAGCTGGCCGGACCCCCGGCTCACCGGGCTCGGCACCGGGCTGCTGACCACGCTGGGCATGCTGGGCTTCGGCTGTCTGGACGCGTTACTTTTCGCCGGCTCACCCACCGTGTACAGCTGGTTCTTCCTGTTCGCCTGCGCGGCCTGCGCCATGTGGGTACGGCCGGCCGATCTGCTGGCGGGACCGATTACGGTGCCGCTTGCCTTCACGGCCGGGCTGCTGCCGATCAACGACGGCGGCGAGGGGTTCGCGGGACAGGCGATCGGCGTGTTCACCCTGCTCTCGCTGCACGCGGGCTGGCTCTACTCGGGAACGCTGCTCACCGTGCTGATCGTCCTGGTGCGCCGGGCGACCCTGGTCAGCCGGCGTCACCGGCAGCGGACGACGCGGCCATCGCGGCCCCCACGATCCCCGCGTTGTTCTGGAGCCTCGCAGGCACGATCTCGGCTCTGATGTCCTCGATCAGCGGCAGGAACTTGTGGGCCTTGCGGCTCACCCCGCCGCCGATCACGAACAGCTCGGGCGAGAACAGCATCTCCAGATGGGCCAGGTACTTCTGTACCCGGCCCGCCCAGTGCTCCCAGCTGAGGTCCTGGTCCTCCTTGGCCTTGGTCGAGGCGCGCTTCTCGGCCTCGTGGCCGTGCAGCTCCAGATGGCCCAGCTCGGTGTTGGGCACCAGTGTGCCGCCGGTGAAGACCGCACTGCCGATGCCGGTACCCAGGGTGAGCAGGACGACCGTGCCCTGACGGCCCTGGCCCGCGCCGAAGGTCATCTCCGCGACCCCGGCGGCGTCCGCGTCGTTGAGCACGGTCACCGGGCAGCCCAGCCGCCCGCGGAGCACCGCGGCCAGATCGGTACCGATCCAGCTCTTGTCGACATTGGCGGCGGTACGGGTCGTGCCGTCCGTCACCACCCCGGGGAAGGTCACCCCGACCGGCCGCCCGGACCAGTCGAAGTGCTGGACGACCTCCACCAGTCCCTCCACGACCGCCTCGGGGGTGGCCGGATGGGGGGTGAGCACCTTGTGGCGCTCCTCGGCCAGATCGCCACGGTCCAGGTCCACCGGCGCGCCCTTGATACCGGACCCGCCGATGTCCACTCCGAACACCCGCGCGGTGGAGCCGCCTGCGGCGGTCACCGCTCCGCGCCGCCCGCCGAGGAGCCGCCCGCCGAGGAGCCGCCCGTCGAAGCGGCCGCGGCCTCGGCCCGCAGATCGCGGCGCAGCTCCTTGGGGAGCGAGAACGTCAGGCTCTCCTCCATGGGCTGGACGACCTCGACATCACCGAAGCCGCGCTCGGCCAGCCACTCCAGGACGCCCTCCACGAGCACGTCCGGCACCGAGGCGCCCGAGGTCACACCGACCGTGGACACGCCCTCGAGCCAGGCTTCGTCGATCTCGTCGGCGAAGTCGACCAGATGACCGGCCTTGGCACCGGCGCCGAGGGCGACCTCGACCAGCCGTACCGAGTTGGAGGAGTTCTTGGAGCCGACGACGATGACGAGGTCGGACTCGGCGGCGACCTGCTTCACCGCGGTCTGGCGGTTCTGGGTGGCGTAGCAGATGTCGTCGCTGGGCGGGCTGATCAGCTGCGGGAAACGCTCCTTGAGCGCGTCCACCGTCTCCATGGTCTCGTCCACCGACAGGGTGGTCTGGGAGAGCCAGACGACCTTGGACTCGTCGCGGACCTCGACGTTCTTCACATCGGCCGGGCCGTCGACCAGCGTGATGTGGTCGGGCGCCTCACCGCTGGTCCCGATGACCTCCTCATGGCCCTCGTGACCGATCAGGAGGATGTCGTAGTCCTCGTTGGCGAACCGGACGGCCTCCTTGTGGACCTTGGTCACCAGAGGGCAGGTGGCGTCGATGGTGGCCAGCTGGCGCTGCCTGGCCTCCTCGTGGACGACCGGCGCGACACCGTGGGCCGAGAAGATCACGATCGCCCCCTGGGGCACCTCCTCCGTCTCGTCGACGAAGATCGCGCCCTTCTTCTCCAGGGTCTGGACGACGTATTTGTTGTGGACGATTTCTTTGCGCACATAGATCGGCGCGCCGTACTGCTCCAGGGCCTTCTCGACGGCGATCACGGCACGGTCGACACCGGCGCAGTAGCCACGCGGGGCGGCGAGCAGGACCCGGCGGGCGGAGGTTGCAGTCATGACCCCCATGGTAGGGGCGCCGACCCAGCGATCCTGTCGGCGGTGGCCGATACGCTCGCGGTCATGGCTGTCAACACGTCCGCGGAGGAGCCGATCCCGGTCGGCGAGGTGTCCCGGCTGATCGGGGGATGGATCGACCGGCTGGGGGCGGTGTGGGTGGAGGGGCAGATCACCCAGCTGTCCCGGCGCCCCGGGGCGGGGGTGGTGTTTCTGACACTGCGCGACCCCAGTTACGACATCTCGCTGACCGTCACCTGTTTCCGCGCCGTATTCGACCGGATCGCGGACACCGTCTCCGAGGGCGCGCGCGTGGTGGTGCACGCCAAGCCGGAGTGGTACGCCCCGCGCGGTCAGCTGTCGCTGCGGGCCACCGAGATCCGCCCGGTGGGGGTCGGGGAGCTGCTGGCACGTCTGGAGCAGCTGAAGAAGGCGCTGGCGGCCGAGGGGCTGTTCGCCGCCGACCGCAAGAAGCGGCTGCCGTTCCTGCCCCAGCTGATAGGGCTGGTGTGCGGACGGGCCTCGGCCGCCGAGCGGGATGTGCTGGAGAACGCCCGGCTGCGCTGGCCCGCCGTCCGCTTCGAGGTGCGCAATGTGGCGGTGCAGGGAGTGCACGCGGTACCGCAGGTGATCGAGGCGGTCCAGGAGCTGGACGCGCTGCCCGAGGTGGATGTGATCGTGGTGGCGCGCGGCGGCGGCAGTGTGGAGGACCTGCTGCCGTTCTCGGACGAGCAGCTGGTGCGGGCGGTGGCCGCGTGTCGTACGCCGGTGGTCTCCGCGATCGGCCATGAGCCGGACTCCCCGCTGCTGGACCTGGTGGCCGATCTGCGGGCGTCCACCCCCACCGACGCGGCGAAGAAGATCGTCCCGGATGTGGGCGAGGAGCTGCTGCGGATCCAGCAGCTGCGCGAGCGCGCGCTGCGCAGTGTCCATGGGCTGCTGGATCGGGAGGAGCGGGGGCTCGCGGCGGCGCTGGCCCGCCCGTGTTTCCAGCAGCCCCGGCGGATGGTGGATGAGCGCGAGGAGCAGATCGCCGCGGTGCTGGAGCGCGGCCGCCGCTGTCTGGGCCATCTGCTGGACCGGGCCGAATCCGAGCTGGCGCACACCCATGCCCGGGTGGTGGCCCTCTCCCCCGCCGCCACGCTGCGCCGCGGCTATGCGGTGCTCCAGCACGCCGACGGTTCGGTGGTGCGGTCGGCGGACGAGGTGAGGCGGGAGGAGGAGCTGAGGGCGCGGGTGGCCGAGGGCGAGTTCACGGTCCGCGCGGTCAGCGGGTCCGCCGTCGACGGCGGCTGAGCGGACGGCCCCTGCGGTGTCGGTCCCTGTGCATAGGGTGTGCGGCATGGCGAAGACGGACGAGAAGGTGAACGACACCTCGGCCCTCGGCTACGAGCAGGCGCGGGACGAGCTGGTCGAGGTCGTGCGCCGGCTGGAGGCGGGCGGCACCAGCCTGGAGGAGTCGCTCGCGCTGTGGGAGCGCGGCGAGGAGCTGGCGAAGGTGTGCCGCCGCTGGCTGGAGGGGGCGCGGGCGCGGCTGGACGCGGCGCTGGCGGACTCGGGGACGGAGGACGCCGAGGGGCGGGATGCCGGGGGGCGTACGGGGGACACCGGGGCCGACGGCGACTGAGCGCGGCGGCCGGCGCTGTGATACGGAGCACCCTTCCCCCCGATTTAGTTGAAGGTTAATCTAAAGCCGGTACGGTGGGTGTCGACATCACGTCCCACCGCTGCGATCCGAAGGTTGTGCCATGACTCTCGCCCTCGACCCCGCCGCCCAGGACCTGCTCTTCCGTGAGGCGCACACCGCCAACACCTTCACCGACGAGCCAGTGTCCGAGGAGCAGGTACGGGCGATCTACGACCTGGTCAAGTACGCCCCGACCGCCTTCAACCAGTCACCGCTGCGGGTGGTTCTGGTGCGCTCCGCCGAGGCCCGGGAGCGTCTGGTGCCGCATATGGCCGAGGGCAACCGCCCCAAGACGGCCACCGCCCCGCTGGTCGCGATCCTCGTCGCGGACAATGAGTTCCACGAGGAACTGCCCACGCTCTTCCCGCACTTCCCGCAGGCCAAGGATGTCTTCTTCGCCGAGCGCGGCGCCCGTGAGCAGGCGGCGGGGCTCAATGCCGCGCTCCAGGCGGGCTACTTCATCCTGGGCATCCGCGCCGCCGGTCTGGCCGCCGGTCCGATGACCGGCTTCGACGCCGCCGGGGTGCAGAAGGAGTTCCTGGACGACGACCACACCCCGCTGATCGTCGTCAACATCGGCAAGCCGGGCGAGGACGCCTGGCGCCCGCGCGGCCCGCGTCTGGACTACGACGAGGTCGTCACCAGCGTCTGACCCTGCCGTCCGGGCCGTCCGCCCGGCGTGGCACTCCGGCCGCCGTGCTCAGCCCTTCCGGGCCTCGAGCGCGGCGGCCATCTTCGTCAGATGGGCACGGGACGCGGTCCCGGTGACCACCGTGGTCACCCCCCGCTCCTGGCACACCAGGGCGTCGTACTTGTCACCCTCGTAGCGGACCCACTCCTTGCCGTCGATCCGCTGGGTGTCCTTGGTCGCCCGGGCCTGCTGGGTGACGTTGTCGACGAACGTCGCCGCCTTGCCGTCGCTCTGCTCGATCGCCACGTACTCCCGCTTCTCGTCCAGGAAGCCCAGGTGCCAGGCGGCGCTGCCGCCGCCCGCGCCGGTGCTGCCCGCCGTCGGAGTGTAGGTGACCGAGGTCGCGCGCCAGCCCTTGGGCAGACTGCCGGACTCGGGGGCGGCCACCGGGTACGGCGCGGCGCGGCGGGCCGTCCGGAGCTCCACCCGGTAGTCGACCGTCCTGACACCCCCGTCCTTGTCGCTGTCATCGCGCGGGATCTGGAAGACATAGATGCCCGCCGCGACGGCGCCGATCGCCGCCATTGACAGCAGCATGTCCCGGACCGTCTCTTTGCCTCGCATACCTGCCACGTCCCCCATCGTCCCCCATCCCGCCGCCGCACCCGGCAACAGGGTCGCGCTCATGCGTGGGGTCCTCTGCTCACACTCGCACTCAGCGGATAAAGTCATGAGCACCCTCTCCTTCTCGCCCGCCTTCGGCGAGGAGGGGCCCACCGGCCGTCGCCGTACAGAAAGGTGCGCTCCGATGACCGAGCACCATCTGCCGTCCCAGCTCGAGGTCAGCCCCGAGGCTCCCGACCGCAACCTCGCCCTGGAGCTCGTCCGGGTCACCGAGGCGGGTGCCATGGCCTCCGGCCGCTGGGTGGGCCGCGGCGACAAGAACGGCGCCGACGGTGCGGCCGTCAAGGCCATGCGTTCGCTGGTGCACACCGTCTCCATGAACGGTGTCGTGGTCATCGGCGAGGGCGAGAAGGACGAGGCGCCGATGCTCTACAACGGGGAGCGGGTCGGCGACGGCACCGGCCCGGAGTGCGATGTGGCCGTGGACCCGGTGGACGGCACCACCCTCACCGCCAAGGGCATGGCCAACGCGGTCTCGGTGCTCGCGGTCGCCGAGCGCGGCACGATGTTCGACCCGTCGGCCGTGTTCTACATGGACAAGCTGGTCACCGGCCCGGAGGCGGCCGAGTTCGTCGACATCACCGCGCCGCCCGGGGTGAACATCCGGCGGATCGCCAAGGCCAAGAGGTCCAGCCCCGAGGACGTCACCGTGGTGGTGCTGGACCGCCCCCGTCACGAGGGCATCGTCAAGGAGATCCGCGAGGCGGGCGCCCGGATCAAGTTCATCTCCGACGGCGATGTGGCCGGAGCGATCATGGCGGTGCGCGAGGGCACCGGTGTGGATCTGCTGCTGGGCGTGGGCGGCACCCCGGAGGGCATCATCGCGGCCTGTGCGATCAAGTGCCTCGGCGGCACCATCCAGGCCAAGCTGTGGCCCAAGGACGACGACGAGAAGCAGCGCGCCCTCGACGCCGGTCATGACCTCGACCAGGTGCTCCAGACAGACGACCTGGTCAAGGGCGACAACGTGTTCTTCGTTGCCACCGGCATCACCGACGGCGATCTGCTGCGCGGGGTGCGGTACCGCGCGGAGACCGCGACCACCCAGTCGCTGGTGATGCGGTCCAAGTCCGGGACCATCCGGCAGATCGACTCCACCCACCGGCTGTCCAAGCTGCGCGCCTACGCCTCGGTGGACTTCGAGCGCGCCCGCTGAGCGCTCCGCGGGAAGAGCCGCGAGGTGCCGCCCTGCGTCCGCGGCCGCGTCGTGGCCGCCCGCGCCCCCGCAACCCGCGCTCCGTACAAGGGCCGGGCCCCGCCTTCCCGGCGGGGCCCGGCCCTTGTGCGATCCGCAGCGCTCAGCCCGCGGCGGCCACCCTCATGGCGCGCTGGAGCTCGGCCTCCCGGCGACGGCGGCGGGCCAGCACCACCCGGCGCTCGGCCGCGGTCAGCCCGCCCCACACGCCATACGGCTCGGGCTGCAACAGCGCGTGCTCACGGCACTCGACCATGACCGGGCAGCGCGCGCAGACCCGCTTGGCGGCCTCTTCCCGCGACAGCCGCGCAGCCGTGGGCTCCTTGGAAGGAGCGAAGAACAGCCCGGCCTCGTCCCGGCGGCACACCGCCTCCGAGTGCCAGGGGCCGGCCTGATCCCGAGCGGGGATGCGCTGCGGGGGCACGGCGGCGTCCAGCAGGGGCTGATGCGGTTGCAGCACGGTCTACTCCTGACGACGGCTCCGGTGGTCACCCTTGCCCGCCTCGCGGCGTACGGCCCCGTGTGCACCCCCATCAGCCGTACGAGAGACGATGCACCAAGCCTTACCCGCTGTGCGCGCGCTTATGCACACCGTTGTCCCGACCGCAAATTCCCTGCGCCCGCCCGGACTTCACCGGGCTCACGACCGCAGGTTCTTCAGTCGCTTACCCCGCTTGGGCCGGGCTTCCACCCCTCCGAAGACAGCGAATCCGCCGACATGGACCACCGGCGCCTGGGGATCCGGCGCCTCGCAGGGGGTCACGTCGAAGCCGCCGAAGATCCCGGCACCCGAGCCGTGCAGGGTGACGTTCTCCGGGACCTTGATCTCCACCCCGCCGAAGAGCGCCCAGACACGGATGACGATCTCCTGCTGCTCGAAGATCGCCTCGGTCAGATCGATCTCGGCCCCGCCGAAGACCGCCAGCGCGTTGGTCCGGCGGCGGACCCGCCAGCGCCCCTTGCGCGCCGCCCCGCCGAAGATCGCCACCAGGTTCTCCGCCGCGGGTGCGGTACGGGCCCAGGACGAGTCCTCCCCGCCCCGGGCCGGCTCCGGTCCGGCGCCGCGGCCCGGCGCCACGGGCAGATCGCGGACCAGGGGCTCCAGTTCGCCGAGGGTCTTGGCGCGGTAGACCGCGTCGATCCGCTCCGCGTGCTCCTCGGGGTCGAGCCGCCCCTCGGCGAGGGCGTCCCGCAGGATGTCCGCGATCCGGTCGCGGTCCGCGTCGGAGGCGCGCAGCGGCGCCTGCGCGGACGCGGCGGGCGCCACGGGCCCGGACGCGGGAACGGAAGACACGGGAACGGAAGGGGACTTGGTCAGGGGCACCGGCTGCTGCTCATCCACGCGCTCAGCGTACCCAGTCGCGATAGATCGCGACCAGGGGTCGCGACACTTCCCTCCCCGAGGTGACTGAGCCTTACCTCACAAGGACCGACCCACCGCCCCCGTTCTACGCTGGTGGCCGCTGCCGTCGATGCCAGCACTGTCTGCCGAGTGAGGAATGGCCGGAATGCCTGAGTTTGCCTACACGGATCTGCTGCCTCTGGGCGAGGACACCACGCCGTACCGCCTGGTGACCTCGGAGGGCGTGAGCACCTTCGAGGCCGACGGGCGTACCTTCCTGAAGGTCGAGCCGGAGGCGCTGCGCACGCTCGCGGCCGAGGCGATGCACGACATTTCGCACTATCTGCGCCCGACCCACCTCGCCCAGCTGCGCCGGATCCTCGACGACCCCGAGGCCAGCGCCAACGACCGGTTCGTCGCGCTGGACCTGCTGAAGAACGCGAACATCGCGGCGGCGGGTGTGCTGCCCATGTGCCAGGACACCGGCACCGCCATCGTCATGGGCAAGCGCGGGCAGCACGTGCTGACGGAAGGGCGCGACGAAGAGGCCCTCTCGCGCGGTGTCTTCGACGCCTACACCAAGCTCAATCTGCGCTACTCCCAGATGGCCCCGCTGACCATGTGGGAGGAGAAGAACACCGGCTCCAACCTGCCCGCGCAGATCGAGCTGTACGCGACCGACGGCGGCGCCTACAAGTTCCTCTTCATGGCCAAGGGCGGCGGCTCGGCCAACAAGTCCTTCCTCTACCAGGAGACGAAGGCGGTGCTGAACGAGGCATCGATGATGAAGTTCCTGGAGGAGAAGATTCGCTCGCTGGGCACCGCCGCCTGCCCGCCGTACCACCTGGCCATCGTGGTCGGCGGCACCAGCGCGGAGTACGCGCTCAAGACCGCCAAGTACGCCTCGGCGCACTACCTCGACGAGCTGCCCGCTTCAGGCTCCCCGACCGGCCACGGCTTCCGCGACAAGGAGCTGGAGGAGAAGGTCTTCGAGCTGACCCAGAAGATCGGGATCGGGGCGCAGTTCGGCGGCAAGTACTTCTGCCACGACGTCCGGGTCGTGCGGCTGCCCCGGCACGGCGCGTCCTGCCCGGTGGCCATCGCCGTCTCCTGCTCCGCCGACCGCCAGGCGCTCGCGAAGATCACCCCCGAGGGCGTCTTCCTGGAACAGCTGGAGACCGACCCGGCGCGCTTCCTCCCGGACACCACGGACGAGGAGCTGACCAAGGGCGCGGGCCCGGACCTGGACGCGGTCGCCATCGACCTCAACCGGCCCATGGACGAGGTCCTGGCCGAGCTGACCAGGCACCCGGTCAAGACCCGGCTCTCGCTGACCGGCACGCTGGTCGTCGCCCGTGACATCGCCCACGCGAAGATCAAGGAGCGGCTGGACGCGGGCGAGGAGATGCCGGAGTACCTGAAGAACCACCCGGTCTACTACGCGGGCCCGGCCAAGACCCCCGAGGGGTACGCCTCCGGTTCGTTCGGCCCGACCACGGCGGGCCGGATGGACGCCTACGTCGAGCAGTTCCAGGCGGCCGGCGGCTCGAAGGTCATGCTCGCCAAGGGCAACCGCTCGCAGCAGGTGACCGACGCCTGCGCCGCGCACGGCGGCTTCTACCTGGGCTCCATCGGCGGCCCGGCGGCCCGGCTGGCCCAGGACTGCATCAAGAAGGTCGAGGTCCTGGAGTACGAGGAGCTGGGCATGGAGGCGGTCTGGAAGATCGAGGTCGAGGACTTCCCGGCGTTCATCGTGGTGGACGACAAGGGCAACGACTTCTTCACTTCGCGGGAACCTGAGCAGCCGACGTTCACCAGCATCCCTGTCCGGGGTCCCGGCCTGGCCTGAGTCGCCACCTGACAGCCTCACAGAGCCCTCGGCGCCCGCCGGGGGCTCTGCTGTTGCCCGTGGGTCAGACGGCCCGTACAGGCTTGCCCAGAGCGTCGCCGAGACCACGGTTTACCCGAACACGCAAATATTGGCGCTTCCGCATGGACGGGGGTATCAGCCCCTCGTACCGTCGTAGCCACCAGGCCCAACAGGGGCCAATCACAAGGGGGTTTCGGCATGGCGCGCGAGGAACTGACCCGACTCACCGGCAACGGAAACGGCACTTGCGGCAAGGATGACTGCCAGAACGTCTACCGGACCGCCAACGGCTCGTTCATCGTCCAAGGCGACTTGTCCAAGGTGTTCACGCCCCCAGAGGGGGAAGGGCTGGTCGAGATCTCTGAGAGCGTGCTGAGGGAGGCCGTTCATGTCCTTGGCTGGTGAAGAGTGGGCGGCACGCTTCGAGGGCTTTCAGCGGGAAGCGTGGAGGCTTGAGACCCTGCCCCAATACCTCATGCCGCAGGAGGAAGACGAGTTCGAGGCGTTCAAAGCGGGGGCCCGAATCGACCCCCACGCCGTATCGAATGAGTACACCGACCGACTGCGCCGACAAGCCGCAGAAGGGCGCGCTCAGGGGCGCGTGCACATCGTGACGCGGCCACTAACGGACTACCTGCAATTCGAGTTCGCCCAGTATTACGCGCCCCACGCGCTAGCGGGTGAGCAGATCCGCATTCTCGATGTGACCGACCGAGATAATCCGCTGGCTGGCGTTCAGGACTTCTGGATGTTCGACCGCGCCGAAGTCGTGCTGATGAATTACCGCCCGGACGGGCAGCAGATAAACCGCCAAGTCTACGAAGGGGATGTAGCCCGGTTCATCGAATACCAGCGGATTGCGGTGACTGAGTCGGTGCCCCTTGAGGAGTACGTGAAGGGCATTGACGTTTGAGCCCGAAAGCCTAGGTCAATCCAGGTCTGACCTAGCGGAAGCCTTGAGAAGCCAGCGCAAGCGAGCCGGGAAAACACAAACCTGGCTCGCTCGCCGCTGCAACATGTCTCAGACCAAAATCAGCAACATCGAGGGCGGCAAGCTCACGCCCTCTCTTGTCGACGTCGAAGTGATTATTGAAGCACTTGGAACCGACGGCCCCGTCGCCTCCGAAATCTTGGCGGTAGCAAGAACAGCCAACACGGAATGGCAAGACCACTGGTCCTCTCGCCGTAGGGGTTTGGACAAGAAACAGAACGAGTTGGCGACGCTCGAATCGCTCTCGACAGAGTTCCGATTCTTCCTACTGTCGATGATTACCGGGCTGCTGGCCACGCCTGAATATGTGCGCGCCAGCATTGCCGACGTTCCCGGCGACCAGTCGAAGACCATTGCTAAGAAGCTAGAACGACAGCAGGTGCTTTATGACTCCTCGAAGTCGTTCACGTTCATTCTCACGGAGCAGGCGGTGAGGTGGCCGCTACTCCCCCCGATGGCTATGGCTATGCAGCTCGACAGACTCGCGTCCGTCTCCCGTATTCCGAATGTGCAGCTAGGCGTGATCCCCTTGGGTGGGCACATCCAGGAAAGGCCACTGAACACATTCACGGTCTACGACCGCCGGCTAGCCACTGTGGAAACCGGCACGGGGGCATTGATTTTGCGCGACCACAGAGACGTCACGGCGTACCTCAGGGATTTTGAGGCGTACGAGCGGTTCGCAATCTTTGGCGATGACTGCCGGGAGCTCTTGGCCGAGTGGTCCATGAACTTTGCCCGACAACGCTAATAAAGCGTCTATCGCTGCACGCTTCCCGGCATCATTGCTTGCCACCGAGCAGCCGAGCCGGGGAGGCCAATAGCGATGAGCAACAACACGATGATGACACCGCCTGTCCATCTGTCGCTCCCTCCCAGCACTCCGAAGCCAACCGAAGGATGCGCGGTTTGTGCCGCGCTGGCCAAGCAGCGCGCAGAGGCCGAGGCCAGGGGGAACTTTTCAGCGGCGGCGGATTGCAACGTCGAGTTGCGAAATTGCCCGCACCGGAGGGCCACCGACCGGAAAAACGTATGACGGCTACCAAGGCGCCTCAAAAGCGAGCAGGCAAATCCATTCGACGTAGGAGCGCCCCGCAGGCTGCTGACAGGCCGCAGGTCGCCCCTCTGACCTACTGCGGTGTTTGCACGGACCACAAGCGCATTTGGTGCCCAGAATGCTGCGGATTCGAAGGCTGCACTACGTGCTGCTTCACGTACAAAGTTCCATGCCCTCAGTGCTCGGGCGGGACATTGGAGCCGATCAGATGGTGAAGCGATTCCTCGGCCGCATTGCGTGGCCATCCTTCGTTCTCCTGATTGCCGCGTCCTGCGGACTGATCATCACGCTTGCCGCGACGCACAACCTATGAACTCCCGCCCCGGTTGGCGGAAACTCTGGACAGGTCGAGCGGGCCGGGGCGGGTTGCAGGACGGTGCGGGGACCGTATCCCCGCAGTACGTCGAAGGGATCAAGCACCATGAGCGGAGTCCCCGAATTCGCGTTCGTCAAGACCGCCGCATGCCGCGACAAGAAGGTGGGCAACTGCCCCGAGGTCGCGCTGAACGTGCCGGGCGTGGTCGCCTTGCGCGACAGCGAGCGGCCGGACACTATCGTCACCATGACGGCCACGCAGTGGACCGACCTCGCGGCCGCTGTGAAGGCAGGTGAATACGACCTGAGCACCTGAGAGTAGGTCCCGTGCCGAAGTGCCCCCGCTGCTCTACCGAGAGCCTCACGGACCCCGTGAGCGGCGTTCCCTGGTGTGCCCGGTGCGGGGAGTTCTTCGGTCTCTCGCTTCCCAGTTGCCGGGGGCTGTGGTGGTGGCGTCAAGCGACCACACGCGGCCCCGTAAGGCCGCGCGAGCATTGAGAGCCGCCCCGCCCGTCTGTCTCCCCCCGTGACAGATGGGCGGGGCTTTCTCCTATGCGGCCGACTGCTCGCCGATCTTCCCCATGTTCAACGGCTGGATGAATACGGCTCCTTGGCCGTTCGGGAGCGGCGGAAGATCCTCCAAGGCACGGACTTCATCGCGGGACATGAAGCCGTTGTTGATCGCTACCGAGTAAGCCTCATATCGGTCCTTCGTCTTCGCTCTCAAGCGAGCGTCGACATTGAACCGAATGAACTCGCCGGCTGGCAGCAGGAACGTCGAAACGGCCTGCTCAACGCGCACGATCCACGGCATCAGCGTTTGGTCAACGAAGAACTTGTTCTGTTCCTCGATACCAGTGCCCCAAGTCGAGGTGACCGAGGAATCAACCAGGTATGCAGGAATGCGGTAGAGAAGAGCGATCTCCGACTTCTGGAAACGACGGGTCTCCAAGAATTGCGCCTGCTCGGGCGCAATGGTGATGGGCTTGAAACTCGCGCCACCCGTCAGAACGCCCACGCTGTGAGACTTCTTTACTCCCGCGTGCGTCTTGCGGAACATGTCGCGGAGCATCTTGGCTTCATCCGGCCGAGGCGTACCGGGGTGTTCGATTACACCCGTCATCGTGGTTCCCTGCTCGAAGAACCTCGTACCGAACTCTTGGGCCGTGAGGCCGAGGCCGATAGCTTCCCGCGCTACCTCAAGCGGGGAAAGGCCGCGAGACTTCCCCGGAACGGCGAACGCAGGAATGTGGAGGATCTGCGATACGCCGAAGAGCCGTTCCTCACCACCAACTCGAAAAGCCTTCGAGCCCACAGGGCCGTCGACAATATCCACATCCTGCGGATGCAGGCAGTAAAGAGCCGTGACGTTACCTGCGTCGTCTCGGTCGGTTGCAATGAACGCATTACCATCGGAGAGAAGCGACGTGACGACACGGTGCCAAAACTCGTAAGTGGTCTGATGCGGGTTGGGCTGGTGAATCCAGGCCGGGGACTTCCGGTCTTCCAGCTTCTTCCGTATTCCGTTGGCCTTCGTCAGGTGGTCGACGGGGAGCATGCTGATTCCGTCGGCTATGAGGGACTGGCAGGCGTAGACCGCGACGAGCTGAAGCGAGCTTTCCCGAGTGACGGAGCGCCCCGAGAACGTTCGGGGGCGCAGGCCCGAAAGGGCATCATCCCGTCCGTTCCCGAACAGTGAAATCGGCTGCGAGTAGCGGCCGGTCATTCTGCTAAAGAGACTCACAGCCAACCCTCGATCTGGCCAACTGCCATCCTGGTCCGCTTGCGCAGTGCGCGAATCAAAAACTTCACGGTGGATCTCCAATGAGAAAGGGCCGCCCGGATACCCTCCGGACGGCCCTTCTGCGGCTAGCTACCCTTGATGACCTGGACGCTCGAAGCCTCGGCAACAGACGTGCCGGCCACGCGCACCACAATTCGGTAGGTCACCTGGTCGCGGTCGAATCGGAAATCCTCGGAAGCGTTGATGTACGCCTGACTCCGAATGCCGAAGAAGATGCGCGACGCGTCGCAGACGATCGCCGTCTTGGTGCCGACGTTCGCGGACACCAGAATCGGGAGGCCCCAAACCGTCGTGAGCGGCGTTCCCGTCGGCGCGCCAGCCTGATAGGTGCCCGCCGTAGCGGCCTTCTCCTTCATCAGAGAAGCCTCAACGTCCGGGGAAACGAACACGACGGAAGGCTTTCCGTTGGCCATCCGGACGCGCGTAATCGCGTCCGCCAGGTCATCGAAGGACGGGAGCTTTCCAGCGCCGAGAGTGGTCGTCACGCCCTGGCCGATGATTCCCTTAACCGGGTTGGTGCCGCTGCCACCAAAGGCGTCAACGTCTATTCGAGACGCGGCAGAGGAAAGCATGTCGGCCGCGAGAGCGTTGCGCAGATCCACGGCGGAGTCTGCAAGCAGCTCGTTCGGGGCGTAGCGAAGTTCCTTAATCGCCTTGGCCGAGAGCGTGACCCCGGTAAAGGTCATACTCCCCTCGGGAATCTGGCCATTCTCGTCCACGTATCCCGGAGTGGACGAAGAAGCGATACCAGGAAGAGTCAGCTCGGCCGTGTCGAACTGAATGATGTTGGAAGCGGGCAGGCCATTCAGAAAGGCGCTGTCGGCGCGCAACTTGTCGAAGTACGTCTTCGCGGTGGCCTTGGGCACCAGGAAGCCGCCGTCTGCGGGCGTCGAACTCTGAAGTGCCCTGTATTCCGCGTAGGACGGCAGAAGGCCCCTGAAGCTGTCGCCCTGCTCGGCCTTGGTCGAAGGGAGAGCGGCAATACCGAGTTTCTGGGCAAAGGAACGAGTCTCGGCCTGACGCTCTTCAAGAGTCGGCCCCTCGTTTTCGGGGGCCAGGCTTTCGGGAGTAGCAGATTGATTCCCGGAATCCTCCACAAGAGTGCGCAGGGCCGCGCGGCCCTCCTCGGTACTAGCCTTACCGCCATTGATCAGGGCGAGGATTTCCGCTCGGCGCTCAGATCCGCGCGGAGCGTTACTGATGAGGTAGGCGATTTCGTCGGCCAGCAGGCCGCGCCGCTGGGATTCGGCGGTGTCGAACATCATCCGGAGTTCCGGCTTCATTTGGATGGTCTCCTGAATCTGGCATGAAAAAGCGGCCCGTCTGGCAATGCCAGGGGCCGCTAGGTGTGTGCTGGTAATTGGTTAGCCGTTGACGGCTACGCCTTCGAGAATCCGAAGATGGCGTTCATGCGCTCGCTCATGTGCGCGCTTGAGCCGTCGCCCTCGGGCGACCTGCTTGCGGCACTCGTCAGAGCAATAGCGCGGCTTCGCACCTGGGCGGAACGGATACTCGAAGAAGCCAGCACAGAAAAAGCACGTCAGCTCGATCATGTCTTGGCTCCTTGGTCATGGCCGGGGGTTGCGGCCCCTCGGCCGATCTCTGCATTAACCAAAGACCTGTTAAGACGGCTGATCTCACATGCCAATTCGGTGACCAACACCGATCAGAAGACTTCCACTACAAATTGTTACGGGGTGCTACTCGCTCCCACGAACTCGGGCGAACCCCCGCGCGCTCACAGAGAGGGAAGGCGGCGGGTGCGGGGAAGGTCGGCCCAGGCTTTCAGACTGCCCCCTCCCTGCCTGATAGAGGCTCAATTGACCGAGAAGGGGCCTCGAAGGCCCCCAGATTGTCTACGAGTATCCGGAGGACACTCGGACCGTGGCGGTCGCTCTACGGCCAGCCTGGGCCATTCTGGGGCCGTGGCCGGCTGAGCGAGCGGGGGTCTTTTTCTCGCTCCGACTCCTTCGAGGAGTCGTTCGCTTCTGCCTTGGCTGATAGAGACTCCGTAGGCTCTATAGCCGAAGGAGTCCTACTCTCACTCTTCGCTCTGCTCCGCAGGCTTCGAGCTTTCAGCCTTGGCCAAGGTAAGGCCCCGATAGGGAGCCTGGCTGTCTCCCGCTCTTCGATCGGCCAGGGCATAGCTGTACCCGAATGGGTACAGCTTCCTTTGAGTTATAGCTATGGGATCTCTAGTGAGATCCCTATGGGATTGTGTACCTGGTCGGGCATATCCCCTGTACCGCTGGAGGGACACCCCCTGTACCCACAGGGGTACTAGGCGGCAGTCGGCCCGGCGTAGAGCCGGTAGGCGTGTTCGGCCGAGGCGTAAGGAATCTCGCACCACGGCCAGGACTCCGGTTCCTCTCCGCCGAGGAACCAAAGCTTCTGCTCAAGGGTGAGTTCAACCGGCCCTGTAGGGACCAGAGAAGACCGATCTTCAGCCAAGGGACCCGAGTGGTCCCCGTCCGCCGGAACGGCCTTGGTAGGGCTGCTCTCGGGCTTCCTGCGCTTGCGCGCCTCGGGCCCGGCCTTGACGGCCACCAACACCTCCGCCGGGGCAGTGAGGCAGTAGACGACCGTATCGGCGCGCGAGCGGGCTCCGGTGTCCGCGAGATAGCCAAACTCAACAAGCTTCCTACGGTGCGGGTGCACCTTCGTTGCATTGGATAGGCCGACCATTTCAGCAATGGTCGCCATGGAAGGAAACACATCCGTTCCGTCCGTGTAGTCACCGAACATCGAGAAGGCCATTCCCACGGCGAAAGTGTTCTGCTTGATGCGCGGGTCATAGGCTATGCATCGACGCCAAATGCCGTGGTCTACGCGCGAGTTCATGTTGCGTTTGCTCCAAGTCTTGAGGGCGTGTGGCGACTCTTGCCGCCTTGGCGCCCTGGCTGAGGCCGACGCGGACGCGCGGGCCAGGTCTACCGCCCCGCACCTGGCGGATTCAAGGAAGGTTGTTTAAACGGCCAGCCAGAGGGCGTGTAAACGGCCCAGACGGGAGTGTGCAGGCATGAGAAAGCCCCTGAAGCGCGTATACGCTTCAGGGGCTCTCCGTTGCCTCGGCTTGCACTACTTCCGCTTGTAAGCCATCCGAGCCGGAAGGATGTATTCGGCCTCGGGTTCCACCCACATGTAACCGTCAGGGACGTGAAGCCCGGTTTCCTTGGCGATCTCAGCAAGCTCGGGCATCTTGCAGACGACTCGACGATTCCCGTCGTCGGCTTTTCCCACCGTCACCGTTATTCCGTGCCGTTGCAGAAATACACGCTTCTGCTCGTCATCCTTGGTAGCCCACTCTTCGGCGTAGGTGCGCCCAGTTTCCTTCCAGGCCGGGGCGGCCTCGGCGGCTTTGATTTCGCTCCTCAGACGTTCAACCTTGGCCGATTGAAACTCATGCTGGCCCCAGTACCGTTCAACCTGAACGTCGGTCTTGAACCTTCCGGCGAGGTAATCAGCCTCTAGCCTGTCTAGCGTCGATTCAGCCTCAGCAAGCTCGGTCTTGGCTTGACTAATAGAATTGCCCGCCCGCTCCATTACCGGCAGTGGGCCGAGGGTGACCTTCACGAAGGTCCCGACAGCCGTATCTAGGTCATCACGACGAATGCGGCCAGGGTTGGCGCACGTTCCGGTGTTCACGTTGTTGCAGGAATAGTAGTGATGCACACGGCCGTTTTCCTTCGTCTTCTTGTTGGAAGACATTCGGGCATCGCACGCCTGGCATATTGCCACACCGCCGAGCATGGATCGCGAAGGAGTAGCCCGCCTAACCGGGCGGTCACTCTTCAGGGCCGCCACAAACTCCGACCACTCCGCGAATTCCATCAGAGGCTTGTCGGTGATCTGAACGTTCTCGCCGTTCTCGTCCACGACGTTTTCGCCCTTGTGCGTGTAGATACCGGCAACCGTGGGATTCATGGCTATTGCGCGAATCGCGTTGGCCGTCCAGACCACACCTCTAGGTTCCTCCCCCTTCACAATGCGCAGATGATCCCGCCAGGTAGCCACGCCGCGCTTATTCAGGTCAACCGCAATCTTGTAAGCCGACCAGTCACCCTCAAGCCGTTCGACAATTTCGCGAAACAGCTCCGCATAGGTGGGATCCTGAACGAGCTTCTTACCGCCGCCTTCCTGTCGCTCGAAGTGGTATCCGTACGGCTCCACGCCACCAATCCATACGCCCTTGGCTTTACGGGCAGCCGAGCCGGAAAGCGCGCGGGCTCTAATGGTGTCCAACTCGCCCTCGGCAAAAGCAGCGATGATCTGAGCGAACATCTTGCCCATAGGGGTGGACATGTCGATGCCCTCCGTCACGGAGACAATCGACTTCCCGTGCTTTTGGCACCACTCGAAGACCTCGGCGAAGTGGCCCGCCTTCCTGCTGAGGCGGTCGAGCTTCCAGACAGCCAACACGTCCCACTCGTCGGCCCGCTCGTTGAACCAGGGTCCAAGACCCGGTCTCTTGAAGGGGTGCATCGCGCCGGAGACGTCCAAGTCTTCAGCCCAGCCCACGATGCGGCCGTCGACGGCCGGCCCAGCGGCCCAGTGCTCCACGGCGTGACGCTGCTTCTCGGGGCTGGTGGTGTCGTCCTTAAGGATGGAGAGGCGGACAGCACCCAGGACCCTCGGATTCTTGATCATGGCGGGATAGTACGGGCGTCCACGCGAGCTGAACAAGACGAACGACTTCTTCACGGACCCGGGTCCGGCACAGCCCTTCGTCTCGAGCATCCCGGTGCGCCAGGGGGCCTGACGGGCCGACGGATCCGGGGGCCGGGACGGCGATGCCGTCCCGGCCCCCGGCCGTTCCCGCTCCTGTTGCCCCTCCGGGCGCGGATGCCCGGTCAGCCCCGCAGCACCGCCTCGAAGGCTCCCGGCCGCTGGGCGATTCCGCTGCACCGGTTCTCCGGGGTGGCACCGGGGCTCTCCCCGGGAGCCGCGGCACCGTCCTCGCCCGACGCCTCGTCAGCTGCGTCGTCGCACGGCCGGTCGCGTTCGGCGGACCACATCGACAGCCGCCCGATCCCCTTCTCCGCGGCGAACCGCGTCAGACCGGCCGCGTCCTCCAGCGTGAACACCTCGCCGGAGACATTGTTGAGCCCGATCATCGGCGTCACACCCAGGGTCTTCCAGGCGGCGTCGTCGGACAGTCCCAGCACCCCGCGCACCCGGGCCTGGGCGGCGGTGGCGGCCCGGATCGCGTAGTCGCCCATGTCACCGGTGAGCTCATCGCCGTAGTTCATCGCCATGATGTTCACCGCCGAGAGGGCGACGTCCTCGTCCTTGGCCGCCTCCAGCTGGGCGGTGCTCTCCGCCGTCAGCCCGTCGGGCATCGCGGGCAGGGTGAAGGAGACGTCCAGGCCCTCATGGGTGCGCTGGAGCAGGGCGATGGCCTGGGCGCGGCGGACGGCCGCCGCGGTGTCGGCGAGGCTGTCGCCCTCGACATCGAAGTCGGCCTTGGTCAGCCGGTAACGCTCGATCACCTGCGTGTAGGCCGCGGCGAGTTCGGAGACATCGGTGCACGCGGTGCTCAGCTCGGTGCCGTCGGCGCCGCCGAAGGAGACCCGGACATCGCCGCCCGCCCGGCGCACGGCCTCGATCCGGGCGTCCAGCGCCTGGTCGTCGAGGGTGGTGCCGCCGTCCCACACCGGGGCGCAGCCGTCGCCCGCGACGACGAAGCCGAGGGTGAACTCCTTGACACCGCGCCCCGCGGCGGCGGCCATGTCGTAGCCCGACTCGGACCAGGCGCTGACGTACGGGACGAAGTCGGCGGGGGGCGGCGGCGCCGGTTGCGGGCTCCGCGCGGACGTCGGGACCACGCGCGCCCGCGGTTCCGGCGACGGCTCGTGCTGTCCGGCCCATACGGCGATGCCGGCGCAGACCACGGCGGCGGCCACGGCGATTCCGCTCATGCGGGGGCTGGCCCTCATGGCTCTCGCTCCTCTTTCGGTGTCCGGTTCGGGGAATGTGGGGGGCACCGGGGACTCCGCCTCCCGTGCCGCGCTCCACCGCCAACCTCGCATATCCGAGAAATGGAACGAACCATGACACACCGCATGTTTGACTGATATGTCTCAAGTCATATTTTCTCGACTAGCCTCTCGTTCATGGATCCTCAGTCAGATGTGATCGAGCGAGCGCCTTCGCGCCCCCTCCATCCCGAAGTGGCCGGGAAGGGGCCCGTGTTCGTCGATCTCTCCGGGCGACGCGGCCGTCTGGTGCGGCACGCGGGTGTGGTCGCGGGGGCCGTCTGCCTCAGCTACTCGGTGATCCTGGCGGTGGGCTTCACGGGTGGTACCGCCTTCGCCCCCGAGACCCTGATCCCGGGGCACCCGAGCGCCACCGAGGCGTTCGACCGGAAGCCGGAGGGCGGTCCGGAGCGGTACCGCCCGGAGCACCGGCGGCCGTCGCACCGGGACGTGACGCACCCCGGCCCGCGTCCGCACGAGGACCGCGCGGACACCGGCCGCCACGCCCCGCGGGACGCACGCCCGGTGGCTCTCGGCGAGCCGGTCGCGCTGGACGGCCCCGCCCCGGAGCGGCGGCACCCGGGGCCGGCCGAACTCGGCGCCCGCGTACGCCCCGAGCCCCGGGGCCAGGCCCGGGAGCAGCACCGGGACCAGGTCCGGGAGCACACCCCGGCGCACCACGGCTCCAGCGGCACGAAGCGCGCCGCGCACCACAAGCACGCACACACCCGCCCCGCCGGACGGAAGCCCGACCACCGCGTCGAGCGCCCCAAGCACGCCAAGCCCGCCAAGCACACCAAGCCCGCGCAGCACACCAAGCCCGCCCAGCACCGCACGTCCGGCACACCCGGCAAACCCGGCAAATCCGCGAAGCCGGGCGCGGGCGGGGCGCACACCCCGGCCCGCAAGCCCCTCGCCCGCAAGCCCCTCGCCCGTAAGCACCCGGCCGCCGAACCGCCCGCCGCCGGGGCCGGGCTCCCCCGGAACCCCGGGCCGAAGACCCCGCTGAACCCCGTGGGTCCGCTGAACCCGGCCGGGCCCGCCCCGGGGGCCAACGGGCCCGGCGTCCCGCAGAACGGGGACGCACCGTCATGACCTCCGGCAGACAGCCGAGACTCCCCCGGCCGCGCCGCCGCAGACTTCCCTCGCCCCGCCCGGCCGCCACGCCCCGCCCCGTGTCCCGGATCACCGGGCCGGGGCGCGGTGACGGTGGCCGGTTCCGCGGTCGGGGCCCGTTCCGCCGCGGGGCCACCAGGACCCGCACCCGGATGGTGCTCGCGCCGGCGACGCTGCTGGCGGTGGTCTGCGGACTGCTGCTGGACGGCTATCTGCATGCCGAGGTCGGCAATGACGCCCGTGTCCACCGCTCGCACCCCTCGCGCAGCGTCCCCGACCGGCTGCGCCACGGCGGGCCGGTGCTCACCTTCGACCGGGACGGCCGGGCGACCGAGCACTCCGTTCCCTCCCGGACCGTGGCGCTCACCTTCGACGACGGCCCGGATCCGCGCTGGACCCCCGAGATCCTCGCGGTGCTGCGCAAGCACGACGTCCCCGGAACCTTCTTCGTCGTGGGCCAGATGGTGGTCCGTCACCCCGGGCTGGTGCGCCGGATGCGGCAGTCGGGCCATGAGATCGGGGTGCACACCTTCTCCCATGTCGATCTGTCGTACCAGGACACCGGGCGGGTCGACCGCGAACTGGCCCAGTCCCAGCTGGCCCTGGCGGGCGCGGCGTCCGTCACCAGCTCGCTCTTCCGGGCGCCGTACGCCTCCGAGGTCCGCGCGCTGGACGACCGCACCTGGCCGGTCCAGCGGCACGTCGGGGCCAAGGGCTACCTCAGCGCGTTCGTGGACGCCGACAGCGAGGACTGGCGACGGCCCCCGGTCAAGGAGATCGTCCAGAACGCCACGCCCGACGGACGGAAGGGCGCGTCCGTGCTCTTCCACGACGCGGGCGGCAACCGCTCCCGCACGGTGAAGGCCCTGGATCAGTACATCGGCCGGATGAAGAAGAAGGGCTACTCCTTCACCACGATCACCGGCGCGCTCGGCGCCCAGAGCGCCAACCACCCGGCCGGAGCCGCCCGGGTCTGGCAGGGCCGGGCGCTGATCTGGGCCGCGGCGCTCACCCAGGCCGCCCTGCCGTGTCTGGCCGGGCTGCTGGGCCTGGTCGGCGCCGCCGTGATCGGGCGGCTGCTGATGATGGTGGTCTTCGCCTGGTGGCACCACTGCAGCCGGGCCCGGCGGCGCTACCGGGTGGTGCAGCAGGTGGACGACCCGGTGAGTGTGATCGTGCCCGCGTACAACGAGAAGGAGTGCATCGCCAACACCCTGACCTCGCTGGCCGCCAGCACCCATCGGATCGAGATCCTGGTGGTGGACGACGGCTCCACCGACGGCACCGCCGACATCGTGGAGGCCATGGCGCTGCCCAACGTCCGGGTGCTGCGCCAGCAGAACGCGGGCAAGCCCGCCGCCCTCAACCACGGCATCGCCCACGCCCGCCACGATCTGATCGTGATGATGGACGGTGACACGGTCTTCGAGCCGACCACCGTTCGCGAGCTGGTCCGCCCCTTCGCCGACGTCCGCGTCGGCGCGGTCGCGGGCAACGCCAAGGTCGGCAACCGCAACCGGCTGATCGGCGCCTGGCAGCACATCGAATACGTCATGGGGTTCAACCTGGACCGGCGGATGTACGACCTGCTGCGCTGTATGCCGACCATCCCCGGAGCGATCGGCGCATTCCGCCGCCGCGCGGTGCTGGACGCAGGGGGCATGAGCGCGGACACGCTGGCCGAGGACACCGACATCACCATCGCGCTGCACCGGGCCGGCTGGCGGGTGGTCTACCAGGAGCACGCCCGCGCCTGGACGGAGGCGCCCGGCACCCTCGGCCAGCTGTGGAAGCAGCGCTACCGCTGGAGCTACGGCACCATGCAGGCGCTGTGGAAGCACCGCCGCTCGATCGTGGACCGGGGCCCGTCGGGGCGGTTCGGCCGGGTGGGGATGCCGCTGGTGGTGCTCTTCCAGATCGTCACCCCGCTGTGCGCGCCGCTGATCGACCTGTTCACCGTGTACGGCGCGGTCTTCCTGGACCCGGTGCGCTCCCTGCTGGCCTGGGGGGCGCTGATGCTGGTGCAGCTGCTGGGCGCGGCGTACGCGTTCCGGCTGGACCGGGAGCGCTACCGGGCGCTGCTGGTGCTGCCGCTCCAGCAGATCGCCTACCGCCAGCTGATGTATCTGGTGCTGCTGCACTCCTGTGTCACGGCCGCGACCGGCGCCCTGCTGCCGTGGCAGAAGCTCAAGCGCACCGGTGAGGTGGACTCCCAGCGGGCCCGGGAGTCCGTACGGTGACCGGCCTCACCCGCCCGCTCCGGTCGTCACCGGGAACACGCCGGGACGCGTACGCGCTGAGCCCTGAGAAAGGCGGAGGCGAACCGAGCCACAAGAAAGACCGAGTCAAAAGAAAGGCAGTATGCCGCGATGGCCGAGGAGAACTACCGGACCGAGCGCGACTCCATGGGAGAGGTGCGGGTCCCCGCGCACGCCAAGTGGCGGGCCCAGACCCAGCGGGCGGTGGAGAACTTCCCCGTCAGCGGCCAACGCCTGGAGCGGGCGCATATCGAGGCGCTGGCCCGGATCAAGGCCGCGGCGGCCACCGTCAACGCCGGTCTTGGCGTGATCGACAAGGACATCGCCGCGGCCGTCGTGGAGGCGGCGGCGGAGGTCGCCGAGGGCCGCTGGGACGACCACTTCCCGGTCGACGTCTTCCAGACCGGCTCGGGTACCTCGTCCAACATGAACACCAACGAGGTGCTGGCCACTCTGGCGAGCGAGCGGCTGGGCCGCGCGGTGCACCCCAACGACCACGTCAACGCCAGCCAGTCGTCCAACGACGTCTTCCCCTCCTCCATCCACATCGCGGCCACCGCCGCCGTCACCGCCGATCTGATCCCGGCACTGGGCCGTCTCGCCGAGGCGCTGGAGCGCAAGGCCGAGGAGTTCGCCGAGGTGGTCAAGGCGGGGCGCACGCATCTGATGGACGCCACCCCGGTGACGCTGGGTCAGGAGTTCGGCGGTTATGCCGCGCAGGTCCGGTACGGGATCGAGCGGCTGCGCTCCTCGCTGCCCCGGCTGGCCGAACTGCCGCTGGGCGGTACGGCGGTGGGCACCGGGATCAACACCCCGCCCGGGTTCGCCGCCGCCGTGATCGCCGAGCTGACACGGACCACCGGGCTGCCGCTCACCGAGGCCCGGGACCACTTCGAGGCGCAGGGCGCCCGGGACGGGCTGGTGGAGACCTCGGGGCAGCTACGGACCATCGCGGTCGGGCTGACCAAGATCGCCAACGATCTGCGCTGGATGGCCTCGGGCCCACGCACCGGGCTGGCCGAGATCGCGCTGCCCGACCTCCAGCCCGGTTCGTCGATCATGCCGGGGAAGGTCAACCCGGTGATCCCCGAGGCGGTGCTGATGGTCGCCGCCCAGGTCACCGGCAATGACACCACGGTCGCCACGGCCGGGGCCGCCGGGAACTTCGAGCTCAATGTGATGCTCCCGGTGATGGCGAAGAACCTGCTGGAGTCGATCCGGCTGCTGGCCAACGCCTCCCGGCTGCTGGCCGACCGCACCGTCGACGGGATCACGGCCGACGCCGAGCGCGCCCGCGAGTACGCCGAGTCCTCCCCGTCCGTCGTCACCCCGCTCAATCGCTACCTCGGCTACGAGGAGGCGGCGAAGGTCGCCAAGACGTCCCTGGCGGAGCGGAAGACCATCCGGCAGGTGGTGCTGGAGTCGGGCTATGTGGAGCGCGGGCTGCTGACCCGGGAGCAGCTGGACGAGGCGCTGGACGTGCTGCGCATGACACATCCGTAACCTTGTGTGGGACAACCGTTGCGGCATAGGTCACGGCACCGCGGCCCGCTCACACCTAAGATCTGCTCATGACAGCGGACATCGTGGAGACGACGGGGAAGGCGGGCACCGCCCGATGGGCGCCGGGGGACCACATCCTGTGGCGCTACCGGGCCAACGCCGCCGACCGCATCCACATCTGCCGCCCCGTGACCGTCGTCGAGGACACCCCGGAGCTGCTGGCCGTCTGGCTCGCCCCGGGCACCCCCTGCGTCAAACCGCAGCTGACCGACGGCACCTCGGTGCACCGCGAGCCGCTGTCCACCCGCTACACCAAGCCGCGGACCACCGCGCTGTGCCAGTGGCTGGGCACCGGAGTGCTCAAGCTGGCCCGGCCCGGTGAGCCCTGGTCGGTGTGGCTTTTCTGGGAACACGGCTGGCAGTTCAAGAACTGGTACGTGAACCTGGAGGAGCCGCTGGCCCGCTGGGCCGGCGGGGTGGACTCCGAGGACCACTTCCTGGACATCGCGGTCTACCCCGACCGCGGCTGGGAATGGAAGGACGAGGACGAGTTCGCGCAGGCCCAGCGGGCCGGTCTGATGGACGCGGCACAGGCGCGCCGCGTCCGGGCCGCCGGCCGGGCGGCCGTGGGACTCATCGAAGCGTGGGGAGCGCCGTTCCGGGACGGCTGGGAGGACTGGCGGCCCGACCCGGCCTGGCCGGTCCCCGCGCTTCCGGCGGACTGGGACCGTAAGGACAGGGGGCATACGTCAGCGCACTCGAGGTCCTGAACCTCTTGTTGTGCACCGGTGTTTCAAACGTAGGATCGTCGTCCGGAACACCGCACCCGCGGGAAACCAGACACTGGCGCAACTCACGGACGATGCACAGGATCTGACGTAATGTCACAGGAGGGGCGGAGTCGTGAGCAGTGAGGACGACTACGGCGACGGCTACGAGGGGTACCAGGACTTCGACCGCCTGGCGCTGGACCGCAGCGGCCAGGCCGAGGCCTTCGACGCGATAGGCGACCGTTACGACGAAGCCTTTCCGCACAAGGAGGGCCAGGTCAAGGCCGGTCAGTGGCTGGCCGACACACTCGCTCCCGGCTCCCGGGTGCTCGATGTCGGCTGCGGCACCGGACTGCCCACGGCCCGTCAGCTGACCGACGCAGGGCACCGGGTCACCGGGATCGACATCTCCCCGGGCATGCTCAAGCTGGCCCGGGACAACGTCCCCGGCGCCGAGTTCCACCAGGTGGACATCGTCGATCTGCGGGCCGGTGGGCGCTACGGCCCCGGAGGGGCACGGGAACTCGGCCCCTTCGACGGCATCGCCGCCTTCTTCGCGCTGGTGCTGCTGCCCCGCCCGGAGATCCCCTACGCGCTGCGCGCGCTGCACGCGGTGCTCAGACCCGGCGGACCGATGACCCTCAGCATGGTGGAGGCGGACGTGGACGACTTCGCGATCCCGTTCCTCGGCAACTCGGTCCGGGTATCCGGCTATCTGCGGGAGGATCTCCGACAGGTCGTCAGTGACGCGGGTTTCGAGATCACCGGGGAGGAATCGCACGCGTACGCCCCGGCCAGCACGGACGTGCCACCCGAGATCCAGCTCTATCTGCACTGCCGACGACGTGCCTGACACTCGGTGCGCCCCCCACACCAGGGCGCACGGCCCCGGACGGATGGAAACCCACGCGTGACGGAGCACCCGACCTCCCACAACAGGCGACAGGCTGCCGCTCCTGCCGCCGCCTCGGGCATGCCCGAGGACACGCACGGCGCGGTCCCGGACCCGCGGACCGCCGTGCGGCAGGCGGCTGCCCCGCGCGGCAGCGGAGGTACCGAGCGCCGGAACGCGGCGCACAGCGAGCACCCGGCACAGCCGGAGCACGGCACACCGGAGGGCGAGCCTGTGTGGGACGCGGACCGCAATGCCGCCAGAGGCGCGGCACGCCGACCCGGAGCGCGGGACGGCTCCCCCGACCGGGACCGGCGCGCCCCGGAGGCCGGGCACCGGGATTCCGGCCGCCCCGGCGCCGCCGCGGGTGAACACCCCACCCAGCCCGGTGAGTCGCCCGACGCGGTGGCCACGGCGGCCGGTGAGGTCGCGTACACCGCGCCCGGCGGCGGGATGCCCGCGGTGGCGCCCGCCGGTGGCGCCGACGCGGCCGAGACGGCCGCCGCGCGGGACCGCGGCGGGGACCGGCTGCGCTTCGTCGGGGCGGCGACCCGGCGGATCGCGCGCGGTATCGACCTCGACGAGATCGTGCTCGGCCTGTGCCGGGCCACCGTCCCCACCTTCGCCGACGCGATCCTGGTCTATCTGCGCGATCCGCTGCCGGTGGGCGACGAGCGCCCGGTGGGCCCGGTGGTGCTGCGGCTGCGCCGTACCGACCGGATCCCGCTGGACCCGGACACCGACAGCGGCCGGCTGCCGCTGATGCCCTCCCAGCCGGATCTTTCGCCCGCCGTGGGCGGCGGCCCGGCGGCCGAGCTGTGCGAGGTGGAGGCGGGCGGTCCGCTGGCCGAGGTGCTGCGCGGGGTGCGGCCGGTCTTCGGCGACTCCCAGGCCGCCCGGGCCGCGCTGCCCGAACTCCTCGGCGAAAGGCCCTCGGTGGCCACCGGTCAGCGCACCGTGCTGGCGCCGCTGCGCGGCCGCCGCCGGGTGATCGGCGCGGCGGTGTTCGTCCGCCGTCCGGACCGGCCGCCGTTCGAACCGGACGATCTGCTGGTCGCGGCCCAGCTGGCCACCCATACCGCGCTCGGTGTGGACAAGGCGGTGCTGTACGGGCGCGAGGTGTACATCGCGGACGAGTTGCAGCGCACCATGCTGCCCGACTCGCTGCCGCAGCCCACCGGCGTCCGGCTGGCCAGCCGCTATCTGCCCGCCGCGGAAACCGCGCGGGTCGGCGGCGACTGGTACGACGCGATCCCGCTGCCCGGCAACCGGGTGGCGCTGGTGGTCGGCGATGTGATGGGCCACTCCATGACCTCGGCCGCGATCATGGGCCAGCTGCGCACCACCGCACAGACTCTGGCCGGTCTCGATCTGCCGCCGCAGGAGGTGCTGCACCACCTCGACGAGCAGGCCCAGCGGCTGGGCACCGACCGCATGGCCACCTGTATGTACGCGGTCTACGACCCGGTCGCGCACCGCATTGTGGTGGCCAACGCGGGCCATCCGCCGCCCCTGCTGCTGCACCGGGGCGGCCGGGCCGAGGTGCTGCGGGTGCCGCCGGGCGCGCCGATCGGGGTCGGCGGCGTCGACTTCGAGGCGGTCGAGCTGGACGCCCCGGCCGGGGCCACCCTGATGCTCTACACCGACGGTCTGGTCGAGTCGCGGATGCGCGATGTGTGGACCGGGATCGAGCAGTTGCGGGAGCGGCTGACCGCCACCGCGCGGCTCACCGGCCCCAACCCGCCGCCGCTGGAGCCGCTGTGCGACGAGGTGCTGGACATGCTCGGGCCCGGCGACCGCGATGACGATGTGGCGCTGCTGGCGGCCCGGTTCGAGGGCATCGCGCCCAGCGATGTCGCGTACTGGTTCCTGGATCCGAAGGCGCAGACCGCCGGGCAGGCCCGTCGGCTGGCTCGCCGCGCCCTGGCCCGCTGGGATCTGGACGATCTGACGGACGCGGTGGAACTGCTGGTGAGCGAGGTGGTCACCAACGCGGTGCGGTACGCGGAGCGGCCGATCACCCTGCGGCTGCTGCGCACGGACGTCCTGCGCTGTGAGGTCGGCGACGATGTGCCGCAGCTGCCGCGGCTGCGCCAGGCCCGGCCGTCCGACGAGGGCGGCCGCGGGCTGTACCTGGTCAACCGGATGGCGCGGCGCTGGGGCGCGACCCGGCTGAGCACCGGCAAGGTGGTCTGGTTCGAGCTCGCGCTGCCGTCCTGACCTGACCCGCCGCCCCCGGAAACCATCGGGCCCCGAACCGCGAGGAGCGGTTCGGGGCCCGGGGCGCGTTTACGGCTTCTGCCGTTTGTTACCGGTGTCGGCCTCGCCGGTCGGGGTGGTCGGGGTCGTCGGGGTGGACGGCGTCCCCCCACCGGGCGGGGTGGTCGTGGACTGGGACGGCGTCACCGTCGGGGTCGGCGACTTGGTCTCCGACTCGCTCGGTGACGCGGTCGGCGACTTGGTCGGTGTCGCCGTCGGCGACTTGGTCGGTGTCGCCGTCGGCGACTCGGACGGGGACTGCGAGGTGGGCGGCGGTACCGCGGCCCCCATGTCCGTGTCCAGATCGAACTCGGTGTCCTTCGTGTCGTCCGCCGCGACGCCCATGTACGCCGCCCAGATCGAGGCCGGGTAGTCGCCGCCGTTGACGCGGCCGCCGCCACCGGCGCCCCGGAGGGTGGTCTGCTTGCCGCCGGGCACCTCGCCGAACATGCCGACGGAGGTGACCAGACCCGGGGTGTAACCGGTGAACCAGGCCGACTTGTTGTCGTCCGAGGTGCCGGTCTTGCCCGCCACGTCCATGCCCTGGCGCTGCACGGCCTTACCGGTGCCGTCGGCGACCACACCGGTGAGGACGGAGGTGACGGAGTCGGCGGCGGGGCGGCTGATCGCCTGACCGGTGGTCGGGTCGGGCAGTTCGGCCTTCTCGTCGCCCTTCTCGGCGGACTTCACGATCGCCGGGGTGACCTTCTTGCCGTGGTTGTCGAGGGTCGCGTAGACCCCCGCCATGTCGTACGGGCTGGCGCCCATCACCCCCAGCGACATCGACGGGTTCTCGCCGAAGCCTCCGGCCTTCCCGTTCATCCCGAGGTCGACGGCGGTCTGCTTGACCTTGGACAGGCCCACGTCCACGGCCATCTGCGCGTAGACGGAGTTGACCGAGTGGTTCATCGCCTTCTGGACGCTGACCGGGCCGTAGGAGATGTTGTCCTCGTTGGGCGGGGAGAAGCCGACGGGGCCGGTGCTGCTCTTCACCGGCCGCTTGCTGGTGCCGTCGTACTCGGTGTTGGCGGTGATCGGCGTGCCGTCCTGGGTGGTGGAGTCGTTCTCCAGCGCGGAGGCGAGGATCAGCGGCTTGAAGGTGGAGGCGGGCTGGTAGTCCTCACGGGTCGCGTTGTTGATCCAGTGCTTGGTGTAGCCCTTGCCGCCGTACATGGCCACCACACCACCGGTCTTGGGGTCCACCGAGACCGCGCCGACCTGGGCGTGCTTGTCGACCGTGCGCTTTTTCGGGGCGAGTTTGTCGGTCAGCTGGGTGCGGACCGCCTTCTCCAGCGACTTCTGCTTCTTGCGGTCGATGTTGGTGGTGATGGTCCAGCCGCCGGCCTCGAACTCCTTCTCGTCCACACCGGCCTTGAAGAGCTCCTTCTTGGCGGCGGCGATGAAGTACCCGGTCTGGCCCTCGAGTCCGGGGATGGGGCGGGGATCGCCGGGCTTCTTGAACTTCATGCCCGCACGATCACTCTTGGACAGCCAGCCCTTCTCGACCATGTTGTTGAGGATGTAGTTCCAGCGGGCCTCGACCAGCTTCTTGCCGTTGGGACCCGCGGTCGAGTAGTCGTACTGGCTGGGCGCCTGGAGCAGAGCGGCGAGATAGGCGCCCTCCGCCACGGTGAGCTTCTCGGCGTCCTTGTTGTAGTACGCGCGGGCGGCGGCCTGGATGCCGTAGGCGTTCCGGCCGTAGTAGCTGGTGTTGATGTACCCGGCCAGGATGTAGTCCTTGGACTTCTGCTGATCCACCTTGAGGGAGATCACCAGCTCCTTGGCCTTGCGGCTGACCGTCTGCTCCTGGCTGAGGTAGTAGTTCTTCACATACTGCTGGGTGATGGTCGAGCCACCCTGCTTGCCCCGGCCGAGCGCGGTGTTGATCAGGCCGCGGACGGTGCCGCTGAAGGAGACACCGGAGTCGGTGTAGAAGTCCTTGTTCTCCGCGGCGACGAAGGTGTGCTGCACCGCCTTGTCGATCTTGGACAGCGGTACGGACTCACGGTTGATGTCGCCCGTCTTCGCCATGATCGTGCCGTCGCTGTACTTGTAGATGTTGGCCTGCGCCCTGGCCTCGGCATTGGCGCCGGGCACATCCACCCACAGATAGAGCGCGAAGAACGCTCCGACGAGCAGTGCGCAGAAGGAAATCACATACGCGAGGATCTTCTTCCAGGTGAAGAAGCGGCGTATGCCCCCCTTCGTTCCGGCCTTCTTGGCCTTGCGGGCGCCCTGTTGCCGTGCGCGCCGCTCTTCCGCTCTACCCATCTCTCCTGCCGCTCCAGTCAGTCAGCTCCCCAGCCCAGCTCACGAAGCTAACACCGCAACAACCCTCACATACTCATCGATCTTGCGTTTTCGGATGGTGACAAAGAGCACCCACCTCAAGGGAACTGACGGCTGAGGGGCGCGCAAGGTTGTCAGATGCGTTAAAGTGCTATCACTTTGCTAGCCGCCGGTCACTGGATCACAGCGCCGGACCTTCGAGAGACCACGGGGACCGCCATGTCCGATGCCACATCCGCAGCACCCCTTGCCGAACCCCGGATAGAAGAGCGGCCCGCCCGCCATGTCAGCGGCGGCCTCGCCCTGCTCGGCGGACTGGCCGGGCTGGCCGCCGGGGTCGGGCTGATCCTCGCCGGGGCGGCGGTCGCCTCCGAGCACAAGGGCGCCGGATCCACCGCGCTGATCGTCTCCGGGATCGCGGTGGCCCTCACCGCGCTGATCACGATGTGCGGACTGAACACCATCGCCCCGGGCGAGGCCCGGGTGGTCCAGCTCTTCGGCCGCTACCGCGGCACCATCCGTACCGACGGTCTGCGCTGGGTGAACCCGCTCACCAGCCGGGAGAAGATCTCCACCCGGGTGCGCAACCACGAGACCGCGGTGCTCAAGGTCAATGACGCGTACGGCAATCCGATCGAGCTGGCCGCGGTGGTCGTATGGAAGGTGGAGGACACCGCGCAGGCCCTGTTCGCGGTGGACGACTTCCTGGAGTTCGTCGCCACCCAGACCGAGGCGGCGGTGCGGCATATCGCCATCGAGTACCCCTACGACGCCCACGAGGAGGACGGCCTGTCGCTGCGCGGGAACGCCGAGGAGATCACCGAGAAGCTGGCCGCGGAGCTGCACGCCCGGGTCGAGGCGGCGGGTGTGCGCATCGTCGAATCGCGCTTCACCCACCTCGCCTACGCCCCGGAGATCGCCTCCGCGATGCTCCAGCGGCAGCAGGCGGGCGCCGTGGTCGCCGCGCGCCGCCACATCGTGGACGGCGCGGTCGGCATGGTCGAGGCCGCACTGGCCCGGATCACCGAGGAGCAGATCGTGGAGTTGGACGAGGAGCGCAAGGCCGCCATGGTCAGCAATCTGATGGTGGTGCTGTGCGGGGACCGTTCGCCGCAGCCCGTCCTCAACACCGGCACCCTCTACCAGTGACAAGGCACGAGCGCCCCGCCGAGCCCGCCGAGCCCGCCGAGCCGGCGCGGCCGCCCGAACGGCAGCCGCGCCGGCCGCGGCAGCAGCGCAAGCAGATGCTGCTGCGGCTCGATCCGGCCGTGCACGACGCGCTCGCGCGCTGGGCCAACGACGAACTGCGCAGCGCCAACGCACAGATCGAGTTCCTGCTGCGCAAGGCGCTCTCGGACGCGGGCCGGCTGCCGGGGTCGGCGCGGCCGATCCCGCGCCGCGGCCGCCCGCCGCGCGATACCGCCCCGGACAAGACGGACTGACCGGGTCCGAGGAAGTCCTGCCCTCCACACCTTGTTGACCTGCGTAAACGATCTATTCAGCGCATCTATACACACGACGTATACCCATCGTGTAGAGTGCCGCGCATGTCCATCGGCCACACCCTGCTCGGACTCCTGGAGTCCGGCCCGCGCCACGGCTACGACCTCAAGCGGGCTTTCGACGAACGATTCGGGCACGACCGCCCGCTCCACTACGGGCAGGTCTACTCGACCATGTCCCGCCTCCTGAAGAACGGTCTCGTCGAGGTCGACGGCATCGAGCACGGCGGGGGCCCCGAGCGCAAGCGCTACGCCATCACCGACGCGGGCATCACCGATGTCGAGCAATGGCTCGCCCAGCCCGAGAAACCCGAGCCCTACCTCCAGTCGGTGCTCTATACGAAGGTCGTCCTCGCCCTGCTCACCGGGCGCGACGCGGCCGATCTGCTCGATGTCCAGCGTGCCGAGCATCTGCGGCTGATGCGCGAGCTGACCCAGCGCAAGCGCTCGGGCGACCTCAGCGACCAACTCATCTGCGACCACGCACTGTTCCATCTCGAGGCCGATCTGCGCTGGCTGGAGCTGACCGCGGCCCGCCTCGGCCAACTCGGCAAGGCGGTACGTTCATGACTCCCGCGGGCTCACTTCTCACCGCCGACGGCCTCCACAAGGCGTACGGCCCCACCCCGGCGCTCGACGGCGCGGACTTCTCCATCCACCCCGGCGAGGTCGTCGCCGTCATGGGCCCGTCCGGCTCCGGCAAGTCCACGCTGCTGCACTGCCTGGCCGGGATCGTCACCCCGGACGCGGGCTCGGTCCACTACGGCGGACGCGATCTGTCCGCGATGTCGGACGCCGAGCGCAGCACGCTGCGCCGCGGCGAGTTCGGCTTCGTCTTCCAGTTCGGCCAGCTCGTCCCGGAGCTCAACTGCGTGGAGAACGTGGCGCTTCCGCTGCGGCTGAACGGCGTCAAGCGCAAGGAGGCCGAGGCCCGGGCGCTGTCCTGGCTGGAGCGGCTGGAGGTCGCCGATGTCCGCGACAAGCGCCCCGGTGAGGTCTCCGGCGGTCAGGGGCAGCGCGTCGCCGTCGCCCGCTCGCTGGTCACCAACCCGCGGGTGCTGTTCGCCGACGAGCCCACCGGCGCGCTGGACTCCCTCAACGGCGAGCGGGTGATGGAGCTGCTCACCGAGGCCGCCCGGGAGACCCGCGCCGCCGTGGTCCTGGTCACCCATGAGGCCCGCGTCGCCGCCTACTCCGACCGCGAGGTCGTGGTGCGCGACGGCAAGGCCCGGGACATGGCGGGCGTCCGATGACCACCCAGGAGACCGCCACCGCACCACCTCAGCGCCCGGAGCCCGAGCCGCGCGGCGCCATCGCCCGCTGGGCCGCCGATCTCGCCATGGGCGCCCGCTTCGCGGTCACCGGCGGCCGGGAGAGCTGGGCCAGGACGATCATGACGGCGGTCGGGGTGGGGCTCGGCGTGGCACTGCTGCTGTTCGCCGCCTCCGCCCCCAACGCCTACAGCCTCCGTGACGACCGGGGCGCGGCCCGCTCGACCTACGACACCGTTCCCAACACCGAGGTTGCGGCGGGACCGGACACCCTCAGGGTCGCCGACGCGAACACCACGTTCCGCTCGGAGGACATCGAGGGCAAGGTGCTGGCTCCCGACGGGAACCACCCGCCCAGGCCCCCGGGGGTGGACCGGGTCCCGGCCCCCGGTGAGATGTGGGTCTCCCCCGCGCTGAAGAAGCTCCTCGCCGACAACGAGCTGCTGCGTGAGCGGCTGCCCTACCGCGTCGTCGGCACCATCGCCGACAGCGGACTGTCCGGCCCGGCCGATCTGCGGTACTACGCGGGCGTCGACGGCGCGGCGTTCCGGAACGACGCCGGGTACCGCATCGACCACTGGGGCACTCCTCCCTCGACCAAGGAGCTGAACCCCGGGATCCTGCTGGTCGTCATCATCGGCTGTGTGGTGCTGCTGCTGCCGGTCCTGATCTTCATCGCCACGGCCGCGCGCTTCGGCGGCGAGCGGCGCGACCGGCGGCTGGCCGCGCTGCGCCTGGTGGGCGCGGACAGCCGGATGACCCGGCGGGTCGCGGCCGGGGAGTCGCTCGTCGGCTCGCTCCTCGGACTGCTGACCGGTGGCGCGCTGTTCCTGGGACTGCGGGAGCTGGCCAGCACGGTCGTGCTGGACGACATCAGCTTCTTCGCCTCCGACATCCGTCCGTCCGTGCCATTGATGCTGCTGATCGCGCTCGTCGTGCCCAGCTCGGCCGTGCTCGTCACCCTGGCCGCGCTGCGCGGGATCGCCATCGAGCCGCTGGGCGTCGTACGCAATGCCAAACCCCGTCGGCGCAGGCTGTGGTGGCGGCTGCTGCTGCCGGTGCTGGGCATCGGTCTGCTGGTGCCGCTCGCGGGCGGCTACGGCGCCACCAGTAGGAGCAGCGACCTCGAGGGGTACCAGGCGGCGGCCGGTGCGGTCCTGCTGCTGATCGGCCTCACCGCGATGCTGCCCTGGCTGGTCGAGGCCGTCGTCGAACGGTTCAGCAAGGGCCCGGTGCCCTGGCAGCTCGCCACCCGGCGACTCCAGCTCAGCAGCGGGACGGCGGCCCGTGCGGTGAGCGGCATCACCGTCGCCGTCGCCGGGGCGATCGCGCTCCAGATGCTCTTCGCCAGCGTGCAGAGCAACGAGACGAAGTCCACCGGTCAGGACCCTGGCCGCGCCCAGATGGGCGCGAGCGTCCGGGTCGACAACGGTGCCCAGGCCAACGCCGCCTTCGCCAAGTACCGCGCCACCAAGGGTGTGCGCCAGGTGCTCGGCACCACCTCCGGGTCCGTGGGCGAGGCCCATCCCAACAAGAAGGTGGATGGGGAAGCCCCGGTGGAGACGGTCACAGTCGGCGACTGCGCCACGCTGCGCGAGATGGCCAACCTCAGCCGCTGCTCCGACGGCGATGTCTTCGTGGCCACGTCCAATGCCTACCCCGCGGACGAACCCTCGTTCCTCAAGCCCGGTGTGCAGGTCAATCTGCGGCTGGACAAGGACGGCTATCCGGTCACGAAGAACCCGAGGCTGTGGACCGTCCCGCGCTCGGCCAAGACCGTGACCACGAAGCCGGACGCAGCGGGCTTCGAGAGCCCCGGTGTGCTGGCCACACCCGGCGCCCTCGATGTCTCCCGGCTCACCGATCCCACGGCCCAGGTCCTGCTGCGGCTGGACCCGAAGGTGCCGGATGCGATCGAGTACGCGCGCAACACCAGTGCGGCACTGTCCCCGACGACCGACTCCTACACGCTGGTCAGCACCTCGAAGTCCAATCAGTTCACGATGCTCCGCAAGGGGCTGTTCATCGGCGCCACCGCGACTCTGGTGCTCATCGGGGCGAGCATGATCGTCTCGATGCTGGAGCAACTGCGCGATCGCAAGCGGCTGCTGTCCGTCCTGGTGGCCTTCGGCACCCGCCGCGCCACGCTCAGCTGGTCCGTGCTGTGGCAGACCGCCGTTCCCGTGATCCTGGGCCTGGCTTTGTCCACCGCGGGCGGGCTCGCACTGGGCACGATGCTGCTGAAGATGGTCAACGGGCCCTGGGCCGTGGACTGGTCGAGCCTGACCCTGATGAACGGCGTGGGCGCGGGCGTCATCCTCCTGGTGACCCTGGTCAGTCTGCCGCCCCTGTGGCGCATGATGCGCCCGGAGGGGCTGCGTACCGAGTGACGGCGGAAGCCCCACGGGGGCCGGTGCGCATTACGGGGTGATGCGCACCGGCAGCGGGCGCAGGGCGTCGCGCAGCGCGGAGGCGAACGATGCGAACTCCTCCGCCCGCGCGGCGCCCGCGCGCATGGCCAGGGCGATCCGCCGGGCGGGCGCCGGGTCGGCGAAATAGCCGGTGGTCAGATGGTCGCCGCGACCGGTCTCCACCCGCAGCGCGGTGCGCGGCAGCAGGGTCACCCCGAGGCCGCCCGCGACCAGTTGCACCAGCGTGGCCAGCCCGGCGGCACTGGTGGTCACCGGGGCGCCCTCGGTCCGGCCCGCCTCCCGGCAGATGTCCAGCGCCTGATCCCGCAGACAGTGGCCCTCGTCCAGCAGCAGCAGATCCAGCTCCTTGAGCGCCTCGCGCGGGATGTCGCTGCGCCCGCCCAGCCAGTGGTCCTGCGGCATGACCAGCACGAAGTCCTCGTCGAAGAGCGGCAGCTCGACCACGCCGGGGGCACCGAGCGGCACCGCGAGCAGCAGCAGATCCAGCCGTCCGTGGGCCAGCCCGTCCAGCAGTGAGGCGGTCTGCTCCTCGTACACCTGGAGATCGAGGTCGGGGTAGTTCCGGTGCACCAGCCGCAGCACGGTGGGCAGCAGATACGGCGCCACGGTCGGGATCACTCCGAGCCGCAGCACCCCCGTGAACGGCGCCCGGGCCGCCTCCGCCTCCTCCAGCAGCTCACCGACCGCCTCCAGGACGGTACGGGCCCGGGCCGCGAGCCGCTCCCCCGCCGGGCTGAGCAGTACCTTCCGCGTCGTACGCTCCAGCAGCTGCACCCCGAGGGTCTCCTCCAGGGCGGCGACGGCCCCGGAGAGCGCGGGCTGGCTCATGCCGATGGCCGCCGCGGCGTCCCGGAAGTGCAGATGCTCCGCGACCGCCGCGAAGGCTCTGAGCTGGGACAGGCTGGGCTGCCGTGGCTTGCCGGGTGTGGTGGGCACAGCCACTGATAACCACCTCCAATCAACAGCACCGAGTCTAGCTATTTCACTGATCAATGCCAGCTGTGCAAGGGTGAGAGCCGTCCAACCCCATGGAATCCCAGATCAAAAGGGTTTCCTATCCGAAAGCTGCAAGGAGAGCGCGTGCTCACTGTCGGTGACAAGTTCCCCCAGTTCGATCTGACCGCCTGTGTCTCGCTGGAGAGCGGCAAGGAGTTCGAGCAGATCAACCACAAGTCCTACGAGGGCAAGTGGAAGGTCGTCTTCGCGTGGCCCAAGGACTTCACCTTCGTGTGCCCGACCGAGATCGCGGCGTTCGGCAAGCTGAACGACGAGTTCGCCGACCGTGACGCGCAGATCCTCGGCTTCTCCGGCGACTCCGAGTTCGTCCACCACGCCTGGCGCAAGGACCACGCCGACCTGCGTGACCTGCCCTTCCCGATGCTGGCCGACTCCAAGCACGAGCTGATGCGCGACCTCGGCATCGAGGGCGAGGACGGCTTCGCGCAGCGCGCCGTCTTCATCGTGGACCCGAACAACGAGATCCAGTTCACCATGGTGACGGCCGGTTCCGTGGGCCGTAACCCCAAGGAGGTCCTGCGGGTGCTGGACGCCCTCCAGACCGACGAGCTGTGCCCGTGCAACTGGAGCAAGGGCGAGGACACCCTCGACCCGGTCAAGCTCCTCTCCGGCGAGTAAGGTGAGCTGATATGGCACTCGATGCGCTGAAGTCCGCGCTTCCGGACTACGCCAAGGACCTCAAGCTGAACCTCGGTTCGGTGATCGGCAACTCCGAGCTGCCGCAGCAGCAGCTGTGGGGCACCGTGCTCGCCTGCGCGATCGCCTCGCGTTCGCCGCGGGTGCTGTCGGAGCTGGAGCCGGAGGCCAAGGCCAACCTGTCGCCGGAGGCTTACACCGCCGCCAAGTCGGCCGCCGCCATCATGGCGATGAACAACGTCTACTACCGGACCCGGCATCTGCTGTCCGACCCGGAGTACCACAACCTGCGCGCGGGTCTGCGGATGAACATCATCGGCAACCCGGGTGTGGAGAAGGTCGACTTCGAGCTGTGGTCGCTGGCCGTGTCGGCGATCAACGGCTGCGGTATGTGCCTGGACTCGCATGAGCAGGTGCTCCGCAAGGCGGGCCTGGACCGCGAGACGATCCAGGAAGCCTTCAAGATCGCTGCTGTGCTCCAGGCCGTCGGCGCCACCCTGGACGCCGAGGCCACCCTCGCCGCGGGCGCCTGAGCCCAGCGGCACCGGTAGCGCATACGAGGAGGGGCGCCCCACCAGTCGGTGGGGCGCCCCTCCTCGTCATCGATGCCCTAGGACTTGTTTTCGTTCTTGCCCGCGTTCTTGCCCTCGGCGGCCTCCCCCGGCGGCGCGGTCGACGGGGGCACGGTGGGGGCCACCGCAACAGCGGTGGCACCGTGCGGTCCGGGGACCGCCCGCATCGCGTTCTCCTTGTTGTAGGCATGCAGATAGCCGACGACCGTATTGGCCACCGCCACCAGCGGTACGGCGACCACCGCGCCACCGATCCCGCCGATCAGCGAACCGCCCGCGACCGAGAGCACCACGGCCAGCGGATGGACCCGCACCGCCCGGCCGAGGATGAACGGCTGGAGGACATGGCCCTCGATCTGCTGGACGGCCAGCACCACCAGCAGCACCATCGCCCCGGTGAACACGCCCTGGGTGACCAGCGCGACCACGACCGCCAGCGCGCCGGAGACCACCGCACCCACCAGCGGGATGAAGGCGAAGAGGAAGATGAAGACGGCGAGCGGGACCGCCATCGGCACATGGAGGAAGAACAGCCCGACCCCGATGAAGATCGCGTCGATCAGAGCCACGATCACCGTGCCGCGCACATAGGCGGTCAGGGTGGCCCAGGCCCGCGGGCCCGCGCCCGCCACGCCCTCGCGGGCGGCGGCCGGGACCAGTTTCAGCGTCCAGCTCCAGATCCGCGGTCCGTCGTAGAGCAGAAACAGCGTGCTGAACATCGTCAGCAGAACGCCGGTCAGCACCTCGACAACAACCGTCACGCCCTCAAGACCGGCCGAGGTGATCTCCTCGGTGTTGGCGCCGACCGCCTCGCGCAGCGACTTGGCGATGTGGTTGATCTGGGCCTCGGTCACATGGAACGGGCTGTGCAGCAGCCAGCGGCGCAGATCGTCGATACCGTCCTGGACCTTGCGGGAGACCTCGTCGATGTTCTCCATCACCTGCCAGACGACAAACCAGATCACCAGCCCCATGACGACAAAGCCGCCGATGAAGGTGATGGCCGTCGCCAGGCCACGGGGTACGCCGCGGTTGCGGAACCGGGTGACGGTCGGCTCCAGCAGCGCGGTGATGAGCAGGGCCACCGTGAAGGAGAGCACCACCAGCTGGATGGAGCTGATGACGCGCATCAGCACCCAGACCGTTCCGGCGAGCACCAGCAGCCGCCATCCGGCCTCGGCGGCGACCCGCACACCCCAGGGCACGGTGGCCACCGGATCGGGCCGGGCGGTGACGGCGGGCGCGTAGGCGGGCGGGGCGGGAACGCTGACGGGCGGCTCCGGACCGGCGGTTCCGCCCTCCCCCGTACCGGAACCGGGCGCCCCGGAGGACGACGACGCGGCGCCGGCGTCCGGCGGGCCGGATCCACCTGGGCCGCTCGCACCGGAGGACGAGGCGCTCGCGGCGCCTTCGTCGGCGCCGGCGGCGGCCTGCTGGGTTTCGAGCCGGGTGGCGAGCCGGGACAGTCCGGCTCCCAGCCTGCCCACCCATTGCGGCAATCTGGACATTGTTCTTTTCCTACCCCCGTTTCCCCTCTGCCGTCGCGACGACGTTACCGGCTGAGGGAAGACGAAACCCCCGACCGGGTGCGGCCGGGGGTTTCGCGAAGCTCGTTGGTCGGTGTCGGCCGTGCGGCCGGTCCCGATCAGTACCAGTGGTTGGCCTGCCAGAAGTCCCAGGCGCCACACGGGCTGTCGTAGCGCTCGTTCATGTAGTTCAGACCCCACTTGATCTGGGTGGCCGGGTTGGTCTGCCAGTCGGCACCGGCCGAGGCCATCTTGGAGCCCGGCAGCGCCTGGACCAGACCGTAGGCACCCGACGAGGCGTTGGTGGCCTTGTAGTTCCACCCGCTCTCGTGGTCCACGATGTTGCTGAAGCACTGGAACTGATCGCCGGCCATCATCTGGCGCGCCATGGCCTGGGTCTCGGCGATGGTGTACGAGGCCTTCTGAGGGATGTCGACGGAGTCACGCTGCGCGGAACGGCTGGCGACCTCCTTCTGCTCCTTCTCCTCGCGCTCCTTGGCCAGCTTCTCGGCGGCTGCCTTGTCCGCGGCGGCCTTCTTGGCCTGCGCGTCCTTGGCCGCCTGCTTGCGGGCAGATTCCTCGGCGGACTTCTTCGCCTCCGCGTCGGCGGCGGTGGACTGCACATCCGCCTGCTGCGTCAGGGACGCGCCCTGCGCCACGGCCTGCTGTCCGGCGGGTATGTCCGCGAGGAGCGTCGAGTCAGCAGCGGTCGCCTCGATCGGGTCGGACGAGCCGTTCTGCTCGCCAGCCGAGGCGACACCACCGACGACGGCGCCCACAGTGGTGACCGCGGTAGCCGAAGCCACTGCGAATCCCCGGACCGAAATCCGGCTCACACGGTTTCCTTCCAGCATCGCCCGCTTAGGTGACCTCACGGACGCAATCGTGCCCCTGGCGCTGACCTCCCCTTGTTCCGTCCCCGGTGATACTCGGCGGGGTTGGCTGGCCACGGGAGGCACGGGCCCGGTGGGTCCTCCCGCGGGAGGAGCCCTGAGGTGCTCGGGCGGCATACGGCGAACGCTCTTCAGTTCTGGTACTGCTGCGGTTCGGTACCGCTGGGGGTACCGGTGTGCCGTATGCGGGGCCTGACAGGACCCACACACTGCCGGACGCGCATGCCCGGAGGCAATTCCCCGATGAGTGTGAAAGCTCACACCTCGTTTACCCCTAGGGATTTTTGGAAATCCCTACGCGGCAAGACGCCGCGCGGCTAGGCTCCTTGGCCCTTGCGCGCGGCGTCCTGTCGCTCATGCCGGTCCCAACCGGCCGCTATCAGCTCAGATGTGGCCGTCCTCCAGCATTTCGGTCACCAGCGCCGCGATCGGCGACCGCTCGGAGCGGTTGAGGGTGACATGTGCGAACAGCGGGTGGCCCTTGAGCTTTTCGACCACCGCCACCACACCGTCGTAGCGCCCGACGCGGAGATTGTCCCGCTGTGCCACATCATGGGTGAGAACCACCCGGGAGTTGGCGCCGATGCGGGACAAAACGGTCAGCAGGACGTTCCGTTCGAGCGACTGCGCCTCATCGACGATCACAAAGGCGTCATGGAGCGAACGGCCGCGGATATGGGTGAGCGGCAGCACCTCCAGCATCCCGCGCTCCACGACCTCCTCGATCACCTCGGAGCTGGTCACCGCGGACAGCGTGTCGAAGACCGCCTGAGCCCAGGGGCTCATCTTCTCCGCCTCGCTGCCGGGCAGATAGCCCAACTCCTGCCCGCCCACCGCGTACAGCGGACGGAAGATCATCACCTTGCGGTGCTGCCGCCGCTCCAGCACGGCTTCCAGCCCCGCGCACAGCGCCAGCGCCGACTTGCCCGTACCGGCCCGGCCGCCCATGGAGAGGATGCCGACCTCCGGGTCCAGCAGCAGATCCAGCGCGATGCGCTGCTCGGCGCTGCGGCCGTGGATCCCGAACGCCTCGCGGTCACCGCGTACCAGGCGCACCTGCCCGTCCGGGGTGACCCGGCCCAGCGCCTTGCCGCGCTCGGACTGGAGGACCAGCCCGGTGTGCACCGGCAGTTCGGCCGCCTCGGGGATGTACGCGGTCTCGGCGGCGAACAGGTCGTCCACCTGCTCGGCGGAGACGGCGAGCTCCGCCATCCCGGTCCAGCCCGAGTCGGTGATCGCCAGCTCCGCGCGGTACTCCTCGGCGAGCAGCCCCACCGAGGACGCCTTGATGCGCAGCGGCAGATCCTTGGAGACGACGGTGACGTCGTACCCCTCGGCCTGGAGGTTTCTGGCGACCGCGAGGATCCGCGAGTCGTTGTCCACCACCCGGCCGCCGTGGTTCCAGAAGGCGGCCGGCAGGACACCGGGGTCGGAGTGGTTGAGCTCGACACGCAGGGTGCCCCCCAGATCGCCGATCGGGAGCGGAGCGTCCAGACGGCCGTACCGGATGCGGTACTCATCCAGCAGGCGCAGTGCCTGCCGGGCGAAGTACCCCAGCTCCGGATGGTGCCGCTTGGCCTCCAGCTCCGTGACCACGACGACGGGCAGCACAACTTCGTGCTCGTCGAAGCGGGCCATGGCTTTGGGGTCGGCCAGCAGGACGCTGGTGTCGAGGACATAGGTGCGCCGGTCGTGCTCGCGGCGTTTTGTGCTGGTCACCACGGGTGGACGTACCCCCTCGGGAGAGGTTGGGGTGCGACGGCGTAGCGGGAGTGGGGTCTCCCCGCCGCAGACAGGGAACGGACCGGGCTCAGCCCTCCGGGGAAGGCCGTGCGCCGGCCCTCCGCGTCATACGCACGATCCGCACAGTCGTCCGTGTGCAAAGGGCCTCCCGGGCGAACGGCCCGATGCCGTCCGCTGGCAATCCGACGATGCCCCGTCCCCGCTGTCCACCGGGACAGGGCGTCGACCTGCAAGGGATATTCCCTCGAACGTGCGGAGCCATGCAACGGCATATGACGGCACGTATATGAACGTTGTGAGACCAGAGCGTCACACAACGGCCGGGGCCGGACGCTTCGCGGCGTCCGGCCCCGGCCGGTGAACTGCGGTGGCAGTGAAGGGAACTAGTAGCCGTACCTGCGGTGCCGGGCCGCGTAGTCGCGCAGCGCCCGCAGGAAGTCCACCTTGCGGAAGGCGGGCCAGAAAACCTCGCAGAAGTAGTACTCCGAATGTGCGCTCTGCCAGAGCATGAAGCCGGAGAGCCGCTGCTCGCCGCTGGTGCGGATGACGAGGTCCGGGTCGGGCTGGCCGCGGGTGTACAGGTGTTCGGAGATGAGGTCGATGTCGACGACCTCGGCGAGCTCCTCGAAGGTGGTGCCCCGGCTGGCGTGGTCCAGCAGCAGCGAGCGCACCGCGTCGGCGATCTCCTGCCGACCGCCGTAGCCGATGGCGACGTTGACCAGTATTCCGTCGATGTGCTCGGTGGCCTGTTCGGCCTCCTTCAGCACCGTCTGGGTGCGGGAGGGCAGCAGATCGCGGTTGCCCACGTGGTGCACCCGCCAGCGGCCGTCGGCCGCCAGATCGCGCACCGCGTCCTCGATGATGCCGAGCAGCGGTACCAGCTCCGCCTCGGGGCGGTCCAGGTTGTCGGTGGAGAGCATCCAGAGCGTGACGACTTCGACGTCCGTCTCGCTGCACCAGCCGAGCAGCTCCTGGATCTTGCTGGCTCCGGCCTTGTGGCCCTGCTCGGTGGTCCCGCCGGCGGCGCGGGCCCAGCGGCGGTTACCGTCGAGGATGACGCCGATGTGCTTGGGCACCTGGGCATGGTCGAGGCGGCCTTCCACCCGGCGTGCGTAGAGCCCGTACACCAGGTCGCGCAACTTCACGTCTTTCCAGCCCCTCAGTGCCTCGTATGGCGCTCGCCATGCAGTCCGCCCAAGGCCGACACACTACTGCGGGGCGGCGGGGCTGGCTAACCCGGGCGCACGGCCGGGGTTGCGCATTCCGCTTCCCTCCCGGCCGCCGCGCGCCCGGGACGAGCCGTATAGGGTCATCTGTTCCCACCCCCGGACCTGGGACAACGCCCTGTGAACGACATCCACGCCCCCTATCGCGCCGCCGAGAGCCGCTACGACACCATGCGCTACCGGCGCACCGGCCGCAGCGGTCTGCTGCTGCCCGCCCTCTCGCTCGGCCTGTGGCACAACTTCGGCGATGACACCCCGCGCGAGACCCAGCGCGCGATCCTGCGCCGCGCCTTCGACCTCGGGGTGACCCACTTCGACCTGGCCAACAACTACGGTCCGCCCGCCGGGTCCGCGGAGCAGAACTTCGGGGAGATCTTCACCCGCGACCTCCGCGCGTACCGGGACGAACTCATCCTCTCCACCAAGGCCGGCTACCGGATGCAGCCCGGCCCGTACGGCGAATGGGGCTCGCGCAAGTACCTGCTGTCCTCCCTCGACGCCTCGCTGCGCCGGATGGGCGTCGACTACGTGGACATCTTCTACTCCCACCGCTTCGACGCGGACACCCCGCTCGAGGAGACGATGGGCGCGCTGGCCACCGCCGTCCAGCAGGGCAAGGCGCTGTACGTGGGCGTCTCCTCCTACGGCTCCGAGCGCACCCGCGAGGCCGCCCGGATCCTGCGCGAGCTGGGAGTGCCGGCCCTGATCCACCAGCCCTCGTACTCGATGATCAACCGCTGGACCGAGGACGACGGGCTGCTGGACACCCTGGAGGACGAGGGCATGGGCTGCATCTGCTTCGCGCCGCTCGCCCAGGGGCTGCTGACCGACAAGTATCTGAAGGGCATCCCCGAGGGGTCGCGCGCCGCCCAGGGCAAGTCGCTCGACCCGGCGCTGCTGACCGAGGACACCGTCCGGCGGCTGCGCGGACTGGACGCGATCGCCCGGCGGCGCGGCCAGACGCTGGCCCAGCTCGCCCTCAGCTGGGTGCTGCGGGATCCGCGGATGACCTCGGCGCTCAGCGGGGCGTCCAGTGTGCGGCAGCTGGAGGCGAATGTCGCCGCACTGGACGCACCCGCCCTCACCGCCGAGGAGCTGGCCGAAATCGATTCCCTCGCACAGACCACCGAGGGCGTGAACATCTGGGCGGCCCGCAGCAAGTCATAACGCTCAGTGATCATTTCGCAGGGGCTCGGTGGGCCGCATCCACGCCCGCCGGGGTCCGCAGGCCCCGGAATAGAGCGGGCCGGTCCGTGGGGGGGAGTACGGACCGGCCCGAGGGGGGGTTTCCACCATAACCCTTCGTGAGGGGTTGTCCATGCATCGGCGAGGGTGACAATCAGCGCGGCGCTGACGTCATCCAGCCCCCAGAGCCCCCAGTACCAACCCGGCGCACGCCCCCAGGATCATGCAGGGGCCGAACGCCATGGCCGTCCCGCGCCGCGCCCGCCGGGTCACGACCAGGGCCGCCGCGGCGAACGAACCCAGCAGCAGCCCGGCGAGGGCACCCACCACCAGCACGTCCCAGCCGTACCAGCCGAGCGCGATCCCCAGCGTCAGCGCCAGCTTGACGTCACCGAACCCCATCCCGCTCGGGCTGATCAGGAACAGCACCAGATACGCCCCGCCCAGCACCGCCCCGCCCAGCACCGCCCGCGGCCACGACCCGGCGCTGTGCGGCAGCAGCGCCGCCGCGCCGAGCAGCGCCGCGGCCCCGGCCGCCATCGGCAGGGTGAGGACGTCCGGCAGCCGGTGCACGGCCAGATCCACCCCGGCCAGCAGCACCCCCAGCGGGGCGAGCAGCAGCCACACCGCCAGCTCCGGACGGGCGCCGACCGCCGCCGCGAGCCCCGCGCACACGGTCGCCGTGAGCACCACCGCGGCCGCCGCCCCGGGGCCGCCGTCCCACGCGCCGCCCCCGCAGCCCGTGCAGCGGGCGGGTCCGAGCCAGCCGCGGGCCGGACCGGAGAGTGTGTGCCCGCGCGGGCAGGCGGTGCGCCAGGGCTCGTCGGGTTCGACGGCCAGCCGGTAGAGGGGACGGGGCACCAGCGCCCCGGCGGCAGCGCCGTACACGGCGGCGAGGGCGGTCAGCAGCGGATGCACGGCCCGAGCCTACGGAAGCGCCCCTCGGGTGGAACACTGCACCGGAGGGGCGGAAAGGGGCGCGGTATGGGGCACGCACCGCACGGGGCGGACGGTCTGCGGGACGGCACCGGGACGCTGCGGGTCCCGGGGGGTGCCGAGGACGTTCCGCTGCTGATCGCCGCCTCCTGGCGGGCCCGCTCCCGCGGGCTGCTCGGCCGGGACGGGCTGACCGGCGCGATGCTGCTCACCCCCGCGAGCGGGGTGCACACCTTCCGGATGCGGTTCGCCATCGACGTCGCCTATCTCGACCGGCGGCTGACCGTGCTGGCCGTCCACACCCTGCGGCCCGGACGGCTCGGACGGCCGCGGCTGCGCGCCCGCCATGTGCTGGAGGCCGAGGCGGGTGCGATGGAGCGCTGGGGGCTGCGGCCGGGGGCGCGGGTCGCCGTATCGCCCGGCCCTTCTCCGGCCCACCCGCCTCCGCTACGCTGAGCCGTCGGTGTCATGGTTGGGGACACACATCCCTCGATCGCGGTCGAGGTCAACGAGGTTGAGGTACAGGGGTAGGGGTGGCACGTTGACGTCAACGGGCAAGATTCTGCGGTTCGACGAGTTTCGCGGTTACGGCTTCATCGCGCCGGACGACGGTGGCGAGGACGTCTTCATGCACGCCAATGACCTCCTGGACGACAAGCACCTGTTCCAGCCCGGATCCAAGGTGCGGTTCGTCCCGGAGTACGGGGACAAGGGTCCCAAGGCGGCCGAGGTCCGCGTCGTCGAGCGCGCCGCCGGTCCGTCGGTGATGCGGTCGGTGGGCCCGGACACGGGTGACGACACCATGTGCGATGTGCTGTCGGTCGCCGAGTTCCGCAGCGAGCTGACCGAGGCCCTGGTCGAGGTGGGCGGCAATCTGACCGCCGACCAGATCAAGCAGGTCCGCCGGAGGATCATCGAGCTGGCGCAGGCACACAACTGGATCGAGTCCTGAGGCCGGTTCGGCCGGCCGACCGGTCCTGAGCATCAGACATCACCGCCGCCCCGGGTCCGCCCGGCGCGGCGGTTCTGCTTTCCGGTGCGGATGTGCGTCAGCCCGTACGGGGGAAGCTGACCTCGACCCGGCGGTTCTTCCGGCGGCCCTCCTCGGTGCTGTTGTCCGCGATCGGGTACTGCTCGCCGTAGCCGCGGATCTCGTAGTTGACGGAGGCGTCGAGGTTCTCGGAGAGCTCGCGCTGCACCGCGTTGGCCCGCTTCTTCGACAGGGTGTCGCCGTGGGCCGAGGAGCCGAGGTTGTCGGTGAAGCCGAAGACCCGGACGGTCTTCGCCTTCTGCCGCTCGATCTCCTCGGCGATCTCCGCGATCCGGGCGGTGGCCGCGCCGCCCAGCTTGGCGCTGTCCTTGCCGAAGAGCACCTCGGCCTGGAGGGCGAACTTCACCTTGGCGTTGGTGTCCTCGCGCCGCTCGTCGCCGTTGCCCGTCTCCACCACCGACTTGATGTCCAGCACCCGGCCGGGCGCCAGCGTGGCACCCTCCGGCATCCGCAGATCGGGGTCCTTGGCGTCGATCCTGACCGGTGGTGTGGTGTCCGCGGGCGCGCCGGGGCCGGTGTCGGCACGGGCCGCGGGGACGGGTGCGGCGGTGACCCACAGCGCGGCGCAGGCCAGTACGGCGAGGACGGGGGCGTAGCGGGCGGCGGCGGGCAGGGTCGGAGGGGTTGTCATGGCGGGGCTCACCCGGAGAGCTCGATGCTGACGGACGGCATCGTGGGGATCTGGAAGTCGACTTCCTTGACGTCCTTGGGCGGGGCGGGGAACTGGGCGAACACCGGGCGGCTCTCGTTGGGCTTGATACCGGAGAGTCCGGTGGTGCACAGACAGAGGCCGTCGGTGTCGCGCAGGACCAGATAGCGCTTCTTGCCCGCCTTGTCGATGAGGGACGCACCCGAGAGGGACGAGCGGGACTTGGCCAGCTCCTGTTCCTTGGAGCTCCAGTTCAGGGCGAAGAACATCTCGCTGCCACGATTGGTCAGGGTGCCGCTCACGGTGACGAAGCCACCGCTGTCGCGCACCGCGGAATGCAGCGTGACCTCGACTCCGTTGGGGCCCTTCAGCTCGCCGATGGACTTCGACGAGTCCGCCGCGGGTTCCTGAGCGCGGCCGTCGTCCTTGGCCGCGGTGGATTTCGGGGGAGAGTCGTCGTCCGGCTTCTTCCCGTCGCCGTCGTCACCGCTTCCGCATCCACCCACGGCGAGGGCCAAGCCCGCGGCGAGCGCCAGCGCGGCAGCCCCCCTCCGGGCCTTCGTCGTGTGCCGCATGCTCATCGCTCGCTGTCCCTCACTCGGCTACTGGTGGATTCGCTCGTCAATCGGCAAGGTGCACGGAGAACAGGTCTTCGGCGTCGGGGAAGAGATCGGGGTGCGCCGGGTCGATCGTCACGTCCTCACCGTCGCACCGGAGATCGACGGCGGGCTTCTTGTCCTTCCCGTCCTTGCCGCCCTCGTCGTCCTTGCCGCCCCCGTGGCCCTTCCCGCCGTCGCCGCCGTTCCCGCCCTCGTCGTGGTCATCGGCGGGCGGCGGAGTGGTGGGCGCGGGCGTGCCGACGGGCACGGTGCAGCGCGGGGTGACCACCGCCTTGGCCCTGGCCGTGGCGTGCTTGCTCTCGGTGCCCGGGATGACGGTGTCGCCCACGGGCTTACGCGTCCTGACCGTGACCGTGAAGGAGGCGGGCAGATAGCCCGGGGTACAGCCGGTGACCTCCGCGTCGTTCTGCGCCGCGAACCAGCCGGCCTGCTCACAGGCGCCTCCGACGCCGAGCCCCCGGCCGTTCAGCAGATCGTCCCAGGCGCCGCCGTCCGCGATCGCCGTGAGGAACGCCGTGCGCAACTGGTCGCGGTAGTCCTGGCCCGCGGCGAGCGCCGCGGCGTCGGCGGCGGTCTGTCCGCCGTTGCGGGTCGCACCGGCCTGGCCCACCGCGAACAGGGCGAGCGCCAGGAAGAGCAGGCCCGCCACGGCGGTGATGTAGATGGGAAAGGCCTGTCCCGCGTCACTTCTGAGGTCCCTGCGGGCTGTCACGGGGCCGGTCAGATGGTGGTGACCTCGACGATCTTGTCGGAGATCGCCCTCGCGATCGCCGTACCGAAGTCCGTGGTCGACAGGACCAGGACGATGGCCACCACCACGGCGATGATTCCCAGGTATTCGATCGAGGTCTGTCCCCGGTCGTTCCCCACAGCACGCTTCCCCATCGTGTTCCCCTCCATGGGCTGCCGTCCCACTCTGGTCCGGCGACTCAACCCCCGTGGTGTCGCACGCGACAGGAGCAAAGTACGCCGAAACCCCGCCCCGGGAACAGTGCCTCACGCTCCGTTGTCTTCCCGATGCCCCGCGTTCGATTCGCGCCCGTACGCCGCGGCCGGTATGGCTCATCCGTCTCACCCCCTCCGGGCCCCGGGGAGCCGCCACCCGATGACTGTCCCACAGGCGATTGCAACCGCGAAGGTTATTGGTTCAATTGGGAGCTCAGTCACCGGTGATCGAGCCGAAGTCCGTGCCGGAGCCGATGAAGAACCCGGCCACGAGCAGCAGCATCGTCCCCGGCACCATGAACGTGGTGATGACCATGGTCGCCTTCGGTACCGCGCGGGCCGCGCGGCGGCGGGCGTTCTGGGCGTCCGTACGGCGCATGTCGTTCGCGATGGCGATCAGTGTCTCAACGATCGGAGCGCCCAGTTCCTCCCCCTGCTGAAGGGCCGTGACGAACTGCGCGACCTGTTCGGAGTCATTGCGCTTCCGCAGTTCCTCGAAGGCCTGGCGGCGGCTGACCCCCATGTCCATTTGCCGAAGTGTGACGCGGAGTTCATCCGCCCAGGGGCCCTCGTACTTCCCGGCGACCCGGTCCAGCGCCTGACGGAAGCTCAGCCCCGCGCTCACCACGACCGCCAGTACGTCCAGGAAGTCCGGCAGCGTGCGCTCGATCGCGTCCCTGCGCTCGCGGACCGCCGCCCAGATGCCGACCTCGATCCAGAACAGACCGAACGCCACCAGCAGCAGCGCCAGCAGGATCTGTCCCTTCATCAGCATCACCAGCGCGCCGCCGAAGCCGAGCGCGCCGTAGACCGCCCGCCGGGCGGCGTAGCGGTCGACCGTCAGTCCGCCCGGATTGCCCGCCAGATCGATCCGGCGGCGCACCCGGGCCACCCGCTTCTCGCCCATCAGGCGCAGCACCAGCGGGGCGTAGCGGATGCCCAGCCGGTCGACTGCCGAACCGACGACGGTGGTGCGCGTCGCGCCGACCTCCAGCGCCACCGCGAGATCGGCGGGCAGTTTCGCCTCGCTGCGGTACAGCGCGATGCCGTAGGCGATACCCGCCACCGAGAGCCCGGCCGCCAGCGCCAGCAGCAGTGCGATTGCCATCGTGCGCCCCTCTCCCTCGGATCCTCAGACGTCGATCTTCGACATACGGCGGATGAGGAAGAAGCCGATCCCGTAGAGGACGAAGGCCACGACCACGGCGGCCTGGCCCCAGAAGGACGAGGTCATCCGGTCCAGCGAGCCCGCCGAGATCCTGTTCATCAGCAGCAGTGTCCCGATGCCCATGAGCGGGACGACATAGGCGGTGACGGTCACCTGGGAGAGCTGGGTGCGGACTTCGCGCCGCGTCTCCTTCCGCTCCTCCAGCGTCTGGGTGAGATTGCGCAGCGAGGTGACCACGGCCCCGCCCGCCCGGTTGGACAGCACCAGGGTGGTGACCAGCACCACCAGCTCCCGGGACGGCAGCCGCTGCGCCAGCTCCTCCAGGGCGTCGTCGATGGAGTGGCCCACGGCCAGCTTGGCGGCGACCTTGGCCAGTTCCTCGCCCGCCGGGGCCTCCATCTCGTCCGCCGCCATCGCCAGCGCGGTACGCAGCGCCAGCCCGGCCTGGGTGGCGTTGGCCAGGATGCGGGAGAGCTCGGGCAGTTGGTTGATAAAGCGTTCGATGCGCTTCTGGCGCTGCCAGTTGAGGAAGGCGAAGGCGGCCCAGACCGCGATCACCGCCGCGATCGGTCCGAAGAACGCCGCGAGGAGGGACGCCGCGACCACCCACAGCCCGGCCGCCGCTGCGGCCGTGTAGACCACGAACTCCCCGGGCGTCAGCGCCAGACCGGTCGCCGCCAGCCGCAGCTCCAGCCTGCTGCCCGCCGAGGTCGCGCGCAGCCGCCGGTCGATCCGGGTGAAGCGGCGCGGAGGGCCGGCCGCCGCCACCGGGCCGGAGTCCGACAGCCGCTCGATCAGGGCCCGCTGCTGCTCCTTGCCCCGGGCGTACGTATGCGCCCCCACGACCCCCAGCGCGCCGCACACCAGCGTCGCGCCGAGCGCCACCGTCGCCAGACGGTCCATGCCCGGCTACCTCCGTTCCCTCGGGTCGTACGCGGACCGGTCGAACACGGCGCCGCGGGTAGCAAGCTGGGCCGGGAAGGCGGCCACCCCGAACGCCGGGGGCACCGACTCGTTCGCCAGCCGCAGCCGCTCCGCGATCCGCTCCGGCAGCGGGAAGTAGCCGAACCGGCCGTGCACCACCCGGTCCGCCGCCATCGGCTCGGCGTCGAACCGGCAGACGGTGGCGATGCGGTACTCCTCGTGGCCGTGGCTGTCCAGCAGCGCGATCTCGCTGATCCGCCGCGATCCGTCGGCATGCCGGACCAGCTGGACGATACAGTCCACGGCGCTGTTGATCTGGTCGCGCAGGGCCTCGTACGGAATGGCCACATCCGACATCGAGGCCAGGGTCTGGAGCCGCATCAGCGCGTCCTCGGCGCTGTTGGCGTGGACGGTGGCGAGTGAGCCGTCGTGACCGGTGGACATGGCCTGGAGCATGTCCAGGGTCTCGCCGCCGCGCACCTCGCCGACGATGATCCGGTCGGGGCGCATCCGCAGGGAGTTGCGGACCAGGTCGCGGATGGTGATCCGGCCCTTGCCCTCGACGTTCGGCGGGCGGGACTCCAGCCGGATGACATGCGTCTGCTGGAGCTGGAGTTCGGCGGCGTCCTCGACAGTGATGATGCGCTCGCCCTCGGGGATCAGCCCGGACAGGGCGTTGAGCAGCGTGGTCTTCCCCGAGCCGGTCGGCCCGGAGACCACCACATTGCACTTGGCCCGCACCAGCGCGGACAGCAGGAGCAGCATCTGCTCGTCCAGGGTGCCCATGCCGATCAGCTCGTGCAGGGTGTACGCGCGGGGGAAGCGGCGGATGGTGAGGGTGGCGCCGGTGAGGGAGAGCGGCGGGATGATCACGTTGACCCGCTCCCCGGACGGCAGCCGGGCGTCGACCATCGGATTCGACTCGTCCACCCGGCGGTTGACCGTGGAGACGATCCGCTCGATGGTCTGCATCAGCTGCTCCTCGGAGGCGAACCGGACGGGCACCTGCTCCACCCGGCCCGCGCGCTCCACGAAGATCTGGTCCGGTCCGTTGACCATGATCTCGGTGATGGAGGCGTCCTCCAGGAGCGGTTCGAGCACCCCGAGCCCGAGCGCCTCGTCCACCACCCGCCGGATCAGCTGGGCCCGTTCGCTGGTGGAGAGCACGGGGCCCTCGCGGCTGATGATGTGCCCGAGCACCCGCTCCAGCCGGGAGCGGCGCTCGGCCGCGGCGAGCGAGGACATCTCCGCGAGGTCGATCTCCTCGAGGAGCTTGGCGCGGTAGACGGAGACGAGATGTCCGTCCTGGCGCCCCTTTCCCTCACCGGGCCGCTCGGGCACGGTGATACGGGCCCGCAGGCTCATCGGCCCTCTCCCCCGGCCCCGGCCCCGCCGATGTCGTCCGAAGCGTCGTCGCAGGGCATCGTGGCGCTCCTCCTGGCACTGCCGAAGTCGAACCCGGGGATCACAGGAGGGATCTCCACGGTCACGGTGGCCCGCGCCTGTCCGCCCGCGCAGCCACCGCTGGTGATCTCCGCCCCATCGGCCAGCCAGCCGCTCATCGCCGCCTGCCCGGCGGCGGCCGGGCTGGTCCGCGGCTCGTCCAGCGAGGCGGTCCGCGCGGCCGCCCGCGCCGCGGTCCCGGCCTGCTGCACGGTGTACGCGGCCAGCCCGAGCTGCACGGCGGCGAGCGCGACGATCAGCAGCACCGGGAGGAACCCGATGAACTCGATGGAGGCGGAGCCCTTGTCGCGGCGCCGGGGAACGGCCGCGAGCGGGCCGCCGGAGGCCGCTGTGGGCCGCGTGGCCCTCTCGGCACAGGGCTCGCCCGCTGCCGCACCGTGGGGAGCCGTGCCCACGACGGGGCGTGCCACCGCGGCCGGGGCCACCGGCCCACCACCGCCGGTCCGTTCGGCCGTCGCGGGCCACAGCACCACGGCGCGGCGGTCCTGCGCGCGCTGCTTCGCGCGCATGGCTACGGCCCGCGGCGGGACACCGGGCACCGGCGCGGGCACGCGGCTACTCATCGCCGCCCGCCAGGTCCGATTCGTCGGCCGCGCCTGCGGTGCCGGTGACCGTGAAGGGGAAGTCGGCGCCGCCGGGGAAGAGGATGGGGACCTTCAGGCGGACCGTCGAGGTGAAGAGGCCGTCGGCACCGGCTCCGCAGGAGACCGAGGAACTGCCCCGCCAGGCGCTCGGGATGTCTTCCTCGGCCGCCGAACGGCAGGCGGCCGGGCCGCCGTCGGCGGCGGCGCCCGCGCGGGCGCCCTTGTCCGCGGAGTTGCCCGCCAGTGAGTAGGTGTAGCCGATGAGGACGAACTGCCAGATCACCGCGAGCACGGTGAGGATCAGCGGAAGGATGCCCAGGAATTCGACCGTGACCTGACCGCGGTCGCCGCGCTTGCGGAGGAAGGAACCGGTCGTCGACGAGGACGGCGGGACCTCGTTCAGCGCCTCGGGACCGGTGCCTCGCTCCGCTCCCGCGGAGGAGCCCCCCGCGCCGCCCGCGCTGATGGCACGGCGCCGCCGCAGCCCCGGCAGGGTGCGCTCACCGGACCCGCCCGCGTGGCCGCCCCGGTGGGCGGCGCGGCGGCCGCCACCGCCACCACCCCCGCTGCCGGAGGCCGAGTCGACCAGGCCGAGTTCCCCGGCCAGCCCCCACAGCGCCTGTTTGACGGCTGACTTGGCGTCCAGGTCCTGCATCCGGCCGGAGTCCACGGCGGGCTGGAGCTCCTTGAACCCGGCCGGGATCGCCGTCCGCGCCACCGTGGTACCGGTGGCGCGCGCGACCAGTTGCGGCTGGATCTCGGCCTGCCGGGAATGGCGGTTGACGACGGTGACCGTCTCCTCCGCCTTGCGGATCTGGAGCCGGTCCCACAGCCGCACCATGCGCTTGGCGGCACGGACCGCGACCACGTCCGGGGTGGTGACCAGCAGCGCGATATCGGCGGTCTCGACGGCGGCCGCGCCCGCCGAGGTCATCTGCGTGCCGCAGTCGACGACGACGAGCTCGAACCGCGACCGCAGCGCGCCGATGACCTGCCGGGCGGTGCGGTCGGTCACCTCCTCGCCGCGTTCGCCCTCGCCGGGTGCCAGCAGCAGCCCCAGGCCGGTCTGGTGGGTGAAGACCGCGTCCTGGAGCACCCGCGGGGAGATATCGGTGATCTGCGCCAGGTCGGCGATCGAGCGGCGGAACTGGACGTCGAGGTAGGAGGCGATGTCGCCGGACTGGAGGTCGAGGTCGACGAGGGCGACTGTACGGCCCGCGGCCCGCGCGGCGAGCGCGAGCTGCACGGCGGTCACGGTCGTACCGACGCCGCCCTTGGCGCCCGTCACCGCGACCAGCCGTCCGCCGGGGCCGGTGGTGAGGGTGTCCCCGCCGCCGCCCAGGTGGCGCCGTACACCACCGGCCCACTGGGCGGCGCCGTGCACACGGGTCGCCAACTCGTCGTACGACAGCGGTATTCCGGCGATACCCCGGGCTCCTGCGTCCATGGCGGCCGAGTACAGCGCGGGCCCGGCGTCCGCCGTCACCAGCACCACACCCACCGCCGGGAAGCGGAGCGCGATCTCCCGGATCACCTCCAGCGCGGGTGCCGGGGCGATGCGTTCATGGACGAGGACAACCTCCGGCAGCTCCTCCAGGGAGGCGGCGGCCAGTGCGGCGAGGGTGTCGAGCAGCTGGGTCGAGTCGCCCACGGGCGCCGACGGCTCCACACCGGGCAGCTGGCCGAGCAGCCCGCCGAGGGAGCGGGCGGCGTCGGGGTCGCCGACGGCCGGCAGAATCCTGATCGTCACCGCGGCACCTCCTCACTCATTACTCATTTGTCGCCGTCGAGGGTGTAGGTGCGGTCGCCGGGGGCTATCGGGCCGTCCCCGCCGGGGGCGACCAGCGCCAGCCGCACATGCGAGGCGAAGGACTCGGCGTACGCGACGCGCTGGGCGTTCTTGGTGTCGAGCGCGAAGGTGATCGGTACCGCCTTGTCGATGCGCCGTTCGTCGTCCTGGTCCGGCTCCAGGGCGGTGAGCTTGCCGACGTCGATGACGCGGGCGCCCGCGACGATGAGCTTGGAGACCGGTTTGTCGTCCTGCCCCTTGCCCTCGAAGGTCGCGTAGATGTTCACCTTCGCACCGGGGTTGATCTTGCCCGCGACGCCCGTCGCCGCGTCGATCATGATGGCGATCTCCTGCTGTCCGGCCTTGAGCGCGGGCCGGTTCACGATCATGTCGTTCTGGAGCAGCGATCCTCTGCGCAGCGGAGTCACGGCTATCTTGCCGCGGATGTCGTCGAGATCGGTGACGGCGGTGGACGGCACCCACCGCTCCGGCATCGAGACCTTCTCGAAATTCCCCGCGTCCAGCGCCTGATAGGCGGGGATGTCCGAGGTGAGCTTGTAGGCGGTGGTCTCGGGTCCGACCTTGGACTCCACGTCGTCGATGACGGAGAGCACCCCGGCGAACGCACCGATGGCGCACAGGCCCGACAGGAGCAGCAGAACGACTCCGCGGCGCTGGCGTGAATTCATGGGACGGACAACCTCGTTCGGGGGCGCGGGGGATGTTTACCGGCTGGTCAGGACGGGGCGGTGAGGCGGGATCAGGGCGGGGATGTCATCGCCGCGCGGCACCGGCGCGGAGCAGAACGCACAGCGGTCCCCGATGAGTTCGAAACCGCACCAGTGGCACTCCTCTCGGCGCACGGACGCCACGAGCTGGTAGAGGACGGACAGATCCGGGATGGCCGCCGCGAACTCGATCAGCCTGGCCGTGCCCCACCAGCGGGCGGAGTCGGCGGACGGCTCCACCAGCTCCACATCCCGGATACCCCAGGCGGGCGCGAGCGCCCCGGTGACCCAGTCCTCCCGCCCGGCCACCGAACCGTCCCGGTAGCCATGGCTGTTCAGCGCTCCGGCGGCGACGGTCATCCGGGTGGTGTACGAGGGGGCGGGCAGCATCCCGTCGCCACCGGCCTTCACCAGGTGCGGGGTGGGGTGGGCGAGGACCGCGAAATGGGTGCCGGGCAGCCAGGACTTGACGTGGGAGGTGAGCCCGACCGGCACCCGGTCCAGCCGGGCGACACTGCCGAGCAGCGCACCGGCGTGGATGTAGTGGGCCAGCAGCCGGGCGGAGCAGGCGAGCACCCCGGGGCTGACGTCGGACAGCGAGAGCTGGCGCAGCTGACGGGCGAGCACGGCGACGGCCAGCGGCGGGAGTTCGAGCGGCACCAGCGCCATCCGGTCGCTCTCCAGCACGGCGCGCAGGGTGTGCAGCCGGCGGACGACGGTCGGTGCGGTCGCGGCGGGATAGAGCACCACCAGATGACCCTGCCGGTCCAGCAGCGCGGCGACCTCGGCGAGCGCGTCGTCGAGCGGCTGCTCCCCCGGCGGGCGGAGCACAACGGCCGACGGGGTCTGCCCGTCGGGCGGCGGGAGCACCAGCTCGCGGCCGGTGACTGCTATCGCGGTGGGCACGTCGGCTACCCCGTCTCACATCGGCACCGAGCGGCCGCGGCCGCAGGTCGTTACTGCCGGTCCTGGTGCATCGTCACTTTATCCACGAAAGCCGCGTGAGAGAACAGTTCCTCTGTGTTACGGCCACCTGGTTCGGTGGTGTGCCGCGCTTTCCCTTGACAACCGTATTGGTCTGAACCAACTTGTACGGCACGCCTCAGGGGCCCCTGGACGCGCACTCGCACCACCTCCCCCATCCCCCCACGTATGGAGGCTGTCGTGATTCGCGCAAGGTTCGGGAAGAGGCTGCTCACCGCGGCGGCCGCGATCGCGCTGGGCACCGGCGGGCTGTTGGCGGCAGGTACCGCCAACGCGTCCGAGGCGCACCCCGCCGCGGCCGTCCCCGCCCACGCCGTCACCGGCTACTGGCAGAACTTCGACAACGGCGCGACCGTGCAGAAGCTCGCCGATGTGCCCGACGACTACGACATCATCGCGGTCGCCTTCGCCGACGCCACGGGCACGCCCGGCGCGGTGGACTTCCATCTCGACCCGGCCGTCGGCTACAGCAGCGAGCAGCAGTTCAAGGACGACATCAAGGCCAAGCAGGCGGCCGGGAAGTCGGTCATCATCTCCGTCGGCGGCCAGAACGGCACCGTGTCGGTCAGCGACGACGCCTCGGCGAACGCCTTCGCCTCCTCGATCACCGGGCTGATGGACGAGTACGGCTTCGACGGGGTCGACATCGACCTGGAGAACGGGCTCGACGCCACCTATATGACCAAGGCGCTCCGGGCGATCCACGACAAGAAGAGCGATGTTGTGGTCACCATGGCTCCCCAGACGATCGACATGCAGTCGTCGTCGACCGCCTACTTCAAGACCGCGCTGGGGATCAAGGACTTCCTGACGGTGGTCAACATGCAGTACTACAACAGTGGTTCGATGGTGGGCTGCGACGGCAAGGTCTACTCCCAGGGCTCGGTCGACTTCCTCACCGCCCTCGCCTGCGTCCAGTTGGAGAACGGACTCGACCCGTCGCAGGTCGGCCTGGGCGTCCCCGCCTCACCGAGCGGCGCGGGCTCGGGCCATGTCGAACCGGGCGTGGTCAACGCCGCGCTGGACTGTCTGGCCAAGGGCACGGGCTGCGGGAGCTTCAAGCCCTCCCGGACCTACCCGGGGATCCGGGGCGCGATGACCTGGTCCACCAACTGGGACGCGGCGAACGGGAACGCCTGGTCCAAGGCGGTCGGCCCGCATGTCCACGGGCTGTAGCCGCCGACGGCCGCCGGGGTTGCGCTACCGCAGGGTGAGCAGCCAGCGGACGATATCGGCGGTCGCGGCGACGTTGGAGCCCAGATGGCGGGAGCCTTCGTAGTCGACGGCCCCGAGGTCGACGACCGGGGCAGCCACCCCCTGGCGGCGCAGGGCGGCCCGGCAGACCGCGGTGTTCTCCACCGCGGCCTGCTCGTCGCCCCGCGCCAGGTACAGCCGGGTGGGCACCCGCGGCGCCCAGTCGGTGCAGACGCTGTCGGTGGTGCGCAGCGCGGCGGCCATCCCCCCGGTGGGCTTCTCGAGGATCCGGCGGCCGTACGGGGTCAGCAGTTCATCGAGGGTGTCCGGGGTGCCCTCCATCAGCTGCCGCCCGGTGTGGGCACCGTCGAACAGCGCCTCGACGGTCTTCGCGTAGGGCGCCCGGAACACCTGACCGGGGCTGCTGTACACCGGGTGCAGCCGGTTGAAGGCGACCAGGGTGTACGCCGCGTAGACCACGCTCGACTTGGTCTCCAGCCTGCCGTCGAGCAGCGCCCGCAGCTCGGTGCCGCCGAAGTCGTACGCCCCGCTGACCGGGGCCAGCGCGCCCAGCCGGAACCAGTGGTCCTCCCCGGCCTGGAGGGCGCGGGCGAGGCCGAGTGCGGCCGAGGCGCCCTGGGAGAAGCCGGTGACCGCCACCTCGCGGTCCAGGGTGTGGCCGGTGCGCGGTGCGAAGGCGCGGGCGGCGCGGAGCATGTCCAGGGAGGCGGTGGTCTCCGACGGAACGTCCATCCAGGGGTGGGGTCCGGGGCCGGTGCCCATCCCGAGGTAGTCGGGGGCCACCGCGGCGAACCCGGCGGAGGCGTAGGTGACGGGCGGTCCGGTGAGGAAGTCGCGCCGCTGCATCGAGGGGGCGTCGCTCTTGTGGACACCGGTGCCGTGGGCGAACGACACCGGGCGCAGCCTGCCGTCGGCGCCGCGCGGGAGGACCAGCAGCCCGCTGGCGGTGGTGGGCCGCCCCTGGGCGTCGACCGTGCGGTAGACCAGCCGGTAGGCGTCCACGCCGTAGCGGGCGGTCCGCGCGTCGAACCCGGCGGAGGTCAGCTCGGCGGCGACCTCCTTCGGCCCGGCCAGGCGGTAGAGCCGTTCGGCCGACACCAGCGTCCCCCGTCCATCGAACTGCCGCGTTCCGTCGGCCGTGGAGACCGAGGTCCCGGCGGCGGGAGCGGCGGCCGTGGCCGTGGCCGGGACGGCGGTGCCCGCCAGCAGCAGCGCGGCGCAGAGGGCGGCCGCTCGGGCCGTGGTGCGGCGGTCCGCGTGGATACGCATGGGGTCCCCGTTTCTGATGCGGTGTGACGAGGACCCCAGCCTCCCGTGCGGTAGCCCGGGGGCGCACTGGTGGCCGCCCCCGGGGCGGGGTGGTGCCAGCACCCCCGTTCGGTCAGGGCTTGGGCAGCTCACACCCCGGCAGTCCGAGGTCGATCTTGTTGCCGGTGGTCACGCACCTGGTGATGCCGTAGGTCTGCTGGGCGTAGTTGATCCCCTGGTGGACCGTCACCGTGCCGTTCTCGTCGACCTCGCAGGGGTTGTTCAGGGTGCACTGGCCGCCGCTCTCGTTGCCGGTGTTGTTGACGGCCACAACCTTGCCGGAGGCGGTGTCCACGACGGGCGAACCTGACGTTCCGCCAATCGTGTGACAAGCGGAGGTGTAGCGGACCGAATCCTTCCAGGTCCACTCACCTTCCTTAAGGCGATATGCAAATCCGTCGATATTGCAGGAGTAGATCTTCTTCCAGTAGCCGGAGACCACATTGATGCTGGTGCCCTGGACCGGGTGGCTGTCGGACAGCTGGAGGGCCTTGATGCCGTACCGCTGCTCGATCTGGGCGTATGTCGAGCGCAGTTCGTACAGCGAGATGTCGGTGTCGGTCATCGTCGCGTACGCGACCTTGGTGGCCCGGAGCGTGCCCGCACTGGCACCCGAGCGCTTCAACAGGGTGAAGCTCCGGCTGGACGGCTGGTCGACGATCACCTCGCCCGCGGACGGGAAGCCGCTGGACAGACAGTGGCCGTTGGAGAGCACCAGCGCGGGGTCGGTGTCGGCGGAGCCCGGGGTCCGCACCACGGAGCCCGAGCAGTTGCTGAGCGCCACCGTGCCCGCGAAGTCCACCGCGCGGGCCGCCGCGGCCTTCGGGGCCCCGGCCACCGATGCGGAGGACGCGGCGGCGGAGTCGGCGGGAGTCGCGGCCGCCGTGGGGGTGGCGCCGGTGCCCAGGACGGCCGCCCCGGCGAGTAAGAGGGCCGACAGCGCACCGGCGAGAGGTCTTTTCATGGGGGGTTCCCTTCCCTCGATGAGAAGTTCCTTCCCTGACGACCATTTCCCACCCTTGACCGTGTCATGCACATGGTCGAACACTGGCGCAGCAGTCGCTCGTCTTTCACCCCCACAGGAGAAAACCACCCCCCAGGAGAACTCATGCGACGACGCATCCGCGGCAAACGGGCCACCGCCCTCGCCGCCCTGCTGGCCCTCGCCCTCGCCGCCCCCATCGCCGCCGAAGCCGACGACCCGGCTTCCGGTCACGCGCCCGAGGCCACGGCCGGGAGCACACCCACGGCCACGGACGACGAACAGGTCGTCCAGTACGAGGTCGCGGGCCCGGCCACCCCGGCGGAGCGTTCCGCCATCACCGCCACCGGCGTTTCCATCGACGAGGTGGACGCCCGCTCCCTCGTGGTCACCGCCAACGCCGCGCAGGCGAAACGGCTGCGCGCGCTCGGCTACCGGCTCAGCCGGCTGGGCGGCCCGCCCGACCGCGCCGAGGGCCGGGCCAAGCACTTCGACTTCCCCTCCGCCGATGCGGGGTACCACAACTACGCCGAGGCCAACGCCGAAATCGACAAGGCGATCGCCGCGCACCCCACCATCTTGAGCAAGCGCGTCATCGGAAAGTCGTACGAGGGCCGGGACATCGTCGCCCTCAAGATCAGCGACAATGTGGCCACCGACGAGGACGAGCCCGAGGTGCTGTTCACCGCTCACCAGCACGCGCGCGAGCACCTCACGGTGGAGATGGCCCTCTATCTGGTGAACAAGCTGACCACCGGCTACGGCAGCGACTCCCGCATCACCAAGGCGGTCGACGGGCGCGAGATCTGGATCGTCCCCGACCTCAACCCGGACGGCGGTGAGTACGACATCGCCACCGGTCAGTACCGGAGCTGGCGCAAGAACCGCCAGCCCAATTCCGGCTCTTCGTCCGTCGGCACCGACCTCAATCGCAACTGGGACTTCAAATGGGGCTGCTGCGGCGGCTCCTCAGGCTCCCCCGGGTCCGAGACCTACCGCGGAGCCCGCGCCGAGTCCGCCCCCGAGGTCAAGGTGGTCGCGGACTTCGCCCGCAGCCGGGTGGTCGGCGGAAAGCAGCAGCTCAAGGCCGCCATCGACTTCCACACCTACAGCGAGCTGGTGCTGTGGCCGTTCGGCTGGACGAACAGCGACACCACCACCGGGATGACCCAGGACGACCACGACGCGTTCGCGGCCGTCGGCAAGAAGATGGCCGCGAGCAACGGCTACACGCCCGAGCAGTCGAGCGACCTCTACATCACCGACGGCTCCATCGACGACTGGCTGTGGGGCGCCCAGAAGGTGTTCGCCTACACCTTCGAGATGTATCCCTCGTCCTTCGGCGGGGGCGGTTTCTACCCGCCCGACGAGGTGATCCAGCGCGAGACCGAGCGCAACAAGGACGCGGTGCTCCAACTCCTGGAGAACGCGGACTGCATGTACCGGTCGATCGGCAAGGAGGACCAGTACTGCACCGGCTGAGCCGGTGACACTGCCCCTCAAACCCCTGCTCACCGCAGGGGTTTGAGGGGACAGGCATCAGCCGAGGACGGCGAGCGCGTCGATCTCGACGAGCAGTCCGGCGGGAAGGCCGACGTACACCGTCGTACGGGCCGACGGCGCCTCCTTGAGGTCCGCGAAGAACGCGTCGTACACGGCGTTGAATTCGGCGAAGTGGCTGGTGTCGGTGAGGTAGATGCGCATCATCATCACGTCCTCCCAGCTCGCCCCGCCCTCTTCGAGGACGGCCTGCACATTGCGCAGGGTCTGGAGGGACTGCTCGCGCAGGGTCGGCCCGACCGGGGCCGGGGCCTGGCCCGGGACCGCGGGGCCGAAGCCGACCTGACCGGCGACCTGGAGGATGTTGCCCTTCTTCACGCCGTGCGAGAACTTGGCGGGCGGCGTGGTGTGTCCGGCCGGGGTGATCGCGGTCTTGTGCAGCTTCTCGCTCATGAAAGGGGTTCCTCGGTTCTCGTCTCGGGTGTGCCTCCCTCGGGCCCTGCGGCCCGGGGCGCTACCGCCATCGCATCATGTGGGGCCGGTGCGGGGGTACTTCCGGAGTACTCTCGGCTGATCGCCTCCGCGGTGCGGCGCACCAGCGGGAGCAGGGTGAGGAGTTCATCCGCGGTGATCACCACATTGGGCGCCGATACCGAGCAGGCGGCCACGACCCTGCCGTCCACTCCCCGGATGGGTGCCCCGACGCAGTTGATCGACTCCTCGTGGCCGCCGAGGTCGGTGGCCCAGCCCTGTTCGCGCACGGTGGCCAGTTCCTTGAGGAACGCGGTGGCGTTCGGTGTCGAACGGGCCGTGTACGCGGGGTAGGTGAGCCGCTCGGCCACCGCGCGCCGCTCCGGCTCCGGTAGATCGGCCAGCAGCAGCTTGGCGACGGCGGCCACGGTGATCGCGACGGGTTTGCCGATCCGCGAGTACATCCGCACCGGGTAGCGGCTCTCCACCTTGTCGATGTAGAGGACCTCGTTCTCCTCGTACACCGCGAGGTGCACGGTGTGCCCGCACCGTTCGTTGAGCGCGACCAGATGGGGATGGGCGATCTCCCGGACGTCCAGGTTCTCCACGGCCTGCTGCGCCAGCGCGAACAGCCGGGCGCCGAGCCGGTAGCGCTGGTCCTGCTGGCGGTAGACCATGCCGTGCTCGTGCAGGGTGCGCAGCAGCCGCAGCGCGGTGGACTTGTGCACCCCGAGCCGGGTGGCGACCTGTTCCAGGTTGGCGGGCCCCTCCGCCAGCAGCGGCAGGATGCATAGCGCTCGGGCGACGGTCTGGCTCATGGTTCGGATACCTCCACCGCTGCGGTCTCGGGCCCCGAAGACACCGGATGCGTCCGGCCGGGGCCGCATCGCAGTGTGCCCCACGCGGCGGCATCGAGTGCCACCAGGCGATCGGCCCGCTCACGGGAGGGCGGGGCGGCGAGGTCGCCGGGGACGGTGAGCGCGGCGGCCGCCATCAGATGGCCGTGGCGCAGCCGTTCGGCGACGGGCAGGCCGCGCAGGGTGCCGGAGAGGAACCCGGCGGCGAAGGCGTCCCCCGCGCCGACGGGCGCCACCACTTCGACGCGCGGGGCGGGTTCGGCGGTGACGGTATCCGCTCCGCCGGGCCCGCGGACGTAGGCGGTGGCTCCGGCGGCGCCCCGTTTGACGACCAGCACCGCCGGTTCGGGCAGCGCCGCCCGGATCGCGTCGGCACCGCGCACCCCCCAGGCGGCCCCCGCCTCGTCCTCGCCGACGAAGACGAGATCGCAGCCGCGGGCGAGGGCGAGGAGGACGGAGGGGCCGTGCCGGTCCTTGTCCTGCCACAGCGCCATGCGGTAGTTGACGTCGAAGGAGACCAGCGGTCGGCCGGGCGCGGGGGTGGTCAGTTCGCGCATCAGGGCGAGACAGCCGTCGGAGAGGGCCGCGGTGATCCCGGTCAGATGGAGGATCCGGCCGGACCACAGCTGCTCCCGCGGCATCAGTGAGGGGGACATGGCCGCGGCGGCGGAACCGGCCCGGTAGTAGAGGACTTCGGCCGGCGGCTCCGCGCCCTGGCCCTCCCCGGTGACGGGGTCCTGCCCGACGACACGGGCGGGGTCCACCGCCCGCTCCCCGGCCGTACGGAAGTAGACACCGGTGGGGCGGCGGGGGTCGCGCTGCACCCGGCTGACGTCCACCCCCGCGGCCGCGATCTCGGTCAGCAGATGATCGCCGAACCCGTCCGTGCCGACTCTGCTGATCCAGCGTGCGCTGTGCCCGCGGCGGGCCAGTCCACACGCGACATTGGACTCGGCCCCGCCGATACCGCGCGCGAAGGAGGGCACATCGGCGAGGCGGCCCGGCCGGGACGGGACGAAGGTCACCAACGACTCGCCGAGGCACACGATGTCGACGCTCACGGCATGAGGCACGATCGGTCTCGCTCCTCGCTGGTCGGGGTACGGAACCACCCGTTGACCGGGTGCTGGGCGGGATGTTAGACAGCGCTGTGCGTCATACGCAATGAATGTTGCACATGCTGCAATCGATCCACATGGAGGAGCCCCATGGCCACCGACCACTGCGACCCGTCGCCCCTCGCGGGGCTCGCGGAGGAGCGTGTCGACCACCGTTTCAAGGGGCTTCCCCCGGCCGCCGAAGGCCGTACGCTCGGCGAACTGGCCGCCGAGCGGCGCTCCCTGTTCACCGGCGGATTCACCACACCGGTGCTGGCTCTGTCGGCCGAGGCTCTGGAGCACAACCTCCTGGAGATGGAGCGCTACTCCGCCGCCCACGGGCTGGCCTTCGCCCCGCACGGCAAGACCTCGATGGCCCCGCAGCTCTTCGAGCGCCAACTCGCCCACGGTGCCTGGGGGATCACCGCCGCCCTCCCCTCCCATGTGCGGATGTACCGGGCCTTCGGCATCCAGCGGATCTTCCTGGCCAACGAGGTCGTGGACGCCGCCGCCCTGCACTGGCTCGCGGGCGAGCTCGACGCCGACCCCGGCTTCCGCCTCATCACCTACGTCGACTCCACCCGCGGTGTCGAGCTGATGGACGCGGCGCTGCGCGAGGCGGGCGCCCGCCGCCCGATGGACGTCGTGGTCGAACTCGGCGCGGGCGAGGGCGCGCGGACCGGGGTGCGTACCGAGGCCGAGTGCACCGAGGTCGCCGACGCGGTGGCCGCCGCCTCCACCCTGCGGCTGGTGGGCGTCGCCGGATACGAGGCCGAGGTGCCGAAGGCGGACGCCGAGCGGGTCCGGACCTGGATGCGCCGGCTCACCGCGCTGGCCGCCGGGTTCGACGCGGAGGGCCGCTTCGCGGAGCTCGGCGCGACGGACGAGATCGTGGTGAGCGCGGGCGGCAGCGCGTGGTTCGACGTGGTGGCGGAGGTCCTCGCGGACCTTCCCGAGCTCTCCCGGCCGGTGCTGAAGCTGCTGCGCTCGGGCGCGTACGTCTCCCACGACGACGGCCACTACCGCAAGCGGACCCCGTTCAACCGGATCCCGGAGGAGGGCGAGCTGCACCCCGCCTTCCGGCTGTGGGCCCAGGTCGTCTCCCGCCCCGAACCCGGCCAGGCGTTCCTCAACGCGGGCAAGCGGGACGCCGCGCACGACCTGGACCTGCCCGAGCCCCAGGTCGTCCGCTCCGCCCGGGACGGCTCCACCCGCCCGGCCACCGGCCTCACCGTCACCGGCCTCTCCGACCAGCACGCCTGGATCGCGGTCGCGGAGGGCGCGGAGCTGGAGATCGGCGACTGGGTGGCCCTCGGTCTCTCCCATCCGTGCACCAGCTTCGACAAGTGGCAGCTGATCCCGGTGGCCGAAGCGGACGGAACGGTCACGGACTACATCCGCACCTTCTTCTGATCCCGGGGACCGGGGAAACCGCCCGGCCCCGCACGCAAGGGCCGGGCGTACCGTCACGTACCGGACCGTCCGCGCGCACCGCGCAGCCGGAAGAGAGGCGGCAGCCGCCATGGACCTGGTCATCCGCGACGCACACGTCATCGACGGCACCGGAGGTGCCGCCTTCCGGGCCGATGTGGCCGTGGACGGCGGCCGGATCGCCGCCGTCGTCCGGGAGGGCGGCGGACCGCGGCCGAGCGGACGGCGCGTGGTGGACGCCGACGGCCTGGCCCTCTCCCCCGGCTTCATCGACATGCACGCGCACAGCGATCTTGCGCTGCTCCGCGACCCCGACCACTCCGCGAAGGCCGCCCAGGGCGTCACCCTGGAGGTCATCGGACAGGACGGGCTCTCCTACGCGCCCGTCGACGACCGCACGCTTGCCCAGATCCGCACCGCCATCACCGGCTGGAACGGCGGTGCGCCCGGAAGTACGGACATCGACTTCGACTGGCGCGATGTGGGCGGCTACCTGGACCGCCTCGACCGCGGCTTCGACGGCGAGGGCATCGCGGTCAACGCCGCGTATCTCGTCCCGCAGGGCACCGTGCGGATGCTCGCGCTCGGCTGGGAGGACCGCGCCGCCGACCCCGGTGAACTCGCCCGGATGAAGCAGCTGGTGGCCGAGGGACTGGAACAGGGCGCGGTCGGGATGTCCTCCGGGCTCACCTACACCCCCGGGATGTACGCCTCGGACGCCGAACTCACCGAGCTGTGCCGGGTCGTCGCCGCGTACGGCGGCTACTACTGCCCGCACCACCGCTCCTACGGCGCGGGCGCCCTGCGCGCGTACGAGGAGATGGTGGCGCTCACCCGTGAGGCGGGCTGTGCGCTGCACCTGGCCCACGCCACCTTGAACTTCGGGGTGAACGAGGGCCGCGCCCCCGCACTGCTCGCCCTGCTCGACGCGGCGCTCGCCGAGGGCGCCGACATCACCCTGGACAGCTATCCGTACCTCCCCGGCTGCACCACGCTCGCCGCGATGCTGCCGAGCTGGGCCGCCGAGGGCGGACCGGAGGCGATGCTCGCCCGGCTGCGGGACGACGCGACGGCGGAGCGGATCCGGCGGGTCATGGAGGAGGAGGGGGCGGACGGCTGCCACGGGGTACCGATCGACTGGGACACCATCGAGATCTCCGGGGTGAGCGACCCGGGCCTCGGCGACCACATCGGCCGGACGGTCGCGCGGAGCGCGCGGGAGCGCGGTGAGGCGCCCTGGGCCACCGCGCGCCGGCTGCTGCTCGCGGACCGGCTCGGGCCGACGATCCTGCTCCACGTCGGCCATGAGGAGAACGTCCGGGCGATCATGAAACACCCCGTGCACACCGGCGGCAGCGACGGCATCCTGCACGGCGCCAAACCGCATCCGCGCGCGTACGGCACCTTCCCCCACTATCTGGGCCGCTATGTGCGCGAGCTCGGGGTGCTCCCACTGGAGGAGTGCGTGGCCCATCTGACCGGCCGCCCGGCAGCCCGGCTACGGCTGCCGGACCGAGGTCTGGTGCGCGAGGGGTACCGGGCGGACCTGGTGCTCTTCGATCCGCGGACGGTCGCGGCGGGCTCGACGTACGAGGCGCCGCGCACCCTTCCGGTGGGGATTCCGCACGTCCTGATCGACGGCCGGTTCGTGGTGGAGGACGGCCGCAGGACCAGCGTGCTGGCGGGCCGGTCGGTACGGCGCCACCCGGGCTGACCGGCCGGGCGAACCGCTCCGCCGCCGGGTCGGCGGTGGCGTACGCCCCGGCGTACGCCGCCCTCCGGGCTTCCGCGCACCGTCCACGTGGTGAAAAACACCGAGCGCCGCCGGTGGCACCGCCGTAAGGTGGCCGACATGCAGGTGATCCAGTCCACGAAGCTCGCCAACGTCTGCTACGAAATCCGTGGCCCGGTGCTCGAGGAGGCGATGCGACTGGAGGCAGCAGGTCACCGCATCCTCAAGCTGAACACCGGCAACCCGGCGACCTTCGGCTTCGAGTGCCCGCCGGAGATCCTCGAGGACATGCTCCGCAACCTCGGCGACGCCCATGGCTATGGCGACGCCAAGGGCCTGCTCTCCGCCCGCCGCGCGGTGATGCAGCACTACCAGACCAAGGGGATCGACCTCGACGTCGAGGACATCTTCCTGGGCAACGGCGTCTCCGAGCTGATCCAGATGTCCATGCAGGCGCTGCTGGACGACGGCGACGAGGTGCTGGTCCCCTCCCCCGACTATCCGCTGTGGACCGCCGCGGTCTCGCTCTCCGGCGGCACCGCCGTGCACTACCGCTGCGACGAGCAGTCGGACTGGCTGCCGGACCTCGCCGACATCGAGCGCAAGGTGACCGACCGCACCAAGGCGATCGTGATCATCAACCCGAACAACCCCACGGGTGCGGTCTACAGCGAAGAGGTGCTGCGCGGGATCACCGACATCGCCCGCCGCCACCGGCTGATCGTCTGCTCCGACGAGATCTACGACAAGATCCTCTACGACGACGCCACCCACACCCCCACCACCTCGGTCGCCCCGGATCTGCTGACCCTCACCTTCAACGGGCTCTCCAAGGCGTACCGGGTCGCGGGCTACCGCAGCGGCTGGCTCGCGGTCTGCGGTCCGAAGGCCCACGCGGGCAGCTATCTGGAGGGGCTGACGATCCTGGCCAATATGCGGCTGTGCGCCAACATGCCCGCGCAGCACGCGGTGGCCACCGCCCTCGGCGGCCGTCAGTCGATCACCGACCTGGTACTGCCGGGCGGGCGGCTGGTGGAGCAGCGCGATACCGCCTATGAGCTGCTGACCCAGATCCCGGGCGTGACCTGCGTCAAGCCCAAGGGCGCGCTGTACGCGTTCCCCAAGCTGGACCCCAAGGTCTACAAGATCAAGGACGACCGGCAGATGGTGCTCGATCTGCTGCGCACCGAGAAGATCATGATCGTGCACGGTACGGGCTTCAACTGGCCGGAGCCTGATCACTTCCGCATCGTCACACTCCCGGCCAAGGAGGATCTGGCCGACGCGGTGACCCGGATCGGCACCTTCCTGGACGGCTACGGCCAACCCTGAGCCGGGCCGCACCGGGCTGGGACCGTGCCGGGACCGTGCCGGGACCGTGCCGGGACCGTGCCGGGACCGTGCCGGGACCGTGCCGGGACCGTGCCGGGACCGGAATTTGTTGATCTTTTTTAGCAAGAGCTCAACTTTAGACAGCGTCTAAGTTAGGATGGCCTCCTAAGCATTTGGAGGCCATCCATGTACGAGCCGATCCGCACCAAGTCGGTCCACACCTTGGCCGAGCCCGAGCCCGACTTCCCCCACCGCTCCCGCGAGGAAGAGCTCGACATCCGGCTCGCCGGGCATCTGACCGCGCTGCTGACCGTCACCGACGAGCTGCGCGCCCTCGTCCCGGACCCGGCCCTGGACGACGCCGCCGAGCGGATCGCCGCCCAGGTCGTACGGCTCGGCGACGGCCGCCGCCCGCTGCGGGCCGCCCCCTCGGCGAGCAGCCCCGACCCGGACCGGATCACCGCCCTGCACCAGCGTGCGCACACCCTGGCCGGATGGGCCCTGGTCCTGGCCGCCTCCCGCGAGAACACCGCGGGCACGGCACTGGCGGCCGAGCGCCTGGACGTCCATGCGGCGGCGCTGGGGCTGACCGACTGAGCTCGGCCGAGGGCTGGGACGGGACGAGGCCGGGGCCCGCACCGTGCGGTGCGGGCCCCGGCCTTCGATGCGCGCGGTTGTCTCAGCCCAGACGCTCGACCAGCGCGCGGTACTCGTCCCACATCTCCTTCGGGGTGTGGTCACCGAAGGTGTTGAGGTGGTCGGGAACGAGCGCCGCCTCCTCGCGCCAGACGTCCTTGTCGACGGTGAGCAGCAGGTCGAGGTCGGCGTCGGCCATGTCCAGGCCCTCGGTGTCGAGCGCCTCGCGGGTCGGCAGCACCCCGATCGCCGTCTCCACGCCCGCCGCCTTGCCGTCCAGCCGGTCGACGATCCACTTCAGCACCCGGCTGTTCTCACCGAAGCCCGGCCACACGAAGCGGCCGTCGGCGTCCTTGCGGAACCAGTTGACGTAGTAGATCTTCGGCAGCTTGGCCGCCGTCTCCGGGTCGTCCGTCTTGCCGACCTTGACCCAGTGGGCCATGTAGTCGCCCATGTTGTAGCCGCAGAACGGCAGCATGGCGAACGGGTCGCGGCGCAGCTCGCCGACCTTGCCCTCGGCCGCCGCGGTCTTCTCGCTGGCCACGTTGGCGCCGAGGAAGACGCCGTGCTGCCAGTCGAAGGACTCGGTCACCAGCGGGACCGCGCTGGCGCGGCGTCCGCCGAAGAGAATCGCCGAGATCGGCACACCCTTGGGGTCCTCCCACTCGGGCGCGATGATCGGGCACTGACCGGCCGGGACGGTGAAGCGGGCGTTGGGGTGGGCCGCGGGGGTCCCGCTGGCCGGGGTCCACTCGTTGCCCTTCCAGTCGGTCAGATGAGCGGGCTCCTCCTCGGTCATGCCCTCCCACCACACATCGCCGTCGTCGGTGAGCGCGACGTTGGTGAAGACCGAGTTGCCCCACAGGGTCTTCATCGCGTTGGCGTTGGTGTGCTCACCGGTGCCGGGCGCGACGCCGAAGAAACCCGCCTCGGGGTTGATCGCGTACAGCCTGCCGTCCTCGCCGAACCGCATCCAGGCGATGTCGTCGCCGATGGTCTCGACCGTCCAGCCGGGGATGGTCGGCTCCAGCATCGCGAGGTTGGTCTTGCCGCAGGCGCTGGGGAAGGCCGCGGCGACGTACTTGGCCTCACCCTCCCGTCGCCCACCGCCACCCTCAAACGAGGACTTTTCGTCCGCCCCCCTCCTGGGCGGCGGGGTGAGCTTGAGGATCAGCATGTGCTCGGCGAGCCAGCCCTCGTCACGCGCCATGACCGAGGCGATACGCAGCGCGTAGCACTTCTTGCCGAGCAGGGCGTTTCCGCCGTAGCCGGAACCGTAGGACCAGATCTCCCGCGACTCGGGGAAGTGCGAGATGTACTTGGTCGAGTTGCAGGGCCACGGCACATCGGCCTGGCCGGGCTCCAGCGGGGCGCCGAGGGTGTGGACGGCCTTCACGAAGAACCCCTGCTCACCGAGGACGTCCAGCACCTCCTGTCCCATACGGGTCATGGTGCGCATGGAGACGGCAACATAGGCGGAGTCGGTGATCTCGACGCCGATCGCGGACAGCGGCGAGCCGAGCGGGCCCATGCAGAAGGGCACCACGTACATCGTGCGGCCGCGCATCGAGCCGCGGAAGATCCCCTGCTCACCCGCGAAGATCTCGCGCATCTCGGCGGGGGCCTTCCAGTGGTTCGTCGGGCCCGCGTCCGCCTCCTTCTCGGAGCAGATGAAGGTGCGGTCCTCGACCCGGGCCACATCGGTGGGATCGGATGCCGCGTAGTACGAGTTCGGGCGCTTGATCGGATCCAGACGTTTGAAGGTGCCCTTCTCGACCAGCTCTGCGCACAACCGGTCGTACTCCGCTTCCGAGCCGTCGCACCACACCACCTCATCGGGCTGGGTGAGGGCGGCGATCTCGCCGACCCAGGCGATGAGCTCCTGGTGGTTGGTGGGAGCCGGGCTGGTGAGGGAGGAAGCCACATTGCTGGGCGCCACGATCGCTCCATCCCGCCGGAATGGCATGGTCCGGCGTTATCGATTGAGGGTTGGTACGGATATGTGCACGCACATCCGTCTTTATGGAGACAGCTACCCCTTGGGGGCTGCGACCCGGATGCTCAGCTCATCCGGTGCCGACCGCGCTCATTTGATCATCCGACGGTGCGAGCCATCTGTCCAGTGGGCGCCTTGGTGACCATCACCACTCGACATGGGCCGGTAACTTACGGTCGCGTAGGTAGCATGAGCGCCATGACTGCCGCCGCGCCCGACGCCGCCGTTGACCATCCCCCAGGGCCCGAAGCAGCCCCACCGCTCCCCCTGAAGCCCCTGCTGCGCGGCTGGCTGCACGCCGGAATGTTTCCGGCCGCGCTGATCTCCGGGGTGGTGCTCACGGCGCTCGCCGACAGCCCGCGCGGGCGCCTGGCGTGCGCTGTCTTCACCCTCACCGCCTGCGCGCTGTTCGGGGTGAGCGCGCTGTACCACCGCGGCAATTGGGGCCCACGGGCCACCGCGGTGCTGCGGCGGCTGGATCACGCCAATATCTTCCTGATCATCGCGGGCACCTACACACCCTTCACGCTGCTGCTCCTGCCGGACGGCAAACAGCAGCTGCTGCTGTGGCTGGTGTGGGCCGGGGCGCTCGCCGGTATCGCCTTCCGGGTGTTCTGGGTCGGCGCCCCGCGCTGGCTCTACACCCCGTGCTACATCGCGCTGGGCTGGGCGGCGGTGTTCTTCCTGCCCGACTTCATGCGGACCGGCGGCATCGCCGTGATGACGCTGATCATCGTCGGCGGGCTGCTCTACAGCGCGGGCGCGGTGATCTACGGAACCAAGCGCCCCAACCCCTCGCCGCGCTGGTTCGGCTTCCACGAGGTGTTCCACTCCTTCACGCTGGCGGCGTTCGTGGTGCACTACGTGGGCATCTCGATGGTGGCCTATCAGCACACCTGAGGCCCCGAGCAGCGGCGGGCTCCCGTCCGCCGCCGGAAGCGGAGGCCGCATCGCCCCCGCCCCGCGGCCGATGCCGGACAATGAGAGGCATGGCACGCACGACGTCCGCCGGTGAGCGGTCCGCGCGACGGACCGCTCCAGGGCTCCGTGAGCGGAAGAAGATCAAGACCCGGCGGGCGATCCGGCACGCGGCCTATCGGCTCTTCTCCGAACAGGGCTACGACGCCACCCCGGTGGACCGGATCGCGGAGGCCGCCGATGTGTCCCCCAGCACCGTCTTCCGCTACTTCCCCACCAAGGAAGACATCGTCCTCACGGACGAGTACGACGCGATCATCGCGGCCGCGATCCGCGAACGCCCCCTCGACGAGCCCCCGGTCGCCGCACTGCGCCGCGTCATCCTGGATCTGCTGGGACAGTTCACCGCCGCGGAGCGCAAGGAACTGCTGACGCGGCTCACCCTCGTCCGCGGCATCCCGGCCCTGCGCGCCCGGATGGGCGAGGGCCTGGCCACGACGGGTGTGACGCTGGGCGAGGCGATGGCCGAGCGCAGCGGCCGCTCACCGGACGACTTCGAAGTGCGCATCGTGGTCGGGGCGATCCTGGGCGCGCTTCAGGAGGCCATCTTCCACTGCCTGGACCACCGCCGGGTCGAGGACATGGAAGAGACCATCGACCACGCCCTGGCCCTCCTCTCCCGCGGCCTCCCTCTCTGACAGCACACCCCACCGCTGCCGCCGGGCCGGGGCGCGGGGGCGAGCCCGCCCGCCCGGAACCGCGGGGCTCGATCGATGGCCGCGGCGCCCGGTAGATGGCCACGGGGCATGGTCGATGGCGCGCTGTCGGCCGAGGGCCGGGGCGCGCACAACGCCTCCCCTCAGCCCCCCAACTTCGCGGCCAGCGCGTCCGCGTCGGCGGTGGGCGCGTCACACGTGAAGTGGCGGCAGACATACGCGGCCGGACGGCCCTCGAGCAGCGGGCGGTCCAGCAGCAGCGGGACCTCCTCGGAGCCGGGCTCGCCGACCGCGACCACCGCGCCGGGCGCGGTGCCCAGCAGCGCGGCGCGGTGCAAGGCGCGCGTCGCCGGATCGCCGTCGGGCCCGACGACCGCCACCTCACGCGGTCCGTCGAGCGCCGCCTCGGCCACCGCGAGCCCCCAGCCGATGAAGCGCGGGACGCGCGCGCCGAGCGCGCGCACCACGGCGAGCGCCCGCTCGGCGGCCTCGCGGTGGCGTGTGCTGCCCGTGACGGCGGCGTACGACAGCAGGGCGCCCGCGGCCGCCGTCCACCCCGACGGCGCGGCGTTGTCCGTCGGGTCCTGGGGGCGGCGGATGAGCGCCTCCGCGTCATCGGCGGTGTCGAACAACGTGCCGTCCTCGGCGGTGAAGTGGCGCAGCACGGTGTCCAGGAGCAGCCCGGCGAACTCGACCCACACCCCTTCCCCGGTGACCGCGGACAGGGCGAGAAAGCCCTCGGCCGCGTCGGCGTAGTCCTCCAGCACTCCGGCGTGGCCGCCGGCGGTGCCGTCCAGCGAGGTGCGGGCGAGCCGCCCGTGCTGGTCCATGTGGATACGGACGAGCAGATCGGCGGCCTCGGTGGCGGCCTCGATGAGATCGGGCCGGTCGAAGTAGGCACCGGTCTCGGCGAGGGCGGCGACGGCCAGCCCGTTCCAGGCGGCAACGATCTTGTCGTCGCGGCCGGGGCGGGCCCGCCGCTCCCGGGCGGCCAGCAGCCGCCGGCGCACCGAGGCGACCCGCTCGGCCTGCACCGGCTGTGCGCCGTCGGGGAGTTGGAGCACGGAGGCGCCCTTTTCGAAGGTGCCGTCCTCGGTCACCCCGAAATATCCGGCGGCGAACTCGGCATCGTCCTCGCCCAGCACCTCGCGCAGCTGCCCGGGCGTCCAGACGTAATACGCGCCCTCGACATGCCGTCCGGTGCCGTCATCGCTGTCGGCGTCCAGCGCGGAGGCGAAACCGCCCTGCTCGGTGCGCATCTCGCGGACCAGGAACTCGGCGGTCTCCAGGGCGATACGGCGGGCGAGGTCCGAGCCGGTGGCGCGCCACAGATGGGCGTAGACCCGGCCCAGCAGGGCATTGTCGTACAGCATCTTCTCGAAGTGCGGCACGGTCCAGGTGGCGTCGACGGCATAGCGCGCGAAGCCGCCGCCGAGCTGGTCGTAGATACCGCCGCGGGCCATCGCCTCGCAGGTGGCCGACACCATCTGGAGGGCGCCCTCGGATCCGGTGCGGGCGTGGTGGCGCAGCAGGAACTCCAGCGCCATGGACGGCGGGAACTTCGGCGCGCCCCCGAACCCCCCGCGCATGGCGTCGAATTCGCGGGTCAGCCCCATGAGCGCGGCATGCAGATCCTCGGTGCCGGGCGGCTGGGGCGCGCCCGGACCCAGCCCGATCCCGGTGCGCGCGGCCAGGTCCTGCACGATCCGCCCGGCGACATCCCGGACCTCCTCGCGCCGGTCCGTCCACGCGGTCCGCACCCCCTCCAGCACCTGCCGGAAGGCGGGCATGCCATGGCGCGGCGCGGGCGGGAAATAGGTGCCGAAGTAGAAGGGCTCGGCATCGGGGGTGAGGAACACCGTCATCGGCCAGCCGCCCTGGCCGGTCGCGGCCTGCACCGCCTCCATGTACACGGCGTCCACATCCGGCCGCTCCTCGCGGTCGACCTTGACCGAGACGAAGTGCTCGTTGAGATAGGCGGCGGTCGCCTCGTCCTCGAAGGACTCGTGCGCCATCACATGGCACCAGTGGCAGCTGGAATAGCCGACGCTCAGCAGCACGGGCACCCCGCGGCGGCGCGCCTCCTCGAACGCCTCGTCGGACCACGGCCGCCAGTCGACCGGGTTGTCGGCGTGCTGGAGGAGGTACGGGGACGTCTCGTGCGCCAGATGGTTCGGCATGCCCCCATCCTCTCCCAACTCTCGGATTGTGCGAGTTATCCACAGGAGGCCCCGGAGGGAGTTATCCACAGGGCTGCCGGATAAGAGCCAGAAACGGAAGACTTGGGAGCAACACGCGCTCGACGCGTGGCACATGCGCAAGGAGGGGGAATCATGCCGGGCTCACTGGAGGTGCTGCGGGACAGCCACCGGACCGAGGTCGAGCGGCTGCTGTCGCGCGCCGTGGAGGAGGAGGTGCGCCGCTCGGGCGGGCGCACGGACGGCGGGGTGCTGCTCAGCCGGGCGCGCGGTGCGCTGGAGGGGATGGCGGCCACCGCGGCCGAGGAGTACGGCGCGTATGTGCGCGCCCTGGAGGAGTCGGAGGCGGGCAGCCGTCCGCTGTCGGCGCGGCTCACCCGCGGGCAGCTCGGCACCCCGGCACTCGCGGTCGGGGTCGCGGCGGCCGCGGCGTTCGGCGCGGATCTCACCTTCGGTGTCTCGGCGGGCACAGCCCTGGGCGCGGGGGTGAGCGCGGCGGTGGCCGGGTCGGCCGCCGCGGTCCTCAAGCTCACCGCGGCGCACTGGCCCGCGGCCCACCGCCAGGCGGCCCTGCGCCATCAGCCCGGCGGCGCCGAGCAGCTGCGGCTCCAGTGGCTCACGGCGGTCGAGGTGCGGGGCATCCGCCCGTTCATCGACCAGCACCGGATGACCACGGCCGCCACCCGCCAGGGCGGCGGCGGATCGAAGCGCGTCTCCTCCCCCACCGGGCAGGCGCCGCCGCTGCGCGGCGCCGACCGCAGCCAGGCGGCCCGCAGACGTACCGTGCTGGAGCAGTCCTTCGCCCATCTCCCCGAGGCGGACGGCCCGTTCGCCGGGCGCCGCGCCCAGATCACCCAGATCGCGCAGTGGGTGCGGCAGGCGCGGGCGAGCACCGAGACCAGGCCCACCGTGGTGCTGCTGGAGGGGCCGCCGGGCTCGGGCCGCACCATGCTGGCCGTGCGGGCGGCGCACCATCTGCGGGACCAGTTCCGCGGCGCATGCCTGGTGGATCTGCGCGGTGACAGCGCCGAGCAGTCCCCGCTGCCGACCCGTGACGCCCTGCTGCATCTGCTGAACCGGCTGGGCGCGCCCCGGGACCAGCTGCTGTTCCGCGAGCGCTCCACCCAGGACCAGCACGTCAAGCGGCTCACCGAGCTGTATCACCAGCATCTGACCGGGCTGCCCGTCACCATCGTGCTGGACGACGCCAGCGACGCCGAGCAGGTGCGCACGCTGGTTCCCGAGCGGTCCGACAGCCTGATCCTGGTCACCTCGCGCACCCCGCTCACCCTGCCCGCCGATCTGGCCGCCTGGGTGCACCGGCTGGAGGTGGGCCCGCTGGACGAGCCGGGCGCCGAGGAGCTGCTGCGGGCCTCCGCCGAGGAGCCCGCGGGGGCCGGGCCGTATGACGCGCAGTCCGTCGAGCGGATCGCGGAGCTGTGCGGGCGGCTGCCGCTGGCGCTGCGGATCGCGGGCTCCTCCCTGGGCCTGCGCACCCCCGCCGCCCTGGTCACCGAGCTCGAGGCGTACGGCCCGGTCGGCGCCGTCGAGCGCACCCTGTGGCTGCGCTACACCGACCAGCAGGACGGCGCCCGGCGGCTGCTGCGCCGACTGGCGCTGGCCGGGCGGGCCAGTCTGGGCGCGGCGGCCGCCGCCGCGCTGCTGGCCACCGATGAGCAGGAGGCGGCGCGCCATCTGAAGGCGCTCGGCCGCGCCGGGCTGATCCAGCATGTGCGGGGCAGCCGCTACCGCCTGCATGACGTGGTGCGGAGCTTCGCCCAGGCCCGCCTGCTGGACGAGGAGGAGCCGGAGCAGCGCACCGCCGCCCAGGAGCGGCTGATCCGCAGCTATGCCGAGCTGGCCGACTCGGTGATCCGGCTGGTCGACGGCAAGACGTCCACCCGCGCCGACATCTTCGCCAAGGGCGCGGGCCATGGGTTCACCTCACTGGAATCCGCGTTGCGCTGGCTGGACGACGAATCCAGCTTCATCACGGCGGCGCTGCGCCATGCGGAGGGTGTGGACCAGTCCGCGGTGCTGCACCTCCTGGGCGCCCTCTGCGACTACTGCCTGCTGCGCGGCGATCTCTACCGGCTGGGCGAGATCAGCGAGCTGACCCAGGCCGTCGACCAGGGGCTGCTGGTGCGCTCCGTGCAGTGGCGCACCGGTATCGCCGCTCGCCAGCTCGGCGAGCTGGACCAGGCGCGCACCACCCTGTCCTCGGTGGTGGACCTGTATTTCGAGGCCCAGCACGAGGCGGGGGCGGCCCGCGCGCTGTGCAGCCTGGGCATCACCCTGCACCATCAGGGCCAGCTCGCGGAGGCCGCGGCGAAGCTGGGCGAGGCGCTGTCGCTCCAGTCCGCCGAGGAGCTGCGCGGGGACCGCGGCTGGACGATGCACGCCCTGGCCGCTGTCGAGCGCGACCGCGGTCGGCTCGCCGAGGCGCTGGAGCTGCTCACCGGGGCCCTGGAGCTGCACCGGGAGAGCGAGAGTCTGCACGGCCAGGCGTGGGCCCACTTCCAGCTCGGCCAGGCCTGTCTGCGGATGGGCGAGGTGGCACGCGCGGAGGCCGAGCTGCGGGAGGCGCTGGACGCGTACAGCACCACCCACGACCAGCGCGGCGAGGCATGGGCGCTGACCCAGCTGGCCCGTGCCCGGCTGGTGGACGGCGAGGCGACGGTCGCCGTCGACCAGCTCCGCCAGGCCCTCTCCCGCCACCGGGAGAACGAGGACGCGCGCGGCGAGGCATGGACGCTGTACCACCTGGGCCAGGCGCTGGAGGAGCGCGGCGATCACGATTCGGCGGTGCGCGAGCTGGAGCGGGCGCGCACGATGTTCAGCCGGATGCGGGATGCGTACGGGCTGGCGTGCGCCAGGCACCACTCGGCGCGGGTCACCCGCGATCTCCGGGCGGCGCAGACCGGTTCCCTGCGCAACAGCGGATTCGCCCGGCAGCTGCTCCAGGACGCGCGGCAGGACTTCCGCCGGGTGGGAGTGGCTCATGGCGAGGCATGGTCCTGTGTGGAGCTGGCCGTGATCGACGCGGGCAACGGCAAGGCGGCTCAGGCGCTGGAGCTGATCGACGAGGCGGCCGCGCTGTTCGCCGGATACGGCGACCGGCGCGGCCGCTCCTGGGCCCGGTTCCTGCGCTGCACCCTGCTGCCGTTCGCCTCGGCGGGCGGCTCCGTGATCGGCACCGCGGTGGCCCAGGAGGAGCTGGCGGAGCTCCGCCGTGAGCTCCGCGAGCAGGGCACGCCCGGAGACACCCGGCTGGAGGGGTGTGTGGACGCGTTCGCGCTGGTGCTGGAGCGCGGAGTGGAGCCCGAGACGGGCTGGCAGGCGTGGCAGCTCGGCATGGTCCCGAGCCGCCACTCCCGCGAGGTCATGGCGGTGCTGCCGAACACATCCCGCCCCTGACCGGTGCGGGCGGGCCGCCCGGGCTCGTCCGGCGCAGGACACCCGCGCCCGCCCGCGCGGACGCGGCCCTCCCGGGCCTCTGGCCGCCCGGCCGACGGGCCTCGGCGGCCAGGGCCGCTCCGGGTCAGGCCGGGCTTTCGCCCTTGGGACGGTCGGCGGCGGGGGCCGCGGCCTTGGCGGGCTCCGGGCCCTCCTCGAAGTCCACCTTGTTCATGTGCTTGTTCATGGACTTCATCAGCAGCCACACCGCGCCGCCGATCAGTGCGAAGACGATGAAACCGAGGACGCCCGGAGTCACCTTGTTCTCGTCCAGCTCCTTGGCGAGCGGGACGAGATGCGTTACGGCGAGGGTGCTGGTCGCGCTCATCATGCGGTCAATTGTTGCGGATGCCCGCGAAGAGGTCGTCCTCGGGTAGGGAGGTATCCACGAGCGACTTGGCGAGCTCGTACTCCTCCGTCGGCCAGACCTCCTTCTGGACGTCCATCGGGACCCGGAACCAGCCGCCGTCGGGGTCGATCTGCGTACGGTGCGCGATCAGCGCCTTGTCGCGGATCTCGAAGTAGTCGGCGCACGGCACATATGTGGTCAGGGTGCGCTCGGGCCGCCCGAAGTCCTTCCAGCGCTCCAGCCACTCCCCGTACGGCGACTCCAGCCCCCGGGCCAGCAGCGCCTCGTGCAGCGCGACCGTGCGCGGCCGGTTGAAGCCCTGGTTGTAGTAGAGCTTCTGCGGCTGCCACGGCTCCCCGGCCTCGGGGTAGCGCTCGGGGTCACCGGCAGCCTCGAAGGCCACCATCGAGATCTTGTGGGTCATGATGTGGTCGGGGTGCGGATAGCCCCCGTTCTCGTCATAGGTGGTGATCACCTGCGGCTTGAAGGCACGGATCAGCTTCACCAGCCGGCCCGCCGCCTCCTCCACATCCTGGAGCGCGAAGCAGCCCTCGGGCAGTGGCGGCAGCGGGTCACCCTCGGGCAGCCCGGAGTCCACGAAGCCCAGCCATTCCTGCTTCACGCCGAGGATCTCGCGCGCCTCGTCCATCTCCTTGGCGCGGACCTCGTGGATGTGCTCCTCGATATAAGGATCCCCCTGGAGCTTGGGGTTGAGGATGGAGCCGCGCTCACCGCCTGTGCAGGTCGCGACCAGCACGTCCACCCCCTCGGACACGTACTTGGCCATGGTGGCCGCGCCCTTGCTCGACTCGTCGTCCGGGTGCGCGTGCACGGCCATCAAACGCAGCTGCTCAGTCAAGTTCGATCCTCAGTGATTCGTCGTGGAAGACGGCTTCTATAGTGACCCACAGCGGGGTCGAATAATTCCGAGTCCCCCCAGCAGGAGGAAGGATCATGGCCGCGGTGCGCGATGGCCTGCCCGACGGGCGCTACGGCCGGTCGGCCGACGCACGCGCCGACCGCACGCTGAAAATCGTGGGCGCGGTGCTCGGCGCCGGGCTGCTCGCCCTGATCTCCTGGCTCGGATACGCCTACATCACCGGCGAGGACGTCAGCGGCCGGGTGCTCGGTTTCCAGGTGGTCGCGGACGACGCCGTCGAGGTCCGGCTGGAAGTCATCAAGGACCAGGACACCACCGGTGTCTGTACGCTGCGTACCCTGGACAAGGACCACGCCGAGGTGGGCCGCAAGGACTTCACCTTCGCCCAGCGTGAGGACGAGCTCGTCAAGGTCGTCACCGTGCGCACCACGGGGCGTGCCACCAGTGCCGAGCTCGTCGACTGCGAAGCCGCTTCGGGCAGCTGAACCGCCCCGGAAGGCCGAGCGGGGCCGCCGCCGACCAGGTGCCCGATAGACGGACGGTACGTGTCGGTGAGCGGAGTGCGATCTGACCAGGGCTGACGGGTTTCCTCCGCATTCCGCCCAGTTCCCTCCTCCCCGTTTCCAGCCGGAATTGTTAGGCTCGTGGTTTCGCCCGGCTTTGAAGGCGCACCCTTCTGAGTAGGGCGTTCATTTGTATTCCCAGCACCGACGAGGAGCACCTGTGACCCAGACCAGCGAGAACGTCACCTGGCTGACCCAGGAGGCGTACGACCAGCTCAAGGCCGAGCTGGAGTACCTGTCGGGTCCCGCACGTATCGAGATCGCCAAGAAGATCGAGGCCGCCCGGGAGGAGGGTGACCTCCGGGAGAACGGCGGTTACCACGCCGCGAAGGAAGAGCAGGGCAAGCAGGAGCTCCGGGTGCGTCAGCTGACGCAGCTCCTGGAGCAGGCGAAGGTCGGCGAGGCACCCGCGGACACCGGTGTGGTCGCCCCCGGCATGGTGGTCACGATCGCCTTCGACGGCGATCCGGACGACACCCTGACCTTCCTGCTCGCCTCCCGTGAGTACGCGAGCTCGGACATTGAGACCTACTCGCCGCAGTCCCCGCTGGGCTCGGGTGTGACCGGCAAGAAGGTCGGCCAGGACGCCGAGTACGAACTGCCCAACGGCCGCACCGCTTCGGTGCGGATCCTGGAGGCCAAGCCGTACCAGGGCTGAGCGCCCCTCGCCCCACGGACACCGCGAGAAGCCCCGGCCGTCGCCACGGCCGGGGCTCTCCGCTGTCCGGGGTTCCGGTGTCCACCGCGGCTCAGGCGGCGGCCGAGCGGTACTTGCGGACCGACAGCGTCCGGAAGACCAGGATGATCACAACCGACCAGAGCACCGACGCAATGACGGGGTGCTGCATGGGCCAGGCGTCCGAGACCACGCCCTGCGGATTGCCGAACAGCTCACGGCACGCCTGCACCGTGGCGCTGAACGGGTTCCAGTCCGCGACGTGCTGGAGGAAGGCGGGCATCTGGCTGGACGGCACAAAGGCGTTGGAGATGAAGGTCAGCGGGAACAGCCAGATCAGCCCGCCGGACGTGGCCGCCTCGGGGGTCCGTACGGACAGCCCGATCAGCGCGCCGATCCAGGAGAAGGCGTAACCGAGCAGAAGCAGCAGACCGAAGGCGCCGAGCGCGTTCAGGATGCCGTCGTGGACCCGCCAGCCCACGATGAGCGCGACGATCGCCAGCACGACCACCGTCAGCGCCGTCTGCACCAGATCCGCGAGCGTACGGCCGGTGAGCACCGCGCCGCGCGCCATCGGCAGTGAGCGGAAGCGGTCGATCAGACCCTTGTGCATATCGTCGGCGATCCCGGCGCCCGCGCCCGCCGTGGCGAAGGTCACGGTCTGGGCGAAGATCCCGGCCATCAGATACTCGCGATATACAGTCGCGTCTGAGCTGCTCTGCCCCGGGATCATGATCGCGCCGCCGAACACATAGCTGAACAGCACCACGAACATCACCGGCTGGATCAGGCCGAAAATCACCATCTCCGGGATGCGCAGCATGCGGATCAGGTTCCGCTTGGCGACCACCAGGGAGTCGCGGACGGACGCCAGCGGTCCGCCGCGCGGGCGAGGCGCCGCCGCGACGGTGGCACCGGTCTCCTCGACGACGGCCATCACTTTCCTCCCTTGCCCGCGCCCGCGGACGCCTTACCCTTGGACGCCTTGCCGCTGGACGCCTTGCCGGTGGACGCCTGGTCCGCGCCGCTGGACGCCTGGTCCGTGCCGTCCTCCTCGGCACCGTGGCCGGTGAGGGAGATGAACACGTCGTCGAGGGTCGGGCGGCGCAGCCCGATGTCGTCGATCTCGACTCCGCGGCTGTCCAGTTCACGGATGACCTCGGCGAGCAGCTTCGCCCCGCCGACGACCGGGACGGTGACCTTGCGGGTGTGCTCCTCCACGGTGGTCTCGCCCTTGCCCAGGGCGTGCAGCACCTGGTCCGCAACGGGTATGTGGTCGCGCTCGTGCACCACGACCTCCACCCGCTCCCCACCGGTGCGGGCCTTGAGCTGGTCGGAGCTGCCGCGCGCGATGACCCGGCCGCGGTCGATGACGCAGATGTCATGCGCCAGGTGGTCCGCCTCCTCCAGATACTGCGTGGTCAGCAGCAGCGTCGTACCACCGGCCACCAGCTCCTGGATGACCTCCCACAGCGCCTGCCGGTTGCGCGGGTCCAGACCGGTGGTCGGCTCGTCCATGAACATCACGGGCGGGCTGACGACCAGGGCCGCGGCGAGGTCGAGCCGACGGCGCATCCCGCCGGAGTAGGTCTTGGCGGTGCGGTCCGCGGCGTCCGCGAGGCTGAACCGTTCCAGCAGTTCACCCGCGCGGGCCTTCGACGCCCGCGCGCCCATCTGGTAGAGCTGCCCGACCATCTCGAGGTTCTCGCGGCCGGTCAGATACTCGTCCACGGCCGCGAACTGCCCGGACAGCCCGATCGAGCGGCGCACCTCGTTGGGGTGTTTCAGCACATCCACCCCCGCGACCACCGCCCTCCCGCTGTCCGGGCGGAGCAGCGTGGTGAGGACACGCACGGCAGTGGTCTTGCCGGCGCCGTTGGGGCCGAGCAGTCCGAGCACGGTTCCTTCGGGTACGTCGAAGTCGACGCCGTCCAGAGCCCTTACGTTGCCGAAGGTTTTCACCAGACCCTCGGCATGAATAGCGCCTGGCATGTTGGCACTCCCAGGAGGTTGGGTCGTTCCACGGAGATCGTCTGACGCCGCGGTGAGCGACTGTTTTTCGCCACGGCGGATGCGCCCCCTCAATCAAGGCATAGGTCCGCCAACTTGTGCAGCGCGCGGCAGCAAGCAGATAAGAAGAATAGCGTAGACGCGATACATCGCGACATACGTGTGGCGAACATCAACGCGACAGTCGTAAGCCCCCAGGTCACACGAGGGCGAACGGGCACCAACGAGCTCCGGCCAACCCCCACGCGCCCCAACGAGCCCCAACAGGCCCCCGGAGCACGGCACTCCGCGGCCGGGGGCACGATCCCCCGGCCGTCCGCGGTCAGGCGTCAGGCGTCGGGCGTCAGGCCATCACCCTGTAGCCCGCTGCGCTCAGCGCCTCCCGCACCTCGTCGCAGTGGTCCGGCCCCTTCGTCTCCAAGTGCAGCTCGACCTCCGCCTCGCTGAGCCCCAGCCGCGGATTGGTACGGACATGGCTGACGTCCAGGACATTGGCGTCCACCACCGACAGCGCCCCCAGCAGCGAGGCCAGCGCGCCGGGCCGGTCCGTCAGCCGCAGCCGCAGCGACAGATAGCGCCCCGCCGCGGCCATACCGTGCCGCAGGATCCGCTGCATCAGCAGTGGATCCACATTGCCGCCCGAGAGCACCGCCACCACCGGACCGTCGAACGACTCCGGCGCCGACAGCAGCGCGGCCACCGGGCTCGCGCCCGCCGGCTCGACCACCAGCTTCGCCCGCTCCAGACACAGCAGCAGCGCGCTGGAGAGCTCGTCTTCGGTGACCGTACGGACCTCGTCGACCAAGTCGTCGATGATTCTGAACGGAACGTCGCCCGGCCGCGCGACCTTGATGCCGTCGGCCATGGTCACCGGCGCTTCGATCGACACCGGCTGTCCGGCGGCCAGCGAGGGCGGATACGCCGCGGCGCCCTCCGCCTGCACCCCCACCACCCGTACGTCCGGGCGCAGCGTCTTCACCGCGACCGCGATCCCGGCCGCCAGACCGCCGCCGCCGATCCCCACCACCACGGTGCGCACCTCGGGGCACTGCTCCAGGATCTCCAGCCCCACGGTGCCCTGACCCGCGATGATGTCCGGGTGGTCGAAGGGGTGGATGAAGACCGCGCCCGTACGCTCGGCGTACTCCTGCGCCGCCCGCATGGTCTCGTCCACGATCTGGCCGCACAGCCGCACCTCGGCGCCGTAGTCCCGGGTGGCCGCGATCTTCGGCAGCGGCGCGCCCTCCGGCATGAAGACGGTCGAGCGCACTCCCAGCAGCGAGGCGGCCAGCGCGACACCCTGCGCGTGGTTCCCGGCGCTCGCCGCGACCACACCCGCCGCCCGCTCCTCGGGGCTCAGGCCCGCGATCCGCACATAGCCGCCGCGCAGCTTGAACGAGCCGGTGCGCTGGAGGTTCTCGCATTTGAGCTGCACCGGGGCGCCGACCAGGGAGGAGAGGTGGCGGCTGCCTTCCAGGGCGGTCACCCGGGAGACCCCCGACAGCATTTTCTGTGCCTTGCGCACATCGTCGAGCGTGATCACGGAGGGTGCGGTGCGCGGGGCGGTGTGGGGCCCGTCCTCGTCGCCGGGTCGTGGAGCCATGGCCCCAGTCTTACAGCTTGTCGCCGCGAGGGCGGATCGGGGCGGTGCCCGCCGACACCGACAGCACGGCGTTCCACCGTCACCACACCGCGTCCACCGTGACCGCATCGCGTCACGGCATCGCGTCCACCGTGACCGCATCGCGCCAACGGAACCGCGTTCCGGGCCCGCGAGCCGGACCGGCCGGAACCTGCCGGAAACCCGCCGCCACAGGTCCAACCACCGCGCCATGCGGCCGCTCCACCCGCTCCACCAGGCATAACCCTCTGTCACGGCACAGGGCGGCGGCCGATAGGGGTGCATGGGGGACGGCAGGTTTTTGCAGCTCCCGTACGGGCGGGGCCCCGGCCGCGTACTCTGTGCCACATCCCACAGACCACCGCATGAAGTGAGCCCTAGGCCATGCCCACCCAATCGGACATGACGACTCAACTCAACACAGGCGTACTGGATTCCCTCCAGCATCAGGTCGCCGTCTTCGCACGCCGCGCGGAACAGACCCGCCTCGGCGGCGTCGGACAGGTCCGCAACTCCATGGACCGAGCCGCCTATCTGCTGCTCAACCGGCTTGACCAGGAAGGCCCGATGGGAGTCAAGGCACTCGCCGGAGGCATGGGCATCGACTCGTCCACCGTGACCCGCCAGGTTGCCCCGCTGGTCGACTCCGGCATGGTCAAGCGCACCTCGCACCCCGAGGACGGCCGCGCGGTCGTCCTCCAGCTCTCCCCTCGCGGCAAGGCCCGGCTGGAGGAGGTCCGCTCCTCCCGGCGTGAGCTGATGGCCCAGGTGACCGCGGGCTGGACCGAGGACGAGCGCGATGTGTTCTGCGACCTGCTGACCCGTTTCAACGGCGCCCTCTCCGCCGCGCACAACACGCTGGTCCAGGACCCGAGCAGCCCGTTGCCGCAGACCACGCACAACGCCGTGCCGCAGGCCGCGCCCGCCTCCTGAGGTCCACCGCGCCCACCGCGGACACCGCGGACACCGCTGGGGCCCACCGCGCCCGCCCAGCGGACCGTCATGCACCGGCGGCAGACCTCTTGACCGCGCGCCCGTGCCTGCCGTGTCCTAAAGGAACGGGGAGGCGGAGGCGTGGTGCGAGAACGGCGGGCAGCACGGGAGAGCCGCCGGGCCCGGGAGTTCGAGGCATTCGTCGCGGGCGCGGGTGGCCGGCTGCTGCATGCGGCCACGCTGCTCACGGGGGAACGACCGACGCGGGACACCACCGCCGCCCAGCACCTGCTGACCGCCGCGCTCGCGCGCACGTACGCCCGCTGGGACCGGCTGCGCGGTGAGGATCCGTACGACCGCACCCGTATGGAGCTTGCCGCCCTCTTCGCCCGCGGCGGCCATCACTACCGACGTCCGCGCGGCGGCACCCTGGACCGGCTCGCCCCGCGCGAACGGCTGGTGCTGGTGCTGCGGCTCTACGAGGGCGTGGCCGAGGAGCAGACGGCCGCCGCGCTCGGGCTCCCGGTCGAGCGGGTACGGGCGATCTGCACCCGCGCGGTGTCGGTGATGCGCAGCGGGGTGCCACGGCAGCCATCACCGCCACGGCGCGGGGACACGGCAACGGATGCGACGACGGGCACACCCGCAGGCGCCCCCAAGGCGGCCGGGGCGGCGGGAACGGGCCCATGAGCGCCTGGGACCGCAAGGAGGACGAGGTCCGCCGGATGATGGAGGGCCCGCACCCGCTGCTGCCCCCGGACCTGGCGGACCGGGCGGCCGGCCGAGGGCGGCGGATCCTCCGCCGCCACCGCGCGGTACGCACCGTCGGCTGGGTGCTGCTGTTCGCCGCGATCCTCGCGTTCAGCGTGTGGGCGGCGATCGTCGAGCCGTGGACGGCGCCGCCGACCAACACCACCCCTCCGCTGGAGGGGTGGTGAGACGGGCGTCAGCCCGGGACCGGAGCCTTGGCCTGAGCCGGGGGCCGGATCAGCCCAGGGCCTGGGTCAGGTCGGCCACCAGATCGTCGACCGACTCGATGCCGACCGACAGCCGGACCAGGTCCGCTGGCACCTCGAGGGCCGACCCCGCCGTGGAGGCGTGCGTCATCCGGCCCGGGTGCTCGATCAGCGACTCGACACCGCCCAGCGACTCGCCCAGCGTGAAGATTTGGGCCCGGTTGCAGACCTCGACCGCCGCCTCCTCGCCGCCCGCGACCCGGAACGACACCATGCCGCCGAAGGCCCGCATCTGCTTGGCGGCGACCTCGTGCCCGGTGTGCTCCGGCAGGCCCGGGTAGTAGACCTCGGTCACCTTGGAGTGGGAGGAGAGCAGCTCCGCGATCCGGCTCGCATTGGCGCTGTGCCGGTCCATCCGGACCGCGAGGGTCTTGATGCCGCGCATGACCAGCCAGGAGTCGAAGGGCCCGGCGACGGCGCCCATCGCGTTCTGGTGGAAGGCGAGTTCATCGCCGAGACCGGGGTCGGCGACGATGAGCGCACCGCCGACGACGTCCGAGTGGCCGCCCATGTACTTGGTGGTGGAGTGCACCACCACATCAGCGCCCAGCGCCAGCGGCTGCTGAAGGTAGGGGCTGGCGAAGGTGTTGTCGACGACCAGGCGGGCCCCGGCACCGCGGGCGATGTCGGCGACGGCGGCGATGTCGGTGATGCCGAGCAGCGGGTTGCTGGGCGTCTCGACCCAGATCACCTTCGTACGGGGGCGGAGCGCGGCCCGTACCGCGGCCGGGTCGGAGGTGTTGGCGACCGACCACTCCACGCCCCAGCGCTCCACGACCTTGGCGAACAGACGGAACGTACCGCCGTAGGCGTCGTCCGGGATCACCACGTGGTCGCCCGGGACCAGCAGGGTGCGCAGCAGGCAGTCCTCGGCGGCCAGGCCGGAGGCGAAGGCCAGGCCACGGCGGCCGCCTTCGAGCGCCGCCAGGTTCTCTTCCAGGGCGGTGCGGGTGGGATTGGCGGAGCGGCTGTACTCATAGCCGTTGCGCAGGCCGCCCACCCCGTCCTGCTTGTAGGTGGACACCTGGTAGATCGGCGGCACGACGGCCCCGGTGAGCGGGTCCGCCTCCTGGCCGGCGTGGATGGCGAGCGTCTCGAAGCTCTGCGGGTGCTGATGCTGGTCGGTCATGGGCCGAGGGTAACGCCCGGCGGGGCGGTGCCGGATCCCTCGTGCGGGAGGGCGCATAGGCTGGAGCCAGGCCGTCAGGACCGTCGGAACCGTTCGTACCTTCACACGGGGACACCTCATGGAGCTTCTGATCTTCCTCATCGCCCTCGTCATGGTGGGCGGGCTGATCATCGTGCCCGCGGTGCGGCGGATGCGCGGAGGCCGCGAGGCCGTGCGGGGCGCGCTGCGCGCCTCGGACCCGGAGGAGTACGGCTTCGTCCCGCGCGAGCGGCTCGACGTACGGCTGCCCGGCCCGGACCGCCCGCTCACCGAGGCCCTGGAGGAGGTCCAGGCGAGCCAGGACTGGCAGCCCGCCGCCCGGCTGCTCGCGCTGACCGAGGCGGGTTCGGAGCTGCGCTGGCAGCGGGTCCAGACGCTGGCCGGGGCGGCGGCCTACGAGCTGGCCCGGACGCCCGGACAGGGCGGGATGTGGCTGCGCACCTGGCGGGTGGCGGCCCCCAAGGACGCGGGCGCGGCCGCGGTGCACGCCGAGTTCCTGGTCCGGCAGGCCCTGCTGGACCCGGCCTCGCCCGACTTCCGCATGATCCTCGAGGAGGCCCGGACCGTCTGCCAGGAGGCGGCGCTGCTGGCCCCCGGCGACCCGGTGCCGTACATCATCGAGCTCGGCGTCGCCCGCGGCCTGGGCTACCGGCAGGCCGACTTCGAGGAACTGTGGTCCAAGGTCACCGAGCGCGCCCCGCACCACATGGGCGCCCATCTGGCCGCGCTGCACTACTGGTGCGGCAAGTGGCACGGCTCCCAGGAGCTCGCCGACGCCTTCACCCACGCGGCCGCCGCCTCCGCCCCGCCGAAGAGCCTGCTGCCCGCGCTGCCGCTGTTCGGCGTCTTCGAGCATCTGCCGGACGTCAACCTGGTGCGCAGCCTCTACCAGAGCGATGTGATCACCAAGGCGATCGAGGGCGCCCTCTACGCGACCCACCAGGCCCCCGCCGACCACCCGGTGCTGCCACACGTCCGCCATCTCCTGGTGTGGTTCCTGGTACGGGCGGAGCGGTACGCGGAGGCCATGGAGCAGCTGCGGCACGTGGATGGCCATGTGGGCGCGGTGCCGTGGTCCTACGGCGCGGACCCGGCGGCCGAGTACACGGTCTACCGGGCGCTGGCGGTGGCGGGCTGGGAGGGCCACGGCGGCTCCCCGGCGACGCTGCCGCGGTGACGCTTCGCGGCGGCGGTCGGCTGGAATTCTGCCGGGCCCGCATCCGTTGTAGGGGATGCGCCGCGTACCCGAGCGAGGAGCCCAGATGCTGTTCAGCCGCCACAAGAACCACCTCCCGACCCCCGAGGAGGCGCTGAAGGGCCGCCCGGACCCGGCGTTCTCCCTCCCCGGCCGCCACACGGTCCTCGGCAACGCCCTGACCGGCCCGTATCCGGACGGCCTGGTGGTGGCCGACTTCGGTCTTGGCTGCTTCTGGGGCGCGGAGCGGAAGTTCTGGCAGGCCCCGGGAGTCTGGACCACCCTCGTCGGCTACCAGGGCGGCCACACCGAGAACCCCACCTACGAAGAGGTGTGCAGCGGCCTCACCGGCCACACCGAGGCCGTCCGCGTCGTCTTCGACCCGTCCGTCACCTCCTACGGCGCCCTGCTGAAGCTGTTCTGGGAGTCCCACGACCCCACCCAGGGCTTCCGCCAGGGCAATGACGTCGGCACCCAGTACCGCTCGGCGATCTACACCCACTCCCCCGAGCAGCAGACCGAGGCCGAATCCTCCCGCGCCGCCTACCAGTCCGTGCTGACCGGCTCGGGCTACGGCGACATCACCACGGAAATCCTCCCCGCGGGCGCCTTCTACCCGGCCGAGGCATATCACCAGCAGTACTTGGACAAGAATCCGGCGGGCTACTGCGGCATCGGCGGCACGGGCGTTTCCTGCCCTATCGGCATCGCCCCTGCCGACGGCTGAGGCTCACCGCTGAGCGGCTTCAGGCCCGCTGAGGGCTGATGCCGCCGCGTCGAGGGCCAGGTGCCACGGATAGCTTTCCGGTCGGCCCTGGCCCGGTTTGCTGGGCACGAAGCCGCCTTCTCCGTAGAGCACACGTACGCCCATCGCGCGGAGCGTGGCAACGCTGGTGTCGAACTGCGTGTGCTGGACGTAGGCGGCGTTGACGCACGGCATGGTCACGGTGGGGATGCCCTTGCCGATGGCCTCGGCCACGAATCCGACGATGAACTTGTCGGTGATGCCCAGGGCCCATTGGTTGATCGTGTTGAAGGTAGCGGGTGCCAGGACGGCGACATCCGCAGGGGGCCAGGCGTCGGGCTCCCAGGGCAGCTTGTACTGGCTGCGCACCGGGTGTCCGGTCAGCTCCTCCAGGGCTGGCAGCTCGTCGTCAAGCCAGCGTGCGGCTGTGGGGGTCAATCCGAGGCAGACATCCCAGTCGGCTGACTGCGCTCGCTCGATGACACCGGCGATGTTCAGCACGGGCGGGGCGGCGCTTCCGAACAGGTAGAGGACGCGGTTCGCAGTCATGTGGGCAGTCCACCGTGTAGCGCCCCCATACCGCAAACCTGTCCGGTCGAGGCTGACATCACCGTTCATCGTCGTCTGCCATGGCTTGGACGGGTAGCGTTTCCGTTGAGTGCGTCACGAAAGGGAGGCATGCATGCCGCTCCCCGGCGACGAACACACGGGTGCTCGGATCGCACATCATCGGAAACGGGCGGGGCTGACTCAGCGCGGGTTGGCTCAGAAGGTCCCCTACTCATACAGCCTGCTCACCCAGGTGGAGTCCGGACACAAGCCAGCCAGCCCCGACTTGGTGGCCGCAGTGGCCAAAGCGCTGTGTATCGACGTCACCGCGCTGACTGGCCAGCCCTACGTGACCGAGTTGCAGCAGGATCGGTTGGCTGCGCTGGTTCGCCCTATCCGTGAAGCCCTCGACCTCTACGACCTGGGGGTTGATCCGGCGATCAGTCCGCGCCCAACTCCCCAACTCGTAGCGGCTGCTGAGCGTCTATGTCAGCAGGTCCGGGCCACAAAGCTCCATGACGCTGCTCTCGACCTTCCCGACACGATCGCGGAGATCACTACGGCCGCATACCGGGCGCCGTCGTCGGAGTTGTGGGCCGCGCTGTCGAGCACGTACCGGACCGCGCATGACCTGGCCGTGAAGTGGGGTTACTACGACCTGTCGACGGTAGCTCTGGACCGCATGGACTGGGCTGCATCGCGCGCTTCGGATCCGCTGCTTTCCGCGGTACGTCAGTACATGCGTGCGCTGGTCTACTTCCGAGAGGGCGAATACACGATCGGCAAGCGGCTCGTCGCTGCCGGGCAGGGCCTGTTGGATCAGTCGCCCCAGACTCGGGCGAGGCAGGCCGTTGCCGGGCAGCTTCACCTCGGGGCGAGCATCATCGCGGCCCGCGCCCATGACGCAGCTGCGGTTCGGAATCACCTTGCGGAGGCGAGGTCTTACGCGGACCGGGTCGGCGAAGCGACGGATGTTCACTGGCTGTCCTTCGGGCCTACGAACGTCACTGTGCACGCGGTGTCCGCCCATGTCGAGATGCGGCACTACGGTGAAGCGCTGCGGGAGGCCGCGAAGGTGCGGATACCGAAGGATTGGGCCGTGTCCCGCGCGGCTCACTTCTACGTCGATCAAGCACGCGCCCAGATGGAAGCGGGACGTTCCGAAGCGGCCTTGAAGTCCATGGTCACCGCGCGCAGGCTGGCGCCCCAACAGACGCGGTACCACTCAGGCGCGCGAGAGACCATCAGGGGTCTGATCCACTTGTCCCGGCGCACGCCGGACACCCTCGACCACCTGGCGGCCTGGGTGGGCCTTTAGGACTTTCACCGCGCCAGCCCCCGGCTTTCACTCAAATGTGAAAGTTGGGGGCTTCGTATGTCACCAGCATGAAAGCTCAGGCGGTTTTCACCCACCACAGGACCCCGGCGACGCGTGCCTGCGCCCCGGGGCGTGGTCAACCTGAGGAAAGCAGGTCGACATGCGGAACTGTATCGGCAGGATCTTCGGATCGGTGAGGAGCGCGTTACAGCCCGGTCGGGGTCGGCATCGCACCGCCGAGACAAGCGCTACAGCAAGCTGCGGGGATGGCCCCACACTGCGGCTTCCCCGTGTGCATCAGGTCTTGCACCGGCCGGTGTTGCGCGGACCCCAAGGCTGAGGCCGGAGAACTGCGCTTCCTCTCCAACCGTCTGGTCGAGGCGCTACGTGACGCGCTCCGGATTGCGGAGAGTCGTGGCAGGCGTCTAGCGGTGTCTGACGACGTTGGATCGGCTGAAGCAAGCGAGGTGGACAAGTGAGCCCGGATCAGCGGTTCTCGTCCGGGTGGCGACTCGGGGCCACCCCTGTGGGACTGCGCGTATCCCGTGACCTGGACGGCTGTCTCACGGTGACACTCGGGATCGCCCGTCTGGGCAAGCATGTGGCACTCGCTCCGCTGGTGCTCTCCGTCGATGAGGCGGAACAGCTCCACGCCGGCCTGTGCTTCGCACTCGCCCCGGAGACTCCGCCGGTGGACTCCCCCGAGTGCCGGAAGCCGGTCCGCTACCCCGGTGGTCGCCAGCAGTACTGAGACCGCTCCGGGCTGGATCACGCGCAACAACCGAAGAAGCAACACCGGACCATCCCCATGCCTCAGCTCGGGGGTGGTCCGGCTGGTCGGTCGGGCACAATCGGTGCCAGGCCGGTCACCGGGATCTCCGGAGGATGCCTCGGCCTTCTGGCCGAGGAGGAATCCGGATTCCCGCGAGCGGGGCAGGACAAGCCGGATCGCCGACGGGCGATCCGGCGTCCGCCCGGGGAGCAGCGAGGGTGACCTCCAAGGGGTGTGGTGGTCCCTCGGAGTTGAGGGACCGCCGGTCCGCAGCGGTTTGGGCGGTCACCCGTTCGAGTAGGTCTGCCGGAATCCGGAGTGAGAACCGAAGGATGACGCTACGTTGGCGGCATGACGACACCAAGTGAAGGGAACGGGGCCGGGCATGTCCGGTACACCTATCGGCTTCGCGTGTCGTCGACCGCCCATACGACGCTGCTGGCGGAGTGGGACCGGTGCCGGTGGATCTGGAACTGAATGCGTCGCCAAGTCCCAGGCCACTCACCTGCACAACAGGACCACGGGCGAGAAGCGGACGTGTGGCTCGGCGCAGCTGGACAGGATGCTGACTGAGGCGCGGGGGCGTTTGCCGTGGCTGCGTGAGGGCTCCAGTGTTCCGCAGCAGCAGGTGATCCGGGATTTCGGCACCTCCCGTGCGAAGGCGCACAAGGACATCTGGGAACGTGTGCCTCAGCGGCAACGGGCCGGTATGCCGCGGTGGAAGAAGAAGCGGGAGGCCGTCCCGTCGCTGAACTACACCCGGCGTGGGTTCCGGCTGAAGGAGGGCCGCCTGCACCTGGCGGGCGGGATCGTGCTGGCGGTGGTGTGGTCGCGGAACCTGCCCGCCGAACCGTCCTCGGTACGGGTGTACCAGGACAGCGTCGGGCACTGGTACGGCTCGTTCGTGGTCCCCGCCCAGGCGCGGCCGCTGCCGGCGACTGGCCGGGTGCTCGGTGTGGACTGGGGCGTGAAGGAGACCGCGACCACCACCAGCGACACCCACGACCTCCCGCGCCCTCAGCACGGCCGCAAGGCTCAGGCCAAGCTGACGCGGTACGACCGGATGATGGCCCGACGCAGACCGAAGAAGGGGCAGGCTGCCTCGAAGGGCTACCGCGAGGCGAGGAAGTGGCGGGCGAAGACCTACGCGAAGATCGCCCGGCAGCGGCAGGACACCGGCCGCAAGTGGGCGAAGAAGGTCGTCACCGACCACGACGCCATCGCCGTCGAAGACTTCAAACCGAAGTTCCTCGCCAAGTCCTCCATGGCGCGCAAGGCGGCGGACGCCGCGATCAGCGCCACGAAGAAGGCCCTGATCGAGATGGGCCACAAACACCGGCGGGACATCCGTCTGGTGCATCCCGCGCACACCACCATGGACTGCGCATCGTGCGGAGCGAGAACCAAGCACGCACTCCCGCTGTCCGAACGCACCTACACCTGCACCACGTGCGGAACCGTCTCCCCCAGAGACAAGAACTCCGCCCACGTGATGCTCCACCGGGCAGGTCTGAACCCGGCTGGCGCCGAGGGCACAAGACCTCCGGGAGCGCTGCTCCCGGAGGCAGCCTGAGCCAGGAATCCCCTCCCTCCAGAGAGAGGAGCAGTCAATTGCGGGCTTTGCGGTCCGTGGAGTCGATGGGGTTGGTGCATCCGGGAACGCTGCCTTCGGGACTGCAATTGTCCGGTGCGTTGTGGATGACTCTGCTGTCGGTGAGGGTGACCTGACTGGAAGTCCCGTTGAAGATACCGCCGCCGGCAGTGATCGCCGTATTGCGGGTGACCAGGCTGCGAACCAGCGTGGGTGTACTGAACTCGCTGAACAGGCCCGCGCCTGTCACGGCGATGTTGTGGCTGACGATGGTCGACGTGAGGCTCAGGGTTCCACCGAACTGGTGGATGCCGCCACCGTGCAGGGCGGTATTGCCCCTGACCGATACGGAATCCAACGACGTTGAACTTCTGAGGTTCTCCAGAGCGCCACCGTTCTCGCCGAGTGCCCGGTTGTTGAGCAGCGCCCCGCCCTTCATCGTCAGCGTGCCGACCCGGCCGAGGATGGGGTTGCTTCCGTTGGTGATTCCGCCGCCATTAAGGGTTGCGGTGTTGCGCTCGATGGTGCTGTGGTCGAAATTGAGCTGTCCACCCGGGTTGTGGATGGCACCACTCGAGCGGGCACGATTGCGCTTGATGATCGCGCGGTTCAGGTTCAGGGTGCCGCTGTTCCACATGCCGCCGCCGGAGGAATTGGGTACGCTTCCGCCGCTGACCGTGAGCGAGTTCAGGGTGAGTGTGCCACCCGACTGTACGTGGAAGATGCGGAAGTCCTGCGTCGAGTCCGGGGCTCGCCGAATGGTGGTGCCGCGGCCGGAGATGGTCACGTTCCCGGTGATCTCCGGAAGCCCGTCATCCGTGTTGTCGGGTGTGGTCAGGGTGTAGGTGCAATGGGGCGCGAGGGTGATGCTGCCGCCGCCGGTATTGGCGTCCGTGATGGCCGCCTGCAGGGCGGTGATGTCGTTGCACGGCACCTGAGTCCCCCCGGCAGCACTGGCCGGTTCAGCCGGCAGCACGGCAAGGGACAGTCCCACACCAACCACGGCGGTCACCGCACCGGTCCGCACTACGTTCTTCATCGCTACGCCTTTCTCAGTTTCTCAGTGCTGGAGAGCGAAAAGGCACATCTCACCGGCGCCCAACGGCCATGCCGCCGCCGATCAACGGGATGATGAACTGACGTTTCATTGATAACTGCCGGATACGGCGGTCTCACCTGGTGTACCGCCGAACGGCCCCGGCCCTTGCGAACCCCGGTGCAATACCGTCGGCACCCGGAGAGCAGCGCATCCGGACCCGCCGCCCGACCGGGGCCTCCCGGCACACCCGAATCATGCTGCCCGGAGACTGCACCCGAATGGCAGGCGCCAAATGCACTGAATACACACCTCGCATATACCTGAGTGGCGATCAGTGGCGCTCAGAGGTGAATGCTCAATTACTGAGCGTCACCGGAATCGCGTAGTCCTTGCCCTCACAGCAAAGGGAACCCGCATGCCTGACATACGCGCAACCGTCACCTCCGCCACCGGCCTCGGCCTCTGCCTGACTTTTCTGCCCGCCGGGCAAGCACAAGCGCAGACGACCCGCGTCCCGTGCAACGACATCGCCGCCCTGAGGGCGGCCATCACGGACGCCAACACCGGCGGCGGCAGCATCGTCCTCGCCCCTCGGTGCGTCTATACCTTGAGGCAGGCCGACAACGCGGGTGATGGCCTGCCCGAGATCACCGGCAATGTGCAGATCACCGGAGACAACAGCATCATCGAACGCAGTTCCCCCGCAGGCTTCCGCATCTTCCATGTGAAGGAAGGCGGCAGCCTCAGCCTGAAGTGCATCACGGTGCGCTATGGGCAGACCATCGCCGGGGACGGCGACGGTGGGGGCGTCTTCAACGAGCGCGGCACACTCACCCTGACCGACTCGACGGTGAGGAACAACATCGCCGGCGTCGGCGGCGGGATCTGGAACCGGCAGGGCACGCTCACCCTCAAGAACACCAGGGTCACCAACAACCGCGGGGGCTTCGGTGGCGGAGTGGCCACCAACGGCACGATGACGATGGAGGGCGGCACCCTCCATGACAACACGGGCGGAGAATGGGGAGGCGGCCTCGCCAACGCGGGGGACACCAAGCTCAACCATGTGTTGATCAACGGCAATGACGCCGGTGAGTACGGGGGCGGCATCGTCACCCTGGCAATCAACCTCAGGACCGGGCCGCTGCGCGTGGACAACATCAAGATCAGGGACGGTATCGCCCGGACCAACGGCGGCGGCCTCTTCACCGGCGCGAACGAGACGACAACTATCAACCGCAGCGTCATCACCCGCAACACGTCGAACGGCGGACCCACCACCGGCGGCGGCATCGGGAATCCCGGAACTCTCCTCCGCCTCTTCATCGGTGGCACCAACAGCTCCCCGCGCAAGGAGGTCAAGGAGAACAAGGGGAGCAAGGGGAGTAAGGGGAGTAAGAAGAGCAAGGGGAACTCGACCAAGCAGACGCCCTTCAGGGTGGACCTCATCCAGAGCGCGGTCTTCAAGAACGATCCGACCAACTGCGCCCCGCCCAACAGCGTCCCCGGCTGCGATACCCGAAGGAAATGATCCAGACAGCCGCTTCCGCGAAGACCGGACAACTCGCCCCCCGGCCCGCGACGTTGGCCGGGGGGCGAGGATGCCTTGTCGGGGCGCTCAGCGCCTGAACCGCGGCTGGTCGTCGGAGTAGATCACCAGCGTCTGTTCCGGCTGTTCCGCCAGGTGGAATGCGGTGTACGCGTACTCGATCACTCCGCGCCCCGGGTGCCGCAGCCGCTTCCGGCCGCCCTGCCGGGCCTGGACCTCGTACTGCGGCCACCAGGACCGCACTTCCGGGCTGCCCGCCTTCAGTTCGTCGATCAGCCGGGTGTAGCGGGGGTCGCCGGGGTGGCGTCCGGCCAGGGTGCGGAGGCGGGCGAGCAGACCGCGGGCCTCGGGCTCCCAGTCGACGAGAACGTCCCGGGCCGCGGGTTCGAGGAACACCCAGCGGAGGAAGTTGGGCGGGCGGTCGGTGGCCGCGGTGAGGTGGGGGAAGAGTTCATCGGCCGCCGGGTTGTGGCTGAGCACGTCGTAGGTGCCGCCGATGATGTACGCCGGATGCGGCTGGAGCAGCAGCGGGACGGCCGCCGCCTCGGGAGCGAGCGGTTCGGGTGCCTCGGGGTCGGCCGCGGGCGCGTGACCGGCGAGTTGGAAGAGGTGGCCGCGCTCGTACCGGTCCAGGCGCAGCACCGAGGCGAGCGCGTTGAGCACCTGGTCCGAGGCGCGGATGTCCCGGCCCTGCTCGAGGTAGGTGTACCAGGTGGCGCTGATCCCGGCGAGCAGGGCGAGTTCCTCCCGGCGGAGGCCCGGAGTCCGGCGTCGCCCCGACCGGGGCAGTCCGACCTGATCAGGGGTGATCCGCTCTCTGCGGCTGCGCAGAAACGCGCCCAGCTCGCGGCGTTGAGCCTGCTGACCCGAATGACCTGGCTGGTTCGGCTGGTTCGGCATGGTGGTGGCTGGCACCTCTGATTCCAGGATAAGCGCATTCTGTATACCAGCTTCCGTTCCTCCCAGACTGATGTCCGAAGGAAAGAGGAGGACATCATGCCGGGAATCGATGGCAAGGTCGTGGCGATCACGGGGGCCAGCAGCGGTATCGGTGAGGCGACCGCGCTGCTGCTCGCCGAGCGGGGCGCGCGCCTCGTCCTGGGGGCGCGCCGGTCCGAGCGCCTCGCGGATCTGGTGGCCCGGATCGAGAAGGCGGGCGGCACGGCCGTGCGGTGCCGTACCGATGTGACCCGGCGGGACGATCTGCATGCCCTGGTCGCCCTGGCCGGTGAGCGGTTCGGCCGGCTCGACGTACTGGTCGGCAACGCGGGGCTCGGTACGATCTCGCCCCTCGACGATCTGCGCGTCGACGAGTGGGACGCCATGGTCGACGTCAACATCAAGGGTGTGCTGCACGGCATCGGCGCCGCGCTGCCGGTGTTCCGGGCGCAGGGTTCCGGGCACTTCATCACCACCGCCTCCACGACCGCGTTTCGCATCGTGCCGGCAATGGCGGTGTACGCCGGTACGAAGTTCGCGGTCCGCGCCATCTGTGAAGGTCTGCGCCAGGAGGCCGGGGACTCCCTGCGCGTGACCACGGTCTCGCCCGGTGTGGTGGGAACGGACTTCGCCGAGGCATCGACCAATGAGCGGGTCAGAACGCGGATCACGGAGATGCGCGACCGGATCGCGATCCCGCCCCAGGCGGTCGCGCAGGCCATCGCGTTCGCGATCGAGCAGCCCGCTACCGTCGATGTGAACGAGATCGTCGTCCGGCCGACGGCACAGACCTGACCCTGCGCCGCCGAGCCGATCACCAGCGGATTCAGCAAGTTCAGCGAGGTTGACTAGTCGGTGCGCGCCGCGGTGACCGCCACCGTGGCGTACGGCATCGTGAAGCTGCCGCCCATCGCGTCGATGGCGGCGCCGACGTCGGACAGCACCTCTTTCATCCGGTCCGGGGGGAGCTGGGTGAGGATGCCCTGGGTGGGGAGCTGGTCGAGCCAGGCATCCCGGGTGTAGGTCCACTCCCAGTCGTAGCACCACTGCTCCGGTTCGCCGAATCCGCCCGTTGCCCGGATCCCGTCGGCGGCCTTGGTGAGCAGCGGCTGGTACGCGTCCGGGCCCTGCTTCCGCATCGCCCGGGCGCTGAGCGGTGAGTCCGGCATCACCCGCTGGTAGACGGTGGCGAAGGCCTCCGCCACCTCGGGCGGGAGCTGGAAGGTGTTCCAGAACGCCGCCAGCAGGCCGCCGGGGCGCAGCACCCGGGCCGCCTTGGCCGCGCCCGCGATCGGGTCGATCCAGTGCCATGCCTGGCCCGCGACGACCGCGTCGAAGGTCCGGCCGGTCGGGTCCCAGGCTTCGAAGGTGGCGGTGTCGACGTCGAGCCCGCCGCGCCGGGCCAGGTCGGCCATCCGCGCGTCGGGCTCGACCCCGAGCACGGTGCATCCGGCGGTCTGGAACTGCCGGGCATCGATACCGGTCCCGCAGCCGACGGACAGGACATCGGGGCCGGGGCCGGGGACTGCGGCGACAACACGGTCCACCAGGGCCTGGGGGTAGCGGGGGCGGGCCCGATCGTAGCGGGCGGCGTCGGAGCCGAACGACTCGGCCATGCGGCGGTGTTGATGGGGTTCGTCCGCGGCGGGACGAGCTCCCGCCGGAGGTATAGTGGGCATGCGCCCACTATGAGTGGGCACATGCCCACTCGTCAATCGGGACGAGCCGGCGAGCGAAGGAGGGACGCGCGGTGCCAACAGGGGTGGCCATGCGTGATGTACGCGAGCAGCTGTTCGGCGCGGCCGAGCGGATCCTGCTCCGGGACGGGCCGAGCGCGCTGACCAGCCGGGCGGTCACCACGGAGGCGGGCTGCGCCAAAGGCGTTCTGCACCGGCACTTCGCCGACTTCGACGGCTTTCTCGCCGCACTCGTGCTGGACCGCATCGCCCGGCTCGACCACCAGGCCACCGCCCTGCGCGACTCCGCCGGGACCGGCACCGTGGCCGACAACCTCACCGGCGCGCTGACCGGGCTGTTCGAGTCGGTCGCCGTGGCCATCGTCGGCCTCGTCACCTCGCGGGACGAACTGCGCGCCCGGCTGCGCGAATCCACGCCCACCGGGATCCCGGTCCTGACCGAGGCCACGGCCATGCTCGCCGCGTATCTCACGGCCGAACGCGATCTCGGCCGCCTCGCGCCGGACGCCGATGTCAGTACGCTCGCCCCCACGCTGATCGGCGCCGGACATCTGCTCTTCGCCGACCGCGAGGGCACCCCGCCGGACGCGGAAGCGGTCCACAAGGTCGTGACCACGGTGATCGGCGGCGCCGTAGGGGAACCCCGGCCGTGAGCGCGCTCACGATCACGAAGGGCTGAGGCAGCCGGGGCCTCAGCCGTGTCCGGCGGCTTCGGCGCGGGTGAGGGCCACGTCCAGGACGACCAGGAGGGCGTCGCGGACGGAGCCGGTGTCGCGGGCGTCGAAGACGACGAGGGGGGTGCGGTCGGAGATGTCGAGGGCCCAGCGGACCTCGTCCAGAGTGTGCTGGACCGCGCCGTCGAAGGCGTTGACGGCGACGGCGAACGGGATGTCCTTGTGCTCGAAGTAGTCCACCGCCGCGTAGCAGTCGTCCAGGCGGCGGGTGTCCACGATCACCAGGCCGCCGAGGGCGCCTTGGACCACGTCGTCCCACATGAAGCCGAACCGCTCCTGGCCCGGGGTGCCGAACAGATAGAGCTTCAGGGTCGGGTCGATGGTGATGCAGCCGAAGTCCATGGCCACCGTGGTGGTGGTCTTGCCGGGGGTGTGGGTGAGGTCGTCCACGCCCGCCGCGACCTCCGTGATGGCCGCCTCCGTGGTCAGCGGCCGGATCTCGGAGATCGAGCCCACCGCCGTGGTCTTACCGACCCCGAAGCCGCCGGCGATGACCAGCTTGACCGGCAGGGGCGGTTGTTCAGCCGCTGTCACGGAGTGTGCCCCGTGAGTCGGGGACGGCACGGAGACCATCGATAACCCTTCGCAGTACGGAGATGTCCTGGGTTGTCCTGGCGTTCGGCACATGGACCGCCAGATATCCGGCGGCGCACAGGTCCTCCGCCAGGACCCGGACCACGTTGAGATGGAGCCGCAGCCGGGCCGCCAACTCCGCCACCGACTGCGGGTGCCGGCAGGCGGCGACGATGTCGTGGCGTTCGAAGGTCAGCGACCGCAGGGCCGTCAGCCCGTCCGGCGTCGTCACGATCTGGGTCTCGACCGGGAGCGGTGGCGCGGTGCCGCGCCCCGACACCCTCCCCGCGGTCAGCAGGAAGGGGCGGATGGCGGAGGCGCGGCCCCCCGCGTCCGCCGGAGTGTCCGCCGACGCGTCCGTGGCTTCCGCCGCCTCCGCCTCGTGCGGTGCCGGTTCACCCGCGGCCATCTCCACCCCCTCCTCCTTGCCCTGTGCCCCTTGCCCTGTGCCCCGCGGAACGGGTCAGCCGGTGGCGCCCGCGCTCTTCTTCAGCTCCAGGACGAGCTGGGGGGTGAGCGCGGCTCCCGCCCGGTTGGCGAACAGGGTCATCTCGTAGGCGATGTTGCCCAGCTTCGCCTCCTTCGAGGTCACCACGCCGAGCACGGCACCGCAGCCGATGGACGACACCAGCACATGGCCGCCCTCCAGATCGATGATGACCTTGTTGAGGCCGCCGAGGCCGTAGTTGCCGGACGCACCGGCGGCGAGGCTCGTCACGCCGGAGACGATCGCGGCGAGCCGCTCGGAGTCGGCCTGCTCACGCAGTTGGGAGACGGCGATCAGCAGACCGTCGGAGGACACCGCGATGGCGTCGACCACACCCGCGGTCTGGGTGGCGAAACGGTCGAGCAGCCAGGTGAAGTCGGCCGCGGCGGCTCGCAGATCAGTGGACTCGTCCGCCACGGAACCGGTGTTATCTGTCGGCGTGTTCACTGCCCGACTCCTTCCGGGAAAGCTGATGTGTCGAGGGAGGCGTGGGGGCGGGCTGGTCCGCCGGGGGGCCGTCCTGTTCGGCGTCCCGCTCCGCCCGGCGTACGGCTGCCTCGAACTCGTCGAGTTCGGAGCGGACCTCGTCGGCGTCGGTGTCCGGACGTACGGCCGGGACCGCCCTGGCGGCCGGTGCGGCGGTCTTGTCGAGCGTCGCGCCCCGTACCCGGCGTCGCAGTGGACGGGAAGCGGAGGCGGCCGGCGGAGCGGGCGTCGGCTCCGGCTCCTTCGTACGGGCCGGGACGCGCTTCGGAAGTCCGGACTCCGTCGTCGTCGGAGGGGTTGCTGCCACGGGAGGCAGCGGCTCCCGCTGCTCGCTCCGCTCCGGTGTCGACTCCGGCAAGGGTTCCGCCGCGCGGCCCGGCGTGGGCTCCGGCGCCGTCTCCTCCCCCGGTCCCATCCGCAGCAACAGCGCCGACGGCACCCACACCGTGCCCGTGACCCCGCCGCCCGGTGTCCGGCTCAGGGTGACCCGGATGCCCGAGCGGCGGGCCAGGCCGCCGACCACGAACAGGCCGAGCACCTTGGTCGGTACCAGGTCCAGCCGCTCCCGGCGCACCAGCCGGGCGTTCTCCTCGGCGAGGCGTTCCGCGCTCATGCCGAGGCCGTGGTCGATGACCTCGACCAGCGCACCGCCGTCGGCCGTCACATCGGTGCCGGGCCGGACGACCACCTCGATGGGGGTGTCGGCCGGGGAGAACGCGACCGCGTTCTCCAGCAGTTCGGCGAGCATCAGGGTCAGGTCGCCCATGATGTCGGGGACGACCGTGACCTCGGTCTCGGACCGCAGGGACACCCGCTGGTAGCCCTCGATCTGGCCGAGTGCCCCGCGGATGACGTCGGCCAAGGTGGTCGGCCGGGCGTCCAGTTCGGATTCGCGGATTCCGGCGAGCAGCATCAGGCTGTCGGCGTTGCGCTGGAGGCGTACCGCGATGTGGTCGATGCGGTACATCCGTTCCAGGATGTCGGGGGCGGTCTCCTCGCGTTCGACGGCGTCGATCAGCATCAGCTGGCGGGTGGTGAGGTTGCTGACCCGTCGGCCGACGTTGCCGAACATCTCGCCGACGTTGCGGCGGCTGATCACCTGACGTTCCAGCAGCGCCGCGGCGGTGACCTGCACCTGGTTGAACGCCTCGGCCAGATCGCCGATCTCGTCGCGCACCGGGACGGGGATCGGACGCGGCCGCAGCGGGGCACTGTCCGCGGACTCGTCGTCGTCCTCGACCTTGGCGAGTTCCTCGTCCGCCACCTTGACCACCTGGTGGGCGGCGCCGGTCAGGGCCGCCAGGGGCCGTACGACCGAACGGCGGACCAGGAAGGAGAAGCCGAGCCAGACCGCGAAGCCGAGCACGGCGAGGCCGAGCAGGCCCAGCGCCTTGTACAGGGCGGCGTCGGAGAGGCGGTCGGCGCGGGCGGCGATGTCGCCGGTGAGCGCACGGGTGATGTCGAGACGGGCCTCGGCCTGGTGTGTCTCCTCGGCCATCGCCGTGCGCAGCTGGCTCGGCGACTGGCCCTGGAGGGAGCCGGGGTCGATCTGGAGCTCGGCGAACCGGTCCTCGATGCCGTGCTCCTGGGAGCTCCGCTCGATTCCGTCCATCCGCAGGACCTGGGACGGGTCGGCCAGCCTGGCGAAACGTTCCGACTGTTCCTCGAAGATCCGGTGGGCGCCGACCGCGCGGGTGTACTCGGTGACGGCGTTGGCGTCCCGGGTCTGGGCGGAGAACACCCCGCCCTCGAAGGCCGCGTGGGCGGCGTCGGCGCGCAGCACCGCGTCGAGCAGCGCGATGACCGAGGCGGAGGAGGTGCCGGTGTAGCGGTCGAGCCCGATGCCGTCGATCAGATAGCCGACGGCGGCGGCGTACGCGGGGTCGATCCCGGCGGCGGGGACCGAGCCCCGTTCGACCTTGTCCCGCAGCACGCTGAGGCGCTGGACGTAGCCGAGGGCGCGCGACTCCTCCTTGGGCAGGTCGGAGCCGAACGCGGAGCGCATGGCGTCCGCCTGGTGGTCGGTGACGCGCTGCGCCCGACCGTAGTCCGTGGTGGACGGCAGGGCGGCGCCGGGGCGGGCGGCCTCCTGCCGCACGGCCAGCAGCAGGGCCTGCCGGTGCTCGGCCTGGACGTCGTTGATCAGCTGGGCGACCTGTTCGCTGTCCCGCACCAGCTGGGCGACCCGGTCGGCGTCCCGGGCCTGTTCCACCTGGCCGTAGACGCCCACGCCGAGGAGAACGCCGACGACCACGATCGGCACGATCACCAGGACGTTGAGTTTCCGGCGGAACGGCCATCGGTCGAGGAGGGCGTCCGTCCGCAGACGGGACCGCGGGCTGTGCGGGTCGCGGCCGGACGGGTCCGGTTCGCGTGGGTGATCCGGTGTGTCCACAGACACCCAGGTCCTCCTTCGATGTGCTCCTGAGCGGTGACCGAGGTGTTGTTGTGCTGCCGAGGTGGGTTGTTGCCGAGATGGGTTGTGCTGTCGACCGCCGACGGCCGGGAACAGGACGCCGATGTGGTGCACGGACGGACCGCGACCATCGGAATCGCGCCACAGGGCCGATCGGCGGTGAACACTACCGTCTGCGCGCGCCCATGCAAGACGGGCCGGGGCAACGGCTACCGAATGTCCACGGTTTATTGGGTTTGGGCCGCCTTCCGTTCGCCTCGCGCCCAGCGGACCGTTCCCTCGGTAACGGCCAGGTGCCCGTACGGTGACCATCGGAGGGGACCCGAGGACATCGCGTGGACTGGCTTGTTCGTTACCATGCGCGGGCCCCCGGCGACGCGTGCCGCACTCCCCGGACGGGGTTGCCCCGCTTCCCCGCGGGGGCTGCCGCCGCGCGTCACCATGCCTACCCTGTCCGCCTCCCCCACCCCGAGCCCGTTCCGTCCGCAACTCCGCCCCTCCGTGCCCTGCGAGGAGATCCGTGCACCCCACCCGCAAGGCGGTCCTGACGTCCGTCGTGCTCCTGGCCATGGCCGCCACCGGCTGTGAACCCGGCGGCGCCACCGCGTCCCACCGGACCTCCGCCAAGCCCGGATGCCCCACCGCGCTCGCCAAGGCAGAGCGGGCGGTCAAGAAGGCGCAGGACGTCGACGCCCCCTGGCGGGGCCCCACCACCGGGCCGAAGGCACTGCGCGGCAAGAGCGTGGTCACCATCGCCCAGACGCTGAGCAATCCCGGTCCCGTGGGTGTCGCCCAGGGCGTCCAGGAGGCCGCGTCGATCCTCGGCTGGCACGCCCGCACCATCAACGGCAAGGGCACACCCGCCGCTCTCCGCTCCGCCTTCAAGCGGGCTCTCGACCTCAAGCCGGACGGGATCGTCATCGGCGGCTTCGACCCCAAGAGCGTGGCGAACGAGCTGGAACGGGCCAACGCGGAAGGCATCGAGGTGATCGGCTGGCATGCCGCCGCAACGCCAGGCCCCAGCGCGAAGCCCCAGCTGTTCAGCAATGTGACCTCCCGGGTGGAGGACGTGGCGAAGATCAGCGCCGACTGGATCATCGCCCGGTCCCACGGCCGTGCCGGGGTCGTGCTGTTCACCGACGCGACCGTGCCCTTCGCCAAGCACAAGTCCGACCTCATCAAGAAGCAGCTCGCCACCTGCTCCGATGTGAAGCTGCTGAGCTACCAGAACATCCCCATCCCGGAGGCCAACAGGCGCACCCTCGGGGAGGTCCGCGCCCTGCTCTCCCGCTTCGGCGACAAGTGGACCGACTCGGCCGCCATCAACGACCTGTACTTCCGGCACAGCGCCGCCGCCCTGCGCGCCGCCGGCAAGGACGGCGCCGGCGCCCCGTACAACATCGGCGCGGGGGACGGCGATCCGTCGGCCTTCCAGCGCATCAACGGCAACCAATTCCAGACCGCGACCGTGCCCGAACCGCTCTCCGAGCAGGGCTGGCAGATCGTCGACGAGTTCAACCGCGCCTTCGCGGGCCGGTCGCCCAGCGGCTATGTGGCCCCCGTCCACATCACCACGGCCGCCAACAGCGGTGGCGCGCTGTCGTGGGACTCCGAGGGGTACCGTCAGGCGTATCGCAAGATCTGGGGGAAGTAGACCGATGACGGTCGACCACGGGGGCGCGGCTGATGCGTACGACGAGGTACCGGACAGCCCGCGCCGGCCGCGGCATCGCCATTGACCTCACCGCCGGCGCCACGCTCGGCACGGAGCCGCCGTCCCGCGGCGAGCGGATCTCCGAGCGGATGTGGCTGGACACCACCCCCGTACGCGAGCACCCCCGGGACGACCGTTCGGGACTGCGGCTGGTGGCGGACGAGGCGGACCGGCTACGGCCGGGGCTGGCCCTGGCGGCCGACGCGATCGAGGCGCGGACCGCGGGGCGGTATGTCCTGGTCACGGTCGAGCGGGTGCTGTTCAACGAGGCGCACTTCCAGCCGGAGGGGCTGACGGCGGCCCTTCTGGCCTGGGCCGAGGAGGAGTTCGGGCTGCCCGCCCACCCGGGCGAGGTCTCCTTCGACGAGGCGGCCCATCGGTTCGTCTTCACCTGGCCCGAGCCCGGCGGCCGTCCCTGACGGTCCAGCACGCGGTGAGCGATGGCCCGGCCCCACCGATTTCCGTGCCCGGGGCCGCGCCTACAGTCGCTGCCATGGACTGGGTCGAGCGGGTGCGCACCTTACGGCAGTGGTCGGGCAACGGGGTACGGGCGCCGCACAAACCGCTGCTGATGCTGTATGCCCTGGGGCGGTTCCAGCAGGCGCCCGAACAGGACCTGCGCTATACGGAGGTCGAGCGGGACCTCAAGGATCTGCTGCGCGACTTCGGACCTCCACGCACGTCCTCGCCCTCCTACCCGTTCCACCACCTGGAGAGTGACGGGGTGTGGGAGGTGCGCACCGACCACGGCCACGGCAGTCCGGGATCGACCGTGGGGGTGCTGCGGTCGAGCGGGGCGCGCGGGCAGTTGGCCCCGGAGCTGCGGTCCGCGCTGGCCACGGATCCGCTGCTGCTGGGACGGCTGACACAGCTGCTGCTGGACACCCACTTCCCGCCCTCGCTGCACGCCGATATCGCCGCCGCCGTGCGGCTCGACCTGGAGGACGCCGAGGAGGCACGGCGGGTGACGGTCTCGGTACGGGACCGTCGGCGGGCGGCGGAGCTGCGGCGCGAGGTGCTGAGCGCGTACGCGTACCGCTGTGCGTTCTGCGGGTTCGACGGGGCGATCGGCCGGGTGCCCGTCGGGCTGGAGGCCGCCCATGTGCGGTGGTGGGCCTTCCGCGGCGCCAACTCGCTGCACAACGCGCTGTGTCTGTGCTCCCTGCACCACAGGCTCTTCGACCGGGGAGTGCTGGGCCTGGACCCCGCTCGGCGGATCAGGGTCTCGGACCGGTTCACCGGGCGTGGCCGGGCGGCGCGCGACCAGGTCCTCGAACTGGCCGGCCGCGGGGCCGAGGAGCCGCGCCACGGCGGCGAGCCGATCGCGCCGGAGAACATCGCCTGGCACAGCGAGCAGGTGTTCCGGGGCGAGGCCCGGACGGCCGGGCCCGTGGCCACCAACTGAGGGCCCGGGCGGCCGACGCTCAGGCGGCGGCCGCGGGCGGGGCCCGGGTCCGGAGCGCTCTGCCATGGGCGAATCTGCTCAGGGCCAAGAACACTGACGGAGGGCCACCGGGCCGCCGACAGTGGTGACATCGCGGCACCACTCGCCGCGGTCGACCACGGGAGGTCCCATGTCACCACTCATCACCGGCCGGGATCCGGCCCTGAACCCCCGCGCCACGGAGGGCGATACGTCCCCGACGCAGTTCGACGACCATCTGGCCGCGCAGCTCCTCACCCAGCGCATCGTCGTCCTCAACACCCAGGTGGACGACGTCTCCGCGAACCGCGTGTGCGCCCAGCTGCTGCTGCTCTCGGCGGAGGATCCGCGGACCGACATCAGCCTGTACATCAACAGTCCGGGCGGCTCGGTGACGGCCGGGCTGGCCATCTACGACACCATGCAGCTGATCCCCAACGACGTGACGACGCTCGCCATGGGATTCGCCGCGAGCATGGGGCAGTTCCTGCTGTGCGTCGGAACGGCGGGCAAGCGCTTCGCGCTGCCCAACGCGCGGATCATGATGCATCAGCCGTCGGCCGGGATCGGCGGGACGGCCGCCGACATCGCGATCCAGGCCGAGAACCTGGAGTTCACCAAGAAGGCCATCGAGCGGATCACCGCGGCGCACACCGGCCAGACCGAGGAGACCATCTCCCGCGACGGCGACCGCGACCGGTGGTTCACGGCCGAACAGGCCAAGGAGTACGGCATGGTCGACCGGATCGTCGAGTCCCTCGACGATGTGCGGCCGGGCGGAGCACGACGGCGGATGGGGATCTGAGATGAGCCAGTACACGATTCCGACCGTGGTCGAGCGCACCACACAGGGCGAGCGGGCGTACGACATCTACAGCCGGCTGCTGTCCGAGCGGATCATCTTCCTCGGCACCGAGATCGACGACGGGGTCGCCAATGTGGTCATCGCGCAACTGCTCCACCTCGAGTCCTCGAGCGCGGAGCAGGAGATCGCGATCTACATCAACTCCCCCGGCGGCTCGTACACCTCGCTCATGGCGATCTACGACACCATGACCTTCGTCTCCGCGCCGATCTCCACGTTCTGCGTCGGCCAGGCGGCCTCCACGGCGGCGGTGCTGCTGGCCGGAGGGGACCCCGGGCGGCGGTTCATCCTGGAGCACGCCCGGGTGCTGCTGGGGCAGCCCGCGAGCGGTGGCCGCCAGGGCACCGTCTCCGATCTCAGCCTCCAGGCCAAGGAGATGCTCCGGATCCGCTCGCAGGTGGAGGAGGTGCTGGCCCGGCACACCCCGCACGACATCGCCACCCTGCGCGAGGACATGGACCGCGACAAGGTCTTCACGGCGCAGGAGGCGGTCGCGTACGGGCTGGCCGACCAGGTGCTCAGCCGCCGGAGGGCGTCCGCGGCCTTCGCCGCCTGAGGACGGGCGCCGGCAGGCACCGACAGGCGGCTCAGGCGGCGAGCCGCACCTCGCCCTGGTACGGGGAGGTCCCCGTGGCCCGGTGGCCGCCGGTGCGCCGGCCGCGCAGCTCGGCGAGGGCCGTGGTGCTGGTCACCTCGGCCGCCTCCGCCGTCGCGACCTCGGCCTCGTCGTCCCGTGTGCGCTCGTCCGCCGCCCCCAGGGGCCGCCGCCGGGCGCGCGGCGCGATGGCACGGGCCAGCTCGTCATGGGCGAGGGCGAGCAGATCGGCCAGGCCGAGCCCCAGGGCGTGCGCGGCGGCCGCGAGCACCTCGGACGACGCCTCCTTGCGGCCGCGCTCCAGCTCCGAGAGGTAGGGCATCGAGATCCGGGCCGCGTCGGCCACGTCCTTGAGCGTGCGCTGCTGGGCGCGGCGCTCGCGGCGCAGCACCCCGCCGACCACATGGCGCCACAGGGGCTCCTTGGGCGCCGCGCCCGGGGGCGCGGTCTCCCGCGGCGCGGTGCCCGGCGGCGGCGCGGTGGCCGGACGCAGCGGAATGACGCGGGCTGGGTTCGTCGCGTGGCTGCTCACCCCCTCAGCGTAGGAGTGTTGGGCCCGGGAGGAAGGCCGTGGCGTTCTGCCCCCCGCGAAATCGGCGCCCGGCGAAGGGAGGTTGCGCGCGTGGTGTGCCACCCCCGGTCCGGCACGCCCGCGATCCGGAATTCCTGTGCGGGGCAGACGTTCGGGTCATCATGGACAACATTCCGGAGCGGAAGCCGACAACGACGCGCCGCGCTCCGGTTGTTGGCCCAGCCGCAGTGCACAGCACGGAAAGCCGGAAATCATCCACAGGTCAGCGGGAATGTTCTGGAGGATTGTTTCCGGAAAGCATGGAATTCCCTTGAGTGCTGCTGCCAGGATCACGTGTCTCATCCCTCTTGATCTCGGCATCACAGGAATCTGCGTGCATAAATCGACTTCCCTCGCCATCGCCGCTGTCGCGGTATTGGCGCTCACCCTGACCGGCTGCGGCGGCGACGACAAGAAGGACTCGGCTTCGTCGGACAAGGGGGGCAAGACGACCGGCCAGACCACCGGCAAACGTGACACCACGGCCTCGTCCAGCCCGAGCCCGAGCCGCACCGGGGAAGCCAAGAAAAAGAAAAAGGAGGGGAGCCCCGCCACCAGCGCCGCCCCGCGCCCCACCCGTACCTCCGCCGCCCCAGTGCCCACGCCCGGCCGCACGCGCACCAAAACGGCCGCTCCCGCCCGCCCCGCCGGTCCGTCGAGCGTCCAGGGCACCTGGTACGTCCCCGTCCGCGGGACGAACGGCCTGGCGACCCTGACCGTCAGCGGCACGTCGTGGACCATGGCGTACGGCGGCAAGTCCTGCTCCGGGACCATCAACTCCGGGATGGCCATCTCCAGCACCTGCGCCGGGGAGACCTCGAACGGCACCGCCGTGGTGAGCAACGGCGGCGAGAACCTCACCTTCAACTGGACCTCCGGTGAGCCCGACCGCTTCGTCCGTACGAAGCCCACGGGCTGACAGCGCTCCATGGACCGGTGATCGGTCCCTGCGTCATGCTGGCCGCACCACAGCACCCACCGCACCACCGCGCGCCGCACCCGGACCAGGGAGCCCCATGTTCACCACCCGGCCCACCCTCCAGGGCACCCACGGCATGGTGTCCTCCACCCACTGGCTGGCCTCGCAGTCCGCCATGGCCGTCCTGGAGGACGGCGGCAACGCCTTCGACGCCGCCGTGGCCGCGGGGTTCGTCCTCCACGTCGTGGAGCCGCATCTGAACGGACCCGCCGGTGAGGTGCCGATCCTCCTCGCCCCGGCGGGCGGGCAACCCCTCGTGCTGTGCGGACAGGGCCCGGCGCCCGCCGGGGCCACCATCGACCACTACACCGCGCTCGGCCTCGACCTGGTGCCGGGCACCGGACCGCTCGCGGCGGCCGTCCCCGGCGCGTTCGACGCCTGGATGGTCCTGCTGCGCGACCACGGCACCCGGCGGCTCGCCGAGGTGCTGCGGTACGCCATCGGCTACGCCGAGCACGGCCATCCCGCGGTCGAGCGGATCGGCGAGACGGTGGAGACCGTACGGGAGCTGTTCACGACGGAGTGGACCGACTCGGCCGCGCTCTATCTGCCCGGTGGGCGGTCCCCCGCCGCCGGGCGGCTGCTCACCAACCCGGCGCTGGCCGCCACCTGGCGGCGGCTGATCGGCGAGGCGGAGGCGGCCGGTCCGGGGCGCGAGACACAGATCGAGGCGGCGCGGCGGGTCTGGCGGGAGGGCTTCATCGCCGAGGATCTGGCGGCCGCCGCGGCCCGGCCCGCCATGGACTCCTCCGGGGAGCGCCACGCGGGCACACTCACCGGTGACGACCTGGCCGCCTTCGAGGCCGTCTACGAGAACCCCGTCCGGCACACCTGGAACGGCTGGACGGTGTGCAAGGCGGGGCCCTGGAGCCAGGGGCCGGTCCTGCTCCAGCAACTGGCCCTGCTGCCGGACGGATTGGCCGAGGACGACCTCGGCACCCCGGAGCTGCTGCACATCCTGATCGAGGGCGGCAAGCTGGCCATGGCCGACCGCGAGGCGTGGTACGGGGACGCCGCCGACGTACCGCTCGCGGAGCTGTTCTCCGGTGCGTACAACGCCGAACGGCGCGCGCTGATCGGCGAACACGCCTCGTACGAGCTGCGTCCGGGACGGCCCGGGGGCCGCGTACCGCGGCTGAGCAAACAGGCGCTGGCCGCCGTCGCCCGCGCGGCGGCGCACACCCCGGAGCCGGTGGCCGGGCCGGGCGGCGGTGAACCGACGGTCGGCGGCCCCGGGGTACGGGCCGATGGCACCACCCGGGGCGACACCTGCCATCTCGATGTGGTGGACCGCTGGGGCAACATGGTCGCCGCCACCCCCAGCGGCGGCTGGCTCCAGTCCAACCCCGTCATCCCCGCGCTCGGCTTTCCGCTCGGCACCCGGCTCCAGATGGCCTGGCTGGACCCCGGGCTGCCCAACTCCCTGACTCCCGGCCGCCGTCCGCGTACCACGCTCACCCCGTCCCTCGCGCTGCGCGGCGACACCCCCGTGATGGCCTTCGGCACCCCCGGCGGCGATCAGCAGGACCAGTGGAGCCTGCACTTCCTCCTCGGTGTGGCGCTGCGCCGTCCGGTGCGCGCGGGGCTCGACCTCCAGGGGGCCGTCGACGCGCCCAACTGGCACCAGGAAAGCTTCCCCGGCTCCTTCCACCCGCGCTCGATGGCGGCGGGCAAGGTCGTGGTGGAGTCCCGGATCGGCGAGCACCCCATCCGCGAACTGCGGCGCCGTGGACACGATGTCACGGTCGGCCCCGCCTGGTCGGAGGGACGGCTGTGCGCGGTCGCCCGCGACCCCGGGACGGGCGTCCTGCTGGCGGCGGCCAACCCGCGCGGCGCGCAGGGCTACGCGGTGGGCCGCTGAGCCACGCGGTCAGTTGGCGGCCAACTCCCGCATCTTCGGGGTCCGGGGTCGTCCCCCGCTGACATCGACCACCCTGCCGTGCGCCGGGAGCAGGGTCGATGACCCCCGACGTAACGCCGCACGGACCCCGCCGTCAGTCGGCGATCCCCAGGTCCTCCCGCATGATCCGCCGCATCTCCGAGAGCCGGGGCTCAACGTCCTTCAGCCGGAGCAGCGCGGTGGCGGCGGTCTCGCCGTCCCGGGCGAGCCCCCGGTCGATCCGCTTGGCCACGGCGTCGATGTCGGCCAGGACCTTGTTGACGTCACGGGAGGCGGCCAGCACTCTTTCGGGGACGATCATCTGCGCATCGGCGTAGCGGTCCCGGTAGTCGCGCCGGGCCTCCTCGACCTGGCCCCGGTCCTCGTCGGTGTAGACACCGTCCCGGATCCGGTGCAGCGCGTCCTTGAGCAAGGTGTGGAACTGCCGGGAGGCCCGGTTCATCCCCGTGTACGCGGCCCGGCGCTCCTCGTAACGCCGTCGGTGCTCCTCGGCCCGCGCCTCCTCCAGGCGCCGGCGCGCGGTGAGCCGCTGGTGGAGCAGCGGTGCGAAGAGGGTGCCGAGGACACCGACCACTGCGCTGATCATCGCTGCTATGACGGCGGACACCCACCGCATCCTAGGCGTTGTCCCACGCTCGCCCCCCGGTATTACTCTGCGCCTCATGGCAGCTTCGCCGTCCGCCGCGCGAGCCGATCGCGCCGATCGCGCCGATCGCGCCGATGACGTTCTCGTCCTCGCCCGGCTCTCCGCCAAGCGCGGCGCGGTCCGGGCGATCCTGGAATGGCTCACCCGGCGCACCGGGGGTCTCGCCGTGCTCGTCCGGGCCGACGGGTCCGTACGGGCCGCGCCGGGCGGAACACCGGATCCTGCCGGCTCACCACTGGCCGCCCGTGCCGCGCGCGGCGCCGTCGAACTGCACCGGCGGGGCGCGCCGTCCGCCGTGCTGGGCGGGGACGGGGCGCATCCGGTCCATCTCGTCGTGCTCGGCCCCGGGCCCGGCGCGGGACCGGACCGGGCGGCCGGGGACGGCGCGGCGGGGGCCGTGTATCTCGCCGTCGTCCGGCCCGACGATCCACGCTGCGGGGTGCTGCTCGCCGACGCCTCACGCACCCTCGCCCTGTGCTGGCGGCTGGAGGAGGCGGAACGGGCGCGCCGCCGGGTGGAGTCGGCCGAGGTGCACAGCCGGGAGGCGGTGCTGCATCTGCTGATGGTCGGCAGTGTGTCCGCGGCACAGCGGATCGCCGGTGCGCTGCGTCCGGCGCTGCCCGCGGTGGCACAGGTGTATGTGATCGAGTGCCCCAGCGTCCGGCGGCGCGAGATAGCCGTCCGGATCGACCGTACGGCGCGGGGGCGGGCCTGGATCGTGCCGTGCCCGGTGCGCCCCAACCACCTCATCGCGCTGGTGCCGAGCGAGGGGGACCCCGGGCCCCGGGACAGGGGTCCCGGCCCCGGCCGGCTGGACCGGATGATCGCCCGGGACGTACCGGAGTGCCGGGTCGGGGTGAGTGCCGAGGTCGCGCTGCGGGACACCCCGGTCGGCTACGAGCAGGCGTTCCACGCCCTGGCGGTGGCCCGTGACGCGCCCGAGCGGTGCGCCGGCTTCGGCGGCCACACCGATGTCACCGTGCTGGCCGGTCCCGAGGGCCGCACCTGGGCGGGCGAAGTGCTGGGCCCCTGTCTGCGGTACGCGCCGACCCGCAAGGCCGACCCGGGTCCGCGCGAGCTGCTGGACACCCTCGGCTCCTGGCTGAGCTTCGGCGGTGCGGCCACCCGCCATCTGAAGATCCACCGCAATACGCTCGCCGCGCGGGTGCGCCATCTGGACGCGCTGCTGGGGCTGGACGTCGGCCGCTGTCTGGCGAGCCAGTCGGCGGCCTGGCTCGCGCTGCGGCTGCACACCGCGCCCTGGACGGCGGGGGCGGTGAACGCGGCCACGGCGGACCGCGCCGCCACCCTCGACGCCCTGCTGGCTACGCCCGCCGCCGAGATCTGGGCGCAGGCCCAGCTGCGCCCCCTGGAGCAGGCGCGGTTGACGGCCGGGCCCGAGACCGTACGGGCCTGGCTGCGGGCCGACGCCCGGCTGCCCGCGACGGCCTCCGCGCTCGGGATCTCGCTGCCCGGCGCCCGCAAGCGGCTGGCGAGGGCCGAGGACGCGCTCGGGCGGTCGCTGCTGCGCGCGCCGAGCGCGAAGTACGAACTGTGGTTGGCGATGCGGGCGTTGGGCACGCTGTGACGGGTGGGCGGACGGGCCCGGCGCGGGGTCACCGTTCGAAGCGGAACCGGCCGCCGCGATCACTGTGCAGTTCGTTCCTCGCCGCCCGCTCCGCGCGCGCCTAGTGTCCTGACCACGACCCGGCGGGCCGTTCCGCCCCACCTCGAACCTCCCTGAGGGCCGTGTGGGCACTCCCCTCCCGCTCATACGGCGGCACCACGGCACGGTGCGGACCGCCGGGCGCCACAGGCCGGGGCGGTCCGCGGCGCGGCGACGGGGGTGTCGCGCGGCGGCAGCCCCTGTCCGTCCGGGCCCGGAGCACGGCATATCCTCACCCGCCCCCGCCGGCCCGGGCCCGGACGGCTTCCGCTTCGCCGCGCCGCGTGGTCAGGAGCCCAGGATCGTGGTGAGAAACTCCCCGGTCCAAGCCAGCAACTCCCGCCCCACCAGCGGCTTTCCGCCGATCCTCGCCGTCGCCGGCCGGGGCACCAGCACCTGCTTGGTGGCGGGCTTGATCACCGCACGGGGGTGGAGCCGCTTGAGCCGCAGCTCCTGCGACTCGCGCAGCTCCACCGGGCTGAAGCGGATGTTGGCGCCCTGGAGGGTGATGTCGCTGACCCCGCAGGCCCGCGCCAGCAGCCTCAGCCCGGCGACCAGCAGCAGATTCTCCACCGGCTCGGGCAGCTTGCCGTAGCGGTCGGTGAGCTCCTCGCGCACCGCGCGGATGTCGTCCTCGCTGGTGGCGGCGGCGATGGCGCGGTACGCCTGGAGCCGCAGCCGCTCGCCGGGGGCGTAGTCGTGCGGGACGTGCGCGTCGACCGGCAGCTCGATCTTGACCTCCAGCGGGGCCTCCTCGACCTCGCCGCCGCCCGCCTCCAGGGCCGCGCGGTAGTCGGCGACGGCCTCGCCGACCATCCGTACGTACAGGTCGAAGCCGACGCCCGCGATATGGCCGGACTGTTCGCCGCCGAGCAGATTGCCCGCGCCGCGGATCTCCAGGTCCTTCATCGCGACATACATACCGGCGCCCATCTCGGTGTGCTGGGCGATGGTGGCCAGCCGCTCGTGGGCGGTCTCGGTGAGCGGCTTCTCCGGCGGGTAGAGGAAGTAGGCGTAGCCGCGCTCGCGGCCCCGGCCGACCCGGCCGCGCAGCTGGTGCAGCTGGGAGAGGCCGAAGTTGTCACCGCGCTCGACGATGAGGGTGTTGGCGTTGGAGATGTCGATCCCGGACTCGACGATGGTCGTGGAGACCAGGACGTCGAACTTCTTCTCCCAGAAGTCGACCACCACCTGCTCCAGCACGTTTTCCGACATCTGGCCGTGGGCGGTGGCGATCCGCGCCTCGGGGACGATCTCGCGGAGCCTGGCCGCGGCCCGGTCGATGGACTCCACCCGGTTGTGGATGTAGAAGACCTGGCCCTCGCGGAGCAGTTCACGGCGGATGGCCGCGCCGATCTGCTTCTGCTCGTAGGGGCCGACGAAGGTCAGTACCGGGTGGCGCTCCTCCGGCGGGGTGGTGATCGTGGACATCTCGCGGATGCCGGTGACCGCCATCTCCAGGGTGCGCGGGATGGGGGTGGCGGACATGGTCAGCACATCCACGTTGGCCCGGAGCTTCTTCAGCTGCTCCTTGTGCTCGACACCGAAGCGCTGCTCCTCGTCGACGATGACCAGACCGAGGTCCTTGAACGTGGTTTCGGAGGAGAAGAGCCGGTGCGTGCCGATGACGATGTCGACCGAGCCCTCGCGCAGCCCCTCCAGGACCGCCTTGGCCTCGGTGTCGGTCTGGAAGCGGGAGAGCGCCTTGACGACCACCGGGAACTGGCCGTAGCGGTCGCCGAAGGTGCCGAAGTGCTGCTGGACGAGGAGGGTGGTGGGCACCAGCACGGCGACCTGCTTGCCGTCCTGCACCGCCTTGAACGCCGCCCGCACCGCGATCTCGGTCTTGCCGTAGCCGACGTCGCCGCAGATCAGCCGGTCCATCGGAACCGACTTCTCCATGTCCTCCTTGACCTCGCCGATGGTGGTCAGCTGGTCGGGGGTCTCGGCGTACGGGAAGGCGTCCTCCAGCTCCCGCTGCCAGGGGGTGTCCGCGCCGAAGGCGTGGCCGGGGGCGGCCATCCGCGCCGAGTAGAGCTTGATGAGGTCGGCGGCGATCTCCTTGACGGCCTTCTTGGCGCGCGCCTTGGTCTTGGTCCAGTCGGCGCCGCCGAGCCGGTGCAGGGTGGGGGCCTCGCCGCCCACGTACTTGGTGATCTGCTCCAGCTGGTCGGTGGGGATGTAGAGCCGGTCGCCGGGCTGGCCGCGCTTGGCCGGGGCGTACTCCACGACCAGATACTCACGGGTGGCGCCCTGGACGGTGCGCTGCACCATCTCGATGTAGCGGCCGACGCCGTGCTGCTCGTGGACGATGAAGTCGCCCGCCTCCAGGGTGAGCGGGTCGATGGTCTTGCGGCGCCGGGCGGGCATCCGGGCGCCGTCCTTGCCCGCCGCCTTCTGCCCGGACAGATCGGTCTCGGTGAGCACCGCCAGCTTCAGGGCGGGGTCGACGAAGCCGTAGTCGATCGAACCGCAGGCCACATGGACCACGGACGGGGAGATCCCGTCGAGGTCCGCCTCCAGCCGGGCCGCGATCCCCTCGCCGCCGAGCACCTCCACCGTGCGGGAGGCCGGGCCGTGGCCCTCGGTGACATAGATCGCGCGCCAGCCGTCGGCGAGCCAGCCCTTGGTGTCGGCGAGCGCGCGGGCGGTGTCGCCGCGGTAGCTCTCCGGGGCGTGCATACCCAGCTTGAGGGTGGCATCGTCCAGCTCCTCGTCAGCCGCGAAGGGGCTCACCGACCACCACATCATGCCCAGCTCACGAGCCCGGTCCCGGACGTCCGCCAGACCCCACAGCGAGGCGGCGCCGACATCGATCGGGGCCTCGCCCCCACCGGCCGTGGCCGCCCAGGACGCCTGGAGGAACTCCTGGCTGGTGGCCACCAGGTCGGCCGCCCGGGTGCGCACCCGCTCCGGGTCGCAGACGACGGCCATGCTGCCCGCCGGGACGACGTCCAGCAGCAGCTCCATCTCGTCGACCAGGACCGGGGCCAGGGACTCCATGCCCTCGACCGCGATCCCCTCGGCGATCTTGCCGAGCAGCTCGCCCAGCTCGGGGTGGTCCTCGGCCAGCGCCGCGGCCCGCTGCCGTACGTCATCGGTGAGCAGCAGCTCACGGCAGGGCGGGGCCCACAGCCCGTGCTCGGCGACCTCCAGGGACCGCTGGTCGGCGACCTTGAAGTAGCGGATCTCCTCGACGTCGTCGCCCCAGAACTCGATCCGGAGCGGATGCTCCTCGGTGGGCGGGAAGACGTCCAGGATGCCACCGCGCACGGCGAACTCACCGCGCTTCTCGACCAGTTCGACCCGGGAGTAGGCGGCGGCCGCGAGCCCGTCCACGGCCTCCTCCAGATCGGCGGTCTGCCCGGCCCGCAGACTGACCGGCTCCAGCTCGCCGAGCCCCTTGACCTGCGGCTGGAGGACCGAGCGGACGGGAGCGACCACCACGGAGACCGGACCGGCCGCCGGGTCGTCCGCACGGGGGTGGGCCAGCCTGCGCAGCACGGCGAGCCGGCGGCCGACGGTGTCCGAGCGCGGGGACAGCCGCTCGTGCGGCAGCGTCTCCCAGGACGGGTACTCCACCACCCGGTCCGGCGGCAGCAGCGAACGCAGCGCGGCCGCGAGGTCCTCGGCCTCGCGGCCGGTGGCGGTCACCGCCAGCACGGTGCGGCCGGTCTCGCGCGCCAGCGCGGCGACGGCGAAGGGCCGGGCGGCGGGCGGGCCGACCAGATCGACATGGGGGCGGTTTCCGTCGGCGGCGCCGCGCACCGCCTCGGCGAGCGCGGGGTCCCGTACGACGGCGTCGAGCAGACCGGTGAGGCTCATAAAGGGGTATTCCATCCCGGAGGCGGACAACGCGAATCACCCGACACGTGACACGGGCCGGGGGTCTTCCAGAGTACGACCACCCGCCGACACCGGTGGCCGGGTCCACCCCCGCCCCGGCCCCGCGGGCCCCGGTGCCCGCGTCTGGCCCAGTTCAGCGCGCGCCCGCGCACGGTGTGTGACCAGACTGATGCACATGGCAGAGCGAGAACGCCGTACGACCGCCAAGGAGCCGGACCGGCGCACGCCGACGAGCCGACGCTCCCGGGAGACCGGCCCCGAGGAGGCGGCCGGACGGGCCTGCGAGCGGCTGGCCGCATTGATCTCCCATCCGCCCGAGGGGGTCTCCGCCGTATGCCGGGAGGAGGACGGCTGGCGGGTGAACGTGGATGTCCTGGAGGTTGCCCGGATCCCCGACACCACCAGCCTGCTCGCCACGTACGAGGTGAACCTCGACGGCCATGGCGAGCTCCGCGAATACCGGAGGGTCCGCCGCTACCGGCGCGGCGCGGCCGACGACTGCTGACCCGCAGCGCGCAGCGCAACCGAAGGGACGGTCCGATCATGGTCGCCACCTACACCGACGAGGTCGTCGTCATCCCGCGGGCGGGCACGCTCTACGACGTCATGGAACTCATCCTCGACCGCGGCATGGTGATCGACGTCTTCATCCGGGTCTCCCTGGTCGGTATCGAGATCCTGAAGATCGACGCCCGGATCGTGGTCGCCAGCGTGGACACCTATCTGCGCTTCGCCGAGGCGTGCAACCGCCTGGACCTGGAGTACGACCGCAGCAAGACCGTGCCCGAGCTGTTCGGCGGCGGCGGCGGGGGCAAGGGCGTGGCCACGAGCCTGGGCAAGCGGAAGGCCAAGAAGGCGGTCGGGTCGGTGGGCGAGAAGGTCAAGAAGGCCGTCGGCGCCGGTGATGACGAGGACGAACACCACCACGAGGACGAACACGACGAGGACGACGAGCACGCGTACGCGGAGTCCCGTCCCCGCAGACGGCCCACGAGCCGTTCCCGCCGCCGTTCCGAGGAGGACTGACCGATGGCCGCCGCACCACAGCCCACGCCCGGGAGCACCGCAGCGGGCGTGTACGTCTACGGCGTGGTCCGCGCCGGTCATCGGGTGCCGCCGGGTCGCACCGGGGTCGGTGAGCCGCCCGGCCGCGTCGGTACGCTGCCCGCCGGTGAGCTGGCCGCCGTCGTCGGCGACGCCCCGGACCGGCTGCGCGCCAAGCGCCGCGACCTCCTGGCCCACCAGGATCTGGCGCTGGCCCTGGCGGCGGACGGCCCGGTGCTGCCGATGCGCTTCGGGATGGTCGCCCCCGACGAGGAGTCGGTGCGGCGGCAGCTGCTGTCCTCGCAGGAGGACTGTCTGGCCGCGCTGCGGCGCGTCGAGGGCCGCGTCGAGATGAACGTCAAGGCGATCCCGGCCCAGGGCGACCTGGAGTCGCTGGTGCGCGAGGACCCGGAGGTGGGCCGCGCCCGGGCCGCCGCCCGCGGCGCCCCGGGCTACGAGGCGAGCGTCCGGCTCGGTGAGGCCGTGGCGCGGGGGCTGGCCCGCCGGGCCGCCGCCGTGGCGTCCGGGGTGGTGACCGAGCTGTCCGCCCTGGCGGAGGCGCGGGTGGCCGGACCCGAGGTGCCCGGCTGTGTCCTCAACGCGTCCTTCCTCCTTCCCCGGAGCGCCACCGGGCGCTTCGGGGAGGCCGTGGGGCGGCTGGCGGCCCGGCACGGGACCCGGGTCGAGCTGCGGCTGACCGGCCCGCTGCCCTGCTACAGCTTTGTGGAGGGCGCATGGGCATCCTGACCGAGGTGGTACTGCTGCCGCTGGCGCCGGTGCGGGGTGTGGTGTGGGTGGCGGAGCAGCTGCGGGACGCCGCGGAGCGGCAGCTGCACGATCCGGCGGTGGTGCGCGCCCGGCTCGCCGCGCTCAACGAGGCGCTGGAGAGCGGAGAGATCGGCCCCGAGGAGTTCGAACGTGAGGAGGACCGGCTGCTCGATCTGCTGGAGCGGCGTGACTCCGCCGGTCCGTCGGGGGCGAGGCGGCCGTGACCGAGCTCGACACGAGGTGGGAGCGGCCGGAGCCCACCGGTCCGGCCACCTCCAACCTCGCCGACATCCTCGAACGCGTCCTGGACAAGGGCATCGTGATCGCCGGGGACATCAAGATCGACCTGCTGGACATCGAACTGCTCACCATCCGGCTGCGGTTGTTCGTCTCGTCCGTCGACACCGCCCGCAAGGCGGGGATCGACTGGTGGGAGACCGACCCCGCGCTGTCCTCCCGCGCCGCGCACGACGCCCTGGCAGCGGAGAACGCGCAGCTGCGCGAGCGGCTGCGGGCGATCGAGTCCGCCGAGTCCAACGGGGCCGACAGGAGCACGGCATGACGATGATCCAGGACACCGCCCTCACCTATGTCTTCGCCGTCTGCCGCCCCTCCGGAGAGCGGACGGCGGCGGCGCTCGGCGGGCTGGCCGGTGTCGGCCCGCCCGCCCCCGTCCGTACCCTCGCGATGGGTCCGCTGACCGCCGTGGTCCAGGACGTCCCGGCCGCCGACTACGCCGAAGAGGCCCTGCGGCAGCGGCTGTCCGACCGCGCCGAGCTGGAGCGCTGCGCCCGCGCCCACCATGAGGTGATCACGGCGGCCATGGCCGCGGCACCGACCGTTCCGCTGCCGCTGGCGACCCTCTACCGCGGTGATGAACGGACCCGGGAGGCCCTGCGCGCACGCGAGGACTCCCTGCTCACCGCCCTCGACCGGATCACCGGCCGGGTCGAGTGGGGAGTGAAGGTCTACGCCCTCGCCGGACAGCCCGCCACCCCCGCGTCCGCCCCGGGCGCCGCGGCGGCCACCGGCCGCGCCTATCTGGAACAGATCCGCAGCCGCCGGCGCGGCCGGGAGGAGCGCCAGGGCGCGGCGCTCCGGGCCGCCGAGCGGGTGGACACCGTGGTGCGGGGCCTCGCGGTGGCCGCGCGGCGGCTGCGCCTGCACGGGGCCGAGGTGACGGGCCCGCGCCGCACCCATGTGCTCAACGCGGCGTATCTCATGGACCGCGGGCGGGAGCGGCAGTTGCGCGCCGCGCTCGCCTCGCTCGGCCGGGACGAGGAGGCCGTCGAGATCGAACTGTCCGGCCCCTGGGCCCCGTACTCCTTCGCCGACGGAGGTACCCCGCCATGACCGTCGCCGCCTGGGGTTCGGCCCCCGCCGAGGCCCACGGGCCCATCGGGGTACCGCTGGTGGATCTGCTGGACCGGGTGCTGGCCACCGGGGTGGTGGTCAGCGGTGACCTGGTGATCGCCATCGCCGAGGTGCCCCTCGTACGGCTGTCCCTGCACGCCCTGCTGTCCTCGGTCAACGAGCGCGTCGCCGCGCCGTGGACCGACTCGGGCCCGCTGTGACCGGCGCCCGGGTCGATCTCGACCAGGAGGCGATGGGCCGCGATCTGGTGGCGCTCGTCCTCACCATCGTGGAGCTCCTGCGGCAGCTGATGGAACGCCAGGCGCTGCGCCGGATCGACGCGGGCGATCTCACCGATGAGCAGGTGGAACGGATCGGCACCACCCTGATGCTGCTGGACCGGCGGATGGCGGAGCTGCGCGAACAGCACGGTCTGGAGCCGGAGGACCTCAATCTCGACCTCGGCCCGCTCGGCACCCTGCTCCCCCGGGACTGAATCCCGCCCCGGCGTGCGCCGGTCCGCTCCCTCGTCGGCGGACCGGCGCCCGCGGGTCAGGACGGTTCCCCGGTGCTCACTCCTCGCTGACGACCATGATCGCGTTCCCGTCGGGGTCGCGGAACGAGAACATGGGCGGCACAGGAGCGCCCCAGCGCATGACCTCCGGGTCGGTGTCCACCCCGGCCTTCCGCAGCGTGGCGTGGTCGGCGTCGATGTCCTCGGAGGTGAGGATGATGCCGGTCTCGGTGCTGGGCCCGGAGCCGGAACCACCGGCGTCCTCGCAGTTCTGCGGGAGCACCAGCGCGATCCCGGCCCCGCCGCCCGACGGCCCGACCTCGATCCAGCGGTGGCCCTCCCCGAAGGGGATGTCGGCACGCTTGTCGAAGCCGAGCGTGCCGAGGTAGAAGTCCAGCGCCCGGTCCTGGTCGGTGACGGTGACGGCCACCCGGCCCAGCTCGCTGAGCCGGGTGCCCTTCGTGGTCTCAGTCATGGGGAACCTCCCTGGTGTGCGGCTTTTCCCTTAAGACCGCGGGGCACCGGAGAACTCATCGCTCGCGGCGAACTCATTTTCCGGCCGGTTCCCCCTTCCCCTCGGGCCCGGGACTCAGCCGTCGACGAAGCGCAGGGAGCTGTCGTCGTAGCGGTTCCCGGCGATCTCCTGGGCCGGTGCGGCGGCGTCGATCGCGGTGAGCTCCTCGGCGGACAGCTCGATGTCCAGCGCCCCCAGGTTCTCCCGCAGATAGCTCTCCCGGCGGGTGCCCGGGATCGGCACCACGTCCTCGCCCCGGTGCTGCACCCAGGCCAGGGCGAGCTGACCGGCGGTGACGCCCTTGTCGGCGGCCAGTTCGCGCAGCCGCTCCACGATGGCCAGGTTCCGGTCCAGATTGCCGTCGGCGAACCGGGGCTGGCCGCGGCGCATGTCCTTCTCCTCCAGCGCGTCCAGCGAGCTGATCCGGCCGGTCAGGAAGCCGCGCCCGAGCGGCGAGAACGGCACCAGGCCGATGCCCAGTTCACGGCAGACCGGGGCGATCTCCGCCTCCAGGTTCCGGGTCCACAGCGACCACTCGCTCTGGAGCGCGGAGACGGGGTGGACGGCGTGGGCGCGGCGGATGGTGTCCACGCCCGCCTCGGAGAGCCCGAGGAAGCGCACCTTGCCCGCCCGGACCAGCTCGGCCATCGCGCCGACGGTCTCCTCGATGGGCACGTCGGGGTCGACGCGGTGCTGGTAGTAGAGGTCGATGTGGTCGACACCGAGGCGGCGCAGCGAGGCGTCGCACGCCTGCCGTACGTACGCCGCGTCGCCCCGGATCCGGGTCTGCTCGCCCAGCCGGTTGGCGAAGCCGAACTTGGTGGCGATCACCGCCTGGTCCCGGCGGCCGGCCAGGGCCCGGCCGATCAGCTCCTCGTTGTGCCCCCTGCCGTAGTAGTCGGAGGTGTCCAGAAGGGTGACGCCGAGGTCGAGGGCGCGATGGATGGTCGTGATCGACTGCTGGTCGTCGGACTCGCCGTAGGTGTGGCTCATCCCCATGCAGCCGAGCCCCTGCGCGGAGACGTTCAGGGAGCCGAGAGTGCGGGCGGGAAGCGGGGTCATGGGTGTACCTCCTGGAAGCGATGCTCCTCGCGGTCGTGTCGATCACGCTAGGAGCTGGAGCGCACTCGAAGTCAAAGACCGGGAAAACGGCCGCGACCCGGCACGGTGTGCACCCCCGAGAGCACACCGGGCCGGGTCGCCATTGCCCCTCGCCCGGTACGTCCGAGGGGCGGGTCCTGGCTGACCTTCCGTCGCTTCCTACTCCGTGGCGATGGCGTTCAGGACGTTCATCCGGGCCGCGCGGAAGGCCGGGATCAGCGCCGCCACCAGGCCCACCACGGCGGAGCCGATGAAGACCGTGAGAATGGTCGGCCACGGGATCTCCAGGGTCTTCAGCCCCTCGAGCGCCAGCAGCTTCTGCGCGGTCGCGCCCCAGCCCATCCCGAGCCCGAGGCCCAGCAGGGCGCCGAAGAGCGCGATGACCACGGACTCCAGCCGGATCATGCGGCGCATCTGGCGGCGGGAGAGGCCGATGGCGCGCATCAGGCCGATCTCACGGGTCCGCTCGACGACCGACAGGGCCAGGGTGTTCACCACACCGAGGATGGCGACGATGATCGCCAGGGCGAGCAGACCGTAGACCAGGTTGAGCAGCTGGCCGATCTGGTCCTCCATCATCTTCTTGTAGTCGGTCTGGTCGCGGACCTGGATGCTCGGGTACTGCGCCAGCTGCTTCTTGAGCGAGGCGTACGCCTGGTCCTCCTGGCCGTCCTTGGCCGTTCCGAGGACCATCATGTCCGTCGGGATCCGGTCGGCCGGGACATAGCGCTGGACGGTCGCGATGCTGAGGTACATCGCCCCCTTGTCCAGGGAGGTGTCGTCCGAAGTGATCGCGGCCACGGTGAGCTTGGCCTTCCGGCCGTGGTCGAAGGCGACGGTCACCGTGTCGCCCTTCTTCACCTTGTGGTCCTTGGCGAAGCCCTCGGGCAGCGACATGGCGTTCTCGCCGTAGGCGTCGCCGAGCGAGCCTTCCACCACCGGGCTCCGCAGATCCTGCGCGTAGGTCGGGGTGGCGGCGGACAGATCCTTGCCGACCGTCTTGCCGTCCGGCAGCGTCAGCCGGGCGTTGTCGATCACCTTCAGATGGCTGATGTGGTCCAGGCCCTTGGCCTTCTCCATCGCCTTCTCGATCTGCGGGGTGATCGGCTTGCCGGGGCCCTTGGGCTGGACGATGAAGTCCGCGCCGACCGACTTGTCCAGCTCGTCGCTGGCCGAGGCGACCATCGAGGAGCCGACCACCGACAGACAGGCGACCAGGGCCAGACCGATCATCAGGGCCGCGCCGGTGGCGCCGGTCCGCCGCGGGTTGCGCAGCGCGTTGCGCTCGGCCAACCGGCCGACCGGGCCGAAGATCCGCAGGATCACGGCGGCGAGCACCCGGATCACCAGACCGGCCAGCAGCGGGCCGATCACGATGAAGCCGACGAGGGTCAGCAGCACACCCAGGCCCAGGAACATCGAGCCGTCGGTCGCCTTGTCCGCGCTGCCCGCGGCGAACAGGGCGACGGCCCCGGCCGCGGTGAGCACGGTGCCGATCACGGCGCGGATCCGCCCGGCCTTGGCGTCCGCCGGGGTACCGGCGTCGCGCAGCGCCGCCATCGGGGAGATCTTCGACGCCCGGCGGGCCGGGATGTACGCGGCGATGACGGTGACGACGATGCCCACGCTGAGACCGACGACGGGCGTGGCGGGCTTCACCGTCAGCTGGTCGGTGCTCAGATGCAGACCGGCGCTGCCCATGATCTTCATCAGCCCGACCGCGAGCCCGACACCGGCGAGCACACCGAGGACCGAGCCGATGATGCCCAGCAGCAGCGCCTCGATGAGCACCGAGCGGTTGATCTGCTTGCGGCTGGACCCGATGGCCCGCATCAGCCCGATCTCCCGGGTGCGCTGGGTGACCAGCATGGAGAAGGTGTTGACGATCAGGAAGATGCCGACCAGGACGGCGATACCGGCGAAGCCGAGCATCGCGTACTTCATGATGTCGAGGAAGGAGCCGATGTCGTCCTCGGCCTCCGCGCTGGCCTCGGCCTTCGTCTGCACCTTGAGTCCGGTGCCGAGCTCGGCCAGCACGTTCTTCTTCAGCTGGTCGTTGCTGACGCCCGGCTGGGCGGTGAGCGCGAAGCTGGTGAACGCCTCGGCGCGGCCGAGCAGCAGCCGCTGGGCCGAAGGGGTGTCCAGGTAGAGCACGGTGGAGCCGGGGTTGGTCACCTGGAAGGTGACCAGACCGACGACCTTGGCGCGGAACTCGCCGGGGATGCCGATCACCCGCAGCTCGTCACCGATCTTCACCTTCTTGGACTTGGCGGTGTCGGCGTCGAGCATCACCTCGGTGGGACCGCGCGGCGCACGGCCGGAGGTGAGCTTCACCGAGCGGTGCTCGGTCGGGTCCCAGTTGGTGCCGATGGTGGGGGCGCCGGAGCTGGGACCGATGTCCTTGTTCTTCTTGTCGACGACGGTGATCTTCTGGCTGGTCGCGTCGCCGGCCACCGACTTGACGCCCTTGATGCCCTCGATCCGCTTCTTCTCGGCGGCGGGCAGCGTCTCGATCCGGGTGCTGGTCTGCGCATCGTCGCCGTTGTTGGCGTTCTTCGGGCTGACCGTGACATCGGAGGAGGTGGCCGCGAAGAGCTTGTCGAACGTGGCGTTGGTGGTGTCGGTGAAGACGAGGGTGCCGGAGACGAAGGCCACCGACAGCAGGACGGCGATGGCGGAGAGCGCCATCCGTCCCTTGTGCGCGACAAAGTTGCGCATCGAGGTCTTGAGGACGGTCATGACACCCGCCCGCGCGCGTCGAAGTGCTTCATGCGCTCCAGGACCAGTTCGGCGGTCGGGTTGTGCATCTCGTCCACGATCCGGCCGTCGGCCAGGTACAGCACGCGGTTGGCGTAGGAGGCGGCGACCGGGTCGTGGGTGACCATCACGATGGTCTGGCCCAGTTCGTCCACCGAGCGCCGCAGGAAGCCCAGGACCTCGGCGCCGGCCCGCGAGTCCAGGTTTCCGGTCGGCTCGTCACCGAAGATGATCTCGGGCCGGGCGGCCAGCGCACGGGCCACGGCGACGCGCTGCTGCTGACCGCCGGAGAGCTGGTTCGGCCGGTGCTTGAGCCGCCCGGCGAGGCCGACCGTCTCCACCACCCGGTCCAGCCAGGCACGGTCCGGCTTGCGGCCCGCGATGTCCATCGGCAGCGTGATGTTCTCTATCGCGTTCAGCGTCGGCAGCAGGTTGAACGCCTGGAAGATGAAGCCGATGCGGTCCCGGCGCAGCTTGGTGAGCTTCTTGTCCTTGAGCCCGGTGATCTCGGTCTCGTCGATGAAGATCTGGCCCGAGGAGACGGTGTCCAGCCCGGCCAGGCAGTGCATCAGAGTGGACTTGCCGGAGCCGGAGGGCCCCATGATCGCGGTGAACTGACCGCGGGCGATGTCCACGTCCACATGGTCCAGCGCGACCACCCGGGTCTCCCCCGAGCCGTACGCCTTGACCACCTGTCGTGCGCGGGCAGCGACGGCCGTATGTCCCCCGCTGCCCCCGGTCTTGGGAATCGATACAGCCGTTGTCACGGTGACTCTCCTCGATATGTGTGGGCGATCCCGGTTCCCTGATCGCTCGCGGCATCCAGCCTGCCGAGTCCGGGGAACCGCCGCGATGGTGCCTGGCTCCGTGTTCGCGGTGGGGGCAGCCCCACCCCCGTGGTTGCGCTGCCCGTAGCAACACTAAAGAGCGGATGGGCCCGCCTCCTCCTCCGCCGGAACGAGCCACGGGTAGGAGGTACGGGTGGACACCCCCTAAGGGTCTAAGCCCTGAGGGGGAGCCGGTCTCCGGGTCGATCCTGCACCCTGCCCCTGGGTGAGGCTCAATTCCGGGGGTGCAGCAGCCGTATGCAACCTTCCCCCGTGCTGTCCCGGCATGGAAGGGTGGGTCGTACAAGAATTCCGGACGTCAGCCGGGCGCCGGAGCTCGGCCGGACACCGGAGGGCGGCCGGGCGCGGTCCGGCGGAAGGGAGTGCGCCACGGTGGGCGGCACCGCACGACGGCCAACGGACGCGGAACCCACTCCTCCGGCCTCCGGAGCGGCCTCGGCGACACCACCGAGCGCCCGTGAGCGCCGCCCGGTCGTCGCCGCCCTGATGCTCGCTATGGCGCTGGCCGCCCTGGACTCGACCGTCATCTCCACCGCCGTTCCGCAGATCGTCGGCGACCTCGGCGGCTTCTCCGTCTTCTCCTGGCTGTTCTCCGGCTATCTGCTCGCCGTGACCGTCACCCTCCCCGTCTACGGCAAGCTCTCCGACACCTTCGGCCGCAAACCGGTGCTCCTCGCGGGCATCGTCATCTTCGTCTCCGGGTCGCTGCTGTGCGCCGGGGCCTGGAACATGGCCACCCTCATCGCCTTCCGGATCGTCCAGGGGCTGGGCGGCGGGGCGCTCCAGGGCACCGTCCAGGTGATCGCCGCCGATCTCTATCCGCTCAAGGAACGCCCGAAGATCCAGGCCCGGCTCTCCTCGGTGTGGGCGGTGTCCGCGGTGGCGGGCCCGGTGATCGGCGGAGTGCTCGCCGGATACGCCGACTGGCGCTGGATCTTCCTGATCAACCTGCCGGTCGGGGCGCTGGCCTGGACGCTGATCGCCCGTCATCTGCACGAGCCGGAGCGGCCCGCCGGGCACCGGCCGCGGATCGACTGGGCGGGCGCGCTGGCCGTCTTCGCCTCCGGCGGACTGCTGCTGACCGCGCTGGTCCAGGGCGGGGTGGCCTGGGGCTGGCTGTCGGCGCCCTCGCTGGCGCTGCTGGCGGGCAGCGCGGTGTGCGGGGTGGCGACCGTGGTCATCGAACGGCGTGCCGCCGAACCGATCATCCCGGGCTGGGTCTGGCGGCGCCGTACGATCTCGGCGGTCAATCTGGCGTTCGGCGCGCTCGGACTGCTGATGATCGCCCCGACGGTCTTTCTGCCCACCTATGCCCAGTCGGTGCTGGGGCTCGGTCCGATCGCGGCCGGGTTTGTCCTCTCCGTGATGACGCTGAGCTGGCCGATCTCGGCCGCGTGCAGCAACCGGGTCTACAACCGCATCGGCTTCCGGCGCTGTGCGATGACCGGGATCGGGGTCGCCGCGCTGGTCCTGGCCGCCTTCCCGTTCCTCCCCTACCCCGGGGCCGCCTGGCAGCCGGCGCTGATCACCCTGGCGCTGGGGGCGGCCCTCGGGCTGTTCCAACTGCCGCTGATCATCGGGGTGCAGTCGTCCGTCGGCTGGTCCGAGCGCGGTACCGCGACCGCCTCGATCCTCTTCTGCCGCCAGGTCGGCCAGAGCGTGGGCGCCGCGCTCTTCGGCGCCGTCGCCAACGCGACGCTGGCCTCACGGCTGACCGAGGCCCCGACCGCCATCCGGACCGGGCTCCCCGACGACCTCGACGGGGTCTCCCACGCCCTGGACCACCCGGCGGCCCTCAGCGACCGGGCCGCGGACTATCTGCGCCGGGCGGTGGACACCGCCGTCGACCACGTCTACCTGGGCGCCGCCGCCGCGGCACTCCTGGCCCTGCTGGTCCTCCTCTTCCTCGCCCCGCGCACCTTTCCGGTCCCCCCGGAGCGGGAGGCCGCGGAGCGCGAGCCTTGAGCGGCGGGCAGCGGGCGGGCGTCGACCGGCCTGGTGATTGGTGCGACCCGTCGCCGAGAGGCCGCTGAACACCCCCCGCTCGGGGCAGCCGTACCGCGCGCAGGCTCTGCGGCCCACGGCCACCGGAGACGAACGGAACGCCGTCGCGCCAGATCCGATGGTCGCGTCGCCCTGACCGCGGCTCGAGGCAAAGCGGCCCGGCCACCAGGCCGTACACCCCGCGCACCACCGCGCGAAGGGGGGAACGCCCCGCTACGCCCCCGGCAAGGGCCCGGCGCAGCACCGCGCGGCGGGTACGGTCGCATCGCCGTACCCGCCGCGCGTCACCGGTCTTCCGGGCCGGAGGCCAGGTCGCTCAGGACTCGGGGCTCAGCTCCGGGTGGGAGTTGGGGCCGGGGTCGTCGGCCACCGGCTTGCCCGTCAGTGCCGCCAGGCTGCCGCGCACATGCTCCAGGTGGGCCTTCAACTCCTCGCGCCGGTCCATGTGCTCGCGCAGCGTCCGCTCGGTCTCCCGGGCGAGGCGCTCCTCGCGGGCCCGTGCCTGGGCGACGATCTCCGCCGCCTGCGCCTGCGCGTCCTCCTGGCGCAGCCGCGCGGCCTGCTCGGCCATCGCGTACTCCCGCTTGGCGTCGGCCAGCCGGGCCTGTGTGAACTCCTCCAGCTGGGCCAGCCGGGCGGTCATCGCGCTGTCCCGCTCGGCCAGTTCGCGGCCCGCCGCCTCCCACCGGTCGCCGTGCTCCCGCTCCTGCCCGACCAGGACCGCGGCGGTGCGCTGCCGCATGTCCTTGAGCGCGGACAGCGCCTCGCCCCGCCACTCCTTGACGTCCTGGCGCGAGACCGCCCGCACCTCCTCGACCTCGGCCTGGGCCGCCTCCAGGGTGCTGCGCGCCGACGCCTCGGCGGCCTCGCGCACCCGCTCGGCCTCGTCGCGCGCCTCGTCGCGCATCCTGCGGGCGTCGGCCTGCGCGATCTCCCACTGCTCCTGCGCCCATGCCTCGGCCTGCGCGCGCAGATGGGTCTCCTCCTCCTCGGCCGCCATCAGGATCAGCTGGGCGCGGTCGCCCAGCGATTCATACGTCTGGGGGGCCAGCTGGGAGACCGCCTCGCGCAACCGCTCCGCGTCGGCGGACAGCTCATTGGCGAGCACGGTGAGGCGCGCCGCCCGCTCCCACGCCGCGTCACGCGCCTGGGACAGCTCCGCCACACAGCGGTCGACCTGCACGGGACGGTAGCCGCGGCCCCGTCCGACGATGGTGAAGCCCTGTGGTGACACCGATGCGCCCATCCTTGGAACCCCTTTTGTCCGGCATGCAACGCGCTTCGGCGCACATCTTGATGGATCGCCCCTAATCACCCATAACGCGACACTCCGCCCAGCTGTCCTCGCGGCGAGGACCGGGACCCGCTCCGGCACGCCCGCGGAATCCCCCGGTATCCCGCCGGAATCCGGTGACAACAACGACGAGGCGCCCGCCCCCGTCACGGGGGTCGGGCGCCTCGATCCGTCTGCCGACGCTGCCTGCTGGGCTAGGTCAGAGCAGGCCGTCCCACATCTGCTCCAGCAGCACCGACCACCAGTTGTCCGGTGCGGACAGCGCCGCCGGGTCCAGGGCGGCGAGCTGGGCCTGGAAGTCGACCGTCCAGCGGCCCGCCTGCTCGGGCGTCAGCCCGTAGCGCAGCCGCCACATCCGGCCCAACAGCCCCATACAGCGCACGAACTCCGGCAGACCGGTGTTCACGAACTGCGGAGGCACCGGCTGCGCCACCGCCTCCAGGGGGATGGCCACGATGTGCGCGGTGCCGTACTGCACACACAGCTGACGGCCGAAGTCATTGCCCATGACCAGGTACGACCCGGCGTCGGCCGCGGGCTGCACCCCGCGCTCGGCCGCCAGCTCGGCCAGCGTCGGCACCGGGCGGCCCGGCTGGGCCTGGGCCCAGAAGAACGGCCCGAAGTCCACCGGGAGGCCCGCCCGGACCAGCGTCTGCGCGACCACGTCCGGTACGCCCATCCGGGAGACCGCGCGCTGGTCGAAGCGGAAGACACCGGGGCCGAACGCCTGGCCCAGCTCATGCGCCAGACCCTCGGGCGGAACCGGCGGCACCGGCTGCACCTGGCTGGGGTGCGGCAGCGGCACCCGGTTCGGCGCCGGACGGGCCGGGCCGTCCGCGACCTGGTGCAACTCGCCCTGGTGCTCCAGCAGATGGCGGACGCCCTGCTGACGGGTGGCGTGGTCACGGCCGTACGGAGCGGTGTGGCTGATGCGCACCTGCGGCCAGGTCTCGCGGATCATCCGGGCGCAGTAACCGCCGGGCAGATCACAGGACTCCAGCTCGGTGTGGAGCTCCAGCACCTGCTGCGGCGGGACGTTCATCGACCGCAGCTCGTGCAGGATCTGCCACTCCGGATGCGGGGTGCCCGGCGCGGAACGGCGGATGAGCTGCTGCTCCGAGCCGTCCTGGGCGCGGTAGCGGAGGACCGCCATATAGCCGGGGCCCACGGTCGGCTGACCGGGCGGCGGCTGCGGGTACGCGTATCCGGGCGGAGCCATTTCGGGAGCCGGGGCACCGGGAGCCGGGGCGCCGGGGGGCGGGGCCATCCCGGGGGCCGGAGGACCGGTCGGCGGAGCCATACCGGGGGCGCCGGGAGCGCCAGGAACGCCCGGGGCGCCGGGGCCACCGGCCAGCATGGTCGCGGCGGCGTGCACACCGTCACCGGGAGCGCCGGGCGCGCCAGGAGCACCGTGCACACCCGGGGCGCCGGGCGCACCGGGGAACGGAGGCGGCGGTGTCGCGGAACCACCCGCACCGGGGACCCCGGGTGGGCCGGGCGGCTGCGGGCCGGATGGGGCAGCCTGACCGGGAACGCCCGGGGCGCCGGGCGGAGCCGGGAAGCCGGGACCGCCCGGACCGGGCGGCGGCGTCTGACCCGGAGCACCGGGCGCGCCGGGCGCGGCGGGCTGACCGGGACCACCCGCCAGCATCGTCGCCGCGGCATGCACACCACCGCCGGGAGTGCCTGGGGCACCGGGCGCCTGGGGCGGCTGCGGAGCACCGGGCGGCGGGGTCTGACCCGGAGCACCGGGTGCACCAGGAGCACCGGGAGCGCCCGGCGCACCGGGCGCGCCGGGCGCGGCGGGCTGACCGGGACCACCCGCCAGCATCGTCGCCGCGGCATGTACATGGCCGCCGCCCGGAGCACCGGGCGCACCCGGACCGCCCGGCGGCGGGGTCTGTCCACCGGGTCCCGCGTCGGGGTCGAGCTGCGAGACCAGCTGGGTCGGCACATAGCCCCCGGCCGGAGCACCCGGGGCGCCGGGCCCGGACGGGGCGGGCGGCGGTGAAGGGGGCGGCGGGGTCTGCCCGCCCGCGCCCGGCCGGGCGCCGGGCGCACCCGGGGCGCCGGGCGGCGGCGGAGGCGTCGGGCCGCCGGGCGTCGCCTTGCGGGTGGCCTCGTTCGCGATGTCGGCCGCGCCGGGAGCGGCGCCGGACGCCGGACCGGCGGCCGGACCCGCGCCCTCCGGAAGGTCGATCTGCGGGGCGATGGCCGTGGGCGGCAACGCGCTGCCGCCGGACAGCAGCTCGGTCTTGGCGTCCGGCCGCACGCCCGGCGGCGGGGTGTCCTCGTCGTCGGAGCCCGCCAGCGGCGGGGCGAAGACCGTCGCGGGCAGCGCGACCGAGCGGTCGCCGTCGTCGCTTCGGGAGTTGATGTCGGCCCACGGCGTACCGCCGGAGGGCGCCGACGCGGCGGAGGAGCTGGAAGAAGAGGATCCGGCGGAAGAACCGGAAGCGGCCGGGGCCGGAGCGCCCGGCACCGGCGGCGCGTCCTGCGGCCCCCCGGACCCGGCCGCGCCCGCGGACGCGGCGTCCGACCGCTGGTCGGGGATGTCCAGCCGCTGGTCCGGCAGACTCATCGCGTCCGCCGCCTCCTGCAACCACTCCGGCGGGGTGAGCAGGAAGGACGTGGCGTTGAGGTCGATGCGCTGCTGGCGTCCACCGGTGGTCTCCGAGGAGGCGGCGTCGGCCGCCGCCCCGTAAGTCTCCTCGTAACGGCGGATCACCTCACCGACCGGCAGTCCCGGCCACAGCGTGGTGTCGCCGCTGTCGCGGGCGATGACCATCCGCGCGCCCTCGGTGGCCGCGTCCGACACCGGACCGTCGGGCCGGTCCTCGGCCCAGACCACGAACCCCAGGTCGAACTCCCGGACCCGTACCTCGCGCTGCTGATAGGCGGGCACATCGGCGTTGATCCAGAGTTCCGCGCGCTCCTGCGCCTGTGCGAAGGTCACCATCGCGCTCACTCCTCCACCGGGACGGCGTACGCGAATCCGCCGTCCACCATCAGGTTCGCCACGGTCTCCAGCTCCGGCGGATTGCCCGCCAGCCGCAGCAGGAAGGCGTCGAAGTCATCGCCGCACGGCAGCATGAGCTCCGTCACCCGGTCCTGAACCGTCCAGCCGTCGCGGTCCCGCGCGTCGTCGTACGCGCAGAACCACACCGAGCCGATCGCGTCGCCCTTCACTTTCACCGCGATCACTCCGCCCTGGACGAAGCCGACGCCCAGATAGTCCTTGGTGAAGTGGTCACGCAGACACTTGTTCATGTACACGAGGTCGTTGACCGCGGCCTCGTCGCGCACCGTGAAGAAGGGCTGATCGATCAGCAGCCCCAACTCCGGGTCGAGCGCCGCACCGACCGGTGCGCAGCCACCCGCCGCCTTGAGGTAGGAGCGGTACGCGTCGGGCAGCCGGTAGCCGAGGTCCTCCTCGACGCCCAGCATCTGCTCCTCGGTGACCGAAAGACCGCGCACGGGCAGCCCGAAGTGGATCGGCCGGGTCTCCTGGAGGGGCCGGGTGCCGCGCTTGTTCTGGTCGACCGGCGCGGTGGCCAGTCCACCGTGGTGCCGCAGCAGCGCCTTCACCTCGACCGGGATCAGCTCCATCCGCCGGGTGCCGGCGACGTGGTGCCAGGTCCAGCCGTGCGGGGTGGCGACCGGCGCGGAGTCCTTCCACAGCTCGTGCCCGGCGGCGAACTGTGCCGCGTTCGCCGAGACGTAGTCGGTCAGCCGCAGCTCGTCGACGCCGAACCCCTCCGGGGGCTCGGCGATTTCGGCCGCCGCGCGAGCATAGGGCGAGAAGTCCGGATAGCCGCTTTCGTCCACTCGGACGCCCTTGGGGTGGCGAGCGGCCCGGACCGGGTCCGGGAAGTGCACGACCTGCCCGGCGTAGGCCGTGTTCGGTGGCGCGGTGTGCTGCCCGAGCCGACCTGTCGTCATGGCGGTTGCCCCCTGCTGATGCTGTCTACTGCCCACAGCCTATGTGGTGGCGCAATGGGCGGAGCCGGTCGGTCGCCCCGGCCGCCCCGTCCCGGCGCACGGCCACGGGCCCGACGCGCCGCCCACCTGGCGGTACAAGCCCGGACTACCGCACCACCCGGCACATTTGGCAATCTGATCACTGCAACCGGGGGATTGCGGTAGGGAGGGAATCACCACATGCACACCATGCGGAACGGCGGGAGCGGCAACGGCGCCGCCCCCGCGGCCGGCGACCCCCGGCTGGGATGGAGCAGCGTCGACCCCGACGCCGGGCCGCCCCCGGTGCACCACCGGCGCGACGGCATCCTGCCCGCCGTGGCCGCCGCGCTGTCCGTCCGCGGCGAGACCCTCACCTGCACCGGAATCAAGGGCGATCAGCCGCCCACGCCGCACCCCCTGGTCAAGGAGTTCCTCGACGCGCTCCCCACCGGCCGGCGCGAGCGCTTCACCGGCCGCTGCGCCGAGGCGATCCTGCTCTCCCGCCATCTGACGGCCTTCGAGGCGAGCCGCTCCAAGCGGGCCTCCCGCAAACCGCTCAGCCAGGGCGAGGCCCGCCGCTCCCTCAAGCACGCCAAACTCACCACCCGCCGCATCCGCGAGGCGGGCGACCCCCAGCACGGCAGCTACGCCCCGCCCTGCCTGTCCTGCACGGCGCTGCTGGCCCACTTCGGCGTACGGGTCGTGGGTGAGACCGAGTGAAACAGGCATACGACCGCAGAGACGTCACCCGCTTCCCCATCGCCGTCGACGCCGCGCTGCGCGAGGCGGGCTGGGAGCCCGGCCGCTGGGACATCCGGCGCGCCGAGATCTGGGCCGACGCCCTGCGCGCCCACACCTCCCCGGCCGGACACCGGCACGCGGTCTTCCCGGCGGCCGTCGAGGCGTGGGCGGAGTTCGGCGGGCTGGAGGTGCAGCCGCCCGCGGCGGGGCGGCAGATCGCCCCGACCTCGTTCCGGATCGACCCGCTGCCCGGCCTCCATCTGGCCCGTACCCTCGGCGACTTGGGGCGGGCGCTGGAGACGGAGGTCTGTCCGCTGGGCGAAGAGGCGGACGGACAGGCGCTGCTGACCATCGACGCGGAGGGGCGGGTCTACAGCCTGGACCACTGCGGTGACTGGTATCTGGGCGCGAGCGTGGACGCGGCGCTGGCCACCCTGGTCACAGGCACCCTCCCGCCGAGGTTGCCCCGGGCGTAGACCGCCCGACCCGCGAGGTCGCCGACCCGCCGGTACGCCGGATCCGCCGCGACAACGACCCTCCGACCCCACGGCCGCCCCGCTCTCGCCGCCACCAGGCCCATACGCCCCAAAAGCCACCAGGACCCACTTCGGAAAGCCGCCGAACATCCACGCCCGGGCGGGCAGAACGCAACGCCGGTACGCCGGATCCGCACCCCACCGGCCCGCGGCCCGCCGCCCCTCGCGCCACCGCCGGGCCCGTACTCCGCAGACGCGCGGCTCCGCCCGAACGACGGCCGGGCGCCCCGCGCCGCCCGGGCGCCTAGGCGGTCTTGGCGCGCGCCACGTCCTTCAACTCCTCTGCGGGGGCGTCCGCGGACTCCGCTTGTTCAGCGCCCGTGCGGTCCGGGATGACCGCCGAGACCCGGAAGCCGCCCGCCTCGGTCGGGCCCGACACAAAGCCCCCGCCCAGCGTGGAGACCCGCTCACGCATGCCGACCAGGCCGTTGCCCCCGCTGGGCAGCCCGGCGTCCGCCGCGCCGCGTTCGCTCGGGCCGTTCTCCACCAGTACCGCGATCTCGTCGGCGCGATGGGCGACCCGCACCCGGGCGCTCGCGCCCGGGGCGTGCTTGTGGACGTTGGTGAGCGCCTCCTGCACCACGCGGTAGGCGGTCTGCTCCACTCGCGACGCATAGCGCCGCTCCTCGCCTTCCACCGAGAGCTCCACGGTCATCCCCGCCGCGCGCGACTGCCCGACCAGCGCGTCCAGCTCCGCCAGGCGCGGCCCGTCCAGGGGCTCCGCCTCCCGCGCCGCCGCCCCCGCGGCCTGCGCGGCGGCCGACGCGGCCACCGCCACCGCGGCCAGCGGCACCCGCTTCTCCTCGGGGGCGGCCGGGGCCGCCGCGCCCCCGCCGGACCGCTGCCCGTCCTCGGAGCGCAGCACCCCCAGCATCTGCCGCAGCTCGGTGAGTGCCTGCCGCCCCATGTCTCCGACCAGCGCCGCGTTCTTCGACGCCTTCTCCGGGTCCTTCAGCGCCACCGCCTGGAGCGCCGCCGCGTGCACCACCATCAGGCTCACCCGGTGCGCCACCACGTCGTGCATCTCGCGGGCGATCCGGGTGCGCTCCTCGTTGCGGGCCCACTCGGCCCGCTCCTCCGCGCGGTCCGCGAGCAGCGACAGCTCGCGCTCAAGTCCGTCGGCCCGCTCCCGCAGACTCTCCACCAGCCGCCGCCGCGCCCTGACGTACAGCCCGAGCAGCACCGGCGGGGCGGTCATCCCCAGCGCCATCGTCACCGAGACCAGCGGCACCGCCCAGAGCCCCGGGTCCCAGCCGCCCTTCCCGATGTCCTGCTGGAAACGGATCATGGTGATGATGAGCGTCCCGGAGCCCGCCATCCCGGCGAGCACCGCCGTGATCCGCCGCGGCACTTCGGAGGCGGCCAGGGTGTAGAGGCCGACCACACCGAGCAGCAGCCCCATCTCGGCCGGGGTGACGGCGATCACTATCAGGACAACGGCGATCGGCCACCGGCGCCGCACCACCAGCGTCGAGCCGACGACGATTCCGAGCAGCACACCGAGCAGCGGGGGAATCCGGGCGTCATCGGCGAAAACGACACCTTCCGCGGCGCACTCCGCCGCCGACGCGATGGCGAGACCCACATCGAGCACCATGCTCCGCCGCCGCGACCACCACCATGGACCAGCGGGCGCGCCCCGCGCGCTCGCTGCCTCGACTACCCCCGTAGCACTCATAGCGACCAGACTACGACCGTGGAGCAAGGGAATTCCCCGGGACACGGCGGGGTGAAGGACACTCGAACGGCGGACAGCGCCGCGCCCCGGAACGGGGCAACAACGCTGATCTATACCGTCGCATCGAGGGCTGGTGGTACGGCATAGTGGTGGGGGCCAAGTCGACAGCCTGACCAGGTGTCCGACTTGAGTGCTTTTCTTTCCCCTGTGGTGTAATAGGCAACACTACCGGTTTTGGTCCGGTTGTTCCGGGTTCGAGTCCTGGCAGGGGAGCTCTTCTTTCCGTCCCTACGGGTCCTGATCGCCCCGATCGGGACCCGCACACGTTTCCGTCCCGAAACCTCTCGGTATCCTGCGGGTGTCCACCCCCGAAGCCGAAGGGCACACCCGTGAGCGCCAACCGCCCGGCAGCCGTCGTCGTCCTCGCCGCGGGTGAGGGCACCCGTATGAAGTCGGCGACCCCCAAGGTCCTGCACGCGATCTGCGGCCGATCCCTCGTCGGGCATGTCGTCGCCGCCTCCCGCGAGCTCTCGCCCGAGCATCTGGTGGTCGTCGTCGGCCACGCCCGTGAGCAGGTCACCGCGCATCTCGCCGAGATCGACGCGGAGGTGCGCACCGCCGTCCAGCACGAGCAGAACGGCACCGGCCACGCCGTCCGGATGGGCCTGGAGGAGCTGTCCGGCAGCGGAGTCGCCCTCGACGGCACCGTGATCGTCGTCTGCGGTGACACCCCGCTGCTGACCGGCACGACGCTGGACCGGCTCGCCTCGGTGCACGCCACCGACGGCAACGCCGTGACCGTGCTCACCGCCGAGGTGCCCGACTCCACCGGCTACGGCCGGATCGTGCGGGACCCGGCGAGCGGCGCCGTCACCGCGATCGTCGAGCACAAGGACGCCACCGACGCCCAGCGCGCGATCCGCGAGATCAACTCCGGTGTCTTCGCCTTCGACGCCCAGCTGCTCACCGACGCGCTCGGCAAGGTGCGCACCGACAACAGCCAGGGTGAGGAGTACCTCACCGATGTGCTCGGCATCCTGCGTGAGGCCGGTCACCGGGTGGGAGCCGCCGTGGCCGCCGACCACCGGGAGATCCTGGGCATCAACAACCGCGTCCAGCTGGCCGAGGCCCGCAGGCTGCTCAACGACCGGCTGCTGGAGCGCGCCATGCTCAGCGGGGTGACCGTGGTCGACCCGGGCACCACCTGGATCGACGCGACCGTCACCTTCGCACCGGACGCCCTGGTCCACCCCGGCACCCAGCTGCTGGGCACCACCCATCTCGCCGCGCACAGCGAGGTCGGCCCGAACTCCCGGCTCACCGACACCACCGTGGGCGAGGGCGCCGTCGCCTCGTTCACCGTCGCCCACAGCGCCGAGATCGGCGAGGGCGCCAGTGTGGGGCCGTACGCGTATCTGCGCCCCGGCACCCGGCTCGGCACCAAGGCCAAGGCCGGTACCTACGTGGAGATGAAGAACGCCACGATCGGCGAGGGCAGCAAGGTGCCGCATCTGTCCTATGTGGGTGACGCGACGATCGGCGACCACACCAACATCGGCGCCGCGAGCGTCTTCGTGAACTACGACGGCGTCAACAAGCACCACACCACCATCGGCAGCCACTGCCGCACCGGAGCCGACAACATGCTTGTGGCTCCTGTCACGATCGGGGACGGCGCCTACACCGCCGCCGGCTCGGTCATCACCAAGGATGTGCCCCCCGGCTCGCTGGCCGTCGCCCGCGGACAGCAGCGGAATATCGAGGGCTGGGTGGCCCGCAAGCGCCCCGGAAGCGCCGCGGCACGGGCCGCGGAGAGCGCTCACCAGGAGCACCAGAGCGATCAGTGACCCGTACACGGGTATGCCGGGCGGGGCGTACCGTGAGAAGCGCACCAAAGTGACATCCAAGGAGACTTGCTGTGAGCGGGATCAAGACGACCGGCGAGAAGAAGCTGATGCTCTTCTCCGGCCGCGCCCACCCCGAGCTGGCCGAGGAGGTCGCCCACGAGCTGGGCGTCAGCTTGGTCCCGACCAAGGCATTCGACTTCGCCAACGGCGAGATCTACGTCCGTTTCCAGGAGTCCGCGCGAGGCGCCGACTGCTTTCTGATCCAGAGCCACACCGCTCCGATCAATAAGTGGATCATGGAGCAGCTCATCATGATCGACGCGCTGAAGCGGGCTTCCGCGCGTTCCATCACGGTGATCGTCCCCTTCTACGGCTATGCCCGCCAGGACAAGAAGCACCGCGGCCGCGAGCCCATCTCGGCCCGTCTGATCGCGGATCTGCTGAAGACCTCGGGCGCCGACCGCATCCTCACCGTCGATCTGCACACCGACCAGATCCAGGGCTTCTTCGACGGCCCGGTGGACCACCTCTTCGCGCTTCCGGTGCTCGCCGACTACGTGGGCGCCAAGGTGGACCGCACCAAGCTCACCGTGGTCTCCCCGGACGCCGGCCGGGTGCGGGTCGCCGACCGCTGGTGCGACCGGCTGGGCGCCCCGCTGGCGATCGTGCACAAGCGGCGCGACCCGGATGTGGCCAACCAGGTCACCGTCCACGAGGTCGTCGGTGATGTACACGGCCGGGTCTGTGTGCTGGTCGACGACATGATCGACACCGGTGGCACCATCTGCGCCGCGGCCGACGCGCTGTTCGCCAACGGCGCCGAGGACGTGATCGTGACCGCCACCCACGGTGTGCTGTCCGGTCCGGCCGCCGACCGGCTGAAGAACTCGAAGGTCAGCGAGTTCGTCTTCACCAACACGCTGCCCACCCCGAACGAGGTCGAACTCGACAAGGTCACCGTGCTGTCGATGGCGCCCACCATCGCCCGCGCGGTGCAGGAGGTCTTCGAGGACGGCTCGGTGACCAGCCTCTTCGAGGAGCACGCCTGATGGGCTTAGGAGCGACCCGGCTGAGGCCACCCCGCCACGGGGTGGCCTTAAGCCTATCCGGCCATTGGTAGACTCATGGGGTTGCTCGGCGAGGGAGGCTGTGCTCGGCACAGCTGTCCGTTATCGACGCGCTCTTCGTAGCAGGTCTGTCGTGGGCCGGGTGACGCCCACATATCAGGACACGATCTACGAGGAGTGCCCCATGGCCGAGGTCAAGATCTCCGCCCAGCCCCGCACCGAGTTCGGCAAGGGTGCGGCCCGCCGCACCCGCGTCGCCGGCCGCGTCCCCGGTGTCATCTACGGCCACGGCACCGAGCCGGTGCATGTGACCCTGCCGGGCCACGACCTGCTGATGGCGCTGAAGACCCCGAACGTGCTGATCCGCCTGGACATCGAGGGTGGCAAGAGCGAGCTGGTCATCCCCAAGGCCGTGCAGCGCCACCCCATCAAGATCGGCATCCTTGAGCACATCGACCTCCTGCTGGTGAAGAAGGGCGAGAAGGTCACCGTCGAGGTGCCGATCCTCACCGAGGGCGAGCTGGCCCCCGGCGGCAACCTGCTCGAGCACGTGCTGAACGCGCTGCCGGTCGAGACCGAGGCCACCCACATCCCCGAGGGTGTCACCATCTCCATCGAGGGCCTGGACGCGGGTGCCACCATCCACGCCAAGGACATCACGCTGCCGGCCGGCACCACCCTCGCCGTCGAGGAGGACGCCCCGGTGCTGCACGTGGTCACCGCCCAGGCCGAGGCTCCCGCCGAGGAGGCCGAGGAAGCCGAGGGCGAAGAGGCGTAAGCTCCGGCTTCCTCCCTTCCTTTTCTCCGGCCGCCGTTCCGCCCTGCCGCCCCGTGTCCCGGTGCGGCGGGAGGGGCGGCGGCCGTCCCTCCAGGAGACACAAGCATGACGACGGACGACACGAGCCCCTGGCTGGTGGTGGGTCTGGGCAACCCCGGGGGCGAGTACGCCGCCAACCGCCACAACGTCGGCTTCATGGTGGCCGATCTGCTGGCCGAGCGGATGGGCGCCCGGTTCAAGGCGCACAAGTCGCGGGCCCAGGTCGTCGAGGGGCGGATCGGCCCGCCCGGTCCGGGAAGCCGCCGGGTTGTCGTCGCCAAACCGATGTCGTTCATGAATCTCTCGGGCGGACCGACCACCGCGCTGCGCGACTTCTACAAGGTGCCGGTGGGTCATGTCGTGGCGGTCCATGACGAATTGGACATCGACTACGGAGCGCTGCGCCTGAAGCTGGGCGGTGGTGACAATGGCCACAACGGACTGAAGTCGATCACGAAGTCGCTGGGGCCGGACTACTTCCGGGCGCGCTTCGGAATCGGCCGTCCGCCCGGCCGGATGGATGTCGCGGCGTTCGTCCTGAAGGACTTTTCCTCTGCTGAGCGCAGGGAGTTGGACTATTTCGTGGACCGCGCGGCCGATGCGGTGGAGACGCTGATCGTGGACGGTCTGGAGCGCGCGCAGTCCACGTACAACTCCTGACAAAGGGCCGTTCGCCCGTTTCTTCACCGAGGTTGACCCCGGGACCTGTCATGGCCAGGATCCCGCCATGGCTTCCACCGGTGTGACCACTGTGACCGCCAAGCGCAGCCGCACCCGGCGTGCCCGCGAGGGCGCGTATGGGCTGCTGCTGATCGCGAAGAACGCGGCGGCGGCGCTGATCGCGCTGTTCCTGCTGGTCGCCGGGGTGTGGTCGTCCTGGAGCGATGCCCGTCCGGCCATGCTCACCAAGGGCCTTGAGCAGGGCGTGGTCACGGTCTCCGACTGCGGCGAGGACTGGTGCACCGGCCCCTTCGCGTCCGCCCGGGGCGGAGGTGAGAAGCACGGCCGGATCAAGATCGACAAGGCGGTCACCGACGGGTCGGGCGACGCGGTGGCGGTGGCGCTCAAACCGGGCACGAACGAGGGGGTCCGCACCGGTCCGGCGGGGGTGCTGCACGCCTGGGTGCCGTTCGGTGGTTCGCTGCTGCTGGCCTCGCTGCTGGTGGCCGGCGGTCTGCGGCTGCGGCGTACGGCATGGGTGATGGGGCTGCTGGGCGCGGCCCTGCTCGGCGCCTCGTACGCCGCGCTCACCTTCTGACGCGCGCCTGAACAGCACGAACAGCGGGCGGGGCCACCTCGTGAGGTGGCCCCGCCCGCTGTGTGCGTATCAGGCGTCGTCAGCCGGTGTTGCGCAGACCCGCCGCCACACCGTTGACGGTGAGCAGCAGGGCGCGGGCGAGCAGCGGATCGGCTTCCTCACCGCGCTCGCGGGCGGTGCGCTGCCGGTGCAGCAGCGACACCTGGAGGTAGGAAATCGGGTCGAGATAGGCGTCCCGGACATGGAAGGTCTGCTTCAGCACCGGGTTGGAGTCCAGGAGTTCGGTCCCGCCGGTGATCCGTAGCACCTCACGCACGGTCAGCTCGTGCTCGGCCACGATGGTGTCGAAGACATGCTTCAGCTCGTCGGGCACCAGGGTGTCGACGTAGTGGCGGGCGATCCGCAGATCCGTCTTGGCGAGGGTCATCTCCACGTTGGACAGGAAGTTGCGGAAGAAGTGCCAGTGCTGGTGCATCTCGTCGAGGACGCCGTCGAGTCCGGCGTCACGGGCGGCCTTGAGTCCGGAGCCCACCCCGAACCAGCCGGGCACGATCTGCCGGGACTGGGTCCAGCCGAACACCCACGGGATGGCGCGCAGTCCGTCCAGTCCCGCGCCCGAGTCGGGGCGGCGGGAGGGCCGGGAGCCCAGGTGGAGTTCGGCGAGCTGGTCCACGGGGGTGGAGGCGAAGAAGTAGGCGGGCAGATCGGGGTCCTCGACCAGCCTGCGGTACGCGGCGTGGGCGGCCTCGGAGACGGTGTCCATCGTCCCGTCCCAGCGGGTGAGCGCCTCGTCCGACTGCCGGGGTGCGGTGTGCAGGGCGGACGCCTGGAGCGTGGCCGCGACGGTGAGCTCCAGGTTCTCCCGGGCGAGGGAGGGGACGAGGTACTTGTCGGAGATGACCTCGCCCTGCTCGGTCACCTTGATCTCGCCCTCGAGGGTGCCCCAGGGCTGGGCGAGGATGGCGTCGTGGGTGGGGCCGCCGCCCCGGCCGACGGTGCCGCCGCGGCCGTGGAAGAGGCGCAGCCGTACGCCGTGCCGGTGGGCGACGTCACGCAGCAGCCGCTGGGCGCGGTGGATCTCCCACTGGGAGGTGGTGATGCCGCCGAACTTCGAGGAGTCGGAGTAGCCGAGCATGACCTCCTGGACATCGCCGCGGAGGGCGACCAGCCGCCGGTAGGAGGGGTCGGCGAGCATCTCGTCGAGCAGAGTGTCGGCGATCCTCAGCTCATCGGTGGTCTCCAGGAGCGGCACGATGCCGATCTTGGCCCAGCCCCCGTGCAGATCGATCAGCCCGGCCTCACGGGCGAGGACGGCGGCGGCGAAGACATCGTCGGAGCCCTGGCACATGGAGATGATGTAGGACTCGACGATCTCCGGGCCGAACCGCTCGAAGGACTCCCGGATGGTGCGGAAGACGCCGAGGGTCTTGGCCCCGGCGGCGTCCAGTGGGGCCGGGGACGGGGCGAGCGGACGGCGTGAGCGCAGCTCCTTGGCCAGCAGCTTGCGTCGGTAGTCGCGCGGCATGTCGGCGTAGCGCCAGGACTCCTCGCCGAGCCGGTCGAAGAGCTGGCCGAGCGCGTGGTGGTGGGCGTCGGCGTGTTCCCGGACGTCCATGGTGGCGAGCTGGAGGCCGAAGGCGGCCAGCGTGCGGATGGCGCGCTCGAGCCGGCCGTCGGCGATCAGCCGCCCCCGGTGGGCGCGCAGCGAGTCCTGGATGAGGTGGAGGTCGGCGAGCAGTTCGGCGGTGCCGAGGTAGTCACGGCCGGGCTGGTGGGGGGTGTCGGAGGCGAGCCGCTCACGGGTGTTGACCAGCTTCTGCCGCATGCAGGTGGCCTTGAGCCGGTAGGGCTCCTCGGCGTTGAGCCGCTTGTAGCGGGGGCTGATCTCCGGGAGGAGTTCCAGGTCGCGCTGGAGGGAGTCGAGCAGTTCCTCGGAGGCGTCGGAGTTGCGGATGGAGCTGGAGAGGGCGGCGCGCAGATCGTCGATGATCTCCAGCGCGTCGGTGATGCCGTGCTCGTGCTGGAGGATCAGCACCTCACGGGTGACCTCGGGGGTGACGTTGGGGTTGCCGTCGCGGTCGCCGCCGATCCAGGTGCCGAAGGTCAGGGGGCGGGTGGTGGCGGGCAGCTCCAGGCCGACGCGTTCGAGCTCGGCGCTGAGGTCCTCCAGGACGTCACCGACGGCGTGGGCGTGCAGTTCGTCGAGGTAGTAGATGGCGTTGCGGGCCTCGTCGGCGGGCTCGGGGCGGGCCACCCGCAGCTCGTCGGTCTGCCAGAGCAGGTCGATGTTCTCGGCGAGGCGCAGATCGGTGCGGCGCTCCTCGCCCCCGGCGGCGAGCGCGTCGAGGAGCTCGGCGATCCGGCGGAGCTTGTTGAGGACGGTGCGGCGGGCGGCCTCGGTGGGGTGCGCGGTGAAGACCGGGCGAACGTTCAGCCGCTCGACGGTGTGCCGGACGTGCTCGGGGTCGGCGTCCTTGAGCTGGTCGGCGGTGCGGGCGAGGATTCCGCCCTCGGCGTCGCGGCGGGCGCGCAGCTCACGGCCGCGGTGCACCTGCTCGGTGACGTTCGCCAGATGGAAGTAGGTGGAGAACGCCCGTACCAGCTTGGCCGCGGTCTGGAGGTCGGTCGAGCCGAGCAGCTCCGCGGCGGCCTCTCCGTCACTGCGGGTGAGGGCGCGGACGCGCTCGACGAGGTCGAGGAGGTCGGGGCCCTCCTGGCGGACGAGGGTTTCGCCGAGCAGATCGCCCAGTCGGCGGATATCGGCACGCAGAGCGGCATTGGTGTGGTCGGCACTGCTCACAGGTGCGGGCTCCTTGCAGCGAACGGGGTTCTCAAGCGGGGCAAAGCGCCTGCGCGGCGGGACCGCGGGCCATGGCCCCCATGCTTGCGGCCAGGTGGCGGACCGCGCTGTCCGACGCACCCCAGGATATGCGGCACATACCTGAGAGGGACCAGAGCCCTCTTGCCCCGCTTCGCGGCCCTGCCATACTTACGTCGCCGTAGGTTACGGATCCGTAGCCCAGCCCCCGAGCCCCACGAGGGATCCCATGACTGCAAGCCCCGACGTGGTCCACGACGCGCCGAAGGCCCAGGAGACGCCGCTTCCCTCCGCCACGCTCGGCGGGGACAGCAAGCGTTCCATCGAACAGATCACCCTGCTGCTGTTCATCACCGTCCCGTTTGTCGCGCTGCTCGCCGCCATTCCCCTGGCCTGGGGCTGGGGGGTGAGCTGGCTGGACCTGGGACTGATGGTGGCCATGTACTACATCGGCTGCCACGGCATCACCATCGGCTTCCACCGCTACTTCACCCATGGCTCCTTCAAGGCCAAGCGCCCGCTGCGGATCGCGCTGGCCATCGCCGGATCGCTGGCGGTGGAGGGGCCGCTGGTGCGCTGGGTGGCCGACCACCGCAAGCACCACAAATTCTCCGACGCCGAGGGCGACCCTCACTCTCCGTGGCGGTACGGGGAGACCGTCCCGGCCCTGATGAAGGGGTTGTGGTGGGCACATATCGGCTGGATGTTCGATGAGGAGCAGACCTCGCAGTCCAAGTACGCACCGGATCTGATCAAGGACAACACCGTTCGTGCGGTCTCCCGGCAGTTCGTGCTGTGGACCGCGGTCTCGCTGCTGCTGCCCGCGCTGATCGGCGGTCTGGTGACCTGGTCGTGGCAGGGCGCGGTGACCGCGTTCTTCTGGGGGTCGCTCGTCCGGGTGGCGTTGCTGCACCATGTCACCTGGTCGATCAACTCGATCTGCCACGCGGTGGGCAAGCGCCCGTTCAAGTCGCGTGACCGCTCCGGCAATGTGTGGTGGCTCGCGGTGCTCTCGTGCGGTGAGTCGTGGCACAACCTGCACCACGCGGACCCGACCTCTGCCCGGCACGGGGTGATGAAGGGCCAGCTGGACTCCAGTGCCCGGATCATCCGCTGGTTCGAGAAGGCGGGCTGGGCGTATGACGTCCGGTGGCCGAACGAGGCCCGTATCGACTCCCGGCGCAAAGAGGAGTCCGTCGGAGCGGCATGATGGAGCCTGTGGCGACCGATAGTAATACCAGCGGCAACAGGGACCGGCCCGCCAGGGCCGCCCGGCACTCCGGCTCCGGGACCCGGCGTACCCGCCGGGTCCGGATGACCGGCAAGGAGCGCCGGGAGCAACTGCTGGACATCGGTCGCACGCTCTTTGCCGAGCGGGGCTTCGAGGGCACATCGGTGGAGGAGATCGCGGCCAAGGCCGGGGTCTCCAAGCCGGTGGTCTACGAGCACTTCGGCGGCAAGGAGGGGCTGTACGCGGTCGTGGTGGACCGCGAGATGCGCCAGCTGCTGGACATGGTGACCGGAGCACTCACCGCGGGCCACCCCCGCGAGCTGCTGGAACAGGCCGCGTTCGCGCTCCTCGACTACATCGAGGCGTACACCGACGGCTTCCGGATCCTGGTGCGCGACTCCCCCGTGGCTCAGTCGACGGGCACCTTCGCCTCACTGATCAGCGATATCGCCACCCAGGTGGAGGACATCCTCGGGCTGGAGTTCAAGGCGCGCGGCTTCGACGCCAAGCTGGCCCCGCTGTACGCCCAGGCCCTGGTGGGCATGGTGGCACTGACCGGCCAGTGGTGGCTGGACGTCCGCAAGCCGAAGAAGGCCGAGGTGGCGGCGCATCTGGTGAATCTGGCCTGGCACGGTCTCGACGGTCTGGAGCCCAAGCCCCGGCTGATAGGCCACCGCAAGAACTGACCCGCGACCCTTCGGCCGGACCCCCGTTCCGGCCGAAGGGTCAGTCGTTGGGCTCCACGGCGATCACTTCTCCCTCTTACGGGCGACCACGAAGATGCGGCGGAACGGGAAGGGCGTGCCGTACGGCCGCGGCGGGTACGCCTCGCGCAGCCGCTCGCGGTACTCGGCGATGAACTCCTCGCGCGCCCCCGGGTCGTCCGCCAGCGCGGTGAGCACGGGGCGCAGTCCGGTGCCCTTGACCCAGTCCAGGACGGGGTCGGAGCCGGTGAGGGTCTGGATGTAGGTGGTCTCCCAGCTGTCGACCTCGCAGCCGAGCCCGGCCAGCCGGTCCAGATAGCCGACCGGGTCCAGAACCGCGTCGCGGTGGCGCAGCACTCCGCCGAGCCGGTCGCGCCAGCGGGGCGATTCGCACAGCTCGCGCATCAGGGTGTGGCTGGGGGCGGTGAAGTTGCCGGGGATCTGGAAGGCGAGGGAGCCGCCCGGGCGCAGGGCGGCCAGCCAGGTCGGGAAGGCGTCGGCGTGGCCGGGCACCCACTGGAGCGCGGCGTTGGAGACGATCAGGTCGTAGGTCTCGTCCGGGGCCCAGCTCAGGATGTCGGCGGAGCGGAAGTCCAGATGGCCGCCACCGGTGGTGGGACCGGCCAGCGGACGGGCCGCGTCCAGCATCTCGGCGGAGTTGTCCAGACCGGTGACCTCGGCGTCGGGCCAGCGGTCCAGGAGCAGCACGGTGACATTGCCGGGACCGCAGCCGAGGTCGGCGATCCGGGGCGGACGGCCGGAGCCGGCGGCGGGCAGCCGGGGGACCCGGGCCAGCAGGTCGAGGAAGGGCCGGGTGCGGTAGCCGGAGTGGCGCAGATACTGCTGTGGGTCCCAGTTGGGTGCGGTGCTCATGGTCGTCAAGCCCCCTGCGGGTACGGTCGGGTCGGGACGGTTGTGATCGCGCTTCCGGGCGCCCTCACCGTGCTCCAGATTATCTCTTGATGTCAAGAGACTTCATGTCGACAGACCTACTACACTGATCGCCATGGAGGACGAGGTCGATCGGCTGGTCGCGGCGTGGCGGCGGGAGCGCCCCGACCTCGATGTGGAACCGCTCGAAGTGCTCAGCCGGGTCAGCCGGCTCGCCCGCCATCTGGACCGGGCACGGCGGATCGCCTTCGCCGAGCATCAGTTGGAGCCCTGGGAGTTCGACGTCCTGACCTCGCTGCGCCGAGCGGGGGCTCCGTATCAGCTCTCCCCCGGCCAGTTGCTCACCCAGACCCTGGTGACCTCGGGCACCATGACCAACCGGATCGACCGGCTCGCCAAGAAGGGCCTGGTGCAGCGGGAGCCCGACCCCAGCGACCGGCGCGGAGTGCTGGTCCGGCTCACCGCCGAGGGGCGGGACCGCGCGGACCAGGCACTCGCCGGGCTGCTGGAGCAGGAGCACGCCATCCTCGCCGAGCTCTCCCAGGCCCAGCGTGCGGAACTGGCGGCGCTGCTACGCCAGCTGACCGCCCCTTTCGACAATTTCCCCGGCTAGGTCGACCGGACCGACCCCGGCCCGCCGGGCCAGCGCCACCGCCGCCAGGGTGGAGTGCACCCCCAGCTTGCCCAGCACATTCTGCATATGGGTGCGGACGGTGTGCGGGGAGAGGAAGAGCCGCTCGGCGACCGCCTTGCGGCCGAGCCCGGCCACCATGCAGCGCAGCACCTCGCGCTCACGCGGGGTCAGCGACTCCACCAGGCGCTCGCTCTCGGTGCGGTGCTTGCGCGCGGCCGTCAACTCCCGCAGAACACCGGTGAGCAGAGCGGGCGGCAGATGGGTCTCGTCCCGCAGCACCCCCCGGATCACCGCGAGCAGCCGGACCAGCGAGCAGTCCTTGGCCACCCAGCCGCATGCCCCGGCCTGGAGCGCCGCGGCCGCCCGGCGCGGATCGTCCCGCTCGGCGAGCACCACGGTGCGCACCCCCGGCTGGGCGGTACGGACCCCGCCGACCAGCGAAATCCCGTCCGCCGCCCGGCCGTTGACCGGACGCGCGGGCCCGCCCTGGCCCGGTGGCCGCGCCCCGCCGTACGCCGTGTCGGGCTGCGCGGGCGGCGGCACGGGCACACTGTCGCCGACCGCGGTGCCCAGATCGGCGTCGACCAGAAGGACATCGAAACGGCGCCCCTCCGCGGCGCCCCGCTCCAGACAGCGCAGCGCCGCCGGACCGCTCCCTGCCGCCGCCACGTCCACGTCCTGCTCCGCCGCGAGGGCCGCGGCCAGAGACTCGGCGAAGATGCGATGGTCGTCGACCACGAGAACCCGAATACGTGCCACGGACACCCCCCACATCGCCGGATACTTCCCGGACTGCACCGAGCATCAGTGCGGGTACGGCGCCCGGCACGGGGTCATCGCAATCCGCGCGGCCGCCGCCACGCCGTCATCACTACCCCACCCCGGGCGTCGTACCTGTACTGTCTCGCCCCCTGATGAAGCACCGGCCCCCACCGGTGCTGTGCTCAGCGTAAGGCCGGGACCCACGATCCGGGGCCGTTTCGCGAAACTGTCCGTCCTCACTTGTTTACTGTGAGTTTTGTGTTCGGTCTTGGGGAGTACGTAGACCCAGAACGGCGAAATCTGATCGAGGAGTGGCCGAGGGCATCGGGCTACAACCGCCGTGCCCCCGCGCTCGGCACCGCGGTGAAGATCCGCGGCGCCGCGTATCCGGCCCCGGCGAACGCCTCCGTGACCGCTTTGCCCACCGCCTCCGCGGCGACCTCCTCGACCAGGACGATCGCCGAGCCGCCGAAGCCGCCGCCGGTCATCCGCGCGCCCAGCGCACCCGCCTCGTTCGCGGACGTCACGACGAGGTCCAGCTCCGCACAGGAGATCGCGAAGTCGTCGCGGCAGGAGGCGTGCCCGTCGGTCAGCACCGGCCCGATGGCGCGGACGTCCCCCGCGTCGAGCCGCGCGACGACCTCCTCCACTCGGCGGTTCTCGGTCACCACATGGCGGACCCGCCGCAGCACACTGTCGTCCTGGCCCGCCCCGGCGAGCCGGGCGAGCGCCGCGTCCAGGTCCTCGATCCGCACATCGCGCAGCGCCCGCACCCCGAGCTCCCGCGCGGCCGCCTCGCATGCGGCGCGCCGGGCGGCGTACGCGCTGTCACCCAGCTCATGGGTGACCCGGGTGTCCACCACCAGCAGCCGCAGCCCCTCCGCCGCCAGGTCGAACGGCACCTGGCGGCGCGTCAGATCCCGGGCGTCGAGGAAGAGCGCATGGCCCTGGGCACAGCAGGCGGACGCGGTCTGGTCCATGATCCCGCAGGGGACGCCCACGAAGTCGTTCTCCGCGCGCTGGCACAGCCGGGCGATCTCCCCCGGCTCAAGACCCAGCTCGTACAGGTCGTTCAGCGCCAGCGCGGTGACCACCTCCAGCGCCGCGGACGAGGAGAGCCCGGCGCCGGTGGGCACGGTGGAGGTGAAGTACAGATCCGCCCCGGCCGCGCCGTCGTCGGAGTCCGGGAGCAGCCCGGCCCCGGTCAGCGCCCAGACCACACCCGCCGGATAGGCCGCCCAGCCTCCGCGGTCCCCACCCGCCCCGCTGGTCCCGGCCGGTGCCAGGTCGGCGACGCGCAGTTCGACGGTGCCGCCCGGCGCCTCCCCGGAGTGCACCCGCAGCACACCGTCACGGCGCGGGGCGGCGGCGGCCAGGCAGGTGTGGGGCAGCGCGAGCGGCATGACGAAGCCGTCGTTGTAATCGGTGTGTTCACCGATCAGATTGACCCGCCCCGGCGCCGCCCACACCCCGGCGGGATCGGTTCCGTAAACCTCGCGGAACCGGTCCACCGCCTGCCACGCCCTGTCGCTGTCGCTGTCGGTCACTCGCTCTCCCTCCGCTGTGCGAACTCCCATGCGTCCGCCACGATTCCGGCCAGGTCGGTACGGCTCGGGCGCCAGCCGAGACGCTCCTTGGCGCGCTCGGCGGAGGCCACCAGGACCGCCGGGTCGCCGCCGCGGCGGGGCGCCACGGTCTCGGGCACGGGGTGGCCGGTGACCCGGCGCACGGTCTCGATGACCTCACGGACGGAGAAGCCGTTGCCGTTGCCGAGGTTGCAGATCAGATGCTCACCGGAGGCCGCGGCGTCCAGCGCCAGCAGGTGGGCCTCGGCCAGGTCGGCGACATGGATGTAGTCACGCACGCAGGTGCCGTCGGGGGTCGGGTAGTCATCGCCGAAGACGGAGATCGTCTCCCGGCGTCCCTGGGCGACCTGGAGCACCAGCGGGATCAGATGGGTCTCGGGGTCATGGCGCTCGCCGTATGCCCCGTAGGCACCCGCGACATTGAAATACCGCAGCGAGACGGCGGCCAGGCCGTGGGCCGCGCACTCACCACTGATCATGTGGTCGACGGCCAGCTTGCTGGCGCCGTAGGGGTTGGTGGGCGCGGTGACCGCGTCCTCGGTGATCGGCACCTCATCGGGCTCGCCGTAGGTGGCGGCGGTGGAGGAGAAGACGAGGGTGCGCACCCCCGCGTCGCGCATCGCGGCGAGCAGTTCGGTGGTGCCGCCGACATTGTTCGCCCAGTACTTCTCGGGGCGGACGACGGACTCGCCGACCTGCGAGGAAGCGGCGAAGTGCAGCACCGCGTCGAAGGAGGAGTCGAGCCACTTGGCCGCGTCCTGGATACGGCCCTCGATGAACTCCGCCCCTGAGGGGACGCCCTCGCGGTGCCCGGTGGAAAGATCGTCCAGGACGGTCACCTGGTGACCGGCCTCCAGCAGATGCGCCGCGACCACGCTGCCGACATAGCCCGCACCGCCGGTGACCAGGTACTTCTTCTGCTGCGCATTGCTCACTTCTTCGCTACCTCTCGCAGTCGCTCGGCCGCGGCCTCCGGCGGCACATCATTGATGAACACATTCATGCCGGATTCGGAACCCGCGAGAAACTTCAGCTTGCCGGAAGTGCGGCGAATGGTGAAAAGCTCGAGGTGCAGAGCGAAATCCCGCCGGTCCGCCGCACTGAACGGCGCCTGGTGCCAGGCGGCGATGTACGGCGTGGACGGCTCCCCCTCCCCGAAGATCCGGTCGAAGCGCTGCAAGAGTTCCAGATACACCTGTGGAAACTCTTTGTGTGCGGCGTCGTCCAGCTCGGTGAGGTCCGGAACCCGCCGCTTCGGGTAGAGGTGCACCTCGTACGGCCAGTGGGCGGCGTAGGGGACGAAGGCGGTCCAGTGCTCGCCGTCCAGCACCACCCGCTCTCCGTGAGCCAGCTCCTCGGCCAGCACATCGTCGAACAGATTCCGACCGGTCCGCTCACGGTGAGCGGCGACGGAATCCAGCATCCGACGGGTACGCGGGGTCACAAAGGGATACCCGTAGATCTGACCGTGCGGATGGCCGAGGGTGACGCCGATCTCCCTGCCGCGGTTCTCGAAGCAGAAGACCTGCTCGACGGCGGGGAGTTGGGCCAGCTCGGCGGTGCGGTCGGCCCAGACGTCGAGCACCAGGGCGGCGCGCTCGACGGACAGATCGGCGAAGGAGGCGTCGTGGTCCGAGGTGAAGCAGACCACTTCGCACCGGCCGGACTCCCCCGCCAGCGACGGGAAGCGGTTCTCGAAGACCACCACGTCGTAGTCGGGCGCGGGGATCTCGCTCCGCCGCCCGCCCCGGGAGGGGCACAGCGGGCACTCGTCGGCGGGCGGATGGTAGGTGCGCCCCTGGCGGTGCGAGGCGATGGCCACGTCCTCGTCGAGCAGCGGGTCATGGCGGATCTCGGAGCGGGTGGTGATGGGGTCCAGCGGCCGCAGGTCGACGGCGTCGCGCACCGCGTCACCGTGCGCGTCGTAGTAGATGAGCTCGCGTCCGTCCGCGAGCAGCGTCGCCGTCTTCTTCACTCCGCCGGCTCCTCACCTTGCCATTTTCACTCAACACAACTAAACATAATGAACCACAAGCGCACAGCGACGTCAATGGAGAGTGGAGGTGCTCGGACAAAGCCGGAGAATTCGGATACCTTCACCGCACGTTTGTGGTGCATTCCGTTCACGCAATGAAGCGAGATGAAGCGAGTCACATGCACTATCTGGCCGAGGGGCTACGGCTCCCCACCAACGCACTCGACTACACGATCCTCATCCTCTACTTCGCGGTGGTCCTCGGCGTCGGGTTCGCTGCCAGACGGAGCGTGAAGACCAGCCTCGACTTCTTCCTCTCCGGGCGGTCGCTGCCCGCCTGGGTCACCGGACTCGCCTTCGTCGCCGCCAACCTCGGCGCCCTGGAGATCCTGGGCATGGCGGCCAACGGCGCGCAGTACGGCGTCTACACCGTGCACTGGTACTGGGTGGGCGCCATCCCGGCCATGGTCTTCCTCGGCTTGGTGATGATGCCCTTCTACTACGGGTCGAAGGTGCGGTCCGTCCCCGAGTTCCTGCTGCACCGCTACGGGCAGTCCTCGCATCTGCTCAGCTCGGTGATCTTCTCCGTGGCGTCCGTGCTGATCGCGGGTGTCAACCTGTACGCGATGGCGATCGTGGTGGAGGCTCTGCTGGGCTGGCCGCAGTGGGTGGCCATCGTCGTCGCGGGCCTCTTCGTGCTGGCCTACATCACCCTGGGCGGCCTCTCCTCGGCGATCTACAACGAGGTGCTCCAGTTCTTCGTCATCCTCGCCGCCCTCATCCCGCTGACCGTCGTCGGCCTCAAGCGGGTCGGCGGCTGGGGCGGACTGAAGGACTCCCTCGAGAGCTCCCACGGACCCGACTTCACCTCGGCCTGGGGCGGCACCGGCATCGGCTCCGCCAACCCGCTGGGCGCCAACTGGCTGACCATCGTGCTGGGTCTGGGCTTCTGTCTGAGCTTCGGCTACTGGACGACCAACTTCGCCGAGGTGCAGCGCGCCCTGTCGGCCAAGAACCTCTCGGCCGCCCAGCGCACCCCGCTGATCGCCGCGTTCCCCAAGATGTTCATCCCGCTGATCGTGGTGGTCCCCGGACTGATCGCCCTGGTCCTCGAACCGGGCATCGGCAGTGAGAAGAGCGGGTTGCAGTACAACGACGCGATCCCGCTGCTCATGCGCGATCTGCTGCCCAACGGGGTGCTGGGCCTGGCGGTGACCGGTCTGCTGGCCGCCTTCATGGCGGGCATGGCGGCCAATGTCTCGGCGTTCAACACGGTGTTCACCAACGACATCTGGGGCGCCTACATCCGCAAGGACCGCCCCGACGAGTACTACCTGCTGACCGGGCGGGTGGTCACCGCCATCGGGGTGCTGTTCGGCATGGGGACGGCGTTCATCGCCTCCTCGTTCAGCAACATCATGAACTATCTCCAGACCCTGTTCTCCTTCTTCAACGTGCCGCTGTTCTGCGTCTTCATCATCGGCATGTTCTGGAAGCGGGCCACCGCCGCCGCCGGGTTCTGGGGGCTGCTCAGCGGCACCGTGGCAGCGATGATCAACTATTTCTGGTTCTACAAGCAGGGCGTCATCGCGATCCCCAGCGACCAGGGCGCCAACTTCGTCTCCGCCATCGTGGCGTTTGTCGTCGGCGGTGTGGTGATGGGCGGGGTCTCGCTGTTCACCACGCCCAAGCCGGTGGAGTCGCTGGCCGGACTGGTCTACGGCACCACCTCGCCCGGGATGGCCGAGCCCCCGGCCGCGGGCGACGAGGCCTGGTACCGCAAGCCCGCCCTGCTGGGCTGGGGCGCGATCATCCTCGCGGCCCTGTGCTACGTCCCGTTCTCCCTGTGACGCCGGCCGGAAAGGAGTTCGTGCCATGAGCGACGAGTACGAGTACCAGCACCAGGTCGAGGAACTGGAGCAGAAGTCGGCGACCGCGGCCCGGCTGTTCGACGTCCGGCGGATCATCGGCGGTCTGTTCGTGATCTACGGGATCATCGTGACGATCGCCGGGTTCACCGCCTCCGACGCGGATCTGAAGAAGGCCCAGAACATCAACATCAACCTGTGGACCGGCCTGTCGATGCTGGTCGTCGGGCTGCTGTTTCTGCTCTGGATGTGGCGGCGGCCCGCGATCGCCCCGGAGCCCGCCCCCGAGCCGCCGCCGGGTCCGGCCCGGCCCGAGGACGAAGCGGCCTGACGCTTCAGGCGGGCGGCGACGCGGCGGGCGGCGACGCCCGGTGCGCCGCCGCCCGCTCCAGCAGTCCCGTACGCGCCGCCAACGCGGCCGCCTCCAGCCGCGATCCGACGCCCAGCTTCATCAGCACCCGCTGCACATGGGTGCGGGCGGTACTGGGCGCGATACCCATCCCGGCCGCGATCAGCCGGGTGTCCTCGCCCTCCGCGACCCGCACCAGGACCTCCACCTCGCGCGGGGTGAGCATCCGCAGCAGCCGTGCGCCCTCGTCGTCGGGCTGGGCCGCGGGGTTCAGCAACTCCGCGAACGCCCCCTGCAACAGCTGTGGCGCCACCGCCGCCTCTCCGGCCCGCGCCTTCATCATGGCGCGCTCCACGCCCTCGATCCGCTCGTCGTGGCGCACATAGCCGGACGCCCCGGCCGCGAACGCGGACGCTATGCCGCGCGGGCTCGGCACCGGGCCGAGCACCACCACCGCGACCTGCGGCCGCTCCTTCTTGATCCGCACCACCGGATCGAACACCCCCGGCTCGGCCGGTGTCGCCGTGCCCAGCAGACACACCTCCGGTGCCCGGCTCACCACCAGCTCCGCCGCCCCCGCGCTCGGCGCGGCCGCGGCGAGCACCCGGTGCCCGCGCAGCTTCAACGCCGAGGCGAGCGCCTCCGCGAGCAGACGGTGATCGTCGACCACCATGAGTCGCACGCCCATGAGCTCCCCCCATTCGCCCAGGGGGGAAGCTACACGCTTGTTCGACGTCGCGCGCCCCCTACCGGGAAGAAGCCCCCCGGAATGCCGAAATCCCGGCCATTCGTGCCTACTTGACATCCGGTCGGCGTCCGAATCCGACCGATGCCAGCGGTTCATGCGCCGGGGCGCATAAGCCGGCGCATACGACGGCGGCCCCGCCCGTACGGTGGGTACGGGCGGGGCCGCCGGAGGTGTGCCGGGCCGCGGGTCAGCTCGCGCCGAAGACCACGCTCAGGGGGCCGTTGTCGTAGCTCGAGGGCTTCCTGGCGTAGGTATCGGAGATGTAGAGCCGCTCACCGTCGAAGAGGAACTCCGCGGAGTCGACGCTGAAGTCCGACTCCGTCTCGGCGGACTCGGTGGGGTTCTGGAGCAGCTTGTCCTTCTCGTACGACTTGGGGTCGATCCGCCAGACCGCGCCACCCCGGGAGTAGCCGCCGTCCTGGTACGCGATCACATAGCCGTCCTTGTCGGTGCCGAGCGGCGTCATCGCGGCCTTGTCGACACCGTCGACCTTCCCGATCGCCTTGCCGGTCTTCATGCTGAAGGCGACGACCTCGTTACGGGGGCCATCGGAACTGAAGCTGCGGGCCTCCGACGGCATGAAGAGAGTGTCCGTCGCCTTGCTGATGGCGATCTTCCGGCAGCCCTCGACATTGCTGGAGTCGCACTCGGGGTCGTACTTGCCGTTGTCCGTGCTGATCTTGCCACGGACCTGACCGGCCTTGCCGCTGTCGTCGATCGCCAGGAAGTCGGAGACCGAGTTGCCGGTGTCGTCCCCCGCGTCCAGACCGATCACCAGCGGGGCGGTGGAGACGACATGCACGTACTCGATACCGGGGGAGACCTTGTACGTCGACTTCACCGCGCCCGTCTTCGGGTTCAGCGACTGGACCTCGACCCGCTCGTTGTTGTAGTCACCGCACTTGCGCACGGCGACCAGCTTCTCGCCACCCCCGTAGCCGGAGTCCTCGCACTCGTCGCTCTCCGTGGGCTTCCACAGCTGCTTGCCGTCGAGGGACCAGGCCACCCCGCCGTCGAATCCGCCCGCGGCCACCGTGCCGCCGCCGATGGTCACCTCTTCGAAGTCCATCTTGTTGTAGTCGCCCTCGACGCTCTTGTGCCAGCGCAACTTGCCCTGCTTGAGGTCGAGCAGTCCGACCTGGTTGCAGTCGCCTCCGTACTTGTCCTTCTTGGAGGGCTTGGCGTCCTGGTAGACCACCGCGGTCAAGCCGTCCTCGGTGACGTGGTCCGAGGGCCAGCACACCGCACCGCTCAGCGGTATCTCCCACTTCGGCTTGCCGCCGTCCAGCGGGTAGCCGACGACCTCGAAGGCACCGACCTTCACAAAGGTGTCGTCCGTGACCCAACTGCCCTTGACCGTGACATGGTCCTTGACCGTGGGCATCGGGACCTTGTTGAGCAGCTTGGCGTCGACCGCCTTCGGCGCGGGCTTCTTCTCGAACCCGCCCGAGGAGCCGCCGTCACTGCCGCTCGAACTGCCCTGGCTGCTCTTCTTGTCGTCGTCCTTGGCCTGGTTGTCACCCTTGTCCTTGGTGGCGAACCAGATGCCGCCGCCGATGACCAGCGCGACCGCGACCACGGCCGCCACGATGATCATCAGGCGCTGCTTGGACTGGCGGGAGCCGCCACCGCCGGGGCCCGGCGCCGGCGCACCGGGGTACTGGCCCTGAGGCGGGTAGCCGTACTGCTGTTGACCGGGCTGGAACGGCTGCTGGCCGGACGGGAACGGCGAGGCCATGCCCACCTGGGTCGGCTGAGCGTGCACCGACTGCCCCGGGCCCGGGTAGCCATAACCGCCGGCGCCCTGCGGAGGCGTCTGCGGCGCGGCCGGCGGAGACACCGGCGGAGGCGGAGGCGGGCCCTGCGGCGGCTGGCCCGGTGCCTGCGGCGCGCCATGGCCCTGCTGGGGCGCGGCGGGCGGCTGCTGCGGGTAGCCGTAACCGGGGTTCTGCGGCGCGCCAAAGCCGCCCTGCGGCGGCTGGTTGGGCGGCGGAGGCGGCTGTGACATGCGGAATCCTTCTTACGCGGGACCCAGAGTCCGACCGGCCTCCCCCGCGATCCCGGAGGTCAAAGCCCTCCAGGAAGGAGCGAATCGGACATGAGACCCGCCAGTGAACGGCAGGCAGGCGGGAGTTCTTTGTATCACCCGACGCCGACATGACCCGGGCCGGTCTCCACCTCATCGAACAGCTGAGACCAGCCCGTGACGGGACCGTTGCGGGACACGCGTCGCGCCGTCCGTCAGACGTCCTCGGCCAGCTCCAGCCAGCGGGTTTCCAGCTCCTCGCGCTCCCCCGTCAGCTCCCGCAGCCGGGCGTCGAGTTCGGCCACCTTCGTGAAGTCCGTGGCGTTCTGGGCGATGTCATCGTGCAGGGTGGACTCCTGCTCGCTGATGCGGTCCAGACGCCGTTCGATCCGTTGCAGCTCCTTCTTGGCGGCACGCTGCTCGGCGGCGGACGGACGGCCGCCCGCGGGCTGTTCGGCCGCCTTCTGCCGGGCGGGCGCGGCCGGGGCAGCGGCGGCCAGGACGCGCTGCCGCCGCTCCAGGTACTCGTCCACACCGCGCGGCAGCATCCGCAGGGTGGCGTCGCCCAGCAACGCCAGCACCCGGTCGGTGGTGCGCTCGATGAAGTAGCGGTCGTGGCTGATGACCACCAGCGATCCGGGCCAGCCGTCGAGCAGGTCCTCCAGCTGGGTCAGGGTCTCGATGTCCAGGTCGTTGGTGGGCTCGTCGAGGAAGAGCACATTGGGCTCGTCCATCAGCAGCCGCAGGATCTGGAGACGGCGTCGCTCGCCACCGGACAGATCACCGACCGGAGTCCACTGCTTCTCCTTGGTGAAGCCGAACTTCTCGCACAGCTGGGAGGCGGTCATCTCCCGCCCCTTGCCGAGGTCCACCCGCTGCCGCACCTGCTCGACGGCCTCCAGGACCCGCACGTCCGGGCCGAGTTCGGCCACTTCCTGGGAGAGGTAGGCCAGTTTGACGGTTTTGCCGACCGCGATCCGGCCCGCCTCGGGCTGGGTCTCCCCCTCGGTACGGGCCGCCTCGGCCAGGGCGCGCAGCAGCGAGGTCTTGCCCGCGCCGTTCACGCCCACCAGGCCGATCCGGTCGCCCGGCCCCAACTGCCAGGTCAGATGGCGCAGCAGCACCTTGGGCCCGGCGGTGACGGTCACGTCCTCCAGGTCGAAGACGGACTTGCCGAGGCGGGAGTTGGCGAACTTCATCAGCTCGGCGCTGTCGCGCGGCGGCGGCACATCGGCGATCAGCGCGTTGGCCGCCTCGATCCGGAAGCGCGGCTTGCTGGTGCGGGCCGGGGCGCCGCGGCGCAGCCAGGCCAGCTCCTTGCGCATCAGGTTCTGCCGCTTGGCCTCCTCGGTGGCGGCGATGCGCTCCCGTTCGGCACGGGCGAAGACGTAGTCGCTGTAGCCGCCCTCGTACTCGTGGACCACACCGCGCTGGACGTCCCACATCCGGGTGCAGACCTGGTCGAGGAACCAGCGGTCGTGGGTGACGACCACCAACGCCGAGCGGCGGGCCCGCAGATGACCGGCCAGCCAGGAGATCCCCTCGACGTCGAGGTGGTTGGTGGGCTCGTCCAGGACGATCATGCCCTGTTCGGCGATGAGGAGTTTGGCCAGCGCGATCCGGCGGCGCTCACCGCCGGAGAGCGGGCCGATGACGGTGTCCAGGCCCTGCGGGAAGGCGGGTAGATCCAGCCCGCCGAACAGCCCGGTGAGCACATCCCGGATCCGGGCGTCGCCCGCCCACTCGTGGTCGGCGAGATCGCCGATCACCTCATGGCGGACGGTGGCCGCGGGGTCGAGCGAGTCGTGCTGGGTGAGCACACCGAGCCGCAGGTCCCCGGCGTGGGTGACCCGTCCGGTGTCGGCGGGCTCCAGTTTGGCGAGGATCCGGATGAGAGTGGTCTTGCCGTCGCCGTTGCGGCCGACGACGCCGATCCGGTCGCCCTCGTTGACTCCGAGGGAGATGCCGTCGAGCAGTGCACGGGTGCCGTACACCTTGCCGACGGCTTCGACGTTGACCAGGTTGGTGGCCATCACACTCCTGTACGCGGATCGATCGACGTCCCAGGGTAGTCGCCACGGGCGACCGCCCGCTCAGTCGGCCAGCACCGTCGCACCGGGCGCCGGGCCGGACGCCGTCCGCACCGCGCGGCAGGTGCCGGAGGCGGCCAGCCCGGCGGCCACGGCTTCCGCCGCTTCGGTGTCCTTGGCGAGGAAGGCGCAGGTCGGGCCGGAGCCGGAGACGAGGGAGGCCAGCGCTCCGGCGTCCGCTCCGGCGCGCAGGGTCTCGGCGAGCGAGGGGCGCAGGGACAGCGCGGCGGGCTGGAGATCGTTGGTGACCGCGGCGGCGAGCGCGGCCGGGTCCCCGGTGCGCAGGGCCTCCAGGAGAGCCGGGGAGGGCTCGGGGTCGGCAATGTCCTCGACGGTGGCGCCGGTGCCGGACGCCTCGCGGAGCCGGTCGCACTCACGGTAGACGGCGGGGGTGGACAGTCCGCCGTCGGCGACCGCGAACACCCAGTGGAAGGCGGCGCCGGTCGCCAGGGGGTCGAGCAGCTCACCGCGCCCCCGGCCCAGCGCGGCGCCGCCGACCAGGCTGAACGGGACGTCGCTGCCCAGCTCCGCGCACAGGGCCAGCAGCTCTTCGCGGGAGCTGCCGGTGCCCCACAGCGCGTCACAGGCGAGCAGCGCCCCGGCGGCATCCGCGCTGCCGCCCGCCATGCCCCCGGCGACCGGGATGTCCTTGGCGATGTGGAGGTGGACGGCCGGGTCGACACCGTGCCGCCCGGCGAGGGCGAGCGCCGCCCGGGCGGCCAGGTTGGTGCGGTCCGGCGGCACCTGGTCGGCGTCGGCCCCGGAGACGGTGATCCGCAGGGAATCCGCGGGGGTGGCGGTGACCTCGTCGTAGAGGCCCACGGCCAGGAAGACGTTGGCCAGGTCGTGGAAGCCGTCGGGGCGCAGGCCGCCGACCGCGAGCTGGACGTTGACCTTCGCGGGGACGCGGGCGGTCACGGGGCGGGTCACGGGTGCGGGTTCCTCTCTTTTTGGGGGCTCGGTTCGCCTCCGGGGCGCAAAAGCCACTGTCGACGGTCGACCGTGCTCGGTCGCTCGTCGGCAGGACAAGGAACCGCACAGCGACGGGTGCCGCTGACTCGTCGGCGAGTGAGGCCATTGTCGCGCCTGCGACGGGCGGGCCCCTAACCAGAGGCGGGGCGGTGCTCGGCGATGGCGGCGAAGTCCTCGACGGTGAGCGCCTCGCCACGGGCCTGGGGCGATATCCCGGCCGCCGTCAGGGCCGCCTCGGCCGCCGCGGCCGAACCGGCCCAGCCCGCGAGCGCCGCCCGCAGCGTCTTGCGGCGCTGGGCGAAGGCCGCGTCCACGACCGCGAAGACCTCCTCCCGGGACGCGGTGGTCCGGGGCGGTTCCGGGCGGCGCTCCAGGGAGACCAGGCCCGAATCGACGTTGGGCGCGGGCCAGAACACATTGCGCCCGATGGCGCCCGCGCGTTTGACCCGCGCGTACCAGGCGGCCTTCACCGAAGGGACGCCGTAGACCTTGGAGCCCGGCGCCGCGGCGAGCCGGTCGGCGACCTCGGACTGCACCATGACGAGCGTCCGCTCGATGCTCGGGAACCGGGCGAGCATATGGAGCAGCACCGGGACCGCGACGTTGTACGGGAGGTTGGCGACCAGCGCGGTGGGGGCGGGCCCGGGGAGTTCGGTGACCCGCAGCGCGTCCTGGTGCACCAGCGCGAAACGGTCGGCGCGGCCGGGCAGCCGGGCTTCGACGGTGGCGGGCAGGGCGGCGGCCAGCACATCGTCGATCTCCACGGCGGTGACCCGGTCGGCGGCCTCCAGCAGGGCCAGGGTCAGCGAGCCGAGCCCCGGGCCGATCTCGACGACCACGTCATCGGGACGTACGCCCGCGGTGCGCACGATCCGCCGGACCGTGTTGGCGTCGATGACGAAGTTCTGGCCGCGCTGCTTGGTGGGGCGCACGCCGAGCCGGGCCGCGAGTTCGCGGATGTCGGCGGGGCCGAGCAGGACATCGGGGTCGGTGGAGCTCACCGGGGAAGTTTAGGCGCATTTTCCTGAGGCTCGGTTCGCCTCCGGCCACCACGGGGAGGTGGCCGGAGGGGAACCGGTGTGACGACGGGGTGCCCGGGACCTCACTGGTGCAGTCTGCTGCCGCAGTTCGGCCAGGGGCTCGCGCCGCGCTGCACATACAGCTTCTTCGCCCGGTAGGTCTGCTCGGAGGCGGGCGCGTCCTGGGGGTTGCCGGTGCCGCCGACGGACCGCCAGGTCTGCTGGTCCATCTGGTAGAGCCCGCCGTAGCGGCCGCTGCTGTCGACCGCGTTGGACCGGCCGCCGGACTCGCAGTGCGCCATCGCCTGCCAGTTGAGCCCGTCGGAGTGGCCGCCGCCGGGCGACGCGGGGGGCGGCGGGGGGGGCTTGGTGCCGACCCGGACGATCTTGGACACCGGCGCCTTGACGACCTCGGAACCCAGCTTGTGCGGCCGCTGGCGGACGCCGTTGACGCTGCGCACCCGATAGGTGGTGCGCAGGGAGCCCGGCTCGCCCTGGCGCGCCACCACCTCGGTGCCCCTGGGCAGGGTGGGGTCGTTGCGCCGGACGGTGTTGTAGGGCAGGGGCGTGTCGTGTGTCTCCTTGCCACCGGTGATCCGCATCACGGTCACCGTCTGGCCGTCGCGCGGGAAGCTGCCCGGGGGCACGGAGGTGGTGTCCTTGCCGCGCAGGGTGAGCCCGGCGGCCTTGAGCGCCTCGCCGACGGTCGCGACGTTGGTGCGGACGGTGTGCTCGCGTCCGTCGGCCATGAAGGTGACGGTGCGCTCGGTGCGGACGTCCAGGGAGAGGCCGCGCCGGGAGATACCGGCGGAGCGCGAGGCGGAGAGGAAGGCGCCCTCGGCGCGCACCCCCAGCTGGCGCAGCGCGCCGTCGACGGTGCCGGCGGTGGTCCACACCTGGCGGCGCCGGCCGTCGAGGGTGAGGGTGACCGGGCGGCCGTAGCGGACGGCCACCTCGTCGCCGCTGGCGAGGCTCTCGCCGGGGGCGGGGGCCACGATGTCGTGGCGGCCGACCCGCACCTTCTCCTCGGCCAGCAGCTCGCCGACGTCGTCGGCGTAGGTGTGCAGGGTGCGCTGCTCACCGTCGACGATGAGCTGCACCGCCTTGTCATGGGCGACGAAGGCGGAGGTGCCTCCGGCGAGTGCGGCGACCACCAGCGCCTGCGGCAGCAGCCGCCGCATCGGGTCGGTCCGGTCGGCTGAGCGTCGGCGCCGGGCGGCTCGGCGCGCGGCGGCGCGGCCGCCCGGGACGGGGTGGCTGTCCTGCGTATGGCTCACGACAACACTCCACAACGTCCGGGGATGGGGCGTTGGATCCGGGACTGTAGCGGGTGATCGTGACTCTCCCAAGCCAACTCGTCACGCTGTGTCGTGATGTCGTGAGGGCTCCGGGAGCGGTCAGTAGCCGAAGGCGCGGGACGTATTGGCTGCTACGGCGGCTGCGAGCGTGTCCTCGGAGACTCCCTTGACCTCGGCCATGGCTCGCAGGGTGATCGGAATCAAATACGGAGCGTTAGGCCGTCCGCGGTAGGGGGCGGGGGTCAGAAAGGGTGCGTCCGTCTCGACGAGGACCCGGTCGAGCGGGGCGACGGCGAGGGCGTCCCGCAGCGGCTGGGCGTTCTTGAACGTCACATTCCCGGCGAAGGACAGGTAGTAGCCGCGTTCGGCGCACACCTCGGCCATGGCCGCGTCGCCGGAGAAGCAGTGGAAGACGACGGTCTCGGGCGTACCCTCCTCCGCCAGGATCCGCAACACGTCGTCATGGGCGTCCCGGTCGTGGATGACCAGCGCCTTGCCGTGCGCCTTGGCGATGCCGATGTGGCGGCGGAAGGAGCGCTCCTGGGCGGCCATGCCCTCGGGGCCGGTGCGGAAGTAGTCCAGGCCGGTCTCGCCGACGCCGCGCACCTGGTCCAGCGCGGCCAGCGCGTCTATCTCGGCGAGCGCGGCGTCCAGCGCCGCCTCGCCGCCGGGCTCCCGCGCGCCCTGCCGGGACCAGCCGTCGGGGTCGCCCAGCACGATCCGGGGCGCCTCGTTGGGGTGCAGGGCCACGGTGGCCCAGACGCTCTCGTGGGCGGCGGCGGTCTCCGCCGCCCACCGGGACCCGGCAATGTCACAGCCCACCTGGACGACGGTGGTCACTCCGACGGAGGCCGCCTTCGCGAGGGCCTCCTCGACCGTGCCGCTCTGCATGTCCAGGTGGGTGTGGGAGTCGGCAACCGGCACCCGCAGCGGTTCGGGAAGCGGCGGCGGAGCGTTCTTTTCCTTTTGTGCTCCGTTCGCCTTCTCGCTGCCGCCGGGGGCCGGTCCTGTTTTCGCCATGGCCGCGATTCTATGAATGCCGGTGAATGCGCGGTGAATCGCGTCCGGCCGCTCAGGTGTCCCGTATCGGGCTCATAAGCGACAGGCGGCCCGGCTCAGGGGCGGTGGTGCTGAAAGGGGTGCAGCAGATCCGACAGGTGCCAGTGGTGCTTACGGCGCCTGGTCTCGTCCTCCTCGTCCCCCGACGGTGCCGCGGGCGCCCCGGACACCCCGGACGCTCCCGAGGCGGCGCGACGGCCGCGCCGCGCGCCCTCCAGGGCCGACGAGACCTGTCCCGCGCGCATGATACGCACCAGGTGCGCACCGCAGTTGTCGCAGTCGGGGCTCGTGAGCGGGGATCGGACGGGCTCCCCGTCGGTGAAGTACACCACGAAGGCCCGGCCCTCGCCGTCCACGTGGTGCTCGATGTCGTACGACCGCTCCCAGCCGTGTCCGCACTTCATACAGGCGAAGGCATACGCCTCGTGGGCCACTTCGCCGACCGCGGGGCCGATGGGGAGGCGGGCTGTCGGCTGAACACCGTTCGAGGTTCCCGCTATATCGCTCATGGCAGCTCCTCCTGTCGCGCGGGACAAGGGTTCCGGGCTGGGCCCCGTCCGCGCCGTCCCCACCAGTGGACGCCTTTCCGCGCGATACCGCAGCAGCTGTTCCCCGACTTTGAGGCAGTTTTGGCGACAGGCTTTACCAAACGGCCCGGCCGCTAACCCGGCCTTTGCTTTCCGCTACTGCCCTTTACCTGTGCGTGGCATGTTTCCCGTCGCGTTCTTCGCCGCCACGACGGCGTCGAAGACCTGCCGCTTGGGCACACCCGCCGCCTGGGCGACCGCGGCGATGGCCTCCTTGCGGCGCTCCCCCGCCTCCTCACGCACCGCGACCCGGCGGGCCAGCTCCGCGGGGTCGGCGTCCTCCGGCCCGGGTTCGGCGGCTCCCTCGACCACCACGGTGATCTCACCGCGTACGCCCTCGGCGGCCCACGCGGCCAACTCCTTGAGCGGGCCGCGCCGGACCTCCTCGTAGGTCTTGGTCAGCTCCCGGCAGACCGCGGCGCGCCGGTCCGCACCGAACACCTCGGCCATGGCCGCCAGGGTGTCGTCCAGCCGGTGCGGGGCCTCGAAGTACACCAGTGTGCGGCGCTCGGCCGCGACCTCCCGCAGCCGCCCCAGCCGCTCCCCCGCCTTGCGCGGCAGGAAGCCTTCGAAGCAGAAGCGGTCCACCGGCAGCCCGGAGACCGCGAGCGCGGTCAGCACCGCGGACGGGCCGGGCACCGCGGTGACTGTGATGCCGCGCTCCACGGCGGCGGCGACCAGCCGGTAGCCGGGGTCGGAGACCGAGGGCATCCCGGCGTCGGTGACCAGCAGCACCCGGGCGCCGCCCGCCAGCGCCTCGACCAGCTCGGGGGTACGGGCCGACTCATTGCCCTCGAAGTAGGACACCACCCGGCCGCCCGGCTGGACGTCCAGAGCCTGAGTGAGGCGGCGCAGCCGCCGGGTGTCCTCGGCGGCCACCACATCGGCGGCGGCGAGCTCGGCCGCCAGCCGCGGCGGCGCGTCCGCGGTGTCGCCGATGGGGGTCCCTGCCAGTACCAGCGTTCCAGTCACGCCCACCATCCTCGCAGCCGCGCCGCACCGCCGTGACGGGGACGATTGCCCGGCCCGCCGCGATAGGGCACCACAGTCACCGACCGCTTCCCTACGATGGCCCGGTGAGCAGTGACACCGCGACCCACGCCCAGCCGGGCCAAGCCGCCGGCCAGCATCCGCCGGCCTGGCAGCGCCGGCTGCGCCGCTTCGGCTACGCCGGCCGGCCCCGGTCCGACGTACGCGAGCGGCTGGTCCCGCCCTATCCACAGCCGGGCACCCGGCTGTGGGAGACACTCGGCGCGACCCCCACCGCGGCGGCCGGAATCGCCCGCTGGACGGGGTGGGCCGGACCGCTGCTCGTCGCACTGTGCGCCGGGCTGGTCCGCTTCTGGCGGCTGGGCAGCCCGGACAACGTCATATTCGACGAGACGTACTACGCCAAGGACGCCTGGTCGATCTGGGAGTTCGGCTACGAGGGCACCTGGCCGAAAAACGCCAACGACCAGCTCCTCGGCTCACCGCAGCACATCCCGCTCAGCGACGCCGCCGCCTATGTGGTCCATCCGCCGGTCGGCAAGTGGGTCATCGGCATCGGCGAGCAGATCTTCGGGCTGGATCCGTACGGCTGGCGGTTCATGCTCGCGCTGCTCGGCACGCTGTCGGTGCTGATGCTGTGCCGGATCGGGCGGCGGCTGTTCCGCTCGACGTTCCTCGGCTGCCTTGCGGGCGCGCTGCTCGCGGTGGACGGGCTGCACTTCGTGATGAGCCGCACCGCACTGCTCGACCTGGTGCTCATGTTCTTCGTGCTGGCCGCCTTCGGCTGTCTGCTGGTCGACCGGGACCATGCGCGGGCCCGCCTCGCCGCGGCGCTGCCGGTCGGCGAGGACGGTACCGCCCGGCCGGATCCGGCGGTCGCCCGGAGTCTGAAGCTGGGCCCGCGGCCCTGGCGGATCGCGGCCGGGGTGCTGCTGGGTCTGGCCATCGGCACCAAGTGGAACGGGCTCTACATCCTGGCGGCCTTCGGTCTGATGACGGTCCTGTGGGATGTGGGCGCACGCCGTCTCGCGGGGGCCCACATCCCCTACCGGGCGGTGCTCCGGCGCGATCTGGGATGGGCCTTCCTGTCGCTGGTGCCGGTGGCGGTGGTCACCTACATCGCGTCCTGGTCCGGCTGGTTCGCGGCCACCGGCTCGTACAGCAAGCGCACCGGCTGGCGGGACAGCGGTTACTTCCGTCACTGGGCCGAGACCGACGGCGGCTACAGCACCAGCGGGCCGTTCTCCTGGCTGCTCAACCCGCTGCGCAGTCTGTGGCACTACGAGACCGAGGTCTACCAGTTCCATGTGGACCTGGACTCGCCGCACATCTACCAGTCCAACCCCTGGAGCTGGCTGGTCCAGTCCCGGCCGGTCTCCTACTTCTGGGAGTCGCCCAAGCCCGGCGCGTCGGGCTGTCCCGCCGACACCACCGAGAAGTGCGCCCGCGAGGTGCTGGCCCTCGGCACCCCGCTGCTGTGGTGGGCCGCCTGCTTCGCGCTGCTGTACCTGCTCTTCCGCTGGGCGCTGCGGCGCGACTGGCGGGCGGGCGCGATCCTGTGCGGGGTGGCCGCGGGCTATCTGCCGTGGTTCCTCTACCAGGACCGCACGATCTTCTCGTTCTACGCCGTGATTTTCGTGCCGTTCCTGTGTCTGGCGGTGGCGATGATGATCGGCGCACTGCTGGGGCCACCGGGGGCCTCGGAGACCCGGCGGGTGGTGGGCGCCGTCGGCTCCGGAGCGCTGGTCCTGCTCATCATCTGGAACTTCATCTACTTCTTCCCGCTCTACACCGGGCAGATCATGCCGGTCGACGCCTGGCAGGCCCGGATGTGGCTGGACACCTGGATCTGAGCCCGGACCCGGGGCCGGGTGCCGGGCCGTCCGGCGGCGGCGCCGGGCGGTCCGGGGGATGCCGGTAGAGTGCCCTGCACCGCGGCCCCCATCGGACTGGTGGGGGGATTCGAGGACTGTGGGGGTTCTGTAATGCGGAGTGGCGCGAGAGCCGCGATTGCCGGCGCGCTGTTCGCCGCCATGATCGGTACGGCCGGTTGCGGCGGAGGCCAGGACGACGCGTCGGACGGCGCGAACGCCGGGGGCGACGACAAGTCGTCCCTGAAGAGCGCGAAGACCGGGCCGCCCAGCGCGGCCGAGGTGAGGACCACCGCCAAGGAGTTCCTGGCGGCCTGGTCGTCCGGGTCGGCGGCGAAGGCCGCGGCGCTCACCGACGACACCAAGACGGCCACCACCGCGCTCACCGGGTACCGGACGAAGGCGCATATCGACAAGGTGGCGCTGGAGCCGGGGCAGCCGAGCGGCCGGACCGTGCCGTTCTCGGTGAGCGCACGGATCTCCTACGGCGGCCGCCAGGTCCCCTGGACGTATGAATCCTCGCTGACGGTGACGCGCGACACCCGCTCGGGCAAGGCGGTCGTCGACTGGAAGCCGTCGGTGGTCCATCCCAAGCTGCACACCGGCGACACCCTGAGCACGGGTGAGTCCGAGGCCCCGCCGATCAAGGCCGTGGACCGCGACGGCGGGGCGCTGACCGCCGCCGGCCATCCGACGCTCAAGACCGTGCTGGAAGGGCTGCGCGAGCGCTACGGCAAGAAGGCGGGCGGCACGGCGGGCGTGGAGACCTGGATCGCCCGCGCCAAGGGCGCCAAGTCCCCCGACGAGACGCTGAAGGTGCTGTCCAAGGGCACCCCCGGCACCCTGCGCACCACCATCGACCCCAAGCTCCAGCGCACCGCCGAGCAGGCGGTGAGCAAGCGCTCCAAGGCGGCGGTGGTCGCCGTCAAGCCCAGCACCGGGGAGATCCTCGCGGTGGCCAACTCCCCCGCGGACAGCTTCAACGCGGCCCTCCAGGGCTCCTACGCGCCCGGGTCCACGATGAAGGTCATCACCTCGGCCACCCTCCTCGACAAGGGCCTGGCCGGGTACGGCAAGCAGCACCCGTGCCCCAAGTACTCCTCCTACGGCGGCTGGAAGTTCCAGAACGACGACAAGTTCGAGATCAAGCACGGCACCTTCGAGCAGAGCTTCGCCCGCTCCTGCAACACCGCCTTCATCAGCCAGGCCCCGAAGCTGAAGGACGACGACCTCACCAAGGAGGCCCGCGACGTCTTCGGCATCGGCCTCAACTGGCAGGCGGGCGCGCCCTCCTTCGACGGCGCGGTGCCGGTGCAGTCCGGGGCCTCCAAGGCCGCCTCGCTGATCGGCCAGGGCGGGGTGCGGATGAACCCGCTCAACATGGCGTCGGTCTCGGCCACCGCCTCCACCGGTGTCTTCCGCCAGCCGTACCTGGTCGCGCCGTCGGTGGACGACCGGACACTGGCCAAGGCCACGCGCACCATGAAGTCGAGCACCCGGGATCAGCTGCGCAAGCTGATGCATCTGACCGCCACCTCCGGCACCGCCGCCGAGGCGATGTCCGGGATGAGCGGTGACTTCGGCGCCAAGACCGGCTCGGCGGAGGTCGACGGCCAGAAGAAGCCCAACGGCTGGTTCACCGCGTACCGCGGCGACCTGGCCGCGGCCGGTGTGGTCCCCGAGGGCGGCCACGGCGGTGACACCGCGGGCCCGATCGTGGCCTCGCTGCTGCGCGCGGGCTGACGACGGGGCAGGCAGACGGCTGAGCCGGGCGGGCGCGGGAACTCCGCGCCCGCCCGGCTCTCTTGACGCCTACGAGGGCGCGGCCGCCTGGCCGGTCAGGTGAGCGCGTGGCCCGTGGTGCTGTCCACATGGGCCGGGACCTCGCCCTCGTGGCGGTCCCCGGTCGTCCGCGTCCCGGAGGGCTCGACCATGAGGATCGAGGCTCCGGGCGAGGACGGCTTGTGCTCGGTGCCCCGGGGGACGACGAAGGTGTCGCCGCGGCGCAGGACGACGGTGGTCTCGGAGCCGTCGGCGTTCCTCAGGGCGATGTCGAACCGGCCGTCGAGAACCAGGAAGAACTCGTCCGTGTCGTCGTGGACGTGCCAGACGTGCTCGCCCCGGGTGTGGGCGATCCGGATGTCGTAGTCGTTCATCCGGGCCACGATGCGTGGGCTGTAGACGTCGTCGAAGGAGGCCAGCGCCTCGGTGAGGTTGACGGGTGCGATGTCCATGCCCCGATCCTCGGCGGGCGGTCCGGGCGCCGTCTTGAACGCCGGTGCGCTCCCGGCCGATCTCAGCTGCTCGCGGCCGACAGTTCGCCCAGCAGCCGCCAGGTGCGCCGCCGCTCCTCGCCGGTGCCCATACCGGTCTGGGAGACGATCAGCTCGGTGGCGCCCGCCTCGGTGTAGCGGCGGAGCTCCGCGGCCACGGTCTCCTCGTCGCCGATCACCATGAGGTCCCCGGCCCGTTCGATGCCCGCACGGTCCAGGACGTCGCGGTAGGACGGGATCCCCTCGTAGAACGCGAACTGTTCGCGGGCCCGCCGCCGTACCGCCTCCGGATCGGCGGTGACCAGCGCGGGCACCATGGAGGCCACCCGCGGCGCGGGCCGCCCGGCCGCCCGCGCCGCGGCGCCGATCGTGGGCACCACGTACTCGGCCAGGGCCTTCGGCGCGGCGAGGAACGGCACGGTGCCGTCGGCCAGTTCACCGGTGGCGCGCAGCGCCTGCGGGCCCATCGCGGCGACCAGCACCGGGGGCACTCCGGCGCCCGCCACCGTGACCGGGCCGAAGACGGTACGGGCGCGCAGCGTCTCACCCTCGAAGTCGGCCGCGCCCTCGCGCAGCAGGTCGCCGAGCACCGTGAGGTATTCGCGCAGATGCCGGATGGGCCGATCGAAGCGGACTCCGAAGCTCTCCTCCACGAAGGTCTTGCTGGACAGCCCAAGACCGAGCTGGAACCGCCCGGCGGAGGCCGCCTGGGCGGTGCGCGCCTGCGCGGCGAGGGTGATCGGATGCCGGGGGTAGATCGGCACCACGCTGGTGCCGGTCCGGATCCCGGGTACGGCCTGACCGGCGAGCGCGGCCAGCGTCATCGCGTCGACGTCCTGGCGCTGTGCGAACCACACCGTGCCGATCCCGGCCGCGGCTGCCTCCTGGACCTGGTCGATCAGCTCGGTCACCAGATTGCCGGTGTGGTCGTCACCGGCGGGCAGAGCGATACCCAGCGACATCGGCACGTCTCCTCTTCAAGGCGTTGTGACGTTCATGACGTTGTGGTGCGCGGGGAGGGCGGAGAATCCGCCCCCGGGCGCCTGACACGGGCAACGGGGCGGGCCCGAGCCGCATTCCGGTCGCGGGGAAATGCCCTCGCGTGGCCCATCCGCGCCCCGATAGCGTCGAGCCATGACCCTTCCGGATACCGCGGCTCATGGACGGTTCGCCGACATCCCGCGCGCACTCGGCCCGGCGGCGGAGGTGACCGTCCGGCGCACGGACGCGGGTGTGCGCGAGCACACCGCGTGACCCCGCTCGTCGCGGCCGCGGTGCTGATCGCGGCCATCACCCACGCCAGTTGGAACGCCATCGCGCACGGCATCAGGGACCAGTTGCTCGCCTTCACCCTGGTGGGCGGCGGCGGGGCGGTGTGCGGGCTGGCGTTGGCCGCCTTCACCCCGGTGCCGGACGCCGCCGCCTGGCCGTATCTGCTGACCTCCGCGGTGGTGCACGTCATCTACTACGTGCTGCTGATGCGCTCGTTCCACCTCGGCGACTTCGGCCAGATGTATCCCATCGCCCGCGGCACCGCGCCGCTGGTGGTGACCGTGCTGGCCGCGGTCTTCGTCGGCGAGACGCCGGACGGCTGGCAGGCGACGGGCATCGCGCTGGCCTCCGCGGGGCTGCTGGGCGTGGCGCTGTGGGGCATCCGGGGCGGCCGCCGTCAGCCGTCCGGTGCCGTCGGTGACAACGGCGTGCGCGGCGAGAAGGGCGCGGCGAACGGTGGACGGCCCTGGCCGGCGCTCATCGCCGCCGTCGCCACCGGACTGTCCATCGCCGCGTACACGGTCGTGGACGGCCTGGGGGTGCGCGCCTCCGGCAGCTCGATGGGCTATATCGCCTGGCTGATGATCCTGGAGGGCTTCGCGATCCCGGTGTACGCCCTTGCCGTCCGCCGCCGTGCGCTCATCGGTCAGCTGCGCCCGGTCGCGCTGCGCGGGCTGCTCGGCGGGGTGCTGTCGGTCTTCGCGTACGGCCTGGTGCTGTGGGCGCAGACACGGGCGCCGCTCGCCCCGATCGCGGCGCTGCGCGAGTCGTCGATCATCGTGGGCGCGGCGATCGGCGCGCTCTTCTTCAAGGAGCGGTTCGGCGCCCCGAGGATCGCGGCGGCCGGTCTGATGGTGGCGGGTATCGGCCTGATGCTGCACGCCGGTTGACCGTTCCGGCTCCTGAGCGCCCACCGAGGGACGCTCAGACCGCTGCCGCGAAGGGGTGCCGTACGGACCGGAGTCACTCGCCCCCTTCGGCGGGTGGCGGTACGGCCCTGGCGACGGCTTCGGCGATCGCCGCGGGAGCGGGCGCCGGTGACGGTTCCGGTTCCGGTTCCCCACGGCGGGGCCGTCCGGCCTTGATGCGCTCCACCGCGGCGAACAGGTCCTCCTGCCCGACCCGGGTCCGCCCGCTGCGCAGCACCTCCGCCGCCGCGTCGATCACCGCACGGCAGATGTCGCGCCCGGTGACGTCGTCGACCTCGGCCAGGGCCTCGGGTGCGACGGTGTTGTCCCGGGGCAGTGCCTCGGGCAGGTGGCGCCGCCAGATCTCGGCGCGGGCCGCCCGGTCCGGACGGGGGAAGCGGACGTGCCACACCCGGCTGTCGAACGCGGTGTCATACGCGGTCACCAGGTTGGTGGCGAACACCACCAGCCCCTCATGGCTGTCCAGCGCGGTCAGCATCTCGCTGCGCATGGCGTTCACCGCGTGCTCCGAGCCATGGGTCGTGGTCTCGAACCGGGCGGACATCAGCGAGTCCGCCTCGTCGAGGAAGAGCACCGCGCCCTGGTCTCGTGCGGCGTGGAAGAGCGCCGCGAGGTTCTTCGGGCCCTCCCCGTGGAACTTGCTCTCCAGCTGGGAGCCGCGCGCCGCGATCACAGGGCGGCCCAGCCGGTCGGCGATGGCGTGGGCGGCCAGGGTCTTGCCGGTGCCGGGCACGCCCTCCAGGTTCACCGCCGAGCTGGGGTGCGGCTGGATGCTCCGCAGCCCCCAGTCGTCGAACAGCACCCCGCGCTGCTCCACGGTGTGCACCGCGCGCAGCAGGTGGTCCAGGGTCTCCTCGGGGAGCACCAGGCGGTCGAAGGTGTGCAGCGGAGCGGTCGCGGTGTACCGCTGGGCCCGTTCGGCCGTGGACGGTTCATCGCGCTCCGGCCCCGGGTCCGAGACCGGGCCGTACTCGTCCGCCGGCTGCGGCCGGTTGGTGAGGGTGACGGTGAGCGGCCGCGGCCCGTGGCTGACACTGAACGCCTTGGCGGCGGCGATCAGCCGGGTGCGCAGCAGCCCCGCCTCGACGGCGTCGGCACTCCGTGGGATACCGCTGACCGCGAAGGCGGTGCGCGCGGCGGTGGTGTGCGCCGTGGGATGTCCGGTGGCCGCGGTGGTGCGGTCACCGTTCCGTGCGTGGCTCTTCACTGGTCTCTCTCCCCCCTCGGTGGCGGCGCGGATGGCGGCGCGGCGGGTCATCCCCATACGGCGACCTGGTGGGCGGAGTGGGCGCGGCGGACCCGCTCGTCGGCCTGCTTGCCCTCGACCCGTCGGCTGTCGACGAACTTCTCCAGCGAGGTGTCGAACAGGCCCTGGATATAGGCGACATTGCCGTTGCGGATGTCGTCGGCGACGGTGATGGCGCGCAGGTCGGGGTCGGTCTGGAGCCGCTCGCTGCGCGCGCGGAACCAGTCGGTGAGGAATTCGATGGTCACCATGACGACGTAGACGACCGCGACGGCGCCCAGCCCGCCCAGCGCGACGAGGACCATGGCCAGCAGACTCAGCACGACGGTGCCGCCTCTCCGAAGACGATGAGATCGGTGTCGCCGAAGGCGTCGGACAGTTCGGCGTCCAGCCTCCGGGCCCGGCAGATCCAGAGCGGGGCGGGCGGGCCGTTGTCGCCGTCGCCACCGCCTTGGCTCGTGCGGTGGTGGCCGTCGGCCAGCGGGGTGCCGTCCTGGCCCAGGAAGAAGGTCTGGACGAGGAATTCACCGCCCTGGCGGCGGCGGAGGACGGCCCCGGCCGTCGCGCCGGGCGCCTTGGGGTGGTTGGTGACCAGGAAGTCGACCACGTCGGCGTAGCCGAGGACCTCGCGCAGCGGCGGGCGCTTGGCGTTGAGTTCGTCCCTGGCCTCGCCGATCCGGTCGCCCCAGCTGATGAGGGATTCGATCCGGCGGAGCATGGTGTCGGCGGTGCCCAGCAGACGGTCGGCTGCCGCCCCGTCCCGCCAGGTGCGGTGTTCGGACATGGCGTCTCCGTTTCTCGGAAGGCGGGCCCCCGCTCTCCCCTCGGGGGCCCGCTTCCGATACTCCGCACCGGACGTGTCGCTCCGCGTCCCATGGTGAGGCGGGAAATCCCGGCGGCCGGTGTCGTCCTCCGTGACGACAGAATCCGACAGCGGTCCGGGGAAGGGTGCCAGGCCCTAACGGCCCGCTCCGCGTCGCGGCGGATGGGCGCCCAGCGCGGTCAGCCTGCGCAGCAGCAGATCCGGCTTGCTGTGCCGGGAGCAGACGTACATCGCGAACATCATGCGGACGTCGGCGGGCTTGGAGCGGATACCGCAGACCGTCATGGCCCGCTCGATCTGGGTGCGGACGGTCGAGACCTTCACACCCAGCTGGGCGGCGGTCTCCTCGTAGGAGTAGCCGTCCGCGTACCACTCCAGCGCCCGGACCATTCCGTCGCTGAGCCCCGCCGCCCAGCTGGAGAACACCACCGGCTCGTGGGCGGTGGCGCGTTGGCCCGGGACGCCCGGGTCCAGCGGGTCCGGCGGGGTGAGCCGCCCGAGCCCCGCTCTGGCGCACTGGGTGCGGAGGAGATGGAGGCCCTCGCGGTAGCGCTGCTCGGTGACGCCCAGTTCGTCCAGGATCCAGGCCACCCGGCCGCCGCGGGCCGTACGTGCCAGCACATCGGCCAGACAGGGCTCCACGGTGAGGCCGCACTCCCGTACGGCCGTCTCCAGGGCGGACGCCAGATGCGGTTTCAGCCAGTGCGGATGGTGGCGGGCGTCCCAGACGGCGTTGGCCAGGACCACCGCGCTCACCGTCTTGCCGAACACCGCCCGCGCCCCGCACACCCACGGCGCCACCCGCTGCCGCCACTGCTCGGAGGCCGTGCACACCACGACGTCCGAACGGCGCACCAGATCGGTGAACCGCTCGGCGGTGCCGACGCCCAGCAGATCGGCCACGCAGACGTCGTACTCCGCGCCGCTCACGGCCAGCCGCTCCACCGAGGGCACATCGCTCACCACCGTCAGCCGGGGATCCGCGTTCAGCGCGGCCACCAGGCCCCGCCGGGTCATCTCGTGGTCCTCCACCACCGCCACCTGGAGCGGCGGTCCGCCGCCGTGCTCCGCACCGCTGTCCCTCATGCCGATCCCCCCTGTCCCGGCTGCCTCGCCGTGCCGTGTGCCGTGCCCGCGCCGCGCGGGACAGGGATCGGCACGGTGCGCGGGCCGTTGTCCGCCGTGCCACCGGGGAGGGCGGAGCGCGCAACGCCGTGACGCGCACGGCCATGGGCCGCCCGCGTCCGCGCTCGCCTCGCTCCGCCGGTTGTCCCCCCGTTCGTCCCCCGATTCCGGCAGGCGGCGCCCCTACGGCACTGAAGTGCCGGAGGCACTTCCCTGCCGGACGACCTCCAGTGTGGGCAGCCCGGGGATGGCGCAATAGGGACCCTTGGCCCTGATCGGCCCACCGGCGCGGATACCGGAGGGCGTGCGGAGGCATTCAAGGGGCGTGCGGCCAGAGGTAGTTCACGCCGTATCCACGCGCCCGCCCTCCGCCGAGCGCGCCGGGCCGCGCGCTACGCGCCCTGGGCGGCCAGGGCCGTCCGCACGGCGCGCACCAGGGCCTGCGCACGCGGGTCCGCGGTGACCCCGCGCTGCATCCCGTTGGTGACGTAGCCGAAGCCGATCCGGGCCTCGGGGTCGGCGAAGCCCAGGGAGCCGCCGCGGCCCGGGTGGCCGAAGGAACCGGGCCCCAGCAGCGGGGACGCCGGTCCGTGCAGCATGTAGCCGAGCCCGAACCGGGTGCCCACCACCAGCACCCGGTCCGGCCCCGCGGACTCCTCGGTACGGGCCAGGGTCAGGGTCCCCGGGGCGAAGAGCCGTCCGCCCGCGCGGGCGGTACGGGCCGAGGGCAGCGGGCCGATCAGCGCCGCGTAGAAGCGGGCCAGCGCGTCGGCGGTGGCCACCCCGCCCGAGGCGGGCAACTCGGCGGTGAGATACGCCGGGTCGTTCTCGTCCGGCAGCGGGGTGATCGCGGCGAACGCCCGCCGGGTCAGCGACTCCGGGTCCTGGTACGCCTCGGTGACCGACCGCTTGGGGCGCAGCCGCAGCCCCGGGGTGGCGGGGCCCGCGGGCGCCTCCACCGACGTGATCCGGCCGACGCGTCCGCGCTGCTCCTCGGGCAGCCCGAGCCATAGGTCGAGGCCGAGGGGGCGGCTGATCTCCTCGGCGATCCAGCGTCCGATGGTCCGCCCGGTCACCCTCCGCACCAGCTCGCTCATCAGCCAGCTGTAGGTCTGGGCGTGGTAACCGTGGTCCGTGCCGGGCTCCCACACGGGCCGCTGGGCGGCGACGGCCCGCGGCCCGGATATGCCGTCCAGCGCCTCGTCCGGGGTCAGCGGGGTGTCGAGCACCGGCACCCCGGTCCGGTGGCCCAGCAGATGCCGTACCAGCACCCGCTCCTTGCCGTTCGCCTTGAACTCCGGCCAGTAGGTGCCCACTCGGCCGTCCAGATCGAGCTGGCCGCGCTGGTGGAGCAGCAGCGGCACCGCGGCGGCGACGCCCTTGGTGACGGACCGGACGACCTGCGCGGTGTCCCGGGTCCACGGCTCACCGGTCTCTCCGGTCTCTTCCGCCGCGTCGTCCGCGTGCTTGGTACCGCCCCACAGGTCGACGACCTTCTCGCCCTCCCGGTAGAGGACAACGGCCGCGCCGCGTTCACCGCGCCGGGCGAAGTTCTCCGCGAAAGCGTCCCGGACCGGTTCGAAACCGTCGGCCACCGTGCCCTGGACGTCCACCACTGATCCGACTCCTGCCCTGCCGACCCGACTACGTGCTCCGGGTCTACCGCTGTATCTCCTTATGGTGCAACGGGCCCCGGCGACGGCCCGGACCGGGCCCCTCCGGGAAACGGTTCCGTCACCGCGGCGGGACCGTCACCGACCTCGGGTCGAAGCCGAACGGCAGCTCCAGCCGGTGGGCGCGCATCAGCTCCTCGTCGCACAGCAGCTCCTGGGTGGAGCCATCGGCCGTGATCACCCCGCCGGAGAGCACCACGGAGCGCGGGCACAGCTCCAGTGCGTACGGCAGATCGTGGGTGACCATCAGCACCGTGACGTCCAGCGAGCGCAGGATGTCGGCGAGTTCGCGGCGCGAGGCCGGGTCGAGGTTGGACGACGGCTCGTCCAGGACCAGGATCTCCGGCTCCATCGCGAGCACCGTCGCGACGGCCACCCGCCGCCGCTGCCCGAAGGAGAGGTGGTGCGGCGGCCGGTCGGCGAAGTCCGCCATGCCGACCCGCTCCAGCGCGGTGCGCACCCGCTCCTCCAGCTCCGCGCCGCGCAGTCCGGCCGCGGCCGGGCCGAAGGCCACGTCCTCGCGGACGGTCGGCATGAACAACTGGTCGTCGGGGTCCTGGAAGACAATGCCCACCCGGCGGCGGATCTCGGGCAGATTCCGCTTGGCCACCGGCAGTCCGGCGACCGTCACCGTTCCGGCGCCCGCGTCGAGGATGCCGTTGAGATGCAGCACGAGGGTGGTCTTGCCCGCCCCGTTGGGCCCGAGCAGGGCCACCCGCTCACCACGGGCGACGGTCAGATCGACACCGAAGAGGGCCTGGTGGCCGTCAGGGTAGGCGTAGGCGAGGCCGGACACCTGGAGCGAGGGCGGCACGTCCGGCTCCGTGGCCGGTGTCCGGGGCGTCTCGGCGACGGTCATGTGAGCATCCATCCGGTCAGGCAGACCGCCAGCGCGGTCAGCGGGAGGGCGGCGGCGTACGTCCACTGGGTCCGGGACGCCGTCACATCGTCGATCACCGGCATGGTGCCCGTATAGCCGCGGCTGACCATCGCCAGATGGACCCGCTCACCCCGCTCGTAGGAGCGGATGAACAGCGCCCCGGCCGACTTCGCGAGCACCCCCCAGTGCTGGACCCCCCGCGCCTCGAAACCGCGCGAGCGGCGGGCGATCCGCATCCGGCGCATCTCGTCGGTGATCACGTCCCCATAGCGGATCATGAACGAGGCGATCTGCACCATCAGCGGGGGCATCCGCAGCCGCTGGAGCCCGAGCAGCAGGGAGCGCAGCTCGGTGGTGGACGCCAGCAGCACCGAGGCCGCGACGCCGAGGGTGCCCTTGGCCAGGATGTTCCAGGCGCTCCACAGCCCGGACTGGCTGAGCGACAGCCCCAGCACCTGGACCCGCTCGCCCTCCGCGACGAAGGGCATCAGCAGGGCGAAGGCCACGAACGGGATCTCGATGAGCAGCCGCCGCAGCAGAAAACCCGCCGGGATCCGCGCCACCGCGGCCACCCCCGCCAGCAGCAGCGCGTACGCCCCGAAGGCCCAGACCGCCTCGCGCGGGGTGGAGACGACCACCACGACGAAGCAGAACACCGCCGCGATCTTGCAGTGCGGGGGCAGGGTGTGCACGGGAGAGCGGCCCTCCCGGTAGAGCTGGTGGGCGTGGCCGGCGCCCATCGTCAGACCGTCTCGGCGGGCTCGGCCGCCGCCCGGCGCTTGCGCACGACCACGAAGACCCCGGTGCCCACGGCGAGCGTGGCCCCGACCCCGATGACCCCGGCGAGTCCGCCGGAGAGCCGGGCGTCGGTGATGTCCTCGACGCCGTAGTCGGCGAGCGGGGAGTCCTGGGTGGCGTGGTCCTCGGTCTTCTTGTCGATGCCCTTGTCGTGGGCGACCTTCTCCAGCCCGTCGGGGCTGGCGGAGGCGTAGAAGCTGACCACACCGGCACAGAGCAGGGCGGCGGCGAGACCGGCCAGCCAGACCCGCCGGACGGAGCGGCGCGGGGTGACGGCGGCCGGAGCGGGGGCGGTGTCCGCCGGGGCCGGAGCGGCCTCGGGCTCGTCGGCCGTCCGCGCGACGGCGGGTGCGCCGGGGGCGGCCACCGGGCCGGTGTTGCGCAGCTCCAGGGGGCGTGCGGTCAGCCCGCGCGCGCCGTGGACCAGGTCCGGGCGGACGGCCATCACCGCGCCGACGGTGAGCGCGGTGATCGCGGCCTCACCGATGCCGATCAGCACATGCACCCCGACCATGGCCGTGAAGACCTTGCCGATGGCGATGTCGGTGGTGCCGCCCAGCGCGTAGAGCGCGGTGAAGGCGGCGGCCGCGGCCGGTACGGAGACCAGCGCCGCGACCAAGGAGGCGACGGTGACCATGCGGCGGCGGCCCGGGGCCAGCTTCAGCAGCCCGCGGAAGATCACGTACGCCACGACGGTGGTGACCACCGCCATGTCCGTGATGTTGACGCCGAGCGCGGTGAGACCGCCGTCCGCGAAGAGCACCCCCTGCATCAGCAGCACCACGGACACACACAGCACACCCGTGTAGGGGCCCACGAGTATCGCGGCCAGCGCCCCGCCCAGCAGATGGCCGCTGGTCCCGGCGGCCACCGGGAAGTTGAGCATCTGCACGGCGAAGATGAACGCGGCGACCAGTCCGGCCAGCGGGGCGGTGCGCTCCCCGCCGCCCGCACCGGCCCCGCCCGCCGTGTCCAGCAGCTCCCGGCGGGCACCGCGGAGACTGACCGCGACGGCGGCGGCCGCGACCACACCGGTCGCCGCCGACACCGGGGCGTTGATGAATCCGTCGGGGACATGCATCCGGGGCTCCGCTCCTGAGCTGCGCGTTTCGGCTCGATGGTAGCGCCTGCCTGCAAAGGGTTCGCAAGAGCGGAGTCATCGCAAAAAACGCCGACGGCGGCCTTCCGCTGGTGGGAAGGCCGCCGAGGGCACGGTTGACGTCTCGTGGACGTCCGCGGGTCAGACGCGCGTCAGCTCCGCGTCCTTCTCCGTTGCCGAGGGGTTGGTGCCGAGCTGCTTCTGGAGTCCCTCACCCTCCACGTCCACGTTCGGCAGCGCCTTGTCCAGCCAACGCGGCAGCCACCACGCGGACTTGCCGAGCAGGGCCAGCACCGCCGGAACGATGGCCATCCGGACGATGAACGCGTCGAAGAAGACCGCGATGGCGAGACCGAAGCCGATCATCTTCACCATCGAGTCGGATGCGCCGATGAACCCGGCGAAGACGCTCATCATGATGACCGCGGCGGCGGTGACCACCCGGGCACCGTGCCGGAAGCCGGTGACGATGGCCTGGCCGGGACGCTCGCCGTGGACGAACGCCTCTCGCATCCGGGTCACGAGGAAGACCTCGTAGTCCATCGCGAGACCGAACACCACACCGATCATGAAGATCGGCATCATGCTCATGATCGGGCCGGGCTCTTCCACATTGAACAGACTCGCCCCCCAGCCCCACTGGAACACCGTCACGACCGCGCCGAGCGCCGCGACCACGGAGAGCAGGAAGCCGAGCGCCGCCTTGAGCGGGACCAGGACGGACCGGAAGACGATCATCAGCAGCAGGAAGGCCAGACCCACCACCAGCGCCAGATACGGCAGCAGCGCGTCATTGAGCTTCTTCGAGATATCGATGTTCATCGCGGTCTGCCCGGTGACCAGCATCTCGGCACCGGTGTCGGACTTGATGGAGTCCGCCTTGTCCCGGATGTCGGCGACCACGTGCTCGGTGTCGATGCTGCTGGGCTTGTACTTGGCCACCACCGACAGCATGGCGGTGTCACCGGCCTTGTTGAAGGTGGCCGGGGTGACCCCGGCGACACCGTCGACGCCCTTGATGGTCTTGCGGACCTCGTTGACGGCGCCCTTGGCGTCGTCGCTGTTCTTGGTGTCGACAGTGATCATCAGCGGGCCGTTGAACCCGGGGCCGAAGCCCTCGGAGATCATGTCGTACGCCTTGCGCTTCTCGCTGCTGGTCGGCTGCGAGCCGTCGTCGGGCAGCCCGAGCTCCAGGCTCGCCGCGGGGACGGCGGCGGCACCCAGGCCGAGGACGGCCACCACCAGCACCATGACCGGACGGCGCAGGACGAGCCGGGCCCAGCGGGTGCCCGCGTTCTCCTTCTTCTCGCCCGTGTCGGCGCCCTGCTCGGCGGCCTTGCGGGCCTTGCGGCTGATGATCCGCTTGCCCGCGAAGCCGAGCAGCGCCGGGATGAGGCTGATCGCGATCAGAACGGCGATCACCACGGTGCCCGCGGCGGCGAAGCCCATCTTGGACAGCATCGGGATGTTGACCACCGCGAGACCGACCAGGGCGATGACCACCGTGAGCCCGGCGAAGACCACCGCGGAGCCCGCGGTGCCCACGGCCCGTCCGGCGGCTTCCTCCCGGTCCCGTCCCTCGGCCAGCTCCGCTCGGTAGCGGGAGACGATGAAAAGCGCGTAGTCGATACCGACCGCGAGGCCGATCATCATCGCCAGTGTCGACGTGGTGCTGGAGAGACCGAGGGTGGAGGCCAGCGCGGTGATCGAGGAGATCCCGATACCGACCCCGATCAGAGCGGTCAGCAGCGGCATTCCCGCCGCGATCAGCGAGCCGAAGGTGATGGCGAGGACCACGGCGGAGACCGCGATACCGATCACCTCGGTGGCGCCGGTCTCGGGCATCTCCTGGAGCGCGTCACCGCCGATCTCCACGGTCATCCCGGAGTCACGGGCGTGTTTGCCCGCGTCCTCCAGTGCGTCCCGCGTCTTGTCCTCCAGCTCCATGGAGTTGACCTTGTAGGTGGTCAGGATGTAGGCCGTGGAGCCGTCCTTGCTGACCCCCTTGGCGGCATAGGGGTCGGCGACCGAAGCGACCTGGTCGGAGCTGGACTTGAGCTCGGTGACGGCCTTCTTGACGGCCTGCTTGTTCTCCGGGTCCGTCATCTTCTCGCCGTCGGGAGCACGGAAGACCACGCGCGCGGTGGCGCCATCGGCACTACTGCCCGGGAAACGCTGCTCCAGCAGGTCGAACGCCTTCTGCGCCTCCGTACCCGGAACGGAGAAGTTTTCGGTGGCGGGCGGAGAGGCGGTGGCCGCGCCGGCACCGGCGACCACCAGCAACGCCACCCATATCAGGGCGACAAAGCCGCGTCGCCGGAAGGCGAAACGGCCGAGTTTGTAGAGGAACGTGGCCACGAGAAGAGGTGCTCCCGTCGGATAGATGATGCGAACAGGTGGGTTGACCAGACCGGCGACGAGAGCGGCGCGCCGGCTGGAGCCTATGGAGTTGTGAGGGTGGGGAAAGTGGGGGGAGTTGGGGAGTCCGGTGGGGTCAGGCGCCGAGAACGGGGAGAATCACGGCATCGATGAAGTCCTCGAGATACTCGAGATCGGGCTCTTTCGCCTCGATGAACGGGCGGGCGATGTACGCGCCGCACATGATGTGCGCGATGTAGCGCAGAGCGGGCGCGTCGGCGGCGATCTCACCCCGGTCGACGGCACGGCCCAGCAGTGCGTTGAGCGCCTCGATCTCGGGGTAGATCAGCAACTCGCGCAGGGCTTCTTGGAGGTCCTCGTTCTCATGGACGGCCTGGGCGAGTCCCCTCATCAGCGCCGTGTCCCGCTCCCGGGAGGGCCCCGAGCACCGCACGATCTCGCGCAGGTCGCCGCGCAGCGATCCGGTGTCGACGTCCTCGAGCAGAACGGGCTTGGTGCCCCGCAGCGCGGTGGCCACCAGTTGCGGCTTGCTCTTCCACTGGCGGTACAGCGTGGCCTTGCTGGAGTGGGTGCGGGCCGCGACGGCGTCCATCGTCAGCGCGTCGTACCCCACCTCCTGGAGCATCTCGACCACGGCCTCGTAGAGCTCACGCTCACGCTCGGCGGAGAGACGACTGCGGCGCACCCGGACGGTGGGCCGGTCTTCTGTCCGCTGGTCCGTCGCCTGCATGGCGCGCCTCCCTCCGAACGAAACGGTTTCGTACCCCATCAGCATAAGCCTCCCACTAACGAAACCGAGCCGTTTCGATCGTGGTGTCCATCACAGAACCGAGTTGCTCCCGGTCGCCGAGCCCGAAAACATGGGTGGAGTGAGCGACGCACACCGCGAACCACCCCGCCCTGGCAGCGATCATGACACCGCATATCTGCGATATCCGCATCTGTACGGCGAGTTGCTCTGCTTCGCCGCCGAGGACGATCTGTGGGTGGCGCCGCTGGCCGCCCCGGGGGAGGCCCCGGGGCGGGCCTGGCGGCTGACCGTGGACCGCACCCGGGTGGGCCATCCCCGGTTCTCCCCCGACGGCTCGCAGATCGCCTACACCACCTGGCGCACCCTGGATCCGGAGATCTACCTCGCCCCGGTGGACGGCGGCCCGTCCCGGCGGCTGACCTACTGGGGCAGTACGGACGCCCGGGTCTGCGGCTGGACGCCCCCCGACGCCGACGGCCACTCCCAGATCCTCGCCGTCTCCTCCCACGGCCAGCCCTTCTCCTACTTCTCCTGGGCCTACAGCCTGTCCACCGACGGCAGCCCCGGCGGGCGGCTGCCCTGGGGGCCGGTCTCCGACATCGCGGTGGCAGATCTGGACGGCGAGCACCGCACCCTGCTGCTCACCGGGAAGCCGCCGCACGAGCCCGCCTCCTGGAAGCGCTACCGGGGCGGGGCGATGGGGCGGCTGTGGCTGCACGGCACCCGGCTGGTGCCCGACCTGGGCGGCCATCTGGACTCGGTGATGTTCGTCGGCGGCCGGATCGCCTTCCTCTCCGACCACGAGGGCATCGGCAATCTCTACTCCTGTCTGCCCGACGGCTCCGATCTGCGCCGCCACACCGACCACGAGGACTTCTACGCCCGGCACGCCTCGACCGACGGCTCCCGCGTGGTCTACCAGTGCGCCGGTGAGCTGTGGCTGGTGGACGACCTCGCCCCGGACGCCGTACCGCGCAGACTGGCCGTACGGCTGGGCGGACCGCGGGCCGGGCGGCGGCCCTACCAGGTGGCGGCCGCCTCCCATGTCGACTCGCTGTCGGTGGACGCCACCGGGCGGGCCAGCGCGGTGTGCGTCCGCGGCAGCCTGTACTGGCTGACCCACCGCGACGGCCCAGCCCGCACCCTCGCCGACACCCCCGGGGTCCGGGTGCGGCTGCCCGCGATCCTGGGCTCCACGGGACGGGTGGCCTATGTGACGGACGCCGAGGGCGAGGACGCGATACAGATCGGGTATCTGCCGCGGGCCACCGAGACCGGCGAACCGCGGCGGCTGGCCGCCGGGAAGCTGGGCCGGGTGCACGAGGTGGAGCCCGCCCCGGACGGAACCCGGCTCGCGGTGGCCTCCCACGACGGACGGCTGCTGCTGGTGGACACCTCCCCGGACGGGGACGGCGAGGTCACCGAGCTGGTGCGGTCGCTCAACGGCCCGGTGGGCGATCTCGCCTTCTCCCCCGACTCCGCCTGGCTGGCCTGGTCCCATCCGGGCATCGGGCGTTCCCTGCGCTCGATCAAGATCGCCCGGCTGTCGGACCGGACCACGGTGGATGTGACCAACGGCCGGTTCGAGGACGAGGAACCGGTCTTCACCAGCGACGGCCGCTATCTGGCGTTCCTCTCCTGGCGCGGTTTCGACCCGGTCTACGACGTGCACACCGGCGACCTCTCCTTCCCCCTCGGCTGCCGCCCCTATCTCGTACCGCTGTCCTCCGCGACTCCCTCCCCCTTCGCGCTGTCCCCCGAGGGGCGCCCCGCGGCGGGCGGGCTCGACCCGGACGACGACACGGCCGAGGGCGACGGCACCGTCACGGTCGAGGTGGAGGGGCTGCCGAGCCGGGTCACCGTCTTCCCGGTGCCCGCCTCCAAGTACTCCTCGCTGTACCCGGTCAGCGGCGGTGGGCTGGTGTGGCTGCGCTGGCCGATCTCCGGTGCGCTCGGCGAGACGTTCGCCAATCCGGCCGACACCTCCGCCCGCCCCACCCTGGAACACTTCGACCTGGCCAAGGCCAAGCGCACCGAACTCGCAGACGAGCTGGACTGGTTCGCGGTCAGCGGCGACGGCACCCGGCTGGTGGTCTACGACGAGGGCGATCTGCGCGCGGTGCCCGCCACCGAGTCCGGCGACAGCGACTCCACCGTCCACATCGACATGCGCCGGATCCAGCACACCGTCGATCCGGCGGCCGAGTGGCGGCAGGCGTACGAGGAGGCGGGCCGGATCACCCGGGCCTACTTCTGGGAGCCCCGGATGTGCGGCATCGACTGGGACGCGGTGCTCGACCAGTACCGACCGCTGGTCGAACGGGTCGCCTCCCCCGACGAGTTCGCCGATCTGCTGCGCGAGGTGATGGGCGAACTGGGCACCTCCCACGCCTATGTCAGCCCCGCGCGGCGCAACGAGGGCCCGGCCCACTACCAGCGCCCCATCGGACTGCTCGGCGCCAACCTGACCCGCACCAAGGACGGCGCCTGGGTCCTCTCCCGCATCCTGCCCGGGGAGTCCTCCGACTCCCGGGCGCGCTCACCGCTGGCGGGGGCGGGCATCCGGGAGGGCGCCACGCTCACCCATGTCGACGGACGCCCGGTGGATCCGCTGGCGGGGCCGTATCCGCTGCTGACCGCCGCGGGCGGCACCACGGTGGAGCTCACTTTCGTATCGGCCGACGGGGAGGGGCCGCCGCGCCGGGTCGCGGTCGTCCCGCTGATCGACGACCGGCCGCTGCGCTACCAGGACTGGGTGGCCAAACGCCGCGCGGTGGTCCGGAAGTTGAGCGACGGGCGGTGCGGCTATCTGCACATCCCCGATATGGGCGGTTCGGGCTGGGCCCAGTTCAACCGGGACCTACGCCGGGAGATGTCGCTGCCCGCGCTGATCGTGGACGTCCGGGGCAACGCGGGCGGCAACATCAGCGAGCTGGTGGTCGAGAAGCTCACCCGCACGGTGATGGGCTGGGACCTCACCCGCAACGCGCAGCCGGTGTCCTACACCAGCAACGCGCCGCGCGGGCCGATCGTGGCCGTCGCCGACGAGATGACCTCCTCCGACGGCGACATGATCACCGCGGCGATCAAGCTCCAGGGCATCGGCCCGGTGGTGGGGCGGCGCACCTGGGGCGGGGTGGTCGGGATGACCGGCCGTCATCTCCTCGCCGACGGTACGGCGATCACCGTGCCGATGAACGCCGCGTGGTTCGACGCCTACGGGTGGGGCGTGGAGAACCACGGTGTGGAGCCGGACATCGAGGTGCTCCGCTCCCCGCTGGACTGGGCCGAGGGACGCCATCCGCAGCTGGGCATCGCGGTCCGTACCGCACTGGATCTGCTGGAGCGCCATCCGGCGGCCACACCGCCCGACTACTCGGACGTCCCGGATCTGCGGCGCCCCAAACTGCCGCCGCGCGAGGGGAACTGAGCCACACCGGCCGCACGGCCAAGGGGCGTGTCCCGCGTCGGACACGCCCCTTGCTGCCCTTCGGCTCCGGCCGGGCGGCGCCCCGGCGTCAGCCGCGGGAGGTCACATCTCCTCGAAGGGCTCCTGCTGTTCCCGCGTCTCCCTGCCCTCGCCCTGCTGACGGCGTTCCTGGCTCATGCTGCCCTGGCCCTGCTGACGGCGCTCCTGGCTCTTGGCCTGCGCCTGCTCACGGTCCTGGGGCCGGTTCCGCGGCCGGTCCTGGGGGCGGGCACCCATGTCCTGACGGGCGCGCTCCTCCATGCGCTCACCGGACTTCTGACCGCGCTGCTGCTGGCGGCTCCGCTCGCCCTGAGCCTTGCGCTTGCCCTGCTGAGCCTTCTCGTTGAACTCGTCGCTCGTGCCCATGAGTGTCACTCCTCATCGGGTGAAGGGGGTCGGGCCCGACCAGAGTTACACGCAGCGACACGCTCCGCATGTCGGATCGGTGTTCATGGAGAAGGCGCAGGTCAGCACGGACCACACAGCGTTACCGGTGACGCTGGGTGCCCACCGCGCGGGCCCGCTCGTCCGCCGCCCCGCCCTCCCCCAGCAGACCGCCGCGCTCCCCGCGGGTGGCCGCGAGCCGCGGCTCGGCGCGGCGCATCTCACGTCCGCCCATGGTCCCGATGATCGCGGGCAGATAGCCGCGCACCGACTGCATTCCACGCAGCCACCACTGCGCGTACACATGCGCCGACCGGCGCTCGATCCCGGCCACCAGCCGGTCCACGGCCGGGCCCAGCGGATAGGTGCGGTTCGCGGGCCAGGGCAGCCGCTGCCGCAACTCCCGCATCACCTCGTCCCGGTCGGCACCGCGCACCATGTCGGTGTCGGTCCAGCTGAGATAGCCGACCCCGACCCGCACCCCGCGGTGACCCACCTCGGCCCGCAGACAGTGGGCGAACGCCTCGACCCCCGCCTTGGACGCGCAGTACGCCGTCATGATCGGCCCGTGGGTGATCGCGGCGAGCGAGGCGATCTGGAGCAGATAGCCACGGCTGGCGATCAGCGCGGGCAGGAACGCACGCGCGGTGGTGACACTGCCCAGCAAATTGACCTCGATCACCCGCCGCCAGTCCGTCTCGTCCGTGTCCAGGAACGGACCGGCCTGCCCCACCCCGGCGTTGGCACAGACGATGTCCACCGAGCCGAAGCGCTCCACGACCTCCCGCGCCACCCGCGCCATCGCCTCGGAGTCGGTGACATCGGCGCACCAGTGGTCGGACTCGGTCATCAGCCGCTCCGACACCCGCTTGAGCCCGTCCGGTTCCAGCCCCACCAGCGCCACCCGGGCACCGCGCGCGGACAGCTTGCGGGCGAGCAGTTCGCCGACGCCCCGCGCCGCGCCCGTCACCACCGCGACCTTGCCGTCCAGGCTCCTGCGCGCACTCATGTCGTCTGCTCCTCCGCGTCGGGGGCTGCTTCCACAACCGGTTCTGCCGGCTGTCCATGGGCGAGGGCGAGGCCGCGGATCACACCGCTGACCGCCGCCGGATCCTCGACCGGGGTCATATGGCCGAGCCCCGGCAGCTCGGTGAGGCCCGTGCACCGCGGCAGCCCGGCCACCAGGGCGTGGGCATGCTCGGGCGGGGTGAGCCGGTCGGCGGTGCCGACGATCACGGCCACGGGCATGGTGAGTTCGGCGATCCGCGCGTCGAGATCCAGCTCCGCGAGCACATGGGCCCACTCGGCGCGCACGATACGGGGGCAGGCGTGCACGATCCGCGCGCACGCCTCCACCATGGCGGGCTCCGCGCCGCGCCCCATCGTCGCGTACCGCAGCACCCGCTTGCCGAGCGGGTTGACCGGGCCGAGCGGGGCGCGCGAACCCAGCACCGCGCGCTGCACCCGGGTGCGCAGCCGCCCGGCGCGCAGCGGCACCACCCGCGCCCGCTCCACCAGCCGTGCGGCGCCGGTGCTGCACAGCACCACCGCGGCGGCGCGCTCGCGCAGTTGCGGACGTCCGGCGGCGGCCATCACCGTCATCCCGCCCAGGGAATGGCCCACCACCACGGCGCGCCGCCCCGGCGGCAGCGCCTGGTCCAGCACGGCCACCAGGTCGTCGGCGAGCGCCTCGGTGCTGTAGCCGCCGGGTCCCGGGGCCGGGCTGCGGCCGTGGCCGCGCTGGTCGTACACCACCACCCGGTGATCGGCGCTCAGCCGGCGCAGCACCGGTGCCCAGAAGGCGGTGGAGCAGGTCCAGCCATGGGCGAGGACCACGGCGGGGGCGTCCTCGGGGCCGTACAGCTCGGCGTGGAGCCGACTGCCGTCGGCCGAGATCACGGTCTGCTCACGCTCCGGGACCGGCGGGGCGTACGGGCCGGAGGCGAGGGCGGCGGACCGCCGGCTCACCGGGATCCCCGCCCCGCGTCGGCGGTGGAGACGGTGACCTTGGCGGGCACCGCCGCGGGCCGAAGCACCGTGTACTCGGCCAGGTCCACCCGCCGGGTGACCTTCTTGAACTCACCGGTGGACCCGGGCCACAGGGTGGTGTTGCGCCCATGGTCCAGATACCAGCTGTCGCAGCCGGTGTTCCAGACGGTGCGCTCCATCCGCCGCTGGATCATGTTGTTGTAGGCGCGCACCGCCGACGGCCGGGCGTCCAGCGCGACCTTGCCGCCCAGGACGTCCAACTGCCGCAGATAGTCGGTCATGTAGTTCAGCTGAGCCTCGATCATCAGGATCATCGAGCTGTTCCCGAGCCCGGTGTTGGGGCCGATGATGGTCAGGAAGTTGGGGAATCCGGCCGCGCTGCTGCCGCGCAGCGCCTCCATCCCGCCCTTCCACTCCTCCGCGAGCGTGGTGCCGTTCGCCCCGGTCACCCGGTGGGCGATAGGGATGTCGGTGACATGGAAGCCGGTGCCGAAGACGATCGCGTCGACATCGGTCTCGGTGCCGTCGGCGGCCACCAGGGTCGAACCGCGCACCTCGCTCAGCCCGGCGGGGACCACATCCACATGCGGCTGGGTCAGCGCCGGGTAGTAGTCGTTGGAGAGCAGGATGCGCTTGCAGCCGATGCGGTAGTCGGGGGTCAGCACGGCGCGCAGTCCCGGATCCTTGACCGCGCTCCGCATATGGGCCGCGGCCAGCCGCTCGATCAGCCCGAGTTCGTTCGGCCGCTTGGTGAAGGCGCCGACCTGGAGCTCGCGCAGCCCCCACAGCCCCCCGCGGCGCAGTGCGCGGGTGGCCGGGATTTTGCCGTGCAGCCAGCGCTCGACACCGCTGATCCGGCGGTCCATACGGGGCAGCACCCAGGGCGGGGTGCGCTGGAAGAGGGTGAGCCGGCCCACCTCCTCCTGGATGGCGGGGACGATCTGGATGGCCGAGGCGCCGGTGCCGACCATCGCGATCCGCTTGCCGCGCAGCGCGAAGCCGTGGTCCCAGCGGGAGGAGTGGAAGACCTTGCCGGGGAAGCCGTCAAGACCGGGAATGTCCGGGATCTGCGGATCGGACAGCGGTCCGGTGGCGCTGACCACCACATCGGCGGTCAGGGTGCCGCGTACGGTCTCGACCTCCCAGTGCAGCGCGGCGGTGTCCCAGCGCAGGGACCGCACCTCGGCGCCGAAGCGCAGATGCGGGCGCAGCCCGAAGGTGTCGGTGACGCGCTCCAGATAGGCGCGGATGTGCCGCTGCCCGGAGAAGTTGCGCGGCCAGTCGGGGTTGGGCGCGAAGGAGAAGGAGTAGAGGTGGGAGGGGACATCGCAGGCGCAGCCCGGATAGCTGTTGTCGCGCCAGGTCCCGCCGACGGCGTCCGCCCGCTCCAGGACCACGAAGTCGGTGATGCCCGCGCGGCGCAGCCGTACGGCCGCCCCCAGCCCGCCGAACCCGGATCCGATCACCGCCACCCGTACGTGCTCACGCGTCAGCCCAGCCATGCCGCCGCCTCCCGCAACACTCGGAACCATGCCAGCAATCACTGGCACGATGGGAGCGTACGGCAGGGGCACAACTGAGCGGTAGGGGCTGTGGACAAGGAAGTTACCGGCGGTCGCACCCAACGGCGGGCGCATAGGCTGCCCCTGTGGTGACGAGGGGAGCGGACGAGGTGGCCGAGTACCGGATGGGCGAACTGGCCGACAAGGCCGGTATCACCGTGCGCACCCTGCGCTTCTACCGGGAGCGCAAACTCATCCCGCCACCCCGCCGGGAAGGCCGTATCGCCTGGTACAACGACCACCATCTGGCCCGGCTGCGGACGATCGCGGCGCTGCTGGAGCGCGGCCACACCCTGGGCGGGATCGCGGAGTTGATGACCGCCTTCGAGAGCGGCCGCCGGGACGTGGGTGAACTGCTCGGCCTGGACGGTATGCCCACCTGGTCCGAGGAGACCCCGGTCCGGCTCACTCCCGAGGCACTCGCCGACTACTTCGAAGGCGAGGTCACCCCGGAGAACCTCAGCGCCTCGCTCGACATCGGCTATCTCCGGGTCGACGGCGACGAGATCGTGCACATCAGCAGACGGCTGCTGGACGCCTCGCAGACCCTGGTGGAGCGCGGTGTGCCACTGGCCGCCGTACTCGCCGCCGGACGCGAACTGCGCGGCCACGTGGACGCGATCGCCGAGACCTTCACCGCGGTGCTGTGCACCCATGTGCTGGCCGACCTCATGGCGGAGGGCGCGGACGGACCGGGGCCGGACGCGGAGCACACCGCCCGGATCAGCGAGACGGTGGAACGGCTGCGACCGCTGGCCAAGGCCGTGGTGGACGCGGAGCTGTCGATGGCCATGGACCGGCGGATGCGGGAGGGCGTCGAGGCGTGGCTGCGCGAACGGGCCGATGGCGAGGGAGCCGGTGCCGACGGTCAGTGAGCCGAGCCGTAGGTGACGGTCACCGGCGCGTGGTCGCTCCACCGCTGGTCGTACGCGGCGGCGCGCTCCACGACGGCCTTGAGCGCTCGTCCGGCCAGCCCGGCCGTCGCGAGCTGGTAGTCGATGCGCCAGCCCGCGTCGTTGTCGAACGCCCGGCCCCGGTAGGACCACCACGAGTAGGGACCCTCGACCTCCGGGTGCAGCGCGCGCACCACATCCGCGTATCCCGCCTCGTCCAGCACCCGTGACAGCCAGGCGCGCTCCTCCGGAAGGAAGCCCGACTTCTTCCGGTTGGCCTTCCAGTTCTTCAGGTCGGCCTCCTGATGGGCGATGTTCCAGTCGCCGCACACCAGCGTCTCCCGGCCACCGGCCGCCGCCCGCTCGCGGAGCTCCTTCAGATACGGAAGGAACTCCGCCATGAAGCGCTCCTTCTCGTCCTGCCGCTCGGTGCCGACCTCACCCGAGGGGAGGTAGAGGCTGCCGACGGTCACGCCGGGCAGATCGACCTCCACATAGCGGCCGCTGCCGTCGAACTCCGAGGACCCGAAGCCGACCCGCACCGCCTCCAGCTCACGCCGCGCGTACACCGACACCCCGGCCCGTCCCTTGGCCGCCGCCGGGGTGTGCACCACATGCCAGCCGTCCGGCTCCCGTACGGACTCGGGCAGCTCATGGGGTTCGGCCCGTACCTCCTGGAGGCACACCACATCGGCCGCGGTGCCGTCGAGCCAGGGCACAAAGCCCTTCTTGGCCGCGGCGCGCAGCCCGTTCACATTCACGGTCGTCACGGTGAGCACCACGGCACGATACGACAGAAAAATCCCGCGTCGACCACTATCGCATAGACATGCGATCTCCGGCATGAATATGCGGATTCGCTGAGAGAGTGGTGGGGAGGCGACGGGACCCGCTCCGGCCATGGAGCGGGTCCCGTCCTGCGCCCTCTCACCCCTTGGTGCCGAACTTCTTGCTGATGGCGTTGAACACACCCTTCGCCTCGGTGCCCAGATGCGGACCCGCGAGCCAGGTGTGCCCGGAGGAGCTGATGGAACTGTTGGACACCAGCACGGTCTTGCCCTTGTGGTTCACGAACCAGCCGCCGCCGGAGGTGCCGCCGGTCATCGAGCAGCCGATCCGGTACATCGTCGGCGAGGTGGGTGAGAACGACAGCCTGCCCGGACGGCTGGTGCAGTTGAACATCTTCGCGCCGTCGTAGGGCGGCGCCGCCGGATATCCGTACGCCCCGATCGAGCTGACGCGGTCCGCCGAGGGCGCCCCGAACCACACCGGCACCGCGGCCCCGACCGTCTCCTGGAGCGACTTGCCGCCGCCGTTCTCCGGCTTCACACGCAGCACCGCGAAGTCATAAGCGGAACTGATCCCGCCGGTCTTGCCGCCGGTGTCGATCCACTGCGACGAGGTCTGCGACCAGTCGGCCCACCACACGCCGTACGGGCTGACGTCCCGCTGCGCGGCGGTCTGCGTGCTGCGGGCGGACAGCCCCTTGTCGTTGTACGACGGCACGAACACGATGTTGCGCATCCAGCCGCCCTTCTTGCCGGAGTGCACACAATGGCCCGCGGTCCACACCAGGTTGGACTTGCCCGGATGGGCCGGATCGTCGACGACCGTGCCGGAGCACACCATCGGCCCGTCGGGGCTGTCGAAGAACACCTTCCCGACGGGCGCCATGTTCTGGTGGTACGGCCGCGAGACCTGCTTGGCCGGAACCGCGGGCGGCTCGGGGTCGGTGGTCGGCTGGTTCTGACCGGTGGTCTGCGCGGAGGCGGTGTGTGGCGCGTCCTCGGCCTTGGCCATCCGGGACGGCTGCCAGAAGTTCTTGATGACGGGATTGGCGAATTCGGACGCCTTGCGCGCCCAGTTGTCCCAGTCCTTCCAGCCGCCCTCCTTCCACTCCTTCAGGTCCTCCAGACTCGTCGGAACGCCCTCGGGCAGCTTGATTCCGTCCTTGGCCTGCTGATCACCGCTGGAATCCGAGGCGTTGGTCTCGGCACCGGCCTTGTCCTCACCCGGTCCACAGGCCGAGGCGGAGACCGCGAGCAGCGCGGTCACCGCGGCGGCCGCCACGGCGGAACGTCGTATGAGTGGCATGAAGCCCTCTCCCCCTGAGTTGTGCTGTGTGCTGCTGTGCTGTGCGGTGGTGCGGTGGTTTCGCGCCACGGTCCACTGACTGGAACAGGCATCTACTATGCCTGGGCTCCCGTCCAGGACGCTCACCCGTGGCCCGGCCCGCACACAACACGAACGCCGTCCGCACGATTCCATGACATCGAACGGCTGAACGGCGCCATCGAAAACAGGACACGGGGGAGGTCTGTCCCCGAGGGGAGTTGAGGTCGGGTCTCCGGGTCGTTTCAGGGACGGCCCCTGAGGTGCACCGCCGCCGGGAACGCGACGGTGGAGGGGTGTTGAACCATCCGAACGACAAAGAGCCCGAGCACGGGCGCGAGCACGAGCGCGGCCGGAAGCACCCGAGGGCCACGCGGGCGCACGGCCGACGCGTCCGGCGGACGGCCGCCGCAATGGGCACCCTGCTCGCGGCGGCTGCCGCCACGGCTCTCCCCGCCACCGGCGCACACGCCATCGCGGGCGGAGAGAAGGTCCATGACGACCGTGAGGCGCCGTGGATGGCGACCCTCGCGGTCAAGGGCGACGCACCGCTGCTCCAACGCGCCTCATGCGGTGGCGCGTTGATCGCCCCCACCAAGGTGCTCACCGCCGCGCACTGCGTCACCGTCGACGATCTGCCACGGAGCGGCGAGTACCACATCGGCGCGCGGGTGCTGTCCGGGGATCCCGGCCGGGTGGCGGGAATCGCGGGCGCCGCCGTCCACCCCCGCTACCGGCTGCTGCCCTCCCCGCAGGACCCGGACAACCCCGCGGCCTCCAGCGCGGCGTACGACATCGCGGTGGTCACCCTCGACCGCCCGGTGCGCGGTGTCCCGACGCTCCCCGTCGCCCGTACCGCCCCGTCGTCCGGTGCCACCGCCACCCTGTACGGCCACGGTCTCACCGGCCCCGCCACCCGTGGCGACGTCCTGCGCCGCGGCACCTACCGGACGCGGCCGGACGCCTCCTGCGCCCCGGCCACCCCGGCCCCGGTGGACGGCGCATCGGTCCTGTGCGGCCGCGGCGGCCGGACGGTGGCTTGCACCGGGGACAGCGGCAGCCCGCTGGTGGCCCGGCGGCACGGCAGCGTTGAGGTGGTGGGCGTCTTCAGCTTCGGGATGGAGACCGCGGGCAAGCCCTGCGGTTCCCCGGGCCCGAACTTCTTCACCGATGTCGCCGCCGTCCACACCTGGCTGACAGCGAAGCCGGCCTGACGCGACCTCAGGCGGCCCTGCCCCGGTCGGCCAGCAGGTTGGCGGCGAAACCGAAGAAGGCGATCCCGCTGACCTGCTCCATCCGCCGCCGGAAGGCGGGCCGCCTGAGCCGGTCCGCCAGCGCCGAAGCGGCGCCCGAGACCACCCAGTACCAGATGGCCAATTCGACGATATCGATGGCCGTGAGCAGCAGCGTCATGGTGAACACGGACTCCCCGTGCGGGGTGAACTGCGGTATCAGGCTCATGTAGAACACCCCGGCCTTGGGGTTGAGCAGATTGGTCCCCACCCCCGCCCGGAACGCGGCCCACCGCCCCCGCGGCTCCGCTTCGGCGAACGCACCCGGCACCTGCGAGCTCTCGTCACCCGCCGCCCTCCTCGACCGCCACAGCGCCGAGGCCCCGAGCCACACCAGATACGCGGCGCCCGCGATCCGCAGGGTGTCGTACGCGAACCGCGAGGCGGTCAGCAGCGCAGTGAGCCCGACGGCGGTCGCGATACCCCACACCACACATCCGGTGAGGATCCCGAGCGCGGAGGCAAGACCGGCGGTGCGCCCCTGGGAGACGGAGGTCCGCAGCACCAGCAAGGTGTCCAGACCCGGAGTGATATTGATCAGCGCGGCAACACCGGCGAAGGCAAGAGCTGAAGTGAGCATGCCCGCACGCTAGGCCCGCGCCCCTCCCGGCAACGACCCGTTTTCCCCCCACGCTTCTCCGGCAGAGCGATCGGTGCACGGCCCCGACCGCATGACACCCGTCACATCCGCCGGTCGGAGGGAGTTGCCGTATTTCGCTGCTGTACGGCACCAGAAAGCCCCCGCCGAATTTCTCCGGCGGGGGCTTTGAGCTGCGGTGGACCTGAGGGGATTTGAACCCCTGACCCCCTCGATGCGAACGAGGTGCGCTACCAGTCTGCGCCACAGGCCCTTGCAACGAGTGAAACTCTAGCATCCCGCGCAGGCTGCTTGGAAATCCGTTCCGCCCAGGTCAGTGGAGTGCGCATCACTCGTTGGCAGCACGCGGCCGCTCCTCGTCGGCGTACTGGTCGAACAGCGGGGTGCGGCCGCTTTCGCGGGGGCCGCGGGAGGAGGCGGCCGGGCGCTGGGCGGGCTCCGCGGACGGAGCCGGGGCGGGGTCGTGGGCGGGTTCGACGGTGCTGGAGCGGGCGGAGCTCCAGGCGTCGGGGGCGGCCAGATCGACGCTGCCGGTGGCACGCGGGGCGACCGGCGCGGTGACGTAGGTCGGCAGCGGCACGGGGACCGGCTCCCAGCCGTCTCCGGCGGCCGGACCGCGCTCACGCTCGCGCTCCTGGTCCACCCACTCCGCGTGGTCGGTCTGCTCGACCAGCGCCCGGCGCCCCGCCGCGCGGGCGGAGGCCGCCGGTGCCGCGGCGGGCTCGGTCTCGGCGGAGGCGGGCGGATCGGCGGGGCCGCCGCTGTCGGACACGGCCGCGTCGGAGGGGTGGGGGCGCGGGCGGCGCTCGCGCAGGCGCTGCGCGGCCTGCTCGGCACGGCGCTGGTCCATGGTGAAGGTGAAGCGGCGGCGCTCCTGGCTGCGCAGATAGGCGATATACGCGCTGAGCAGTATGGCCGGGATACCCGGCGCCCACAGGAAGGCCAGTCCGCCGATCCCCGCCACGATCGCGCCGAGGGTGAAGGCGATGAACAGGATCACGGTGGTGCGGCGGCGGCGTGCGAGCACTCGCGCGCGCCGTCCACGGTCCAGTGCGGAGCCAGCGCGACCGGCCTTCGCACCGGACGGAGCGGTGCCCTCGGCGGAAGCTGCCGCGACGGCCGTCGGGACGGGCGCACGCAGGGTTACGGGGTCGGCGAAGGCCCGGACGTCGATCGCGTCGGTCAACGCGTCCGGGTCGGTCGTGAAGTGCTCCGGCGCGGCCGCGCCGCCCCCGGCCTCGGGGGCGTCCGCGTCCTCGGCGGTGCGCTCCGCCGGGTCCTCCGGGCTCCCCCGGCGCTCGTCCTCCAGCCCCTTGGCGTAACGGCGCTCCATGCCCGCCCGTCCGGACAGCAGCCGGATGGCGGTGCTGAAGCGTTCCGTCGGACGGGCCTCATTCAGCTCGTCCTGCCTCCGAAGCCACATCGGCACCAAATAGGCGGCCCAGGCCCCGACGATGACTGCGTAGATGAGGCCACTGCTGCTCACGGTCACACGGTAGAGGGGTCCGCGCGAGGCCATCCGCCAATTGGCGCGGTGTGTCGCACGATCTGGCTGATATCTCGAAAGTTTTTTGTGATTGATGGGATGACCGGTCTGGAAATGTACCGGCTTAATTCGAACAGATATTTTATTTCTGTGATGCCCCTGGTCGAGTCCGGTGCCAGCGCGCCAGCAGCCCTTCGGACAGTTCCTCGACGGTGAGCGCGAAGACCAGATGGTCGCGCCATGCCCCGTCGATGTGGAGATAGCGGGGCCGCAGCCCCTCCTCGCGGAATCCGAGTTTCTCCACCACCCGCCGGCTGGGCACGTTCTCCGGGCGGATGCAGATCTCGATCCGGTGCAGTCCGATGGTGCGGAAACAGTGGTCGACCGCGAGCGCCACGGCGGTCGGCATCACCCCGCGCCCGGCCACCGCCTCGTCGATCCAGTAGCCGACATGGCCCGAGCACATCGAGCCCCAGGTGATCCCGGCAACCGTCAACTGCCCCGCCAGCCGCCCCCGGTACTCGATGACGAACGGCAGCATCCGCCCGGCGTGCGCCTCGGCGCGCAGATGACGGACCATCTGCCGGTAGGTGGGCCGGTGGGTGACGGGGCCGCCCGGCGGGGGTGGCGGAATGGTGGCCTCCCAGGGCCGTAGCCACTCCCGGTTGCGTTGGTTGACCTCCCGCCAGGCGCGCTGGTCTCGCAGCTTTATCGGGCGGAGGACCGTATCGCCGTCCGCCAGCACGACCGGCCAGGGGGCGTTCAGTGCGTGCTCCCGGCGGGACCGGCGGATCCGGCGGGTCTGGGGTGGTCGCCGCCGTGGATCTGGTCCACGGCGTGCACCAGGACACGGCCGAGGACCGCGAGCCCGTCGCGCACTCCTCCGGTGGAGCCGGGGAGATTGACGACCAGGGTCGTGCCCGCGACCCCGGCGAGCCCCCGGGAGAGCGCGGCGGTGGGCACCTTGGCGAGCCCCTCGGCCCGGATGGCCTCCGCGATACCGGGGACCTCACGGTCGAGGACGGCGCGAGTGGCCTCCGGGGTGCGGTCGGTGGGGGTGAGCCCGGTACCGCCGGTGGTGACGACCACGTCGTACGCGGCGGCCACCGCCTCCCGCAGCGCCGCCTCCACCGGATCGCCGTCGGGCACCACCCGCGGGCCGTCCACCGCGAACCCCAGCTCGGCCAGCCCCTCGGCGATCAGCGGACCGCCCTTGTCGGCGTAGACGCCGGCGGCGGCGCGGTTGGAGGCGGTGATGACCAGGGCCCGGCGGCGCGGCGGCGGTGAGCCGGTCATGTCCGGCTCCAGTCGCCGGACTTCCCGCCCGTCTTCTCCTCCACCCGGATGTCCGTGACAACGGCGCCCTTGTCGACCGCCTTGACCATGTCGATCACCGTCAGGGCGGCGACGGAGACGGCGGTCAGGGCCTCCATCTCCACGCCCGTACGGTCGGTGGTCTTCACCGTGGCCATGATCTCGACCGCGTCGTCGGCGACGGTGAGATCCACCGTCACCCCCGACACCGCGAGCGGATGGCATAGCGGGATCAGATCCGGGGTGCGCTTGGCGCCCATGATGCCCGCGATCCTGGCGGTGGCGAGGGCGTCGCCCTTGGGAACGCCTTCGCCGCGCAGCAGTTCGACCACGCGCGGCGCCACGAGGACACGGCCGCTGGCGCGGGCGGTGCGCGCGGTGACGTCCTTGGCCGAGACGTCGACCATGCGCGCGGCGCCCGCTTGGTCGAGGTGGGTGAGATGGTCCTGGGCGCTGCTCATCGTTCTCCCGGTCCGGGCCGCGCGGCTTTTGTGGGACGACACCGTACCCGCCGTGGCGGCGTCCTAGGTGAGCAGGAGCACGTCCACATCGGTGCCGGGGGCCACCGCGGTGACCTCCTCGGGGACCACGATCAGCGCATTGGCCTGGGCCATGGCCTTGATCAGATGGGATGACGCACCGCCCACAGGGGTGACGGTGCCCGGCTCCGCCCCCGCCGACGGCTCGTACCAGCCGCGCAGGAACTGGCGCCTGCCCTCCGGGGAGGACTCGACGCCCTCGGGGCACACCGCCCGCACGAGGGGCCGGTGGATCTCGCCGCCGCCCAGCATGGTGCGGATGACCGGGCGCACGAAGAGCTCGAAGGAGACGTACGAACTCACCGGGTTCCCGGGGAGTGCGAGCAGCGGGGTGGCGTCGCGGCCGACACGGCCGAAGCCCTGGGGCTTTCCGGGCTGCATCGCCAGCTTGCGGAACCGGACCTCGTGCATCGCCTCCTTCACCACGTCGTACGCGCCGACGCTGACACCGCCGCTGGTGACCACGATGTCGGCGCGCAGCAGCTGGTCCTCGACGGCGGCGCGCAGGGTGGCCGCGTCGTCGGCGACCGCGCCGACCCGGTAGGCGATGGCACCGGCGTCCCGGGCGGCGGCGGTGAGCTGGTAGCTGTTGGAGTCGTGGATACGGCCGGGACCGGCCTCCTCGCCGGGCTGGACCAGCTCGCTGCCGGTGGACAGCACCACGACCCGCGGCCGCGGGCGGACCTTGACGGTGGCGCGGCCGATGGCGGCCAGCAGCCCGATCTGCGGCGGCCCCAGGACGGTACCGGCGCGCAGCGCCAGCTCGCCCGCGCCCGCGTCGCTGCCCCGGGTGCGCACATGCTGGCCTTCCTTGGCCGGGCGGTAGACCCGCACCCTGCCACTGCCGCCGTCCGGGCCCTCACCGCGCGTCGGCATGGTGGTGACCGGCCCGTTGTCCAGGCCGCCGTCGGTCCACTCCACGGGGACCACGGCCTGCCCGCCGGGCGGCACCGGGGCACCGGTCATGATCCGGGCCGCCTCGCCGGGGCCCACGGCGGGCAGCTCACCGCTGCCCGCCGCGATATCGCCGATGACGGTGAGCACCGCGGGGTGGTCCCTCGTGGCGGCCGCCACATCAGCGATCCGCACGGCATAGCCGTCCATGGAGCTGTTGTCGAAGGGCGGGAGGGCGACGGGGACGGTGATGTCGTCGACCAGGACACAGCCCTGGGCGTCGAGCAGTTGCAGCTCGATCGGCTCCAGCGGGTGGATGTGCCCGAGGATGTCGTCGAGGTGCTCGGACACCGTCCAGACACGGTCCTGGTCCGGGCCCTGGTCGGTGGCCCGTGCTGCGGTGCTGCTCAAGGTGCTACATCTCCTCGGTGACGTAACTGCGGAGCCAGTCCCGGAAGTCCGGGCCCAGGTCTTCACGTTCGCACGCGAGTCTGACAATGGCACGCAGATAGTCGCCACGGTCTCCTGTGTCGTACCGCCGGCCCTTGAAGATCACACCATGGACCGGGCCGCCGAGGTCGGGATCGGAGGCCAGTGCCTGGAGCGCGTCGGTGAGCTGGATCTCGCCACCGCGCCCCGGTTCGGTCCTGCGGAGCACGTCGAAGACGGACGCGTCCAGGACGTAGCGGCCGATGACGGCGTAGTTGCTGGGCGCGTCGGCCGGGTCCGGCTTCTCCACCAGACCGGTGACCTGGACGACGGACTCGTCGACCGTCGGCTTGACGGCGGCGCAGCCGTAGAGGTGGATCTGCGCGGGATCCACCTCCATCAGGGCGATGACGCTGCCGCCGTGCTGCTCCTGCACCTCGACCATGCGGGACAGCAGCGGGTCACGGGCATCGATGAGGTCGTCGCCGAGGAGTACGGCAAAGGGCTGGTCACCGACGTGCGGGGCGGCGCACAGCACGGCGTGGCCAAGACCCCTGGGGTCGCCCTGGCGCACGTAGTGCATGGTCGCGAGATCGCTGGACTCCTGGACGCGGGCGAGGCGGGTGTCGTCACCCTTGCGCGTCAGGGTCTCCTCGAGCTCGTAGTTGCGGTCGAAGTGGTCCTCCAGCGGCCGCTTGTTACGGCCGGTGATCATGAGGACGTCGGACAGTCCCGCGGTGACGGCTTCCTCGACGACGTACTGGATCGCCGGCTTGTCGACGACCGGCAGCATCTCCTTGGGGGTGGCCTTGGTGGCCGGCAGAAAGCGGGTGCCCAGTCCCGCGGCGGGGATGACAGCCTTGCTGATCCGAGTACGCGATTGAGTCATGTACAGAACCCTATCTGGTGCCTTTGGGGGCGGATGATGAGGATTCGGTGAATATGACATGAGACAAGGAGTTTGTGCACTCAGTGATCACGAACGACGGTAGTAAGGGCGTGTTGCGGCGGCGCCTCCTGGCGGTGAGATCCAGGTTGACTGCGGATGACATCGAAGCGGCCGCAACCGCCCTGGCGTGTCGAGCGCTGGAGCTTCCGGAGCTGGCGGAGGCAGGCACGGTGGCGGCCTATGTGTCCCTGGGCAGCGAGCCCGGTACGCACGCCCTGCGCGAGGCGCTGCGCGCCCGGGGCGTACGGGTGCTGCTCCCGGTCCTGCTGGCGGACAACGATCTCGACTGGGGTGAGGACGAGGGACCCGCGCGGCTGGCGCCCGCCCGGCGCGGGCTGCTGGAGCCGGTCGGGCCGCGGCTCGGACCGGAGGCCGTCACCGGGGCGGACGCCGTTCTGCTCCCGGGGCTCGCGGTGGACCGGCGCGGGATGCGGCTGGGCCGCGGCGGCGGCTCGTACGACCGGGTGCTGGAGCGGCTGGCGCGGGCCGGAACCGATCCGGCGCTGGTGGTGCTGCTCCACGACGGTGAGTTGCTGGAGGAGGTCCCCGAGGAGGCCCACGACCGGCCGGTGCACGCGGCGGTGACGCCCTCGGGGGTGCACCGCTTCACGCGGCGGCCCCGCTGAGGGACGCCCGAAGGCGCCCCTCAGCGGGGCCGGGAGGGTCGGCGGGGCCGGGGGCCGCGACGACGGCGCGGGCGCCGTGGAGGCGGCCACCGGGCGCCTCAGGGGGTCAGCGCCAGCTCGTCGTCGGTCTCCTTGTCCACCGCGCTCTTGCTGAACGCCCAGGGCAGTAGCTCGCCCTTGGCCCACTTGTCGGTCTGGTCCGTGTAGTGCTCGTGGAAGGCGTGGCCGGAAGCACCGGTGAGATTGATCCAGCGCGACTTGTCGAGATCGTCCAGATTGACGACCATCCGCATCGACGGGACCCAGGTGACGTCGTAACCGCCCGCCGCGTTCCAGCCGGTGGCGTTGACCGCGGCCTCACCGCCGCCGAGGTTCCACGGGCCGCGGTTGAGCAGCCACTGCACCACGCCGGGGCCCTCGGTGCCCAGGGTCTGGTTCTCCAGCGTGAGCCGGTGCAGCCGGCCCCAGCTCCAGCTGTTGATGTCCTTGCCCAGCTTGGCGGTGAGCTCCGAGCGTGCGTCCTTCATGGCGTTCTTCAGCAGCTCGTCACGGTTGTCCGAACCCGGGTCGAGCCGGGAGCCGGGCGACTTCCACCAGTCGTTGCGCGGCTCCTTGAGGATCTTCCGCATCACCTCGTACCAGCGGTCGCCGCCGTCGGGCTGGGCCATGTCCGGGTCGCGCGTGCCGCACTCGCGCACCAGCCGGGTATTGCCATCCAGGTCCTCGACCGGGCCGGAGTCGTCGGCCGGGCGCACCCGCAGACACTGCCCCTCGACCCTCAGCTCCTTGGGGAGCTTGTTGCCAAAGGCGAGCATGAGGGTGTTGCGCCAGACGGCGTTGAAGTACGCGGCGGCCGCCGAGTCGGAGTCCTGGGTGTAGTCCCAGCCCTCCAGCAGCTTCTGGGCCTCACGGACGAAGCTGTCCTTGATGTCGATCTTCAGCAGATAGGGCGTCAGCAGCTTGGCGATCTCACTGCTGTCGTCCATCTGCATGGACTGCATGTCCTCGGTGGAGACCTTGCCGCCGTCCTTGATCTTGGACTCGATCAGATCGGTGATGCGCTGGCTGCGCGCGCCGTAACCCCAGTCCTCCGTCAGCAGGTACGGGTACTTCTTCTTGTCGATGACGGCCTGGTTGGCGGTGACGATGTAGCCGCGCTTGGGGTTGAGCTCCCAGGGCAGCGCCGACTGCGGAATGTACTTGCTCCACTTGTAGCGCGAGTCCCAGCCGGGCGCCGGGTAGCGGCCGTCCCCCTTGGCGCGCACCGGGATTTTGCCCGGCGCCTGATAGCCGATGTTGCCCTTGGTGTCGGCGTAGATCAGGTTCTGCGAGGGGACCGCGAAATCGCGGGCGGCCTTGCGGAAGTCGGTGAAGTTCCGGGCGGTGTTGAGCCCGAAGACGGCGTCCATGGAGTTGGACGGGGACAACGCCGTCCACTTCAGGGCCACCGCGTAGCCGTCGCCGCGGTCGGGGGCCACATCATCGGCGCCGCTGCCGACCGGGGCGTTCTTCCCGACATCCGTCAGCTCGTCGTCGCGGTCGGAGACGATCGGTCCGTTGTTGGTGGTGCGGACAGTGATGGTGCGGCTCTTGCCGCCCGCGACCTTGATGGTCTCGTCACGGGTGGTGAACGGGACCTGCTTGCCGTCGTAGAGGTAGCTGTTCGCGGTGACCTTCTCCAGGTAGAGGTCACTGACATCGGCGCCCAGATTGGTCATGCCCCAGCTGATGTTCTGGTTGTGGCCTATGGCCACGCCCGGCATGCCCGCGAAGGTGAAGCCCGCCGTGTCGAACGGACAGGAGCTGCTGACCTGCTTGCAGTGCAGGCCCATCTGGTACCAGACGGACGGCAGCTGCGGGGCGAGGTGCGGATCGTTGGCCAGCAGCGGCTTGCCAGTGGTGGTGTACCGGCCGTCGATGACCCAGGAGTTGGAGCCGATACCGGTGCCGTTCGGGCCGAGCAGCGCCGGGATCTTGTCCAGGGTCTTGGAGAGCGAGGACAGCCCGCTCTGGAGGCCGTGGGCGGCGCTTCCGGCGCCGGGGGTCGTACCGGTGCCGCCCGTACCGCCCGTACCGCCGGTGCCGCCCGTGGTGGTCGCCTTGGGGTCGTACTCGTCGGTGGCCCGGTCGAGCGCACCGTCCTGGACGATCGGCTTGTTCCGGCTGTACGGGTACGACGGGTAGAGGTCCTCTATCTGGTCCGGGTCCAGCCTGCTGGACGCCAGGGCGCGGTCCACCTCTTCCTGCATATTGCCGCGCAGGTCCCAGGCCATCGCCTTGAGCCAGGCAACCGAGTCGACCGGGGTCCACTTCTCCGGCTTGTAGCCCTCGTTCGCGAAGTCCAGGGCCGCGTACTCGACGGAGAGTTCCTCGCCCGAGTGGTCCTTCAGGTAGGCGTTGACCCCGTCGGAGTAGGCCCGCAGATACTTCTTGGTGGCGGGCGACAGCTTGGTGTCGTACTCCTGCTTGGCCACCCGGTGCCAGCCCATGGTGCGCAGGAAGGCGTCGGTCTCCACCTGGCCGGAACCGAACATCTCCGAAAGCCGGCCGGAGGTCATATGACGACGGACGTCCATCTCCCAGAAGCGGTCCTGGGCCTGGACGAACCCCTGGGCGCGGAACAGGTCCTCAGGGGTGTCGGCGTAGATCTGCGGTATGCCATAGCCGTCACGCTTGACCTGGACGGGCCCCGAGAGCCCCTTCACCTGAAGCGACCCCGTGGTCTCCGGGAAGGAGGCACGCACGGTACTGATACTCCAGTACGTGCCGTAGCCGACGCCTCCGACGAGCAGCAGCACGACTGCGATCACGATCAGGCGGAGACGTCGGCTCTTCTTCTTTTTGGGAGAAGAGCCGGTTTTATTGGCGGGCATCGCTGTCCTTCGAGGGGCAGGGTGGTCCAGGAGTGCTGGAGCAACCATAGGCGCAGCGCTGACTCCGCCCCTACGCGGAGTCATGACTGACGCCGATCACCGGCCACCGGGCCGAGTCTCTACACCCCCGGCCCAGCACCCTCACCGGAGGCACGCGTCAAGAACCCGTAAAATGTTAGGTAAGGCAATGAAGTTCCGGTCGGCCGGGGCCCCTTATGCGACCCCGCGCCGCTCCCGCGAGAAAGGTTCGGCCCCTGACTGTCCACCACCTCAATGAACTGCTGCTGGTCTGCTCGCTCGTCCTCCTCACCTCGGTGGCGGCCGTCAGGATCTCCTCCCGCAGCGGGCTGCCCACCCTGCTGATCTACCTCGGGATCGGCGTAGCCATCGGCCAGGACGGCATCGGGGTCAAATTCGACGACGCCGAGCTGACGCAGATCCTCGGCTATGCCGCGCTGGTCGTGATCCTGGCCGAGGGCGGTCTCGGCACGAAGTGGCGGGAGATCAAACCCGCCCTGCCGATAGCGGCGGCGCTGTCGACCGTCGGCGTCGCGGTGAGCGTGGGGGTCACCGCGGCGGCAGCGCACTATGTGGTGGGACTGGACTGGCGGCAGGCGCTGATCATCGGCGCGGTGGTGTCGTCCACGGACGCGGCGGCGGTCTTCTCGGTACTGCGCAAGGTGCCGCTGCCCAAGAGGCTCACAGGCGCCCTGGAGGCCGAGTCGGGCTTCAACGACGCCCCGGTGGTGATCCTGGTGGTCGCCTTCTCCGCTCAGGGCCCCGTCTCCCACTGGTACACACTGATGGGCGAGATCACCCTGGAGCTTGCGATCGGCGCGGTGATCGGACTGGCGATCGGCTGGCTCGGCGCCTACGGCCTGCGGCATGTGGCGCTGCCCGCCTCAGGTCTCTACCCGATCGCGGTGATCGCCATCGCCGTCACCGCCTACGCGGGGGGCGCGCTGGCACACGGCTCCGGCTTCCTCGCCGTCTACCTCGCCTCGCTCGTCCTGGGGAACGCCCGGCTGCCGCACTGGCCGGCGACGCGCGGCTTCGCCGAGGGCCTGGGCTGGCTCGCCCAGATCGGCATGTTCGTCCTGCTCGGACTGCTGGTGACCCCGCACGAGCTGGCCGACGACATCTGGCCCGCGGTGGTCGTGGGGCTGGTGCTGACGGTGGTCGCCCGGCCGGCGTCGGTCCTGGTCAGCACGGCGCCGTTCCCGGTGCCGTGGCGGGAGAAGGCATTGCTGTCCTGGGCCGGGCTGCGCGGTGCGGTGCCCATCGTGCTGGCGACCATCCCCATGGTCGGCGAGGTCCCCGACAGCCGCCGGATCTTCAACATCGTCTTTGTGCTGGTGATCGTCTACACCCTGGTCCAGGGGCCGACGCTGCCCTGGCTGGCCACCCGGCTCCGGCTCGGCGAGCCGGAGGAGGCGTCCGACCTCGGGATCGAGTCGGCGCCACTGGAGCGGCTGCGCGGCCATCTGCTGTCGGTCTCCATCCCCCAGGACTCCAAGATGCACGGGGTCGAGATCGCCGAGCTGCGACTGCCGCACGGGGCCGCGGTCACCCTGGTCGTCCGGGACGGGACCAGCTTTGTGCCGCTGCCCTCGACGGTGCTGCGGCGCGGCGACGAACTGCTGGTGGTGGCCACGGACCCGGTGCGCGACGCGGCGGAGAAGCGACTGCGAGCGGTGGGGCGCGGCGGCAAGCTGGCGGGCTGGCTGGGGACGGGTGGCGGCTGAAGTCCCGGCCTCGGGGATGGGGGCGGCTGCGCGGCGGCGCGGCGGGACGGAGCCGGGCTCGCCGCGGTGGCGGGGTCGGCGGCGGGGCTGATGGCGGCAGGGTCGGCGGCGCGTGGGATCGATCACCGTATGGCTCGACCCGGTGGACTGATGGGCCGGAATACTGCACTATGGAGCGTCGTTAGCACTCACTGAGTGAGAGTGCCAGGAGGAAGTACGTGCCGACCTACCAGTACCAGTGCACCGCGTGCGGCGAGGGCCTCGAGGCGGTCCAGAAGTTCACCGACGACGCGCTCACCGAGTGCCCCAGCTGCCAGGGACGCCTGAAGAAGGTGTTCTCGGCGGTCGGCATCGTCTTCAAGGGCGCCGGCTTCTACCGGAACGACAGCCGTTCCTCTTCCAGCAGCTCGAGCAGCGGCTCCGCCAAGCCCGCGGCGAAGAGCGACAGCGGCAGCTCGTCCTCCGCTTCGTCGTCCTCGTCCTCGTCCTCGGACTCCTCGTCCGGGTCGGGCACTTCGTCCTCGTCGACGTCCTCCTCGTCGTCATCCAGCTCGTCGAGCTCCTCGTCGAGCAGCGCCAGCTCGGCCGCCTGATCTTCCGCCGCGACACCCCGCCATCTCCCCGGAGACGGCGGGGTGTCGTGCGTCTCCCCGAAGCCGGTCGTACGGGCGGGCGCCGCTGGCTAGGGTGATCACATGGCCGAGACCAGCAACAGGCAAGCAGACATAGGGGTCATCGGGGGATCCGGGTTCTACTCGTTCCTCGACGATGTGACCGAAATCACCGTTGAAACTCCCTATGGGACGCCGAGCGACGCGCTCTTCCTCGGCGACATCGCGGGACGACGGGTCGCCTTCCTCCCCCGCCACGGCCGCAAGCACCATCTGCCGCCGCACCGGATCAACTACCGCGCCAACCTGTGGGCCCTGCGCTCGCTCGGTGTGCGGCAGGTGTTCGGGCCGTGCGCGGTGGGCGGACTGCGGCCGGAGTACGGACCGGGGACGCTTCTGGTGCCGGACCAGTTGGTGGACCGTACGAAGGGGCGCGTCCAGACCTACTTCGACGGCGAGCCGCTGCCGGACGGCCGGATCCCGAACGTGGTGCACACGACCTTCGCCGACCCGTACTGCCCGGTGGGGCGGCAGGCGGCCGTCGACGCGGCGCGCGCCCATGCGTGGGAGCCCGTGGACGGCGGGACCATGTGTGTGGTCGAGGGGCCGCGCTTCTCCACCCGGGCGGAATCGCGCTGGCATGCGGCACAGGGCTGGTCGGTGGTGGGTATGACCGGCCATCCGGAAGCCGTACTCGCTCGTGAACTGGGGCTTTGCTACACGTCGTTGTCGCTGGTGACCGATCTGGACGCCGGGGTGGAGACGGGCGAGGGAGTCACCCACACCGAGGTGCTGAAGGTGTTCGGCGAGAACGTCGGGCGACTGCGCGAGGTGCTCTTCGACGCGGTGGGCAGGGTGCCGGAGAGCTCCGAGCGGGACTGCCTGTGCACCCATGCGCACGACGGCTGGGACCTGGGGATCGAGCTGCCGTAGGGCGGGGTCGCCCTGGGGGGCGGAGTCGCCTTGGGGGCGGAGTCGCCTTGGGGGCGCATCGCTCGAACGGGTGACCGAGTTATGCACAGCCTGCTTGGTCGTCCACAGGCCCAAGCGGGTTCGGGCGGGGACGGGCATCGTGAAGGGGCCGGAAGCTCAGGACCCTTCACGACAGGCGGTGATGTGCCATGTCCCATCCCTCCCCCGCACTCGCGTTACCCCGCTCCGCTCCCCCGCTGAGCACGGTTCCCCGCTTCGCCCCGGTCCGGGTCGGGCGGGACGGCGGGCATCGGCTGCGGCGAGCGGTGTGGCGGCGCAGACGCCCGATGGCGGCCGGTCTCGCGCTGACCGCCGCGGCGCTCGCGGCCGCGGCACCGCCCGGCCAAGGGCCCGGGGGCGGGACACCCGCGCAGGTGCCCGCCTCGGAGGACGGTGGGCGCGGCGGTGGCCCGCGGCCCGCCATGGTGGCGGCCCCGGTCCGGATCGCCGACGCCGCGGCGGTGGAGCTGCTGCACCCGGGCGACCGGGTGGATGTGCTGGCCATGCCCCGGCCGACGGCGGCTCCGGGCCGTGGGCCCGCAGCCGCCGCTCGGGTCGTCGCGCCCGGGGTGCAGGTCGCCCAGGTGCCCGGAGCACCCGGGAGCGGGCCCCACGGAGGTGGGACGGCGGACAAGGCCGGTACGGATGGCGGTGGGGCGGACGACACCCAGGCGCACGACGCCGGGGCGGCCGAGAGCGGGACCTATGGGGCTGAGCCGCCGGAGGGCGGCGGATCGCTGGTCGTGCTGACCGTGCCGCGGGCGACCGCCGCGGCGCTGGCCGGTGCGGCGGCCACCTCCCGGCTGGCGGTGACGCTGTGCCGCTCCTGATGATCCCACCTGGACTCTTGCCCCTGCTCCGCTCCGGTGTAGGTTGCGGAACCGTCCGCTCCAGCACTGATGCGGCGAAAGAGAGGCTGTGGCGTGAGCGAGGAGAAGGTGACCGAGGAGAAGCAGAGCGTCCTGGACGGCTTCAAAGCCTTCCTGATGCGCGGCAATGTGATCGACCTGGCTGTCGCGGTCGTCATCGGCGCTGCCTTCACCGCCGTCGTGAACTCCATAGTGAAAGGCTTGATCAATCCCATAGTCGGGGCTTTCGGCACGAAGGACCTCGAGAAGTACCGCTCGTGCCTGAAGGCACCCTGCGAGACGAACGCCGCGGGCGAGGTCGTCCACGGCATTCCGATCCTGTGGGGCGCGGTGCTCTCCGCCGTGCTGACCTTCCTGATCACCGCGGCGGTGGTGTACTTCCTGATGGTGCTGCCGATGTCGCGCTATCTGGCGCGGAAGGCCGCCCGGGAGGCGAAGGCGGAGGAGGAGCAGGCCGCGGTGGAGGCCGCCGAGATCACCCTGCTCCGGGAAATCCGCGACGAGCTGGTGGCACAGCGCAGCGGCTCCAGCGCCTAGCAAAGCCTCAGAGGTGGTGGGGCGGTTTCTCGTCGAGGAACCGCGCCAGATCCGCGGCGCTGTCGGCGCTGTCGCCGCCAGGAGTCCGCTCACCCCACCCGCGGTCCGTGTCGTCCGGTGACGGCTGCGCCAGTGGATCACCGAAGATCAGCGCGGCTGCCGGATCGCGCGGTCCGGAGGCAGGGGCGGTGCTCATGCCTCAAGAGTACGGCCGAGGCAGCGGTTCGGTGTACCGCCCCAGCTCCTCGTGCCACCACCGGTCCCGGCCGGACTTCCAGGACACCGGGCGGGCGAGGCGGTGCACCACCAGCACCGACCGCACCTCAGGGCAGCCGGTCAGCGCCCGGTCGACGATCTGCTTGAGCGGCTTCGGCTCGCCGCAGCGCTGCTCGCCGTCCGCGGTGACGACGACCTTGGCGCCCACCTCCCTGATCCGGTCGCGCAGTTCATGCGGGCGCAGTCCCACGGGGAGGCTGACACGGACGACATCAAGGCGGCCGCAGGCGAGCGTGGCTATCACGGACTCGGGCACCAGCGGCAGATGGACCGCCACCCGGTCACCGGCGCGGACTCCGAGCCGGGTGAGGGCGGCCGCGGCCCTGGCCGCCTGGTCGAGCAGGTCGGCGTGGGTGAGCTCCTCGGTGCAGTCCGGTTCGCTGATCCAGCGGAGGGCCACCCGGGCGGGCTGCCGGGAGTCGGCGACCAGTGTCGGGAGCACCTCAGTCCGAGAGGTACGGGGCACGTCGGTCTTCTTTCGAGCGGGTACGGGCGGGATACCGCTCAGACTGCTGGTGGGTCATCAACATCTGATGAACGTCCTGTATATGACGGTGCTTAGGCCCCGAGCCCGTCCTGTGGCGCCGCTCCCGGCAGCGTCCGATGCCCCCCGGCGCGCGCCTCGCACCCCGACCATGCCACGGACCACGCCATGGCGTCCCGTGCTACGCATACCTTCCATGAATACCGACGGGACAATCCCCGGATCCCCCCGCACCGGCCGGGCCGATGCGCTGACGGACGTCCACGGGCTGCGAGTCGGCCACGCCCAGCGCACTGATGGCGGTTGGCTGACCGGCACAACCGTGGTGCTGGCTCCTGAAGGGGGTGCGGTCGCCGCGGTCGATGTGCGGGGCGGCGGCCCCGGCACCCGGGAGACCGACGCCCTCGATCCGCGCAATCTCGTCCAGCGCGTCGATGCCATCGTGCTGACCGGTGGCAGCGCCTTCGGACTGGACAGCGCCTCGGGGGTGGCCGAGTGGCTGGAGGAGCGGGGCCGCGGCTTCCGGGTCGGCCCCGACCCGTCACAGGTCGTCCCGGTGGTTCCGGCGGCCGCCCTCTTCGACCTCGGCCGGGGCGGGGACTGGAAGGCCCGGCCGGGAGCGGCGCTGGGCCGGGAGGCGACCGAGGCCGCGGCTGGTTCTGAGCGGGGGGCGCCGGTGGCGCAGGGCAGCGTCGGGGCCGGTACGGGCGCGGTGGCCGGTGGTCTCAAGGGCGGCATCGGTTCGGCCTCCGTGGTGCTGCCGTCCGGGATCACCGTGGCCGCCCTGGCGGCGGTCAACGCGGTGGGTTCGGTGGTCGATCCGCGGACGGGCGTGCTGTACGGGGAGATTTACGGGCCGTCGGCCGAGGGCGGGCCGCACCGGCCGGGCGAGGCCGAGCACGCAGAGGCGCTGCGCAGACTGGCGATGGCACGCGCGGAGTCGGAGCGGCGCCAGGCCGCCTCGGTACGGCCTCCGCTGAACACCACGCTGGCCGTGGTCGCCACCGACGCCACCCTGACCCGTGCCCAGGCGCAGAAGCTGGCGGGCACCGCGCACGACGGTCTGGCGCGGGCCGTCCGGCCGGTGCACCTGCTGTCCGACGGGGACACCGTGTTCGCCCTGGCCACCGCCGGCCACCCGCTGGTGCCGGAGGACGGCGAGGAGGGCACGGATCCCGCCTTCGGGGTGCACCGGGAGAGCGGCGCGCTGAACGAGGTGCTGGCGGCCGGGGCGGATGTCCTGACGCGGGCGGTGGTCAAGGCGGTGCTGGCGGCGGAGAGGGTGGACGGACCGGGTGGAGTCTTCCCCGCGTACCGCGAGTTGTACGGAGCGAAGGGTTGATGACGTGATGAGGGGACGGGTGACCGGGACATGAGGGGGAGACAGCGGCCATGGATACCGATCTGCTGATCGTCGGCGGCGGTCCGGCGGGCTGCGCGGCCGCCGTGATGGCGGCGAGCGTCGGGATGCGCTCGGTGCTGGTGGAGTCCGGCGAAGCCCTGTGCGGGGTGCTGCGGCGTATCCCCGTGGTGCGCAATGTGCTCGGGTTCACCAGCGGCCCCGGGCTGGCTGCCGCGATCGAGGCCGATGTGGCGCGCTGCGGTCCGTGCCGGGTCGAGTTGGGGCGGCGCGTTGCACGGGTCGAAGCCTTCGACGACCATGTGGCGATCGCTCTCGAGCCGGTGGCCGGCGCGATGGGCAAGCATCCGCCGCGGCCCGCGGAGACCCGTGCGGGCGCCGTGCGGCTGACGGCGCCATATGTGGTCGTGGCCACGGGAGTCGGGCCACTGGGGCCCGCGGACGCCGAGTGGCTGAGCGGGGCCGAGGACCGGGGGCTTCGCCCGCTGTGGGAGGCGGATCCGGCGGAGCTGGCCGAGCGCACCGTGCTGGTGCTCGGCGCGGACCGGCCGCTGGGCACCTGTGCGCGGTCCCATCCGGAGCTGCGCGTCCGCTTCCTCGTCGCCCATCCACCCGAGGACGCGTACAAGACCGAGGAGCTCGGCCCGGATCCGCGGATGGAGCTGGTGGCGGTGCGGAGGCTGGAGTTGGCGCCCGGCAGCGGGCCGCTCACCGCCGAGGCCCTCACCGTGACGGGCGAGCGGCGCACCCTCAGGGCCGATCGCGGATATCTCAACCTGGGCAGTGCACCGGCGGTCCCGGAAGGGGCCGTTGTCACCGACGGGTCCGGGTACTGCCCGCCCGCGCGTCAGCACCCCCGGGTGTTCACCGCCGGTGATCTGCGGTCCGCCCGCTTCCAGCGGATCGCGACCGCCATGGGGTCGGGCGGCGAGGCCGCGCTCGGCACCTACTACGCCTCGCGCGGCCTGCCCGTGAACCTCGGCGCGGCGGCACCGGACCGGACGGGGGATGGCTGAGATGCGGTCAGACCGCGACCGCCACCTTCGACTCGTCCCCGGTGGTGCCCGTGGCGGTCGGGTCGGTGGCCGGTGCCGTGTCCGACTCCGGCCGTGCGGTCTTCCGCAGCCCCTTGAGGAAGATGACCAGCCCGGCCGAGACCGCCGTACCCGCCACGACGGCCAGCAGGTAGAGGAACGCCTGGCCGATCAGCGGGACCACGAAGATGCCGCCGTGCGGGGCGCGCAGAGTGCAGTCGAAGACCATCGACAGCGCGCCGGTGACCGCACCGCCCGCCATGGCCGAGGGGATGACGCGCAGCGGGTCCGCCGCGGCGAACGGGATCGCGCCCTCGCTGATGAAGGAGGCGCCCAGCACCCAGGCCGCCTTGCCGTTCTCCCGCTCCGCCTTGGTGAACAGCCGCCCGCGCACGGTGGTGGCCAGTGCCATCGCCAGGGGCGGGACCATCCCGGCCGCCATCACCGCAGCCATGATCTTGAGGCTGCCGGTGGACGGGTCCGAGGCCGCGATACCGCCCGTGGCGAAGGCGTAGGCGACCTTGTTGACCGGGCCGCCGAGGTCGAAGCACATCATCAGGCCCAGGATCACGCCGAGGATCACGGCGTTGGCGCCGGAGAGGCCATTGAGCCAGTCGGTCATCGACTTCTGCGCGGAGGCGATGGGCTTGCCGATCACCACGAACATCAGGAACCCGACGACCGCCGACGAGATCAGCGGGATCACGACCACCGGCATGATGCCGCGCAGCGAAGCGGGCACCGAGAACCGCTGGATGCCCATCACCACCGCGCCCGCGATCAGGCCCGCGACGAGGCCGCCGAGGAATCCGGCCTTGATGGTGGTCGCGATGAAGCCGCCGACGAAGCCGGGGACCAGACCGGGCCGGTCGGCCATCCCGTAGGCGATGTAGCCCGCCAGGACCGGCACCAGGAAGGTGAAGGCCGCGCCGCCGATCTGGAAGAGCAGCGCCGCCCAGCTGGCCGTCTCGGTCCAGACGAAGTGGTCGGCCACCGACTTGGCACCGGCGATCTCGTAGCCGCCGATCGCGAAGGCGAGGGCGATCAGCAGACCGCCCGCGGCCACGAACGGGACCATGTAACTCACGCCCGTCATCAGCCATGTGCGCAGCCGGGTGCCAAAACCGTCACCGGCGGCGGCGCCCGCGTCCATCGGGGCCGAGACCTCCTCCGGGCCATCGGCCGGTGCGCTCGTCTCACCGCGCGCGGCCTTCTCCCGCGCCTCGGCGACCAGTTCCGCCGGGCGGTTGATGCCCGCCTTCACCCCGACGTCCACGGTCGGCTTTCCGGCGAACCGGCCCTTGTCCCGCACCTGTACGTCATGCGCGAGGATCACCGCGTCGGCTGCGGCGATGGTGGCGGCCGGGAGCTTGTCGAACCCTGCGGAGCCCTGGGTCTCGACCACCAGCTCGACACCCACCTCGGCGGCGGCCCTCTCCAGGGACTCCGCGGCCATGTAGGTGTGGGCGATACCGGTGGGGCACGAGGTGACCGCGACGATCCGGAAGGGGGCCGTCGGCGCCTGCGGCGTCTCGGCCGCGGTTGCCTGCGGCGCCTCCGTCGTGGCCCGGACCGTCTGCCCGGGGGCCACCTCCCCCGGGACCGCCTCCCCCGGGACGGCCTCCTGCTCGTCGCCGCGGATCAGGGCGGCCACCCGCTCCGGCTCGTCCGCCGAACGCAGCGCGTCGGTGAAGGCGGTGTCCATCAGCGAGCGGGCGAGGCTGGACAGGATGGTCAGATGGTCGCTGTCCGCCCCCGCCGGGGCCGCGATCAGAAAGATCAGATCGGCCGGTCCGTCCGGCGCGCCGAAGTCGATCCGGACGGTGCTGCGCCCGAAGGCAAGCGTGGGCTCGGTGACATGTTCGCTGCGGCAGTGGGGTATGCCGATGCCGCCGTCCAGGCCGGTCGGCATCTGCTCCTCGCGTGCCGCCACATCGGCGAGAAAGCCATCGAGGTCGGTGACCCGGCCGGCCGCGGCCATCCGTGCGGCGAGCGACCGGGCGGCGGATTCCTTGGTGTCGGCGGACAGGTCAAGGTCGACCAGATCCGCGGTGATCAGCTCACTCATCTCGCGGCTCCCTTGGGTACGGTTCCGCCCGGTATCGGGGAGAGGCGGAACGGAACGGGGACGGGGGGTGGGAGTGGGTCGGGCCGGTCACACGGGCTCCGTGAGCACGCGGTCCAGCGGGACGTCCGCCGTGATCATGACGGCGGAGGGGTCGAGGTCGGCCGGGGTCGGCATGGCGCTGCCCGGCAGTTGCACGGCGGCCGCGCCATGGGCCACCGCCGCGGCGAGCGCGGCGGGCCCGGCGCCGCCCGCCGCGAGGAATCCGGCGAGCGAGGCATCGCCCGCGCCGACGTTGCTGCGCAGTGTGGAGACGCGAGCCGCGCCGAAGTAGGTGCCGGAATCGTCGACCAGCAGCTGACCGTCGGCGCCGAGGCTGGCCAGGACGGCGCGGGCGCCCAGCCCGCGCAGTTCCTCGGCCGCCTTGACCGCCTCGCCGACGGTGGCCAGCGGGCGGCCCACGGCCTGGGTCAGTTCCTCGGCGTTGGGTTTCACCACATCCGGGCATGCGCGCAGCGCCGCGGTCAGCGAGGGGCCGGAGGTGTCCAGGGCGATCCGGGCGCCCACCCGGTGGGCGCGAGCGACGAGTTCGGCGTACCACTCGGGGGCAGGCCCGCGCGGAAGGCTTCCGCAGCAGGCGATCCAGTCGGCGTCGGCGCTCTTGGTCCGCACCGCCTCGAGCACCGCCTCCGCCTCGGCGCCGCTCAGCTCGGGCCCGCCCGCGTTGACCTTGGTGAGGATGCCGTCGGGCTCCGCGACGGCGACATTGACCCGGGTCGAGCCCGCCACCGGCACACCTGCCGCCTCGATGCCCAGCTCCCCGAGCAGCCGCGCCAGCAGCGCGCCCTCCGGTCCGCCGAGCGGGAGCACAGCGACCGTGCGCCGCCCCGCGGCGGCCACCGCGCGCGAGACATTGACGCCCTTGCCACCGGGGTCGACCCGATCGGTGGTGGCACGCAGTACCGCGCCGCGCTCCAGCGCCGGGATCTCATAGGTGCGGTCCAGGCTGGGGTTGGGGGTGACGGTGAGGATCATGCGCGGGCCACTTCGGTGCCCTGGTGCTCGATGGCGAGGGCGTCCTGCGGGCTCAGCCCGGTGTCCGTGATCAGCAGATCCACATGGCCGAGGTCACCGAAGCGGGCGAAGTGCTCCTGGCCGAACTTGGCGGAGTCCGCCAGCAGCACGACCCGGCGGGCGGCGGCGATCATCGCGCGTTTGACGGCGGCCTCCGCGAGGTCGGGGGTGGTCAGCCCGCCGTCGAGCGAGAAGCCGTTCGTGGCCAGGAAGAGCACATCGGCCTTGATCTCGCCGTAGCCGCGCAGCGCCCAGGCGTCCACGGCGGCCCGGGTGCGGTGCCGGACCCGGCCGCCGACGAGGTGCAGGGCGATACCGGGGTGGTCGGCGAGACGCGCCGCGATCGGCAGGGCGTGGGTGACCACGGTGAGACCCGCCTCCAGCGGAAAGGCGGCGGCGAACCGGGCCGCCGTCGAGCCGGCGTCGATGATCACGCTGCCGTCGGAGGGGAGTTCGGCGAGGGCGGCCCGGGCGATGCGGTCCTTCTCGTCGGAGGCGGTGCCTTCGCGTTCGGCGAGATCGGGCTCGAAGTCGAGGCGTCCGGCCGGGATGGCGCCGCCGTGCACCCGGCGCACCAGCCCCGCCCGGTCCAGCGTCCGCAGATCGCGCCGTACGGTCTCGGCGGTGACCTGGAACTCCTCGGCGAGGGACAGGACATCGACCCGCCCGCTCTCGCGGGCGAGCCGGAGGATCTCCTGCTGCCGCTCCGGTGCGTACATGTGGGTTTACGCTCCTCGATGCCCGAACCTGTGATTTCGCGGCCAGATTACGGCGCCAATCCTGGAAAGTAAACAGACTCGGGCATGAAGCAGACTCGCCCGGACACCGTCATGCCATGTCCGCGCCCGGACACTGCCATGCCATGAACCGATCCCGTCCGTCCGCCGGGCTCACCCCCAGCACCGTGTCCGAATGCCGCCGGACTTCCCGTGGGCGGGCGACCAGGATCAGGTCATGCCCCCGGGATCACCGCACACCAGGGATCCCGGTGATCTCACTGATCCCGGGGATCTCACCTCATTCAATGACATGGCAACCATGGAGCTGACATGACACTCGACGGCAAAGCGGCCCTGGTCACTGGTGGCAGCCGCGGTATCGGCACGGCGGTGGCGCTCCGGCTCGCCCAGGACGGCGCCGATGTCGCGCTGACCTATCACTCCCAGGCCGAGCGCGCGGCCGACGTCGTCGACCAGATCAAGGCACTGGGCCGCCGGGCCTGGGCCGTCCAGGCCGACAGCGCCGACGCGCAGGCGGTGCGCGACGCCGTCACCGGCGCCGCCGCCGAGTTCGGCCGCCTCGACATCCTGGTCAACAACGCGGGGGCCGGAGCACTCGGCCCCGTCGGCGAGCTGTCCCTGGAAGACGTCGACCGCGTGCTCGCCATCAATGTCCGGGCGCCGTTCCTCATGACCCAGGCGGCGCTGGAGCGGCTGTCCGACGGCGGACGGATCATCAACATCGGCAGCTGTATGGCCGAGCGCGCCGCCTTCCCCGGCGGCAGCCTCTACGCGACCAGCAAGACCGCACTGACCGGCCTCACCAAGGCACTGGCCCGTGAGCTGGGCACCCGCGGTATCACGGTCAACCTGGTGCACCCCGGTCCGATCGACACGGACATGAACCCGGCCGACGGCGAGAGCGCCCCCATGCAGAGCGGTCTGACCGCCCTGGGCCGCTACGGGCAGCCGTCGGAGATCGCCGCGACCGTGGCCCATCTCGCGGGTGACGACGGCCGCTACATCACCGGCGCGTCGATCGCCGTGGACGGCGGCTTCGCCGCCTGATCACACCGCACGCCCCGGCACATCGGACCGCGGCGGGCACGGAGTGAGCCCCGGCGCCGGGGGGAAGGGCGCCGGGGCTCGGTCTATGGGGTTGAAGGAATCCATCGGATCCGATCGGATCCACACGTGCCGGGCTCTCCACCACGGCGGGCTCACGCCGCGGCGTCAAAACCGGTCTGGCGGGCCATCTTCTTCAGCTCGAGCAGCGCGTGCTTCTCGATCTGGCGGATCCGCTCACGCGTCAGACCGTGCTGCTTGCCGACCTCCGTGAGCGTGCGCTCCCGGCCGTCGTCGATGCCGTAACGCGCCTTGATGATCGAGGCGGTGCGGTCGTCGAGGCGGCCGATGAGGTCCTCCAGTTCCTCACTCCGCAGCAGCGTCATCACCGACTGCTCGGGCGAGACCGCCGAGGTGTCCTCCAGCAGATCGCCGAACTGGGTCTCCCCCTCGTCGTCCACCGACATGTTCAGACTGACCGGGTCACGGGCCCAGTCGAGCACATCCGAGACCCGCTCCATCGTGGAGCCGAGCTCGTGGGCAATCTCCGCATGCTCCGGCTCACGGCCGTGCTCACGGTTGAACTCCCGCTGCACCCGGCGGATCCGGCCGAGCTCCTCGACCAGATGGACGGGCAGCCGGATCGTACGGGACTGATCCGCGATCGAGCGGGTGATGGCCTGACGAATCCACCATGTCGCATACGTCGAAAACTTGAAGCCCTTCGTGTAGTCGAACTTCTCCACCGCGCGCACCAGGCCCGCGTTGCCCTCCTGGATCAGATCGAGGAGCGGCAGCCCACTGCGCGGATAGCGGCGCGCCACGGCCACGACCAGGCGCAGGTTGGAGCGGATGAAGACGTCTTTGGCGCGGGCACCCTCGGCGGCTATCGCCTCCAGTTCCTCACGGCTCGCACCCGCGGCTTCGGCCTCCTCCACCTCCCCGTCCAGAATCTGCTGGGCGTAGACGCCCGCCTCGATGGACTGGGACAGCTCGACCTCCTTCGCCGCGTCCAGCAGCGGGGTACGAGCGATCTCGTCGAGATACATGCCGACCAGGTCGCGATCGGCGATTTCCCCGCCTGAGGCGCGAACGCTGTTGGCCCCATCAGCACCACCGCTGGCGGACTGATGACGGGCGACGGCACGGGTTGCCATGCGTGCTCCCTTACAGATGGATCGGGCGCGGACTATGGACGGACCTGCCCCTGCCGGGTGCCCCGTCCGATGGAAACAACGACTGGAATCCGGACAGAATTCCCCAGCCGTGCCCACCTTTTTACGATCATGCAGTATCCTGTCCCGCCACAGGAGCCTCAGCGTGGTCTCGGAACACCGGGAAGCGCAGGTCAGGGACTCGAACAGCGCCGTCCGTAGCTGCCTCCCACCCTCAAGGACGAATTCCACAGGTTTCCGGTTGCCCGAAATGGACGCCGTGCGCTCGGGCCGTATACGAGCGGACCGTGGGGGGCCGGGAGCGGTGCACCGGGACCCGAGTTGCCGGTGGTGAAGCGCGGGTGTGCGCTGGAAGGGACCGGTCCGGCGGGCGACGAGGAGGTCCTGCCATGCATACCCCTGCCGCCATCACCGCACGTGAGCCGCGCCGCCCCCGCCTTCACCCGCCGCTGCACCCCTCCGCCTCCTGGGTGGCCCCGGTCGTCCTGGGGGTCCTGATCGGCGGATGGGCGATCTTCATCGACCATAACCAGGGCTCCTCCATCCCCGCCGCCTTCATCCTCGGCATCGTGGCGGCGATCGTCTTCGGAGCGGTCTGCTACGGCGTCGGCAAGGTGCAGTCCAAGCTGCTGCCGGAGGTCCGGGCGGCGCTGTACGGGGCGGTCTTCGGCTGTGCGATCGGCTTCCTCTACAACATCAGCGGCGCGGCGAACTACCGGGCCTCGGCGATGGGGCTCGGGGTGGGGCTGGCCATGGGGGTCGCGGCCTTCTACGTCTTCCACACACACGACGAGTGAGCGCCCTCCCGCAGCCCGGCGCCCCGTTCCCGTCCCCGCCCGGCTCCGGCCGGGCCCGTTCCCCGGGCCCGGTTGTCCGACGTAGGTCCGCGGCCCCCCGCCCGGTACATCCACGGCCCGTTCCCGGCACCGCGCCCGCGTTCCTAGCGTGGCCCCATGACCGATGACACCATGACCGATGACACCTCGGGAACGCTCGACGAGGCCCTGGAGCGACTGCACGCAGCAGGCCCCGAGCGGCACGGCTGGCTGAGCAACCACGGACCGATGGCGGTCGAGGCCCTGGTGCGTCACGGCCAACGCCACGCCGTCCACCGCTGGCTCGACCACTACCGCGGCAAGCTGGAGGACATGCCGGATGCGCACGCTCCGATCACCGCGGAGAACTGGCGGGAGGCGCTCGGCGATCCCCGTCATATCGCCGACTGGACCGCGTACTTCGGCCACGAGCTGGCCGACCGGCCCTGGCGGGACGTCCTCGCCCTGTGGTGGCCGCGACTGCTGCCGGGCATCGCCGGAGGGGCCGCCCATCCGGTGATCCGCGTCGGCCACGCCGTGCGCACCCTTCTCGACGCACCCGGTACCGCGACCGCGCCCCGCACCGCCGAGCTCGCCCATGCCCTCGGCTACTGGGCGGCCCGCCACGCACCGCTGCCGCCGCTCGGCCGCCTGCCGGGACCGCCGTCCGGATCGGCGGCGGACGCGCTGGCCACCGTGTCCCCCGTCGCGGACCGGAGCGGTGGGATCCGGGACCGGCTGCCGCAGCTCACGGCGTTCCCCGCCTGGCCCGTGGACACCTCCGTGGGCACCTCCGGGCCCGCCGGCCCCGACACCGCGCACGACCGGCTGGCCGAGCTGGTACGGGCCGCGACCCACCGCTATCTCACCCATGGCCACGGCGAGCCCGTCATGCTGGTCCACGCCGCGACCGCACCCAACGCCGTCCTGCGGACCCTGCCCGCGCTCCCCCGTGCGCTGTGGGCACCGAGCCTGGACGCGGCCTGGGCGGCGAGCGCCGCGGTCACGGCGGCGTACGGACCCCCGGAGCCGGTTCTCCCGCCGTCAGCGGCGGCCACCACCTCCCCCGAGGAGGTGTTCGCGCGTGCCGCCGCGCACGGCGACGAGCACGCCATCAAGCTGACCGACACCGCGCTCGATGTCGCCCGGGACGCCGCCGCCACCGGCGAGGACCCCGGCCCCGCCCTCGCCGCGGCCCTGCACGCCTGCGCGCTCATCGACTCGCCGTCGGCGGCCCCGTAACCGCACCCCGACGACTGAGCCGCCCCGCCCTCAGCCGAACTGCACCGAGCGCTTGGCCAGTCCCATCCAGAAGCCGTCGATCACACTGCGCTGACTGCCGAGTTCGGACTCGGCGGCTCCCAAGGTGACGAACAGCGGAGCGAAGTGCTCGGTGCGCGGATGCGCGAGCCGTCCCGCCGGGGAGGTGTGCTCGAAGTCCAGCAGGGCGTCGATGTCCTGTGCGTCCAGGGCGCGCTGCCCCCAGTCGTCGAACTCGGCCGACCAACTGGGCGGTGTCGGGCCGGTGTCCCGCAGCGCGGCCAGGTTGTGGGTGAAGAAGCCGCTGCCGACGATCAGCACCCCCTCGTCCCGCAGCGGTGCCAGCTTGCGCCCGATCTCCATCAGCCTCCCCGGATCGAGCGTCGGCATCGACACCTGGAGGACCGGGACATCGGCCTCCGGATACATCTCGACCAGCGGGACATACGCGCCGTGGTCGAGCCCGCGGCGGGGGATGTCCCGCACCGGGGTGCCCGCCGTACGCAGCGTCCCGCGGATGCGCTCGGCCAGCTCCGGGGCACCGGGCGCCGGGTACCGCACCCGGTAGTAGTGCCGGGGGAAACCCCAGAAGTCGTAGACCAGCGGCACCTGTTGGGTGGCCCCGATGGCCAGCGGCGCTTCCTCCCAGTGGGCGGAGATCATGAGAATGGCCTTCGGCCGGGGAAGCTCCGCCGACCAGGCGGCCAGCTGCCCGGGCCAGACCGGATCGTCGGCGAGAGGCGGGGCACCATGGCTCAGATAGAGGGCGGGCATACGCCCGTCGAACCCGGACATGATGACACCTCGATCCAGAAACTTGAAGTCTCAAGCAATTTCGACCGACCATAGCACTCTATTGTTTAAGTTTCAAGGAATCCTCCGTACAATGAACACGTGGACGCCATGAAGACCCCCGCAGACGGTGAAGCGACCCGTTGGCTGACCGAAGACGAACAGCGCACCTGGCAGGCGTACATCCAGGCGAGCATGCTCCTGGAGGACCATCTCGACCGCCAGTTGCAGCGGGACGCGGGGATGCCGCATGTCTACTACGGCCTGTTGGTGAGGCTCTCCTGGGCGCCACGCCACAGATTGCGGATGACCGAGCTCGCCGAGGCCGCCAAGATCACCCGCTCCCGGCTCTCGCACGCCATCGCGCGGATGGAGAAGGACGGCTGGGTACGGCGTGAGGATTGCGCCTCCGACAAGCGCGGACAGAACGCGGTCCTCACCGACAAGGGGTTCGAGGTGCTGAAGCAGACCGCACCCGGCCATGTCGACGCCGTACGGACCACGATCTTCGACCGGCTCACTCCCGAGCAGATCGAGCAGTTCGGCGACATCTGCCAGATCATCCGCGAGGGGCTCCAGCCGGAGGGCGCCGATCTGCCCTGGCTGCGCTGAGCGGCCCGCACGCCCCCATCGGACAACGCGCCCCCATCGGACAACGCGCCCCCACCCACGAACACACGAAGGCCCCGCTCCAGGAAGCGGGGCCTTCACCGCGGTACGGCGGCCGGCGGCGGCGTACGGCAGGCAGGGTGCGTCAGTGCGATGCGTCAGTGCGCCATGACCGGCACGGCGTCCTCGACCGCGCCGTCACCGGAACCGGCGACCGGACCCCCGCCGTCCTGCGGCCCCGCGTTGATGAAGGTGACAGCGATCACCGCCGCCAGCACCAGGATGCCGACCGCCCACCAGATGGCGGTGCTGTAGCCATGCACCATGGCCTCCAGTTTCAGCGCCGTGAGCGAGGGGGCGCCGGCCATGTGGGACTTGGCGTAGTCAGTGGTGGCGCTGGCCGCGATGGTGTTCAGCAGAGCGGTACCGATGGCACCGCCCACCTGCTGCGAGGTGTTGACCATCGCCGAGGCGACACCCGCGTCACGCGGCTGGACACCGTGCGTCGACAGGCTCATCGCGGGCATGAACGCCGTACCCATGCCCAGGCCGAGCAGGATGAACCCGGGCAGGATCTGCCAGGTGTACGAGGTGTCCAGATCGAGCTGGGTCAGCATCAGCATGCCGACCGCGGCGACCACGAAGCCCGGACCCATCAGCAGCCGGGCCGGGACCCGGGTCATCAGACGGGTGCCGATCTGCGTGGAGCCGACGATCATGCCAGCGATCATCGGCAGGAAGGAAAGACCGGTCTTGACCGGGCTGTACCCCTTCACGATCTGCATGTAGTAGGTGAGGAACAGGAAGAGACCGAACATGCCGATGATGGCGAGACCCATCGAGATGTAGACACCACCCCGGTTCCGCTCGGTGACCACCCGCAGCGGCAGCAGCGGGGCCTTCGTCTGGGACTCGACGACGGCGAACGCGGTCAGCAGCACGGCCGAGGCGATGAACAGCCCGATCGTCCAGCCCGCGGTCCAGCCGTCGGACTCGGCACGGGTGAAGCCGTAGACCAGCGCGACCAGACCGGTGGTGGCGAGGATCACGCCCGGGATGTCCAGCCGGGACCGGTTGCGGCTCTCGACGGGCTCGCGGATCACGGCGAACGCACCGGCGGCGGCCACGGCGGCGAACGGGATGTTCACGAAGAACGTCCAGCGCCAGTCCATGTACTCGGTGAGCACACCGCCGAGGATCAGACCCACGGCACCGCCACCACCCGCGATGGCACCGAACACACCGAACGCCTTGGCACGTTCCTTGGCGTCGGTGAACATCACGGCGAGCAGCGAGAGCGCGGCGGGCGCGAGCAGCGCGCCGAACACGCCCTGGAGCGCCCGGGCGCCCAGCAGCATCGCGCTGTTGACGGCGGCGCCGCCCAGTGCCGAGGCCGCCGCGAAGCCCACCAGCCCGACGATGAAGGTCTGCTTGCGGCCCCACAGGTCGGCGATCCGGCCGCCGAACAGCAGCAGTCCGCCGAAGGCGAGGGCGTACGCGGTGATGACCCACTGGCGGTTGCCGTCCGAGATGCCCAGATCGGCCTGGGCGGAGGGCAGCGCGATGTTCACGATGGTGGCGTCGAGGACGACCATCAGCTGGGCGAGGGAGATGAATATCAGCGCTTTCCAGCGCCGGGGATCGACGAATTGAGCCGTTTCAGGCATGAGTGGGCCTACCTAGCGGTGCAGAGAGTGAAAAACGGGACGGACTGGGCCGGTGGTCACCGGCGTGAAGTCGTTGGGTCGGGCGTCGGGGTGGAACGGAGAGGAGAAGCGCCGGAAGGGAAGTAAGGCACGCACACACAGAAGACCTGTGAACGCGTGAGAAATAAGCGGTGCTCGCTGGTCGGCCGAGTGAGATTCAGATCACTGCCGCTGTTGCAGATCCTCCAAGGTGGCGGGAGAGCCGGGTAGTTCGGAGCGCGCCGGGGCCGACAGGCCGTCCAGGAACAGCTGAAGATGCCGGTGCACGAAGATGTCGAAGTCCACACAGCCGTTGCCGGGCAGCGGCCGGGTGAGCTGGGTGAGGGCGACCATCAGATCACCGACGCCGATGTCGGTGCGCAGTCGGCCGGAGGCTCGCGCCGCCCCCATCAGGGCGTCGATACCGGCGGCCAGACGGTCGCGGGCGGCGATGAGGTCAGGGTGCTCCTTGTCGAGGCTGTCGGAGAGCAGAGGGCACAGGGCGCCGATCCGCTCATCCGCCGCCGCATGCACGAAGCGCCGCAGCGCGAGGAACGCGTCCGACTCCTCGGCCAGGGCCGATTCGGCCTGCTCGGCGATACGGGACATCACCGAGAGGGTCACGTGGTGGATCAGCTCGCGGCGGTTCGCGAAGTGCCGATAGATGGTGGCATTGCCGACACCGGCCCGTCGAGCGATTTCATCGAGCGGGATCTCGGCCCCGTACTCGACGAGCGCCTCCCGGGCGGTGGCGATGATCCGCTCCCGGTTGCGCAGGGCGTCCGCACGCAGGCGGTGCTGCCCGGGCCGGGCCGACTTCGCCGTCCGCCGGCCGGCCGTAGCCGTCTTGCTGGTGGCCGCTGAGGCCATGGCAGCGCTCCTTTCCGCGTATCGGTGTCCGGGCATCCGGAGGGTCCGGTTCCGATGTTTCGGCGTTCAACGTTTCCGGGGAGTCAGTCCCCGTTTGTGCGTGCACTGGTTCAAACGGGGAATCAGTCCCCGGAATTTCGCAGTCCTCTGTGACCTGCCTCACACTCGATCGACGGCCGGACCACCCGGACGGACCAGCGTTTTCCCCCGCACGGCCGCACCCCACGGGCGCCGCGACCCGCGCCGACACACCGTGGTCGGCGATGAGCCAGAGCCGTGAGACCTCCCGCCCTCGAATACGCAGGCCCCGCCGAGGCAGCGCATTCGCCGCCGCCGCCGTGCTCACGGCGGCGGTGGTGGCCCCGGCGGCGGCCCCTCATCCCCCGGCGCCCGCCGCCCCCAAGCGGGCACCCGCCCCGTCCGCCCACCCGGTCACCGGATCACTGGCGCCGTGCACCCTCGCCTCGGGCCATGGACTCCAGATGTCCGAGGGCATCCCCACCGGCCGCGGCTTCAGCCGCAGCACCGGTACGGTCCACGCCCTCAACCTGATGATCGACTTCCCGGACGTACGCGGCAAGGGCACGGCCCGGGAGCGCTTCGAGGAGTTCTTCCCGCAGACCTCCCGCTGGTTCGCGCGGAGTTCGTACGGACGGCTCGACTACCGTCCCGCGATGCCGATCGACCACTGGCTGCGGATGCCGCACTCCTTCACGTCCTATGACATCAAGCGTGGCAGCCCCTTCGAGCCCGGCTATCGCAAGCTGGTCGCCGACCTCGTCAAGGTGGCCGACCGCCGCATCGACTTCAGCCGCTACGACCTGGTCAACGTGCTGGTGACACCGAACGCCGGGCCGCCCGCCGCCCATGCCGTGCTCTCGGTGACCTACGCCGACAACCAGCGCGCCCCGGTCGCCGACGGTGTGCCGCTGGCCAATGTCTCGTTCGTCTACAGCCGCCAGGACGACGGCTCGGGCTCGCTGCACCGCACCGGCTACCGGGTGCTGCCGCATGAGAACGGCCATGTCTTCGGGCTGCCCGACCTCTACACCCACGGCGGCGGGGACCGGGTGGGCCACTGGGATGTGATGTCCGAGGACTGGGGCGCCGGGAACGATCTGCTGGCCTGGCACAAGTGGAAGCTGGGCTGGTTCGGTCCGGGCCAGGTCAGCTGCGCCTCCCGGCCCGGCGTCTCGGGCCACACCCTGACGCCGCTGCACCGCGCGGATGGCACCAAGCTGGTCTTCGTGCCCGTCTCGGCGTCCACCGGCTACGCCATAGAGGCGCGGACGAACGGCGGCAACGACGAAGCGGTCTGCAAGCCCGGAGTGCTGATCTCCTGGGTGGACACCCGCGTCGACTCCGGCGGCGGCCCGGTCACCGTCATGGACAGCGTCCCCGACGGCCGCGGCTGCACCCGGGAGCGCAATGTGCACCCCGGGCTCAGCGACGCGGCCTTCGGCCCCGGTGAGACCTTCACCGGGAGCGTGGGAGGCATCCGGGTACGGGTCCGGGTCGTGAGGCAGGACGCGAGCGGTGCCTACGGCATAGAGGTCACCCGTCGCGCCAGTGGCGGCGCCCGAGGCTGATCAGCAGCAGCTGCTTCCGTGCGGTGTCGGCCACCCGGCGCTCCTCGTCCGGCCGGTCCGGCGGAACCTCCAGGAACGCGGTCGCGGTCATCACCATGTGGTCGACATACATCTGGGCAAGGATCCGGACATCCTCGGCGGACCAGCCCTCCGGGGTCAGCTGCGGGGCGAAGGCATCGGCCACCTCGTCGGCGAACCGGTCCAGTTCGGCGGCGATCGCCTCACGCACCGGACGGACGCCGCCATGCCGCTCACGTGCGATGAAGCGGATGTGGGCGGGGTAGCGGCGGACCTGTTCGGCGACCGCCTCGACGGTGGCCTCGATCCGCTCCTCGTCCCCGATCTGGTCGGCGAGTATCGCGCGGATCAGGGCGTGCAGGCTGCCCAGCGACTCCTCGACCAGCGCGACGCCGAGGTCGCTCAGATCCCGGAAGTGCCGGTAGAAGGCGGCGGGGGCCACCCCCACCACCCGGGTGACCTCGCGCAGGCCGAGGCTGCTCAGGCTCTGGTCCTCCAGCAGTCGCAGCCCCGCGTCCAGCAGCGCGCGCCGCGTCTTCTCCTTCTGGGCCTGCCGGACCCCGGACGTGTGACTCATATCATTCAGTAAACAGCTGTTTGCTGACTTTGGCCAGGGGTTCGGGGAGTACTCTGGAAGTCAGTGAACAAGTGTGCATTCAATTGTTCACCGAAATACCACCCCCCACGCCCATCCGCATCCGGATCCACCTCTTCGAGAGAGGCTCACATGCTCTTCATCGTCGCGGCTCTCGCCCTGATGGGGATTCTGCTGGGCGCGGCTGCACACACCCCGCTCCCGCTGTTCCTCGCCGCCTCCGCGGCCATCGGCGTCTGGCTGACGGTCTTCTTCATCCGCGAACGCACCGGACACAAGGGGAGCTGACCCATGGCACTGACCGCACCCACCCGCACCTCGCCGACCCGGGCCCGCAAGGACGCCGACGGTATGGCCGTCGCCTCCTTCGTCCTGGGGCTCATCGGCACCCTGCTCTTCAACGCCGTCTTCGGACCGTGCGCCATCGTCCTCGGGACGCTCGCGCTCGCCCGGGAGACGAGCCGCCGGGGCCGGGCGCTGCTCGGGATCGCACTCGGCGCCGTGGACGTGATCCTGCTCATCGTCCTGGTGACCCTGGACCAGTCCGTCTTCTGGCAGTTCGGCGGCTGACGGACCGACAGCACATCCCAACACCCCGCGCGGGCACGCCTGTTGTGCCTGCCGCGGGGTGTCGCGCGTTCACCGCGGCCCGGCGCCGGCACCTCTCGATCGCCGGACAGGACGGACCCCGCCCCCTGGACAATCGTGTTGGTTAGGCTAACCTAACTACGTCCTCGGGTCGCCGTCCCGTGACCACGTCCCCGTGCAGCATGCAGATCGAGAGAAGGCATCATGCGCCACGCCAGAGCACTCCCCCTGTCCCGCCGCGGTCTCCTCGCCGCGGGCGGAGCCGTCGGACTCGGCGCCCTGGTCACCGCCTGTGGCAGCAAGGGCGGTTCGGACTCCGGCGACGGCGGCAAAGGCGGCTCCTGGTCGTTCACCGATGACCGCAAGAAGAAGATCACCGGCGACAGCGCGCCCGAGCACATCGTGGCGTACATCGGCGCCGCGGCCGCGCTCTACGACTTCGGCATCGACCAGCAGATCACCGGCATCTTCGGCCCCAGCAAGCTGAAGAACGGCAAGCCGGACGTCCAGGCGGGCGACTTCCCCGTCGACCACGCGAAGTCCCTGGGCAATGTCTGGGGGCAGTTCAACGTCGAGAAGTACGCCTCGCTCACGCCCGATCTGCTGATCACCAACATGTACGACCCGGGCGCGCTCTTCTACATCCCGGACGACAGCAAGAAGAAGATCCTGGACCTGGCCCCGAGCGCCGCCATCACCACTGGCCGCGTCTCCATGGTGGAGCCCATCAAGCGCTATGCCGAGCTGGCCAAGGCTCTCGGCGCGGACCTCCAGGCCAAGAAGGTCACCGAGGCCAAGAAGCGCTTCGAGAAGGCGTCCGAAGAGCTGCGCACGACGGTGAAATCGCACCGGATCAAGGTCATGGCCTGCTCCGCCAGCGCCGACCTCTTCTATGTCTCCAACCCCAAGATCAACGCCGACCTGATCTACTTCAGCGAGCTCGGTGTCGACTTCGTCCAGCCCCAAAAGACCGACAAGGGCGGCTACTTCGAGAGCCTCAGCTGGGAGAACGCCGACAAGTACGACGCCGATGTGCTCTTCCTCGACAACCGCACCGCCACCCTCCAGCCCGAGGCCCTGACCGGCAAGCCGACCTGGTCCAAGCTGCCCGCCGTCAAGGCCGACCAGATCGCCCCCTGGAGCAGCGAGCCGCGGTTCTCGTACGCGGGTGCGGCGCCGCTGATCGAGTCCCTCACCAAGGCGATCCAGGACGCGAAGAAGGTCAGCTGACCCGCTGCCCCGGCCGATCCACGGCAAGCGAAGGGAAGACACCCTCCCATGACCACCGCAGCCACCACCGCCCCCACCGCCGTCCCGTTCCGCTTCTTCGACGCGCAGGTGGTGCGCACCCGTCCGCTCGGACCCTCCATGGCCCGGATCACCTTCGGCGGCGGATGTCTCAAGGACTTCGCCACCGGAGGCCGGGACCAGCGCTTCAAGCTGTTCCTGCCGCATCCGGGCCAGTCCGCCCCCGTCGTGCCCACCGAGCACGGCGAGGGCTGGTTCGCCGCCTGGCGGGCCATGGACCCCGCCGTCCGCGGTGTCATGCGCTCGTACACCGTGCGCGACCAGCGCCGTGAACCCGGCGAGATCGACGTGGACTTCGCCCTCCACGAGGACGGCGGACCGGCCGCGCGCTGGGCCGCCCGTGCCGAGGCCGGCGACCGCGTCACCCTGCTCGGCCCCACCGAGGGCGACAACGCGGGAGTCGACTTCCGCCCGCCGCCCGGTACCGACTGGGTCCTCCTCACCGCCGACGAGACGGCACTGCCCGCCGTCGCCGGAAGCCTCCAGTGGCTCCCCGCGGGCACCCTCGCCAAGGTCTGGATCGAGGTCCAGCACGCCGCGGACATCCAGGAACTGCCCACCGCCGCCGACGCCGAGATCACCTGGCTGGTCCGGGACGGCGCCGCCCCCGGCACCCCGCGCCACGCCCTCGTCCTGGACGCACTGCGCGCCGCGGAGCTGCCCCGGGGCACCCCGTACGCCTGGATCGCGGGCGAGGCCGGGACGGTGCGCGAGGTGCGCCGCCATCTGGTCCGCGAACGCGGCTTCGACCGCAAAGCCGTGACCTTCACCGGCTACTGGCGCCTGGGCGCCTGTGAGGAACAGCTCGTCGAGGAAGCCGTGTCGGGCACCGGCCGCGCGGAAGACAACTGACCCCCTCGTAGCCCCTCTTCTTCCTCGTTCCCGAACCCCTCCCCCATACCGATCACCACTGGCCGACGGGCGACTGACCGGCGGTGCGCTCCGGCGCGCCCCGGCCCCGGCGGCCAGGGCACCCGCACGCCCACCCGCCCGCGGACCACCCCCCACGCCCGCTTCCAGAAGGGACAGACCGTGAGTTTCCTCGCGCAGACCGCTGAGGACCCGTCGCCGGAGTCCATACCGGGGGCGGCGGATGGCCGGGCCCACCTCTTCAACGACCGTACGGCCGAGCGCTACCGGCGCTCCGTGACCGGCGGCGTCGACCTGGTGGCCGCCACCGTCGCCCGCACCGACCGCCCGTTCACCGGTGTCACCCCCGCCCAACTGGCCCCCGAGATCTCCGGAATCGACCTGGAACGGCCGCTGGGTGACGCGGGCGCGGCGCTCGAGGAGCTGAAAGGCGTCTACCTCAAGGACGCCGTCTACTTCCACCACCCGCGCTATCTCGCCCACCTCAACTGCCCGGTGGTGATCCCGGCGCTGCTCGGCGAGGCGGTCCTGTCCGCCGTCAACTCCTCGCTGGACACCTGGGACCAGAGCGCGGGCGGCACCCTGATCGAGCGCCGTCTGATCGACTGGACCGCCGAGCGCATCGGCCTGGGCGAGGCCGCGGACGGCATCTTCACCAGCGGCGGCACCCAGTCCAACCTCCAGGCGATGCTGCTCGCCCGCGACGAGGCCTGCAAGCTCGTGGAGAAGGAGGCTGCGGCGACCGGGTCCGGGGAGATCCCGCCCAAGTCCGCGATCCTGCCGCGGCTGCGCATCCTCACCTCCGAGGCCAGCCACTTCTCCATCCAGAAGGCCGCCGCCATCCTCGGACTCGGCTACGAGGCCGTCATCCCCGTCCCGTGCGACCAGGACCGCCGGATGCGCACCGTCGCCCTCGCCCGCGAACTGGACCGCTGCCACCGCGAGAACCAGGTCGTCATGGCCGTGGTCGCCACCGCCGGAACCACCGACTTCGGCTCCATCGACCCGCTGCCCGAGATCGCCGGACTGTGCGCCCGGTACGGCAGCTGGCTTCATGTGGACGCCGCGTACGGCTGCGGACTGCTGGCCTCCACCACCCGCCGCCATCTGCTGAACGGCATCGAGCGCGCCGACTCGGTCACCGTGGACTACCACAAGTCCTTCTTCCAGCCGGTGAGTTCCAGCGCGGTACTGGTCCGCGACCGCGCCACGCTCAGCCACGCCACGTACCACGCGGACTACCTCAACCCCGAGCGCAGCGCCGAGAACCTGATCCCCAACCAGGTCGACAAGTCCATCCAGACCACCCGCCGCTTCGACGCGCTCAAGCTGTGGCTGACGCTGCGCATCATGGGCGCGGACGCCATCGGGGCGCTCTTCGACGAGGTGGTGGACCGGGCCGCCGAGGGATGGAGCCTGCTGGACACCGATCCGCGCTACGAGGTCGTGACCCAACCCCAGCTGTCCACACTGGTGTTCCGCTACGTTCCGCCCGCCGACGAGACGTGCGACCCCGCCCTCGTCGACCGGGCCAATCTGCACGCCCGCGAGGCCCTGGCCGCCTCCGGTGAGGCCGTGGTGGCGGGCACCGTCGTCGACGGCCGCCACTACCTGAAGTTCACGCTGCTCAACCCGGAGACCTCGCTGAGCGACATCGCGTTCGTCCTCGACCTCCTCGCCGAGCACGCCGGTCAGTACCTGGCCCTTCACATCGAGCCCGAACTCAGCCACTCCCGCGCCAGCTGAGCCGCTGACCGCCGACCCCTCCCGGAGACCCCCGTGTCCACCCCTCACACCCACGACTTCATCGCGGTCGGACTGGGCCCCTACAACCTGGGCCTCGCCTGCCTCACCGAGCCGATCGACGAACTCGACGGCCTGTTCCTGGAGAGCAAGCCCGACTTCGACTGGCACCCGGGGATGCTGCTGGACGGCGTCACCCTCCAGACCCCGTTCATGGCCGACCTGGTCACCCTCGCCGACCCCACCTCCCCGTACTCCTTCCTCAACTACCTGAAGGAGTCCGGGCGGATGTACTCCTTCTACATCCGCGAGATCTTCTATCCGCTGCGCGCCGAGTACAACGACTACTGCCGCTGGGCCGCCGCCAAGCTCAGCAGCGTCCGCTTCGGCCACGAGGTGACCCGCGTCGAGTACGACGAGGCCGACGGCGTCTACACGGTGCACGCGGTCCGCGCCACCACCGGCGAGTCCACCGCGTACCGCGCCCGCCACCTCGTCCTGGGCACCGGCACCCCGCCGTACATCCCCGACGCCTGCCGGGGCCTGGACGGCGATCTGCTGCACAACGCGCACTACCTGGAGCACAAGGAAGCCCTCCAGGCCAAGGAGTCCATCACCGTCGTGGGCAGCGGCCAGAGCGCGGCGGAGATCTACCAGGACCTGCTGGCCGACATCGACAGCCACGGCTACCGGCTCAACTGGATCACCCGCTCCCCGCGGTTCTTCCCGCTGGAGTACACCAAGATCACACTGGAGATGACCTCGCCGGAGTACGTGGACTACTTCCACGCACTGCCCGAGGACACCCGCTACCGGCTGGAGTCCGAGCAGAAGGGCCTGTTCAAGGGCATCGACGCGGACCTCATCAACGCCATCTACGACCTGCTGTACCAGAAGAGCGTGAGCGGTCCGGTGCCCACCCGCCTGCTGACCAACACCGCGCTCACCGACGCCTCGTACGACGAGGCCGGCGGGACGTACACCCTCGCGCTGCACCACACCGAGCAGGGCCGGGACTTCTCCCTCACCACCCAGGGCCTGGTCCTCGCCACCGGCTACCGCTACCAGGTGCCCGCCTTCCTGGAGCCGGTGCGCGACCGCATCCGCTGGGACGGCCACGGCCGCTTCGACGTCGCCCGCAACTACAGCGTCGACACCACCGGGCGCGGCATCTTCCTCCAGAACGGTGCCACCCACGCCCACAGCCTCACCTCCCCCGACCTGGGCATGGGCCCCTACCGCAACTCGTGGATCATCCGCGAGCTGCTGGGCCGTGAGCACTACCCGATCGAGAAGTCCATCGCGTTCCAGGAGTTCGGTGCGCCGGAAGGAGCCGTGTCATGACCCTCTTCACCCGTACCGACGACCGGCTCGGCACCTTCGCGCTGCGGCGGCTGGACCCCACGGCCGACGCGGCGCTGCTGCACGGCTGGGTGACCCACCCCAAGGCGTCCTTCTGGATGATGCAGGACGCCGGCCTCGCCGAGGTCGAGCAGGAGTACCGGCGGATCCACGAACACCCGCACCACGAGGCGTTCATCGGGCTGCACGAGGGCGCCCCCGCCTTCCTCGCCGAGCGCTACGACCCGGCCCACGTGGACCTGGTCGGGCTCTACGAGCCCCAGGAGGGCGACCTCGGCATGCACTTCCTGTGCGCGCCGACCGACACCCCGCTGCACGGCTTCACCCTCGCCGTCATCACGACGGTGATGGAGTTCTGCTTCGCCGACCCGGCGGTCCGGCGCGTCGTGGTCGAGCCCGACGTGCGCAACGGGGCGGTCCACGCGCTCAACGCGGCCGTCGGATTCGAGGTCGTCGAGAAGATCGCCAAACCGGAGAAGGACGCCTATCTGAGCGTGTGCACGCGTGAGCGGTTCGAGGCCGCGCGTGCCGCCAATGCCGCCGCCGACGCCGGGGGCGCTGCCACTGCCGTGGAGGGCGCCACCTCTGCCGCTGAGGGGGCCGCCACTGCCGCTGGGGGCGCCACCGATGCCGCTCGGGGCGCCGCCGCTGAACCCCGTACCGCCCGAGGAGTGACCCGATGAGCCCCCGCGATGCCGTCTCCCACCTCACGCCCGACCTGTGGGAGCGGGCGGGCCGCCTGCTCATCCGCAAGGCGCTCGCCGAGTTCACCCATGAGCGGCTACTGACGCCCGTACTCGAGGACGACGGCCGCTACGCCGTACCGAGCGACAACGGCGCCTCGACGTACCGTTTCGCCGCCCGCGTCCTGTCCCTGGAACACTGGCTGGTCGACGCCGACAGCATCACCCGCCACGGCCGCGACGGCGCCGAACTCCCCCTCGACGCACTCGACTTCTTCATCGAGCTGCGCGCCACACTGGGCCTGAGCGAGGAGATCCTGCCGGTCTACCTGGAAGAGATCAGCTCCACCCTGTCCGGCTCCGCCTACAAACTGGCCGCCGAGGCGGTGGGCGCCGCCCAGCTCGCCAAGTCCGGTTTCCAGGAGATCGAGACGGGGATGACCGAGGGTCACCCCTGCTTCGTCGCCAACAACGGCCGGCTCGGCTTCGGCGTCCACGAATACCTCTCGTACGCCCCGGAGACCGCGAGCCCGGTTCAGCTGATCTGGCTCGCCGCCCGCCGCGACCGCTCCACCTTCACCTCCTGCGCGGATCTCGACTACGACGGGCTGATCCGCTCCGAGCTGGGCGAGGAGACCCTCGCCCGCTTCGCGGACACCATGACCGGCCTCGGCCTGGACCTGGCCGACTACCACCTGCTGCCGGTGCACCCCTGGCAGTGGTGGAACAAGCTCTCGGTCTCCTTCGCCGCCGAGGTCGCCCGGCAGCACCTGGTCTGCCTCGGCCCCGGCGAGGACGAGTACTTCGCCCAGCAGTCGATCCGCACCTTCTTCAACACCAGCGACCCGTCCAAGCACTATGTGAAAACCGCCCTGTCCGTCCTCAACATGGGCTTCATGCGGGGCCTGTCCGCCGCCTACATGGAGGCCACCCCGGCCATCAACGACTGGCTGGCGGGCGTCATCGAGGCCGACGACGTCTTCCGCGCGGCCCGCTTCTCGATCATCCGCGAGCGGGCGGCCATCGGCTACCACCACCGGCAGTACGAGGCCGCCACCAACCGCTACTCCCCCTACCGCAAGATGCTCGCCGCGCTGTGGCGCGAAAGCCCCGTCCCGTCGCTGGAACCCGGCCAGCGACTGGCCACCATGGCGTCCCTGCTGCACCTCGACACCGAGGGCAACTCCTTCGTCAGCGCCCTGATCGAGGAGTCCGGCCTCACCCCGGCCGAGTGGCTGCGCCGCTACCTGGACGCGTATCTCACCCCGGTGCTGCACAGCTTCTACGCGTACGACCTCGTCTTCATGCCGCACGGCGAGAACGCCATCCTGGTGATCGAGGACGGCGCGGTACGGCGCGTCATCTTCAAGGACATCGCCGAGGAGATCGCGGTCATGGACCCGGCCGCGGTGCTGCCCCCGGCCGTCGAGCGCATCCGCGCGGACGTCCCCGAGGACATGAAGCTACTGTCGATCTTCACCGATGTCTTCGACTGCTTCCTGCGCTTCCTCAACGGGATCCTGGTCGACGACGGTCTGCTGACGGAGGACGCCTTCTGGCGCACGGTGGCCGACTGCGTCACCGCGTATCAGGAGTCCGCACCGCAGCTGGCGGACAAGTTCGCCCAGTACGACATGTTCGCCGAGGACTTCGCGCTGTCCTGCCTCAACCGTCTCCAACTGCGCAACAACAAGGAGATGGTGGACCTCCAGGACCCTGCCGGAGCGCTCCAGCTGATCGGCACCCTGCGCAACCCGATCGCGCGCTTCCGCCCGGAGGGCTGAGCGGGGTCTCCCGGGGGCGCGGCGGCCGGGGGGCGGGAACAGCCCCGGCCTGGGGGGTGGGAACAGCCCCGGCCCAGGCACGCTCCGGGGACCGGTCCCGCCCCAGGGGGGCGAGCATGGGGCCGTCGGCCCCGGCACGGGGAGGACGCCCCTCGGGGCGTGGCGTGCGGGGGGGGGGGGGACGACGTCCAGCGGGGGCGGTCGGCCTCCGGACCGGCATGGGGGCCGGTCCGGGGGTCGAGCCGGGGAAGGCCCGGGGCCGGGCCTTGGGGGGCCGGGCCTTGTTGGGAGGGCCGGGTCAGGGGGACCGGGACCGTCGGCGGCCAACCCGGCGGAACGGCCGCGGGACGGACGGCCCCCTCACGCCACCGGGAAGACCGCCGTCCGCAGGACGGACCGCACCTGGCCGAGCGTGGCGGCGGAGGGCCGGTGAAGACAGGCGGACGCGAGCACCAACTCGTCGCCCGCGCGCCCCGCGCCCTCCTCCACCGCGCGCCAGCCGGTCAACTCGCGCGTGCCACCCGCCGTCCGGCAGGACGTGCCCAGTCCGGTGGCCATGAGGAGGCCCTCCGCACCGCCCTCGCCCGTATGACCGCGCTGCAAGCGGAAGACGATCAGCCCTTCCCCGGCCCGGAGCGTCGACCGACGCACGCAGTACCGCTGAACGTCCGGGCAGGAAGCCCCTGAGTCCACCGCGGACACGGTCGTCGTCCGGCTACCGGCCACCCCCACCGGATCCCGCCCCGGCCGCGCGCGCAGCGCCCGCCCGCTCCAGCCGTCCGGCAGCCGGACCGTCATCCGCGCCAGCGCCGTGAAACGGAACGACCCGCTGGCCCCCGAGCGCGGCGCGGCGTTCGGCCGGTACACCGCCTCGCCGCCACGGGCCGGGGACAGAACATTGATCACCACCAACGCGACGACCGCTCCCCCGGCCAGCCCCGCCGCCCGGCGCCGTCGCCGGCGCAGCACCCGCTGCCGTACCTGCCACATCCGGTCGGCGGGCGCACCCGGCCGCGGTACGGCCCGTTCGAGAAGCGCCCTCAGCTCTCGTTCGTCACGCGTCGGCCGCGTCGGCTGCTCATCACCCACGCCCGTCACCACCCTCCGCCTTCCACCGTTTCGGTCCGTGGCACCAGCGACTGCAAGGTGCGTAACGCCTTCGACGCCTGGCTCTTGACCGTCCCGGCGCTGCACCCCAGCACCTCGGCGGTGTCCTCGACGCTCAGGTCCTCGAAGTACCGCAGCACCACCACCGCCCGCTGCCGCCCCGGCAGCCGCCGTACCGCCGCGGCCAGCGACTGCTCCAGATCGATGCCCTCGAAGGGATCCGGCGCGGCCGTCACATCCGGCACCTCGTCATGCGGGACCTCCCCGCGCCAGCGCCGCCGCCACCAGGACGCATGCGTATTGACCAGGGCCTTGCGGACGTACGCCTCCGGGTTGTCCGCGGCGATCCGCCACCACTTCGGCCAGACCTTCGCCAGCACGGTCTGGAGCAGATCCTCGGCCAGATGGGCATCCCCGGTCAGCAGCCACGCGACGCGCAGCAGCCGCGGTCCGCGCGCGGCGACGAACTCCTCGAAGCCCGGTGTCGCTGCGCTCACCGTGGCCTCCTCGCCCTCGTGCCGCTGTCCGCACCGTCCCTTTCCCACATGGTGTACGGCGCGGGGCGCGAATCGAGGCGGCCCCGGGCCGGGTGTCCCCCGACCGGCGGTCAAGAACACCCGGCACGCCGGGCGGGGGTCAGCTCTCCCCCTCGGCCCAGGCCTGACGTTCCGCCCTCTCGAGCCAGCCGAGGTACCACTCGCCGAAGGTCAGCCGGTCCTTGCCCGGCCGCTGGATGGGGACCACCCCTTCCCCGACGGCCTGGACGTCGTCCCAGACGGTGCCGCGCTCGGGCCCGGTGACGGCGAGCAGGGTGTAGTAGGCACAGCCCTGGTGGCCGAGGTACAGGGCTCCGTCGGTGAGTTCGTCGCGAAGCTCGTCGTCCCGCTGGTCCCAGGCGCGGAAGGCCGCCAGATACGCGTCGTCGTCGGGATACGCGTCCCGGTGCGGCGCGGCCTCCTCATGGGCGTCGAGGAGCTCCATCACGGCGGCGGGCCAGAAGATCCGCGGCGGTTGCCCCGCCCCTGAAGCGGCCTTCTCCGCACTGGGCGGCTTCATCGGGAACAGCCCATAGTCGGGCCCGGCCCCGCCCGCTCCGACCTCCAGCAGAAAGCCGCGATACTCCTCAGGGAAGGTGGCCCCCCACACCCGCTCGGCGGCCAGCAGATCGGCCTCGGCGAGGGGCGGCCGCAGCTCGAAGCCGTGCCCGGACTTCCCCCACGACGCCCCAAAAACGTTCGCCGCCCCCGGCGCCTCCCGCAACGCGAGCACCCGCTCGCGCACCCCCGTCCATATTCCACTCATGGAAGGGGACGGTATCGCCGCACGTCACGCCGGATCCGATGATTTTCCGCCGCGACGCCCGCCCCCGCCCCGAACCCCCGGAGCCTCCGGATCACCACCCGCTACACTGTCTGCGGCGGCACAGCCCTCACCGGCCGCACCGCCGTCGGGCCTCCGTAGCTCAGGGGATAGAGCACCGCTCTCCTAAAGCGGGTGTCGCAGGTTCGAATCCTGCCGGGGGCACAACGCAGATGGGAAACGAAATCCCGTCCGTGTGACCGGCCCGCAGCGCTTCTGTGGCGATGCGGGCCGTTGCGTCGATCATGTCGCTGGTGAGCACTACCCGGCAGCGGGCGCTGCTGGTGCGTTTGTCGTAGTGAATCTGGAGTCGGAAGGCTTCGAACATCCGACGGCGCATGGGATCGGGGAGTGTCGCGATCTCACATCGTCCGGCTGGCAGTGCGTCGATGAGGGCTGGGTCTTGCCGGATGGGTGCCTTTCGCCGGTGGCTGGCGATCTCTGCTTCCTTGGCCTGGATCTGATCATCGAGTTCGGCGACCCGCATCTGAACCCCTTGGATGAACCGGCGGTCGGGGTTATCGGCGAGTTCGAGGGCGTGGAACTGGCGCTCGCGCCGTTTCTTGAGGTTCGTCAGGGCGTCGTTGAGGGCCTTGTCTCGTTCTGCGTGCTGGCGTCCTTCGTTCGCGTCGGCCTCGGGCAGTGCGGCAGCCAGTAGCTCCCGTCGGTCGGGGCCGAAGATCCGTGCAGCGAAGAACTCTTGCAGCGGCTCCAGGAGGTAGGTCTCCTTGATCCACAGACTCTTGGGGTGGTCCGGTGGGATGTACTCGGGTTTGGGAGCGCAGACGTAGAAGCCTCGGTCTCGTCGTGCCTTGCCGAACATGCGCCGCTCACAGATCGCGCAGAACAGGAACGAGCGCAGTGCGTACGTGCGGGCAGCCTGGGGGTGGGCGGTGTTCGTGCCGGGTGCGCTGCGTGAGCGCTCGCGCTGCTGGGGCATCGTTCGGGCGCGGACGAAGGTTTCGAGAGAAGCAAGAGGAGGGTGGGTGGGGTTCGGTGACCACACCCAGTCCTCGATCGGGTTGACCTTGCCGCTGCGCGTCTTCATGGCGCGGCGGTTCCAGACCATATGGCCCGTGTATTTCGGGTTGGTGAGGATGTCCCGGACGCTGGATTCGGTCCAGCGTCCGAGCCTGCGTGACGGGTCCGGTGGGGAAGGTGGCTGGTTAACGGCCAGGTCCTCGTTGAGGCGGTCGGCGATCGCCTTGCAGCTGAGGCGCTCGACGACGCGCCATTCGAAGGTCTTGCGGACGACGGGGGCGCAGAGCGGGTCGGGGATGAGGCGGGTTTTGGTCTTGCCCTCGCTGCGGCGGGCGGGGACGGGGTGGGGGATGCGGTCGGCCAGGTAGCCGTAGGGCGGCTTGCCGATGTTGTAGCCCTGGATGGTGTGCTCTTCGAAGCCGCCCCACGCCTTCTCCAGCATTTCCAGGACGTACCACTCGGCCACGCCCTGCTTGACGCGGCGGGTGAGGACCTGTGTGGCCTTCTTGGCGCGTGAGCCGGTGAAGTTGATCGGCTCGTCCGCGGCCAGGAGCGGTACGCCAGCGGCTTCGAGGCGGTGCTCGATGAGAGTGCCGAAGTAGGTGCGGCGGGCGACGCGCTCGATGGATTCGCAGATGACGGCGTCGAAGTGCCGCTCACCGCTCTCGGCGACGGCGAGGAGATCCTGGATGCCTCCGTCACGGGGTACGGGGATGTCGAAGCGTTCATGGCCGCGCCCGTGTCCGCGCGCGGCCAGGTCTTTGCGGCCGGATTCGACGTCGTAGTAGAAGCCGACGATGACAACGCCGGGCTGGAGGGCCGACTGGCACGAGCGCACCTGCCGGGGAAGGGAGATGGTGGGGTCCTGCTTGTCCTCCGTTGAGGTGCGGCCGAGGAATACCAGCCGGGTCAGCTTGGGCGATGTCCCATGGGCGGTTCCGGTCCCGCCGCGGGATCTGTGGCGCGGGACTGCGGCGGCAAGGAGTTCCGCGGGGTGCGTTGCCGCCTCCGCTGCTGCACGATCCATGTCATGACCTCCACCATGACCTGTCCCTGGAGCCTGCGCAGCGCATCGGCCTCCTCGCCGGTGGCGGTGTGGATCTCGAACGTCACGTCAGGCTTCGGTGACCTGTGGTTTTGACGTGGACCGTAGCTCCGGGTGGGGGAAGAGCGGACCGCCCCGTCCGACGGAACCACAGCCTCTTCGGCGGCCCCACGTTCCTCGTTGGGGAGCGTGCTATCGGGGGACGTCACGGCCTTTCCTCCCGCCGCGGGCAGGAGTGAGGACTCCAGTTCGGGACCAGGGTCGTCAAGGCGAGGGTGGCCTGGTGGGGAACGACGCTGTTGCCGAGGAGACGGAGTTGAACGGCGCGGGAAAGGCCCGGGGTACCGGTGACGTGGCCGTCGAGTCCTATCATCCACTCGACGAATTCGGCCGATAGCCGGCGTGTGCCAGGCACGGTGGGCCTGGGTGCGACGCGTTCAGTCACGTGCTCCCACCGACAGATGGCAGGCAGGTAGTCGCCCCACCAGTGGGCAGGCGAGTGACAGCCGTGCGCAGGTTCATGCCGCCCTTGCGTTTCGGGGTGGTGCCCGAGCCGCCGCTCCCGTCCGATGAGGTCGGAGTGGGCAGCAGATACTCGGGGTCGGCCTGTGCCGCAGCCCCGGGTGGCGTGGCACGCGCAGCGAACTTCGCCGCGGTGGAGGCAAGGGTCAGGCTGCCGTCGCCATGCTTCTGGTTCGGCGAGCCTTTGGCACCGTCGGTGGCTCTCGGGGTGGGCAGTAGGTGCTCGATCTCGTCGGCCAGGGTGGGCCCGTGGCCTCCAGCCTTGCGTTTGTCCGGGTGTTGAGAGCCCCCGTTGGCACCGAGGTTCGCCGTTGGCGTCTTCAACAGCGCATCGTCTCGGGAGGGTTGCTGGCCAGGCGGTAAGAAACACTCTCTCGCGGCGGTGCGGGGCTCCGACATCAGAGGCGCGTACGCACGTCCAGTTCGCGTCGTACCCGAGGTCGGCCAAGTCCGCGAGTAGCACGCCCAGTGCCCGCATGCGGGGTTGATCGGCTGGGTCTCCCAGACACCGCGGGCAGGGTTCCATGTGGCGAAGGGAATGGGTCCCGGCTCGGGTAGAGAGGAGGCCGCGGACATTTTCGATCACCACCAGGCAGGGGTTGAGCGTTTCGATGGCGGTCACGATGTGATGCCACAGGCCGGAGCGCGTGCCAGGGGCAAGCCCGGTGCGAGGGCCCGCAACCGAGAGGTCCTGACAGGGGAACCCGGCCGTGAGGACGCACACGGGCCGGACCCGGTGCCAGTCAATAGCTTGTACGTCACCCAGGTTGGGCACCTGCCAGTGGCGGGCGAGTACCTGGGTGGCGTGCGGGTCGGTTTCGGCGTGCCAGGCGATGTGGCCGCCAAGGGCGGCCTGTACGCCCAGGTCGAGGCTGCCCACGCCGGAGCACAGCGATCCGATCAGCACGTCAGCGGAGGTCATGGTGGCGTCCGGTGGTGCAGGTGCGTGAGCGGAAGGTACAGGCCGTGTCCGGTGTGCGTGCGGTCCCGGTCGCGCACCGTGCGTCACCCGCTCTGCGTTTGGGTCGTTCGGAGTAGGCCCGGGTTACGGGGCGGCGGAAGACCAAGGTGTCCTCGTGCTGGATGACCGCGAGCGGGACACCGGCACGGCGGGCGTCGCGGACGTTCTTCATCTGGAAGAACGACGGGCGGGCGATGAGTCGGCCCTCGCGGATGCCTGCAAGGAGAGCGACGCAGCGCTCGACGGGGATGAGGCCGGCGGCTTGTGCTGCGGCGAGGACGGCGGAGGGCAGGTCGATGAGTTCGCCGCGTGTCCGCCAGGGGCGGGTGGTGATCACCGCGTGGCCGCCGGGCCGCAGCGCGTGGCGGCACTGGATGAGGATCTCGGTGAAGGCGGCCAGGAGGTGGTCGGAGCTGACGTGGGCGAGGTTGGCTGGGTCGTGGCTGTAGCGGTAGTGCGTCTTGATGACGCCGCGTTTGCCGCTTTCGCGGGTGGAGCGGACTTGGCCGTGCGCGGAGGGCCCGTAGGGGGGTGAGGTGATGACGAGCGCGGCGGTGCCGTGTTGTTGCTCAGGGAGGTGGGCGAGCAGGTGCCGGGCGTCGGTGCAGGTGACCGCTGCGTGGCCGGTGGCGCCTTGGCGGGCGGCGAGGGCGAGGTTGGCACGGGCCACGTTTGCCCACTTTGATTCGTATTCGGTGCCGAAGGCGTGTCGGCCGAGGTGTACGGCTTCTACGAGGGTGGTGCCGATGCCGCACATCGGGTCCAGGATCAGGTCGCCGGGTTGGGTGTAGGTGCGGATGGCGTGGGCGGCGATCGCGGGGAGCATTTTGGCCGGGTGCGCGGCCGAGCCGGTGGTGTAGCGGTCACCGCGCTGGGCGGGGGCGGAGGTGGGTGCGGTGTTCCACACCGATTCCCGGATGGGCATGGCGTACGCCCTTTCTATGCGCTGGTGATCGCGGACAGGACGATCAGGTCGGAGTGGATCAGGCCAGGCGGGGCGCCCTGGGGCGGTGTGGGCTGGATGCGGTCGTCGGCGAGGTGGCCGTGGACGATCACGATGTGTTGCAGGTAGTGGAATCCGGCGGTGCGTGCTGAGGCGATCAGGGAGCCGAGGGGGTCGGTCAGGCGTCCGGCGTCGCGGCGCTGCCGGGTGGCGAGCAGGAGGAGGCCGTCGCCGGACAGGAGGCGGTGGGCGCGGTGAAAGAAGCCGGGCCAGCCGTTCTCCATCGCCCCGGGCATTCCGCCGTCGGCGGCGTCGGTGGTCAGCTCGGCGCTGGGGGTGGGGAGGGTGTCGGGATGCAGTTCGGCGAGCAGGACCGGCTTCCCGCTGGCTTCGCTGTCACTGCCAGCTGCGCCTGTATAGGTGGCACAAGGGGTGCGGGCGTCCATGCCCGGTTCGGTATCGCGGATGGAGATTTTGATCAGGGGCGCGGAGCGGCGGGTGAAGTCGGTGCGGATCTTGTCGATCGCCCAGCTGGGTAGCACGCCGTCCGGACCGGGGACGTGGTGCGGGTCGTTCGGGCCGGGGAGCCAGATGGTGGTCGGCAGCGGGCGAGAGGTGCCGGGGCGGCTGGGTCCTCGGTGGTGAGGCTCGTGCATTGGCTGGTGGCGCCCGGAGAAGGGGTCCAACCGTCTGATGCTGACGTGAACAATAGAGATTCCGGACGGGCGCTTTGCCGTCTGGCACGCTTCGTTCGATCTGCCGCGTGCCCAGCCGCCCACAGATAGCGGCACCGGACGGCCCGTCAGCGATCCTCCTTGATAATTGCAGTTCAAGATGGGTGCAAGCCGGTCACGAGCCATCAGGGAGCCACCTCGGACCCTCCCCGTTGGAGGGCGCTGAAGGGTCTGGGGACTTCTTCAAGATTTTTTACGTTCGATTCCGGCCGTGCCCATACAGGCACCGCGCCTGCTGACAGCGGGCGGGCCAGACGCGAGCCATCGCACACAGCGGACCACGGGGCTGCTTGTCGTCCGGCAGTGGTGCGCCGACGGGCCGGCGGTGGCGCGGCGGGGTGACAGGGCTGGCGGCGGAAGTTGTCCGAACCCCCTCACAGGAGTCGCGTCATGAACCACCGCCCTGCACCCCGCCACTCCCACACCTCCGGCACCTCGCCGTTGGAGGCGCTGGAGCAGTCGTTCCTCGCCTTGGCTCACTCTGAGCGGCCGCTCACCTTGCCCGCGGACCTGGTCTGCGACGACCCCGTAGAGGGAGCCTGGCCGGTCGACCGGATCCGTACCCGGCTGGCTCACCCCAGCACCCGGCCCGAGCTGCGGTCGGGTACCTGGTGCGAGGTCGTGCGCCGCGCGCACACGCTCGGCGAGCCGTGGAGCGTGGTGGCCGCGGCCATGACCATTCCAGTGCTGCGCCGGATGCTGGCCCGCCTTTCCCGCCCTGCCCATCTGGAGCGTCAGGAGGTCGAGCAGGAAGCCCTCACGGCTGTGACGGTTGCCCTCGCGGGGGTGGATGCGGCTGATCCGGGGCTGGACCGGGAGCTGTTCGCCGCTGCGGACCGCGCCGTACACCGGCTCGTCTATGCGGCCCGGCGTCGCGGCGAACGCGAGGCCGGTGAACCGATGGCTCACCTCGGTCGTCTGCACACCACCATCGGTGCGGAGGGTGAGGGGATGACGGATGAGCACCAGGTACTGGCCTGCGCGGTGCGGGCCCGGGTAGTGAATCTGGCCGAGGCGCAGTTGATCGCCCGGACCCGGTTGCACGGTGAGCCGATGGGAGCGCTCGCCAGTGAGCGGGGGGTGAGTGCGCGTCAGCTGTACCGGCATCGCAGTTCAGCAGAGCAGCGCCTGGCCGCCCACCTGCGGCCCCAGGCCCAGTAACGGGCATGAGAGGGACTTCCGGTGCCGGGGCGTCAAAATCTCCGGCCTGGATTCTCTATCTGAGGTAAATGGGGGCTCCTCCCGCATATAGGGATGAGCCGCCGGCCTGGAAAGGACCGCCTGCCGGCGCTCTTGTGTTCCAGGCCGTGTGCTGGGTGGGGGTGAGCACGCCGTCTCGTGCTGACACCCCGAGAGCCATCCGGTATCCGCCGAAGGAGGCGGGCCCCGGTCGAAGGATCCGGCTCACCCCCACCAACTCCGCCTGCCCGCTGTTTCCTGTCTGGCTGCAGTCCTGATGGAGGTGCCCTGCCATGCTCAGCCGCGTCCGTCGGCCGCCCCGCGCCGTGCATCGGTTCTTTCGCTGTGGGGTCCGGCTGGTGTTCACCGTGCCAGTGACGACCGCGGTGCTGTTGGCGGATTCGCCCGCAGTGTGGGCGGTGGCCACGATCCCGGAGGTGATGTCGAATCTGCGGGCCTGGATCGTGGGTCTGCTCGCCGGGCTTGCCACGCTCTTCCTTACCTTCGGCGGCCTGCGCTATCTGATGGCCGGCGGTGATCCCGGTGAGGTCGAGGCTTCCAAGCGGGCTCTGAAGGCCGCGGCGATCGGCTACGGGCTGGCGATTCTCGCCCCGGTCCTCGTGGCGGCATTGAAACAGATCGTGGGCGTCGACGATGGCGGCGGGCAATGACCCTCACCCGCCGCCTCCTCGCTGCCCTGCTTTTGGCGCCCATTCCCCTCTTTGTCAGCGCCGGTATGCTCACCGCGCCGCCCGCACACGCAAGCGTCCTGCCTGCAACAGCTCCCCGATCGCCCGCCGCGCCTGCGGATCCGGAGCCGCGGCCTGAGCCCGGTCCTGGAGCAAGCCCGCCGGAACCGGGGGCGCCATCTCCCCGGCCGGAGACCGCGCCTGGGGCGAGCCCGGCGCCTGACCGCCCGTCCGAGGGGCACTCGCGCGCGCCAGCTCGGGAGCCGACTCCCGGACCGACGCCTCCTGCCTGTGAGGTCACCGGCGGTGACTGCTCCCCGGCAGGCTGGGGTCTGGACGGCCTGTTCGACATCCCGGGGATGATCGTGAACGCGATCACCTCGTTCCTGGGGCTGATCGTCGAACAGATCATGAAACCGCTGCGGGAGCTGCTCGCAGATACCCTCCTCGCCACGCCCGATGTCACCAAGCATGCCGACCTCAAACGCCTGTGGACGGGGGCGATGGGCATCACGGTCGGCATCTATGTGCTGTTCGTGACCGCGGGCGGGATCACGGTGATGGGGTATGAGACGGTCCAGACCCGGTACGCCCTCAAGCAGATCGCCCCACGCCTTGTCTTCGGGATGATCGCCTCCGCGACGTCTTTGACCGTGATGGGGAAGACCATCGCCCTCGGCAACGGGCTCTCCCACGCGATCATGGGGATCGGCATGGCCGACGCCGGGCAAGGGCTGGTTGAGCGCGCGCTCCCCTTCTCTCTGTTCGGCGCCCCGGGGTTGAAGATCGATCTGCTGATCGTCTCGGTCGTCATGATCGCGCTGATCCTGGCTGTGCTGATCGGCTTCTTCGTACGGGTGGCGGTCATGGCTCTGCTCGCTGTCTCCGGTCCGCTGGCCCTGGCATGCCACGCCCACCCGCTCACCGAGCCGATGGCCCGGCTGTGGTGGCGCGCCTTGGCCGGCTGCCTGGTGATCCAGGTGGCGCAGTCGATGACGTTCATCGTGGCGCTCAAGCTGTTCTTCGCCCCCGGGGCAACGGCGCTGGGGATTCCGTACGCGGACAAGCTGGGCACGATACTGGCCAGCTTTGCGCTGTTCTGGGTGCTGTTCAAGATCCCCGGTTGGACGATGCAGGTCGTCTTCCGCGCCACTCCGGTCCACAACCCCCATGCCCCCACGGCGGTGCGGATCCTGCGTCATTTGGCCATGTACCGGCTCATGGATCGCTACCTGCCCGGCATGCCCCTGCTCCGCCGCGGGCGCGGGGGTGGCCGCCCCGGCGGCGGAGGCGGGCTGCCCGGCCGTGGAGGCATCCGGCCCCCAGGGCCGGGTCCGGGACCGGGGCCCGGCCTCTTCCGGATACTGCCTGGCCGTGGGCCGGCTCCACGTCCTGCTGGCGGCTCGGCAAGGGCCGCGGGAGCCAGCGCGGCCACCGCCGGTTCAACCGCGCCGCGCGGCACCCTCTCCACCCCTGTGGCCTCAGGCGCCGACGGATCGTCGCTCGCTCCGGCGGCAATGCGCCTGGCCCAGGGGCCACCGTCTGGCCGTCCACGAGCCGATGCGGCTCCCGCCGCATCACACGCCCCGAGTCTGAAAGGTCCGCGCACGGTGATGCACCCCTCCCAGGCACGCCGCAAGCAGCAGCTGAAGCTGCCTGTGGCCGCGCAGCGTGTCCCCGGCCGCCCGCGACGCCCCGCCCAGACCTGGCTGCCCATCCGAGCCGAACGTGTCCCGCGCTCGCAGGCCACGGCCCTCAGCCTTTCTTCCCCTTCTTCGGTGCGACCGCTGGTGGGTCAGGTTGGCCCGAGGATGCGTTCGCGTCAGTTGGTATTGCCGGTTCCCGCTGAGCGGGTGCGTCTGCGGCCCACCCGTCCAGCGCAGCTCAGGCTGCCGCTCGAACAGCCCCGGAGGGGTGAGTGTTCATGACCGATGTGCACGACGAAGCGGCAGCTGCCACGCGCATCCCCGCCGACATCGCCCGGCCCGACCGTGTCCTGGGCCCGCTCACCGCGCGGCAGGCCGCGATCCTGGCCGCCTGCGCCCTGGTGCTGTACGGCGGGTACTGGATCCTGCGCCCGGTCATGGCACCGCTGGCGTATCTGGTCATGACGGTGCCCGTGGCCGGGGTCGTCACCGCGATCGCGCTGGGCTCCCGGGAGGGCATCGGCCTGGACCAGTTCCTGCTCGCCGCCTGTGCCCACGCCCGCACCCCCAAGCGTCGCGCGCACGCCCCGGAGGGCGTACCGGCGCTGCCCGACATCGTGAACCCGCGCCTGACTCAGGCAGCTGGCCCCGTGCCGGCGGCGATGCGGATGCCCTACAGCCGGGTCAGCCCCGTAGGGGTACTGGATTTGCGTGGTCACGGGCGGGCGGCGCTGGCGACGTGCTCGACGGTCAACTTCGATCTGCGCAGCGGCGCCGAGCAGCAGGGCCTGGTCGCGGCGTTCGCCCGCTGGCTCAACTCGCTGACCGGCCCCACGCAACTCCTGGTGCGCTGCCACCGCACCGATCTCGCGCCCCTGGCCGACCGGCTCCACCACCACGCGCCTGCCCTGCCGCACCCCGCGCTGGAACGCGCGGCCTGGGCCCACGCCGACTACCTTGCCGAACTCGCGGCAGGAGGAGATCTGCTGACCCGTCAGATCGTCCTTGTTACCCGCGAACAATCGACGCGGCCCCAGTCCGGGTCCGCGGCGGGCGGCGGGCGGGCCATCCAGCGCGTCCAGGAAGCGGCCCGGGCACTCGCGCCCGCCGAGATCAGCGTCACCCCGCTCGACGCCGACGAGACGACGGCTTTGATCACCGCCGCGTGCAATCCCGATCCCCCCTCCACCCCTGGTACTGAAGCTGAGGGAGACGACGCGTGATCCAACGGTTGAAGGCCCACCGCACGGCGGCCGGCACACTCACTTCGGCGACGGAGTTGCTTCAACCAGTCGGCCCGGAGGCCGTCGAGGTCCACGCGCGCACCCTCGCGGTCGGCGGACATGTGGCCTCCACGCTGGTGGC
>NZ_JAERRF010000108.1 GCF_016741875.1 Streptomyces coffeae | reverse complement strand
GCCCGGGTGAGGGCGGCGCCGCCGAGGATGACCGGGTAGCTGGCGGCCAGCTTGCGCTGGTTGAGCTCCTCCAGGTTCTCCTTCATGATCACCGTGGACTTCACCAGCAGCCCGGACATGCCGATGACATCCGCGCGGTACTCCTCGGCGGCCTCCAGGATCGCGGAAACGGGCTGCTTGATACCGAGGTTGACCACGTTGTAGCCGTTGTTGGACAGAATGATGTCCACCAGGTTCTTGCCGATGTCATGGACGTCGCCGCGGACGGTGGCGAGCACGATGGTGCCCTTGCCCGCCCCCTCATCGCTGTCCGCGGTTTTCTCCATATGCGGCTCCAGATGGGCCACCGCCGTCTTCATGACCTCGGCGGACTGGAGCACGAACGGCAGCTGCATCTGGCCGGAGCCGAACAGCTCACCGACCACCTTCATCCCGTCCAGCAGCGTCTCGTTGACGATGTCCAGGGCCTTGCGGGTCTGGAGGGCCTCGTCCAGATCGGCTTCCAGACCATTGCGCTCACCGTCGATGATGCGCCGCTTGAGGCGCTCCTCCAGCGGGAGAGCGGCCAGCTCCTCCGCCTTGCCGGCCTTGAGCGAGGTGGCGGTGGCACCCTCGAACAGCTCCATGAGCTTCTGGAGCGGGTCATAGCCCTCGGCGCGGCGGTCGTGGATCAGATCGAGGGCGGTGGTGACCTGCTCCTCGTCGAAGCGGGCGATGGGCAGGATCTTGGAGGCGTGGACGATGGCGGAGTCCAGGCCCGCCTTCACACACTCGTCGAGGAAGACGGAGTTGAGCAGGATCCGGGCGGCCGGGTTGAGGCCGAAGGAGATGTTCGACAGACCCAGGGTGGTCTGGACGTCGGGGTGGCGGCGCTTGAGTTCGCCGATGGCCTCGATGGTGGCGATCCCGTCCTTGCGGGACTCCTCCTGGCCGGTGCAGATGGTGAAGGTGAGGCAGTCGATGAGGATGTCGGACTCCTGGATGCCCCAGTTGCCCGTCAGATCGGCGATGATCCGCTCGGCGATCTCGACCTTCTTCTCGACGGTACGGGCCTGGCCCTCCTCGTCGATGGTCAGCGCGATGAGCGCGGCACCGTGCTCCTGGGCGAGCAGGGTCACCTTGGCAAAGCGCGAATCCGGTCCGTCACCGTCCTCGTAGTTGACCGAGTTGATGACCGCGCGGCCGCCCAGCTTCTCCAGACCCGCCTGGATCACATCGACCTCGGTGGAGTCCAGCACGATCGGCAGAGTGGAGGCGGTGGCGAACCGCCCCGCCAGCTCCGCCATGTCGGCCACCCCGTCGCGGCCCACGTAGTCCACGCACAGGTCGAGCATGTGCGCGCCCTCGCGGATCTGGTCCCGGGCCATCTCCACACAGTCGTCCCAGCGTGCCTCGAGCATGGCCTCGCGGAACTTCTTCGACCCATTGGCGTTGGTCCGCTCACCGATGGCCATATACGAGATGTCCTGGCGGAACGGAACGGTCTGGTAGAGCGAGGCGGCACCCGGCTCGGGCCGCGGTTCGCGCTCGGTGGGAACCAGACCACGGACACGCTCCACGACCTGGCGCAGATGCTCGGGCGTGGTGCCGCAGCAGCCGCCCACCAGGGACAGGCCGTACTCGCGGACGAAGGTCTCCTGGGCATCGGCCAGTTCACCCGGCGTGAGCGGGTAGTGGGCGCCGTCCTTGCCGAGCACCGGCAGCCCCGCGTTGGGCATACAGGACAGGGGGATGCGCGAGTGGCGGGCGAGATAGCGCAGATGCTCGCTCATCTCGGCCGGGCCGGTGGCGCAGTTCAGCCCGATCATGTCGATGCCCAGCGGCTCCAGGGCGGTCAGCGCCGCGCCGATCTCCGAGCCGAGCAGCATCGTGCCGGTGGTCTCCACCGTCACCGAGCAGATCAGCGGGA
>NZ_JAERRF010000107.1 GCF_016741875.1 Streptomyces coffeae | reverse complement strand
GCGTCGAGGCGGTTCAGGAGCGGCTGGCGGCTTGGGAGGGTCGTCTGGCGGTTGCGGCGGTCAACGGCCCGGCCGTGGTTGTTGTTTCGGGTGACGCGGACGCGTTGGACGAGCTGTTGGCCGCGTGTGAGGCGGATGGTGTGCGGGCTCGTCGTATCGCGGTGGATTACGCCTCGCACTGCGCTCATGTGGAGGAGATCGAGGAAGCGCTGCTCCGGGACTTGGCGGGCATCGCTCCCCGAGCCGGATCGGTGCCGTTCTACTCCACGGTCACCGCTGAGGTGCTGGACACCGCCGCTCTGGATGCGGGCTACTGGTACCGCAATCTGCGCCGGACGGTTCGTTTCGCCGACACGGTGCGTGCTCTGCTGGATGACGGTTTCCGTGTGTTCGTGGAGTCCAGTGCGCACCCGGTGCTGACGATGGGTGTGGAGCAGACGGCCGAGGAGCACGTGAACTCGCCTGTGACGGTGGTGGGTTCGCTGCGTCGTGACGAGGGCGGTCTGGAGCGGTTCGTCGCGTCGGTGGCGGAGGCGTTCGGCGGTGGGGCGTCGGTCGACTGGGCGACGTTGTTCGAGGGTACGGGTGCTCGTCGAGTCGAGCTGCCGACGTACGCCTTCCAGCGCCAGCGCTACTGGCTCGACACGGTGGCCGACCCTCAGGCTGACCGGAGCGCCGAACCGGTGGCGGACGCCGCATCGCTGCTGAGGGGACGTCTGGCGGCGCTGGGCGAGGACAAGCAGACGGAGCTGCTGCTGGAGCTGGTCGGTAGTCAGGTCGCCACCACACTGGGCTACGACGGCCCGGAGGCCGTCGACGCCGACCGGACGTTCAAGGAACTCGGCTTCGACTCGCTGGGTGCCGTCGAGTTCCGCAACCGTCTGAACACCACGACCGGACTGCGGCTGCAGACCACTCTGCTGTTCGACTACCCCACCCCGGCCGTTCTCGCGCGTCATCTGAGGACCTGCCTCATCGGTGCTGACCAGCTGGACAGCACGCCGGTGCCGACCGCCGTGTCCCTCGACGAGCCCATCGCGATTGTGGGTATGGGCTGCCGCTACCCTGGCGGCGTACGGTCGCCCGAAGAACTCTGGGAGTTGATCGCCTCCGAGGGTGACGCGATCGGTGGGTTCCCGGCGGACCGTGGCTGGGACCTGTCCGCCCTGTACTCTCCGGAGCGGGGCAAGCCAGGTACCACGTACGCCCGCGAGGGCGGTTTCCTCTACGACGCGGGCGACTTCGATCCGGCGTTCTTCGGGATCTCGCCGCGTGAGGCGCTGGCGATGGACCCCCAGCAGCGCCTGCTCCTGGAGACCTCCTGGGAGGCGTTCGAGCGGGCCGATATCGCGCTTGACGGCCAGTGGCAGAGCGGGACCGGTGTCTTCGTCGGCGCGATGGCCCAGGACTACGGCCCCCGCATGCACGACGCCTCGGACGGCCTTCAGGGATACCTCCTCACCGGAAGCAGCGTGAGCGCTGCGTCGGGTCGAATCTCGTACACGTTCGGGTTCGAGGGTCCTGCGGTGACGGTGGACACGGCGTGTTCGTCGTCGCTGGTCGCACTGCACCTGGCGGTGCAGTCGCTGCGGCAGGGCGAATGCTCGCTGGCGCTGGCCGGTGGTGTGACCGTGATGGCGACGCCCGGCATCTTCGTGGAGTTCAGCCGACAGCAAGGCGTCGCGGCGGACGGCCGCTGTAAGGCGTTCGCGGCGGGGGCCGACGGCACCGGCTGGGCTGAGGGTGCCGGCATGCTGCTGCTGGAGCGCCTGTCCGACGCACGCCGCAACGGCCACCCGGTCCTGGCCGTGGTCCGCGGTTCCGCGCTGAACCAGGACGGCGCGAGCAACGGCTTGTCCGCACCGAACGGTCCGTCGCAGCAGCGGGTGATCCGCGCCGCGCTGGCGAGCGCGGGTCTTTCGGCGACCGAGGTGGACGTGGTGGAGGCGCATGGTACGGGTACGAAGCTGGGTGACCCGATTGAGGCGCAGGCGCTGTTGACGACGTATGGCCAGGACCGGCCGGAGGGCCGA
>NZ_JAERRF010000106.1 GCF_016741875.1 Streptomyces coffeae | reverse complement strand
AGCGCCAAGGTGTCGGCGCGCTCTCCGACGACCTGGCTCTGGAGCTGTTCGACCAGGCGCTCGGGGCGGACACCGCGCTCCTGGCCCCGGTACTGCTCGACCTCGCGGCCCTGCGCGACCAGGCGCGCACCGGAACCCTGCCCGCCCTGCTGCGTGGTCTCGTCCGCCTTCCGGCGCACCGCGGCGGTGACGGCTCGCTGGCCCAGCGCCTGGCCTCGGTCGACGCCGGGGACCACGAGCGTGTGGTGCGGGAGTTCGTGCTGACGCAGGTGGCGGCCGTTCTCGGCCACGCCTCGGCGGCTGCGGTCGATCCGCAACGGTCGTTCAAGGACCTCGGTTTCGACTCGCTCGGCGCGGTGGAGCTGCGCAACCGGCTCACCCAGAGCGGAGGGGTGCGGCTGCCCGCGACCCTCATCTTCGACCACCCGACCCCGGCGGCCGTCACCCGGCTTCTGCTCACGGAGGTCGGCCAGGCGGCGCAGACGCTCCCGGCCGCCCGGCCCCGGCGGACCGCTCGGGTCGACGAGCCGCTGGCGATCGTGGGGATGAGCTGCCGCTACCCGGGGGGCGTGACGGCGCCCGAGGAGCTGTGGGAGCTGGTGGCCGAGGGGCGCGACGCGATCACCGGACTGCCCACCGACCGCGGCTGGGACCTGGAGCGGCTCTACGACCCGGACCCCGACCACGAGGGCACCATCTACACGCGGGGCGGCGGCTTCCTCCAGCAGCCGGACGGGTTCGACGCCGAGTTCTTCGGCATCAGCCCGCACGAGGCCACCGCGATGGACCCGCAGCAGCGGCTGATCCTGGAAGGCGCCTGGGAGGCGTTCGAGAACGCCGGGATCGACCCGACCTCGTTGCGCGGCAGCGACACCGGCGTCTTCTGCGGCGCGGTCACGACGGACTACGCGGGCATGACGTCCACGGAGCAGGAGGGCTACCGCCTGACGGGCACCACGACGAGTGTGCTGTCCGGCCGGATCTCCTACACCCTGGGGCTGGAGGGCCCGGCCGTGTCGGTGGACACCGCGTGCTCCTCCTCGCTGGTCGCGCTGCACCTGGCCGCGCGGGCGCTGCGGGACGGCGAGTGCTCGATGGCGCTGGCCGGCGGCGTGACCCTGATGGCCGGTCCCTACCTGCTCACCGAGTTCAGCCGGCAGCGGGCGCTGTCGCCCGACGGCCGGTGCAAGGCGTACGCCGCCGCCGCGGACGGCACCGGGTTCTCCGACGGCGTCGGGCTGGTCGTGCTGGAGCGGCTGTCGGAGGCGCGCCGCAAGGGGCACCGCGTACTGGCGGTGCTGCGGGGCAGCGCGGTGAACCAGGACGGTGCGAGCAACGGACTGACGGCGCCGAACGGGCCGTCGCAGGAGCGGGTGATCCGCGCGGCCCTGGCCAACGCGGGCCTGCGCCCCTCCGAGGTGGACGCGGTCGAGGGGCACGGCACCGGCACGACCCTGGGCGACCCGATCGAAGCGCAGGCGCTCCTGGCCACCTATGGCCGCGAGCGCGACGGCGAGCCGCTCTGGCTCGGCTCGATCAAGTCCAACATCGGTCACAGCTCGGCGGCAGCCGGCGTGGCGGGTGTGATCAAGATGGTGCAGGCCATGCTCCACGGCGAACTGCCGCGCACCTTGCACGTGGACGAGCCGTCCCCGCATATCGACTGGCAGGAAGGCGGCGTGGAGCTGCTGACGGAGGCCAGGGAGTGGCCCGCCTCCGACAAGCCGCGGCGTGCGGGCGTGTCGTCCTTCGGCGTCAGCGGCACCAACGCGCATGTGATCCTGGAGGAGGCGCCCGCCGAGGAACAGGCGGAGGAGCAGGCCGCGGCGGCGCCGTTCCCGGTGCTGCCGGTACCGCTCTCGGCCCGGAGCGAGGCGGCACTGCGGGAGCAGGCCGACCGTCTGCGGGCCCTGCTGATCGCCCACCCGGACACCTCCGTCACGGACATCGCCTACTCGGCGGCGACCACCCGGGCACACCTGGACCACCGTGCGGCAGTGGTGGCCCGTGACCGAGAGGGATTGCTGGCCGGACTGGGTGCGCTGGCGGCGGGTGAGCCGGCCGACGGTGTGGTGGTGGGCCGCCCGGTGAGTGGCGAGACGGTGTTCGTCTTCCCGGGGCAGGGTTCGCAGTGGGCCGGAATGGCG
>NZ_JAERRF010000105.1 GCF_016741875.1 Streptomyces coffeae | reverse complement strand
GTCGGCTGCCGCGGCGAAGGACTTGCACCTGCCGTCCGGGGCGAGGCCGCGCTGCCGGCTGAACTCCACGAACCTTGAGGGTGAGGACATGACGGTGACACCGCCCGCCAACGCCAGGGAGCTCTCACCGGAGCGCAACGACTGCACCGCCCAGTGCAGCGCCACCAACGACGACGAACACGCCGTGTCCACCGTCACCGCGGGCCCCTCAAGCCCCAGCACATACGCCACCCGACCGGACAGGACGCTGGCGGCGCTTCCTGTTCCCAACTGCGCTTCCAGCGCGGCGGGGTAGCGCCCCAGCCTGGAGGCGTAGTCCTGCCCGTTGGACCCGATGAACAGGCTGGTGTCACTTTCCCGCAGTGTGAAGGGGTCGATCCCTGCGTCTTCGATGGCTTCCCAGGACGTTTCCAGCAGCAACCGCTGCTGCGGGTCCATCGCCAACGCCTCACGCGGAGAGATACCAAAGAACTCCGGATCAAAGTTCTTGGAATCTGCCAAGAACCCCCCGTGTCGGGTATAGCTCGACCCCGCTATTTCGCTATTGGGGTTGAAGAGTGTTTCGATGTCCCAGCCTCGGTCCTCCGGAAACCCGGACACCGCATCCCCTTCGGAGATCACCAGGTTCCACAAGTCAGCAGGGCTGGCCACCCCACCGGGGTAATGGCATGCCATTCCCACGACTGCCACCGGCTCACGACTGTTTTCGGCAAGTTCGCGATTTCGTTGTCGTAGACGTTCGCTTTCCTTCACAGAGGCGCGTAGTGCGTTGATGAGCTGCTGTTCAGACATCATTACCCCAGGCTCGTGACTCAGAGGTCGCCGACGTGGTGTGCCATCTCGATGAGTGCGGCGAGATCAGCTGAATCAGCATCAGCACCGGCTGCCGCAGGTTCATCCGGCACGTTTTCGTGTTCCGTGGACGGGGAAGGGCTCGGGAACAGCTCGTCACAGAGTTTCCGCGCCATCGCCTCAGCGGTTGAGTATTCGAAGGCGAACGTGGTCGGTAGCCGCAGGCCCGTAGCCGCATTCAGTTTGTTACGCAGCTGTACGGCCTCCATGGAACCGAGGCCGAGTTCGGTGAACGCCGTCCTGGCGCCGACCTCTCCCAAGTCCTCCTTGTATCCCAGGACGGCAGCGGCGTATGTGCGGACAATGTCCACAAGAGCGCGGATTTTTGCGTTTGCGGAAAGATTGGCCAACCGGCGCCGGAGAGATATTTCGTCCGACCTGTTCGCCTGCCGAGCGCGCATTTTCCGGACCGGTCCGGCAGTTCCGATTTTCTCAGCGGATATCGGCCGCAGTGCCAAGGATTCCACCGATGCCACGGGGCGGCCTGTGGTCTGCGTAATGCTCAGTGACAGAGTGTCTGGCTGCCGCCTTGAGATCCTGCACCGCAACACGGAGGCTCCCGGCTCGTACAACGACACCCCCGTCCAGGCGAAGGGCATCCGAATCTGCTGCGCTTCCTCGTTCAGATCAGCGACCAACAGAGACTGAAGGAGCGCGTCCAGCAGCGCTGGGTGCAGGAGAAAAGAGCCAGACTCACCGACTTCTGGTTCGGGCAGCGCGACTTCGGCGAACACTTCCTGGTCGTTGCGCCACACTGCGCGAAGACACTGGAACGCCGGACCGTAGTCGTACCCGCGTTCGACCAGGTCTTCATAGACACCGCTCAGATCGAGAGGGGTGGCACCCATCGGCGGCCACTCCTCCACTTCGGTGGACCTACCAGCGTCCTGCGCTGACGACCTCACCATGCAGCCGACCGCGTGCCGCACCCAGCCCGTCTCGCTTTGGGAATGCACGCTCACCGCTCGCCTGCTGTCCGCGTCCGGCGCGGACATGGCGACCTGGAACTTGACCCTGGTGCCCCTGTGGAAGACCAGCGGCGCCTCCAGGGTCAGTTCCTCGATATGGTCCGCCCCGACTTCCGTGCCCGCCCGGAACGCCAGTTCAAGCAACGCCGATGCGGGCAAGACCATGACGCCACCGACTATGTGGTCGGCAATCCAGGGGTGAGTGCTCTCGGAGAGGCAGCCCGTGAGGAGAAGACCATCCATCTGCGCCAGTTCTACAAGCGCGTTCGCCAGGATATGGTTGATCGCTTGCTGTCCCGCAGCGTCGACATCCGGCCTGCGACTTCCATTCTCGAGCCAGTAGTGGTCGTGTTGGAAGGGGTAGGTGGGTAGTTCGATCCGCTGGGCTCCTCGGTCGGCGAAGGCGGCGTGCCAGTCGATGTCGACTCCGTGGACGTGGGCTTCGCCCAGTGACGTGAGGAAGCGGTCCATGCCACCGTCGTCGCGTCGCAGGGAACCCAGTGCCACGGCAGCGGAGTCGGAATGGTCCTCGAAGGTGTCCTGCAGGCCCATGCCCAA
>NZ_JAERRF010000104.1 GCF_016741875.1 Streptomyces coffeae | reverse complement strand
GCCACTTCCGTGGAGGGAGTGGGCGATGTGCGAGCTGCCGGATTGCAGCGGGTGCAGCATGCGCTGTTGCCCGCGGCGGTAGGGCTCGCCGACGGCGGATTGGTGCTCACCGGCCGACTCTCGGCTGGTGGCGGCCATGGGTGGCTGAGCGAGCACGCCGTGGCGGGCACCGTACTGGTGCCGGGCGCGGCGCTGGTGGAGTGGGCCCTGCGCGCGGCCGATGAGGCGGGGTGCGGTGGGGTGGAGGAACTGACCCTCCAGATCCCCCTTGTCCTGCCCGAGTCGGGCGGCCTCCGCGTCCAGGTAGTCGTGGGCGAGGCCGCCGAGGACGGGCGACGTGAGGTGGGGATGTACTCCCGTCCCGACCGTGATGCCGAGCCTGGTGCCGACGCGGGGTGGGTGTGCCATGCCGAAGGTGTGCTGAGTCCACCGTCAGGTGTGCTGAGTCCGCCGTCCCCGGGGATGCGGCCGGAGGCCCTGGGCGGCGTGTGGCCTGCTGCCGGTGCGGAGTCTGTGAGCGTCAACGGCTTCTATGAGCGCGCCATGGCCTCGGGATATGCCTACGGGCCATCCTTCCGGGGACTGCGCGCGGTGTGGCGTGACGGCACGGAGGTGCTCGCCGAACTCGCCCTGCCCGAGGCCGCCGGGGACCACGCCGGATTCGGCATCCATCCGGCGTTGCTGGACGCCGCCCTGCATCCCGTGCCCCTGGCGGATCGATCGGCCACCACCGATGCCCCGGACGACGACAAGCGGCTGTGGCTGCCGTTCGCATGGAACGGTGTGTCCTTGTGGGCGGCCGAAGCGACCACGATCAGGGTCCGGATCTCTCCTCGCGGGAACGGCGCCGATGGTGAGCGCGGGCTGCGCGTCATCGTCGCCGATGCCGCCGGCGAGCCCGTGCTGACCGTCGATTCCTTGACCATGCGCCCGGCCGACGCCGGACAACTGCGTGCCGTGGGCGGACGGGACATGGACGGGTTGCTCGCACTGGAGTGGATTCCCCTCCCGGCCGAGGCGGCGACCCAGGGAAGCCCGGACGAGGGAACCTGGGTGGTGTTGGGACGGGCCACCGGCTTGGGCTTGGAGGGCTCAGGTGTCGTGAGCCACCCGGATCTGCAGGTGTTGATCGCCGCCATTGAGGATGGTGTTGCCCCGCCGTCCGTGGCTATGACCTACCTGCCGTCCGCCGTCGACCCGAGTGGCACGGATAGCGCCGCCTGGGCTGCTGATGGATTGACCGCCATCGAGCGGGTGTTGGAGCTGGTGCAGGGCTGGCTGGCCGAGCCACGGTTGGCTGACGCCCGGCTGGTGGTGGTGACCCGGGGCGCGGTTGATGCCCGCAGCGGTGAGAGCGTGTCATCGTCCGGTGCAGATGAGCTGGATGTGGCCGCGGCGGGGGTCTGGGGGCTGCTGCGAAGTGCCCAGGCCGAGAACCCGGACCGTTTCCTGCTTCTCGACCTCGACCTCGAGCGTGGCGTTGACGTTGAGCCGACTGACATGGCTGACGGCGGCGTGGTCGACTCCGTGGCCCGCGCTCTGCGGATGGACGAGTCGCAAATGGTCTTGCGGGGCGGGCAACTGCTGGTGCCCCGGCTGAAGCGCGCTCGTGGCACCGAAGGTGAAGAGCCGGACGTAGCGCAGTTCGAGAACGCTCCCGGTGCGCTGGACCCGGACGGCACCGTGCTGATCGCCGGTGGCACGGGGCTACTGGGTGGCCTGGTGGCCGAGCATCTGGTGCGTTCGTGGCAGGTTCGGCATCTGGTGTTGGTGAGCCGTCGTGGTCCGGAGGCGCCGGGTGCGGGGGAGCTGGCCGCCCGGCTGGAAGAGCTGGGCGCGTGTGTGTGTATCAGCGCGGTGGACGTCACGGATGTGGGCGCGGTGGCGGAGCTGGTGACCGGGATCGATCCGAAGCATCCACTGACCGGTGTTGTCCATGCGGCGGGGGTCCTGGACGATGCGGTCATCACCTCGCAGACGCCGGAGCAGGTGGCGCGGGTCTGGGCGGCGAAGGCGACCGCCGCGGCTCATCTGCATGCCGCGACGGCGGATCTGCGACTGGGCATGTTCGTGATGTTCTCGTCGGCCGCCGGAGTGGTGGGGAACGCGGGCCAGGCCGGGTACGCCGCCGCGAACGCGTTCGTCGACGCCCTGGTCGCCCACCGTCGGTCCCGTGGGCTCCCGGGGCTGTCGGTGGCCTGGGGGCTGTGGGACCGGGCCAGCGCCATGACCGGGCACATGGGCCGAAGGGAGCTGACCCGGCTGCGCGGTATGAGGCCGCTCTCCTCCGAACGCGGACTTGCGCTGCTGGACGCCGCTTGCCGACTTCCGCATCCCCTGGTGGTGGCTGTTGACCTGGATGTGGCGGGGTTGGTGGGTGGG
>NZ_JAERRF010000103.1 GCF_016741875.1 Streptomyces coffeae | reverse complement strand
CGTTCTGCTGCCGGGTACCGCATTCGTTGAGTTGGCTGTCCGGGCCGGTGACGAGGTGGGGTGCGGGCGGATCGAGGAGTTGACCCTCTCAGCCCCCCTGGTGCTGCCCGAGCAGGGCTCGGTGCAGATCCAGGTGTCCGTCGGCGCTGCGAATGCCTCCGGGTATCGATCGGTGACGATCTATGCCCGGGGAGAGAGCTCCGAGGAACTGCCGTGGACACAGCATGCGACGGGTCTGTTGGCTGCGAGTAAGGCTCCCCAGGGAAGCCAGTCAGGCATCCCGTTCGACGTGACCGTATGGCCCCCTGCGGGTGCTGCGTCAGTTGATCTCAGCGACCGCTACGAGTGTCTTGCGGAACAGGGCTTTGACTACGGTCCTGGGTTCCAGGGGCTGCGGGCTGTGTGGAGGCATGGCGATGATGTGTTCGCTGAGGTCGAACTGCCGGGTGAGGCGCAGGCAGGTGGGTTCGGTGTCCACCCGGCTCTGCTGGATGCCGTACTGCATGCCATGGGGGCCGACGGAAGCCGGAGCGAGCAGAGCGCGGGACTACCGTTCTCCTGGGAGGGCGTGACGCTCCACGCCTCTGAGGCCACGGTGGTTCGGGTGCGGCTGACGCCCAATGACCGGGCCGCGATGTCGCTTGTGATCGTTGACAGTGCAGGCGATCTAGTCGCATCGATCGAGTCTCTCGTCACCCGCCCGATAGCTCCTGGCCAGCTGGACGATTCAGCACGATCCGACCGCGATTCACTGTTCCGGGTGGAGTGGGCTCCCGTGTTGGAGCCAGTCGAAGGTGCTCCGTTCAAGGTTGCGGTGGTGGGCTCGGATGAGAGCCTGGCCAATGCGCTCAGGGAGATGGGTTCCGAGGTCCAGGTATGCGCGGAACTGGCTGCGTTGGCTGAGGTGGATGGCTCGGTGCCTGAGGTGGTGCTGGTCGGGGTCGATGTTGGTGCGGAAGTGGCGGCCGGTGGTGTGGCGGGTGGTGTGCGTGCCGGGGTGCTTTCGGTTTTGGCGCTGGTGCAGGAGTGGTTGGCGGACGAGCGTTTCGCCGGTTCCCGGTTGGTGGTGGTGAGCCGGGGTGCGGTTGCTGCGCGGGATGTTGATGGTCTGGCTGTGGCGTCGGTGTGGGGTCTGTTGCGGTCGGCGCAGGCGGAGCATCCGGGTCGGATCAGTATGTTGGATGTTGGGGGTGGTCAGAAGCTTTCGACGTCGCTGTGGTCTCAGGTTTTGGGTTTGGCGGAGCCGGAGGTTGGGGTTCGTGATGGGCGTGTTGTGGTTCCTCGGTTGGTGCGGGTGGGGGTGTCTGGTTCGGCGGCTCCGGTGTGGTCTGGGTCGGGGTCGGTGTTGATTACGGGTGGTACGGGTGGTCTGGGTGCGGTGGTGGCGCGGCATCTGGTGGCTGAGCATGGTGTGCGGGATCTGTTGTTGCTGTCGCGGCGTGGGCTTGAGACACCTGGGGCACTTGAACTCGTCGCGGAACTGGGTGAGGTGGGTGCGCGGGTTGAGGTGGTGGCGTGTGATGTGGCGGACCGTGAGGAATTGGCTGGGGCGCTTGAAGGGCGTGAGGTGTCTGGGGTGGTGCATGCGGCGGGTGTGTTGGATGACAGGGTGGTTGGTGGGTTGACGCCGGAGCGGGTGGGTGCGGTGTTGCGGCCGAAGGTGGATGCGGCGTGGTATTTGCATGAGTTGGTGGGTGAGGTGTCGGCGTTTGTGGTGTTCTCTTCGGCAGCGGGGGTGTTGGGGAGTGCGGGGCAGGGCGGCTATGCGGCGGCGAATGCGTTTTTGGATGCGTTGGTGGAGTACCGGCGTGGGCTTGGGCTGCCGGGTGTGTCGTTGGCGTGGGGCGCGTGGGATCTGCCCAGTGGGATGACCGGTGAGCTCACAGATGTAGACCGGGAGCGCATGGTTCGTGCCGGCTTCCCGCCGGTGTCCGTGGAACAGGGCGTGGGGTTGTTCGATGCTGCGATGGGGTCCGGGGAAGCGGTGGTGTTGCCGCTGCGATTGGACCTGGCTGCGGTACGGGCCCGGGGTGAGGTGCCCCCGCTCCTGCGGGGTCTGATCCGTACGCGGCGTGCGGCGGGGGGCGCTGCTGCTTCGACTGGCCTGGTTCAGCGGTTGAGTGGGCTGGACGAGGCCGGGCGTCGGGCGTTGTTGCTGGATGTGGTGCGGAGCCAGGTCGCCAAGGTGCTGGGCCACGACAGCCCCACGGTGGTTGATCCTGCGCGGGCTTTCCGCGACCTGGGATTCGACTCATTGATGGCGGTGGAGCTGCGTAATGGGTTGAGTACGGCAACGGGGTCGCGGCTTGCAGCAACGCTGGTGTTCGACTACCCCACTCCCCAGGTGCTGGCGGATCACCTTCTGGAGGAGTTGTTGGCTGGGGTGGTTCGTGTGGTGGACGGTGGAGGTTCTGTTGGGGTGTTGCCGTCGGTTGCGGATGATCCGGTGGTGATTGTGGGGATGGGT
>NZ_JAERRF010000102.1 GCF_016741875.1 Streptomyces coffeae | reverse complement strand
GTCGGCCAGCCACGGGTGGGTCTGAACCGACAACCGGCCGGTCAGCAGCACACCATCCGTGTCGCCCACCGCGACAGTCGCACCCAGCAACGGGTGCTCTGCCGCACCGAGCCCGGCCGCCGAGACATCACCGACCAGCGGCAGTACCTCAGGCCAGAAGCGCTCGTGTTGGAACGCGTAGGTGGGCAGGTCCACACGTCGTGCGCCACGACCGGTGAAGAAGGCTTCCCAGTCCAGCCGCACGCCCTGTGTGCACAGCTGTGCCACCGCGGATATCAGCGCGGACTCCTCCGGGCGGTCGGTCCGCAGCGCCGGTACGAACCCGGCGTCCGGCGCGGACTCCTGGCCGAGTGCCGAAAGCGTTCCGCCCGGCCCCACCTCGACAAACGTCGCAACGCCCTCGTCGACGAGCGTGCTCACGGCGTCGGCAAATCGCACCGACTCCCGCACATGCCGCACCCAGTACTCCGACGAGGCCAACTCTTCGGCGGCTGCCCGCGCACCGGTCAGCGTGGACACGATCGGAATCGTGGGTGCCTCGTAGGACACGCCTTCCAGCACCCGGCGGAACTCGTCCAACATCGGGTCCATCAGCGGCGAGTGGAACGCGTGACTGACCCGGAGCCGACTCACCTTCCGGCCCGCCTCACGCCACCGCTCCGCGACCGCCTCGACATCGGCAGCAACACCCGAAACGACCACCGACGTCGGCCCGTTGACCGCGGCAATGCCGACGGTCTCCGACAGGTCCGGCGCGACCTCGGCTTCGGTTGCCTGGATCGCCACCATCGCGCCACCCGACGGAAGCGCCTGCATCAGCGCACCACGTGCCGAGACCACCTTGGCGGCATCGGCGAGTGACCAGACACCGGACACGTGGGCGGCGGCCAGCTCGCCGATCGAGTGTCCGGCCAGCATGTCGGGGCGGACGCCCCAGGACTCCAGCAGGCGGAACAGCGCCACCTCGACCGCGAACAGCGCGGGCTGGGTCACCCCGGTCTCGTTCAGGGCATCGGCATCCGCGCCGAACATCACCTCACGCACCGCCGGGTCGAACTCGCCCAGCACAGCGTCAAGGGCCTCGGCGAAGACCGGGAACCGGTCAGCCAGCCCACGCCCCATACCCAGCCGCTGCGACCCCTGGCCCGAGAACAGGAAACCCACTCGGCCAGGCTCGTCAACGACCCCCGTAACCACAGCGCCGGTCGCCTGACCCTCGGCCACAGCCGCCAAAGCGGCCCGCAACTCCGACCGGTCAGCGGCGACCACCACGGCACGGTGGTCCAACGCCGACCGCGAGGTCGCGAGTGAGTAGCCGACATCAACAGGCGCATGCTCGTCCACGATGGACATCAGACGCTGAGCCTGGCCACGCAGCGCATCCTCGTCGCCCGCGGACAACATCCACGGCACCAGTCCGTCGTACGCCGGCTCGGGAGCTTCCTCCTGCTCGACCGCGGGTGCCTGCTCGATGATGGCGTGTGCGTTGGTGCCGCTGAATCCGAACGACGACACACCGGCTCGCCAGGGCCGGTCCACGGCAGGCCAGTCACGCTGATCGGTGAGCAGCTCCACCGCGCCCGCCGACCAGTCCACGTGCGGGGACGGCTCGTCGACGTGCAGGGTGCGGGGTAGCACACCGTGCCGCATGGCCATCACCATCTTGATCACACCGGCCACGCCCGCGGCGGCCTGGGTGTGACCGATGTTCGACTTGATCGAGCCGAGCCACAGGGGCTGGTCGGCGGGGCGGTCCTGGCCGTAGGTGGCCAACAGGGCCTGCGCCTCGATCGGGTCACCGAGCTTGGTACCGGTGCCGTGCGCCTCGACCACGTCCACATCGGACGGAGTGAGCTGCGCACTGGCGAGTGCCTGCCGGATCACCCGCTGCTGCGACGGACCGTTCGGCGCCGTCAGACCGTTCGACGCGCCGTCCTGGTTCACCGCGGACCCACGCACGACGGCGAGCACGGGGTGGCCGTTGCGCTGCGCGTCCGACAGCCGCTCCACGAACAGAATGCCGACGCCTTCACCCCAACCGGTGCCGTCAGCGGCGGCGGCGAACGCCTTGCACCGGCCGTCCACCGCCAGCCCGCGCTGGCGGCTGAACTCCACGAAAGCACCCGGCGTGGACATCACCGTCACGCCACCTGCCAGCGCGAGCGAGCACTCACCCGACCGCAGCGCCTGCACCGCCAGGTGCAGCGCCACCAGCGACGAAGAACACGCTGTGTCCACCGTGACGGCGGGGCCTTCAAAGCCGAACGTGTAGGACAGCCGACCGGATGCCACGCTGGCCGCGTTACCGGTCGCCACATAGCCACCGACGTCCGCGGCAGCCCCGCCCAGCACCAGCCCGTAGTCCTGCACGTTTGATCCCACGAACACGCCGACGCGCTCACCGCGCAGTGACGCCGGGTCAACCCCAGCTCGCTCGAACGCCTCCCAGGAGGTTTCCAGCAGCAGCCGCTGCTGCGGGTCCATCGCCAACGCCTCACGCGGCGAAATC
>NZ_JAERRF010000101.1 GCF_016741875.1 Streptomyces coffeae | reverse complement strand
GGTCGAGGAAGGCACCCATGCGGCTGTAGGTGGTGCCCGTGTGGTCGGGGTCCGGGTCGTACAGCGATTCCACGTCCCAGCCGCGGTCGGTCGGGAACTCCGACACCGCGTCCCCGCCCTCGGCGACCAGGCGCCACAGGTCCTCGGGTGATTCGACACCGCCGGGGAAGCGGCAGCTCATACCGACGATTGCGATCGGCTCGTCGGTCACAGTCACAGCGGGGTCGTCGGCCACAACATCGACCACCCCACCCAGCAGCTCGGCACCCAGATGTGCCGCGAGGGCTGCGGGAGTCGGGTAGTCGAAGACCAGGGTGGCGGGCAGAGTCAACTCGGTGGCCGTGTTGAGCCGGTTGCGCAGCTCGACAGAGCTGAGCGAGTCGAATCCCAGGTCCTTGAATGCACGGTCGGGTGCGATGGCGTGCGCCGAGCTGTGGCCGAGGACCATGGCAACCTGGCTGAGCACGAGGTCCAGCAGTGCCTTCTCGCGCTCCGCGGCGGTCATGCCCGCCAGCGACCGTGCCAGCGCAGATCCGGCGACGGACCCGGCCTCGGCAGTCCTGCGCGCCGTGCCACGCACCAGACCACGCAGCATGTGCGGAACAGGCTGGGAACGCGCCTGCCGGTGCAACACGGGCAGGTCCAGGGGCACCGGCGCCAGCAGTGCGCGCCCCGTGGAGCCCGCCGCGTCGAACAGCGCCAGGCCCTCGGCCGCGCCGATCGGGATCATGCCGCCGCTGGTGATCCGCCGTACGTCGGTCTCGTCCAGGTTGCCTGCCATACCACTGGCATCTGCCCACAGACCCCATGCCAGCGAGGTGGCCGGCAGGCCGGCAGCACGGCGATGCTGGGCGAGCGCGTCCAGGAAGGTGTTGGCCGCCGCGTAGTTGCCCTGGCCGGCGCCGCCGAACACACCGGCGGCGGACGAGAACAGCACAAACGCCGACAGGTCGCGGGTGAGCTCGTGCAGATGCCACGCCGCGTCGACCTTGGGCCGGAACACCTCATCGATCCGGTCCGGGGTCAGCGAGCCGATGGTGGCGTCGTCCAGTACGCCCGCGGTGTGCACCACGGCGGAGACCTGATGCTCGGCCAGCAGAGCCGCTACCGCGTTCCGATCGGCCACGTCACATGCTGCAAACGTCACCTCGGCGCCCAGAGTGACCAGCTCGTCGTGCAGTTCGTCGGCGCCCTCGGCCGCGGCGCCGCGCCTGCTCACCAGCAGCAGGCTCTGTACGCCTCGTTCCGTGACCAGGTGTCGGGCAACGAGGCCGCCCAGTGTGCCTGTCGCGCCGGTGATCAGTACCGCACCCGAACCGAAGCCGGGGTCGTCCACCACGGACTGCTGAACCCTGGCCAGGCGCGGCGCACTGGCAACACCGGAGCGCAGCGCCAACTGCGGCTCTCCGGTGGCCAAGGCGGAAGGCAGTACATCGAGCGAGGTCGCTTCGTCGTCGAGGTCGACCAGCACGATCCGGTCCGGGTTCTCCGACTGGGCGGACCGCACCAGGCCCCACACCGCCGCCTGCGCGATGTCCCGCACGTCCTCGTCGGCCGTGGTGGCGATCGCGCCCCTGGTCACGATGGCCAGACGCGTAGTGTCGAACCGCTCGTCGGCAAGCCAGTTCTGGACCGTGTTCAGCGCCCAGTGCGCCGTCTCATGGGCACCGGACACCGGATCAGTCCCGGAGGTGATCGGGCACGAAAGGACGACGAAGTCGGACAGCTCTGCCGACGGGGCTAGCGCCTCCAGGTCGGTCCACCCGACCGTCGGGACATCGCCGTCAGACAGAGGCACCGACACCCAGTCGACGCCAAACAGCGCGTCACTGCGGTCGTCACCGGCCAACTCTTCCAACGAGACCGGGCGCAGCACCAGCGAGTCCACGGTCGCAACTGGAGCACCGGAGCCGTCCGCGATCGCCAACGACACCTCGTCCGATCCCGCAGGCGTCAACCGCACCCGCAGCACCGTCGCGCCCGAGGCGTGCAACCGCACGCCCGACCACGAGAAGGGCAGTTTGCCGGGAGCGTCGGTCTGGCCCATCAGTCCGATGGTGTGCAGCGTCGCGTCCAGCAGCGCCGGGTGCAGACCAAAACCGTCCACACCTACACCCTCGGGCAGGGCCACCTCGGCGAACATCTCGTCGCCCTTGCACCAAGCCGACCGCAGCCCCTGGAATGCCGGCCCGTAGCCGAAGCCCAGCTCCGCCAGCCGGTCGTAGGCTCCGTCCAGGTCTACGACCTCCGCGCCTGCGGGTGGCCATTCGACCAGGGAAGCCCCACCGGAGCGGCCTCCCGCGCCCAGCACACCGGTGGCGTGCCGGGTCCACGACCGGTCGTCGTCGCCCGCGCTGGAATAGAAGGTCAGCTCGCGCTTGCCCGAGGAGTCCTCGGCGCCGATCCACACCTGCACCCGCACCGAGCCGTTCTCCGGCAGGACAAGAGGTGCCTCAAGCGTCAACTCCTCCACCAGGTCACACCCGACCTGATCACCCGCCCGTACCGCCAACTCAACAAACGCGGTACCAGGCAACAGCATCGAACCCTGGACCAGGTA
>NZ_JAERRF010000100.1 GCF_016741875.1 Streptomyces coffeae | reverse complement strand
GGCGGCGGTGGCTAGGGCGGTCTCGGCCAGCTCGGTGAACTGCCCGGCCACCGTGGCCAGGACGTCAGCCTTCAGCCGGTAGTACGTGAACCGCCCGCACGGCTCGGTCTCCACCAGCCCGGCCTCGCGCAGCACCTTCAGGTGATTGGAAAGGTTGGTCTGGCGTGCGCCGGTCTCCTCCACCAGATGCGTGGTGCACAGCGTCTCGTGGGCGAGCAGGGTCACGATCTTCATCCTGATCGGATCGGCCAGCACCCGGATCAGATCAGTGTCGACTGACGTCAGCATGGGCTGATACTGTCACATCATCCGGCACTGATACCAGTCCGGGCTGACCTAGAGGTCCGTCGGAAGGGTCTCACCATGCCCGCCTCCTCACCGCCCGTTCTGCCCGACCCCCGTCTGGCTGCCAGCGCGGCCCGGCTCGCCACCCGGCACGCGGGCCACCTCTCGGCCGAGACCGTGCAGGGCCTGCTCGCCGACTCCTACCGTCGCCTGGCCGAGACCGCACGCGTTGCCACACACCTGGTCGTACTGGCCGAGCGCCTCACCGCCGAACGCCTTGACGCCCTCGCGCACGTCCAGAGCGTGCCGGGCTCCGGGCTGCCGCGGGTGCTGTTCGTGTGCAGCCACAACGCCGGCCGTTCCCAGCTCGCAGCCGCCCTCCTTCAGTACCGGGCCGCCGGGCGGGTGACCGTCTCCTCGGCGGGCACGCATCCGGCCGCCGAGGTGGAGCCGCACATTGCGCAGGTCCTGACCGAGACGGGCGCCGAGGTGGCCGACGCGTTCCCCAAGCCTCTGACCGACGAGGTCATCCAGGCCGCCGACATCGTCATCACCATGGGCTGCGGCGACGCCTGCCCCATCGTGCCGGGCCGCCGCTACCTGGACTGGCCCGTCGCCGACCCCGACGGTGTGCCGATCGCCGTCGTGAGGCAGATCCGCGACGACATCGACGCCCGTATCACCGGCCTGCTGGCCTCTCTGCCCGCCTGAACCACCCACGTCTCCCGTAGTTGGTCCGTTTTATGAAAGAAGAACCCATGCCTGCCGCTCCGCTCGCCTCCGTGCTGTTCGTCTGCGTCCACAACGCGGGCCGCTCGCAGATGGCCGCCGGATTCCTCACCCACCTCGCGGGTGACCGGATCGAGGTCCGCTCCGCCGGCTCAATCCCAGGCGACCAGGTGAACCCCGCCGCGGTCGAGGCGATGAAGGAAGTCGGCGTCGACATATCCGCCGCCACGCCGAAGATCCTGACCACCGAGGCCGTCCAGGCGTCCGACTACGTCATCACCATGGGCTGCGGCGACGCCTGCCCGATCTTCCCCGGCAAGAAGTACCTCGACTGGGCCCTGGAAGACCCCGCCGGCAAGGGCGTTGAGGCCGTACGGCCGATCCGCGACGAGATCAGGACCCGCATCGAGGCCCTTATCGCCGAGATCGACGCCAAGCGGGAGGCGTGACGCCCGTGACCGACGCCGCCTCCACGACCTCCGACGTACACGAGGTCGTCATCATCGGCTCCGGCCCGGCCGGATACACCGCCGCCCTCTACACCGCCCGCGCCCAGCTCACCCCCGTGCTGTTCGGCAGCGGCATCTTTGTCGGCGGCTCCCTGACCACCACCACCGAAGTCGAGAACTTCCCCGGCTTCCCCGAAGAGGTCGACGGCCCGGTGCTGATGGAGAACATGCGGGCCCAGGCCGAATAATTTGGCGCCGAGATGATCGACGACAACATCACCGCCGTCGACCCACCGCCTCGGCGGCGATCGACTGGCGCTTGTTCCTCCCCAAAAGCTGGGATCCGGCCTCGCCCCAGGCCGACCCCGCTGAAGTGGCCCGCCGCCAGCGGTGCGGCATCCCGCCGGACGTGGGCCACGTCGAGAAGTGGCAACTGGCCCTGGACATGATCGACGAGACCCGGTCCTGGGGTGTCGATGTCCCCTTCGCCGTGGCCGATGGCGGCTACGGGGACACCGCGGCCTTCCGCCTCGGTCTGGAGACACGCGGGCTACGTGGTAGGCATCTCCACCACCGTCACCGCCCAGCCGGGCGCCGCGGTGCTCTGCACGCCGCCCCACAGCGGCAGGGGCCGACGGCCCGCACCGGCCTACCCCGAGACAGCCAGGAGCGTGAAGGAGCTGATCACCGCCGCAGGGAAGCAGGCGGCCCGGCCCGTGCAGTGGCGGGAGGGCTCTCGCCCGGGCACCGGCCGCAGCGGGTTCAGACGCATGTACTCGCGGTTCGTCGCACTGCGGATCCGCCCCGCTGGACGCGAGATCCGCAAGGCCACAGGCGGCCCTGAACTGCCCGCCTGCTGGCTGCCGGCCCAATGGCCCGCCAGCGAGCTGGAGCCGGTGCAGTTCTGGCTCTCCAACCTGCCCGACGACACCCCGCTCGTCACGCTCGTGCGGCTCGCCAAGCTCCGGTGGCGCATCGAGCACGACTACCGCGAGATGAAACAGGCTCTGGCCCACTTTGAAGGCCGCACCTGGAACGGCTGGCACCACCACGTCACCCTCGTCTCCGCCGCCCACGCCTTCTGCACACTCCAGCGCATTGCCCGCTCCCCAAAAGAAGCGGCGTTCGCCTGAGCCTCTACCAGGTCGTCCGCGAGATGCAGTTACTCCTCGCCGTCTGGACCGGCGCCTGCCCCACCTGTCACCGCGACATACCCACCGCGATACCAACCCGACCAAGCCCTACTAGTGGCTTGTCACGCAGT
>NZ_JAERRF010000010.1 GCF_016741875.1 Streptomyces coffeae | reverse complement strand
GTTCAGCGGCCCCACCCCGCCGGACTGTTCTGGCCCCACCCCTCGAACTGGCAGCCGACCGGTCGCCCCTGCCCCTTCCGACCTCTTCTCGCTGGCTGCGCCTGTGCGCCGACCCTCCACCGGCCCGGCAGTCGAACACCTGGTGGGGCCAGCTGAATCCGGTGGGGTGGGGCCAGCGGAGTCCGGCACAGACAAAGGACTTCAGTTGCGGGGATCGGCCCGTGCGCGCGCGGATCTGACAGACCTCCTTAAAGGAAGTCAGTGACTGGCCCGTGCGCGCACGGGCGCGCGTAGCACCCTGAGAGTTCACCTGTCACGGGGAGTGAATGATCGCCTGCTGAGGTCCGCCAGGGGTGCGGCATATAGCCGCACCCTCCTCGTCCTCGCTGGCAGCCCGGCAGACACCCGGCACGGACCCGGCGAGATGGTCAGGCTGACCACCAGTCCGCCGGGTGCCCGCCGGGGTTCTGCCGGGTCTGCGCCACCCGGACACCGGGTGGACATGTCCCGATTTGACCCCGGACAGCAGGGCGGACAGCACCCGGACATGACCCGGGTCGCGTCCACCCCCTGTCCAGGGGATGTCCAGGACATAGTGGACGCGCGTCCGGGGGGCATACAGGGGCAAAGTGCCCGTGATGCGGGCGTGATCACGCCTGGTGTGGGCGTGATGGACCCGTGATTCCGGGCCTCGACCCCGTGATGCCATCACGCCCCCATCACGGGTAGTTCGACCTGGTTCGTCCGGGCGTGACGCCCGCGTGACACCGCAGGTGGAGCGCGCGACAGTGCGCGTGACGGGCGCGTGACGCGTCACGCGCACCCGGCCCGCTGTCACGCGGACGTCACGGCCAGTTTGCCCGGATTTGTAGCCCTGACAGACCCCTGACAGCGCGTGGATCGCCGCAGGTCGACCCCTGCCAGCACCCCTGACAAGGTCTGACGGTTGATCATGATTCTGTCAGGGGTTGTCAGACCTGGTGGCAGACCTTGACCTGCGACGATCCATACCTTGTCAGGGGTCACGCCATACCAAAATGTCCCGTCCGTCCCCCGCCCGACCCCGGCCAACCCCCGTCCCAGGCCCGTCCCGAGGGCGTCCACAGTCACGGACACCCCCGGCTGCTGGACGGGGTCGGGACGGCCTTGGGGCGGGGTCGGGACGGGTAGGTGGACACCCGAAATGCCCTGATCATCCCCCTGCTCGGCCCTGCTCAGGGTGGCGTATCCGCAGGTGGGCGCCTGCTCAAGCCCTGCTCACGGGCTGCTCAGCGAGCGAGTTGAGCAGCCGCTGAGCAGCAGCCTGAGCAGTCCTGACCTGCGGCGGAGCATTTCTGAGCAGGGCTGAGCAGGGGCTTGAGCACCCGGAATGCCCCGACTTGTCACCCGACTATGACCCGGCTAACGGCCGTCTATGGGCCGTCTGAGGCCCGTCTACGGACCGAGGCCCGACCATGATCTAGACGGGTCATAGTCGGGCCATAGCCGGGTCAGCCGTTGCGGACGAACCGTGCTGGACAGGGGCCCGCACCTAAGACGACCGGTGACGGTGGTACGTCGCGATGCGCCGCCCCTGATGATCCGCAGGCACATCGTTCCGGAGCGGCCGGGCCGCGCCGAGCGGCGGCAGAACGCCCGTGTACGGGAGCGGGTCCGGCAACGGCCGCTCCGGCGGCAGAAGCACCGGCTGGCCGGCCAGCCATGCATCCCTCGCTTCCTGCCAGTCGAGCAACCCGAGGTACCACTCGACGTAGGACGGGGCCGGATGGTCGGCCGGGGCCGGCCGACGCCACTCCCGCCAGTCGAACCGGGCCAGACACACGGGCATATGGGCGGCAGACGGTCGCCGGCGACGGCTCACGACGGCCACCGCGGCTCTGGAGTACCGAACGTCAACCGCACCCACGCAAACGGCGGCCGAGGCGTACCCAGGGTGTCGCGGCCGTCAACGCGCCGGGGAACACCGTGATCCCGCAGCCACTCCCGCCGCTCCGCGAGGAAAGCCCGCCACACCGCCATCGCAGCCCAGAACGTGTCATCCGGATGGTTCTCGAGATAGCTCGCCGCCGCCTCCCAGTACCGGTCCGGCTGCAACTCCAAGACGTGCCGCGGCATCTCCGACGACCCCTGGCGGGCACGGAGCCGACTCACGACGCATCCCCTTCCCGCGGCGGCCACATCGGACGTACCGGGGCCAGGGAACGCGCCCCGTGATGCCGGGCCATCGCCGCCTTACGGCCGCGCTGCGAGGGCGTCAGCCGCTCCTGCTCGTCCTCCCCGGGCCGAGTCGCCCCCAGCTGCCGCAGAATGCGCGACAAGGCCAGACGATGCCCGCGGATCTCGCGGATCAGCGGGTTGGCGACCACCTGACCGCGCGAACCCGTCGACAGCATCGCCGAGTTCGCCAGCAGGGTGCCCATCTCGTCCAGCTCGTCCGCCAGATGCGCCGCTTCCTCCAGCAGAAGCAGCTCGTCAGGGTCCATCTCCAGCTCTGCGACAGTGTCCGTCCAGAGCCTCAAACCGCGCTCCCCGAGCCCGTCAGGGGCCGGTGTGGGGGTGTTCTCGTCGTCAGCCACGATCGGCCTCCCTGGTAAATCCAACGTTTCTGCGATGCAGCGACAGGCGACAGGTATACGGTCCCGATCCCTGCAAGATCGGGTACGGGGATCTCCCGCCAGGGTGGTTGGTCCTGGTTTGTGCTGGCCCGGACGGCTGGCGCGTTGCCGTCCGGGCCGTGGTCGGCGCTGGTGGGTCGCGGCGGCTGAATGACCGCTGTTCACCATCGGTCTCGCCGCGGTCATGCCCTGCCGCTGCGAGGTGCCGTTGACGCCGACGTTCATGGGTCACGCTCGCAGTGCCTGCTCGACTGCCTGCTGTGCCTGCTGCCGTGACAGACCAGACGTCATGATCACCTGTACCGCGTCGTGCCAGCGGCCCATGGTGGCCTGCCGCTGCTCGACCTCGCCTGGTGTGGCGAGCGACAGCTCGAGGTGTGGTGAGCGTGCGATGCACAGCCAGCGTGACGTCGGCTGGTGGCGCAGGTCGCGCCATTCTCGGAGTGCTGGCCCGACCTGGTCGCGCAGCTTGTGACCGAACACGTCGGCGTCCTCTGGGTCCTTGGCCAGCTTGGCGACTGCCCACAGTTCAGCGTCGCGGCCGAGGTCCTGCCCGACGGCGCGCGCCATGATCTGCCGGTCGGCGACGAGCTGGTCGAGCTGGATAGCTGCGGACTCTGCCCGCTCCCACGGCCCGGATACCGCGGGGTCGCGCCAGTCGAGGGTGCGCACGTCGAGGTGTCCGGGGAGCTTCTTCGCCTGCACGGTCAGGGTCTTGGTGAGGGCGAGGAACGTGGGCTGTAGTCCGGCGATCCACTTGGGCGCCTGCTCGCGGACGAGGGTGTTGTAGCGCCTGGAGACGGGTTCCTTGAAGTCGCTGGAGACGTACCGCAGTGACTCGGCTTCCCTGTGCCGCCGTGCCCGCTCCTCGATGAGCGCGGCCAGTTCCTCCGCGGTGGCGGGTACGTCGTCGCGGCCGGGCCGGTCGGGCACCCGCTTGTGGGCGGCGTCCATGACGACCTGCCACATGGCGGCCGTGGCGTCGATCTCTGCCGGTACGGGGAGCTTGCGGCGCCGGGCCGCGGTGACGGCGGCTTGTGCCTTGCCTGTGTCGTGGCCGAAGTCGATCACGCTGCCTCCGGTGCGTCGTTGCCGTACACGGTCAGGTCGCTGTCGGCGAGCATGGCGACCTGGTGGACGCTCATCCGTCCGAGTTCGGACGGCACGGCGGGTGTGAGGTAGCTGGTGTCGTCGTAGGTGCCGGGCTCGCGGAGAGAGCGGAGCTCTTCGAGGTTGGCGGCGTAGCCGGGGGTGGCTGCGGCGTGCTGCTCGACGAGGGGGCGCCAGGCGTCGCCGAGGACGGGGATGGCGGCCTGGTCGGCGGCCCAGCTGCCGAGGGCGCGCATCATGTCGCGGTCTCCGTCGCGCTGAGCCCGCTGGTAGGCGGCCATGGCCTCGTCGGGGTGGGTGTACCGGGCGGCGCGTTCGCGGGCGTCCCGGGCGCTGATGGCGTCGGCGCCCGTGAGTTCCCGGTTGCCGTAGAGCCGCTTCTCCAGGGTGGCGCGGCGGGTCTCGTACTGCTGCCGGTCGGCCTGGTACGCGTCGTTGAGCTTGGTGACGGTGGCCGTGTGAGCGCGGGCCATGGCAACCTGCTTGGCCTGCGGGGTGAGGTCTTGCCGGGCACGAATGCTTTCGATCTTGCGGTTGTATGCCTGGCGGATCTGCTCGGGGGTCATGGCGTTCTCCTAGAAGTGATTCGCAGGGATGTGGTCGGGTCGAGGGGTCTTGGGCTCGAGGGTGAGCGGTTCGGCTGGCTCGGCCTGGTGGATCGTCAGCCCGCGGGTGTCGACCACGAACTCATCCCAGCCGTCGTTGAGCCACACGTTGCGACACAGCAGAGCCTCGGGCGGTGCGACGGTGCGCCACAGGCGGGCTCCCGGCCGCCGTTCCTGGTACATCTGCCCGAACTCGATGTACGAGGTCCAGAACGCTCCGCCGCGGACGGCCCCGCGCCAGAGTTCGATGGGTCGGCTTGGGCGGCGGTACTGTCGGCCGTCTTGGGTGTATCCGGCGGCGTCGGCGAGGGTGCGCCACTGGTCGATTGAGAGGGTGGACAGCCCGCCGAGGAAACAGGTGGTGCCCAGGAAGCCGGCGAGCACGCGGGGCAGGAGTTTGCCGCTCTCCCAGGCTTCCCACAGCATGGCTGCCCGGTTGTTGGGGTGGGCGCGATCCAGGTACCAGGCCAGGCGCCTTTCGCCGATGACCCGGAGTTCGGCGATGTCCTGGGACAGGTTCTTGGCGAGGGCCGCCTGATAGTCGTCGTCGAGAAGGCGCCAGTGGTACTGCACGGTGTCCAGGACACCCAGCCATTCCTGAGTCGCGGCCACGCTGATCACCGCGCCCGGCGGGCCGCCCGGTTGGGCATGCCGGGCTGTCCGTTCATGGAGGTGAAGAACTCGGCGATCTCCTCCATCGTGGGGTCGATCTCCTGCCAGGTCTCGTAGCCCTCGGGGGTGAGGGCGGCATGGGCCCAGCTTTCGAGGTCGCCGTTTTGCAGGGCGTTCATGGTGCTGGATCGCCACTTGGACACGGGCAGCACTTCGAGTTCCTGCCCGCACAGCACACCGGTAGTGGGTGTGGTGTCCAGGTCTGGAGTTGGCGCCTTGGTCGGGCGGGGAGCGGCTTTCTTGCTGGTCTGGGGCATGAGGTTGTCCTTCGGAGTGTGGTGACTCGTGCTTGGGGTCATGACGCGTCGAGGAGCCCGCGGCTGGTCTGCCAGCTCGGGCAGTTGCGGGGAGCGTGCTGGTTCCCGCACTGGGCGGTACGGCACAGCCGGGCACCGCAGCCGAGGGGACACACGCAGTACTGAGCGCGCCGGAGCGGCCGGGCGCAGGATGCGCAGTAGTGCCCGGTGTACGGCGGCCGGCGGCGCCTCACTCGTCCTCCTCGGCGAGGTTTTCCCGGGATCCCGGGAAAACCGGCTGACCTGCGCGGTCAACCTCCACGGTTGGTTCGCCGGGGATTTCAGGGGAACCCCTGAAAACCTGCTGGGGGGTGTCTGCTGCGGACGCCCTGTCCGCAGCAAGGCTGCGCAGCTTGCGCCGGTGCCGGGTCGCTAGCCTGTAGCCCCGGTTCTCGGCGAACTCGGCCCGCTGCTGCCGACGGGCCTCCCGCCGCCGCCGGGCGGCGGCGATCTGCTGCCGTATGCGGTCCTCAACGTTCATCGGCTTTCTCCGCTCTGTGGTCGCGGTTCCTGATGGCTGGCAAGGAGGAGTAGGGGCAGGGGCCGCGGTCAGCTGACGGCCCTGGCCCTTGATCACCTCTTGCTGTTGCTGCGCTTTTGACCCCCGCCGGGGACGGTCCGGGGCCGGGGCTGTCCCACCTGTCCCCTCCCTAAAGGAGGAGGGGACCGGGGACAGGTGGTCCAACATGCCCTGTCCCCGACCTGTCCCCGACCTGTCCGGGACAGGTCTGACCTGCGGTTTCTCGAAAACCTGTCCCCAAGATCCGGACAGGTGATTTGTCCTATTCATGCTGTCCCGTCCCCTCAAGATCCGGGGACAGGTTTGGGGACAGGTGATTTGCCCGGTTTCTCCGGTACTCGATGACCTCCTTCAGGAGGTCGTTCCGCGCCTGGATTCCGAGCGCGGTGCACCTGTGCCGGACCCGCTCGCGGCCCCAGTCGACGGGCACGCTCTCCGCGTCCAGGACGGCCGCGATCTCCTCGACCCGGCCCTGATGCCCAGTGCGGGCTTGCGGCTGCGCCACGGGGTCGAGCGCCACCAGGACGACGGACGTCACGGGGCTGCCGTCTTCCTTGGCTTCCCCGTTCAGGGTGATCTGGTGGAGTCCGAAGACGATGTCTCCGAGTTCTTCGTCGTCCTTCTGCTTGCCGGTCTTGAGCGTGATCTGCGTGTCGAGCAGCCCTTTGCCCTTGCGCTCGACGCCGAGTTCGGTCTGCAGTGCGCCTTTGACGGCGGTGGCGCCTCGGCCGCGGTCGCTGTCGTGGCCGGTGTGGTGCACCAGCAGGACGCACGCCTCGGACGCGGCCCGCAGCTGCTCCATGCGGTCGACTACGCGTCCCATCTCGGTGTTGCTGTTCTCCTCGATACCGACTGTGACGCGGGCCTGGGTGTCGATGACGACGAGCGCGGGCTTGCGGCGCCTGCATAGTTCGACGAGCACGCCCCATTCGGGGTCGAGGGCCTGTACGGGGCGGGGCAGGAAGTAGACGCCGGTCATCTTGCGGCCGTGGTGCTGTTCCCAGGCGCGGACGCGCTTGCGGATGCCCTTGATGCCCTCGGCCACCAGGTAGATGACGGGGCCCTGGGTGACGTCCTGCCCGTGCCAGGGGATGCCGCTGCCGACGCATCCGGCGAAGTCGAGCGTCATGAACGACTTGAAGGTGCCGGATGCGCCGTAGATGCGGGCGAGTGTGTCCTTGAACAGGACGTCGGTGACGACCGGTTCGAGTGGTTCGAGGCTGTCGAGTGCTGCGGAGTCGAGCAGTTCGCCCTCGAGGGCCCGCACGCGGGCGTCGAAGTACTCGTCGGAGGTGCTGCCCACTGCTCTCGGACCGGTCGGATCCCCTTGGAAGCCTGCCCACAGGTCATCGTCCGGGGGCGGCCCCTGGAGGTAGGCAACGGTCGGATCGCTCATGCCGCCTCCGGCTGCTGCTTGTCGGTGGCGGCTCGCCGCTGGGTCCATTCGGGTCCGTTGCGGGCGAGCATGTCTTGCCATGCCTGCTCGCGTTCGGCGTAGGTGGGGCGCTGCCAGACAGGGGGTCGCGGCCTGCTCGCTTCCTCGAGCCAGTAGGTGGCGTCATCGCCGTACTTGCGCCACTTCTCGGCGGCGTCGAGGGCGGCGGCGAGCCGGGCTGGGTCGTCGGGGCCGAGGCCGCGCCACGCCTGGGAGCCGTACTCGGGGAAGTCGCCCGTGAAGAACAGGGCCTTGGCGTCGGCCCACAGCTTCACGAAGTCGAACGGGTCGACGGTCGGCTCCGGATCGGGACTGGCCGACTGCTCGTCGGGCTGTTCGCCGCAGGCTTCCGCGTCGCAGTCGAGGGGGTCGCGGTGGCCGCACTCCAGTGGCTCGCACCGTGAGGCGGCTTCACGCCTCCGACGCACCTGCGCTACGGTGGGGTCCGTCCCACCGTGGACTTCTTGAGACGCCCCGGCTACGACCCGGGGCGTCTTTGCGTTCTGGAAGGTCATGCAGCGCGCTCCTCACCGGAGAGGAGGCGCACCAGGTCCGCGGTGACGACCACACGGCGCTTGCCGACCGGGATCGTCTTGACCGGGCTGGCGCCCTTCCTGATCTGGTCGTACAGGTAGCTGGAGCTGCACCCGATGGCGACAGCGGCCTTCGTGATGGCCACGGTGGCGGGCCACTTGCTGCGGATCTCGGCGAGCGTGGGGCGCTGGGGCTTACTCATGCCGCCACCCCCTGCTCGCTGCTCCGCATGTAGGCGATGACGTCCTCATCCCTGTACCTGACGGGCGCGTTCACCGCAGGGGACAACTTCAGGTACCGGGGACCGACCCCTTGGTGTCGCCAGTTTGCGAGGGTGCCGACGGACACGCGCAGCAGTGCGGCGACTTCCTTCGGCTTGAGTAGCTTCGAGCTCATCCCTGCTCCTTTCGAGTTTTTCTCGATGAATACTTGCGTGATCCAGTGACGTGACGTGATGATTGCGAGGGTACGGCCCATTGGGCGCTTCCGCAAGATCCCGAGGATCATCGAGAAGATCTCGATGGATAGCATCGAGATCATGACGACAGGACGTATCGAGTTGGGACCCACCGGACGAGCAGTAGCCGCGAACGTGAAGCGGCTACGCGCAACGCGAGGAATGAGCTTGCGTGCCCTTTCCGAAGCACTTGAAAAGGCAGGTCGCGGCCTCAGCCAGGATGCGATCAACAAGATTGAGAACGGCGCGAAGCCGGACGCCAAGCAGGTTCGACGCGTTGATGTCGATGACCTGGCGGCCTTGGCTGTGGCCTTGCGGGTCAACCCCTCGGCTCTGCTCCTGCCGCTGACCGACGACCCGTCACAGATGGTCAAGATCACTGGTGTCGGTGAGGTGGGTGCGGACCGGGCCTGGGACTGGGTCGATGGCGAGATGCCCATCGAGCAGGTCAAGCCTGGTGACCCGACGGGCGCGATCCTCCAGTTCCAGGTGGATGCGCGGCCTGCTGGCCGACGAATGCAGCTGGGGGCGGCGGATGGCTGAACCGAAGCGCATCGTCCTGTCGAGCGGGAAGGTGCGTTACCGGCTGATGGTTGATGCCGGTAGTGCTCCGCTCAGGGATCCGGACACGGGTGAGGTGCTGACCGATCCCGAGACCGGTGAGCCGCTCCTGAAGCGGCAGCAGCTCACCATTACGCGGGACACCGCGAAGGAGTGCCGCACCGAACGGGACCGGATCCTGCACGAGCGTGCGGCCGGTACGTTCGTTGCCCCTAACAAGATCACGCTGGGGGAGTGGCTCGACCAGTGGCTCGAGTACAAGCGGCGGGACGTGGAAGAGACCACGATCCGCGCCTACCAGTTGGCCTTGGTGCACGTCCGCGACCGGCTTGGCCACGTCCGTCTACAGGAACTCACCGAGGACCACATCCAGGACTGCATTGACGAGGTGGTGGCGACTGGCCGGCGCCGTGGGGGAAAGCCTGGCACTCGTCTGGCAGTGTCCACGGTCGATGGCGTTCTGATCCGGCTCAAGGAAGCGCTCGGCCGGGCTGTCGTCCGCAAGTTGATCGCCAATAACCCGGCCCAGTACGTGCGGGTGGCGCTCATGGACAAGAAGACCGACAAGCGGGAGCGCGACAAGCCCAAGCCATGGACCGTGGCCGAGGTGCGGACCTTCATTCGTGGCATTGCCCAGGACCGGCTGTTCGCGCCGCTGCTGCTGTCGCTGATGGGTCTGCGCCCGGCCGAGGTGTGCGGGCAGCGGTGGAGTGACCTCGACCTTGACGAGCTCGGGGTCATCAACATCACGATCACGCGGACGATGATCGGTAACCACCGGGTTCTCGAGAAGGACACCAAGACCGCGTCCGGGGAACGGTCACTGCCGCTGCCCCGCGGGCCGTGGGAGGCGCTGCGCCAGTTCCGGGCGCTCCAGGCCGCGGAGCGGGAGGCGGCGGGCGAGGCGTACACCTTCACGGGGTACGTGGTCGTGGACGAACTCGGCATGCCGCTCAACACGCGACAGCTGCGGGAGTACGCGTACCGGCTGATGCGGGAACTCGGTCTGCGTCAGGTGCGGCTGTACGACGCCAGGCACTCGGTGTTGAAGGCGCTGGCGTTGGCGGGGGTGCCGGACGTCATCCTCGCGGCGTGGGCCGGGCACACCAACGCGGCTTTCACGAAGCGGAAGTATGTGGAGATCGAAGCCGAGGACATGAGGCCGGCGGCTGACGCTCTCGACCTCTTCCACGGGGGAGATCAAAAAGCCCTCACGTGAGAGATTGTGAGATTCGATCTCTACGTGAGGGTTTGAAATGCGGCGTGACCTGCGGGAACTGTTCTGCCCGTAGAACAGTGCACAGAGTCTACTGGCCGAACGCGCAGGCCAGACCGGCCCCCGTCGGCGGCGGGCTCAGCCCTCGCCCGGCGCCGGGTACGGCAGCAGCTCGGCGCGCTTGGGAGCGCGTCCGTCGCCCGAGGAACGGCCCGTCAGTCGCCGCACGACCCAGGGCCCGAGATGTTCCCGGGCGAACCGTGCGTCGGAGGTGCGCCGGGCGACCCAGCCGGGCCGGACCGGCGGTGGCAGCGGGGCGTTCCAGTCGGCCTCCGGTTCGTGCCCCAGCGCCTGCCACACGGCCTCGGCGACCCGGCGGTGCCCCTCGGCGTTCAGATGCAGCCGGTCGTCGGCCCACATCCGGGGGTCGCCCAGCGCTTCGGAGGCGTACAGATCCACCACCGTCACGTCATGGCGCACGGCCAGCTCGTCGATGAAGGAGAACAGCTGCTCCATACGCGGCCGGAACCGCACCAGCACCGGACCGCGCCGCCCCGGGCTGCGCATCAGCACCAGCCGCCCACAGCTCGGCGCCAGCCGCTCCGCGGCCTCCTCCAGCAGTGCGCATACCTGGCCGACGTCGCACTTCGGCCGCAGTACGTCGTTCAGCCCGCCGACCAGCGTCACCAGATCGGCGCCCATCGCCGCCGCCGGACCGGTCTGCTCGTCGACGATCTGGCCGATCAGCTTGCCGCGCACCGCGAGGTTCGCGTAGCGGAAGCCGGGGGTGCGGGCGGCGAGCCGCCCGGCGAGGAGATCCGCCCAGCCGCGGTAGCCGCCGGCCGGGAGCTCATCGGACATGCCCTCGGTGAAGGAGTCGCCCAGGGCGGCGAAGCTGGTGTAGGTGATGTTCGTCTGCATGGCGCGGACGATCCTATCCCGAGCTCCAGACCGCCCGGTCGGTATATCCACCTCATCTCCGCTTCGCGCGGGTGTTCCCCTGCCGGTGTGCTGCGCGGGCCGCCGGTCGCGAGCATGATGAGCCGCATGGCGATGACCCACATCTACTTCGAGGGCGGCGCGCGGAACGGGACGACCGTCAGCTGGAATGTGGCGCCCGGCGCGGACATCTTCGACGACAACATCTTCCGGCCGCCGGAGCTGTACCGGCGTACGACCAGGGTCAAGGTGATCGGCCGGATCGAGTACGTCGTCTTCCGTTACGACCCGTCCGCCACCCGGCCGGGGCCGCGTCCCCAGGGGTGATAGCCCGGTTGGACCGTGCCGGGTTCCCTCCGGGCCCGGCGGGGCAGTGTGCTCGGCGTGGATGCCTTTGAATGCGACCGAACGACCATGGCCATCGTCGCCGCCGCGCTCGCGGACGACGGAGAGGGCGCGGCGGCCCTGCTGGAGCCGCTGGAGACGCGCGATGTGTGCCGGGTCGCGGTCCGGCTCGCCGCGATGGCCGCTGACGCGCTGCTGGCCGTGGCCGAGGAGAGCGGCGGCGGCCGGGCCGAGGCGCTGGCGCACTGGCAGGCGTGCATCATCGCCCATGAGTCCAGACGGGCCGAGGAGTGAGGGGCGGGGCGGCCCTCGCGGGGACCGCCCCGGCGCGGGCTCAGGCGACCAGCTCGCGCAGCACGTCCTCCATGGTCACCAGCCCCTCCAGCCGCCCCTCCGCGCCGATCACCGCCGCGAGGTGGGTACGGCTGTCGCGCATCGCGGTGAGCACGTCGTCCAGCGGTGTCCGGGACCGCACCTGGGGAATCGGCCGCAGCTGGTCCGGGCGGAAGGGCACATCGCCGGGCCGGGCGTCCAGCGCGTCCTTCACATGCAGATAGCCCGTGATCCGCCCGGAGTCGTCGACCACCGGGAACCGGGAGAAGCCCGACCTGGCCGACAGCTCCTCCAGCTCCTCGGGGGTCACCCCGAGCCGTGCGGAGACCACCCGCTCCATGGGCAGCACCACGTCCCGCACCCGGCGGCGGCCCAGCTCCAGCGCCTCCCGCAGCCGCTCGGTGGCCCGGCCGTCCAGCAGCCCGGCCTCACTGGAGTCCGAGACCATACGGGCCAGTTCATCGTCCGAGAAGGTGGCCGCCACCTCGCCCTTGGGCTCCACCCGCAACAGCTTCAGCAGACCGTTGGCGAAGGCGTTGATGGCGAAGATCACCGGACGCAGCGCACGGGCCAGCCCGACCAGCGGCGGGCCGAGCATCAGCGCGGTGCGCACCGGCTCGGCCAGCGCCACGTTCTTCGGCACCATCTCGCCGAAGAGCATGTGCAGATAGGTCGCCAGGCTCAGCGCGATCACGAACGACACGGGGTGGACCAGCCCCAGGGGCAGCCCGACCGCGTGGAAGACCGGCTCCAGCAGATGCGCGATGGCCGGTTCCGCGACGGCGCCCAGCACCAGGGTGCACAGGGTGATGCCCAGCTGTGCCGCGGCCAGCAGCGCGGAGACATGTTCCAGGCCCCACAGCACCGCGCGCGCCCGCCGGTCGCCCCGCTCGGCATGGGGCTCGATCTGGCTGCGCCGGACCGAGATCAGGGCGAACTCGGCGCCCACGAAGAACGCGTTGACGACCAGTGTCAGCAGACCGATCATCACCTGCACCGCGGTCATCGGCCCGCCCCCTTGTCACCCTTGGTGCGACCGGAGCGCCTGCGGCCCCGGCCGGTGGCCCTGCCGCCGCCGCTGGTGTCCTCGGCCGTCTCGGCGCCCTCGTCCGCACCGGGCAGCGGTGCCCGCAGCCGGACCCGGGCGGCCCGGTGGCCCGCCGCGTTCACCACCTCCAGCCGCCAGCCCGCCGACTCGACGCGGTCTCCGACGGCGGGGATACGGCCCAGCTCGGTCGCCAGCAGCCCGGCCAGCGTCTCGTACGGGCCGGGGGGCACCCGCAGCCCGACCTTCTCCAGCTGGTCGACGCGGACCGAGCCGTCCGCGTCGTACAGCGGGTGGCCCTCCGCGTCCTCGCCCGCCGGGGCCAGATCGGGGGTCTCATGCGGATCGTGCTCGTCGCGGACCTCGCCGACCACCTCTTCGACGATGTCCTCCAGGGTGACCACACCGGCCGTACCGCCGTACTCGTCGATGACCACGGCCATGCTGCGCTTGGCGGACAGCCGGTCCAGCAGCCGGTCCACGGTCAGCGACTCGGGGACGAACAGCGGTTCGCGCGCCAGCCCGGACACCGGGTGGCGCATCCGCTCCTCGGCGGGGATCGCCAGAACGTCCTTGATGTGGACGAGACCGGCGACCGCGTCCAGGCTGCCGCGGTAGACGGGGAAGCGGGACAGTCCGGTGGCGCGGGTCGCGTTGGCCACGTCCTCGGCGGTGGCCCGCTCGTCCAGCGCGATGACCTGCACCCGCGGGGTCATGACGCTCTGCGCGGTCAGCCCGGCCAGATTGAGGGTGCGGACGAACAACTCGGCGGTGTCCGCCTCCAGCGCCCCTTCCTTGGCGGAGTGCCGGGCCAGCGCGACCAGCTCCTGCGGTCCGCGAGCGGAGGCCAGCTCCTCGGCGGGCTCAAGACCCATCCGGCGCACGGTGCGGTTGGCGGTGTTGTTGAGATGGGTGATCAGCGGGCGGAACACGGCGCTGAAGACCCGCTGCGGGGTGGCGACGGCCCTGGCGACCGGCAGCGGCCGGGAGATCGCCCAGTTCTTCGGGACCAGCTCACCGACCACCATCAGCACCACGGTGGACAGCGCGGTCCCGGTCACCAGGGCGACCGACGGGACGGCGGAGGCCGGGACGCCGATCGCGGTGAGCGGCCCGGCCAGCAGGGCGGCCACCGACGGCTCGGCGAGCATGCCGACGATCAGGTTGGTGACGGTGATGCCGAGCTGTGCCCCGGAGAGCTGGTAGGTCAGGCTCCGCACGGCCTTCAGAGCGCTCGCCGCGCCCCGCTCCCCGCGCTCCACCGCCCGCTCGAGCTCGCTGCGCTCGACCGTGGTCAGCGAGAACTCCGCCGCGACGAAGGCGCCACAGGCCAGCGCCAGCAGGAGCGCCACGGCCAGGAGGAGGACTTCGGTCATCGGTTCACCTCCGTCCCATGATCCGGCAGGGACGGAAGGAACGCGCGATGTCGGCTCCGGGGACTACTGGGAGGCTCGCCCATGGGCGGACGCTCACACCTTTCGGCTGAAGGCTGAAGGGTCGACAAGACCACGGCGCATCGGAGCACCATGTCCTGCGTCCATGGTAAAGGACGAGCAAAGTGCCGAGGTTGGGCGGGCGGTGAGCCGTCAGAAGCCGAGGGGTTTGACCCAGCGGCTCCACTGCGGCTCGGGGGCGTAGCCCGCCGCGCTCCACGCGTGATGGGCGAGTGCGTTCTCCTTGAGCACCATGGCGTCCCCGCGGCGCCCGCCGAGTGCGACGAACCGCTCCTCGGCCGCCTTCAGCAGCGCGGTCGCCACCCCGCGCCGCCGCTGGCCGGGGTGGACGGCCAGCCGGTACAGATGGCAGCGCCAGCCGTCGAAGCCCGCGATCACGGTTCCGGCGAGAATTCCGTCCCGCTCGGCCAGCAGCAGCGACTCCGGGTCCCGGGCGAGCAGCCGGGCCACCCCGTCCCGGTCGTCGCTGATGCTCGCCCCCTCGGCCGCCCGCTGCCAGAAGGCGAGCACGGCATCGAGGTCGTCGGGGGTCGCGGCCCGTATCCGGAGATCGTTCACAGCAGGCATCCCATCATCGGGCGGGCCGCGGCGTCGACGGGCTTTTCCGCGCGGATCGACCGGCGGGCTCGCCCCGTCCGTCAGCTGCCGTGCAGCTCCTCGATCACCGGGGCGAACGCCTCCATGTTCGGCTCCAGCACGGTGAAGTACGAGAAGCCGAACCGCTCACGGTGCGCCCTCAGCTGGTCGGCCATCTCCTGGGGGCTGCCCAGCAGCAGGGCGGGGTGGGCCAGCAACTCCTCCTCGCTGAGCTCCGGTCCGTAGCGCCCCAGGTCGCGGGCGGTGGCGCGGCGGTCACCGCTGTCCGCGACCACCTGGATCAGATAGTTGAGCTCGGCGCCGTCGGCGGGCCTGCCCGCCTCCGCGGCGAAGCCCCGGTAGGCCGCCACCCGCTCCTCCAGCGCCTCCGGGCTGATCAGGTCCATGGTGCCGGGCGGCTGTCCGGGCGCCTGCGCCGCCCCGGTGAAGGCCGCGATGTCCGCGTGGCGCGCGGCCAGTCGCAGCAGCCGGTTGCCGTTGCCGCCCAGCAGCAGCGGCGGGCGCGGTGCCTGTGCGGGCCGTGGCTGCTGCTCGGGGTCGCCGAACAGCCGCTCCAACTCGCCCACGGTGTACGCCAGATGGTCCACCCGCTCCTTCGGCGAGCCGAACGGCAGCCCGGCGCTGTCGTGTTCGGTCTTGACGTAGCCGGTGCCCAGCCCCAGCTCCAGCCGACCGCCGGTGAGCGCGTCGCAGGTGGCCACCTCACGGGCGAGCAGCGCGGGGTTCCAGAACCCCAGGTTGAGTACGAAGGTGCCGAGCCGCGGCCGCTCGGTGACCTCGGCGGCGGCCACCAGGGCCGGGAACGGCGCGGGCATACCGAGGTGGTCGGGCACCATCAGCACGTCGTAGCCGAGCTGTTCGGCCCGGCGGCACTTCGTCCGCCATGCCTCACCCGACTCCAGTGCGAGCAGATTGACGCCGAAACGGAATGGCCTGGTCATACATCCCCCTCCAGGATCACGATGGTGATCAACGTACCGGAGACCGGCTCCGGTTGGCGCGGCGAGGGGGCCGGTGCGGGTTCAGTCCAGCGAATCCGGTCCGGCCCCGGGCGCGGAGGTCTGGGTGAAGATCTGCATCCGCTCCAGCACCGCTTCGGCCGTGGGCCGATCCATCCGGTCCACGATCCGGCCGTCGCTGAGGAAGATCACCAGATCGGAGTGGGCGGCGGCGCTCGGGTCATGGGTCACCATCACCACCGTCTGCCCGAGTTCGTCGACCGCCTCCCGCAGAAAGCCCAGCACATCGAGACCCGACCGCGAGTCCAGATTGCCGGTCGGCTCGTCCGCGAAGATCAGGTCGGGGCGGGAGGCCAGCGCCCGGGCGCAGGCCACCCGCTGCTGCTGGCCGCCGGACAGCTGGGCGGGCCGGTGCTTCAGACGGTCCCGCAACCCGAGGGTGTCGATGACCCGGTCCAGCCACGCGGGATCGGGCTTCTGGCCCGCGATGTCCATCGGCAGCGTGATGTTCTCGGCCGCGTTCAGCGTGGGCAGCAGATTGAACGACTGGAACACAAAGCCCACCCGGTCCCGGCGCAGCTGGGTCAGCTGCCGGTCGTCGAGGCCCGTGATCTCGGTGCCGCCCAGCCACACCTGGCCCGAGGAGACCGTGTCCAGCCCCGCCAGACAGTGCATCAGGGTGGACTTCCCGGATCCGGACGGGCCCATCACCGCCGTGAATCGGCCCCGTTCGATCTCCACGTCCACCGCGTCCAGGGCGATCACGGCTGTCTCGCCCACGCCGTACGCCTTGGTGAGAGAGCGTGCGCGGGCCGCCGCGCGGGCTCCGCCCTCCGCGAATCCGTCCGTCTTCGTCGCCGCCGGTGTGGACACCTTGCCTCCCCGTGTCGGAACGGTTTCAGACCTCGATGGTAAGGATCCGGCCGCCCTGGCGCGCCCTTGAAGGCGCTAGCAAATATGCGCTAGCGTGGCCGTGTGGCGAAGACACAGCTGAACGTACGGGTCGACGAGGCCACCGCCGAGGTGGCCCGGGAGCGTGCCCTCCAGCGGGGGATCAGCATGAACCGCTATATCGAGGAGCTGGTCCGCCAGGACGCGGGCGAGGCGGGCCACACCTTCGTGGCCGCCGCCGCCGACTTCATGAAGCAGTACCGCGCCGTCTTCGACGAGGAGTTCGGCAAGGAGGGCGAGCCCCGCCCTTGACCGTGCGTATCGATCTCGCCTGGCTGCTGATGATTGCCGAACACCACACCCCCGGGGATCCGCGCGTCACCGACTACGGCGCGCTGGTGGCCGCCGTGAGCCGCCATGAAGCGGAGATATTCGGCACTCCCGTCTACACCGACCCCCAGGAGCGGGCCGCCGCGCTGCTGCAACTGCTGCTGCTGGTCCCGGCCCTGGAGCGGGGCAACGCGCTGTTCGCCTCCGCCGTGGCCTACGCCTATCTCGTGGCGAGCGGGCTGAAGATCGCCACCTCGCCGGAGCGGGTGCGGGATCTGGCCCGGCTGGTCAAGGACGGCACCGCCGATGTCCGCACCATCGCCGACGAACTGCGCAGCTGGAGCGTGTAGCGCTTACGCCGGGCGGCGGACCGTCCCCAGCACACAGGGCGAGGTCGGCAGCGGCACACCCCGCTCCGGCACCCGCAAGCGCCGGTGCCCGGCCGGTTCGAAACCGGCGGCCGCCAGCTCCGCCCGCACCTCCCGCGCGGTGTGACAGCCGCCGAACATCAGCGGCCACACCGTACGGTCCAGCACCCGCTGCGTCGTGGCCATCACCCGGCCGTCCGCCCGGCCGTGCTCCAGGAAACGCAACTCCCCGCCGGGCTTGAGCACCCGCATCAGCTCGGCCAGGGCGCGCGGCACATCGCGTACGGAACACAGCACCAGGCACGCCACCGCCGCGTCGAACGCCTCGCTCTTGACCGGCAGCGCCTCCGCCACCCCCGGCACCACATCCACCGGGACAGCCGCCCGCAGCCCCGCCCGCGCGGCCAGCCGCCGCAGATGGCGCTCCGGTTCGATGGCGACGACCTCGGAGACGGTCTCCGGGTAGTGGGGGAAGTTCCGGCCGTTGCCCGCCCCGATCTCGATGACCCGGCCGGACAGCCCGGACAGCAGCTCGCCGCGCAGCTCCGCCACCCCGCCCCGCTCGTCGGCCACGGCGCTGAGCCGGTCCCAGCAGCGGGCGAAGAGCGGGTGGTGCACGGTGTCGGGCGGTGCGGTGCGGCGGCGGATGGGCATCGGGATCCCCCTTTTCCAGCGGATTTTCCAGCGGAACGGTCGAGGACCGGTAGGGGGATTCTGCCCAGGACGGGGGTGAGGCTACGCCGTGAACGCCGCCGGGTTCCAGGTGCCGTCGAGCTGCGGGGCCAGCCAGCCGGGCGCCGCGGCGCGGAAGTCGGCGGGACCGAGCGCGGCGGCCCGCTCCGGCAGGACGCCGAGCAGGGGTACGCCCGCCGACGCGGGCAGGTCGGTCACATTGCAGCGGGAGGCGAGATCGGCGTCGGCGGGCCAGCTGCCGATGACGAGCCCCGGGCAGTCAAGACCCCGGGCGGTCAGCGCCTCCGTGGTCAGCGTGGCCATATTGAGCGTGCCGAGGCCCGGATGCGCGACGACCAGGACGGGGGCGGCCAGCAGCCGGGCCGCGTCGGCGAGCGTCGAGCCCTCCTCGTCGAAGCGTACGAGCAGCCCGCCCGCGCCCTCGACGAGCACCAGATCGTGCTCGGTGGCCAGCTTCTCGGCCGCCTCCGCCACTTGATGGGGGCGGACCGTCGGAAGTCCGGAGCGGCGCGCCGCGGTGTCCGGGGCCAGCGGCTCGGGGTAGCGGGCGAGTTCGAGGGTGGTGACCTGTCCGGCGAGCCGGGCCACCTCGGCGGCGTCGCCCCGTTCGTCCGCGCCGACCCCGGTCTGCGCGGGCTTGAGCACCGCGACCGACCGGCCGCGGGCCAGGGCCGTGGCGGCGACGGCCGCCGTGGTGACGGTCTTGCCGATCTCGGTGCCGGTGCCCGAGACGACCAGTACTGACATCTGTCCGTGCCTTTCGCTGAGATCCGCGCCCCGCCGTCCGGAGGAGGAGATCCGCCGGGCGGCGGGGCGCGGCTGTCCGTTCGTCAGCCCGCCGCGGTCGCGGCCGCCCGCACCGCGGCGCAGATCCGGGCCAGGTCGTCGTCGCCGGTGATGTACGGCGGCATGGTGTACAGCAGATCGCGGAACGGCCGCAGCCAGACGCCCTCGCGGACCGCGGCCCGGGATGCCGCGGCCATGCCCGCCGCGTCGAGCGGACGGTCCAGCTGGACCACGCCGATCGCGCCGAGTACCCGTATGTCCCGGACGCCCGGCAGTTCGAGCGCGTCCCCGAGCCCGTCGCGCAGCCCCGCCTCGATCCGCTTGACCTCCTGCCGCCAGTCGTAGCCGAGCAGCAGATCGATCGAGGCGTTGGCGACGGCCGCGGCCAGCGGATTGCCCATGAAGGTCGGGCCGTGGGCCAGCACCGGCACCTCACCGCGCGAAATGCCCTCCGCCACCCGCGCGGTGCACAAGGTGGCGGCCATGGTGAGATAGCCGCCGGTCAGCGCCTTGCCCAGACACATCACATCGGGGCTCACCGCCGCGTGATCGGCCGCGAAGAGCGCGCCCGACCGGCCGAAGCCGGTGGCGATCTCGTCGAACACCAGCAGGACGTCGTGTTCGTCGCACACCTCGCGCAGCAGCCGCAGCAGCGCGGGGGAGTGGAAGCGCATCCCGCCCGCGCCCTGGACCACCGGCTCCACGATCACCCCGGCCAGCTCATGGGCGTGCCGGGCCACCAGGTCGCGCAGCTGGGCCTCGTAGCCGGGGTCCGGGTCGGCGTCGAAACCGGGCGGCGGGGCGTCCGCGAAGATCTGCTCGGGCAGCACCCCCGACCACAGCCGGTGCATCCCGCCATCCGGGTCGCACACCGCCATCGGCTGCCAGGTGTCGCCGTGGTAGCCGCCGCGCCAGGTCAGCATCCGCCGCTTCTCCGGACGGCCGAGCGAGCGCCAGTACTGGAGGCACATCTTGACCGCGACTTCGACCGACACCGAACCGGAGTCGGCGAGGAAGACATGGCGCAGCGGCTCGGGGGTGATCTCCACCAGCCGGGTGGCCAGCCGGACAGCGGGCTCATGGGTGAGCCCGCCGAACATCACATGGCTCATCCGTCCCAGCTGGCCGCGCGCGGCCTCGTTGAGCACCGGGTGGTTGTAGCCGTGGATGGCCGACCACCACGACGACATCCCGTCCACCAGCTCCCGGACGCCCTCGACCGGTTCGGCCAGCCGCAGCCGGACCCCGGACGCGGACTCCACCACCAGCGGATCCTCACGGCCGGGCATCGGGCCGTACGGGTGCCAGACGTGCTGCCGGTCCAGCTCCCGGAGCTCACCGGCGGACAGCGGCTCAGGCATTGGGCGGCAGATCCGTGCCCACGCCCCGGCGGCGCACCGCGACCAGATCGGCGTGGGACTCCTCGCGCGCCGCCACCGCGGCGGGCTCGGCCTCGGACTCGGACGCGGGGTCACCGCACGGACCGCAGCCCCCGCCCTCGGCACCGTGCGAACCGCAGCCCCCCGCCGCCCCGGCGTGCGAGCCGCAGCCTCCGGCGGCCGCCGCGAGCGCGTCGGCGCGGTGCTCGGGCAGGGTGGTGGTGTCGGTGCCCTCCACCTCGAAGCCCGCGTCGGCGATCATCGCCAGGTCTTCCTTGCCGGCCTGGCCCTCGGTGGTCAGATAGTCGCCGAGGAAGATCGAGTTCGCCAGGTTCAGGGCCAGCGGCTGGAGGCTGCGCAGATGGATCTCGCGTCCGCCCGCGAGCCGCACCTCCACATCCGGGCAGACGAACCGCACCATGGCCAGGATCCGCAGACAGCGCTGCGGGGTGAGGTTCCAGTCCCCGGCCAGCGGGGTGCCCTCGATCGGGATCAGGAAGTTGACCGGCACCGAGTCCGGGTCCAGCTCGCGCAGCGAGAAGACCACGTCGACCAGGTCCTCGTCCGTCTCGCCCATGCCCGCGATCAGCCCGGAGCAGGCGGACATACCGGCCGCCTGGGCCTGCTGCACCGTCGAGACCCGGTCGGCGTAGGTGTGGGTGGTGGTGATGTCGCCGTAGGTGGCCTCGGAGGTGTTGAGGTTGTGGTTGTAGGCGTTGGCACCGGCGTCCCGCAGCCGCTCCGCCTGGCCCTCGGACAGCAGCCCGAGGCAGGCGCAGACCTCCACATCCTGGTGCTGCTCCTTGATGGCGGCGATGGTCTGCGAGACCCGGTCCACATCCCGGTCCGTCGGCCCGCGGCCGCTGGCGACCAGGCACACCCGCTTGGCGCCGCCCGAGACCCCCGCGGTCGCCGCGGCCGCCGCCTGGTCCGGCTTCAGCCAGGTGTACTTGAGGATCTCCGAGGTCGAGCCGAGCCGCTGCGAACAGTACGAGCAGTCCTCGGGGCACAGGCCCGACTTGAGGTTGACCAGATAGTTGAGCTTCACCCGCCGCCCGAACCAGTGGCGGCGCACCTTGCCCGCGGCGGCCACCACATCGAGTACATCGTCATCGGAGGTCGCCAGCACGGCGAGCGCCTCTTCGCGGGTCGGCGATTCGCGCCGCAGCCCCTTGTCCACCAGCGTGTTCAGCAGGTCCATGGCGCCGATCCTGTCCTACGCCACCGCTCCCGGCAAAGGAGGATCCATACAAGACCGCGAGTTGGGGGTGTGGGTATTGCCACACCGTGACCACGCATGGAGAGGACTACGTTCTATCCGGACCCCACAGTTGGTGCCCCGTGGAAGGCGAGGAGAGCGCATGGCCGAGGACCGGCAGGACGACCCGTTCGAGTGGATCGACGCCCAGCGGGAGCGGCGCGCCCGCGCCGGACTGGTCCGCCGTCTGAACCCCCGCCCCGCCGACTCCCCGCTGCTGGACCTGGCGAGCAACGACTATCTGGGGCTGGCCCGGCATCCGGAGGTCACGGCCGCCGCGGCGGAGGCGGCGCGGCGCTGGGGCGCGGGGTCCACCGGATCACGGCTGGTCACCGGAACCACCGAGCTGCACGCCGCGCTGGAGGAGGAACTCGCGGAGTTCTGCGGCTTCGAGGCGGCTTTGGTGTTCTCGTCCGGATACGCCGCGAATCTGGCCGCCGTTTCCGCGCTCAGCGACCGTGATGCGCTGGTGGTCTCCGACGCGGGCAACCACGCCTCGCTCATCGACGGCTGCCGGCTCTCCCGCGCCGAGGTCGAGGTGGTGCCGCACGCCGACCCCGCCGCCGTACGCAAGGTGCTGGACGCCGAGGGCCACGAGGCAGGCGGGGGGCGGGGCCGCCGGGCGCTCGTGGTCACCGACTCGGTCTTCTCCGTCGACGGCGACGCCGCCCCGCTGCCCGCGCTGGCCGCGGCCTGCCGGTCGCACAGCGCGGCGCTGGTGGTGGACGACGCCCATGGGCTGGGGGTGCTCGGCGAGGGCGGGCGCGGCGCGGTGCACGCGGCCGGACTCGCGGGCGCGCCGCAGGTGGTGGTCACCGCCACCCTGTCGAAGTCGCTGGGCAGCCAGGGCGGGGCGGTTCTGGGCCCGGCCCGGGTGATCGAGCATCTGGTCAACGCCGCCCGTACCTTCATCTTCGACACCGGTCTGAACCCGGCGGCGGCGGGCGCGGCGCTGGCGAGTCTGCGGCTGCTGGCCCGGGAGCCGCAACGGGCCGCCCGCGCGCGTACGGTCGCCACCGCGCTGCACGGACGGCTGACCGCCGCGGGGCTTTCCGCGGTGCGGCCGGACGCGGCGGTGGTTTCGGTGCGGGCTCCGTCGCCGGAGCAGGCGGTGCAATGGGCCGCGGACTGCCGTGCGGCCGGGCTGCTGGTGGGCTGCTTCCGCCCGCCGTCGGTCCCCGACGGCATCTCCCGGCTGCGGCTGACCGCCCGCGCGGATCTGACGGATGAGCAGATCGAGCAGGCGGTCGGCGTGATCCTGGAGACCGCGCCGACCGCCTGACGGATCAACTCCCGGCGGGGTGGGAAAGGCCGGGGCCGAAACCGCCGCCGGACAGGCCCTCGAGGAACGAGGTCCAGCTCGACGGGGTGAACAGCAGGGCGGGGCCTGCCGTGTTCTTCGAGTCGCGCACGGCGAGCAGTCCGGAACCGAGCCGGGCTGTCTCGACGCAGTTGTTCATGCCGACGCTGTAGCTGCTGCGCAGCCAGCCGCCGGGGTCGACGGATGTGGCGGATGTGGCGGACAGTGCGGACATGGAGCCCCCTCAGGCGCCGCCCCCGATTTTGCTGATGAAGGTGAGTGATTCCTCAGGTGCCAGGGCGTGGGTGCGCAGGACATCGAACGCCGCGCTGTACGCCCGGAGGTCTTCTTTCCGCTCCAGATAGAGGCTACTCGTCAGGTGGTCGAGAACCACCACGTCGAGGTCAGTAATGTGCGGAAAAGAGAAAATAATGAAAGGACTGGTAATGCCAATGGGCATTCCAGCGGAATATGGCAGCACTTGCACACATGCCTGGGGCAGCTCCGCCAGCGTGGTCAGATGCCGCAATTGGGCCGCCATCACCTCCGGCCCGCCGACCACGCGGCGCAGCACCGCCTCGTCCAGCACCGCGTGCAGTCGCAGCGGTTCGGTGCCGTACAGCACCGACTGACGGGCGATCCGCACCTCCACCAGCGCGTCCAACTGCCGCTGCGGCAGATCCGCCAGTGCCGCCCGGGTGACCGTCCGGGCGTAGTCCGGGGTCTGGAGCAGTCCGGGCACCACCGTGGTCTCCAGGGTGTACGCCTGTGACGCCTCGGCCTCCAGGCTGATGAAGTCCCGGTAGGCGGGCGGCAGAAGATCGCGGTAGGCGTGCCACCAGCCGCGCCGTGATTCGTGCGGATCCGAGGAGCCCCCGCCGCACAGGGCCTCCAGCAGCGCCCGCAGATCCGGATCGCCGACCCCGTACAGATCCAGCAGCCGTGCCACATCCGCGGGTTTGGCTCCGCTGCGGCCGGTCTCGATCCGGCTCACCTTCGACTGGTGCCAGCCCAGCAGCCGCGCTGTCTCCCCACTGGTGAGCCCGGCCAGGTCGCGCTGGCGGCGAAGCTCCGCGCCCAGCTTGCGGCGGCGCACCGCCGGGCCGTACCGCATGAGTTCTCCCTCCCGTCCGCGCCCCTGTACCGCCGTTCGCTCCCCAGTCTGCCGCCCAAATCCGGTCTTCCGTAGCAGAGTTCACCGCTTCGAGCGACAGATATATGCATAACCCGGTGGATCGCCCCCGTTACGGAGGGCATCGATGGCACTCTGACGCGTAAGCACGCCGAAGCCGCCCGGAACGCCCCGGCTTCGTCGGCATCACCCGACGCGTCCGCGCCGCGCCCCGGCGGAAAGGGACAGGCCGCCATGGCAGACCATCAGGAAGCATCCCTCACTCTGCCGAGCGCCCCGGCCTCGGTCCCCGCGGCCCGCGCCTATGTGACGGACGTACTGGCCGAATGGGGACTCGGAGCGGGCGCGGAAGCCACCGACACCGTCCGGCTCATCGTCTCCGAGCTGGCCACCAACGCGGTCCAGCACACCGTGGGCCGGTCACCCACCTTCACTGTCGACCTCCGGCTCGACCACACCCGGCGGCTGGAGATCGGCGTCACCGACAGCCATCCCCGGTGGCCGGGACGGCTGCCCGCCGCCACCCCGCAGGACCACGGCCGGGACCATGGCCGCGGCCTGGTCATCATCCGCTCCCTGGCCGCCGAATCGGGCGGCGACGTCTTCATCACGCCCACCGACGACGGCGGCAAGACCGTCTGGATCGCGCTGCCCTGGACCGTAGCGGTCAACTGAGCCGCGCCCCCGCTACAGCACCCGCTCGACCCGCCCCGTCCCCGAACGCGCCTCGGTCAGCTCCCGGATACGGGTGAAGACCCGCCCGGCGGCCGGGCCGATCAGATAGTGCGGCATATCGCCGCGCTCGATCACCCCGTACGGACTCGCGCCCATGAGGTACGAGGAGTACAGGATCAGCCCGTCCGGGCGGCCCATGTCGATCCCGAGCGCCGAGAACCCCGGGAAGCCGTCCGTCTGGTAGACCCGCAAGCCCTCCGCCTCCGTGCCGTAACGCTCCTTGAACCGGCCGAACCGCTCCAGCGAATCCTTGATCTTCCGCGCCATGTCCTCCTCGTACTGGCGCGCCAGCGTGTCCGCCGCCTCCGAGGACGGGTCCAGCAGATAGCAGCGGTAGGTGCCGCCGCGGCGCAACAGCCCCAGCACCGCGTCCCGATAGCGGGCCGGGCGCTCGGTGGTCACCAGACGGCTGGAGGAGGTGCGCAGTGCCGTCCCCATGTCGAGGACCTCGTCCGACGCGGCGTCCAGCAGCCGCGCCTTCTGATGTGAACTCGGCCGTTCCGGATAGGCGTACACCGGTGTGCCGTCGGCCAGCCCTCGGCCCGCGAGCCACGCCTTGGCCGCCGCGCCCGGCCCGCCGTCGCCCGCCATCAGATAGACGTCCTTGCCCTCATGGCTGCCGACGGGCGCGAACAGCTCCGCGAACGGACCGGCGGTGCGGTACACATCCTCCGACACCGCCAGACAGTCCGGCGGGGTCACCTTCTCCAGGTGCGCGGCGAGATTGATGTCGGGGGAGTGGATCGCGCCCGTCCGGCCCTCCGCGCTGTGACGGATCGCCCCCTTGTGCACCGCCATCCGCACATGCAGCTCCCCGTCCACCCCGGCCTGCGCGAACTCGTCCCGTAAATGACGCAGATCGAGGGTGAGAAAGGTCCGCGCCGCCTCCAGCGCGACATCGCGCGCCACGCTCTCGCTCTCGTCGTGGACCGCGAAGAACCCGCCGTCACCGCGCCAGCTCCACACATCGCTGCGCGCGCAGCGGTACTGCGCGGAGAGCTGGGCGATCCGCCCCCGCATCCGTTCCCGCAGCAGATCGAAGGCCCGGGCGGCCCGGTCCCCGGGGTTGCAGCGGACGATCGTCGAATACCCGGAGGTGTCGACGAAGACGAGATACACCTGGTCGTAGGTCCGGTCCGGCTGGAACTGCTCGGTCACCACGCGCCCCCTCCCGGCGCCGGCCGGTGCACGGCCGGCACCGGTTCACGCTAGCGCCTCGCCCCGACCCGCTCCAGGTGGCGCAAACCCCCGGCCCCGGCCCCCGGGACAAGGGGACGGCGTTCAGGACTCCACCAGACCGCGCTCCACCGCGCTGCGCTCCACACAGAACTCATTGCCCTCGAGGTCGGACATCACCACCCAGCCCATCCCGTCGTCCGTACGCCGGTCGTCGACGACCTTCGCGCCGAGCCCGACGAGCCGGTCCACCTCGGCGTCCCGCGTGCCCGAGGGCGGCTGGATGTCGAGGTGGACACGGTTCTTGACGGTCTTGGTGTCCGGCACCCGCAGGAACAGCAGGCCGGGGACCCCGGGTTGGTCCGGCGTGATCAGCACCTCGTCATCGCCCGGATCCGAGTCCTCCAGCGGGTATCCGGTCAGCTGTGACCAGAACTGCGCGAGCCGGTACGGATCATGGGCGTCGAAGGTGATGTGCCGGACCGGGTTGAGGTAGGACATGCAGGTCTCCGAAGTCGACAGGGTGGTGCCCCAACCCCGTCAACCTACCTCCGGCCTCTGACAACGCGGTCCCGGGCAACTCCGCCCGGATCAGCGGACCTTGCCGTAGGAGACGTGGCGGGTCCAGATCCGCTCCAGCCGCACCACGGTGCCGGTCTTGGGCGCGTGCCAGATCCGCCCGTCGCCCGCGTAGAGGCCGACGTGGTAGACACCGCGGCTGCCGTGGAAGAACACCAGGTCACCACGGGTGCGCGAGGAGGCCGTTATTGGGCGCGTCCGGTTGTACTGCGCCGCCGCGGTACGCGGCAGAGGCTTCCCGGCCCCCTTGTACGCGTACTGCGTCAGCCCCGAGCAGTCGAAGCGGTGCGGTCCCGCCGCGCCGTACACATAGGGCGCGCCCCTCTGCGACGCGGCGATCCGGAGCGCCTTGAACGCGACGGTCGTCGCCGTCGCCTTCGCCTCCGGCGGCGACCCCGGTACCGCGATGGTGCCACCGACGGCGGCGACGGTGAGAGCGGAGACGGCACTCGCTCGGGAGACCATCCTGGGGATCCGAATGTGCGCAATCATCGCGCACCCCCTTCATGAGCCGACCCCACCCCGGTACTCCGGCGGGGTCTGTTGTCCCAGTGATGGTCACGCATCCCGGCCGCTGGTTCCGCAGCGACACACCCCTGTGTGATGGTGCTCACGGATGGCCCGTTCGGGTGACCGGCCCTCCCCCTCGCCCCCCTCCTGACCAGTGATGATCTCTGCTTCGTCGAGGGGCGGCGGCACGGGGCGCAAGCGGGCGGCGATTCTTCCCCGGGATTTCCGGCTACGCCGATCGGGCGACCGTTTCAGCTCCTCCGGGCCGGGGGCAGGGTGACCCGCCCGGTACGCCGCTCCCCGTCCAGCACCCGCAGCGCCCGCGCCAGGGTGGCGGTGTGCAGGGCGCTCTCCCCGCGCTGGTGCATCAGCTCCAGCGCGTCACGCAGTGCGACGGCCCTGCCGACCAGCGCCTGGGCGGCACGCAGACTCGCATAGGTGTCCTGGGCACGGGCCGGGTTGACCCTCCCGAGCAGATCGACCGCCTCCAGATAGGCATCGACGAGGTTCCCCTCCGCGCGGGTCAGCGCGGGCAGCGGCGGCAGCTCCGGTGGAAGCATCCTGCGCTCACCTCGCTCCGGTGGCCGTGTCCGGCCCGCCGCGGCGCTCGGTGAGCCGGTCCACCAGTCCGTATGCCACCGCGGCCGGAGCGTCGAAGATCCGCTCGCGGTCGATGTCGGCGCGGATCTCCTCGGCGCTCCGGCCGGTGTGGCGGGCCAGCATCTCCTCGAGCAGCGCCTGGCTGCGCAGCAACTCCGCGGCCTGGATCGCCAGATCGGAGGTGCTGCCCTCGATCGGCTCGCTGATGGCGGCCTGGTGCAGCAGGACCCGTGCGCCGGGCAGCGCCAGCCGCTTGCCCGGCGTACCCGCGGCGAGCAGTACGGCGGCGGACGAGGCGGCCTGGCCCAGGCAGACCGTCTGGATGTCGCAGGTGACGTAACCCATCGTGTCGTAGATCGCGGTCATGGCGGCGAACGAGCCGCCGGGGGAGTTGATGTAGAGCGAGATGTCCTGACCGGGGGCGGCGTGCTCGAGGTGGACGAGCTGGGCGATCACATCGTTGGCCGAGGTGTCGTCGACCGGGGTGCCGAGGAAGACGATCCGCTCGGCGAGGAGCCTGGCGTACGGGTCCATGGTGCGGGCGCCCGAGCTGGTGCGCTCGGTGAACTCGGGCAGGACATGGCGCGCGGTCGGTCGTTCCATGGCGTCACCTCTCGGCGGCTCGCAAGGCGCTCTCCATGAAGGGCGCTCTCTGAATGGCGCTCTCTATAAAATGTACAGGACGTACGTTTCGTTATGATGGTGAGCATGGCCTATGAGATTCCGGTGACGCAAGCCCGTGCGGAGCTCGCGGAGCTGATCAACCGCGTGGTGTACGGCGGGGAGAGGGTGGTCGTCACTCGCCACGGAAAACCGCTTGTCGCCCTGGTCTCCGCCGCTGACCTGGAACGACTCGAGCGGAACGAGACGGAGGCGGAGGAGTCGGTGATCCGTACCGTCTCCAGCGTGCGGCCCTCGTCGTCCGCTCCGGGCGAACGGCGCCGTTTCGGCATCGCCGCCGAACACCGCGGCCCGGCCGCCGGGGATCGGCGGCCGGGCCAGAAGGAGTGAGGCGCGGGGCCGGCCGACCGGCCGGCCCCGCCGGGTCCTAGGAGCTGAGCGTCCAGATCGCGTTCGCGATCGCGTCGGTGTTCAGATCCAGTGCCTTGTCGTCGATGTTCGACGTCTTGTCGCATGCGGAGTGGTAGCACGGGTCGAACGGCTCGCCCGCCTTGCCGCCCCACTTGTCCGCCTGCTCCTGGCTCTTGGTGGCCTCGGCGCCGGTGAACAGACCGCCGACCCGCACGCCCGCGTCCTTGAACGGCGCGTGGTCCGAGCGGCCGTCGCCCTCGGTCTCCGGGTCGGTCTTGATGTCCTTGGCCGCGAACCAGTCGGTGAAGACCTTCTCCAGCTCGGTGTCGTCGTCGTAGACGAAGTACCCCGGGTTGGGGGAGCCGAGCATGTCGAAGTTCAGATACGAGTCGATCTTCGACTTGTCGCCGGACGCCAGCTTGTCCACGTAGTGCGTGGAGCCGACCATGCCGTCCTCCTCGTCGCCCCACCAGGCGAACCGCAGGTGCTTGGCGGGCTTGAGGTCGGCCTTGGCCGCGGCGAGCGCGACCTCCAGGATCGCGGCGGAGCCCGATCCGTTGTCGTTGATTCCCGGGCCCGCGGAGACCGAGTCCAGATGCGACCCGGCCATGACGACCTTGTCCTCGCTGCCACCCGGCCAGTCGGCGATGAGGTTGTAGCCCTTCGCCCCGCCGTTGTCGAACTCCTGGATGGCGGTCTTGAACCCGGCCTCGTCCAGCTTCTTCTTGATGAAGTCCACGGACGCCTTGTAGCCGGGCTGGCCGTGGGCGCGGTTGCCGCCGTTGCTGTCCGCGATGGACTGAAGTTCCTTCAGGTCTCCCTTGACGGCCTCGACATCAATGTCGGGGGCCGCCGCGGCGGAGGAGTCGGAGATGCTGGCCTGGGCCATCGACGCGCCGGACAGCAGGGCGGCGGCGAGGGCGGCACTGGCTCCGGCCGCGAGCACTCCACGGCGGATCGGCATTATTCGCTTCACAGTTGGGCTCCGTTGTGATGTGGGGGGATGTTGCGGAGCGGTGGATCATTTGTGCGCACATGAGAATCGACGGTCAACGGTGCCTCCGTCAAGGGCAAATATCGGACGGCCTGTCCCGCCGACCGGAGCCACCCGCCCCGACCTGCGACAACTGGCCGCTACAGTGGTGTTGACACCTGGGAACGCCATGCGGCGGGACACCCTCCGCCGTTGGGCTGATGTTCACGTGTTGATAAAGAAATGACGGTTTGCCCTGTACTCGGTGGTAAGCCAGCCACAAGAATCCTCCTGACACTCTGTGATCATCGCCGTCACAAGCGGCGCAACCATGCAGGGGGATAACTACGTGAGACGCACAGCACTCTTCGGCGTGGCCGGTGGTGTGATGACCGGTGCGCTGATAACTGGGGCGCTGGCCGCCCCCACCGCGGGTGCCTCCGAGCGGACGCCGGGCGGCGCCGCCGAGGCCCGCGGTGTTGCCATCGCCGCGGCCAAGGCCGCGAAGAAGGGCATCGACTGGAAGGACTGCCCCGCCGACTGGGGTCTGGCCAAGCCCATCCAGTGCGGCTATGTCACCGTGCCGCTGGACTACGCCAAGCCCGACGGCCGCAAGATCAAGATCGCGGTGGACCGGATCGGCAACACCGGCTCCGCCTCCGAGCGCCAGGGCTCGCTGGTCTACAACCCGGGCGGTCCGGGCGGTTCGGGTATGCGCTTCCCGACCCGGGTCACCAACAAGAACCCGGTGTGGGCGAAGGCCGCGATGGCCTATGACTTCGTCGGCTTCGACCCGCGCGGTGTCGGCCACTCCGCCCCCATCTCCTGCGTCGACCCGCAGGAGTTCGTCAAGGCGCCCAAGCTGGACCCGGTGCCCGACAGCGAGGCGGACAAGCGCGTCCAGCGCAAGCTGGCCAAGGAGTACGCCCAGGGCTGCAAGGAGCGCAGCGGCCGGATGCTGCCCCATATGACGACGCCGAACACCGCGCGTGACATCGACGTCATCCGGGCCGCGCTCGGCGACAAGAAGCTCAACTACCTCGGCGTGTCCTACGGAACGTACATCGGTGGCGTCTACGCCACGCTGTTCCCGAACCACGTTCGTCGGCTGATCGTCGACAGCGTGGTCAACCCCTCGCGGGAGAAGATCTGGTACCAGGCCAACCTGGACCAGGACGTCGCCTTCGAGATGCGCTGGAACGACTGGAAGGCGTGGGTCGCCAAGAACGACGCCGCCTACCACATCGGCAACACCTCGGCCAAGGTCCAGAAGCAGTGGGACACACTGCGCGCGACCGCCAAGGAGAGCCCCATCGGCGGGGTCGTGGGCCCGGCCGAACTGCTCGCCTTCTTCCAGAGCGCTCCGTACTACGACTCCGCGTGGACCCAGGTCGCGGAGGTGTGGAGCGCCTACCTCGCCGGTGACAACAAGCCGCTGATCGAGGCCGCGGGCCCGGACATGTCCGACACCGCGGGCAACATCGCCTCGGAGAACAGCAACGCGGTCTACACCGCCGTGGAGTGCGCCGACACCAAGTGGCCGACCAGCTGGGCCAAGTGGGACCGGGACAACACCCGGCTGCACCGGGACTACCCCTTCCTGACCTGGTCCAACGCCTGGATGAACCTGCCGTGCGCCACCTGGGGCGCCAAGCAGCACACCCCGCTGGAGGTGGGCGCCGCCAAGGGCCTGCCCAAGACCCTCATCGTGCAGAGCACCCGCGACGCCGCGACCCCGTACGACGGCGCCGTGGAGCTGCACAAGAGGCTCAAGGGCTCGCGTCTGATCACCGAGAAGGACGCGGGTTCGCACGGTGTGACCGGCCTGGTCAACGCCTGCATCAACGACCGGGTGGACGCCTACCTGCTCAAGGGCACGGTGGACGCCAAGGACGTGACGTGCGGTCCGCACGCCACGCCGGTGCCCGCGAAGTCCGACTCGGCCGCCAAGGCGGCCAAGGCGGCGAAGGTCTCGAAGGCCACCGCCGTCAAGTAACCACCACCGGGCCCGGTTCCGTACGTGTCGGCGCGTACGGAACCGGGCCCGGCCCCTTTCCGGCGAGGTGGTCAGACGGCCCGGCGGCGGCTGCCCAGCCAGGCGTCCTCGGCCGCGTAGTCGAACAGGTCGATCTTCGGGCCGTAGGCCGCGGCCATCTCCGGGAACGCGGCGGGCCAGCCCCCGCCGTCGGTGAGCCGCCGGGCCAGCCAGTCCACCGTCTCGGGCAGCGACTCGGCGTAGCCGGTGACCGGGCGGTAGCCCAACTCCCGCTCCGCCGCCGCCATGTCGTAGACCACGGGGTGCGGGAGGCTCCACGGGGTGACGCCCACGTGCGCAAGCGGTGGCTCGCCGTCGAGCAGTACGATTTCACTCCGCGCCGCCATCACGGCGTCCACCGCGGCGGCGATGTCGGCCACTGTCGGCGCCTGCGGGTCGCCCGCGTTGAGCACCCGCGACCCGGGCCGGTGGGCGGCCAGCCGTATCAGCTCCGCGAGATTGTCCACATGCACCGGGTGGAAGCGGCTGCGGCCGCCGTACGCCAGCACGCGCACCGGTCGCCCGTCGAGCACCCGCTTGACGAAGTACAGCTCCCGCGGGGTACGGCAGTGCGGGCCGTGGATCGCCCCGGCCCGCAGCAGGGTCACCGGCAGCCGGTCGCCCGCGGCCAGCAACTCCCGCTCCAGGGCGACCTTGCGGTTTCCGGCGGTGTCCCCCGGGGTCACGGTGCGCTGGGATTCGGGGATCGGCACCGGGTACACCGGGGCGCCGTCCGGCCGGTCCTGGGTGTCGAAGCCGCGGCCCCGGTCGTCCTGGTACACCGCGCCGCTGGAGATCACCACCGCCGAGCCGATCCGGTCCGCCAGGCCCAGCAACTGCCGTGCGTGCGCCCGGCCGTAGGCGACACAGTCCAGCAGCACCTCGCAGCCGTCCCCGACCAGCGCGGCCACCGCCGCGTCGTCCTCCCGGTCCAGCGCCACGCTCTCCACGTCCCCGGGCCAGCGCTCATCACGGCCCCCGCTGCGGGAGGCCGCCCGCACCCGTCGGCCCTCCTCGGCCAGCGCGCGCACCGCCGCCCGTCCGATCTGCCCGGTCGCCCCGATCACGCATATGTCTGCTGTGGTCATGCCGGGACGCTACGGTCCGCCGGCCGGGCACGCCCAGGGCACTCGGCTGGTGGCAGATTCGCCGTCAGCGCAACGGTCCGGGACGGCGCCGGGACTGCTCGGCCTTGACCTCCGAGGCGTAGGCGTCGACGTACTCCTGTCCGGACAGCCGCAGGATCTCGTACATGATCTCGTCCGTGACGGCCCGCAGCACGGTGCGCTCCCGCTCCAGCCCGGCGTAGCGCGAGAAGTCCAGCGGCTCACCGAACCGGATGGTCACCCGGCGGATCCGGGGCACCAGACGCCCCGGCGGCTGGATCTCGAAGGTGCCCACCATGGCGCACGGGATCACCGGGGCTCCGGCGGTGAGCGCCATCGCCGCCACCCCGGTACGCCCCTTGTAGAGCCGTCCGTCGTGCGAGCGGGTGCCCTCCGGATAGATGCCCAGCAACCGGCCCTTGCGCAGCACCGCGAGCCCCGAGCGCAGCGCCGCCTCGGCTGCCGTGCCGCCCGCGCGGTCCACCGGAATCTGACCGGCGCCGCGGAAAAACGCCGCGGTCAGCCGCCCTTTGAGCCCCGGTCCGGTGAAGTACTCCGCCTTGGCGAGAAAGGTGATGCGGCGCGGCACGATCGCGGGCATCAGAAAATGATCGGAGAACGACAGGTGATTCCCGGCGACGATGGCGGCGCCCTCGGCCGGGATGTGCTCGACCCCCTCGACCCGGGGCCGGAAGAGAAGCCTCAGCAACGGCCCCAACAGCACGTATTTGAGCACCTGGTAGAACACGCGACCGCCCTCCACACCTGTGTGGCCAACCGACAGACTCTACAACCCGGTTGCCCCTGCGGGGAGTCACCGCGCGATGTCCGTAATCGCCGGAAATGAGCGGTCTTTTATGGGTGTGGGGTTTCGAGGCGCAGGGGAATCTGAATGAATGTGATCGATTCTTCGCCCTGAATGAATTCGCTCTTCAGTGCAATTCCGAGAAAAAAGCATCTTCGTCTTGATGCCTGAGGAAAGCGCTATGCTCCTGGGCCCATAGCGAGCTCCTCGCACGCATTTTCTTCCGCTCTTCCTAAGGAAGCCAATGGTTTTCGCTGGCGCCTCACCCGGAGGCCGACGGCCCGCCTCCACGCTCGTATGGGTCCTTCCTCCCGCCGCGACGGCGGTCTGCGCGGCGCTCGCCGTGACCGCGGTACCGGCCGGGGCACGAACGGCGGTCGCCTGGTGCGGAGTGGTGGCGACGCTGGTGGTGGCCGTGGCGGCGGCCGAGTCGATGCGCCGTGGCCGGCTGATCGCCACCCTGCGCGAACGGTTCGCCGCCCAGGAGGACGGACTCCGCCGGCGGCTGGTGGAGCAGGAGGAGGAGATCCGGCGGCTGGCCCGCGATCTGCTGCCCGCCGCGGTGGACCGGCTGCGCCGCGGCAGCATGGTCGACGAGGTCATGAAGGACATCGACCACGCGCCCGACCTCGACCGGGACTTCGAATCCGCGCACCGGGCCCTGCTGCGCGCGGTGCTGGAGACCGTGCGGGCGGAGGAGGACCTGCGGGACGCGGCACAGCGGGCGTTCGTCAACATCGCCCGCCGGGTGCAGGCCATCGTTCACCAACAGGCCCAGGATCTGCGGGAGCTGGAGGACAAGCACGGCGCGGACCCCGAGGTCTTCGAGGACCTGCTCCATATCGACCACGGCAACGCCCTGGTCGGCAGGCTGGCGGACAGCATCGCGGTGCTGGGCGGCTCCCGCCCGGGGCGTCAGTGGCAAAAGGAGGTGCCGCTGTTCAACGTGTTGCGCGGCGCCATGTCGCGCATCCTCGAGTACCAGCGGGTGGATCTGCACTCGGTGGCGGACGTCGCCATCGTCGGCCCCTCGGTGGAGCCGCTGATCCACGCCCTGGCCGAACTGCTGGACAACGCCACCCGCTATTCACCGCCCAGGACCCGGGTGCATCTCACCGCGATCGAGGTCCAGTCCGGGATCGCGATCGAGATCGAGGACGCCGGGGTCGGACTGTCCGCGGAGGCGCGGCGCCGCACCGAACTGGTGCTGGCCCAGGCGTCCACCGGACTGGATCTCAACGACCTGGGCGAGACACCACGGCTGGGCCTCGCCGTGGTCGGACGGCTCGCGCTGGCGTACCGGTTCCAGATCTCGCTGCGGCCCTCGGCGTACGGCGGGGTGCGCGCCGTGCTGGTCGTACCGCAGGACATCACCTGCCCCACTCCCGCGCCCGGCGGAGCCATCGCCCGCGCCGCCAAGCTACCGCCGCCCAAGCCGGTCAAGCGCGCGACGCCGACGCCGATGCCCGCGCGGGTCGCCAAACCCGCTCCGGACCACCCCGGGTTCCGCCAGAACGGCGCCGGACTGCCCCAGCGCCGCCGTCGGATGCCGGTGGTGACCCCGCCCATCCGGGTCGACGCACCTCCACCCGCCCCGGCCGCCGACCGGCCCGCCGAACCGGCCGCGCCGCCGGTGCAGCCCGGGATGTGGCTGGCCGCGTTCCACCAGGGCCTCTCCGGGGAGCCCTCGGACGACACGGAAGCCACGGAAGCCACGGGCACCCCGTCAATCCCCTCGGACCCCACAGACCCCTCGAACAAGGATGAATAGCCAAGTGAGGCAAGCGCGGTTCAACATGGACTGGATGCTCCGGGACCTGGCGTCCAGCGTTCCCCAGACCCGCCACGTGGTCCTGCTCTCCTCGGACGGTCTGTGCATGGCACAGGTCGGGACCGACGAGGACACCGCCGACCGGCTGGCCGCCGCCTGCGCGGGATTGCAGAGCCTGTCGACCGCGATCGCCGCCGAATTCCCCGAAGGCGACGGGCGGATGAGGCTGGTGGTCATCGAGGTCGGCGGCGGGTTCTTCTATCTGATGGCGGCCGGAGTCAGTTCGTATCTGGCGGTCCTCGCCGAGGACAGCGTGGACGCGGGGCTGATGGGCCAGTGCATGCGGGACCTGGTCGCCCGGCTCGGAGAACATCTGAGCAGCCCACCCCGTGTCGACGGACTGACATGAGCGGGCCGGACAGGGGCGGGACCGGTAAGGACTGGGACGAGGGCGGCCCCGAGCGGCTGTACACCGTCACCCGTGGCCGTGCGCAGCCCGACCGGACCTCCGTCGAGCTGGTCAGCCTGATCGTGGCGCGGACCGAACCGCAACCGGGGATGCAGCCCGAGATCGCCGCTGTGCTGAGGATGTGTCAGTTCCCGCTCTCCGTGGCGGAGATCTCGGCGTATCTGGTGCTGCCCGTCTCCACCGTCTCCGTGATCCTCGCGGGACTGCTCAAGGACCACCGAGTGGAAGCGCGGGCGCCGGTCCCCGCCGCCGTGCTGCCCGACCCCGAACTGCTCCAGGCGGTGATGCATGGACTACAGAATCTCTGACGGCAACGGCGGCAACGGCGCCGGTGGCGGCAATGGCGGGCTCGTCGGGCCGCGCACCGAGGACATCCTCCCCGCCTCCGCCGCGGCGGCCGTCAAGGTGGTGATCGTCGGAGGGTTCGGCGTCGGCAAGACGACCATGGTCGGCTCGGTGAGTGAGATCCGCCCGCTGACCACCGAGGAGACCATGACCCAGGCCGGGGTCGGCGTCGACGACCTCGCCGGGGTGGAGCGCAAGACCGAGACCACCGTGGCCATGGACTTCGGCCGGATCAGCCTCAACGAACGGCTGGTGCTCTACCTCTTCGGCACCCCGGGCCAGGAGCGCTTCTGGTTCCTGTGGAACGGCCTCTTCGAGGGCGCGCTCGGCGCCGTGGTCCTGCTCGACACCCGCAGGCTCGAGGTCAGCTTCGATGTGGTCGGCCGGCTCGAGGAGCGCGGAGTGCCCTTCGTGGTGGCGGTCAACGCCTTCCCCGAGGCGCCCGTGTACCCCATGGCGGAGCTGCGCGCGGCCCTGGATCTGTCCGACGCCGTCCCGATGATCGACTGCGATGCCCGCGACCGCGGTTCCAGCCGCGACACCCTCATCACCCTCGTGAGCTATCTGCAAGCCCTCACCACCATGACCCCGGAGACACCGTGACCCCTCCCTCCGACCACTGCGGCACCGGCACCGGGCACCCGGCCGCGCCACCCGTCGAATGCCCCGCCCACGCCCTGATGTCCGAGGGCGCCATGACGGATCTCTTCGGACCGGAGAACGCGAAGGACCCGATGGCCCTGTACGAGCGGCTGCGCGCCGAGCACGGGGCGGTGGCCCCGGTCCGGCTCGACGGCGACGTACCGGCCTGGCTGCTGCTCGGCTACCGCGAGAACCTGGAGGTGACCCGCACCCCCTCCCGCTTCTCCCGCGACTCCCGGCACTGGTACGCCTGGAAAGAGGGCACGCTGCCCCCCGACTCTCCCCTGCTGCCCGTGGTCGGCTGGCAGCCCATGTGCACCTTCGCCGACGGCGATGAGCACGAGCGGCTACGGGCCGCGCTCACCGAGTCCATGGGCCGCCTCGACCGGCGCGGGATCCGCCGCCACATCACCCGCTTCACCCACCAGCTGGTCAACGACTTCTGCGCGGACGGCGAGGCCGATCTGGTGGCGGGCTTCGCCCAGCAGCTGCCCATGCTGGTCCTCACCCATCTGCTCGGTATGCCCGACGAGTACGGCCCACGGCTGGTCGCCGCCACCCGGGATCTGATGCAGGGCACCGACACCGCGCTGCGCAGCGACGCCTACGTCACCGAGGCCATCCAGAGCCTGGTGGACCGCAGACGGAGCGCGCCCGCCGAGGACCTGGCGTCCTGGCTGCTGGACCACCCCTCGGAGCTCACCGAGGAGGAGGTCGTCCAGCATCTGCGGCTGGTGCTGCTCACCGGGAACGAGACCACCACCAATCTGATGGCCAACACCTTGCGCATGGTCCTCACCGATCCGCGCTTCCGCGCCTCGCTGGCCGGTGGCCATATGACCCTGCCGGACGCCATCGAGCATGTGCTGTGGAACGAACCGCCGCTCACGGTCATCCCCGGCCGCTGGGCCACCGGGGACACCGAGTTGGGCGGTCAGCAGATCAAGGCGGGGGACATGCTGCTGCTCGGGCTGGCCGCCGGGAACGTCGACCCGGCCATCCGCCCCGACATCGGCGCCCCCATGTACGGCAACCGTTCCCATCTGTCCTTCAGCGGCGGCCCCCATGAGTGCCCCGGACAGGACATCGGCCGGGCCATCACCGACACCGCCATCGACACGCTGCTGCTGCGGTTGCCCGATCTCCGGCTGGCCGTCCCGGAGTCCGAGCTGAGCTGGCACGCCACCTGGATCTCCCGGCGGCTGGAGGCGCTGCCCGCCGAGTTCTCCCCGCGCCGCGCCCAGTTCGAGTTCATGGAGGACACCTCGGGCACCACGCTCTCGCCCGAGATCCGGGCGCGCCGGCTGCCCAAGGAGGAACCGCCCGCGGCTCCGCGGCTGCCGGTGGCGGTCTCCGAGACACCGCCGCCTGTGCCGTGGTGGCGCGCGCTGTGGCGGCGGCTGCTGGGCCGCGCGGCGGACCCGGCGCGGCACGAGGCGGACCAGGCGCGGCAACAGGACTCCGGCGGCCGGGACTGACGGCCGGGGCACGCCGCCCGCTTCAGGAGCGCGCCAGCACCACCCCCACGGTCAGCAATCCGAGCACCACCCAGCTGAACCAGAGCCATCCATTGCTGCCCAGGGCCACGGTGTAGGCCGTCACCATCACCAGGCCCCCCACCGTGCACACCGTCATCGCCTTCGTGGATCCGGGCATCCCCGACCTCCTCACGGCGGTTCTGACGACCCATCGCCAGAACCACGGCCAACCACGGGCCGGGGCATATCGTCTCGCGGCCGGGGCCCGGCCGCCAGCGGGCTGAAGCGGCCTCGCTCACGTCCGGTGCGGTCCGGTTGCGCCCCGAAGGGGCGCGGGGCTGTGTCGATGTGCGGCTCCGCCGCGTGGGCGCGACCAGCCACGACGCGGCCGCAGACGAACGACGGCGCTTCGCGGTACTTCCCGCGGAGCGCTTAGGCCCTGTCCGGTGGATCTTTGAGGAGCAGCCCGCGGCGTCTGGTGCCGTGGATCGCAAGGCGGAGGATCGCCCTCGTACTGGGCGTACTCGGACGACTCCGACAACGCGGCGAGGTGCGGTGCCAGGCGTCGCGGGCCCGATGAGATCCACCGGACAGGGCCTAGCGGCCGCGGCTCTGGAGCGAGGCGAGATAGGCGTTGTACGCCGCGAGCTCCTGGTCGCCGTCCCGGTCCGCGGTGCGGTCCGCCCGCCGCGCCTGGCGCTGCTCGGACTTGTACCACTGGTAGACCAGCGCCACCAGGACGATCACCGATGGGATCTCGCTGAACGCCCAGGCGATGCCGCCCGCCGCGTTCTGGTCCGACAGCGCGTCGATGCCCAGCGAGGCGGGCGGGTGCTCATAGGTGCCGATCATGGGCTCGGTCGCCATCATCAGCGCGATCCCGAAGAACGCGTGGAACGGCATGCCCGCGAACAGCTCCAGCATCCGCATCACATAGCCCGGCCGGTGCGGACCCGGGTCCACGCCCATGATCGGCCAGAAGAACACCAGACCCACCGCGAGGAAGTGGACCATCATCGCCAGGTGTCCGGGCTTGCTCTCCATGAGGAAGTCGAAGAGCGGGGTGAAGTAGAGCGCGTACAGGCTCGCGATGAACAGCGGGATTGTGAACACCGGATGGGTGATGACCCGCATATAGCGGCTGTGCAGCAGCGCCACCAGCAGCTCCCGCGGACCCTTGCGGCCGCGCCCGGCCGCGGGCAGGGCGCGCAGGGCCAGCGTCACCGGCGCGCCCAGCAGCAGCAGGATCGGCGAGACCATGCTGATGATCATGTGCTGCACCATATGGACGCTGAACATGACCATGCCGTAGTCGTTCAGCCCGGTGCACATCGCGATCATGATGGTCAGCACCCCGAGGGCGAACGAGACCATCCGCCCCACCGGCCAGGAGTCACCGCGCCGCCACAGCCGCGCGGCGCCCCAGGCGTACAGACCGAGCACCACCACGGAGCCGACCAGGAAGAGCGGATCGCCGCCGAACTCCAGTCCTCGCGACAAGGTGAACGGCGGCAGATCCATGTCCATGCCGTGCCCGCCGTGATCCATTGACTCTCCCCGGCCTTCCCTGTTCTCCCGCTGTGCACCGATGTGCCCGCACCAGCGTAGAACCGGTCAGGTCAGAGCACGCACTCGGCCTCGGCATAGCGCTCGTCCGGGACGGTCTTGAGCCGCTCCACGGCCTCCGCCAGCGGCACCAGCGTGATCTCCGTACCGCGCAGCGCCGTCATCCGGCCGAAGTCGCCCCGGTGCGCCGCCTCGACCGCGTGCCAGCCGAAGCGGGTGGCCAGCACCCGGTCGTACGCCGTGGGCGTACCGCCACGCTGCACATGGCCCAGGATCACCGGCCGCGCCTCCTTGCCGAGCCGCTGCTCCAGCTCGACGGAGAGCTGACGGGCGATACCGGCGAACCGCTCATGCCCGTAGACGTCCTTGCCGCCCGACTCGTAGGCCATCGTGCCCTCGACCGGCTTGGCGCCCTCCGCCGCGACCACGATCGCGAACTTCTTGCCCGCCTCGAAGCGCTGCCCGACCGTCCGCGTCAGCTCGTCGATGTGGAACGGACGCTCCGGCACCACGATCGCGTGGGCGCCCGCGGCCATCCCCGAGTGCAGTGCGATCCAGCCGGTGTGGCGGCCCATGACCTCGACGATCAGCACCCGCTGATGCGATTCGGCGGTGGTCTTCAGCCGGTCCAGGGCCTCGGTGGCGACCCCGACCGCGGTGTCGAAGCCGAAGGTCACATCGGTCGAGGCGATGTCGTTGTCGATGGTCTTCGGGACCCCGACGATCGGCAGCCCGGCGTCGGAGAGCAGCCGTGCCGCCTTCAGGGTGCCCTCCCCGCCGATCGGGATGACCGCGTCCAGGCCCAGATCGGCGACATGGCCCTTGGCCCGCTCCACACCGTCGCGCAGATGGGCGGGCTGCACCCGGGTGGAGCCCAGGATGGTGCCGCCGCGGGCCAGGATGCCGCCGACGGCGTCCAGGTCCAGCTTGCGGTAGTCGCCCTCCAGCAGACCCTTCCACCCGTCGTGGAAGCCGATCACTTCATCGCCGTGATCGACGACGGCGCGGTGGACGACGGATCTGATGACGGCGTTCAGACCGGGGCAGTCGCCGCCGGACGTGAGCACACCAATGCGCATGGCACGGATTCCTCTGTGTACGAGGGGGCCGAGGACCGGACTGCGCTGTCCGGCGGGAGACCCCGCCACCCTACAAGCGCGGGGGTGGCGGGGTCGTGGCCGTGCGCCATGTGTCCAGCATCCGGGCACATTCCGTGCCGGAGCGGCTCATCTGGGCCGGAGGCGGCTCAGGCCCTGTCCGGTGGGTCTTATCGGGCCCGCGACCCCTGGCACCGCGCCCCCAGCTAACGCTGGGAGGTGCCCCCGGCTGCGTTGTCGGAGTCGCCCGAGTACGCCCAGTACGAGGGCGATCCTCCGCCTTGCGATCCTCCCCCAGCTAACGCTGGGAGGTGCCCCCTCACCAGACGCCGCGGGCTGCTCCTCAAAGACCCACCGGACAGGGCCTAGGCGGGCTGGCTGGCCGCCGCGATCCGCTCGTTGCGCAGCGCCTCGTACCACTGGTCGTCGACCGGCGGCAGCGCGTTCACATCGAGCGCCAGCTTCAGCAGCAGATCGGCGATATGCGGATTGCGCGCCATCACCGGGCCGTGCATATAGGTGCCGAAGACGGTCTCGTTGTACGCGCCCTCGAAGCCGTCGCCCGTGCCGTTGCCGTTGCCGAACCGGACCCGGGCGAACGGGCGCGCGGTCGGGCCCAGATGGGTGACGCCCTGGTGGTTCTCGAAACCGGTCAGCGGCGGCAGGCCCAGCCGCTCGTCGATGTCGGCCAGTACGTCCCCGACGCAGCGCGCGCCCTCGCCACGGGTGCTGATCACATCCAGCAGCCCCAGACCGGGCTGGCGCTGGCCGAGGTCGTTGACGAACTCATGGCCGAGGATCTGGTAGCCCGCGCACACCGAGAAGACGATCGCCCCGTTGGCGACCGCGCGGTTCAGCCCGCCGTCCCGGGTCAGCCGCTCGGCGGCGAGCCGCTGCGGGCGGTCCTCACCGCCGCCGATCAGGTAGATGTCCCCGGAGGTGGGGATCTGCTGGTCGGATCGGACGTCCAGCCGGGAGACATCCAGCCCGCGCTGGCGCGCCCGGCGCTCCACCACCAGCGCATTGCCCTGGTCGCCGTACGTGCTCAGCAGGTCGGGGTAGACCCAGACCAGGCGCAGGCCGTTCTGGCTGTTGCTACGCATGTCGTGTGCCTCTCGTACGGGGTCAGTTGCCGACCCGGCGGCGCAGGTCCTGGAACGCGGTGTAGTTGGCGATGGTCTCGATCTGCCCCGGGGGAGCGATCCGCACCGCCTCGTCCACATCGGCGCAGACCCGGAAGTCCAGCCCGGCGACCTCCAGCCGGACCGCCAGGTCCAGCTTGCGATCACCGATCACACAGATCGGGTGCCCGGCGAGCCGGGTGTAGTCCACGTCCCACAGCCAGGAGGTGTCGGTCCCGTCCGCCCCGCGTGCGTTCACCGAGAGGATCACCGGGGTGGGCGGCGGGTTGATCAGCGAGAAGGTCTCCAGCCAGCCGGCCGGGTTCTTCGCCAGCAGCAGCCGCAGCTGACGCTCCTCGAAGGTGACCACGTCATAGCGTCCGGCGACCGCCTGGACCTGGTACATCCGCTCCAGCGCGACCTGCGGGGGCACCCCGAACGTCGCCGCGACCGCCGCCGAGGTGGCCGCGTTGGCCTTGTTGGCGCGGCCGGGCAGCTGGAGGTGGATGGGCCAGGCGGCGCCGTGCGGGTCGAGGACGTAGTCGCCGTTCAGCGCCCAGCTGGGCATCGGACGCCGGAAGCCGCACTCGGCGCAGACCCAGTCGTCGCCGGGGCGCTGGAGCACCCCGCCGCACGACGGGCAGGACCACGCGTCGTCCTTCCACTCCTGGCCCGCCGCGACCCAGACCACATTGGGGCTGGAGGAGGCGGCCCAGACGATCAGCGGATCGTCGGCGTTGGCGATCACCACGGCCTTGGTGCCGGTCAGCCCCTCCCGCCACTTCTCCGCGAGCATGCGGGTCTCGGCGGCGCGGTCGAGCTGGTCGCGCGAGAGGTTGAGCAGCGCGATGGCCTTGGGCTCGGTGTCCCGGGCCACCCCCGCGAGGTACTTCTCGTCGACCTCGATGACCCCGTAGCGGGCGTCCGAGCCGCCCGCCAGGGCCGAGGTGATACCGGCCGGCATATTGGCGCCCAGCGCGTTGGAGACGACCGGTCCGGCCGCCCGCAGCGCCTCGGCGATCAGCCGGGTGGTCGTGGTCTTGCCATTGGTCGCCGACACCAGGATCACGTCCAGGTGCTGTGCCAGCCTGCCCAGCAGGTCGGGGTCGAGCCGCAGGGCCACCTTGCCGCCGATCACCGATCCGCTGCCGCGGCCCGCGGCCCGCGACACCGCCGCCGCGGCCTTGCCTGCCGTCACGGCCAGTTTGGCCCGCGGCGACAGCGGCTCCGAGTTGCCTGCCATCGTCTTTCGATCCTCCTCGCATACCGGTGCCGCTTCTGCCCCCCGAGCACCGGTGGTACGCCCCCTCCGAGCCGGATCTCCAGCCGGGAGGCCACGGTCGGGGATCAGCCTATCGAGATCCGGCCGCCGACCCGAATTCCGTGACCCCCACAAGTGCCAACCGGGTGGCCCGTACCCTTGGCTCTCATGCGAAACGGCGTGATCCCCGGAAGCAGCGGAGCGGTACGGCCGATGCGGCTGTTCGGCGATGCGGTGCTCGGCGCGCCCTGCGCGGAGGTCGCCGAGTTCGGCCCGGAGCTCGGCCGTCTGGTCGAGGACATGTACGCCACCATGTACGCGGCGCAGGGGGTCGGCCTTGCCGCCAACCAGATCGGAGTGGCCCTCCGGGTCTTCGTCTACGACTGCCCGGACGACGAGGACCGGCGCCATCTGGGCCATGTGGTCAATCCCCGGCTGGCGGAGACCGACGGGGTCGTGGTGCGTGGCCCGGAGGGCTGTCTGTCGCTGCCGGGCATCGAGGCGGGCACCCCGCGCCACGACCGCGCGGTGGTGGAGGGGGTGACCCTGACCGGGGAGCCGGTGCGGATCGAGGGCACCGGCTTCTTCGCGCGCTGTCTCCAGCACGAGTGCGACCACCTGGACGGGGAGCTGTTCACCGACCGGCTCGGTGGGCTGCGGCGGCGCCGGGCGCTGCGCGCGGCCCGGCGGGCGCCCTGGGCCCGCGGCGGGATGTGACCCGGCCCACGCCGCCGGAAGGCCCGGTCCGCGATGGGCCCGGCTCAGAACGCGGGGCCGCCGTCGCGGTCGTCCGCCACCGCCAGCCGGCCCCACAGCAGCTCGGCGAGATGCTGCACCAACTGCTCGCGTGAACAGGGGCGTTCCCGCAGCCACCAGTCACCGGCGGCATGCATCATGCCGACGATCCCATGGCCCCAGACCCGCGCCTGCTCCTCGCCCCCGGGCCCCAGTTCGACCCGTTCGGCGATCACCATCGCCAGCTCCTCGCCGAGGCGGCGGAGCAGCGGCGCGGAGTGATGGCCCACATCGAAGCCCTGCTCCTGCTGCTGGCCCTGGTCGGAGGGGTGCATCAGAAAGCGGTACACCTGCGGCCGGGCCTCGATCGCCGTCAGATAGGTGTCGAGGGTGGCTTCCACCCGGTGCCGCCGGTCGGGGGCGGGGGCGCCGAGGGCGGCCCGCAGCGAGGACAGCAGCGCGTCGGTGTGGCGCTTGGCGAGCGCGCGGTACAGCCCTCCCTTGTCGCCGAAGTGGCGGTACAGAATGGGCTTGGTGATGCCCGCCTCGGCGGCGATGGCGTTCATCGAGGCTTCGGGGCCGTCGCGAAGCACAACGCGGTCGGCGGCCTCGAGCAACTCTCTGCGCCGCCGCTCGGCCGCTTGCCGCTGGTCTTCCCGCTGGCTGGTCCCGGTCTCCATCGCGCTTCCTCCCCGCCCCCTGACGTCCGCTTACGTCCAGGCCGTCTGTGCTCTGCGCAACGTAACACCCGTGTGGTGCGTCCGGCGCGGGCGGCCAGGGGAGTTGACATCGCCTACTCGTGAGTAACACACTCTTGTTACCGCAGGTAACAAGCAGGTGGAGGGGCCATGGCGGAGTTCTCGTTCGAACTCGACGACGAGCAGAAGGCAGTGCGGGACTGGATTCACGGGTTCGCCGCGGACGTGATGCGCCCGGCCGCCGCGGAATGGGACGAGCGCGAGGAGACCCCCTGGCCGATTATTCAGGAGGCCGCCAAAATAGGGCTGTACTCCCTGGATTTCTACGCCCAGCAGTACTTCGACCCGACCGGTCTCGGCGTCCCCATGGCCATGGAGGAGCTGTTCTGGGGCGACGCGGGCATCGCCCTGTCCATCGTCGGCACCGGTCTGGCCGCCGTCGGCGTCCTCGCCAACGGCACCGAGGAGCAGATCGGCACCTGGGTCCCGCAGATGTACGGTGACGCGAACGACGTGAAGGTCGCCGCCTTCTGCTCCTCCGAGCCCGACGCGGGCTCCGACGTCGGCTCGATGCGCACCCGCGCCGTCTACGACGAGGCCAAGGACGAATGGGTGATCAACGGCACCAAGACCTGGGCCACCAACGGGGGTATCGCCAACGTCCACGTGGTGGTCGCGGTGGTCGATCCCGAGCTCGGCTCCAAGGGCCACGCCTCGTTCATCATCCCGCCGGACACCCCCGGCCTGTCCCAGGGGCAGAAGTTCAAGAAGCACGGCATCCGCGCGTCGCACACCGCCGAGGTGGTCCTGGACCACGTCCGCGTCCCCGGCCACTGTCTGCTCGGCGGCAAGGAGAAGCTGGACGAACGGCTCGCGCGCGCCCGTGAGAGGGCCAAGGACGGCGGGGAGCGGCTGAAGAACGCCGCGATGGCCACCTTCGAGGCATCCCGTCCGGCCGTCGGCGCCATGGCGGTCGGCACCGCCCGCGCCGCGTACGAGGTCGCGCTCGACTACGCCAGGACCCGGCAGCAGTTCGGCCGCCCCATCATCGACAACCAGGGCATCGCCTTCCAGCTCTCCGACATGCGCACCCAGATCGACGCCGCGCGGCTGCTGGTGTGGCGCGCGTCGTGGATGGCGGTCAGTGGCAAGCCCTTCGAGTCGGCCGAGGGCTCGATGTCCAAGCTGTTCGCCAGTGAGACCGCCAAGAAGGTCACCGCCCAGGCGGTGCAGATCCTCGGCGGCAACGGCTTCACCCGCGAGTACCCGGTCGAGCGGATGCACCGCGACGCGGCGATCTACACCATCTTCGAAGGCACCAGCGAGATCCAGCGGTTGGTGATCGCGCGCACCCTGTCGGGGATGCCGATCCGCTGAACCCGCCGCGCCGTACCGGTGGCCCGCGCCGGGCCCTGTCCGGTGGGTCTTTGAGGACCAGCCCGCGGCGTCTGGTGCCGTAGATCGCAAGGCGGAGGATCGCCCTCGTACTGGGCGTACTCGGGCGACTCCGACAACGCCGCGAGGTGCGGTGCCAGGCGTCGCGGGCCCGATGAGATCCGCCGGACAGGGCCCAGGGGCGGGTCACCCCACGCCCGCTCCGAAGCGCCGCTTGCGGGTGGCGAACGCGTCCAGCAGCGCCCGCAGTTCCTCGCCGGTGAAGTCGGGCCAGAGCGTGTCGACGAAGAACAGCTCGGCGTAAGCCGCCCGCCAGAGCATGAAGTTGGAGATGCGCTGCTCCCCGGAGGTGCGCACCAGCATGTCCAGGTCCGGCAGATCGGCATGCGGCAGATGACGGGTGAACAGGGCCTCGTCGATCAGGCCGGGGTCCAGCGCGCCGTCCGCGGAGGCGCGGGCCAGGGAGGTCGCCGTGCGGGCGATCTCCTCCCGGCCGCCGTGGTTGAAGCAGAACGCCAGCGTCATCGCGCGGTTGCCGCGGGTCTCGGCCTCCGCCCGGCGCAGGGCGGCGAGGGTGGACGCCGGCAGCCGTGCCTCCGAGCCCAGCCAGCGCAGCCGCACCCCGCGCTCGCCGTAGCCCCGGAAGACATCGGCGAGCTGGGCGGTCAGCCGCATCAGGGCGGCCACCTCGCCGCGTGGCCGGTTCCAGTTCTCGGTGGAGAAGAAGAACAGCGACAGATGCTCGATACCCTCTTCCAGCGCGGTGTCCACCACGCGGGGCAGGGCCCGGATTCCGGCCTCGTGGCCCCGGGTGCGGGACAGCCCGCGGGCGGCCGCCCACCGCCCGTTGCCGTCCATGATGATGCCCACATGCCGGGGCCGGTCCGGGCCGTTCCCTTCGTCCCGCAGGCCGCGGCGCTGCCGGACAACGGCGGGCGCCTCATCGGGCGGACGCTCCGTTCCGCGCAGCAAGCGCTTGACGGAGGGCACTCTCCAGGCTCCGACCTCGAACACCCTGCGTCCCTCCGCCCTCGCCCTCGGCTTTCCGGCGCTGTGTCTGACGAGGCGGCGGGGGCGGGGGTTACCTGCCCGGTGGCCGAACCATTCGTTATGGCTACCGCCAGTCGGGGCAGTGGGCGCCGGGTCGAGCGTCAGGGTTTGCGCGCCACACCGCCGTGGACATCGGTGGTCTCGATGGCGGTCTCGGTGGGACCGGGCCGCCACAGCGGACAGGACACGATACCGGGTTCGATCACTTCCAGTCCCTCGTAGAGGCGGGTGATCTGCTCGTAGCTGCGCAGCACGTACGGCACCGCGCCGGTGTCGTCGTATCCCTCCTGAGCCTTCTTCAGCGCCTGGTCGGTGTCGGTGCTGTCGTAGTGCACGAAGTAGCTGCCGGAGGGCAGGGCGTCCTGGAGCCGCCGGGTGATCGACACCGCCTCCTCGAAGTCCTGGATGTGACCGAGGATGCCCATCAGCATCAGGGCGATGGGCTTCTCGAAGTCCAGGATCCTGGCCGCGGCCTCCAGGATCCGGTCCGGGTCGTGCAGATCGGCGTCGATGTAGTCGGTCACCCCCTCGGGGGTGCTGGTCAGCAGGGCCTGGGCGTGGCGCAGTACCAGGGGGTCGTTGTCGACGTAGACGATGCGGGCCTCGGGTGCCACCCGCTGGGCGACCTGGTGGGTGTTGTCGTAGGTGGGCAGCCCGGTGCCGATGTCGAGGAACTGGCGGATCCCGCACTCGCCCGCCACATGGGTGACGGTGCGGATCAGATAGGCGCGCGAGGCGCGGGCCATGACCTCGATGTTCGGGGCGATCTCGCGGTACTGGTCCCCGGCCACCCGGTCGACCTCGTAGTTGTCCTTGCCGCCCATCCAGTAGTTCCAGATCCGGGCCGAATGCGGCACGGCGGTGTCGATTTTCGTTAATGCCTGCCGGCCGGGGGTGGATGATGCGTCTGCCATGAGGTTCTCCTGCCGTACGACTGCCTGTGCGGGCACCAACGTAGCGTCGTTGCCCGGGAGTTCAGCGGGGTTGGGCGACGAGGGAGACCGGGGAGCGGATCCGCGGAAGGCGCCGGGCCGACGGGCTCACCGGCAGCGCGATGGTGAGGTCGGGCGGTCCGGTGCCGGGGCCGGTCAGCGGATCCTCGTCGACCGTGACCACCGGGGCGTGCTGGGCGAGGGTGCGGAACGCGCCCTCGAAGGCGGCCACCGCGGCGGCGATCTCCGGGAGGTCCACCGCCGGACCGCGGCGCGCGGCCATCCGCTCCTCGAGCACCGCGACCGGCGCCCTGACGTGGACGAAGGCGCCGCGGCGCTCGGCCAGCGCGTCGGCGAAGTCGTACGCCTGGATCCAGGTCACCCGGGAGTGGCCACGCCGCAGCGGTCCGTAGACCAGCTCCCCGACCAGATGGGCGTCGACGGCGAGCGCGCCGCCCTGCTGGAGGATCTCGCGGTAGGGCCGGACCGGGTCGATATGCGGCAGCTCCCGGGGCGCGCGGCCCACGGTGTATCCGTGGTTCTCGGCGAGTCCGGTCAGCAGCCGGTCTCTGATGACACCGTCGCAGCTCTCGACGACGAGTGTGCGGCGCTGTGCGGCCAGCTGGTGAAGGTTCATCCTGTCGTCCCGTCGTCCCATGTGTCCCGTACTCGGTTCAGGGGGACGACACTGCCGCCCGCCACGGCTCCTCCAGTGTGCGTGGCGTAACGCCAGGGGTGGGAGTGAACTGCGAGTTGTGCGGTTGTGCGGGCGTAGTGGTTTCCGGTGACAGCCGCAACGGACGCGTAGTGGGGCGGCTAGGCGATCAAGAAGTCTGCTTCGCCCGCCTTCGCGGCCTCCAGGAAGGAGGCGACCTCGGAGCGGGTGTATATCAGCGCGGGCCCGGAGGGATCGGTGGACTGGCGCAGCGCGACCCGGCCGTCGGGGAGCCGCTTCGCCTCGATGCAGGTGCCGCCGTTGGTTCCGCTCCAGGGCTTCTGCCAGCCCTCCGTGCCCAGGTTCGTGGCCGGCATACCGCTGTAGACGGGATCGGTCATCTCAGAACTCCTTACGCAGTTCGGCCAGGACGGTGCTGGTGTCGGCGATGGGTTCCGCCTGGACTGCCATCCGGTCCAGGACCTCCAGATAGGCGACCACCTCGGCCGGCTGGTCCACATAGACCGCGCCGGTGAGGCTCTCCGTGTAGACCACGTCCGGAAGTTCGGAGAACCCGAAGCGGAAGTAGTGGAAGGGGCCGAAGGCCCCCGGGTGCGGTCCCGTGGCGAACCGCATCACCTGGAGCCGGACCTTGGGCCGCTCCAGCGCGTCGATCAGATGGTCGATCTGCTCACGCATCACCTGGTGGCCACCGACCGGGCGCCGCAGCACCGTCTCGTCGAGGATGGCCCATATGGTCGGCGCGTCCGGTTTGGTGAGCAGGCTCTGCCGCTGGACGCGCAGGGCGATCCGGCGGTCCAGCTCCTCCTCGGTGTCGTTGGGGAAGCCGGTGCGCAGCACCGCTCGGGCGTACTCCTCGGTCTGGAGCAGCCCGGGTACGTAGTGCGGCTCATACGCGCGGATGACGGTCGCCTCGCTCTCGAGGCTGACATACGCACTGAACCAGTCGGGCAGGACGTCCCGGAACTGATGCCACCAGCCAGGCTGGTTGGCCTCCCGGGCCAGGGCGAGGAAGTCCTCGATCTCCGGACCCCGGACGCCGTAGTTGCGCAACAGCTCCTTGACGTACGGGATTTTGAGGCCGACCTCCGCCTTCTCCATCCGGCGGACGGTCAGCGGGGTGACCTCGATGGCCTTGGCGGCCTCCTCGAAGGAGACCTTGGCCCGTTCACGCAGCTGTCGCAGGCGTTTGCCCAGCACGCGGCGCAATACGGTGGGAGCGGCTCCGGCCGGCCGTGCCTCACTCACGTCCCGCCTCCCGAAATGGCCGTCATATGCCTGCACAGTGTGCCACGCCTCGCGGCGACATATACAGCACGAGCGGATCGTTCTGAAATTATCAGAACGACGGTTGCGGGCTGAGTGTGTCACCGCTCATAGTGAGCACGTGACCCATCTCACCCTCCATGGCGAGGGCTCCCAACCACCCCTGTCCACAACGCCGTTGAGGTGGTCGGCCGCGCGGTCGGCGCCCCGCGGCGGGGATCCCGCAGATCGCCGTGGCCCGAGCTCGGGACGGTCACGGTGACGCACGACGCGCATTCCACGGGCGTACGCCGGAGCGCCGCCACCAACAGCGCGTTGGCCGCCGCCCTGAAGGAATCCGGGTGCTCCTACGCCTCGTTGGCCCACCGGGTCAACGAGCTGGGCCGCCGGCAGGGACGCGAGTCGAACTACGACAAGGCGTCCGTGACCCGCTGGCTCCAGGGCGGACAGCCGCGCGGCAGCACCCCGGAGCTGATCGCCGCCGTGCTCTCCCACCGGCTCGGCAGGCCGGTGGGCCCCGCCGAGCTCGGCTTCATAGCCGACCGACAACGCCCGGTGGTCGCCAGGGCGTTGGCCTACCGGGAGGACGTAAGCGAAACCTTGCACACGCTCGCCGAACTCGGCTCCACCGATATCTCCCGCCGCAGCCTGCTCGGTGCGGTGCCCTTCGTCGCCGGCGCGCTGGTGACCCCACAGCGCGAATGGCTGCTGTGGCTGGTCGAGAACCAGGACTCCGCCCGTCTGGCCGCCGCGGCCGACGGTGGACGCGTCGAGCAGGTCCACGCCGCCATCAGCATGTTCGACGAGATGGACAACCGGTTCGGCGGCGGCCAGGTCCGCGCCAGCATCGTGCTCTATCTGTCGACCGAGGTCGTGCCCATGCTCCAGCAGCGCGGCGCGCCCCCGCACGAGCGGCGCCAGCTGTTCACCGCGGCCGCCAAACTGGCCGCCATGGCCGGCTGGAGCAGCTATGACAACGCCGAATACGGCCTGGCCCAGCGCTATATGACACAGGCGCTGCGGCTGTGCGCCGAAGGCGGTGACCGCGTGCTCGGCGGTCAGATCCTCGCCGGGCTCTCCCATCTGTCCACCAATCTGGGTCAGCCCGAGGCGGGGGTCGAGCTGGCCAGGGTGGGGGTGGCCACCGCGAAACACGCGGGCAGTCCGCTCGGACTGATGCGGCTGCACGCCATGGCCGCCCGCGGATACGCCGCCCTGGACCAGCCCCGGGAGGCGTCCAAGTCGCTGCGCGCGGCCGACGCCCAGCTGGAGGCGAGCCGCGGCGCCGAACAGGAGTCGCCCTGGGTGCGCTTCCTCGACCACCACTATCTGGCGGCCGAGGCGGCACTGTGCTTCCGTGACCTGGGCAACTCCGCGGAGGCCGAGCACGCGGCCGCCGAGTCGGTGCGCGCCAACGCCGACCGGCGCCGCCGCCAGGCCATCAGCCGGTCCGTCCTGGCCACCGCCTTTCTCCAGCAGAACCGGCTGGACGAGGCGGTCGGGACCGCGAACGAGGCGCTGGACACCCTCAACGGGGTGCACAGCGAGCGCTCGATCCAGGCGCTGCGCGACTTCCGGGCACGGCTTCGGCCGCGCCAGAAGGAGCCTCTGGTCAGGGAGTTCGAGCGGCGGTCGCGGACCGTGCTCGGCGCCGCCGCCTGACCGGTGGCGTTCGGCGACGCCCCTTCGGGGGAGCGCCGGGTGGCTGCTAGTAGCCCCCCGGCGTAGGGGCGTTCTGGGCGCGGTCGACGGGCAGGTGTGCGCCGGAGACACCGCTCGAGGCATCCGAGAGCAGAAACGCGACGACTCGGGCGACCTCTTGCGGCGCCACCAGTTCGCCGTGCGGGAACTCCGCCGCGAACCGCGCGAACGCCTCGGGCTCCTCGGTGCGCATCCGGTCCCAGCGCTTCCCGGGGATGAGCATCGACCCCGGTGAGACGGCGTTGACCCGGATCCCGTCCGGCCCCAGTTCACGGGCGAGCGAGCCCGCCAGATGGATCTGGGCCGCCTTGGCGGCCCCGTACTGGGCCTGCGGCCCCGGCTTCCATCCGGAGATGGAGGCGATCACCACCACTGAGCCGCCGCCCGCCCGCCGCAGATGCGGCACCGCGGCCTTCACCAGCCGCGCGGTGTGACCGACGTTCATCTCCCAGGTCAGGGACCAGTCCCGGGCGTCGGCCTCCTCCAGCCCGCGGCCCCGCGCTCCGCCCGCGCAGGCCACCACACCGTCCAGTCCGCTGAAACGTTCCGCCGTGGCAAGGACGAACTCCTCCAGCCGATCCGGCTCGGTGATGTCCAGGGCGCGGGTGAACAGCGGGCCATATCCCTCTGTGGCCAGTGACGCCGTGAGTTCCCGCAGGTCATCCGCCGTGCGCGCACAGGTGGCCAGCCGTGCTCCCTCCGCGGCCAGCAGCCGCACGATCTGTTCGCCCAGCCCCCGGGTGCCCCCGGTGACCAGAACGCGCTTGCCCTCCACATCGGACCGGCCCCCCGGGCGGAATTGCCCGCTCCGGCTCCCACTCATACGTGCCACGCCGGGACCGTACAGCCCGAACCACTACGCCCGTACAACCGGACAACCCCCATGCCCTCTCGCCCGCCGGTCGGTCCAACCGTTTGTCTACATGAACGGCGGCCGTTGACGCTGTGCGCTGCCTTCGAAGGAGGAATCATGCCGGTATCCGGCACTCACCGCGACCGGGCCCTCTCCGTCCATGGCAGCCGGTCCAGGCGGGTCGGGCAGGGCGCGTCCCCCACCCTTCACCAGCACAGATGCGGCGTGGTCGGTCGCCAGCATGCGCTTACCCGCTCCCCAGGACGTCAACCACGCCATGTGCACGTATGCCATCAGAGCCGACAGACCGAAGAGGACCGTGAGGACCGACACCGTGAGCCGATCCTTCCCAGGGCCGCCGAAGCGGCCGGCGTCGGCCGATGAGGGAGGTGAACCAACCATGTCACCGTCCACGACCACCGCGCTCGCGCCGTCCACGGACCGCCCCCGCGCCGAGCCGACCGCCGGGCAGCGTGCTGTCCCCTGTCAGCGAGGGGGAAGACCGATGATGTCCGTGGACACCTGCCGTCTCTTCCGCGCCGAATTCCCCGCGCTGGCCGACCGCGCCTCCGCGTTACGCCGTATGGTCACCGGGCATCTGCGTGAGTGGCGGCTCGGCGCGCTGGTGGACTCCGCCGTCCTCGCCACCAACGAACTGTTCGCCAACGCCGTGGAGCACGGCAGCTCCGGCCCCGCCGACACCGTCACCATCACCGTCTCCCTCCAGAACCGCGGCCATGAGCTGCGGGTCGAGGTGGCCGACGGCTCGCCCGTCGTCCCCCGTATCCGGGAGGCGGCACCGACCGCCGAGTCCGGACGGGGGCTGGCCATCGTGGACGGCCTGGCCGGCGACTGGGGCACCGAGCCGCCCGACCCCGGGAGGGTGGGCAAGAAGGTGTGGTTCACCCTGCCGCTCGAGTCCGTCGAGAGCCTGTCATGAGGGCGGGGGAGCGGCGGACGCGGCTGACCGTGGAGGGTGACGCCGCCGACTGGCTGCTGTCCGCCAGCGAGGACCCCGGCCGGGTGCGGCTTCAGTGGGCCAGCGGCAGCGGTCTCGCCGACCTTCCGGTGGGCCCGGTCTTCGACCTGGTCAGAATGGCCGACGAGATCGGTTCCGCGGTGATCCAGGCCCTCCAGCGGCGGGATGCGGCCACCGGCCCGGTGATGCTGGCCACCGCCAGCCATGTGCTCTCGTTCCTCGTACCGCCCGGCTCCGCGGCCGAGTGGAAGGCATGGCTGGCCGGAACGGCGTACGCCCGGCGGCGCTCGGTGGCCGCGGCCGGACCGGGCCGGACCCTGCGCTGCCCCCGGCCCGGGTGCGTACGGCAGGGCCATGTCTGGCTGATCCGCCCCGGCGGCGGGCTCATCGACAGCCGCATCCTGCGGGCCGCGTTGGAGGAGGCCGCCGACCGGCCCGCCGACCGCCTCGCGGGCGCGCTGTTCCGCTGAGCGCTCCGCGGGACGTGCGGTGCGGTGCCGTCTGCGTCGTGGCTGGTCGCGCGGTTCCCTGTGCTTCCCCGTGCCCCTCCGGGGGGCTCAGAACGGGCGCAGGGTCTCCGGGACCTCCACCACGATCGTGGCCCGCTTCTCCCCGGGCGTGGCGCCCTCCCGCCGGGCCCAGGGCTCGGCGGAGCGCATCCACGCGGGCAGTCCCGCGGGCAGATCGGCCTCGGGGATGGAGGCGAGATCGGCCGGGGTGAAGCCGGTGCTGCCATACGGGACCAGGGGCCGTTCGTGGTCGGGGCGGGTGATCGCGCCGTGCAGCGCCTCGAGGGCGGTGTTCCAGTCGGCGAGCAGCTTCGCCATCGCCGTGGCCAGGGTTGTGCTGCCGGAGGAGGATGCGCTCTCGGGGTAGGTGGGGTGCAGCATGTGCTGGTAGGCGCCCGTGTAGCGGCGTCCCGCCGGGGTCGCGTGCCAGGTGCGGAACGCGGTGTCGGCCAGCCCGCCGAAGGCGAGGACCGCCTCCACCGCGTTGTGCTCCATCAGTGCGTCCAGCCAGGCGTGGCGGTAGTCGGCGATGGCCGGGTCCTGGGCGTGGGCGGTGCCGCCGCCCTGCCCGTACACGCTGTAGAGGAACGTGTTGACCATGACATAGCCGGTGTCGATGCCCAGTTTGGCCAGAAAACCCTGGACGCGGCGGCCCGCGGTGCCCACCAGGATCCGCCGGGTGACCGCTTCGTGCGCGGCCGGGTCCTGTCCGATGACCAGGACCCGGGCGCTTCCGTCGAGCCGCCCCCGGTGGAAGACCGGCCCCCACTCGACGCGGAAGTCCTCCGGTGGATAGATCTCGGGGCCGGGGTGGGAGCGGACCAGGGTGGCGTAGGGCTCATGGGTGTACCCGGGATCGAAGTCGTGCACCGCGGACTCCTCCTCACGTGGGGGGCTGCCGGTCTCTCCTCCGGATGGGGCCGGAGAACAGGGCATAACTGGATAAGTCACATCATCATCGCTTAGTGGGGCGGCGGTCGCCCGTGGACGGCCGCCGGTCAGGGAGCGAGGTGAAGGGACGCGCCATGCCACCTGCGGTGGATGCCGAAGAGCAGCCGCGCTGCGCGCTGCGCGGCCGGATCGTCACCATGGATGCGCATGACACCGTGCTCGACGACGGCGTGCTCTACATCGGCCGGGGCCTGGTCGACGCGGTGCTGCCCGCAGGCGCGCCCCGGCCCCCGGGCCATGAGGACACCCCGGTGGTCCGCACCGGCGGCACCGTCTACCCCGGTCTGATCGAGCTGCACAACCATCTGCCCTACGACGTGCTCCCGCTGTGGCGGATCCCCGAGCGCTACGGCAACCGCTCCGACTGGGGCGGACGGCGCAACCCGGCCTACCGCCCCCTGGTCACCGGGCCGATGACGGTGCTCGGCGAGGATCCGGAACTGATGCCCGCCGTGGTGCGCTACGTGGAGGCCAAGGCCCTGGTCAACGGCACCACCACCAGCCAGGGCATCGCACTGTTCAGCAACACCGGCTCCCGCCGGATGTACCGCGGCATCGTCCGCAACGTCGAGGCCACCGACGACCCCGCGCTGCCCGAGGCCGCCTCCCGGATCGCCGATGTCGAGGCGGCGGACGCCGCCCGGTTCCTCACCCGGCTCCAGCAGCCCCACCGGCTGCTGCTGCACCTGGCCGAGGGCACCGACAAGGACGCGCGCGAGCACTTCCAGGCCCTGGAGATCGAGCGCGGGCGGTGGGCGATCACCGACAACCTCGTCGCTATCCACTGCACGGCGCTCACCCCCGAGGACTTCACCGTGCTGGCCGGGCACGGCGGCTCCATGGTGTGGTCCCCGCTGTCGAACCTGCTGCTGTACGGCGGCACCGCGGACATCGCCGCCGCCCGTCGCACCGGCATGCTCATCGGGCTCGGCTCGGACTGGTCGGTCTCCGGCAGCAAGGGGCTGCTGGGCGAACTCAAGGCGGCCCGGCTGGCCTCCGACGTGGCGGGCGGGGTGTTCAGCGACCGCGACCTGGTCGCCATGGCCACCCGTGACGCGGCCGCCATCCTGCGCTGGGAGCGCACCCTGGGCTCGCTGCGGCCCGGTATGCGCGCCGATCTGATCGCCGTCGCCGGAGCCGACGGCGATCCGTACACCGCCCTGATCGACGCCCGCGACCGGGACATCACCCTCGTCGCCATCGACGGCACCCCCCGCTACGGCACCACCGCCCTGATGCGGAAGCTCACCCCCGACCCGTCCGAGCTGGAGCCGCTGGACCACGGGGCGCCCGCGCGGCGCAGCGTCCGGCTCCGCCAGACCTCCGCCGACCCGGTCGTCGGCGGTCTGACCCTCACCGAGGCCGCCGATCGGCTCAGCCGCGCCCTCGCCGATCTGCCCGGCCACGCCGAACGGGCCGCGCGGCGGGCCCCGCCCCGGGCGGACGAGGGCCCGCGGTGGCGGCTCGCCCTGGACGAGATCGAGCCGAACGGCACCGAGCTGCGCCCCCGGCTGGCGCCGCCCGGAGCGGCCCGGCGGGCTCGGCCGGGCCGCAGCGGTCCCGAGATCGCCCCACCCGGCATCAGCCCGGCCGCGCTCCCCGCCCTGGCCCTGGACGGCCTGACGGCCGGGGCCGACCCCGCGTTCCTGGCGAGTCTGGCCGCCGAGCCCAATCTGCCCCCGGACTACGCCGCCGAGCTGTCCGACCTGCTGACCTGACGTTTCCCCACCCCACCCGAGGAGCCCCCCATGGCAACCGGTATCTCCCTCCACATCGGACTCAACCAGGTCGACCCCGCCGCCTACGACGGCTGGAGCGGTGAGCTGAACGCCTGTGAGCAGGACGCCACGGATATGGCGGGCCTCGCCGACCACGCGGGGTTCGATGTCACCGATCCGCTGATCACCTCCGAGGCCACCTCCGAGGCGGTCACCTCCGCACTGGAGGCCGCGGCCGGGCGGCTGGCGGACGGCGACATCCTCTTCCTCACCTACTCGGGCCACGGTGGCCAGGTGCCCGACCTCAACCACGACGAGACAGGCGACCGGCTGGACGAGACCTGGGTGCTGTACGACCGGCAGGTGGTCGACGACGAACTGTTCGGCCTGTTCGGCAAGTTCGCCAAGGGGGTGCGGATCTGGATGCTCTCCGACAGCTGCCACAGCGGCACCGTGGCCCGCCAACTGCCGGAGGTCCTCAGCCCCCGCGAGCTGGACCGGCGGTTCAACACCGACGACCCCGATGAGATCGGCCGGAAGATCAGGGCGATGCCCGAGACGGTGCAGTCCACGGTCTACCGGCGGGACCGTGAGTTCTACGACCGGATCCAGAAGGCGCACACCGCCAAGGACCTCGTCAAGATCGAGGCCAGCGTGCTGGAGATCTCCGGCTGCCAGGACAACCAGACCTCCTCGGACGGCGTCATCAACGGCCTGTTCACCGGAACCCTGCTGGAGGTCTGGCGCGGCGGCGCCTTCGCGGGCAGCTACCGGGGGCTGCACCGGGAGATCGTGAAGCGGATGCCCCCGGACCAGACCCCCAATCTGTTCCTGGCCGGGGCGCGGAACCCGGCCTTCGCCCGTCAGCGTCCGTTCACCATCTGATGATGCGGGCGTATCCCACTGGTGTGCGGGGGACCGCCCGGCGAGGTATGACAGAAGAAGCGCACACGAGCCGGTGAGGTGCCGGTATGACCAGGCATGACCGTCTTGACCAGGACGGCGAGGCGGGCAGGGGCGGCCTGACCGCCGCCCCGGGAGGGGTGCTCGACCTGTTGCAGGTCGCCGCCGTGGTGCTGGACGGCGACGGCCGCATCGTGCTGTGGAGCCCCGAGGCGGAACAGCTGTTCGGCTACCGTGCCGCCGATGCGCTGGGCTGCCGCGCGGACCGGCTGCTGGTCCCCCCCGAGGACCGCCGGTCGGCGGTGGAACTCTTCGCGCGGGTGCGGGCGGGCGACACCTGGGCGGGCGTCTTCCCGGTGCGCCACCAGGACGGCCGTACCCTCCAGGTCGAATTCCGCACCATGGGCCTGCGCGATGTGCGGGGCGACGCCTACGCCCTCGGGCTCGCCGCCGACGAGGGGACCGTACGGCAGCTGGAGACCGATCTCGCCGTCTCCGGCTTCCTCATCAAACAGTCGCCCGTGGGCACGGCGGTCTTCGACACCCAGCTGCGCTGGGTGCGCGCCAATCCGTCCCTTCAGCGGATGAACGGGCTGACCGAGGACGAGGTGCGCGGCCACAGCATCGCCGAGGTGCTGCCGGGGCTGGACGCCGGAGCCATGGAGACCGCGATGCGGCACGTCCTGGAGTCCGGTGAACCGCTGCTGGACCAGCAGAGCGTCGGCCGCACCCCCGCCGACCCCGACCACGACCACGCCTGGTCGCAGTCCTACTACCGGCTGGAGGACCCCAGCGGCCGCATCCTGGGCGTTGCCGTAGCGGTCATCGACGTCTCCAAGCGCCACCGGGCGGCCAGCGAGGTCGCCGAGGCACGCGAGCGGCTGGCCGTCATCGCCGACGCCGGGGTCCGCATCGGCACCACCCTGGACCTGCGGCAGACCGCCCAGGAGCTGGCCGATGTGACCGTGCCCCGGCTCGCCGACCTCGCGGCCGTCGATGTACTCGACGCCGTGGTGCACCGCGAGGCCACGGCCCGGGTGCGCACCGACGGCTCGACCCGCTTCCGGGCGCTGGCCGTGGCCGCGGGCTATCCCACCGAGGCGGTGCACGCGGCCGACCCGGTCGGCGAGATCGCCCGCTACGGTCCCACCCGTCTGATCACCAAATGTGTGCGCGACGCCCAGCCGATCTTCGTTCCGCACGTCACCGAGCAGGACGTCCGCCGGATCGCGCGCGACGAGTCCGCCGCCGCGGTCCTCCAGCGGGAGGGCGTCCACTCCTATCTCGCGGCCCCGCTGATCGCCCGCGGCAGTGTGCTGGGCACCCTCAGCCTGCACCGCACGGTCAACCCCCGGCCGTTCGACGAACAGGACCTCACCCTCGCCTGCGAACTGGCCATCCGCGCCGCCCTGTGCATCGACAACGCCCGGCTCTACGGGCGCGAGCGCGACGCCGCGCTCACCCTCCAGCGCAGCCTGCTGTCCCAGCAGCCCCGGGACCTGGACGGACTGGAGATCGCCTCACGCTATCTGCCCGCCGTCAGCGCCGCGGGCGGCGACTGGTTCGACGTACTGCCCCTCCAGGACGGCCGGGTCGGCCTGGTGGTCGGGGACGTCATGGGCAAGGGCATCCACGCCGCGGCCATCATGGGCCAACTGCGCACCGCCACCCGGGCCTTCTCCCAGCTCGACCTGAACCCCGTGGAGCTGCTGCGCCACCTCGACGAGATCACCCTCAGCCTCGGCGAATCCATCGCCACCTGCCTCTACGCGGTCTGCGACCCGCGCACCGGGCGGTGCGAGCTGTCCACCGCCGGCCATCTGCCCCCGGTCCTGGTGCACCCCGGCGGTGACGCCGAGCTGATCGACATCCCCACCGGAGCGCCGCTGGGCGTGGGGGGCGTCCCTTTCGCCGCGGTCGACTGCGAACTGGCCGAGGGCGCGCTGCTCGCCCTGTTCACCGACGGTCTGGTGGAAAAGCGCCACCAGTCGCTGGACGTCGGACTGCACACCCTGGTCCAGCTGCTGCGCCGGCACCACGGATCCCTGGAGCGGATCTGCGACCAGGTGCTGGCGGCGCTGCACGGTGCGCCCGACGACGATGTGGCGCTGCTGCTGGCCCGGCTGCGTACGCCGTCGAGGCCCGACGGCGACGCCGGTCACGGTGCCGCGGTGCCGCGGAAGGTGGACCGGTAGGCGCTGGGGGAGACACCGAGCGCGGTGTGCAGATGCTGTCGCAGTGACGCGGCCGTCCCGAACCCCGCGTCCGCCGCGATCCGGTCCACCGGCAGATCGGTCTCCTCCAGCAGCTGCCGGGCGCGCTCCACCCGGGCATGCGTCAGCCACTGCACCGGGGTCATCCCGACCTCCTCGCGGAACCGCCGGGAGAAGGTCCGTACGCTCATCGACTCCCGCTCGGCCAGCTCCCGCAGGCTCACCGGCCGGTCCAGCCGGGTCAGCGCCCAGGCGCGGGCCGTGCCGGTGGACGAGCCGCGCCGCTCGGGGACCGGCCGCCGGATGAACTGGGCCTGGCCGCCGTCCCGGTGCGGGGCCACCACCGCGCCGCGGGCGACCTCGCTTGCCACCGCCGCTCCGTGGTCGCGCCGGATCATATGGAGGATCAGATCGATACCGGAGGCGTCCCCGGCCGAGGTGAGCACGGACCCCTCGTCGGTGTAGAGGACGTCCGGGTCCAGCTCGACGGCGGGGAACAGCTCCCGGAAGCGGTCGGCCGCCTGCCAGTGGGTGGTCGCCCGGCGGCCGTCGAGCAGCCCGGCGGCCGCCAGGACAAAGGCGCCGGTGCAGATCGAGGCGATACGGGTGCCGGGGCGGATCGCCTCGAAGGCGGCGCCGAGCGCGGCCCCGAGACGGCCCTCGGTCTGCGGTGCGTCCTGCTCGTTGGCGGCCGGGACGATCACGGTGTCGGCCTCGGCCAGCGCGTCGGGCCCATGGCGGACGTTCACGCTGACATCGGAGTCGGTACGGACCTCACCGGGGACCAGGGCGCACGTCACCACCTCGTACAGCGGCTCGCCCGTTCCCGATCGAGCCCGGCCGAACAGCCGGTGCGCCATGCCCAGTTCGAACGGCAGCAGCCCGTGCCGGACCAGCACCGCGACCCGGTGGCGGTCGGTATGCGCGAAGCGCGGGGCGGCAGACATGGCGCAATGCTTGCACAGCGTCCCGATCCGGCCTTGGTGGTGGCTCAGCCCTCGGTCTTCGCCCGGCTCGGCTGCACCCGCTTCGGCTCGCCCTTCATCTTGGGATGCTCCGGCGGATAGGGCAGGTCGCCCAGACCGTGTTCCCGCTCGTCCCGGTCGGCCAGCTCCAGCGCGCTGTCCAGCCGGAAGGCGTGCCCGTCCATATCGGCGTGCACATCGCCCAGTTCGCGGTAGCGCACCGGCATGGTCGCCAGATCGAAGTCCTGCGGCCGGGCGTCCGGCACCTCCTCCCAGCGCAGTGGCGCGGAGACCGGGGCGTCCGGCCGGGGGCGGACGGAATAGGCGCTGGCGATGGTGCGATCGCGGGCGGTCTGGTTGTAGTCCACGAAGATCTTGCTCCCGCGCTCCTCCTTCCACCACGCGGTGGTGATCCGCTCCGGCGCCCGCCGCTCCAGCTCCCGCGCGACGGCGATCGCGGACCGCCGTACCTGGGTGAAGGTCCACCGCGGCTCGATCGGGACGAAGACATGCAGCCCCCGGCCGCCCGAGGTCTTGGGCCAGCCGCGCAGCCCCAGCTCGTCCAGCACCTCGCGCAGCTCTCCCGCCGCGCGCACCGCGTCCCGGTAGTCGGTGCCCGGCTGCGGGTCGAGGTCGATCCGCAGCTCGTCGGGGTGCTCGGTGTCCTCGCGCCGCACCGGCCACGGATGGAACGTCAGACAGCCCAGGTTGGCCGCCCACACCACCGCCGCCACCTCGGTCGGACAGATCTCGTCCGCATGCCGCCCGCTGGGGAAGGAGATACGGCCGGTGGGGATCCAGTCGGGCAGGTTCTTGGGCGCCCGCTTCTGGAAGAACGACTCCCCCTCTACGCCGTCCGGGTAGCGCTCCAGCGTCGTCGGCCGGTTCCGCAGCGCCCGCAGCACACCGTCGCCGATCGCCAGGTAGTAGCGGGCGAGGTCAAGCTTGGTGAAGCCGCGCCCCGGGAAGTACACCTTCCCGGGGTTGGACAGCCGCACCGTACGCTCACCGACCGTGAGCTCCACCGTCTCTCCCATACCGTCACGCTAGGCCCGACGGCCCAAGGTCACCTCCCGGCGGGCGCCCGGCCCGCGACGGACGCACAATCGGACACCATGGACCTTCCGGTGATGCCTCCCGTCGCGCCGATGCTGGCCAAGTCCGCGGCCGCCATCCCCGCGGGGATGCGCTACGAGGCCAAGTGGGACGGTTTCCGGGCCATCGTCTTCCGCGACGGCGACGAGCTGGAGATCGGCAGCCGCACCGGCAAACCGCTCACCCGCTACTTTCCCGAGCTGGCCGGGGCCCTGCTCGCCCAGCTCCCGCCGCGCTGTGTGCTCGACGGCGAGATCGTCATCGTGCGCGGCGGACGGCTGGACTTCGACGCCCTGCTGGAGCGTATCCACCCCGCCGACTCCCGGGTCCGGATGCTGGCCGGGACCACCCCCGCGAGCTTCGTCGCCTTCGACCTCCTCGCCCTCGGCGACGCCTCGCTGATGGACACCCCGCTGCGGGAGCGCCGGGACGCCCTCACCGAGGCGCTGCGCGGGGCCACCGACCCGGTTTTCACCGCCCCCTGGACCGACGACCAGCAGGTGGCCCGGCAGTGGTTCGAGCAATACGAGGGCGCGGGGCTGGACGGAGTCGTCGCCAAGCCCTTCGGCCTCGGCTACCGGCCGGGCGAACGCGTCATGGTCAAGGTCAAGCACGAGCGCACCGCCGACTGCGTCGTCGCCGGACTGCGCCACCACAAGTCCGGCCCGGTCGTCGGCTCACTGCTGCTCGGGCTGTACGACACCACCGGCCGTCTCCAGCACGTCGGGGTGTCCGCCGCCTTCCCCATGCGCCGACGCCAGGAGCTGATGACCGAACTGGAGCCGTTGCGCATGTCCACCGTCGAGGGCCACCCCTGGGCGGAGTGGGCCCGCGAGGAGGCACACGCACAGTCCCGGATGCCGGGCGCGCCCAGCCGCTGGACCGGCGTCAAGGATCTGTCCTGGGTGCCGCTGCGCCCCGAGCGGGTCTGTGAGGTGGCATACGACCACATGCAGGGCGACCGCTTCCGGCACACCGCCCGGTTCCGCCGCTGGCGCCCCGACCGCGAGCCGCGCGACTGCACCTACGCCCAGCTCGAGGAGCCGGTCTCCTACGATCTGCGGCAGGTGCTGGGGAGCACCTAGCGGTGCTCAGTGACGGGCGCCGCGGGCCGGACGGCGGGACATCCGCGCGAACCAGTCGCGTGCCGCCTCGGCCGCCTGCTCCAGGGTTCCGGGCTCCTCGAACAGATGGGTCGCGCCGGGCACCACATGGACCTCGTGCGGCGCGGCGAGCATGGCGGCGGCCTGCTCGTTCAGCCTCAGCACCTCATGGTCGTCCCCGCCCACCACCAGCAGCACCGGAGCGCGCACCCGGTTCAGCGCCCCGCCCGCGAGATCCGGGCGCCCGCCGCGCGAGACCACGGCCCGCACCCGGTCCGGCCGCTCCGCCGCGGCGGTCAGTGCCGCCGCGGCGCCGGTGCTGGCGCCGAACAGGCCGACCGGCAGCCCGGTGGTGGCCGGATGCCCGGCGAGCCAGTCCACCGCCCCCACCAGCCGCCGCCCCAGCAGCGGAATGTCGAAGCGGTGCTCGGCGGTGACCGCGTCCACCCGCTCCTCGGCCTCGGTGAGCAGGTCGAACAGCAAGGTGGCGAGGTCCGCCCGCTGGAGCACCTGGGCCACCGCGCGATTGCGCGGGCTGTGCCGGGAGCTGCCGCTGCCGTGTGCGAAGGCCACCACACCGATGGGGTGTTCGGGCAGCGCGAGATCTCCCACCAGCAGGGCGTCGTCCGCGGCGATACGGGCGGTCTCGGAGCGCATCGGCACCTCCTGCCGGGGGTCGGAACTCTTCGTGGTCTTGTGGGCGGTCAGGTTCTCCTGGGCGGTCAGGCGTAGGCCATGAGCCCTTGGCGCAGCTCGCTGTAGAGCCGGGAGAGCCTGCGGGATATGTGCATCTGCGAGAAGCCGAGGATCTCGCCGATCTGGCTCTGCGAGAGCCCGGCGAAGAACCGCAGGTACAGCACATAGCGGTCCTGTTCCGAGAGATGCGAGATCAGCACCCGCAGCGCCTCCCGGTTGACGACGCGTTCGATCGCGGCGTCGTCGGCGCCCACCGTCTCGGCGAGCAGCCGCTCCTCGGCGCCCTGCACCGCGGCGTTGAGGGACAGCGGGGTGCAGGAGGCGCTGGCCTCGAGGCCGGCCTTCACATCCTCCTGCGGCATCCCGGTGCGCAGGCAGATCTCGGTGACGGTGGGGGTACGGCCGCCCAGCTCCTGTTCCAGCGCGTCGCGGGCGGAGCGGGTGCGGGAGCGCACCTCCTGGATGTTGCGGGGGATGTGCAGCGTCCACAGATAGTCGCGGAAGTGCCGCTTGAGCTCACCGGTGATAACCGGGATCGCATAGGAGGGGAAGGCGTGCCCGAGGTCCGGGTCATAGCGGTCAACGGCCTTCACCAGGGCCAGCGAGGCCACCTGGGTGAGGTCCTCCATGTTCTCGCCCTTGTTGCGGAAGCGCAGCGCCAGCCGCTTCGCGACCGGCAGCCAGGCGCAGATGATGGCCTCGCGCAGGGCATCGCGCTCGGGTCCGGAGGGCAGTCGGGACAGACGCTGGAAGGCACCGCCGGTGTCGGGAGTGTCGTCATGGCGTCGTCGGCGAGTCGCGGTTGCTGACATGGTCACTCGCCTCCGTGGTCCGATGTCACGGCGGTCCCCACCACAGTCGCATGATCCCTAACCCCCCGCAATTCGGCCATATTGGTTTATGTTTATGCGCTTTTGGGGGGAATGTGGAGGATCCGGGGTTCGGGGTGGTGGCCCCGGGTACAGTGCGGGGATGGACGTCACCGTTCGACTCGCCCAGCAGCCCGAGGCCGACGCCCTGCTCGGGCGCAGTCCGCTGGCCCTCATGATCGGGATGCTGCTCGATCAGCAGGTCCCCATGGAGTGGGCGTTCTCCGGTCCGTACACCATCGCGCAGCGCATGGGGGCGGACGATCTGGACGCACAGGAGATCGCCGCCTGCGACCCCGAGCGGTTCGCGGAGCTGCTGTCGCAGAAGCCCGCCGTGCACCGCTACCCCGGGGCGATGGCCAAGCGGGTCCATCAGCTGTGCCAGTACCTCGTCGAGACCTACGACGGTGACGCGGAGGCCGTGTGGCGCGATGTGGGCAGCGGCGCCGAGCTGTTCCGGCGGCTGAACGACCTGCCCGGTTTCGGCAAGCAGAAGTCCCAGATCTTCCTGGCGCTCCTCGGCAAGCGGGTGGGGGCCGGGCCCGAGGGGTGGCGTGAGGCCGCCGGGGCCTATGGCGAGGAGGGCGCGTACCGCTCGGTGGCCGACATCACCGGCCCCGAGTCGCTGGACAAGGTCCGCGCCCACAAGCAGGAGGTCAAGCGGCAGGCGAAGCGCACCGGGGGGAAGTGAGCCCCGGGGGTCGGTTCACCCGGTGTGCAGTGCGCCGCGCAGGGTGTCCACGGCCAGGGTGAGCGCGGCGCGCGCGGCCTGGGTGTCGCGGAGCGCGTCGAGCATGAGGAAGTCGTGGATGATGCCCTGCATCCGCACGGCGGTGACCGGTACCCCGGCCGCCCGCAGCTTGTCCGCGTAACGCTCTCCCTCGTCCCGCAGCACATCGGCCTCGCCGGTGATCACCAGGGCCGGAGGCAGTCCGGCGAGCTGGGCGACATCGGCGCGCAGCGGAGAGGCGGTGATCTCGGCGCGCTGGGCCGGGTCGGTCGTGTACTGGTCCCAGAACCACCGCATCCCCTCGCGGGTGAGGTAGTAGCCGTCGGCGAACTGCTCGTACGAGCCGGTGTCGAAGGCGGCGTCGGTGACGGGGTAGAACAGCACCTGCTGGACCAGGGAGAGATCACCGCGCTCCTTGGCCAGCAGGGTGAGGGCGGCGGACATGTTGCCACCCACCGAGTCGCCGGTCACCGCGATCCGCGCGGGGTCGAGACCCGCCCCCTCGCCATGCGCCACGATCCACTGCCCGACCGCGTAGCTCTGTTCCAGGGCCACCGGGTAATGGACCTCGGGGGAGAGGTCGTACTCGGGGAAGACCACGGCGGCGCCGACCCGGACGGCCAGCTCCCGTGCCAGCCGGTCATGGGTGTGGGCGTTGCCGAACACCCAGCCCGCGCCGTGGATGTAGAGGATCACCGGCAGGGTGCCGCCCATCCCCGGCGGACGGAGGATCCGCGCCTTGACGCCGCCCTCGGGGATCCCGGTGACACTGATCCACTCCTCGTCCACCTCCGGTTTGGGCACCGGACCCGACTGCGCCTCGTCCACCGTTCTGCGGCCCTCGGCGGGCGACATCTGGTACAGGAACGGCGGCTTGGCACTGGCTTCGGCGAACTCCGCGGCGGCGGGCTCCAGTACGGGGCGGGCCGGGGCGGTGCCGGGGGACATCTGCTTCTCCATCGCCTCTCCTCGACATGCGGGGGCAGCGCCGCCGCCCGCCCCGCCTGAAGTCACACCGCGATGCGGCGCTCCTCGGCGGTGATGGGCAGGTCGTTGATGCTGGCGTAGCGCTTGCGCATCAGGCCGTTCTCGTCGAACTCCCAGTTCTCGTTGCCGTAGGCGCGGAACCACCGGCCCTCGGTGTTGTGGTACGCGTACTCGAAGCGGACGGCTATCCGGTTGCCGGTGAAGGCCCACAGCTCCTTGCGCAGCCGGTAGCCGAGTTCGCGCTCCCACTTGGCGGTCAGGAATTCGACGATCTCACTCCGGCCGCGCAGGAACACATCGCGGTTACGCCACTCGGAGTCCTCGGTGTACGCGAGGGCGACCCAGGCGGGGTCCTTGGTGTTCCACGCGTCCTCGGCGAGCTGGACCTTCAGGCGGGCGGTCTCCTCGGTGAAGGGCGGCAGCGGGGGCTTCTGGTCGGCCATGGCGGAATCTCCTCGAGCGTTGGCACGGCGGGACGGTGGGAACGGTGGAGAACGGCCGTTCTCTCCGCTGGTCGCCACCGTAAGAGAACGATGGTTCTCACGTACGTGCGTACCGATGCGAGCGCCGCGCCCCGCCGTGCGATCAGGGCACGACGGAGCGCGGCGCGAGGGCTGTACGGGCTTAGGGCCCGTCCTTCGTGAGCGGCCCCGGGGCCGGTGACGGATCCGGGACCGGGTCGGGGCCCGGCGGTTTGGGCACCGGATCCGGGGACGGGCCCGGCGGCGGCCCCGGTGTGGGGCTCGGCGGCGGGCTGGGCGGGGGAGTGGGCACCGGGTCGGGCGGCGGTCCCGGCGGCGGGTCGGGCACCGGTCCCGGTGCGGGACCCGGCTCCGGGCCGCCCGGACCGGGTGATGGTGTGGGCGACGGCGGCCCGGGGTCACGCAGCGCCGGGTGCGGGGGAATCGGGTCGGTCTGCCGTGCCACGGTGTCCTCCCAGAGTTCGTACGACAGTGGCCACGTCATCTGCGGGGCGAGTGCCCCGAGCTCTGTCGTCCACGCATGGCCCCGCGCCGTGCGCGGAAAAACGCCCGCGCGATGGACCCGGCATCACTGGCATCGTCGTCGCCATGCGACGCTTCCCCGATCCGGATACCGGATCTCCGGACCTGCGCTCTCCTACATCCTATCTGTTATGGTTTGCCGCTGATCAGTGGAATTCGCTCTGCTTGGGCGTTTTTTATGGCATTGTCCATGTGCTGTCCCAGGCGCTGGTACCCGCCGTGATCGGCCGGGCCATCGACACCGGAATCATCGCGGAGAACCAGCGGGCGCTGCTGCTGTGGGGCGGGGCGGTGGTGGCCCTCGGGGTGATCCAGGCCGCCGCGGGCATCCTGCGCGACCGTGCCGCCCTCACCACCCGGCTCGGCGCCTCCTACCGCACGGCTCAGCACATCACCCGTCAGGCCGCCGGGCTCGGTGCCTCCTTACCGGGCCGGGCGACCAAGGGCGAGGTGGTGAACGCGGGGGTGGCCGACCTCTCCCAGCTCGGCGACGCGCTCGCCGAGACCGCCCGGGGCGGCAGCGCAGTCATTGCCGTGGGTATGGTGGCCGCGATCCTGCTGACCACCTCCTGGCAGCTGGGCCTGGTCGTGCTGATCGGCGTGCCGCTGATGGCGGGGGCGATCGCCCTGCTGATCCGTCCGCTCCACCGCCGACGGCAGCGGCTGCGCGAGCAGCAGGCCGAACTGACCGGCCGCGCGGTCGACATCGTCGGCGGACTGCGCGTCCTGCGTGGCATCGGCGGTGAGGAGTCCGTCGCCGCCCGCTACCGCGCCGACTCCCAGCGGGTGCGCGCCGCCGGAGTGGCGGTGGCCCGGGTGGAGGCCCTGTTCGACGCCGCGAAGGTGCTGCTCCCGGGGCTGCTCACCACCGTCGTCGTCTGGCTCGGCGCGCACTACGTGGCCACCGGCCGGATCGGTGCCGGCCAGCTCGTGGCGTTCTACGGCTACGCCGTCTACCTCGCCGACCCGCTGCGCCGGATCACGGGCGCCGTCAGCAAGCTCACCGGCGGCCATGTCGCCGCCCGCCGGGTCGTCCGCTTCCTGGCGCTGCGGCCCGCGCTGGAGTCCGGCTCCGCCGACCCGGGCCCGGACGGCGGACCCGCCGCCCTGGCCGACCCCGCGTCCGGGCTCACGGTGGCACCGGGCCGTCTCACGGCCGTGGTCTGCGCCTCCTCCGCAGATGCCACCACCCTCGCCGAGCGGCTGGGCCGCTACACCGACTCCGCGGTCACCCTCGGCGATCTCCCGCTGAGTGATCTGCCCCTCGCCGAGGTGCGCCGCCGCATCCTCGTCGCCGACAACGACGACCGTCTTTTCGCCGGACCGCTGCGTGCCGAACTGCGCGGTGAGCATGGCTCGGACGACCTGCTGGAGCGGGCCGTCGACGCCGCGTCCGCACAGGACATCGTGGCCGCGCTGCCCCATGGGCTCGATGACACCGTCACCGCGTGCGGGGGCACCTTCTCCGGCGGACAGCAGCAGCGGCTCCGGCTGGTCCGCGCCCTCGTGGCCGACCCCGAGGTACTGATCCATGTCCAGCAACTGCTGGGACCGGTCGACATGCTGCTGTACTCCCTGGGCGACCTCCAGGCCGGTGCCGCCTCGCTGGCCCGGCTGCTCGGCGTCCACCGCGGCCCCGAGCCCGCCGCGGGGCATGCCACCGCGTCCGCTCCCCGGCACCGGGCGCTCGCCCTGCGGGGAGTGACCTACGCCTATCCCGGCGGGGAGGATGTGCTGCGCGGCATCGACCTGGACATCGAGCCCGGTGAACGGCTGGCCGTCGTCGGGCCGTCCGGCGCGGGGAAGTCCACGCTGGGCAGACTGCTCGCCGGGATCGAGGCGCCGCGCACCGGTGCGGTCACCGTCGGCGGTATCCCCCTCACCGGGCTTCCGCCGCACGAACTGCGCGGTCAGGTCGCCCTGGTGACCCAGGAGAGCTATGTCTTCCGCGGCACCCTGCGGGAGAATCTGCTCCTCGCCCGGCCCGGCGCCGACGACCGCGAGCTGGAACGGGCCCTGGACGTGGTCGGCGCCCTGGGGTGGGCCGAGGAGACGGGCCTCGACACCCGGGTGGGGGCGGGCGGCACCGTCCTGCCGCCGGACCGGGTCCAGCAGCTGTCGCTCGCCCGGCTGGTGCTGGCCGATCCGCACACCCTGGTGCTGGACGAGGCCACCTCGCTGCTCGATCCGCGTGCGGCCCGTCGTCTGGAGCGTTCGATGGCCGCCGTTCTCCAGGGGCGCACCGTCATCGCGATCGCCCACCGGCTGCACACCGCGCATGACGCCGACCGGGTCGCCGTCATGGAGCGGGGCCGGATCACCGAACTGGGCCCGCACGAGGAGCTGGTGGGCCGGGAGGGAGCCTACGCCGCGCTCTGGGAGTCCTGGCACGGCCGATCCTGATCGGTGGCGCGAAAGACCCCGTTGACTTCTCCCGTTCGGTCATGGCCCTGACACCGAACCTCCGCAGGTTGTTCACCATCGGACGATCATGTGTCTGTCACGCTTTCGGGGATCGAACAACGGTCGTAAATCGGGGAAAGGACCACCTGTGCACGTCACCCGTGTCAACCGCTGGAAATCCCTGGCCCTGCTGGCCGGCGTCGCCACCATCGCCGTCACGGCACAGGCCCCGGCAACCGCCGAGGTCACGGCCACCTCCACGCCGTACGACGACACCTACTACAAGGACGCGATCGGCAAGACCGGTGAACCTCTGAAGGACGCGCTGCACACGATCATCAGCACCGACGTCACCAAGGTGTCGTACGACGAGGTCTGGGACGCCCTCAAGAAGACCGACGAGGACCCCGACAACCCGTCGAATGTGATCCTGCTCTACAGCGGGACGTCACAGAGCAAGGACGCGAACGGTTCCGGACCCGACCAGTGGAACCGTGAGCACGTCTGGGCCAAGTCGCATGGCGACTTCGGTACCGCGACCGGCCCCGGGACCGATGTCCACCATCTGCGTCCGGCCAATGTGACGGTCAACAGCATCCGCGGCAACAAGGACTTCGACGAGGGCGGATCCGAGGTCGAAGGAGCGCCGGGCAGCCGCACCGACGACGACTCCTTCGAGCCGCGGGACCAGGTCAAGGGTGATGTGGCCCGGATGGTGCTCTACATGTCCGTGCGCTACGAGGGCGACGACGACTTCCCCGACCTGGAGGTCAACGACACGGTGGACAACGGCACCCAGCCCCACCTCGGGCGGCTGTCCGTGCTGAAGAAGTGGAACGACGAGGACCCGCCGGACGCCTTCGAGAAGCACCGCAACGACGTCATCTACGACACCATCCAGCACAACCGGAACCCGTTCGTCGACCACCCGGAATGGGTCGGCGAGATCTGGAAGTAGGCCCAGCTCACCTCTCGTCCGCACCGACGGCCTCGCCGTCGGTGCGCAGCGGCACCGGGTCCGTGCTCCGGGCCGCCGCCAGCAGTTCGGCGGCGGTGCCGGGACGGGCCTGGAGCGAGGGCAGCAGCAGCGTCCACAGATCGGTCAGATGGTCCTCGACCAGCCGTCGTCCGTCGAGCGCCTCCGAGACGGTGTGCAGACCGAAGAAGGCGCACACCACGGTCCGGGCCGCGGCCTGCGGATCGACATGGGTGGTGAGCTCGCCCTCGGCCTGGGCCTTCTCCAGCATCTTTCCCACCGCGTCGATCCAGCCCACGAAGGGCGGCGGAAACTGCGCGTCGATCAGAGAGCGCTCGGTCCACAGCCGGGCCCCCGCCCGTACCACGATGTCATCGCGGAAGGCGCGGGCCACCGCATAGCTGAGCCGGACCAGTTGCTCCAGCACGGGGGCGTCGATGGTGGTGTGCTGCTCGATCAGCGGGGGCCAGGTGGCGAAATGCTCCTCCACCACGGCGAGCGCGAGCCTTTCCTTGCTCGTGTAGTGGAAATACATGGCGCCGCTGGTGTGCCCGGACCGATGGGTGATGTCGCTGATGCTCGTTCCGGCGTATCCGCGTTCGTCAAAGAGGGATGCGGCCGCTTCCAGAAGGGATCGGCGCGTTTGTTCGGCCCGCTCTTGCACGTGTTCGCCGTCCTTCATCAGCCGCTTTGTGTACGGAGCGAACTTAGCGGAATTCCGCCCCCTCATGGAGATGAGGCGAGACAGGTCAAACATTATTAGTATTTTATAGTGATCGTTCGTGAGGCTTGTGGCCTTTCGGAGCCCTCCGGTCCCACCGGCCGGCCGCTCAGTTGGTCCCGCACGGTGGAGCGCGAGGCCGTGCACCGGGTCTCGGTGGCCGAGGTGCTGCTCACCGACGTCCGCACGCTGGGTGACGACCGCTTCGAGGCCGCCGCCCAGTGGCCCCGCTCCCATCCGACCTTCCCGCACGGCGGGGACGGCAGACACCATCCGCTGATGATCGCGGAAACCCTGCGTGAACTGGGCATCTACATCCCCACCCGGTACTACGCGGTGCCCGCGGGCGCACACTTCCTGATCCGCGACCTGTTCTACCGGCTCGACCCCGAGGCCGAGCCGCGCGCGCCGCACGGCGCCACCGACATCACCTGCCGCGCTGCCGTGACGGACATCCACACCACGCCCTCCGGGCGCTTCGTCACGGGGATGCGGCTTGACATCGCCCTCGCGGCGGGCGGCAGACGGTTCGCCTGGGCCGGGGGCACCGCGCGCTTCCTCGACGGCACCTCCTACGCGGAGACCCGCTCGGCCGCCTCGGGGCAGACCGCACGGCGCAGACTGCGTGCCGCGGTCCGCCCCTCCCCGGGTCAACTGGCCGTTCCCGCGGCCCGGGATGTGCTGGTGGTACGGGACGGGGGAGTGGTGTACCTCGATCCCGCCGACCCCCGCCACCCGTTCTTCTATGACCACTGGAGCGACCATGTCCCCGGCCTGGTGCTGCTGGAGAGCGCCCGGCAGGCCGCCGCTCTGGCCACCGACGGGTTGCTGACCCGACCCGTCGCCTGCCGGCTGAAGGCGATCCGCTTCACCGAGTCGTATCCGCCCGCCGTGGTCGAGTGCACCTCCCACGGCAGGACCTGTGTCTTCCGGCTGCGCCAGGCGGAGATCTGCACGGCGGTCGGGGTGCTCCAATACCTCTGACCGCACTTCTGACCGTCAAACACACCGTACGACGGACGCATTGAGCGACGAACGCGCGCGGCGGTGAACAAACCGCCGACATTCCGTGACGTCTTGCTTACTACGGGTCATCCAATTAACGTAGTGATCGTTATGTTTCGGGCAGGCGGATTCTCCGTCTGTACCGCCTCCCATGTCGCGCACGCGAAAGGCGCTCGCGCATCGGACAGCAGCGGTCAACGCATTCGCGCACCGAGCCGCCAGGAAATCCACTGTGCTGCTCCCCGCAGGTACAGGCGCCCCCTGCGCCGATTCCTCCACCTCCCATGGAACGGCAGGCAGATGACAGCCGAAAAGCTCCTCGCATGGACCCCAGCCGCCATCGTCTTCGACTGCGACGGCACCCTCATGGATTCCGAACGGCATTGGGAGGAGGCGCGTGAAATGGTGCTCAGAGAGCATGGCACCGCCCCCACCGAAGAGTTCGCCCAGCGCACCAAGGGACTCCACTACCGCGAATGCGGCCGTATGCTGGCCGAATTCGCCGGGCACCCCGAACTCGCCGAGCAGATGACCGGGCAACTTCTCGACGCCTTCCGCACCCTGGTGGCCGAGAACCCGGTCACCATGCCCGGGGCGCCGGAACTGGTGGAGAAGGCCGCGGCGTTCGCCCCGCTGGCCATCGCGAGCAACTGCCCGCGGGACGTGGTCGAGGACGGGCTCGCCAAGGCGGGGCTGCTGCGGCACTTCGGCCATGTGCTGGTCCCCGAAGGGGAGATGCGGCCCAAACCGTATCCCGATGTCTATCTGGAGGCCGCCCGTCTGTGTGGTGCGGCCCCCGGCGACGCCCTCGCGGTCGAGGACTCCCACTGCGGGTTTCTCTCCGCCTCACGCGCCGGGCTGAGAGTGCTCGGTGTCGGCCCGCGGAAACCGGTGGACGAACGCCCCCCGGTGGACCTGTGGGTCGACACCCTCGCCGACCCCGATCTGGTCAGGTGGGCCGAGACCAGGGTGGCATGACCGGCTGACACGCTTCGCCGCCTGGTCGGCGGTGCGGTTCACATCCCGTCCATCCCGTCGTGCGAGCCGGAGCCGTGCGAGCCGGACCCGCCCTTCGAACCGGACCCGCCCTTCGGGTCGGAGCCTCCGTGGGATCCGGAGCCGCCGTGGGACATGGACCCGTGCTCGATGTCCCCGCCGATCTTCTCCCGCAGAGGCGTGAGCGAGCCGGTGGACAAGCCGGTCACCGACCAGCGCTTGCCGACCAGGTAGGTGCCCCCGTAGTCCTTGGACGTCGACAGCCAGGCATGCTGGCCCTTCGCGGTGGCGAAGGTCAGCATCGTGTACCGGTTCTTGCCGGAGGTGCAGGCACCCTGCCGCAGCTCCTCCACCTCGGTGATGACCTTCGCCTTGCAGCCGATGGCATCGGCGATCCCGGTCAGCGGGGCGGGTTTGCCGGGTTTGCCGAACTCCTTGGCGGAAGGCGCCGCCTTCTCCTCCCGATGTTTCGCGGCGTCGTGCGCCTTGCTGCTCCCGGCGCAGCCGCTCAGGAACAGCAACGCCGCGCAGAGCGCGGTGGCACGGAGTGCGGGTGACACTACAACCTCCCGTTGAGGGTCCGTCGGGAGGCCCGGGTCCTCTGCGGCCTCGGGCCTCCCGCTGCGGTGACCGTGTTGGTGCGGCTACTGCGCCGCGGCGAGGCCCGCCTTCTTTCCCTTGTCGGTGACCGCGAACCACTGGCCCGCCTTGCCCTGGCCGTTGGTGTCGCCGGGCTTGGTGTCCCCGGTGAAGGTGTAGAGCAGCCAGCAGTCGAAGGCAGCCTGCTTGGTGCCGTCGGGACGGGTGAAGGAGGTGACCTTCGAGGCGTCGAGACCGGCGACCTTGGAGGTGTTCACGGCCTTGACCGGCTTCCAGGTGTCCAGGCAGGCGCCGAGGCAGCCGGTCTTCATCGGCCACGCGCTGTCCTTGTTGAACCGGTAGACCGTCATGCCCTTGCCATCCACGATGATCTTGCCGAGCTTGGCGTTGTTGTTCACCATCAGCTGGAGGCTCTCGTCCGTACCGGCGGCCTTCTTGCCGGCCGGCTTGCCGTCGGGCGCCAGCGCGTTCCAGGTGCCGCCCACGCCATGGCCCTTGGTGTCGCCCGCCTTGGTGTCACCCGCGTAACGGTAGACCGGCCAGCCCTCGAGTGTCAGCTGCTTGGTGCCGTCGGAGCGGGTGACCGAGCCCAGCTTGGACTTGTCGACACCGGTACCGGCGGCGGCGTCGTTGGCGGGCACCGGCGGCCACTTGGTGGCGCAGGCGTCGTTGCAGTTGGACTTGGCCGGCTTGGGGGTGTCCTCGTCGAACCGGTAGAGCGTCCAGCCCTTGGCGTCGGTCACGATCTCGCCCAGCTTGGCGTCCTTCTTGACGGCCACTTCCTTGGCCGGGCCGGAATTCCCGGTGTCGCCGGAGCCCGCCGCGGCGCCCGTGTCCCCGCCCGCCTGGTAGCCACCGGCCGCACCGGAGGAGGCGGTGCTCGAGCCGGCGCCCGCGCTCGATCCCACGTTCTGGGCACCGCCGGCGGGCTGGACATTGGAGCTCTGACCGGAGGAGCTGTCCTTGCTGCTGCCACACGCCGCCGTCAGCAGAACCATCGCGACGGACACTCCGGCGAATGCGATCTGACGCCGCTTCTCCATGACCATTCCTCTGCAATCTCTCTCGGTCCGGCGGTGTTTGCGCCGACGCCATGTGCATACGGAGCCGGTGCCGAGCGACGTTCAGCGGGCCCGGAATTTGTCATCCGACGCAAAAAACGCGGGATCCTTGAGCGCATAGCAGTCGACGGCCGTTCCGGGCGGCCGTCGGTGGGTGACGCGGGGTACGGGAGGCGGCTACTCCTCGATGCGCAGCGCCAGCGCCGGGCAGCGCCGCACCGCGCGGACCGCCTGGGCCCGCAGCTGACGTGGCACATCCATCTTCGCCGAGGCCGGATAGCCGTCGATGCCCAGCTGGAGCACATCGGGGATGATGTCCGCGCACAGCCCGTGGCCCTGGCACAGCGACCAGTCCACGATGAGCTGCTCCATCCGTCCCCGCGGCTCCCGTTCGCGCCGGGGCTCGGCCGCCGAAGGACCCGGGGGCAGCGCGAGCGGCTGGGAGTCCTCGGGCAGCGGCAGCACACCGAGGGTGGGCCGGCCGCAGCCCAGGCCCAGCGCATGGGACTCGATCTCCTCCGGGAAGGCGTCCAGCGCGGTGGTCACAAAGCCGGCCGTACCGTCGGGGTGGCTGCATGCCCCGCGCTTCTTCACGGAGTTGATGTACGCCCGCACATTGTCGACGGCGCTCTGGCCGCCACCGCGTTCCACCTGGCCCAGCGCGTCCGCGAGGGCGGGCAGCCCGATGAAACACGGTCCGCACTGGCCGGCCGTCTCCGCGGCCAGCCAGCGTGTCACCCGCGCGGTCTCACCGAGCGGGCAGGTGTCCTCGGGGATCGGCAGCACCGCCCCGGCGCCCAGCCGGGCGCCGTACTTCTTCATGGACTCACGGGAGATGGTGGTGGCGTGGATGCTGTTCGGGTCCAGCCACTTGCCGTGGTATCCCCCGACCAGAACGCCCTGGCCGGGGGTGAGGTTGCACAGATCCAGGATGTAGGTCAGCGGGACCCCGGTCGGGGTCTCCATCACGAACTTGCCCGCCACCGTCAGCAGGGTGGTGCCCGGTTCGGTGGGCAGCCCCACCGAGCGGTACGGCAGGGCGCCCATCCGCGCCGCCACGGCGAGCTGGGCGAAGGTCTCGGTGTTGGACAGCAGGGTGGGCAGCCCACCGAGCCCGCTGTCACTGGTCCGGATCTTGCGGCCGTTGGGGATGGCCGGGGCGCCGCTGATGCCGTTGATGACGGCACCGCCCTCACCGGCGACGAAGCGGTCCGGAGTGCGGGAGACCCACAGCCGGGGCCCGCTCGGGGCGCGTTCGGCGATGGCGGCGGCGATCGACTCCTCGACGTCCGGCCGGTGCACCGCGACGCACACGTCCTCCGCACCGAGCGCCTCGGCGGCCAGCATCGCGCCGTCGATCACCAGATGCGGAGTGTGCAGCAGCAGTGCGGTGTCCTTCAGACAGCTGGGCTCGCCCTCGCTGCCGTTGACCACCACGGCGCAGCGGCCGTCCCGCCGCGCCGCCGACTCGATGACGGAGGTGAGTTTCTTGGCGAACGGGAACCCGGCGCCACCACGGCCGCGCAGGTCGATGTTCTCCGCGAGGGCCACCAGTTCATCGGCGCGCAGAGCGGGCATCTGCCCGTGCACCGTCAGATGGCCGACACGGTCCAGCCGGTACGCCTCGTCCAGCCCGGCCAGCAGCCGGGGTGGATCGATGCAGGCCAGCCGGGGCTTTGCTGTGATCACCGGCCCCACCCGCGGGAGGCGCCGAGCGGCTCGGTGTCACGCCGGTCGGGCTCCGCGGAGCGCGGACGGGGGACGCTCGGTGCGGCCCGTCCGGTCCTGCTCTCCTGCCGACCGCGAGCGGGGGGATTCCTCACCTCGATGCCGTCCGTCCTCTCGCCTTGCGCCCGCCGGGAAGCGAGCCGTATCCACAACGCGACCGCCACACCAGCCAGGGCCATGACATATCCGGCCGTGGCCCAGTCCTTCGCCGGACGGCCTGCCTTGAGGCCGTGGATCAGCGCGGCACACCACGCCGGATACGCGGCCACATGCAGGGCCCGCCACCAACGGTAGCGCCAGCGGGACTTGCCGGTTGAGGCGAATGCACTGCGCACCGCTCCGGTGACCGCCGCCATGGTGAAGAGGTACCCGGCGATGGTCCCAAGGCCGATGAGCACAGGCTGATTTGCGTCAGCGAACGGTACCACGATGGTCGCGGCGCTCGTGTGGCTCTCCGCCACCTTCACCCAGACATGCAGCGCGAGAAAGCACAACCCCCCGACGGCGGCGGCCCGGTGGACACCCTGGGCGATCAGCCGGTGGTTGGTGTGCAGCACCAGTTGGTCGGTGGCCGCGAGCCCCCACAGCACTGCCGAAGTGAGAGACACCAGGGCGAGCACACCGGCGCCGAAGTCCAGAAAAGCCCAGGTCTTGGTGAATGCGCCCACGTTGTTCGCCACAACGAGGGACAACACCACCGCCGCACCGATAGCGTAGAGGCGAAGGTGTCGGGCCTGGCCGCTGCCAGGCCGGGCGCGTGCCCGAGGCCGGCGGGCGGCTCGTCGGCTGCCGGGTACTCCGAGGGCTCCAGCGGGAACCGATCCGGTGTGGCGTCCCCTGCGGTGCGGCCCCTGGGAGCGGGGAGTCGGCATCTGGGACATGGACATGGAGCCTCCCGATCGCGCGGATTCGCGCGGGTGACGAGATACGTCAAAGTCGTCTTGGGAGCAGCAGCTTCTCGGAACTACACGTGATCTCCATAAGATTTGTCGTAACGTGACAACTTCTTGTGGAGAAACGGTGCCCACACCGTCTCCTACCGATCCGTTGCCATCTCGATGGCAAAGAAACGGCAAAATGCCGGGACCGGTAGGGGTGGGGGTCCTCTATGACGTAGCGGAGGACCCTCGACTCCCTTTCCGGACTGGACGAACCGGAGACGGAGGCAACCTCCACGGGCCTGACCGACCCCCCAACGGCCAGGCCTCCCCCCGGCAAGAACGAGGTAATGATGGGCGAACTCGTGAACCGCATGTGGTCCCGCCCCCGTGGCGAGTGGACCCGCGTTCTGCGCAATGAACTCCCGTCCCTGGCCGATGAGGTGGTTGAGACCCTTCGGCACAGACTCCCGGGATTCTCCGAACTCCTGGAGGACTCTGAGCGAGAGAAGGTCCGATGGGGAGTCGAGCAGGCTCTCCTGACCGCACTGGGCTACCGGAAGCAGGGCGAGGAGGGGGCCGGAGAACCGGCTGCCTGCCCGCCGCCCCGCTCCGGTGACGAACGGATGGCGGAGGTACCGCCCGAGCGGGCCCGCCGTGAGCTGTTCGAAGCCCTCACCGGCGAAGTGGCGGTCTCCGAACGGACCCTGGCGGAGCTTTCACGGGCCGCCCGCTGGCCCCTTCCCGAAACCGTCCAGGCCGTCGCCCTGCCCACCCCGGGCGAGGCGCCGCAACTGGCCGCCGTGCTGGGAGACACCCTGATCGGCGCGGTCGGCGACGAGCTGTGCCTGCTGATCCCGGACCCCGACGCGGACGGCGATCCCGTGCCGGACACCACCGCGGAACGGGCGCCGGACGGCGAGCGGGACCCGGACCGGGAACCGCCCGTGGACGCCGGCACCCGTGGCGCGCTGGAAACCGCGCTGCGCGGCCGCACCGCCGCGGTCGGCCATGTGGTGCCGCTCAACGACGCGGCGTCCTCGGTGCGCTGGGCGCGGAAGCTGCTGACGATGGCCCCCGCGCGCAGTGGCCCCGAGGCCCGGGTGCTCTTCGTCGACGACCACCTGTCGATGCTGCTGCTGCTCCAGGACGAGTCACTGGTCCGGGCCCTGGCCTCCCGGTGGCTCAAACCGCTGGTCGGGCTGACACCCCGGCAGAGCGAACGGCTCCAGATGACACTGCTGGCATGGCTGGAGGGCGGTGGCGCCCCCGAGGCGGCGAAGGCGCTCAAGGTGCATCCGCAGACCGTGCGGTACCGGTTGCGCCAGATAGAGAAGCTCTTCGGGCCGGGCCTGCGGGACCCGCGCATACGCTTCGAGCTGGAGATGGCGCTGCGCGGGCGGCGGCTGATGGCACAGATGGACCGGATACGCCGCCATGCGTCACGGGTGAGCCGCAGGACCCGTACCGGAACGGCCCCCGGGATCCGGCCGCTCGGAATCGCCAGGGAGGCCCGCGTCAACGGACTGTGAGCCAGGTGGGCGCACCGCGCTGACCACCACCAACGGAACTGCCGGCCGCGTCACGCGGTCGGCAGTTTTGTGTGGCGAAGCGGGTGTTGTGGGGATACGGCCGGGTCAGCGACCGGCGCCCACGGGCACCTGGGCCGGTGCGACGGTGCGCATCGCGGCGTTGAGCCCGAGCAGTTCGTGGTAGGCGTGGGCGCAGAACGCGCACGAGGCCAGATGGCGCCCGAGCGCATGGCCGCGAACCCCGCCACGCCGCACCGAGGCGCCCAGCATGGCGCTGAAGTGGCGGCACCGGTCGTCCCGCGCGGACTCCAGATGCGCCTGGAGGTACGACTCGCGCAATCCCTCCCTGGCCCGGAAGGCGAGTGAGGTGACACCGCTGGGGGAGATCCCCAGGACGGTGGCCACCTGGTGCGGGGGGTTGTCCTCGACGAGGGTCAGCCACAGCACGGTCTGCCAGCGTTCGGGCAGTCCGCGGAAGCTGCGGATGAGCAGCTGGCGGTTCTCCCTGGCCACCAGGTGCTGCTGGGGGTCGGCCGAGGGTGCGAGCTGCCGCCAGGACTCGAAGTCGGCCGTGAGCAGGATCTGCCGTTCCCCGGCGCTCCACTCGACCGCGGTGTGGCGCACCACGGTCAGCAGATACGGCCGCCAGGGCCCGCGCGGCCCGCCACCGGCGCGCACCGCCTGGAAGGTGCGGATGAACGCCTCGGAGGCCAGATCCTCCGCGTCGTGAAGGGCGCGGCAGCAGGTCCGGGCGTACGAGAGCGTGGCCGCGTGGTGGCGGCGGTAGAGGATGTCGCCCGCGGCCGGGCTGGTGGTGCCCGAGCGGTAGCCCTCCAGGAGCAGCCGGGTCAGTTCCGGGTCGGAGAGGGAGCGGATCGGCCGGTCGGTAGGTCCAGGGCCCACCGCTTCGGGATGTTCCGCGGCGGGAGGGTCCGAGGGCTCGTCGGCCGTCTCATGGGTGGTGGCAGCGCGGCGCGCGCCGGCCTGGTGGCCGACGCGCGCCTGGAGGGTCTCGTTCATCAATTGCACTTTTGGCCGCTGTTGATGCAGTCCACCGCCTGGTTCATCAGGTCGTCCGGCATCACGTTGATGAAGTCGTCATGGTCGGTGATGGGCTTGTGCAACTGCTCGGGGAAGCCGTCCACGGCGAACGGGGTGTTGGGCGGCACATCGTAGGTGATGGTGTTCACCAGCTTGGGGATGGCCTGGAAGCCGTTGGGGCAGGCGCCGTCCTGGTTGGGGAAGGCCATGTGGTCACGGTGGTTGGCGCTGTCGATGTTCTGGCCGTCCCAGCAGCTCTGGAAGTCGAAGGTGCGCGTCACCGAGCTGCCCTCGGGGCAGAGCGGGTACTTGTCGGTCAGCTGCCGGTCCTCGAAGCCGGTGCAGCTCCAGGAGGCGTTGGCGTTCTTGTCGCCGTTGGTGAACGCCTTGGCGTCACCGGTGATGATCCGCAGGAACTTCGGCATCGCCACGACCTTGCTCTGCGGGTTGCCCTGGAACTCGATGGTGGAGCTCTTGGGCGTCAGGATCGTGCCGACGTTGCCTTCCTGACCACCGCCGAGGTCATTGGCGTCCGCTTCGTCCTTACCGTCCTGGGCGCGCACCACCGGCCAGTAATAGGTCGACTTGTCGCCGTTGTTGCAGGAGGTCCCGGCCTGCTCGAAGGTCTGGTTGTTGGCGAAGGCGTCGTTGCTGTCGTTGCCCACGTAGTCGTGCATGTGGTGGGCGCCGTTGCCCACACCGGGCGCGACGATCACGTTGTCGCTGTTGCGGAGCTCCGGGTCGCCGACGCCGCACTCCGAGGTGAACGTGCCGTTGGAACCGCCCTGCTGCGCCTGGGGCGGGTTCTGGACGTTCGGCTGCACCTGATTGATGTCGACGAAGTCGTCCTGCGACGGGCCGTTGCCCGCCTGGCCGCCGGCGTTGCCGGGCACCTCATTGGCGCCCTCGCCACCTTGCTGCTGGCCGCCGTCCTGCTGCTGCCCGTCGTCCTGCTGCTGGCCGTCGTCCTGCTGCTGTGCACCGTCCTGCTGCTGGCCGTCGTCCTGCTGGTCGACCTGGCCGCCGTCGTTGCTGACCTGCTGCATCTGGCAGTTGCTCATCGAGTTCAGGTCGTCGGGGGCCTGGCCCTGTTCGTCGATGGCGTTGCCGATGTCGCCGAGGGTTTCCCCCCGCTGCTTCTCCAGGGACGAGAGCACCGAGTCCTTGGAGGCTCCTCCGTCGGACATCTGCTGGTACGCCTTGGCCACCTGGGAGTCGAGCTCGGCGAGGTTCTTGTCGACCTCGGGGCGCGCCTGGCGCGGCACGGACGACAGCTGTTGGCCCACATCGGGGCAGCGGATCGTCCATGATCCGGCGGACACCGTGCGGTTCTGGCCGGAGTCGTTGTTGTCGCCGCTGGCGGACGCGTTCGCCGCGATGATCGCGGCCCCGCCGCCGCCCAGAGCCAGTGCGGCGACGATGGCGACGGTCTTGTTCGAGAACCTGCCGCGCTTGTGGGTCTGTTGCCTCATGAGATCACTTCACTTAGTTGTTGAGGGCGTCGAAGTCGACGAGCCCGGTGTTCTCGAGGACCGTGATGTGGTCGAGAACGATGGTGTTGGCCCGGGTGGCCAGTGATCGCACCATGGAGTTCCGGCTCTGTGCCCGGATCTGAGCGACGAGCGAGAACACCTTCCCGTGTGCCGCGCGGAGCCGGTTGGCGAAGACACGCTCGAACTCGGCGCTGCTGGACGCGTTGTTCATCTCATTGAGCCAGCCCTGCTGCTGCTCGTTCGGCTGAGTGGGCAGATCGACGCCCAGCGCCCGGCCTACCTCGTTCACCCGGCGGTCGAGCTCGGTGTGGCCCTCGATGAGGTGCTCACCAGCAGTCTTCACCGAGTCCCGGGTGCCGCGCTCCTGCGCCTCCCGTCCTGAGGGAAGCTCCCAGAGCCCGGCGAGTTTCACCTTGCGGACGAAGTCCCGGTCCAGAGCGGTGAGCGGCCCGTATTGGGTGCTGACCGTGCCCTTGCCGTCGTCTGTGACGCCGGGGGGCAGCGATGACGCGGCGCTGCTCTCGCCGAACAGCTGGACGGGGATGAGGATCGCCGCGAGGGTCATGGCGAGTGCCCCAATGATGAGGCCGGTGCCGAGGGTACGGCTGGATGCGATGGATCTGCTGACGATTGCTGATCGCACAGCGCCCTCCTTACTTCGGAGTGACACCGGACGCTAGTACCTGGTGTGGCCCGGACGTGGAGACCTCATCACTAACGAATAAAGCCGGGACAACCATCGTTACCGACTGGTACCCTACGCGGCCATCTTTCGGCCGCACCCTCCGCGGGGGCGGTCGCAAGTTTTTTTCCCGCGCGTTGAGCACATCGCGGGCGCCGTCCGTACGACAGGGAGAACCGTCCCCGTGCGAAGGGCATCTGTGATGAGAACAGCGGCATGGATCGCCGAACTGTTACCCCGGCGGACCGGGGTTCGCTCCGCCCCGGCCCGCCATACCCATCCGCCGCCGTCATCCTTCGGCGGTTGAACTCCTCGAGGACGGCCAGAGCCTGCCGCCAGGTGTCCAGGGCGAAGTCCCGCTCGCCCAGGGCGTACTGGCTGTCCCCTTATATGTGTGAGGGCGTGCCCTGTCCCCTATATAGGCATCAGCAGAAACGACAGAAGAAAGGAGGGCGGCGGGGCCGGTGGCGGCCCGCGCTGTCACCACCCCCTGACCTGGTGTGTCTCACCGTTCGGCACGGAGGTAGCCTGTGCCGCGCACATGCGGCCGCAAGGCCGGGCACAACGGTGAGGAGCGGCATATGGCCGGGGGCGAATCGCGCGGGACCGTCTCGGAGCGGAAACAGCGGGTGCGCCGCGAGCGGTTGGGGCGCTGCGCCCCTCTCTTCGACGGCCGGCCACAGGTGGAGATCTCCAACGTCAAGCTGCTGCCCGACGAGGCCATTCAGCTGGCCACCGCCTTCGGCTATCGCTATCTGCGCACCCGGGGCCACAAGGCGGTCCGGTACCGGATCTTCGTACCCGACCCCAATCCGGTGGCGCGCCAGGAGGCGTTGGCGCCCGGCACCCCCGTCGAGGTGGTCGCCCAGCACCCGGCGTTCCAGGGACTCAGCGCCCGGGCCGCCCGGAACCACGCCGAGATGATCCGGGGTGAGCGCAATCTCCTCAAGGTGATCCCGGTCCTCGTGGTCATGGTGTTCGGCATCGTCGTGATGGCGGTGCAGGCGGTGCGCTCCGATGCCGCTGTCCTGCTGGCGCCGATCGTCTTCTTCATCCTGCTGGTGACGGCGCTGCTGCTGATGCTCCGCAAGGGGCTGTGCACACAGCGCGAACTGGAGGAGCGAGCCACCCGGCTGTCCGGGCCTTCCTGACCCCGGGAGCGGGGCGGGGAGGGGCGAACGCCGTGTCCGTTTTCCGCCAGCGCCCCGGCCCGGACCGGAGCACAGTGGACACTGTGATGACGGAGGACGGTAAGTACGAGGCGGTGTGTGGCCGGGACGCGCGGTTCGACGGCGAGTTCTTCTTCGCTGTGGCCACGACCGGTATCTACTGTCGTCCGAGCTGTCCGGCGACCACGCCCCGGCGGAAGAACGTGCGGTTCTTCCCCACCGCGGCGGCGGCCCAGGGGGAGGGGTTCCGGGCGTGCCGTCGCTGCCGCCCGGACGCCGTGCCCGGTTCGGCCGCGTGGAACACCCGCGCCGATGTTGTCGGGCGCGCGATGCGGATGATCGGCGACGGGGTGGTGGACCGCGAGGGTGTGGCGGGGCTGGCCCACCGGTTGGGCTACAGCCCACGTCAGGTGCAACGGCAGCTCAACGCCGAACTGGGCGCCGGACCCATCGCCCTCGCCCGCGCCCAGCGCGCCCACACCGCCCGCATCCTCCTCCAGACCACGCAGATGCAGGCCGCGGAGATCGCGTTCGCCGCGGGGTTCGCCAGTGTGCGGCAGTTCAACGACACCATCAAGGAGATCTACGCCATCACCCCCACCGGGCTGCGCGACGCCCGGCCCGGCCGCTCCTCGCGCTTCGGCCCGGTCGCGCAGCGTTCGTTCTACGGCGGGGTGCCACTGCGGCTGGCCTATCGCGGACCGTATGCCGCGGCCGAGTTGTTCGACCAGCTCGCCCGTCACACCGTCCCCGGTGTGGAGGAGGTGATCGGCGAGCGCGGGTCGCGCACCTACCGGCGCACCCTGCGGCTGCCGCACGGCCATGGCATCGCCGAGGTCGACGAACGGCCCGGCGACGGCGGCTGGCTGGAGTGCCGGTTGTGCCTGGGGGAACTGCGCGATCTGACGACGGCCACCCAGCGGATGCGGCGGCTGTTCGACCTCGACGCCGATCCGTACGCGGTCGCCGAACACCTCGGCGCCGACCCGCTGCTGGCGCCGTTGGTAGCCGCTCGCCCCGGGCTTCGCTCCCCGGGCGCCGCCGATCCGCAGGAACTGGCCGTCCGCGCCGTCCTCGGCAGACGGCTCTCACCCGAGGAGGCACGGGCCAACGCTGCCGCGCTGGTCAGCGCGTACGGGCGGCCGCTGACGGCCCCGAGCGGCGGACTCACCCATCTGTTTCCCCGCGCCGCCACCCTGGCCGGTGCCCCGCTGGAGGAGATGGGCCTGCCCGGGCCACGGCGCAGGGCACTGCGCGCGCTGGCCACCGCACTCGCCGACGGCACCGTACCGCTGGACGCCGGGGCCGACCGGGACCAGGCGGAGAAGGAACTGCTCAACCTCGACGGCATCGGACCACGCACCGCCGGATACATCCGGATGCGTGCGCTGGGTGACCCCGATGTCCTGCTCCTCCCGTCCGGGACATCCGTAGCGCCGGAGACGGCCGCCGGCTGGCGGCCCTGGCGCTCGTATGCCACCCAGTATCTGTGGGCCGCCGCGGGCGCTTAGGATCCGCCGTGGGTCCTGCCGTGTGACGTGGTGTCCTCGATGGTGCCGCCGAACTGTTCGCGCACCTCCGTCATGTTCTTCCGCGGGGACGACGACACCACCCAGCGATCGCCGATCAGATACACCCCGCCGTACATCTGCGCCGTCTCCAGCCAGTCGCGTTGCCCCTTGGCCTTGACGAAGTCCAGGAGGAGGAACGTACCCCGGGAGTTCTTGCACACCGCTTGGCGGTAGTCGTCGACATCCACGGTGAACTTCGGCTTGCAGTCGACCGCCGAGGCCAGTTGCTCCACCGTCGCCGGTCTGGGAGTGGGTCTCGCCCCGGCGCTCGGCCGGTCCGCGCCACGCCGTCCGGTCTCCGCCGTGGCATCCCCCGCACCGCCGTCACCACCGCAGCCCGCGACGGTGAGCAGTCCGCAGACGGCCGCCACCACCGGGGTCAGACGTGGGCCGCGGCGAGGTGGGGTGCGTTCGGCGGTGCGGACCGGGTGCGGGGATGCGTCCATGAGGGGCCTCTCGTGACGTGTCCGGGTGGCGGCTGCACCTATGGATACGCACGCGTGGGACGGAGTGTTCACGGCCTCCGGCGGCGCCCGTCTCAAGCGGACGGCGCGATGTGCAAACCCTTGACAGCCAGGGCGGATGCTGGATTACTGGACCGCACTCTGATGTAAACCGAATGTTCGGTCGGGCCTCGAGGGCGGTGGAAAACAGGTGGCAGGCTCCAGACACGCGGCCGTCGGTCCGGTGGAGGAGATGTTCGCCGCGGACCAGGCGTCACGCGGACTGGGCATCGAGCTGCTGAAGACCGGGGACGGTTCGGCGGTGCTCCGGATGGCCGTGACAGCCTCGATGGTGAACGGACACGGGATCGCCCATGGCGGCTTTGTCTTCCTGCTCGCGGACACGGCGTTCGCCTGTGCGTGCAACAGTCACGGCCCGGTGACCCTCGCCGCCGGTGCCGACATCACCTTCGTCGCCCCCACCCGGGAGGGCGATGTGCTGGAGGCGACCGCCGAGGAGCGGACCCGGTACGGACGCAGCGGTGTCTACGACGTGACGGTGCGCCGCGGCGACGAGGTGATCGCGGAGTTCCGCGGGCGCAGCCGCACCCTCGGCCGCCGCGCCGCCGAAGCGGAGGAGAGATCGTGACCGGTACACCGCCACCTGAGGAACTGCTCGACGCCGCCGAGCGGATGAGCCGGGACGAGCTGAGGGACCTCCAACTGACGCGGCTGCGTGCCATCTTGCGTCATGCGTACGACCATGTGGAGCAGTACCGCAAGAAGTTCCGCGAGGCCGGAGTGGTCCCGGAGGACTGTCGCACCCTGGAGGACCTGGCCCGCTTCCCCTTCACCACCAAGGCCGATCTGCGGGACACCTATCCCTTCGGGATGTTCGCCGTGGACCAGAGCGAGGTGCGGCGCATCCACGCCTCCAGCGGCACCACCGGCAGACCCACCGTCGTGGGCTACACCGAGAACGACCTGTCGATATGGGCGGATGTGGTCGCCCGTTCGCTGCGCGCGGCGGGCGGCCGTCCCGGCCACAAGGTCCATGTCTCCTACGGCTACGGCCTGTTCACCGGCGGTCTCGGCGCCCACTACGGGGCCGAGCGGCTCGGCTGCACCGTCATTCCCGCCTCCGGTGGAATGACCGCGCGTCAGGTGCAGATCATCCAGGACTTCAAGCCCGAGATCATCATGATCACCCCCTCCTACATGCTCACGCTGCTCGATGAGTTCGAGCGCCAGGGCGTGGATCCGCGCACCACCTCCCTCCAGGTCGGTGTCTTCGGCGCCGAGCCGTGGACCGAGGAGATGCGCCGGGAGATCGAGAACCGCATGGACATCCACGCGGTGGACATATACGGGCTCTCCGAGGTGATCGGACCCGGGGTGGCACAGGAGTGCGTGGAGACCAAGGACGGTCTGCATGTATGGGAGGACCACTTCTACCCGGAGGTCGTCGACCCGCTCACCGACGAGGTGATGGCCGACGGCGAGGAGGGTGAACTCACCTTCACCACCCTCACCAAGGAGGCCCTGCCGGTCATCCGCTACCGCACCCGGGATCTGACCCGGCTGCTGCCCGGCACCGCACGCCCCGCGTTCCGCCGTATCCAGAAGATCACCGGCCGCTGCGACGACATGCTCATCGTGCGCGGGGTGAATGTCTTCCCCAGCCAGATCGAGGAGATCGTGCTGAGGGTTCCGGCGGTGGCGCCGCACTTCCAGGTGGAGCTGACCCGGTCCGGCCGGATGGACCGTATGACGGTCCGCGTCGAGGCCCGCCCGGGAGCCGACGGCGCGCAGCGCGAGGCCGCCGCGGCGCTGATCGCCCGGGGGATCAAGGACGGGGTGGGGATCACGGCCGAGGTGGCGGTGGTGGATCCGGAGACCCTGGAGCGCTCGGTGGGCAAGATCCGCCGGGTCAGGGACCTGCGCGAGGGGTGAGCCGGGTGGGGGACGAGGGGAGAGGCCGCCGGGCGCGAGGGGTGCGCGCCCGGCGGGCCGGTCCGGGGTGGGCGGTACCGTAGGAGAACGAATGTTCTCAGGTGAGGGTGGCCGTGATGGACCAGGAACCGATCAGGACCCGTGTGCTCGACGTCGCGGAGGGGCTGTTCTACGGCCGCGGGGTGCAGAGCGTGGGCATGGATGAGATCCGGACCGCCTCGCAGGTCTCCCTCAAACGCCTCTATCAGCTCTTCCCGTCCAAGGGTGAGCTGGTCGAGGCGTATCTGGAGCGGCGCGACATCCGGTGGCGGGAGGCGCTGGCCCGCCATGTGGAGGCGGAGGGGGACCCCGAGGCGCGTATCCTCGCCGTCTTCGACTGGCTGCACGGCTGGTTCACCGAACCGGACTTCCGGGGGTGCGGATTCATCAACTCCTTCGGTGAGCTGGGGGTCACCACCCCCGCGGTGGCAGACGCCGCCCGTGCGCACAAGGAGGCGTTCCGGGTCTATCTGGGGCGGCTGGTGGCCGATGCCGGACGGCCCGCCGCGCTCGCCGGGCAGCTGGCGCTGCTCGCCGAGGGGGCCATGACCACGGCCGCCATCTGCGGGTCGGCCGAGTCCGCGCGGCAGGCCCAGGACGCCGCGCGGGTCCTGCTGGAGGCGTCGGCCGGAGCCCCCGGACGGCCTCCCCAGGGGTGATCCCGGCTTCCCCGAAGTGATCTCGGCGGGCGGGAATGAAGGCGTGTAGTTCACTGTTCAACCAGATGTCTTCAGGGTCGGCTGTCCTGGCCGGCCGACCGCCGTCCGCGAAGGAGGAGAGCGTCATGCCCGCCGTGACCGTCGACAGCACACTGGAACTGCCCCGTGTCCCCACCCCCGATCCGCAGACCGCCCCGGCGCGCCCGGTCCGCTCGGTGACCGGCGCTCCGCAGGGGTTCGAGGGGGAGGGCTTCCCGGTGTACCGGGCCTTCGCGGGCGCCTCGCTGCGCGATCTCGACCCCTTTATCCATATGGACCAGATGGGCGAGGTCGACTACGCACCGGGTGAGCCCAAGGGCACCCCCTGGCATCCCCACCGCGGCTTCGAGACCGTCACCTACATGATCGACGGCGAGATGCAGCACCAGGACTCCAACGGCGGCGGTGGTCTGATCGCCGACGGCGCCACCCAGTGGATGACCGCCGGTGGCGGCATCCTGCACATCGAGACGCCGCCGGAGCACCTGGTGGTATCGGGCGGGCTGTTCCACGGCATCCAGTTGTGGGTGAACCTGCCGCGCGCCAACAAGTGGAATCCGCCGAAGTACCAGAGCATCGAGGGCCGCGAGGCCACGCTGCTGTCCTCGCCCGATGGCGGCGCCCTGGTGCGGGTCATCGCCGGGGAGATCGCGGGCCATCAGGGGCCGGGTGGCACCTTCACCCCGATCACCATGATCCATGCGACGCTCAGCCCCGGCGCCCGGCTCGATCTGCCCTGGCGTCCCGACTTCAACGCGCTGGTCTACGCCCTGTCCGGACGTGGCACCGTCGGTGCCGAGAACCGTCCGCTGGACGCGCATCAGCTCGCCGTCCTCGGGCAGGGCGGAGCCCTGAGCGTGGCCGCCACCGACCGTCCGGACACCCGCACCCCCCAGCTCGATGTGCTGATCCTCGGCGGGCGGCCGATCCGGGAGCCGGTCGCGCACTACGGACCCTTCGTGATGAACACCAAGGCGGAGATCGCCCAGGCCATCGACGACTTCCAGAGCGGCCGTCTCGGGGTCGTGCCCGCCGAGCGCATGCCGCACACCGCACCCGGAGAGGAGGACGCATGACCGCGTACATCCCCGAGGAGACCCTGGCCGAGCGCTGGGAGCGCGCCGGGCTCTTCTTCGAGGCGAAGGACTACGCCGAGGCCGCCCGCATCCTCGCCACCGTGGTCGAGGACGAGCCGGAGCAGATCGCCCCGCGGCTGCTGCTGGCCCGCGCCTACTACCACTCCGCCCAGCTGCGGCGCGCCGAGGAACAGCTGCGCGAGGTGATCGCCCGCGATCCGGTCGAGGCGTACGCCCATCTGATGCTCGGGCGCACTCTGCAACGCCAGGGGCGGGACCGGGAAGCGGCCGGTGCGCTGCGGGTGGCGGACGCGCTTCGCGGGGCGTTCGCCACGACCGCGGCGGACTGACCCGCCACACCCGTCCCCCGGCCGGGGGACGGGTGGTCAGCCGTGCAGGGGGAGTCGGGCACCGCACACGGTGGCCTGCGCCCGCGCGGCGAGCGTACGGCGGTCCTCCCTCCCCGGCGCGGGCAGCAGCGGCCGGTGGTTGCGCACCCGGATGGTCAGCCCGTCGGCGCGCAGCACCCGGCGCAGTGAGCTGCCGAAGTCGTCCTCGCCGACGAAGGCCGCCACCGTGGTCGGGGCGCCGTGCTGGAGGTACTCCAGGGCCACCGGGCGCACCGGAGCGCCCGCGTCGATCGCCGCCTGGAACGTCGCCCGCCGGAAGTGTCCTCCGGTCCCGGCACACCAGGTGATGCCCTGCGGGAAGACCACCAGCGAACGGCCGTCGCGCAGCAGCGCCGACATCTCCCGTACGGTGTCGGGCAGTTGGCGCAGACTGGCGCGGTCGATGAACATCGTCCCGGCCCGCTTCGCCAGCGGGCCGACCACCGGCCAGCCCCCCACCTCCCGCTTCGCCAACATGACCACCGGCTCGACGGCCAGCAGTGCCACGATGTCCAGCCAGGAAATGTGGTTGGCCACCACGAGGGTGCCGGTGGCGCCCGGTGCGCTGAGCGTGGCGTCGCCCGCCACCTCCAGCCGGATGCCCAGCGCGTTCAGCAGCTCCGCGGCACGGGAACGCAGTGTCTCCGGCTCGGCGATCCGCTCGCCCCGCACCAGCGCGCCGACCAGCGCCCGGCCGAAGGCGGCGGACCGCCGCAGGGTCCGCGTGGCGGGGACCCGGTCGGCGGCGTGGGCGACACAGTCCGGGTCGCACGGGGACCACGCGGCCCACGCGTGCGCCGGCGGATCCAGGGGGGCCGATACGGTCACGTGGTCTCGCCCAGGAAGTAGCGGCGGTAGCGGTCGTTCATCCGCTCGGTGTCCAGCAGGACGAAGAAGTCGGCGTCGTCGAAGCTCCGGTCGTGCTGTGGGGAGCCGCACATCCAGGCACCGACCCGCAGATAGCCGCGGAGCAGCGGCGGCAGTTCGGCGTAGCTCGGCTCGGCGTCCAGCGTCCGGGTCGGTATCCAGGGGTCGAGCGGATGCACCCGCAGCCCGGAGGGGGCGGCGTGCCGGGTGGTGCCCAGCAGCCAGGCGTTGGCCGCGGCCTGCCCGCCGTCGGCCAGCGGGACCGAGGCGCAGCCCGCGAGATAGCGGTGGCCGGACAGCAGGACATAGCGGGCCAGCCCGGCCCACATCAGATTGATCACCGCGCCCGAGCGGTGGTCGGGGTGCACACATGCCCGCCCCGCCTCGACCATGGAGGAACGGACCTCCTCGGGGAGGCCGCGCAGATCGAACTCGGTCTCCGAGTAGAGCCGTTCACTGCGGCCCGGAGGGAGCAGCCGGTAGGTGCCGACCACGGTGCCCGTCGTCGTGTCCGTGACGATCAGGTGGTCCATCAGGGCGTCGAACTCGTCCACGTCGCGCCCGGCGAAGGGTGAGGACAACCGGCCTCCCCTCTCCTCGCCGAACACCTGGTAGCGCAGCCGCTGCGCGGCGTGGATCTGCTCCTCGGTGTGGGCGATGGAGGTGACGTACGAGCTGGTGGACGCCGGTACCGGGGGCGTCGTGAGCACGGACATTCCTGTTCTCCTTCCGGGGAAGTCAGGAGCGGCGGGGATGGGGGAAGGGGGCGGGCGGGGAGAGATACCCGCACGCCGGCGCGGTGCGCGAAGAGCGGCGCACACCGCTTGCGTTCACCCCAGTCTTGCCGTGACGGCGAACGCCACAGTGTCCGCGTGGTGTTTCGGCGACTGCCAGCCGATGACAAACGCATGCCGTGGTGACACGGGCGATCGGCCCGGTGACACGGAGCGCCGAGAGGTGATGACGCGCCCCGGTGTCAGGGTGCGCCGGTGCCGTGCAGCGGGAAGCCGAGGGACTGGGCCGCGGTGGCGGGCGTGGGCTGGGACCAGTAGTCGGTGACGGCCTGCGCGGAGGACAGCGAGCGGGTCTCGGCACGGTCCAGATACAGCACACCGTCGACGTGGTCGGTCTCGTGCTGGACGATCCGGGCGGGCCAGCCGGTGAACTCCTCGTCCACCTCCCGCCCCGTCTCGTCCTGTCCGCGCAGCCGGATCCGCTCGGGGCGGCTGACCACCGCCTGCCAGCCGGGAACGCTCAGACACCCCTCGAAGAACGCCGCCCGGCCGTCGCCCACGGTTTCGTACGACGGGTTGACCAGGACGCGGTACGGCTGTGGCACCCGGCCGCGCGCCTCGCGTACCTCGGCTGTCACCTCCGCCGGATCCTCGATCACCGCGAGCCGCAGCGGTACGCCGATCTGCGGGGCGGCCAGGCCCACGCCGGGCGCGGCGTGCATGGTGTCCCGCATCGCCCGCAGCAGCCGGTCGAGCTGGTCCGTGGACAGCTGGCCCTCATAGGGCAGGGCCGGCTGCCGCAGGACGGGGACGCCCGCGGAGATGATCGGCAGCGGGTGGGTGCCGGAGAGCAGTTCGTCGACGAGTTCGGACAGGCTGGAGGTCGGCATGGGGGACAGCCTGGCAAGCCGATCAGGCCGCGGCAATCCATGGGACGGGGCGGCTGTGCGGAGTCGGGCGTGACGGTGTCCGCCCCCGGTGAACGGGATGCGGATGTGGTCCGTACTCACTCCTGAGCCGCCGGGGATCCCACGCCCCGAGGCTCACCCGGGTCCTCCCGACTCGGGACGCCGCCGCTCCGCGGTGCTTTCCCCGTTGTGCACGCGGGGCGGCGGCCCGCGTCCGGGAGGCGGAGGGAGGCGGTGCTCACGGGGCGGCCGTCTCCTGGGCGGCCGCCTCCCGGACATCGCTCAGATCGCGTACGTACGCCAGCCCGGGGCGCCGGCCGAGGGTGATCTCGCCGCCGGTGGGGACGAAGCCGGTGCGGGCGAGTACGGCGCGTGACCCGGCGTTGTCGAGCGTGGTCTCGGCGCGCAGCGCGGTCAGACCGTACTCGGTGGCGGCCAGCAGGCAGACCCGCCGGACGGCGCTGGTGGCGAGGCCCTGACGGGCGGCCCGCTCGGCGATCCGGTATCCCAGCTCCGCCGTGCCGTCGGCCACATCGACCAGATTGACCCGTCCCAGCACCTGGCCGTCGGCGTCCACGATCAGATGGAAGTGGTGGAGTCCGGCGTCCTGTTCGGCGAGCAGTTCGGAGTGGCGCGTGTCGAAGTCGGTGAAGTAGTCGTCACCCCGGTCGGAAATCGTCTGCGCGAAGTAGGCGCGGTTCTCCCGCTCGAAGGCGAGCAGGGCCGCGGCGTGATCGCGCCGGAGGCGCTGGAGTTCGGGCATGGCAGCACGGTACGCCGCGACCGGCCGGAACGATCACTGGTTTTCGCGGTCCGCGGATCCGGAGGTCCCGCTGCCGCCCCCTGTCCCGCCGTCGCGGTCGGCGCGGGCGGCCCGGTCCTCGACATCGGTCCGGTCGTCGAGGTCGGCCCGCGCCTCCGGGAGCAGGGCGCGGATATCGCTCGGCAGCACCCCGTACACCTTCTCCATCAGCTCCGGGTCCACGGCGGCGTCCAGCACTTCGAAGAAGGCGCTCGCCTCGCGCAGCGCCTCCTCCTCGGTGTGCTCGGTGCGCCAGGCGATCCGGCCCGCGAAACCGGTGAGGTCGAACCGCTCGCCGTGGTCGCGCCGGAAGGCCCGTTCCTCCGGCGAGCCCCGGTGGGAGGCGGTCACCCGGCGCATCGGTTCCGCCGCCTCGGTGGGCAACTGGGCCGCCAGATGGTCCGCGACCGAAGCGTCCGCCCCGGCCCCGATCGGCGCCGGCCGCCGGAGCCGGTCAGCCCTCCCGGTCCGGTTCGCGGGCGGCGATCAGCGGTCCCAGGACCCGGGTGCCCGGTCCGACATGCCCGCCGGGGCCGGGCAGCTGGGTGGTGTTCCCGGTCGTGAGGGGCTCGCCGCAGTGTGCGCATGCGCACACCGCCGTGGTGTCCTGGCCGCAGCTCAGATGGTGGATCCGAGCCGGGGGCCCGGCGGTGCCGGAGTACCAGCGGTCGCCCCAGTTCATGAGGGCCAGCAGCACCGGATACAGCTCTTCGCCCTTGGCGGTGGCGCGGTAGTGCTCGCGCGGCGGCCGTTCCTGGTAGCGCTCGCGGACCAGCACCTCCTCCTCGACCAGCCGGGACAGCCGGGCGGCCAGCACCTTGCGGGAGATGCCGAGGTCATGGGCGAGATCGTCGAAGCGGGTCACCCCGGTCAGCACATCCCGCATGATCAGCGCCGTCCATGCGTCGCCGAACAGATCGGTGGCGCGGGCGATCGAACAGGCCACCTCGCCGAGCGGAGTACGGGTCATGACACGAGCCTAGCCGAGGCCGAGTTCCCTGAGGGAACCGAAGATGCTAGGTTCCCTCAGGGAACTCGAAGCCCGGGGGGGAACGCCGGAGCGGGATCGGAGGGGGACGATGGCCGGTGCCCCGCGTATCGAGCTGGACTCACGGTCGCCGGAGACGGTCGACGGCCGTCAGATCCGGGCCGTCGCCTTCCAGGAAGCGCGGCTGGCGTATGTGCGCACAGCCCTCACGGGGGTGGGGCTGTGCGCGTCCGGAAGCCGGGCCCTGGTGGTGGGAAACGGTCGCGGGCTGCTGGCCCGCGGCCTCGCCGGGCTCGGCTTCGAGGTCGTGGCCGCCGATCCGTCCGCCACCGCCACCGAACTGGCCCGTGAGGCGAAGGGGCCCGACCGTCCCCGGATCGTCCATCTGACCGCGCCCGCCGAGGAACTCGGCCTCGTCGACGCCTCGTTCGACCTCGCCTACTACGCGGACACCTTCGAGATCACCTCCCGGCTCGACCGGGTGCTGGCGGAGGCCGCCCGGGTACTGCGGCCCGGCGGAGTGCTGGTCTACGACACCGTCAACCGCACCCCGCTGTCCCGGCTGATCTATCTCGGCGCCTTTCAGCGGTTCCCGATGACGCGCATCATGCCCGCCGGACGCTATGCGGCGGACCGGCTGCGCACCCCCGCCGAACTGGCCGCCGCACTGGACCGTTACGGACTGCGCCAGCAGGACGTCTGCGACTTCCGTCCGAAGGATCCGCGCCGTCTGGTGCGGGCCATCGTGGCGCGCCGCCGCGGCCGGATCACCGATGAGCAGATCCCGCGCCTGGTCGAGGTGGTGCTCGCCCCGGGCGCCCGGCCGCTGGTCACCTATCTCGGCTACGCCCGCAGGCGCTGACGCCACCTGCCGAACGGAGCGCGGTGCGGCCGCCGCGGCCGCACACTGGGCACTGTGGCGGAGAAGAGCACGGGGAAGAGCACCGAGAAGAGCACGGGGAAGCGTACGGAGCGGCGCACCGAGAAGCGCAGCGCCGGAATCCTGCTGTTCCACGGCACCGGACCGGCCACCGAGGTGCTGCTCGGCCATATGGGAGGCCCGTTCTGGGCCGCCAGGGACGAGCGGGCGTGGTCCGTGCCCAAAGGCGAGTACACCGAGGGGGAGACCCCCGAGGCCGCCGCGCGCCGGGAGTTCGAGGAGGAGCTCGGACTGCCGCCGCCCGACGGCGAGCTGCTGCCGCTCGGCTCGGTCCGGCAGACCGGCGGCAAGCTGGTGACGGTCTGGGCCTTGGCGGGCGAGCTCGATCCGGGGGAGGTCACGCCCGGCACCTTCACCATGGAGTGGCCCCGGGGATCCGGCCGGATGCGGGAGTTCCCCGAGCTCGACCGGGTGCGGTGGCTGGATCTGCCACGGGCCCGTACGAGGATCGTGGCCAAACAGGAGCTCTTCCTCGACCGGCTCGACGCGCTGCTCAACGGGGCGCCGCTACCGTGAAGAGGGAGTGCGGCATGCCACGACGCGCGCGCTGAAGCCGACGGAGGCACGGTGGGCATGGAGAGCGCGAGGAGTTCGGAGTACCTGCCCCGACTGCGGCTGGATGAGCTGCTGGAGGAGTTGCAGGTCCGCATCGACGCGGTGCGCGGCACCCAGGACCGGGTGCACAGCCTGCTGGAAGCCGTGCTCTCGGTCGGCCGTGAGCTGGATCTCTCCCATGTGCTGCGGCGGATCGTGGAGGCCGCGGTGGTCCTGGTGGACGCCGAGTACGGGGCGCTCGGCGTCATCGGCGAGGACCAGCGGCTCGCCGAGTTCCTGCCGGTCGGCGTCGACAAGGAGCGGATCGAGACGATCGGGCACCTGCCGTCCGGCCATGGCATCCTCGGCGAGCTGATCCGCCACCCCGAGCCGCTGCGGCTGGCCGAGCTGTCGGAGCACCCCGCCTCGTACGGGTTTCCGCCGGGCCATCCGCCGATGCACTCGTTCCTCGGGGTGCCCATCCGGGTGCGGGACGAGGTTTTCGGCAATCTCTATCTCACCGAGAAGCGCGGCGGGAAGGAGTTCGACGGGGAGGACGAGACCGTGCTGTCCACCCTCGCCGTGGCCGCGGGCGTGGCCATCGAGAACGCCCGGCTCTACGAGGAGGCCCGGCACCGCCAGCACTGGCTGGAGGCGAACGCGGAGGTCACCAACAGCCTGCTGTCGGGTGTGGACGAGACCAGCGTGCTGGAGCTGATCGTCGACCACGCCCGGCGGATCCTCTCCGCCGATCTCGGAGTGCTGATGCTGCCCGTGGCCGGAAGCGACGATCTCGAGGTCGCGCTCGCGGCGGGCACCGACGCCGAGACCCACCGGGGTCTGGTGCTGCCCTGCCGGGGCACCTTCGCCGGTGCCGCCTTCACCGCCTCCGAGCCGGTCACCAGCACCGACGTCAAGAACGATCCACGGATCACCGTGGGCCCCCAGCGCTGGGAAGGGCTCGGCCCGGCCGTCGCGGTGCCGATGCGCACCAGCGACGGAGTGGGCGGGGTGCTGTCGCTGGCCCGCTCGGCGTCCAGCGCCCCCTTCACCCAGATCGAGACCGATACCCTGCTCGGCTTCGCGGGCCAGGCGGCGATCGCCATGAAACTGGCCGAGCGGCGGCGCGACGCCGAACAGCTCGCCCTGCTCGAGGACCGCGACCGGATCGCCCGTGATCTGCACGACCTGGCCATCCAGCGGCTGTTCGCCGCGGGGATGACCCTCCAGAGCACCCTGCGGTTCGTCCAGCACCCGGAGGGCTCCGAGCGGCTGCTGCGGGTGGTGGACGACCTGGACGACACGATCAAGATCATTCGGTCCACGATCTTCGGGCTGCGGGCCCATGAGGCGGGCCCCGCCGTCCAGGGGCTGCGCGTCCGCACCGCCAAGACCATCGAGGAGGCCGTGCCCGCGCTCGGCTTCACCCCCTCGCTGCGCACCGAGGGCCTGGTCGACACGGATGTGCCGCGCCCCGTCGCGGACGACATGGTCGCGGTCCTCGCCGAGTCGCTGTCGAACACCGCCCGGCACGCGGAGGCGGACGCCGCGGAGATCTCCCTCGTCGTCGCCTCCGGGCGGCTGACCCTGACCGTCACCGACAACGGCGTCGGCATCCCGGAGGGCGGGCGCCGCAGCGGACTGCGCAATCTGACCGAACGTGCCGAGAAGTACGGCGGTGCACTGGTCCTCCAGGTGCCACCGGGCGGCGGGACCCGGCTGGTGTGGGGCGTACCACTGCGCAGCCCCTGAGCCCTCGGTGTAGGCCGGCCTCGGTGGTCAGCCGCTCAGATCGCCGGGTCGCCGTCCAGCACGTCATGGGCACCGCTGCGCGGAGTCGCCGGGGCCGCCGGCCCGTACCCCAGCCGGATCAGCATCTGCACATGGCCCGGTACCTGGCGGCCGTCGCTGAGCGCCCACCGCAGATCCGACCACTCCAGCGCCTGGTGCAGCAGCGAGGCCCGCACCGCGCGCGAGGTCGCCAGCAGCAGGACGTGCTCCAGCGCCTGCCCGGCCCGCAGCCAGTCCGCCCGGCGGTCGTGGCCGGTGGTCAGCACCGCGATCGTGGGACGGCTCTCGAACACCGCCGTGGGCTGCTGTCCGACGCCACGGAAGTCCCGCACCGGCATCCGCCGCGCGGTGTCCCGGGGGCCGATGGCCGCCGTGGGGATCCCGTACGGACCGCTTTCGCGGATCCACTCCCGGCTCTCCGCGGCCCGCCGCGGGTCATGGATGTTGCGCTGCTCGGCCTCGGCGGTCAGCCGCAGCAGATGGGAGGTCTCCTCCGGGCCCGCGAGATGCAGGGTGGCCCCGTCCTCGTGGGCGGCGTCGGCCAGTTGGTACACCAGCTGACGCGGCAGCCGGTGCGCCGAGTAGGGCATACGGCTGCTGTGCCGCCGCCAGATCACGTCGTACAGCTCGTCGTGTGCGCCGCGGGTCCGGTCGCGGGACGACGCGGTCAGCCGCACCGTGGCCAGCAGATCCGGCTGGGAGCGGTACGGCAGCAGCCGGACCACCGGCTCCCAGCCGAAGTGGGCCACGGCCACGCGCAGATTGAACACGGCGGCCCCGGCGGAGACGCTCAGGGCCCGTCCCATCGGGTCGGCGTGGCGCAGGGCGCGCTCCGGGGCGGCCCGCACCTCCAGCGTGACGGTGTCGGGGTTCAGCCGGTACCGCCACGGCTGGGTGTTGTGCATCGACGGAGCGGCCACGGCCGCGGAGATCAGTTTCTCCAGGATCGCCGCGTCGAGTGCTGCGGGCTGCATGGTGTTCTCCTCGCCGGTGGGCACGGGCGGTTCCCCGCGCAGTCAGCGTGCGGCTCCGGAAAGCGGGACGGGCAGGGGCCGTTGGTCCCCGGGGAGGGACCGGTTGGTACGCGTCGGCCCTCAGCGGTGGGGCGCACGGGGTGCCTGGGGCGCGGAGCGCGCCGGGTGGTCGTCGGGGGAGGTCGGGGAGGAGTGGGTCGCCAGCACCGCCGCCTGGATCCGGCGCTCGACGCCCAGCTTGGCCAGCAGCCGGGAGATGTGGTTCTTGACCGTCTTCTCGGAGAGGAACAGCCGCTTGCCGATCTGCCGGTTGGTCAGCCCCTCGCCGACCAGCGCCAGGATCTCCCGCTCCCGTGGCGACAGCCCGGCCAGCACCTCGTCCCTCGGTTCCTGCGGGGTGGTGTCCCCGCGCAGGGTGCTCATCAGCCGGGCGGTGGTCGCCGGGTCGAGCATCGACTGCCCGGAGGCGACCGTACGGACCGCGGAGACCAGGTCGGAGCCCTTGATCTGCTTGAGCACATAGCCCGCGGCCCCGGCCATGATCGCGTCCAGCAGGGCATCGTCGTCGTCGAACGAGGTGAGCATCAGACAGGCCAGATCCGGCATCCGGGAGCGCAGCTCACGACAGACCGTGATGCCGTCCCCATCCGGCAGCCGGACGTCCAGGATGGCCACGTCGGGCCGGAGCGCGGGGCCCCGCGCCAGCGCGTGGTCCACGGTCCCGGCGTCCCCGACCACCTCGATGTCGGGCTCGGCGTCCAGCAGATCGTGCAGCCCGCGCCGGACCACCTCGTGGTCGTCGAGCAGGAACACCCTGATGGGGTGCGATGTCGGCGGGGAATCCCGTGTCTCGGTCATGGCGCTCCTCGCACCGCTGGTCCGTGTCCGCCCGTTGTCCGTGTCCGCCCGGCCCGTGGGCCCGCCCGGCTCCCCTCGCTGAATCCCCGCCCCTCGCTGACGAGGGTGGCGCATCCGGCGAGGGCCGCACCAGGGCCGAACGGGCCCCCGCGGGGCCGCGACGGGACCGAAAGGCCCCCGGCACAGGGGTCTGCCCGGCCCTCGCCCCGGGCGCCCGCGCGTGCGACGGTCTCGGCATGGGCACGAACGTGCGGGGGCGGTGGCTGTGGCGCTGGCGGCGCAGTCCGCTCAGACGCCGCTCCGACGTGGCCGAGGCATGGGTGGTGCTGGTGACCGCCCTGGTGATGGCGGTCGGCGGCCCGGCCGCGGGCGTCATCGCGGGCAGCGCCGTGGACGAGGCGCTGCGGCAGGAGCGTGCCGAGCGGTTCCGGGTGCCCGCGGTGCTGCTGGAACACGCTCCCGCCGTGCCGCCCACGAGCGACGGCACCGACACCGACCAGGTGCGCGCCCCCGTACGGTGGACCGCTCCCGACGGCGCCGTACAGACCGGTTCCGCCCTGGTCCACGAGGGGCGGCGGGCCGGTACGACCACGCCGGTGTGGGTCGACGGCCGAGGCCGTCTTGTCCCCGCCCCGCCCACCGCGGAGCAGGTCGCGACCCGGGCCTCGCTGGCCGGTGCGTCGGCGGCGGCGGGTGTGGCCGCCGTGGCGCTGACCGGGCGCGGTGTGGTGCGGTGGCGGCTGGACCGCAGCCGGGCCCGGGAGTGGGAGCGTGCCTGGGCCGAGGTGGAGCCGCGCTGGAGCCGCCACCTGTGAGACCACCGGATGACGTCTCCCGTACCGGGTTCCGTACCGGGTGATGGTGTCCCGTACCGGGTGACGGTGGCTCTACGACCGGTGTGCCGCGGGCGGAGCCGTCGTCAGCTGGTTGTCGAAGTCCACGACGCCCTCGACCGCCCGGATCAGCCGGGCAGCCGCCGGAATGAGAACGGCGTCCCGGATCCGTCCGGTGAGGGTGACCACGCCCTCGCTCACACTGACCTGGACCGTCTGCCCCGGGGCCGGGAAGAGATGGGTCACCACCTCGTTGCGTACCTCCTCCGCGATGTCCTCGTCCGGCCGCAGAAAGACCTTCAGCAGATCGGCGCGGCTGACGATGCCCTCCAGACGGCCCTCCTCGTCGACCACCGGCAGCCGCTTGACGCGCTTGTGCGTCATGATGCGCGCGGCCTCGGCCAGCGTCGCGCTCGCGCGCACCGTGATGGCGGGGGACGTCATCAGCTCCTCGGCGGTCACCGCGCCCGCCTTGGCCACCTCCGGCAGATCGCGCAGCTGGGGTATCCGGGCCGGATCGCTGTCCCGGAACTCCTCCTTGGGCAGCAGATCCGCCTCGGAGACCACACCGACGACCCGGCCCTCGCCCTCCAGCACCGGCAGCGCGCTGACCCGCCACTGCTCCAGCGTTCTGACGATCTCCTTGAACGGCGCCTCGCGGCCGACGGCCACCACCGTATGCGTCATCACATCACTGACGATGTGCGAGGTCCGTTGCACAGGTTTTCCTCCGTTCAGCCTCCGGTCAGCCCCTCGGCTCCCCCGCCCTTCAGCCGTCGAAAGCGGCGCTGTAGGGCCCGTAGAGGTCCAGCAGCCGGCTGCGGGTCGACCGCAGCCGCCGCCCGACGACACCCGCGACATACGTGGCCAGTGCGCTGCCCAGCACCGGGTCCTCACGGCACAGCGCACGCACCGTGGCCGCGTCGAACTCCTCGGCGCGCACCAGGCTGACGGCCTCCGCGCCCAGATGCCACCGGCACGGCGGGATCAGCCATGACCAGCCCAGCAGATCGCCGGGGCCGAGCGTGTCCACGGTGGGTGCCTGCCGCCCCGGCACATGCACATCCAGGGCCACTCCGCCGCTGCTGATGATCCAGAAACGGTCGGCCAGCCCCCCTTCCTCGAAGATGCGGGTGCCCATCGGGAAGGACACCTCGTGGGCGAGTCGGACGAACTGGTCGCGGTGGTCCGGCGGTACGGCGGCCACCACCCCGTTTCTGGTGATCATCGAGGGCCCCTTCTCCACAGATGCAACAGGTCATGGGTGGCGGGCATCGGCGTCGCCGACGCCATCACGTCCATCGTGCGGGTGTGCCACCGGCGTGAGGCAGGGGCCGAGCGGCCCCCGACCTGGTCCGCTCGGCTCCGGGGCCCGGCCGGTCGGCTCCTTGGCCCGGCCTGCCGGCCTCGTGGTCCCCCGGGAGTAGCCGGTGCTCGATCTGGTGGCGCACCCGGCCCGCCAGCCGGGCCAGCGGCGCCGAGGTCGCCGCACGGGGCGGCATGGGTTCCCGGAGGCGGCGCGCCTGGGGCGGCAGCCCGGCCAGATCGGCGGCGAGGCGTTCACGCGCCCGGCCCAGGGTGTCGGGCTCCCCGGTCCGCCGACCGCCCCGCATCACCGTCTCCAGCAGCGGGGTGCCACCGCGCGGCGGCAGTTCGTCCTGCTCGCCGATCACATCGGCGAAGCCCGGCCGCCGCCACACCTGCTTGGCGCCGGGGGCCGTGACCTTCGCCGAGGACAGCTTCATCACCGGCCGCCCATCGTAGGCGACCAGCTTGTACGCCGAGTCGAGATACGCCGAGTCGGCCGAGACCCCGACCCGGGTGCCCACGGCGAACACATCGATCGGCGCCCCCGCGCGCACCAGGTCCTGCACGGCGTACTCGTCCAGACCGCCACTGGCCACGATCCCCACCTGCGGCAGCCCCGCATCGTCGAGGATCCGCCGCGCCAGCACCGCGAGCGCGCCGAGGTCGCCGCTGTCCAGACGGATGGCGCAGCCGGTCCCCAGGCCCAGATCGCGCAGCACCCGCGCGGCGGTGGCCACACCCGTCTGGGTGTCGTAGGTGTCGACCAGGAAGGTCACCGGACCGGGGTGGGTGCGGGCGAACGCCCGGAACGCGGTCTCCTCGTCCGCGAACGCCTCGATGTACGAATGCGCCATCGTGCCGCTGGCCGCGATCCCGTACGTGGTGGCGGCCTCGACGTTGCTCGTCCCCACGAACCCGGCCAGCGCGCCCAGCCGTGCCGCCTGCATCCCGGCCTGCGGGCCGTGGGTGCGGCGCAGCGAGAAGTCCACCACCGGGCGGCCGTCGGCGGCCATCACACACCGCACGGCCTTGGAGGCGATGGTGGTCTGGTGGCTGAGCTGCCCCAGCAGATACGTCTCGACCAGCTGGGCCTGCGGCAGCGGCGCCGTCAGCTCCAGCAGCGGTTCCCCGGCCAGCACGACCCGGCCCTCGGGCACCGCCCGCACCTCGCCCTCGAATCCCAGGCCCAGCAGGGGTTCCAGATCGTCGTAGGAGCGGTGCAGCGCGGTGGCGAACGCCTCGACGTCGTCCGGCCCGACCCGGAAGCCGGACAGATAGTCCAACGCCGGTTCCAGACCCGCGGCGACCAGGAAGCCGCGCTCGGGCGGGAGGTCGCGGACGTACAGATCGAAGGTGGCCGGGGCGGTCATACCCTCCCTCAGGTACGACAGGGCCATGGTCGCCTCGTAGAGATCGGTGGTCATCGCGTTCGACATCGTCGTTGTCTCCCTGTCTCCCTCTGTCTCCCTTGTGCTCTCCTCAACTCCTCGTCCGCCGGGGCGCGTTGACCGGCGTCCCCCGTCCGCGTCAGCCGGACGGCACCACCGCCACCGGACACGGTGCGTGGTGCACGGCGGCGTGTGTCACGGAGCCCACCCGCGGTACGGCACCGTGCTCGTCACGGCCCAGCACGAGCAGCCCGGAGTCCGCGGCGGCGCGCACCACGGCGCGCCCCGGGCGCTCCGCGGTGATGTCCTCGGCCACCGGCACCCCCGGGTACTTCTCCCGCCACGGCCGCAGCGCCGCGCCGACCGCCGCGGCGGCGTCGGCGTCCGCCCGCCGGGCGCCCGCGTGCACCGCGCGCAGTGCACCGCCGCGCCGTGCGGCCTCGTCGAAGGCGAACGCGAGCACCTCGTCGTACGGCCGCCGCAGCCCCAGGCCCACGGTCACGTCCGGGCTCCGGCCGGCGTCGTCCGCGTGCACCAGCACCATCGGCCGCACACCGCGGGCGAGGAGCTGCCGTCCGGTGGAACCGAGCAGATAGGCGGTGAGGGTGCCGCGTCCGCGCGAGCCGAGCACCAGCATCTCGGCGTCGGCGCACGCGGCCAGCAGCGCGGTCACCGCGTCCCGCGGCAGCAGCTCGGCGGTGACGTTCAGCCCCGGATGCGCGTGACGCAACTCCTGCACCGTGTCGCTCAGCAGACGCCGCGCCCAGTAGTTCTGGTCCATCCCGCGCGGGAGGTGCTCCTCGGACAGCACGCCCGTGTCCGTGGGCGCGAGCAGGACCCAGGCGTGCACCAGCCGCAGCGGCAGATCACGCAGCAGCGCCTCATGTGCCGCCCAGTGAGCGGCGTGCGGACTCTCGGGAAAACCGTCGATGCCGACGGTGATGGGCGGTCGCACGACCGTCACCTCCATAGATCTCGTCCGGCTGTGTGGAGTTGGTGTTCCGTTGTGCCGCGGACCGTGGTGTACGGCCGCGGGCCGGTGTGCCGGTGTGCAGGGTCAGCGCGCCCGGATCCGGCGGCCGGTGACGCTGGTGGGTTCGATGCGCAGCCACAGATCGCGGCTGCCGCCCGGCCAGGGGGTCGAGTACGCCGCGGTGGTCAGCCGCCGCACCCTCTCCGGGTCGGTGACCCGCTGCGCGCGTCCGACGACGAGGACGCTCCAGCCCTCGCTGAGCGCCTCGTCGATGTGGTCCACCTCGAAGGCCACTTCGGTGCCCGCGGCCGCCGCGGGGGTGGCGTCGGGCGCGGTCCGGAAGACCACGGCGTCGTCCACCACGCTGTAGTTGACCGGGATGACGGCGGGTCCGCGCGCGGTGGTCACCGAGACCCGGCCCACTCCGTGCCCGGCCAGCCGGTCCCGGCACTCCTCGGTGTCCAGCTCCAGCAGATCGGGGTGGGGCGCCGCCTGTCCGCGACCGGGTGGCCGTTCGGCGCCACCGCCGCGCAGCGCCGCCGCGCTGGTGTCCAGTGCCGCCGCGATCCGCAGCAGCGCCCCGGCTCCCGGATCGGCCGGATACTCCTCGAGATAGCGCACATAGCCGGGTGAGGTGCCCGCGCGCGCCGCCAACTCAGCACGGGACACGCCGAGTTGTGCGCGGCGCTCGGACACCCGGCGCCCGATGTCGCCGCCGCCGGCCACCGGCCGTGCGGCTGCCGGACCCGGCCGTACCACGTCGGACATCGCCCTCACTCCTCCCGGGTCGCCAGGGGCCGGATGGGACCCCCGAGCGCGATCTTGATCGCGCCGGTGTCGGTGGCCCGCGAGAAGACGTCGTACGCCTCCTCCATCTGGTCCAGCTCGAAGACATGGGTGATGAGCAGGGACGCGGGCAGCCGTCCGGCGGCCAGCATGGACAGCAGCGTGGGTGTGGAGTACGTGTCGACCAGCCCGGTGGTGATCGTCACGTTCTTGATCCACAGCTCTTCCAGATGCAGGGTGGCGGGCCTTGCGTGCACTCCGACATTGGCGATCCGGCCACCGGGCCGCACCATGCGGGTGCATGTCTCGAAGCTCTGTGGTGTGCCCACCGCCTCGATCACCACATCGGCGCCCAGCCCCTCGGTGAGGTCGTCGACCAGCCGTTCCGGGTCCTCGTCAGCGGAGGCCACCGCGTCGGCGCCGATCCGCTTGGCGGCGTCCAGCCGCGCGGTGGCGTAGTCGACGGCGATGATCCGGCCGGGGGAGAAGAACTCCGCGGTCGCGATCGCGGCCAGCCCGATCGGCCCGGCTCCCACCACCGCGACCGTGTCCCCGGGGCCCACCCGGCCGTTGAGGACACCCACCTCGTAGGCGGTCGGGAAGATGTCCGCCAGCAGGACCGCCTCAGGGCCCTCGGCCGTGCCGGGCAGCGGATGCATCGACAGATCGGCGAACGGCACCCGCACATACTCGGCCTGTGTGCCGTTGACCGTGCGCCCCAGAATCCAGCCCCCGCCCCCGCGGCACTGCCCGTACGCACGCTCCCGGCAGAACCGGCAGTGGCCGCACGCCGAGATGCAGGAGATCAGCACCCGGTCCCCCGGACGTACGCCCCTGACGTCCTCCCCGGTCTCCACCACCTCGCCCAGGGCCTCGTGGCCGAGGACCGTACCGGGCCTGACGTCCGGTACGTCGCCGTTCAGGATGTGCAGGTCGGTGCCGCAGATGGTGACCGTGTCGATCCGCACGATCGCGTCGGTGACCTCCTCGAGGTCGGGGTCGGGCACCTCCTGCCAGGAGATCCGCCCCGGCTCGTGGAAGACGAGTGCTTTCATGGCCGTTTCCTCTCCTCACCTCGTGGCATGCGTGATCTCAGTTCTGGTCAGCTCTGGGGGACGACGGCGACCGGACACGCGGCGTGGTGCGCCACGGCCTGGGCGACGGGCCCGAGCCGCGGACCGAGGCCCGTCCGGCGCGGACCGCGCCCCACGACCATCAGCGCCGCCCCAGCCGCGGCGGCCACCAGCCGCCGGGCCGGGCTGTCCGACGCGATCTCCTCGACCACCCGCACCCCGGTGAACTTGTCCCGCCACGGCGCCAGCGCCTCGCTCAGCGTGTACTCCGCCTCTTTGTGGGCATCGTTCAGCCCGACGTCCACGACCCAGGGCGCGGAGCCCCGTATCGCGGGAACCCTGTTGGCGTACACACACCGCAGCCCCGCACCACGCCGGGCGGCGGTGTCGAACGCGAACTCCAGCACGTCATGGCACGACCTGCGCGGATCCACCCCCGCCACCACATCGGCGTCCCGGGTGTCCGGGGTGTCCGCCCGTACCAGGACGACGGGGGTGGCGGCGCGGGCGGCCAGCTCCAGACCGACCGAGCCCAGGAAGAATCCGGCGACCGTGCCGAGCGAGCGGGACCCGACCACCAGCAACTGGGCCCGCTCCGCCTCGGCCAGTAGCACGGGCCCGGGATAGCCGGGTATCTGGTCGGTCAGGATCGGCATCTCCGGGTGTTCGGCGTCCAGTTCAGCCCGCGCGGACCGCAGCGCGCGCTCGGCCCAGTAGTGCCAGGCGGCCTCCCGGCCCGGGGTGAGCTCCAACTGCTCGGGCCCCGGCCAGGCGTTGACCAGCCGCAGCGGAGCGTCACGCAGCATCGCCTCGCGCGCCGCCCAGTCGGCGGCGGCCAGGCTCTCGGGGGACCCGTCCAGGCCCGCGGTGACGGGGCGCACCATCGCTGCCCTCCTCTCCGGCGTGGCGCGGTGCGGTGCGGCGTCGTGGGCGCCGGGACTCCTGCGGCCGTATCGGCTCCGGGACGCCTGCCGGACCATGTCGTTGTTGACCGGCGTCTTTGTTGACCGGCGCGCCGACCGGGGGCAGTACGGCCCACCCGGGCAGCCCCGCCCCGGTGCGACCTTTCGGCCGCCGCCGCGGCACACCCGCGGCGCCGGGGGCCGCCCGCTTCTCGCGGGCCCTGATTGCGCGGTGCGCGGTAGCCGGTGACACACGTCAGCGGCGGTCACCGGTCCGCTTCTCCGCGTCTGCTGGACGCCCCCGGTGCCACTTTCCAGGGCACCACGTCCGGGTGGCCCGCGCCAGGGCCGACCGGTCCCGGCCAGCCCCCGCCCCCCAGGACAACCGGCCCATCCACCCCGAGCCCCCCGGCCCCGCCCCGGGGCTGCGTCATCTCCGGCGGCCACCGTGCCGCCCATGCGCGCCGCGCGGCGGTGGCCCGGACCCAGCCCGGACCCACTCGTCGGCGCCCGCTCACCGCGCCGCGCGGAACGCTCAGCCGACCGGGACCAGGACGACCGGGCAGTGGGCGTGATGGAGGACCGCGTGGGTGACGGGGCCGAGCTGGAGGCCAAGACGGGCGGTGCGGCGGTGGACGGCCAGGACCAGGACGTCCGCCGCGCGGGACGCCTCCACCAGGGCCTGCGCGGGGGCGCTGTGGACCGTGTCCTCGCGGACGCCCACCTGGCCGAACTCCTCGCGCAGCGCGGCCACCACGCGGTACGTCTCCGCCTGCGCGTGCTCCGCCCGCAGGGCCACGACCTCCCTCGAGGGCAGCGTGTGGTCGCCGCCGAAGGCCCGGGGGTGGGTCCACGCGTACAGCACCCGCAGCCGCGCCCCGCGCCGGATGGCCTCCTCGAAGGCGAACCGGGCCGCCGCCTCGTCCGCGCCGCCCTCGACCCCGACCAGCACCTTGCCGTGGCCCTCGGGCCCGTACGCGGCCGGGACATCGCCGCGTACCACCAGCAGCGGGCGGTGGGTGTGGGCGGCCAGCCGCAGTCCGACCGAGCCCAGCAGCAGCCCGGTGAAGCCTCCCAGACCGCGCGTGCCGATGACGATGAGCGAGGCGCCCTGGCCGATCCGCAGCAGCTCCGGCACCGCGTCCTGCGCGGTGAGGGTGGGGACGATCCGCAGCTCCGGGTCCTTCTCGGCGGCCCGCGCCACGGCGAGCCGCAGCACCGTGCGGGCGATCTCGACCGGGGGCCGCTGGGGTTCGCTGTCCATGTCGAAGGCGAGCGGATCGGTACGGGCCCATGGCCAGGCGTGCACGATCTCCAGCGTGGCATCGCGCCGCCGGGCCTCGGCGACGGCCCTGTCCAGCGCGGCCCAGGCGCTGTCGGAGCCGTCGAGGCCCACCACGACCCGGCCGTCCTGGGCCGGCTTGCCGGGAGCCGTCATGACGCGGCACCTCCCTGGCCGGGGGAGTCGTCGACGCGATAGGTGAGCCGGTCGACCACCGCCACCACCCCGTCCACCTGTCCGGCCATCCGCACCGCGATGGGGATCTCGCTGTGCCGGTCGAGGCGGCCCTCCAGCCGCACCACCCCGTCGGTCACGGTGACCGTGACGGTGTGCGGCAGCAGCCACAGCGAGCGCACCAGCACCTCGTCGATCACCTCCGCGCGGATCTCGTCGTCCGGGCGGAGGAAGACCCGCAGCAGATCACGGCGGGTGACGATGCCGATCAGCCGGTCCTCCTCGTCCACGACGGGGAGCCGTTCGATCCGATGGCGGTCCATGGAGCGCGCGGCGTCCACGATGGTGTCCTGGGGGTGCACGGTGACGGCGGGCCGTGACATCAGCTGCCAGGCGGTGCGTCCGTCGGGGGGCTGCCGTGGCACTCCGTCGGCCCGTCCGCCCCCCTGATGGCCGCCGTCCTGGCGGCCTGTCAGCTCGCTGAGATCGGTACCGCTGATCACGCCGACCACCTTGTCGTCGTCGTCCACCACCGGCAGACCGTTGATGCGGTGCCGCGCCAGCAATTGGCTGACCTCCTCGAACGAGGCCCCGTGGCCCACCCGGACAACATCGTCGGTCATCACGTTGCCGATCTTGCGGTGCTTCATCCCTGCCTCCCCGGATCCTGTCTCCAGCCTCCGATGGCACCCCCTTCGCCCTCATGGGCTGCCCGGGGTCCGCTCGGGGCCGACCGGCCCGACCCGGCGGTCTGGGCCGAACGACCCCCGCCGGGGCCGAAGCGCCCCTCGCGCCCGGGGCCGGACGGCGGGAGGGTGGGGACGTCGGACGGCGAAGGCCACTGCGAAGGACGGTGGATACGGTGGTGCTCCCCCTGATCGTGGGTGTCGACGGCTCACAGTCCAGCCTCAACGCGGTGGACTGGGCGGTGGACGCGGCGGCCCGGCACCGGCTGCCACTGCGCCTGGTGCACGGCTCGCTGTGGGAGCGCTATGAGCACATCAGGCCCGCCACCGATCCCGAGCGCCCCTGGGACCGGGTGCTGTCCGAGCAGATCACCGACACCGCGGCCGAGCGCGCGCGGCGCCGCGGCCCCGATGTGAAGATCTCCACCGAGGTGGTGCCGGAGGACCCGGTGTCCGTGCTGCTGCGCGCGGGCCAGGAGGCGTTCGGCGTGGTCACCGGAGCGCGCGGCCGGGGCGAACTCTCCGGACTGCTCCTCGGGTCGGTCGCCCTGACGGTCGCCGCCCGTGCTCCCTGCCCGGTCACCGTCGTCCGGGGCGGGACGCCCAACCGGCGCGGTTCCTTCGGCCGGATCGTGCTCGGTGTGGATGAGCCCGGCGGTGAGGCGGCGCCCGCCCTGCGATACGCCTTCCGCGAGGCCGAGGCGGGCGGCCGCGAGCTGGCCGCCGTACGGGCCTGGCGGTGCCCGGCCGGTGAGATCACGGACGACCTGATGATCTACGGCGATCCGGTCCGCGCCCACTGGGCCCGCGCCGAGCGGGCCCTCGACGACGCCCTGCGGGTCCCCGAACGGGACCACCCCAAGGTCGTCGTCCGCCGCGAGACCGTCGAAGGACCGGCCCGCAAGGCGCTGCTGCACGCGGCGGCCACCGCCGATCTGCTGGTCGTCGGCGCCTACCGGCGCCACGGCCACATCGCGGGGCTCCAGCTCGGACTGGTCGCCCACACGGCGCTGCACCATGCGCCGTGTCCGGTGGCGGTCGTCCCCGAGCGGACATGACGTTCCGCGCGCAGGGAACACGGACGCGCGCAGGGACACGGACGCCCGGTGGAACACGGACGAAGGGCACACCCGGCCGCGGGACGAGCGGCGGCCCGGCAGCGGGTACCCATCCGGAGACCCTACGAGGGAGAGAGGCCCATGCCAGACGTACCGACCTCGGCGGCGAGCGGGCTCGCCGCCGACGAACTGCACGCCCTGGACGCCCACTGGAGGGCCGCGAACTACCTCGCGGCCGGCCAGATCTATCTGCTGGCCAACCCACTGCTGACCGAGCCGCTGCGCCCCGACCACATCAAGCCCCGGCTGCTGGGCCACTGGGGCACCTCACCCGGGCTCAACCTCGTCCACACCCATCTCAACCGGGTCATCAAGGCCCGCGACCTGGACGCCATCTGCGTATGGGGCCCGGGGCACGGCGGCCCGGCGGTGCTCGCGGGCTCCTGGCTGGACGGCAGCTACGCCGAGGTCTACCCCGACGTCGGCCGGGACGCGGCGGGCATGGCTCGCCTCTTCCGCCAGTTCTCCTTCCCCGGCGGGGTGCCCAGCCATGTCGCCCCCGAGACCCCCGGCTCCATCCACGAGGGCGGTGAGCTCGGCTACTCGCTCGCCCACGCCTACGGCGCGGCCCTGGACAACCCCGGCCTCCTCGTCGCCTGCGTCATCGGCGACGGCGAGGCCGAGACCGGACCGCTGGCCGCCTCCTGGCACGCGAACAAGTTCCTCGACCCGGTTCACGACGGCGCCGTACTGCCCATCCTCCACCTCAACGGCTACAAGATCGCCAACCCCACGGTGCTCGCCCGCCTCCCCGGGCCCGAACTGGACGATCTGCTGCGGGGATACGGCCATGAGCCGATCGAGGTGTCCGGCGACGAACCGCTCCAGGTCCACCGGGACCTGGCCCGGGCCATGGACCAGGCACTCGACCGGATCGCCCTGCTCCAGCGCACCGCCCGGGAGGAGGGCGTCGGCGAACGTCCGCGCTGGCCGGTGATCGTGCTGCGCACCCCCAAGGGCTGGACCGGGCCCGCCGAAGTCGACGGCGTCCCGGTAGAGGCCACCTGGCGCTCCCACCAGGTCCCGCTGCCGGGCGTACGGGAGAACCCGGAGCATCTGCGGCAGTTGGAGCGGTGGTTGCGCTCCTACCGGCCCGAGGAACTCTTCGACGACGACGGGCGGCCCCGGCCGGAGGTGCTGGCCTGCGTCCCCGACGGGCGGCGACGGCTGGGCGCCAATCCGCACGCCAACGGCGGACTGCTGGTGCGCGATCTGCCCCTGCCCGACCTGGAGCGGTACGCGGTCCCCGTCGAGAAGCCCGGGGTGACGCTGCACGAGCCCACCCGGGTGCTCGGCGACCTCCTGGAGCGGGTCATGGAGGACAGCGGCGACCGCCGCGACTTCCGGGTCGTCGGCCCGGACGAGACCGCCTCCAACCGGCTCCAGGCCCTGTTCCGGGCCACCGGAAAGGCGTGGCAGGAAGAGACCCTGACCACGGATGAGCATCTGAACCGGCATGGCCGGGTCATGGAGATCCTCTCCGAACACGTCTGCCAGGGATGGCTGGAGGGCTATCTGCTCACCGGACGCCACGGGCTGTTCTCCTGCTACGAGGCGTTCGTGCACATCGTCGACTCCATGGTCAACCAGCACATCAAGTGGCTGAAGGTGTCCCGGGCGCTGCCGTGGCGGCGCCCGGTGGCCTCCCTCAACTACCTGCTGACCTCGCATGTCTGGCGGCAGGACCACAACGGCTTCTCGCACCAGGACCCCGGCTTCGTGGACCATGTGCTCAACAAGAGCCCCGAGGTGGTGCGGGTCTATCTGCCGCCGGACGCCAACACGCTGCTCTGTGTGGCCGACCATGTGCTGCGCAGCCGGGACTACGTCAATGTCGTCGTCGCGGGCAAACAGCCGTGCTTCGACTGGCTGGACCTCGACCAGGCCCGTGCCCACTGCGCCCGCGGCGCCGGAAGCTGGGACTGGGCGGGCACCGAGAACGGCACCGGCGAACCCGATGTGGTGCTGGCCTGCGCGGGCGACGTCCCCACCCAGGAGGTCCTGGCCGCCGCCGGGATCCTCCGCCGCCATCTGCCCGATGTGGCGGTGCGCGTGGTCAACGTCGTCGACATGACCCGGCTGCTGCCCCGGAAGGAACATCCGCACGGGATGCCGGACGCCGAGTTCGACGCCCTCTTCACCCGCGACCGGCCGGTCATCTTCGCCTATCACGGCTATCCGTGGCTGGTGCACCGGCTGGCCTACCGCCGGACCGTCCACCCGGAGCTGCATGTGCGCGGCTATCTGGAGTCGGGCACCACCACCACGCCCTTCGACATGGTCGTCCGCAACGACCTGGACCGCTACCGGCTGGTGATGGACGTCATCGACCGCACCCCGGGCCTCGGGGTGCGTGCCGTCGCCGTACGCCAGCGGATGCAGGACGCGCGCACCCGCCACCACGCGTGGATCCGCGAACACGGCACCGACATGCCCGAAGTGGCGGAGTGGTCCTGGAGCGGATGAGCCACCGCACGGGGGCACCGGGAGCCGCGCCGGCCCCGGGTGCTGCCCCATGCCCCGTACGGCCCCGGGTGCTGCCCCATGCCCCGTACGGCCCAGCAGAAAGCGCCGTTCCGCCCGCGCCGCGCACACCATGGGCCCATGACGGAGGAGAAGGAGCAGGGCCGGCGCTCGGGACTGATCGGCGAACTCTCCGCGGAGTTCGCCGGGACGATGGTGCTGATCCTCTTCGGCTGCGGTGTGGTGGCGCAGGTGGTGGCGGCCGGCGCGCTCACCAAACCACCGGGCGCGCTCGGTGACCACGACTCCATCGCCTGGGGCTGGGGGCTCGGCGTCACCCTGGGTGTCTATGTCGCGGCACGGCTCAGCGGTGCGCATATCAACCCGGCGGTCACCCTTTCCCTCGCGGCCTTCAAGGGCTTCCCCTGGAGCAAGGTGCTGCCGTACACCCTGGCCCAGACGCTCGGTGCGTTCGTCGCCGCGCTGCTGGTGCGCTGGAACTACACCGAGGTGCTGGCGGGCGCCGACCCGAAGCACACCTTCAAGACCCAGTTCGTGTTCTCCACCCTGCCGGGCAACGGCTCGCTCCCGGTGAGCGAATGGGGTGCGCTGCGCGACCAGATCATCGGCACCGCCATCCTGGTGCTCCTCATCTTCGCCGTCACCGATCTGCTGAACACGCCCCCGCAGGCCAATCTGGGTCCGTTCATCATCGGCCTCATCGTGGTCGGAATCGGCATGGCGTGGGGCGCCGACGCCGGATACGCCATCAACCCGGCCCGTGACTTCGGCCCCCGGCTGGCCAGCTACCTCACCGGCTACCACACCGCCTGGCGGGACCAGTACGGGAATTTCTACTTCTGGGTGCCCATCGTCGGACCGCTGGTCGGCGGACTGGTCGGCGCGGCCCTGTACAAGGTCCTGATCAGCCGTTTCCTCCCGGTCCCCGGCCCGCAGGAAGTGGGACGCACCCCCGCTCCCGAGAGCTGAGCCGGGCCGGACCCATCCACGAAAGGCGGCGGACGGATGCCGGAATTCGTCGGAGCGGTGGACCAGGGGACCACCAGCACCCGCTTCATGATCTTCGACCACGACGGCAGCGAAGTGGCGAGGTACCAGCTGGAGCACCACCAGATCCTGCCGCGCTCGGGGTGGGTCGAGCACGACCCGGTGGAGATCTGGGAACGCACCAACTCCGTGATGCAGAACGCCATCCGCACCGGCGGGCTCTCACCCGCCGACCTGGTCGCCATCGGCATCACCAACCAGCGCGAGACCACCGTCATCTGGGATCCGCGCAACGGCCAGCCGTACCACAACGCCATCGTCTGGCAGGACACCCGCACCGACACCATCGCCGCCGCCCTCGAACGGGACGGTCACGGCGAGGTCATCCGTCGCAAGGCCGGACTGCCCCCCGCCACCTACTTCTCCGGCGGCAAGATCAAATGGATTCTGGACAACGTCGAGGGCGTCCGCGAGGCGGCCGAACGCGGCCACGCGCTCTTCGGCAACACCGACGCCTGGGTGCTGTGGAACCTCACCGGCGGCCCCGGCGGCGGAATCCACGCCACCGATGTCACCAACGCCAGCCGCACCATGCTGATGAACCTGGAGACGCTGGACTGGGACGACGAACTGCTGGAGATCTTCGGCATTCCACGGGCCATGCTGCCGACGATCAACCCCTCCTCCCACGCCGAGGCGTACGGCCAGGCACGTACCACCCGCCCGCTGCGCACCGCGACCCCCATCACCGGTGTTCTCGGTGACCAGCAGGCGGCCACCGTCGGCCAGGTGTGCTTCAGCCCCGGCGAGGCCAAGAACACCTACGGCACCGGCAACTTCCTGGTCCTCAACACCGGTACGGAGCTGGTGCGTTCGACCAGTGGACTGCTCACCACGGTGGCGTACCAGTTCGACGGCGAACCCGCCGTCTACGCCCTGGAGGGCTCCATCGCGGTGACCGGCTCGGCCGTGCAGTGGCTGCGCGACCAGATGAAGATCATCGAGGACGCGCCCGCCAGCGAGCGGCTGGCCCGCAGCGTCGAGGACAACGGCGGGGTGTACTTCGTCCCCGCGTTCTCCGGTCTGTTCGCCCCGTACTGGCGCTCCGACGCCCGTGGCGCGATCGTCGGCCTGACCCGCTACAACACCAATGGCCATCTCGCCCGCGCCACCCTGGAGGCCATCTGCTACCAGAGCCGGGACGTGGTGGAGGCCATGGAGAAGGACGCGGGAATCCATCTCGATGTGCTCCGGGTGGACGGCGGGGTCACCGACAACGACCTGTGCATGCAGATCCAGGCCGATGTGCTGGGGGTGCCGGTCAGCCGCCCGGTGGTGGCCGAGACCACCGCGCTGGGCGCCGCCTATGCCGCCGGTCTCGCCACCGGTTTCTGGGGGGACACCGATGAGCTGCGCTCCCACTGGAGCGAGTCCAAGCGGTGGGAGCCGGAGTGGAGCGATGAGCGGCGCGAGGAGGGCTACGCGGGCTGGAAGAGGGCCGTGCAGCGCACCCTGGACTGGGTCCAGGTGGGCTAGCTTGATCTTTAGAAGTCATCTCATTTGGCGGGGTCCGTAGGCTCAGGACCGTGATGGGGATCGTTGAGCGGCTGGTGCCGGACGAGTTGTGGGAGTTGTTCCAGCGGGTGGTGCCGGAGGCACCGTCGCGCCCGCAGGGCGGTGGCCGACGCCGTCACGGGGACCGCGAGGTGTTGGCCGCCGTCGTGTTCGTGGCCACGTCAGGGTGCACCTGGCAGCAGCTGCCTGCCGCGTCGTTCGGGCCCTCGGGAGCGACGGCCCACCGCCGCTTCGCCGAGTGGACGAAGGCCGGGTCTTTGCCAAGCTGCACCGCCTGGTCCTGGATGAACTCGGCTCCCGCGGCGAGCTGGACTGGTCGCGCTGCGCGATCGACTCGGTGAACATGAGGGCCTTGAAAAGGGGGACCTGACAGGTCCGAATCCTGTCGACCGAGGCAAGTACGGCTCAAAGATCCATTTGATCACCGAGCGGACCGGTCTGCCCCTGTCCATCGGTATCCCCGGCGCCAACGTGCACGACAGCCAGGCCCTGCTCCCGCTGGTCACGGGCATCCCGCCCATCCGCTCCCGCCGAGGACCCCGGCGCCGCAGACCGCACAAGCTCCACGCGGACAAGGGATACGACTGCGCCCACCTGCGGCGATGGTTATCCAGCCGCGGTATCCGGCATCGCCTCGCCCGAAAGGGCGTCGAGACCTCGCAACGACTGGGCCGGCACCGCTGGACCATCGAGCGCACCATGGCCTGGCTCCCCATGTCGCCGCCTGCACCGCCGCTACGAACGCAAGGCCGATCACTTCCTCGCCTTCACCAGCATCGCCTGCACCCTCATCTGCTTCCGCAGGCTCACCAAATGAGCTGACCTCATAGTGCTCACCGTTCCACATGCTTGCATGCTAGAAACGGGAGTTGAGTTCGCCCGTAATCTGGGGAGGGGGCGTTCGTGAGGACCGGGTCCGTGAAGCGGCCGGAACGTGTTGCTGTCATCGGAGTGGGCATCCTCGGAGCCAGCGTGGGCTGGAACCTGTCCCGGCACGGCGCCAAGGTGGTCTTCATCGACGCAGGCCAGCCGGGCGAAGGCGTCACCAACTGGTCTTTCTCCTGGGTCAACGCCAGCAACAAGACCACGCGCAAGTCCTACTTCGACCTGAACGTCGCGGGCATGGCAGCGTACCGTGAGCTTGCCAGGACCATCGGGCCAGACTCATGGTGGTATCCCAGCGGCCACCTGCGCTGGGCAGACGATCCCGCGGCAGAGACGAAGCTCCTGAAAACGGCCGAACAGCTGGCCAACTGGGACTACCGGGCTGAGGTGTACACGGGGGCCGAGGTATGCCGCCGCCTCGAACCTGCTCTCACGATGCCCAGTGAGGTTCCAGTCGTGTTCTACCCCGACGAAGCCTGGGTGCACGGACGTCATCTCGTCAGCCGCCTGGTCGGCCAGGCCGTTGCGTCCGGCGCCGAGCTCCGGTCCGGCACCGCGGTCTATGACATCGACACAGGTACCGACGGGAGCATCCAGAAGGTTGCTCTATCTGATGGGAGCTGTCTCGACGTCAACATCGTCGTGAACGCAGCAGGCCCCAGCGCCTCCCACGTCGCCGAGCTCATCGCACGGCACTTGCCGATGCGCCGGGAACCCGGAGCCGTCACCCGGATCGACTGCACTCAGGTCCCGGTTCACCGGGCCATGCACGCACCGCACATCGAGATCCGTCCTGACGGAGACGCTTCGGTAGTCCTCCACAGCCGCGAGGTCGACGCACTCATCGACACAGGCGAAGATCCAGCGCAACTCGCACGGCTGCTCCACGAATCGGCGCGGCAGGTCGTTCCCGAACTCGGCAACGCCCGCATCGCACAGACACGGGTAGCCCACCGGCCCATCCCAGCCGACGGATTCCCCTCGGTAGGAGCGGTGCCGTCCGTGCCGGGCTACTACGAGGCCGTATCCCACAGCGGCATCACCCTCGGGCCGGTAATCGGCCCGCTGCTTGCTTCGGAGATCCTCAGCGGCGAGAGAAATGAGATGCTCGCGGACTTCCGCCCGGAGCGGTTCCCCCCGTGACAGCCCTGCAAGCGCCACCAGTACCGCGACCAGGCGGGCGCGTCTCCGTGCGCCCGAAACAGTCTCGTAAAGCCGCGCCGCCGCGTCACACGAGCCGGAGAGACCGGACGGTCCTCCACCTCTGCCGCTCCAACCCGCGCACGAGTCATCCGCGTCTGGTGGTTGAGCGCCACACCAAGAGACGTGTTGCAAGCAGCACCAGCCGCTCAGCGACCCCCACCATGGCCAGAGCCTACTGACCCCCCAAATGAGATGACTTCTTAACCTCCACCCGGTTACCAGGAGGCGCTGGGTGGCGCGAACGGCTACGAGCAGGTCCGGCTGTGGTGGACCAAGAGCGGGCCAGCTTGGTGATGACGGCCGCCGTCGAGGCCCCGCGCTGGGGGCCCGACAGCGAGTGACGTTAGGCGGACCGGCTGACGTCGTCGAAGTCGGTGGAGGCCGACAGCTCGGCCCATGCCAGCATGTCGCGCTCGAAGGCGTCGCGTCCGGCCTGGACGAGCTGAAGCGCGTCGGTGCCGAGCAGCAGGCGCGTCGGCGGCTGGTCGGCCGCCACGATTCGCAGCACCGCGGCCGCGGCCTTGTCCGGGTCGCCCGGCTGGTGCCCGCTGCCGTGGATGCGCCGGGCGCGCAGCGGCTCGAACAGCTCGTCGTAGTCGGCGATCACACGGGGTGCGCGGATCATCGAGCGGCCGGACCAGTCGGTCCGGAAACTGCCCGGCTCGACGGCGGTGACATGGATGCCGAATTCGGCGACCTCCTTGCCGAGCGTTTCGAGGATGCCCTCCACCGCGAACTTGCTGCCGTGGTAGAAGCTGAGGCCCGGCATGGTGATCAGCCCGCCCATCGAGGTGACGGCGATGATGTGGCCCGAACGGCGTTTCCGCATGTGCGGCAGCACGCCCTTGATCACCGCCACGGTTCCGTAGACGTTCACCTCGAACTGACGGCGAAGGTCATCCATCGACGACTCCTCGAAGAGGCCATCATGGCCGTACCCGGCGTTGGCGACGAGTACGTCGACCGGGCCCAGGTCGCGCTCGGTCTCGTCCACGACCGTGTCCACCGCGTCATGGTCGGTCACGTCCAGGATGCGGGCGTGCGCGTCGCCGGCGAGCGCCTCAAAGGCCCGTGCGTCGGCGGGCGTGCGCACCGTGCCCACCACCCGGTGGCCCGCGGCCAACGCCGCGCGCGCGAGTGCGCGGCCCAGGCCGGTGCTGACGCCGGTGATCAGGAATGTCTTGGTGTCCGACACAGGAGTTCCCTTCGTGCGATGCGAACAGAGGCCGACCGGGGCGGTTAGGCCCCGGTCGGTCTCGACACGTTCCACTTCAGCACCGGAATCGGCTGCTGATCGACTTCCGGGGGGGCCGCTTCGCCCCGGGGACAGCCGGACCGGGGGACTGCCAGTCCCCCTTTCGCGGGCCGTCGGGGCGATCTTGGGCCCTATCGTGAACGGCATGGACCGCAACACAGCTCTCGGTGAGTTCCTCCGCTCTCGGCGGGCACGGATCACCCCGCGCCAGGCGGGCCTGTCCGACGACGGCGGCTCGCGGCGAGTGCCAGGACTGCGCCGCGAAGAGATCGCGCAACTGGCGGGCGTGAGCGTCGACTACTACGTACGCCTGGAACGCGGACGCCGACTGAACGTCTCCGAGACCGTGCTGGACGCCATCTCCCGCGCGCTACACCTCGATCCCGTCGAACGCACCCATCTGTTCCAGCTCGCCAAGCCCGCCGCAGGCAGGCCCCGCCGCACGGCGACGCGTCCGCAGCCGGTCCGCCCGGGGCTGCGCGACCTGCTCCGGATCCTCGAGCACACTCCCGCCCTTGTGCTGGGGCGGCGACTGGACATACTTGCGTCCAACCAGATGGCACGTGCGCTGCTCACCGACTTCGACGCGCTGCCGCACCGCGGGCGGAACCTGGTGCGGTTCATGTTCTGCGACGAGACCGCCCGCTCGCTGTATACCCACTGGGACACCCACGCCCAGGACATTGTCGCCTCGCTCCGGCTCGACGCCGGACGCCATCCCCACGATCCACTGCTGGCCGAACTCGTCGGCGAACTCTCGATCACGGATGAGGACTTCCGCCGCTGGTGGGCCGACCAGAACGTGTATCGGCACACGCATGGCAGCAAACACTTCCACCACCCGATCGTCGGCCCGCTCACCCTCAATTACGAGTCCCTCACCCTGCCCGCCGACCCGGACCAGCGGCTGAGTGTCTACACCGCCGAGGCAGGCTCCGGCTCCGAAGAGGCGCTTCGGCTACTGGCCGCGTGGATACGGCAGCCCGGGACCTCGAACGGGCAGCACGCAGATCATTAGACGCCCGCCGGTCCGCGAGGAGCGGTCGGCCATAGTGGCTGCGTCCCATGAGCCGGGATGGGCGTTATGGAACACCGGCAGACCTTGCGCCCCACCGCCGGTGTCCCGAAACCCTCGTCGAGGGCAACGGTCCTTGTCGTGAGCGCCGGCCAGGACAGGCGGCCGTCGATCAGGGTCCGCGAGGGAAGCGAAGAACCTCGCGGACCGGCTAGTTGCCAAGCACCAGCTGATGTAAGCCATCTACCACAACGGTATGCGTGTCCCCGTGTCCCCGTGCGCCGAGGCCGCCACGCTCGCGAAGTCGGCCGTGGCCTACAACGCTGGCGCGTTGAACCGGACCCGCCACAGGTCGGCGTATCTGTGGTCGAGATATTCGATTGCGAACATGGTTTTGTCTCCTTGTGCTGTCCGGCGAATATCGATGGCCCTCCTTTCATCGCCGGAGGAGGGCCATCGACGCGCGTTGCCGGATCTCGAACGTCGTCAGACTGTGCCGAAGTCGACCTCGCCTGAGCGAACCAGTCCGATGAACGAAGACCAACCGTCCGGACTGAACTGTAGGGCCGGGCCGTCCGGTTTCTTGGAGTCGCGAACGCCGATCACACCACGAGTCGCGGTCACATCGGCGATCTCGACGCAGCTATTTCCTGAGCCGCCGCTGTACGACGACTTGTACCAGGCATCTTCGGGTGCCAGCTCAAGGGCTGGGATGTGAGTGTTGATGGCTCTACAACTCTCGTGCTAGAGATCTTTAAGGGTGTGGGTTACGTGGGGGCGTGACGGCTGTCGTGGGTCGCGCTATGCCGGAGGAATGAGGTATCCCGATGGTGGAGGGCTGACGGCTGAGGAGCGTGCTCGGCGTGAGGGGATCCGGTTGGCTGCCGCTGATCTGATCGAGGCCGGGGCCGCTGACCGGGAGGTGGCCCGGCGGTTCAGGGTGAGCCGGATGTCGGCGAACCGCTGGCGGCGGGCGTTGGCTTCGGGCGGTCGGCAGGCCCTGGCCTCCAAGGGTCCCGGCGGTGCCCGCTGCAAGCTCGATGCCGGTCAACTACGTGTGCTGGAGGCGGTGTTGGATGCCGGGCCGTCCGCCGTCGGCTGGCCTGACCAGTGCTGGACGTTGGCGAGGATCGCCGAGGTCGTACGCCGCCGGTTCGGCGTCGAGTACACCCTGGCCGGGATGGACCTGCTGCTGCACCGCATCGGCTGGAGCGTGCAGGTCCCGTCCCGCAAGGCCGCCGAGCGCGACGAGGAGAAGATCGCCGCATGGAAGGACGAGCAGTGGCCCGTCATAAAAAGACGGCGGCGGACCTGGGCGCCTGGCTCTGCTTCGAGGACGAAGCCGGCCAGGGGCTGAGGCCGCCCAGAGGCCGCACCTGGGGCCGGCGAGGCCACACACCGGTGGTGCGGGTCACCGCTGCAGGCACCAAACGCGTCTCCATGGCGGCACTGATCTGCACGAAGTCCGGCCACCGGCCCCGGCTGATCTATCGCACCCACCTCGACCGCGGCCCTGCCAAAGGCCGGCGCAAGGGCTTCACCGAGACCGAGTACGCTCGCCTGCTCGACGCCGCACACCAGCAGCTCGGCGGCCCGATCGTCCTGGTCTGGGACAATCTGAACACGCATGTCAGTCGTGCCATGCGACAGCTGACCGACGCCCGATTATGGCTCACCGTCTACCAACTGCCGCCCTATGCACCCGAGTTCAATCCTGTCGAGGGCGTCTGGTCGCATCTGAAACGCTCACTGGCCAACCTCACCAAACACAGCCTCGACCAGCTCACCGTGCTCGTGAAGACCCGGCTCAAACGGATGCAGTACCGCCCCGGCCTCATCGACGGCCTCATCGCCAAGACCGGCCTCGACTTCCAACCGCCGTAACCTCAGCCATTGAAGATCTCTAGTCGTTGCATGAATTCGGGTGTCTCCTCGGACGGGAGCGCCGAGGCGATCATCTGGTTGAACCTACGGGTGAACCGAGCCACCTCCTTGGGCTTGTCCGAAGTCGAGACCGCAGCCCAAGCGTTGTCCACCTGCACCATCGGGGGCAGTCCATCACCCAGGTCGAGGATGGCCAAGTCGCTGCTCGCGCGATACCCCCGACCGTTGAGGGGCAGCACCTGGATCTTGACATGGTCGAGTTCCGACAGCCGTGTGATTTCCTCGTACTGATCCAGGCGCCTGCTGGGCAGCCCATCGACGCTCAGGCTCTGGCCGGAGTCCTGGAGCAGCCGCGCCACGAGGAATGGACCGGCATGATGGTCCGCGCCATGGAGTCACCGGAGTGGATGGAGCTGTTCGTCTCCTGCTCGTTGCCTTCTGGCCTGATCCGCATGCTCTTCCCGCAGGACGCCAAGGGCACCGTCCTCACCGATGACCCGTACCCTTCGTCGACTGCCGCGGTCGAAAGAGGCGCCCTGACGTACCTCGCCCGACGCCTCTCAGACCAGAAGACCGCTGGGGGCGGCAAGCTGTGGGAGTTCGGCGTCATCGGCCATGGGCCCGGCAGCGATGAGCTGGCCGCACAGGTCGCGGACGCCATTCGCACCTGGGACCGCGAGTACCGCGGTCGCGAGGCCAAGTTCGAGATCCAGCCCCTCGACGACTGCTTGACCGATCTGGTCAGCACCTGCCTCAATCACGAAGCCAAGCCGGGACTGACCGTCTTGCTCCGATCTTGCAGCCTCGGGGTGGGGGCTGTCCCGGAGGCACTGCACCGCACGCTCTCAGTCGCTCTGGACTCCAGCGAAGTGGTGATCTCTCATGCACTGGACGCCACGAAAGCGGGCAGCTCCGCACAGTGAACACGCCTCGGAGGATCTGAGCTGACCGCGGGCAGAGCTACTCTCGACCCGTGGCTTCCCGCGAGGGAGAGCGAGTCCCCGGCCTGGTGGGGGCCGCGGTTGCGGCCCCTGCCGGACGGCGGTTTCCTGGGAACGTATCCGGCGGTGAAGTGTGATCGCACCGGGGCCACGGCGTGACCGGGGCCCGGACCGGTCCCGTGTCTTCGGCGCCCGCCTTGTCCGCCGCCGCCGGTCCGCAGGCGACCGACGCGGAGGTGGTCGAGGTGAAAGCCGTTGTCTACGAAGAGCCCTTCACCGTGGCCGTGAGGGACGTCGACGATCCCCGGATCGAGCATCCCAACGATGTGCTCGTACGGATCACCTCCAGTGCGATCTGCGGTGCGGACCTGCATATGTACGAGGGGCGTATGGCGGCCCGGCCGGGCATCGTCTTCGGACACGAGAACATGGGCATCGTCGAGGAAACCGGCTCCGGCGTCACCTCGCTGTCCACGGGGGACCGCGTGGTCATGCCGTTCAACGTGGCCTGCGGATTCTGCAAGAACTGCCTGGCCGGCAACACCGGCTTCTGTCTGACCGTCAACCCCGGCTTCGCGGGCGGTGCTTACGGCTATGTGGCGATGGGGCCGTACACCGGTGGCCAGGCGGAACATCTGCGGGTGCCCTACGCCGACTTCAACTGTTTGAAGCTGCCCGAAGGCGATGAGTTCGAGACCGACTTCGTTCTGCTCGCCGATATCTTCCCGACCGGCTATCACGGGTGCGAGCTGGCACAGGTCTCCCTGGGTGAGAGCGTGGTCGTCTACGGCGCCGGACCGGTGGGGCTGATGTCCGCCTACTCGGCCCTGTTGCGCGGTGCCGCCAAGGTGTTCGTGGTGGACCGGGTGCCCGAACGGCTGGCCAAGGCCGAGGAGATCGGGGCGATTCCCATCGACTTCACCAAGGGCGACCCGGCCGAGCAGATCAAGGACCGGACCGGCGGGGAGGGCACCGACAAGGGGGTGGACGCGGTGGGGTACCAGGCCCAGTCCCGCGACGCCGGCCACGAGGAGCCCGCGATCGTCCTCAACGGGCTGGTGGACACCGTGCGGCCGACCGGGATGCTCGGGGTGCCGGGCCTGTATGTGCCCTCCGACCCCGGCGGCCCCGACGAGCACGCCAGACACGGTGAGCTCCTCCTCTCCATCGGCCGGATGTTTGAGAAGGGGCAGCGGATCGGCACCGGCCAGTGCAGCGTCAAGCGGTACAACCGTCAGCTGCGCGACATGATCATTGCCCGTCGCGCCACACCGAGCTTCGTGGTCTCGCATGAACTCCCACTGGACCAGGCGCCGTCGGCGTACGAGAAGTTCGATCAGCGGATCGAGGGCTACACCAAGGTGGTGCTGCACCCGGCGCTGGCGGCCTGACCGTGGAACTCCCGGATCCCCGGAATCTCGGAATCTCGGGAATCCACGAAATTCATAAATGGGGTGAATGCGACATACTCGAAAGTGAGGCCCGTGTATGGGGGCTCTTCGAGTGGCGGCCGTGCTCCGGTGGCGGTGAGGAGGACCGATCATGAAGAGCGAGGCGGCGCTGGCCTTCGCCAGCGGTTACCTCTTCGGGCGCCGTCGCAGGATGCGGTGGGCCGTCGCGCTCGCCGGCATGGCGGCGGGCAAGCGACTCGCGTCCCGCGGCACGGATGTCCTGCCCACCTCGGACATCGGCAAGCTGGGCCGCGATGTCCGCGGTCAGGTGGCGTCCGCGGGACGGTCGGCCGTCGTGTCGGCGGCCAGTCATCGTATAGACGCTCTGAGTGACCGGCTGGAGCGCCGGGCGAGCACACTGCGCGGCCGGGACACGTCCGAGGAGCCGGACACGTCCGAGGAGCCGGATACGTCCGAGGAGCGGAAGACCTCCGGCGAGCGGGAGGCGAAGGGCAGGGCGCGGGAGCGCAAGAGCACTTCCGCCGCGCGGTCCGGCGGGCGCGGCCCGAGCGGGGAGCGGCCGCGGGGCGCGGAGCGGAGCCGGAGCGAGGACCGGCGGCGGAAACCGGCCGCCGACCGCCCGGCGAAGACCCGGAAGCGGAGCGAGTCCGGAGGGTCCGGACGGCGGAGTCAGGGGTGAGGGCCTATGGCGCGGAAGGCGGATGAACAAGGCTCGGGAGGGCTCGGTGCCCTCGTCCAGGAACTGCCCACCGAGCGCCTGAAGAAGGAGGCGCGGAACCTCGTGGGCGCCCTGGGGCAGAAGGCCGTGTCTTCGGTGACCCAGCGCGGCAAGCAGGCCGTGGGCAAGGCCGGAGGCGGTCTGGACGTACCCGTGAAGCCGCTGGTGAAGGCGGGGTTGGAGACCGTCAAGGACAAGGCGGTGGACAAGGTCGAGGAAGTGGTCCCGGGGCTGGGCGGTGGCAAGGGGGGCGGGCGGGACAAGTCGCTGAAGGTCACCAATATCGTCGAGCAGATCGATGTCGGCGCGCCCGTCTCGCTCACCTACGACCTGTGGACCCAGTTCGAGGACTTCCCCAGCTATATGAAGAAGGTCGAGGACGTCTCGCAGGAGTCCGACACCGAGCTGGACTGGAAGGCGCAGGTCTTCTGGTCGCACCGCAAGTGGCACTCCGAGATCGTCGAGCAGGTGCCGGACAAGCGCATCATCTGGACCTCACAGGCCGAGAAGGGCCATGTGAACGGCGCGGTCACCTTCCATGAGATCGCCCCCGAGCTCACCCGGATCATGGTGGTCCTCCAGTACTACCCGCAGGGCTTCTTCGAGCGCACCGGAAACATCTGGCGGGCCCAGGGCCGCCGGGTGCGCCTGGAACTGAAGCACTTCCGCCGCCATCTGATGGCCGAAGTGCTGCTCAACCCCGACGAGATCGAGGGCTGGCGCGGCGAGATCCACGAGGGCGAGGTCGTGGACGGAGAAGACGAGGGCGACGAAGGCGACGAGGGCGACGAGTACGACGAGGACGAAGACGAGTACGACGAGGACGAAGAGTACGAGGGCGAGGAGTACGGCGAGGAGGAAGAGGAGGACGAGGCGCCGCGGCGGCGCTCGCCCCGCCGCTGACCGTACCGATCACCGATCGGCGCTCAGATCTCACCCAAGTGCGCGTAGACCGTGCGGAGTTGACGCTTGAGGATCTTCCCGCTGGGGTTCTTCGGCAAGGATTCGGCGAGCGCCACGTACTTGGGCACTTTGTAGCCCGCGAGCCGGGAGCGGCAGTGGTCCAGGATGTCCTGGACGTCCACCGTCTCACCCGGCCGGGGCACCACGACCGCCGTCACCGCCTCGATCCAGTACGGATGCGGCACCCCGAACACCGCGGCCTCGGTGACGGCCGGATGGCTGTGGATGACCTCCTCCACCTCGCGCCCGGACACGTTCTCCCCGCCGGTGTTCACCATGTCCTTCTTGCGGTCGACGACGGTCAGATACCCCTCGTTGTCCATCACCCCCAGATCGCCGCTGTGGAACCAGCCGCCACGGAACGCCTCCGCGGTGCGCTCGGGGTCCCGCCAGTAGCCGAGCATGGTGTGCGGGCCCCGGTGCACGATCTCGCCGGTCGTGCCCGGCGGCACCGGACGGTCGTCCTCGTCCACCACCAGCGTTTCGACGTTGAGTGCGGCCCGCCCCGCGGATCCGGCCTTGCGCTCCTGGTCGTCCGGGCCCAGTACGGTGGCGATCGGGGACATCTCGGTCTGGCCGTAGAGGTTGTACAGCGCCAGCCCCGGCAGCCGGTGGCGCAGCTCGGCCAGTACGGCCACCGGCATCGACGCCGCGCCGTAGTAGCCCTTGCGCAACGACGACAGATCGCGGGTGCCGAACTCCGGATGGCGCAGCAGCGCGATCCACACCGTCGGCGGCGCGAACAGCTTGGTCACCCGCTCCGCCTCGATGGTGGCCAGCAGGGTCGCCGGATCCGGGCCGGGCAGCACCAGGGAGGTGGCGCCCAGATAGATGTCCGGGGTGAGACACGCGTGCAACTGGGCGCAGTGGTACAGCGGCATCGCGTGGATCTCGACGTCATCGGCCGACATATCGCCGACCACGATCGCCGTCAGATACTGGGAGATGAGATTGCGGCTGGTCATGATGGCGCCTTTGGGCCGGGACTCGGTCCCCGAGGTGTACATCAGCTGCACCGGATCGTCGTCCGTCAGAGCGGGGTCGGGGACCCGGTGGCCGTCCTCCTCGCCCAGCGCCGCGAGGTCCTCCCACTCGCCGTGCCCGCCGCCGATCGCCGCCCGCACCACGAGACGTGGTGGCGCCGCCTCCGCCAGCGCGGCGTCGGCGGCGTCGAGCAGATCCACGCCGGCGATGATCCCCACGGCCCCCGAATGGTCCAGCACATAGGCGACTTCGGGCGGAGTCAGCATGAAGTTGACCGGGACCGACACCGCGCCCAGCCGGGCGAGCGCGAAGTAGGCGACCACAAAGCCGTGTGCGTTGCGCGCGTACAGCACCACCCGGTCGCCCGGGACCACTCCGCGTGCGGCCAGCGCGCCCGCGGTCCGGTCCACCACCGCGTCGAGTTCGGCGAACGTCTGCCGCAGCGGACCGTCGACCACGGCGGTCTTGTGCGGCAGCCGCAGCGCGGTGCGCGACAGCAGATCGGCGATGCCGTGGCGGCGGGCGCGCACGATGTCCACGGGCAGCGAGGATGCGGTCACCGGTGTCTCCCGAGGTGGCGGGGTGGAGGGACGGATCGCCACGCTGACACGCCCCGGGGCGGGCTTCAAGAGTGACGTCGTCACCGTCGTCACCGTAGTCGCCGCGCCGCGGTGGCCGCCGGGTCCGGACCGGCCCGTCACCGCCCATATCGCACCCCACCGGACCAGGGGCCGGACGGCCCCGTCTCAAGGGCCGCGCAGCCCTGCCGCCGGGGCTCTCGGCGGGCCACTCTGGTGCTCCACACAAAGTGGGGGGAAGACGGACGGGCGGCCGCACCGAAGGAGTCATCTCGCCGACTCCAAACCATCTTCGGACGCGGCCGCCCGTCCGTCCTGTGCCATCACGCTCATCACGCACCACACGCAAGGGGGAGACGTATGTCCCGAACTGCCGCTCGCACCGGCGCCCTGCTCGCCGTCGGCTGCGCCGCCGCGCTGCTGTACCCCGCGGCGCCCGCCGGAGCCGCGGGCTCGGTCCACCTGTCCAAGATCTATTACGACTCTCCCGGCAGCGACAACGGCAGCAACTCCAGCCTCAATGCCGAATACGTCCAGATCAAGAACTCCACCTCACGCGGGGTCAGCCTCAAGGGCTGGGTGCTGGTGGACGCGAGCAACCACACGTACACCTTCCCGAGCTACACCCTCGGCGCGGGCAAGACCGTGACCGTGCGCACCGGCACCGGCTCGGACACCTCCGCCACCAAGTACCAGGACCGCCGGGCGTACGTCTGGAACAACACCAGTGACAAGGCCACGCTGCGCAAGAGCAGCGGATCCACCGTCGACACCTGCTCGTACAACAGCAGCCGCGTCGACTACAAGCTCTGCTGACCACCCCGGTGGCGCCATCCGACCGGTGCACCGCCCCGCCCCCGACGACAATGGGAGTGTCGAGGAGCGAGAGCCGGTGAGCGGCCGTGTCGGACTGGGTGTGGGAGTACCAGGGCTACGCGCCCGCGGAGGAGCGGCTGCGGGAGTCGCTGTGCACCCTGGGCAACGGCTACCTGGCCACCCGGGGGGCGGCCTCCGAGACCGCGGCCGACGAGGTGCACTACCCGGGCACCTATGCCGCGGGCTGCTACAACCGGCTGGTGTCGGAGATCGCCGGAGGGCAGGTCGAGAACGAGGACCTGGTCAACCTGCCGGACTGGCTCCCGCTGCGCTACCGGCTCTCCGGGCCGGACCCCGCCGCGCCCGGCCCCGGCCCCTGGCTCACGCCCGACGGCGAGGGACTGACCGAGTACCGGCAGACCCTCGATATGCAGCACGGCACGCTCACCCGGCGGCTGCGGTTCACCGACCGCCACCGCCGGGTGCTCGTCGTGGAGCAGCGGCGGCTGGTCCACATGGGCGATCCCCATCTGGCGGCACAGCGGACCACCTTCACCGCCGTGGGCTGGTCGGGCACGGTCGAGATCGAGTCCGGGCTCGACGGCGCCGTGGCCAACGCGGGGGTGGCCCGCTACCGCGATCTGGCCGGGCACCATCTGACCGAGTTGCGCACCGGGGTCGCCGCGGCCGACACGGTGTGGCTGAGCTGCCGTACCTCGGCTTCCGACGTACGGGTGGCCATGGCCGCGCGCACCCGGGTGACCGAGGGCGTGGCCGCCACCACCGGACAGCGCCTCACCGGGACCGGGGCCGTCCGGGAGCTGACCGTACCGATCACCTCCGAGGCACCCGTCACGGTGGAGAAAACCGTGGCGGTGCACACCTCCAGGGACGCGGCGATCGCCGATCCGCTGTGCGCCGCCGTCGACCGTGTGGAGCGCGCCCCGGACTTCGCCGGGCTGCTGGCCTCGCACCACACCGCGTGGAAACACCTGTGGCGCGAGGGCGCGTTGGAGGTGCCGGGTGAGGCGGGCCGCATCCTGCGGCTGCATCTGTTCCACGTCTTCCAGACGCTCTCCCCGCACACCGCCGAGCTGGACGTGGGCGTACCCGCGCGCGGACTGCACGGTGAGGCGTACCGCGGCCATGTGTTCTGGGACGAGCTGTTCGTCCTGCCGTATCTGAATCTGCACTTCCCCGAGGTGTCCCGGGCCCTGCTGCACTACCGGCACCGCCGGCTGCCCCAGGCGTGCCGGGCGGCGGCGGACGCCGGGCGGGCCGGTGCGATGTACCCCTGGCAGAGCGGCAGCGACGGCCGTGAGGAGACCCAGATCCTCCATGTGAACCCGCGCTCGGGCCGCTGGTTGCCCGACTACTCGCGGTTGCAGCACCACGTCGGCTCGGCCGTGGCGTACAACGTGTGGCAGTACTGCCAGGCCACCAATGACACCGACTTCCTGCACACCAAGGGCGCGGAGATGCTGGTGCAGATCGCCCGGTTCTGGGCGGACGCCGCCGTCCTCGACCCGGACCACGGCCGGTACCGCATCCGCGGGGTGGTCGGCCCCGACGAGTACCACGACGGCTACCCCGGCGCCCAGCAGCCCGGCCTCGACGACAACGCGTACACCAATGTCACCGCCGCCTGGGTGCTCAGCCGCGCCCTGGAGCTGACCCGCACCCTGCCCGAGCCGCGGCGGCGCGAACTGTTCGAGCGCATCGGCCTGGACCGCGCCGAACCGGAGCACTGGGAAGATGTCTCCCGGCGGCTGCGCATCCCCTTCCACCAGGGCGTCATCAGCCAGTTCGACGGCTACCAGGACCTGGCCGAGCTGGACTGGGACGGCTATCGCGCACGCTACGGCGACATCCGCCGCCTGGACCGGATCCTGGAGTCCGAGGGCGACACCGTCAACCGCTACCAGGCGTCCAAACAGGCCGACGCGCTGATGCTCGGCTACCTCTTCTCGCCCGCCGAACTGGCCGAGCTCTTCCATCAGCTCGGCTACGGCCTCGACGACGAGACCTGGCACGCCACGGTCGCGTACTACCTGCGCCGCACCAGCCACGGTTCGACCCTCAGCGGGCTGGTGCACGGCTGGGTGCTGGCACGGGCCCGCCGTGCCGAGGCATGGCGGTACTGCCAGGAGGCGCTGGCCGGTGATGTGGCCGACATCCAGGGCGGTACCACCGCGGAAGGCATCCACCTCGGCGCCATGGGCGGCACCCTCGATCTGGTGCAGCGCGGCCTCACCGGTCTGGAGACCCGTGAGGACGCCCTGTGGCTGGACCCGGTGCCGCTGCCGGAACTCTCGGAGTACGCGGTGTCCGTGCGCTACCGCGGCCACTGGGGGATCGTGCTGCGGCTGCGCTCCGGGCGGCTGTGGATCAGGGTGCCGGACTCGGAGGAGCCGCCCATCGAGCTGCGGCTCCCGGACCGCACGCTGACCGTCGCGCCCGGCGAGTCCATCTGGCTGCCGCTGCCGCTCGGCTGACGGCCGCGGTACCAGCCCCGGCGGCTACTCCGCCAGGGCGTCCAGGACCTGCTGCCCGTACTTGGCCAGCTTGTTCTCCCCGACACCGTTCACCGTGGCCAGCACCTCCAGGGTCGTGGGACGCTCGGTGGCGATCTGCCGCAGCGTGGCGTCATGGAAGATCACATACGCCGGGACACCCTGCTCCTTCGCGGAGGCGGCGCGCCAGGCGCGCAGCCGCTCGAAGACCGGCACCGCCTCCTCGGGCAGTTCGGCGGACGCCTCCGCGCTCTTGGGCCTGGCCGCCTTGGCGGACTTCGCCGCGCGGGCGGCCTTCTCCGGCTCCCGCCGCAGTCTGACCTCGCGCTGCCGGGTCAGCACCGCGGCGCTGCCCTCGGTGAGCACCAGCGTGCCGTAGTCGCCCTCGACACCGATCAGCCCCTGTGACAGCAACTGCCGTACCACACCGCGCCATTCGGCCTCGCGCAGCTCGGTGCCGACGCCGAACACCGACAGTGCGTCATGGTCGAACTGGATGACCTTCGCCGTCTTCTTGCCGAGCAGGATGTCGATGATCTGGCCCGCGCCGAACTTCTGGTTCCGTTCCCGCTTCAGCCGGACCACCGTGGACAGCAGCTTCTGCGCGGGGATGGTGCCGTCCCAGGACTCCGGCGGGGTCAGACAGGTGTCGCAGTTGCCGCACGGACCGCTCTGCTGCCCGAAGTAGTCCAGCAGCTGGACCCGGCGGCATGCGACGGTCTCGCACAGCGCCAGCATGGCCTCCAGATGAGCGCCCAGCCGCCGCCGGTGGGCCTCGTCGCCCTCCGAGGTGTCGATCATCTTCCGCTGCTGGATGACGTCCTGGAGCCCGTACGCCAGCCAGGCGGTGGACGGCAGGCCGTCCCGCCCCGCGCGGCCGGTCTCCTGGTAGTAGCCCTCGACGGACTTGGGCAGGTCCAGATGGGCCACGAACCGCACATCCGGTTTGTCGATGCCCATGCCGAAGGCGATGGTCGCCACCACCACCAGACCGTCCTCCCGCAGGAACCGCGCCTGGTGCTCGGCGCGGGTGAGCCCGTCAAGACCCGCGTGGTACGGCAGCGCCTCGATCCCGTTGCTCACCAGGAAGTCGGCGGTCTTCTCCACCGAGGCGCGGGACAGGCAGTAGACGATGCCCGCGTCGCCCGTGTGCTCGGTGCGCAGCAGTTCCAGCAGCTGTCGCTTGGGGTCGTTCTTGGCGGCGATCCGGTACTGGATGTTGGGGCGGTCGAAGCTGGCCACGTAGTGGTGGGCGTCCTGGAGCTTCAGCCGTGAGGCGATCTCGGAGTGGGTGGCCTCGGTGGCGGTCGCCGTGAGCGCGATCCGGGGCACGCTGGGCCAGCGTTCGTGCAACTCGGACAGGGCCAGGTAGTCGGGCCGGAAGTCGTGTCCCCACTGGGCCACGCAGTGCGCCTCGTCGATGGCGAACAGCGAGACCGTGCCCCGCTCCAGCAGCCGCAGCGTGGACTCCAGACGCAGCCGCTCCGGCGCCAGATACAGCAGATCCAGCTCGCCCGCGAGGAACTCGGCCTCGACCAGCCGCCGCTCGTCCGGATCCTGGGTGGAGTTGAGGAAACCGGCCCGCACCCCGAGGTTGCGCAGAGCGTCCACCTGGTCCTGCATCAGCGCGATGAGCGGTGAGACCACCACCCCCACGCCCTTACGGACCAGCGCGGGGATCTGGTAGCACAGCGACTTGCCGCCGCCGGTCGGCATCAGGACCAGCGCGTCACCACCGGCCACCACATGCTCGATGATCTCCCGCTGACCTCCGCGGAACGCGTCGTAGCCGAAGACGCGGCGCAGTACGCGCTCCGCCTCGCTGCCGTCGGGACCGTTGCCGGGTTCGGGACCGTTTTCCGGGAGAGCCATCCGGCGATTCTAGGGGGCCGCGCCGGGGCCCACGAAACGTGTGCGCCCCGGGCGCGGACCTGCCGGCGGGCGGGTGTCCGGACGGGTGCCCGGACGGCTAATGGCGGGTGAAGCGGGCGGCGACGGACACGGTGGCGGCGCCCGTCATCATGCCGCCGGGGTTCGCGGCCATCCCGAAGTCATGGCGGTCGATCACGACCTCCGCGGTGAGGGTGACGGTGTCCTTGGCCACCTCGTCGAGCCGGGCGGTGAACGTCATCGGGTGGCTGCGGCCGACGATGGTCAGCACGCCGTTGACCCGTGCCGCGCCGCTGCCCTCGGGGGACGCGTCGGTCACGGTGAAGACGATCCGCGGATGGTTCTCCACGTCGAAGAACTCCGGGCCGCGCAGATGGGTGTCGCGTTTGCGGTTGCCGGTGTCCAGCGAGGCGGCGTCGATGGCCAGGTTGCCGTGTGCGGAGCCGTCGGGCCTCACTTCGCCGTCGCCCTCCACCCGAGTGAAGGCGCCCTTGACATTGACCAGTCCCCACATGGTCCGGTGCCGGAGACGGACCGAGGACCGGTCGGCGTCCAGGCGCCAGTGGCCGGTGGCGGGGGAAGCGGGGGAGGCGGTGTTGGTGTCGGTGGTGTCCGTCATGGCGCTCACGTCCTTCACAGACGGCATATGTCCCTGAAGGCTAAACAGCCCCCGGGCCGTTGTCGCGGCGGCGTTCCCCCGCTCGGGGCACGGCCCCCGCGGCGGCCGGGACGGCGGGCGCTGGGCCGAACGGGTGGCTCCCACCGGATAAAACGGAGGAGGGACCGCCGGTTGGACGGGGTCCGGGGTGGGCATGGTGGCCGATGAGCATGGCGGTGCGTCATGTTCACGTTCAGAAGCCAGAAGCCAGAAGCCAGAAGCCAGAAGCCCAAAAGGTTCCTTCCCCCACAAGGAGGCCGATCGTGACATCCAGAAGGCTTGTGCGCGCCTTACCAGCCGCCGTGGCGGCGACCCTCGCCCTGGCGGGCGGACAGGCCGTGGCCGCCCCTGCCGCCGGCCCGCAGGCCGAACACGCCGCAGCCCGGGTGGTGACCTACGATGCCTCCGGGGCGGCCGAGTTCAAGGACGCGGTCTCCAAGGGCGTGGCCGTGTGGAACGAGAGCGTGACCAACGTCCAGCTCAAGCCCGCCACTTCCGGTCAGCGGGCGAACGTCCGTATCGTCGCGGACGACGGCTGGCCGCGCGCCGCGGTCGACGGGCTGGGCAGCGGCACCGTCTACTTCGGCCGCCAGGCCGTCGACCAGGGCTACAACACCGTGCGGATCTCCTCCCACGAGCTCGGCCACATCCTGGGGCTGCCCGACAAGAAACCGGGCCCGTGCTCCAGCCTGATGTCCGGCTCCACGGCCGGGACGTCCTGTGCCAACCCCAACCCCGACGCCTCCGAGAAGGCCGAGGTCGAGGACAACTTCGGCGGCGCGGCGGTCACTTCGGGCACCGCACGGACCACCGTCTACGCGGACTGATCCGGCGCGCGGGAGCGAGCTGAGCGAACGCTCGACGGGGCGGGCCGGAGAACCTCCACGGCCCGCCCCTACCGCACCGTCTCCTCGACCCGCAGCGGCGGCGTCGGAAGCCCCCCGCGGCGCGGCAGCAGCACCGTCCGCAGCGCGACGGCGGGGGAGAGCAGCCGGGACGTGGGCGCGGCCAGGTGGGTGAGGTCGCGGAAGGCCGCGCCCACCACCGGGTCGATCGTCGCCCGCGCGACCAGACGGCCGAAGTACCAGGTCTGGATCCGCTCGGCGGCGCCCGGCGGGGTCGCGTCCTCGGCCGCGGCATAGGGCCGGTCGGCGCCCACGGCGGTCAGCCACGCGGTGTCACTGGCGCGGGCCACCGCCCGCTGCGCCACGGCCGCGAAACCCGGCCGCAGACCCCCCTTGACCAGGCAGTCGCGCAGGGCGAGAGCGCTCAGCGCGGCCACCGACATGCCCTGGCCGTAGATCGGGTTGAAGGTGCACGCGGCGTCCGAGACCGCGATGAAGCCCTCGGGCACACCGCCCGGGGCGTGGTAGGAGCGGCGGCGGTTGGCGGTGTCCCGGTAGCCGAACGGCGGGGACACCGGTGTGCAGCCGCTCACGTGCTCGTGCAGATGCGGTTCGTCGAGCGAGGCGATGAAGTCCAGCACCTCTGCGCTTTCGGTCGGCGGATGGTGGCCGCGCACTCCGGCCATCGTCAGCAGCCAGTTGCCGTTCTCGACGGGCGACCACGCGGCGCCGCGCGGGCAGTTGGGCCGCGGCTCGACGACCATCGACATGTCCAGCGGCTCGGCGGGCCGCAGCATCTGGGTGGAGTAGCCGATCCCGGCGTCGACCACCTCCTCGCGCGGCGCGGGGCGGCCGAGTTCCCCGAACCACTGGGGAGCGCGCGAGGAGCGCCCGGAGGCGTCGACGACCAGATCGGCACGGATGTCGCGCTCGGCGCGCTCCGCGTCGCGCGCCCGCACCCGTACCCCGCTCACCCGGTCCGCCGTGCCCAGCAGTCCGATGGCCTCGGTCGCCTCCAGCACCTCCACCCGGGTGCCGGAGCGGGCCGCCTCGGCGAGCACCCGGGCCCGTACGGTGGCGTCGAACAGCGGGCGGGTGCAGCTGAGCACGGAGTGCCTGCCCTCGTGGAAACGGCGCTGCCAGCCGCTGGCGGTCCTGGTGATCACATCGCGCGGCGCCTCCATCCGGTGCGCGCCCGCCGCCGCCAACTCCGCGAGGGTGCCCGGGAGAAGCGTCTCCAGGGCCCGCTGGCCGCCGCTGAGGAAGACATGGAGATGGCGTCCCTGGGGCACCCCCTTGCGGAACACCGGATCCTCCGGATAGCGGTCCCGCTCGATGACGGTGACCGTGCCGACCTGACCGATCAGAGCGCCTAACGCCAGCGTCCCCGCCAGCCCTCCGCCCACCACTACCGCCGCGCCGTTCATTCCGTACCCTCCCTGGCCCAAGATCGCATCGGCCCAAGCCTGGGGCCCGGGGGAGGGGGCGTCAACCACGCCGGTGGGGAGGGCGAGTGCCCTCCCCACCGGTGCGCCGTGTGCGCCGGAGTGCTACGGCACCACCACGATCTTGCGGCCCTGGCCGGACGCGAACTGCTCCAGCGCCGCGGGGTACTCCTCGAGCGGCAGCCGGTGGCTGATGAAGATCTCCGGGTCCAGGACGCCCGAGGCGAACAGTCCGGCGGCGCGCTCATAGCTGTGCAGCACGGCCATCGAACCGGTGATGGTGATCTCCTGGTTGTAGATCTTGTACGGCTCGACCGTGGCCCGTGTCGCGTAGTCGGAGACTCCGAACTGGAGAAACGTTCCGGCTTTGGCCACCCGGCCCAGTCCGTCCTGAATGGCGGCCTGGTTGCCGGTGGCGTCGATGACCACGTCCCAGCCGCGCGGCTGCTCCAGCTCCTCCGGCGAGCCGGCGGACCGGGAACAGCCCAGTGTGCTTGCGGTGGCCAGCCGTTCGGGGTTGATGTCCACCATGTCCACCGTGGTGGCGCCGGTCCGTTTGGCCAGCTCCAGCATCATCAGGCCCATGGTGCCCGAGCCGTAGATGAGCACCTCCGCGCCCAGATTGCCGTGCAGGACGTCATAGCCGCGCACGGCGCAGGACAGCGGCTCGATGAGGGCCGCGTCCGACGTCGCCACGTGCTCCGGCAGCTTGACGCAGTTGGCCACCGGGGCGACGGCGAACTCGGCGGCGCCGCCGGGGACACTGACCCCGATGGCGTTCCAGTTGTCGCACAGATTGCCCCGCCCGATCCGGCAGTAGCGGCACTCGTGGCAGTGCAGGGACGGATCCACCGCCACCCGGTCACCCACCGCCAGCTCGGTGACAGCGCTGCCGACGCCCACCACCTGCCCGGCGAACTCGTGCCCCGGGACGATCGGCAGTGTGGGGGCGAACTCGCCCTGGAGAATATGCAGATCGGTGCCGCACAGACCGCACGCCGCCACATCGACCACCACCTCGCGGGGGCCCGGCGTGGGGTCCGGAACGGTTTCGACGGTGACCTTGCCGGGGGCTTCGATGACGGCGGCCCTCATTTGACTGCTCCTAGAGACAAGCCCTGGACCAGTTTGTCCTGGGCGGCGAAGCCGGCGGCCAGCACCGGCAGGGAAATGACGACGGACGCGGCACACACCTGGGCGAGGAACAGCCCCTGGCTGGTGACAAAGCCGGTCAGGAAGGCCGGGGCGGTCTGGGCGACCACACCGGTGAGCACCTGGGCGAAGAGCATCTCGTTCCAGCTGAAGATGAAGCAGATCAGCGAGGTGGCGGCGATCCCCGGACCGGCGATCGGGGCGATCACCCGCACCAGGACGGTGGGCAGCCGCGCCCCGTCCATCTGCGCGGCCTCGATCACCGACACCGGGATGTCGGCGAGGAAGGACTGCATCATCCACACCGCGATCGGCAGATTCATCGAGGTGTAGAGGATGACCAGCAGCCAGATGTTGTCCAGGAAGCCGGTGTCCTTGGCGAACAGGAACACCGGGAGCAGACCGGCCACCACCGGCAGCATCTTCGTGGACAGGAAGAAGAACATCACATCCGTCCACTTGCGCACCCGCCGGATGGACAGCGCATACGCCGCCGGAAGGGCCAGTACCAGGACGAAGAGGGTGGAGAACACGCTCGCGCCCAGGGAGTTGAGCAGCGGCGGCCAGGGGCTCGCCCCACCGCCCGCCCCGAAGAACTCGCGGTAGCCGTCCAGGGTGAGCGGCGCGGTCACCGATGGCGGGTTGGTGGCGGCGTTGGACTCGGAGTGGAAGGAGGTCAGCACCATCCACAGCACCGGCAGGACGAACACGATCCCGGTGAACCAGGCCAGCAGTCCGAGCGCGGCACCGCGGCGCCTGGCCCGGCGGGTTGACGGGGGAATGGCGGTGACGGCCGCCTGGGCGGTCGACGCGGTCATGCGCGGGACACCTCCTCACGGAACAGGGAGGACACCACGCGCAGCGCGAAGGTGGCGATGACGATCGTGCCGATCACCACCAGCACGCCGGCCGCGGATGCCAGCCCGTACTCATGAGCGTTGTAGAAGGTCTCGTAGATGGTGTACGGGAGGTTGGCGGTGTCCAGACCCCCACGGGTCAGGGTGAACACCGCGTCGAAGTTCTGCACGATGTAGATCGACCCCAGCAGGGTGCCCAGCTCCAGATAGCGGCGCAGATGCGGCAGGGTGAGATAGCGGAAGATCTGCCAGCTGCCCGCGCCGTCCAGCCGGGCCGCCTCGATCATGTCCAGGGGGCGGCTCTGGAGCCCGGCCAGCAGGATCAGCATCATGAACGGTGTCCATTGCCACACCAGGGACATCTCGACGGCCAGCAGTGGCATATCGGAGATCCAGTCCGGCTGGGGCCCGCCCAGCCAGTTGAGTACCCCGTTGAACAGACCGTACTCAGGGTTGTACAGCGCATGCTTCCACAGCAGCGCGGAGGCCACCGGGACCAGCAGAAACGGTGCGATGAGCATGGTGCGCACCAGCCCGCGGCCACGGAATTTCCGGTCCAGCAGCAGCGCCAGCAGCAGCCCCAGCACCACGCTGACGATCACCACACCGGCGGTCAGCAGCACCGTGGTCAGGATGGATTCGCGCAAGCCCTCGTCATTGACCACGGTCCGGTAGTTGTCCAGACCGGTGAATTCGCGATGGTCGGGCCGGAAGGCGTTCCAGTCGAAGAACGAGATCACCAGTGTGGCCACGAACGGCAGCTGGGTGACCACGATCAGGAAGATCAGCGCGGGCATCAGCGGAGCCCGGGTGGCCCACTCGCGGGCGCGGTTGCGGGGCACCTTGGCGGTGTGCCGCGAGGCGGTGGTCACGGCCGGCGGACGCGGGTCGCGTACGGGGGCGGCAGTCGTGGGATTACTCATCTCGGTACTCCTCGCCGACCTTCTCGGCCAGCTTCTGCGACTTCTTCAACGCCTCGTCGACGGACTGCTTTCCGGCGATCGCGGCACTGATCTCCTGTGCGACCTTGGTGCCGAGATCCGAGAACTCCGGGATGTCGACGAACTGGATGCCGATGGTCGGCCGCTGCTGCACACCCGGGTCACGTGGCCGGGCGCTGGTGATGGCCTCGCGGGTGACCTCCGAGAAGGTGCCGGCGGCCTTGCGGTAGTCGGGGCTTGCGTAGGTGGAAGCCCGTTTGCCCGCCGGGACGTTGGCCCAGCCGAAGGTCTTGCCCACCAGGCGCTCGTACTGCTTGCTGGAGGCCCAGCGGACGAACTTCCATGCGTTGTCGTGGGCACGGGACGCCTTCTGGATGCCCCACGCCCAGGTGTAGAGCCAGCCGGAGCTCTTGGTCTTCACCACCGGCGCCTGGGCATAGCCGATCTTGCCCTTGACGGGGGAGTCGGCGGCCTCCAGCGATCCGGCGGCCGAGGTGGCGTCGTACCACATGGCGCTCTTGCCCTGGGTGAGGTTGTTCAGGCATTCGGCGAAACCGGACTGCGGCGCGCCCGCCTCACCGTGCTTGCGCACCAGGTCGACATAGAACTTGGTCGCCTCCTTGAACCCGGGGGAGGTGAGCTGCGCCTTCCAGTCCTTGGTGAACCAGGTGCCGCCGAAGGTGTTGACGACCGTGGTGAGCGGTGCCATCAGCTCGCCCCAGCCGGGCAGTCCGCGCAGACAGATGCCCTTCATCCCGGTGCGCGCGCCGTCGGCCTTGGCCGCCAGCTCGGCCACCTGCTGCCAGGTGGGCCGCTTGGGCATGGTCAGATGTTTCTCGGCGAACACATCCTTGCGGTACATCAAGAAGGACGACTCACCGTAGAACGGCTGGGCGTACAGCCGGCCGTCGTCGGCGGTCAGCGACTGGCGCATCGGGGGCAGGATGTCCTTCTGGTCGAAGGCCCGGTCGTGTGCGACCCGGTCGTCCAGCGGCAGCAGCCAGTCGTTCCTGGCGTAGAACGGGACCTCGAAGTTGCTGATGGTGGCCACGTCGTACTGACCGGCCTGATTGGCGAAGTCCTGACTGATCTTGTCGCGGACATCGTTCTCCGGCAGCACCGTGAAGTGCACCTTGATGCCGGTTTCCTTGGTGAAGTGTTTCGCGGTGAGCTTCTGCAACTCCATCATCTGGGGGTTGTTGACCATCAGGACGTTGATGCTCTTGCCGGAGCCACCGCCCCCCATGCCGGCGCACCCGGCGAGGAGCGCTCCCGCGGTCAGGGCCACCAGCGGTATCCGGGCAGCACGAAGAGTCAGGACGGGCATGACAGGTCCAATCGAAGGGACGTGTGGGAGGGAGCGGGGAGTGACAGCGGGGCGGAGCAGGTCGCGTGACGGTGTGTCAGGCGCGGATGATCTGCGGGCCCAGCAGGGAGTAGCGATGTGCCTCGGTCAGCGGGAGCCCGGTGTCCGTCACGATCGCCTCGAAGTCGGACACCTCGGCGAACCGGCAGAAGCTGACGGCGCCGAACTTGGTGTGCACCCCGGAGAAGATCTTCCGCCGGGACACCCGGACCACCTGCGCCTTGACCTCGCTGACGGCCGGATCGGGGGTGGTGAGGCCGTACTGCCGGGAGATGCCGTTGGCGCCGATGAAGGCCAGGTCGATGACAAAGCCGGAGAGCATATGGGTCGCCCAGTGGTCCACGGTGGCCATGGTGCCGCCGCGCACCCGCCCGCCGAGCAGCAGCACGGTGGTGTTCTCCCGCTCGGCGAGGCCACCGGCGGTGGTGAGGGAGGCGGTGATCACCGTGAGCGGACGGTCCTGGGGCAGCGCCTCCGCGATCAGCTGCGGGGTGAACCCCTCGTCCACGAAGACCGTCTCGGCGTCGCCCAGCAGCGCGGCCGCCGCCTCCGCGACCCGCTGCTTCTCGGGGACGTGCATGGTGGTGCGGAAGGCCAGGGTCGTCTCGAATCCCGCGCTCTCCACGGGATAGGCGCCGCCGTGGGTGCGGCGCACCAGACCGTGTCGCTCCAGCACACTCAGATCGCGGCGAACGGTCTCCTTGGAGACACCGAGGTCCGCGGCGAGCTTGCCGACATCGACGGCTCCGGCACGGCGGGCCGTCTCGAGGATCTCCCGACGGCGTTCCTCCGCGTCCATACCGCACCTCTCTGCGTTGCTCTCCTGGCTTGCGTGGAAGTTTTACAAGCCCGTCATCAGGTGGCCAGCCTTAGCGCTGAGGAGATCGTGACCGTATATGCCCGTTTCTTGAACGTTATCTCAGCAGGTCAGTGGGTGTGAAGTGACGAAGGGTGCGGATGGAGGATGGCTGGTTTTTCCTCTCGTGGGCCCGTTTGGTGCCCGTTTGCTCGACGAGGGCCGGAACAGGGGGCCCGATCGGGCGCGGGCGAGGGCGGGTGGATGCCCGTTCGGACACGAGTCAGCCGGGAGCCGAACGCTTCCAGGGTCTCGCCGCCCACGGCTCAGCGGTGGGCGGCCGGAGCCGGAGCCGGGGGTCAGGCGTGCTGTGCCCCGCGTGCCAGCAGCAGTATGGCGTCGACGAGTTCCTCGGCGGGCAGGCCGGTGGCCAGGCTGCGCAGTTGCAGTCCGAAGATCAGCGCGACGGCGCTGCTCGCCAGCCGCTCGGCGTCGGGTACGCCGAGACTGGTGAGGATCCGGGTGGCCAATTGGTCGTATGCGTCGAAGCACTGCGCGGCCGCGGTGCGCAACCGCTCGTCGCGGCCCGCCTGGACATAGAGCTCGAAGGGCGCGATGTGCCTGGTGTCGAACTGTGTACCCCAGGTGACCTCGCCGACCGTGGTGGCGGCCCGATCGGCGTCCATCCCGTCCGTCTGGCACTGGGCGGCGAGCTCGGTGAGGCGCCGGGTCTCCTCCGCGACGAAGTGGAGCAGACTCTCACGCAACATCTCGTGCTGGGTCGTGAAGTGGTAGGTGACCGAGCCGAGGGAGACCTTGGCCTCCTTGGCGATCCGCCGGTTGGTGACCCCGGCAACGCCGTCCTCACCGATGACGCGCAGGACGGCGTCGATGATGCTCTGCCGGGTTCCGGGGGACTTGGACATGGCAGTCATTGTGCCACCGGCGCCCTCCCGGCAGGAAAAGGGCCGGGGGCCGCTCCGGCCGGGGGACCGGCGGGGCCCGCCGGCCGCCCGGTGATGCCGCAGTACGACGCCGCCGAGCAGGTGCGCGTCGGCGCCTCGCGGGGCGCCCTCACCGCCGCGGCCGAAGCGCGTCGGCTCCGGCCGCGGCGGTGTCGTCCTCGACCGCGACCGGCCGCCTCCAGCAGGGGCAACCGCTACCCCGCGGCGCGTCCGCGGTCAGCCCCCGCCGTCTCCCGCAGCGCGCCCTGCGCCCGAGCCCGGCGATATCCGCTGTTGACACGGCCGCCCCGCCCTTCTTACTGTTCGTTCGAACGAACAGTTTTCGAGAGGCTTGTCGCATGCGCATCGAAGGATCGACCATTCTCCTGACCGGGGCCGCGGGCGGCATCGGTCAGACCATCGCCCGCGAACTGGCTGCCAAGGGAGCCAAGTTGGTCCTCTCCGGGCGCCGTGCCGATGCCCTGGCGGCGCTCGCCGACGAGCTCGGTGCCCGAGTGGTCACCGCCGATCTCGCGGACCCGGACCAGGTCGGCCACCTTGCCGAGGCCTGCCCCGACACGGACATTCTGATCGCCAACGCCGCTCTGCCCTCCAACGGCGATCTACTCGACTACACGCCCGAGCAGATCGACCGTGCGCTGACCGTGAACCTGCATGCCCCCGTCATGCTGGCCCGCGCGCTCGCGCCCCGGATGGTCGAGGCGGGTCGGGGCCATATCGTCCTCGTCGGCTCGATCTCCGGGAAGACGGCCACCAAGTACTCCTCGCTCTACTGCGCGGCCAAGTTCGGGCTGCGCGGCTTCGCGCTCGCCTTCCGCCAGGACCTGCACGGTACGGGGGTGGGAGTCTCTCTCGTCCAGCCCAGCGCCGTACGCGACGCAGGTATGTGGGCCGCCACGGGCGTCGCCCCGCCGACCGGTGTGCGCATGGTCTCCCCGGGCCAGGTGTCGGCGGGAGTGATGCGGGCCGTCGAGCGCGATCTCTGCGAAGTCAATGTCGCGCCGGTGGAGTTGAGGGCGCTCAGTGCCATCGCCGGGCAGTTCCCCGGCTTCGCGGAGAAGTTGCAGCGCGGCTCCAGTGCCGAGCGCACCATCAAGGAGGTCGCGGAGGCCCATCGGGACAAGCGGTAGCGGCCTGTGTCTCAGCGGCCTCGCTGCGGTCCGGTGCGGTTCGGGTTGCGCCCCGAAGGGGCGCGGGGCTGTGTCGATGTGCGGCTCCGCCGCGTGGGCGCGACCAGCCACGACGTAGCCGCGGACGCATGACGGCACCTCGCGGCACTTCCCGCGGAGCGCCAGGCGCAGCCGGAGGCCACCGCGGTGGCGATCGGCCGCGGTGGCGATCGGCCACCGCGCCTGAACGCCATCGGAAGCACAGCCGGAGTTCCCGCCGGAACCCGTATCCGGGTCGTCGCGGTCCGGCTCGAGGGCCGCGCTCGTGCGCATCACCCGCCGCCCCGGACCGGACGGCTCCGGCACCGCGCGTTCCGGATCGAGCCGTCCCCGCGGACCGGCCCTAGGAGCGGGGTGCGTCGCGGGTGAGCGCCCCCGAGGCGTCCAGGATCCGGGCCGCGACACTGACCGAGTCCACCAGCGGATGGAGGGCGAGGGCCCGCAGGGCCGCGCCGCGGGCGCTGCCCGCACGGGCGCCCGCTCCGGTCGCCGCCGAAGCCGCCGCCTCGATGGTCGAGCGCTCCACCGCCTTCAGCGAGAGCATCAGCCCCAGCTGGTCCGGGGCCACCGCACCGGTCGCCAGCGGGCGCGCCCCGCCCGCGTCCACCAGACACGGCACCTCCACCACGGCGTCGGCGTCCAGACCCGGGACCGCGGTGCGGTTGCGGACGTTGAGGATCAGGGTGGCCCGCTCGTCGCGGGCGATGGCGCGCATGATGGCCAGCGCGATCCGGTCGTAGCCGCCGCCGTCGAGATCGCAGGTGTCGCGCTGCCAGCCGCCGGAGGCCTCACGGCTCTCCGCCATGTACGTGGCCTCCCGCTCCAGCCGGGTCCGCTCCCAGAGCTCCAGCGCTCCCGCGCCCTCGGTGGCGGCCGACGCGTAGAAGCGCGCCTGCTGTTCCCGGAGGAACTCACCGCGGGTGGCAGGGGCCTGCCGGATCGAGGCCACCGCCTCGCGGTTGAAGTAGTAGTAGTGCAGATATTCGTTGGGCAGGGCGCCCAGCGCCCGCAGCCATTCGGCGCCGAACAGCCTGCCCTCCTCGAAGGACTCCAACAGGCCGGTGTCCGCGAGGAGTTCGGGCATCCGGTCCCGGCCGTCCACCACCACCCGGCGGAGCCAGCCGAGGTGGTTGAGTCCGACGTAGTCGTAGGAGGCCCGATCCGGGTCGGCGCCCAGCGCCCGCGCGGCCCTGCGGCACAGCCCCACCGGGGAATCGCAGATGCCGATCACCCGGTCGCCCAGCACCCGCTGCATCGCCTCGGTGACCATGCCCGCGGGGTTGGTGAAGTTGATGACCCAGGCGTCCGGGGCCACCGCCGCGACCCGCTCGGCGATCCGGACCGCCACCGGCAGGGTGCGCAGCCCGTACAGCACCCCGCCCGCCCCGACGGTCTCCTGGCCGAGCACCCCCTCGGCCAGCGGGATCCGCTCGTCGTGCGCCCGCCCCTCCAGACCGCCGACGCGGATGGCGGAGAACACGAAGTCGGCGCCGCGCAGGGCCTCGTCGAGGTCGGTGGTGGCCCGTACGGCGGGGGCGGTGGCACGGCCCGCCGCCTGCTCGGCCAGGACCGCGCCGATGGCGTCGAGCCGGGTGGCGTCGGTGTCGTACAGCACCAGCTCGGTGCAGCGCCCGGCCGCGTCACCGCTGTCGTCCAGCAGCGCCCGGTACACCAGGGGCATACGGAAACCGCCGCCGCCCAGCACAGTCAGCCTCATACGGTCAGTACCTCCACATCGGCCTCGCGGAACACGGCGAGCGTCGCCGGATCGGATGCCGCGTTGGTGATCAGGGTGTCGATCTGCCGGGGCCCGCAGATCCGGGCGAGACCGGTCTCGCCGGGGAACTTGCCCGTGGTGACCAGCAGCACCACCTCGCGGGTGGCTTCGAGCATGGCCCGCTTCACCGGCACCTCCACATGGGTGCTGTCCAGCACGCTGCCGTCCGGCAGCACCCCGCTCGCACCGAGGAAGAGTCGGCCCACATGCAGCTGGCGGATGTTGGACTCGGTGAGAAACCCCACCATCGACCGGTAGTTGGCGCGCACCTGCCCGCCGAGCAGGATCAACGTCACCCGCGGGTCGTCACGCAGTTCGTCGTAGATCGCGAGGTTGCTGGTCACGATGGTGACCGGCCGTCCGCGCAGCTGCTTGGCGAGCTGGAGGGTGGTGGTGCCGATATCCAGCAGCAGGACATCGCCGTCCGCGACCAGCTCCGCAGCCCGCCGGGCGACGGCCTGCTTCTCGGCCAGGTCGTCGACCTCCACCTCGCTGAACGGGCGCTCCTCGCCCGGGGTGGGGGCGGCCACCGCGCCGCCGTAGACCCGGGTGAGCCGCCCGGCCCGGCCCAGCTCGGTGATGTCCCGCCGGGCGGTGGCCTCGCTGATGCCCAGCCGCGTGGCGATCTCCCCGATGGGGAGCACACCCTCCTCGCCGAGGATGCTCAGCAGCTTCTCGTGGCGGGTCTCTCGCAGCATGGGGGCAACCTACTCCACCTGAGCGAGTTTGCGCGAGTGTGACCGATGTCTTGCATTGAGCGTCAGGCAGGTGCAGGGTGTCGCTCACGTCCATGACACCCCCCGTTCCGAGAAAGGGGCGTTGGTGAGCTCCACGGCCGGAACACCCGATCCGATCCATCCGATCGATCCGCTCGCCGCGCTGCGCGCCCCCACGGACCCCGTGCACGACGTCTATCTGACCGGCACCGTGTTCCTGGACATCATCCTCACCGGGCTCGACCACGCACCCGTGCGCGGCACCGAGAGCTGGGCGCGCGGCATGGGCTCGAGCCCCGGCGGCATCGCCAACATGGCCACTGCCCTGGCCCGGCTCGGACTGCACACCACCCTGGCCGCGGCGTTCGGCACCGATGTCTACGGCGACTACTGCTGGGAGAGCCTGGAGAACGGCGAGGGCGTCGACCTCAGCCCCTCCCGCCGGGTCCCCGGCTGGCACTCCCCGGTCACCGTCTCCATGGCGTACGAGGGCGAACGCACCATGGTGACCCACGAGCACCCGGCCCCACCGCCCGCCGTCCCCGGCACCCCGCCCCGCACCCGCGCCTGTGTGGCCTCCTTCGAGCCGGGACGGCCGGAGGAGTGGGTGGGCCGGGCACACGCCCAGGGCAGCAAGGTCTTCGCCGACGTCGGCTGGGACGACAGCGGACGCTGGGACCTCGCCGCCCTCCCCGATCTGCCGCACGCCCACGCCTTCCTGCCCAACGCGGCCGAGGCCCAGCGCTACACCGACACCGACACCCCCGAGCGGGCGGTGCGCGCCATGGCCGAACGGGTGCCCATCGCCGTGGTCACCAAGGGCCCCGAGGGCGCCGTGGCCGTCGACTCGGTCACCGGGGAGAGCGCCGAGGTGCCGGGGCTCGCCGTGGACGCGCTCGACCCCACCGGCGCCGGTGATGTGTTCGTGGCCGGATTCATGACCGGGACGCTCGCCGGATGGCCGCTCCCCGACCGGCTCGCCTTCGCCAACCTCACCGCCGCCCTGTCGGTCCAGCACTTCGGCGGCTCCCTGGCCGCGCCCGGCTGGCCGGAGGTGGCCGCGTGGTGGAACCGCGCCGAGCGCTCGGCCCGCGGCGGCTCCGCGGATGCCCGCGACCTGGCACACCGCTACGGATTCCTCTCCGGTCTGATACCGGCCCATGTGCGCGACTGGCCACGGCTGAGAGCCCTGCCCACCCTCGGCTTCCGGGGCGCCTGACACCGCCCGCGGATTCCGCTCACTGCTGCGTGAAGGAGATGTCCATGGGAATCCCCGGCTCCGGGGCGCGCCGACGGCACGCCAGAACCGCGCCCACCGTGCTCGCCGCCGCTCTCGTCCTGCTCGCCACGGGCTGTGTGCCCGGGACCGACGGCTCGGGGGCCGCCGGTCCCGGCACCGGGGCGGCCACCGCCGTACCGGATCCGGCGAAGGCCGGGAAGGTCACGCTGACCGTGTGGGACCAGGAGATCCGCGGTGGTACGAACGGCGAACTGACGCAGCTCAACCAGGAGTTCCAGCGGAAATTCCCCCATGTGCGGATCAAGCGGGTGGCGCGCAGCTTCGCCGATCTGAAGACCACGCTCAAGCTGGCCGTCTCCGGGAACAACCCGCCGGATGTCATCCAGGCCAACCAGGGCTATCCCGACATGGTCTCCTTCGTCCGGGCCGGACTGCTCACCCCGCTCGACAACTACGCCGGGATCTACGACTGGAACACCCGCTACCCGAACACCCTGCTCAATCTCAACCGGGTCTCCGCCGACGGCACCGACTTCGGCACCGGGCGGCTGTACGGCATATCCCAGACCGGTGAGTACATCGGCCTCTACTACAACAAGGAGCTGCTGAGGAAGGCGGACCTCCAACCTCCGCGGACCTGGCGGGAGTTCACCGACGGCCTGGCGAAGCTCAAGGACCGCGGCGAACTGCCCGTGCAGTTCGGCAACCTGGACAAGTACCCCGCCATCCACACCTTCGGTGTGCTCCAGGACCAGCTCGACGCCACCGGCACCCGGGACACCGTCCTCGGCCGGGGCGACGGCTTCGGGACCGCCGCCACCAAGGACGCCGCGGCCACCCTCACCGACTGGACGACGCGCGGCTATCTGCCCAAGGGCGCCAACGGCCTCGGCTACGACGACGCGGCCAAGAAGTTCGCCTCCGGCGAGGGCGCCTATCTGCTCACCGGCACCTGGCAGCTGGCCGATCTGAAGAAGACCATGGGCGACACGCTGGGTCTGATGCCACCGCCGCCCGCGAAGGCCGGTGGCGACCCCGTCACCACCGGCGGCCAGGGCCTCGCCTGGTCCATCACCTCCCGCTCCCACCACCCCGAAGTGGCCGCCGCCTACCTGGACTTCATCACCAACGCCCACGCCGCCGACGTCATGACCCGCCACGGTGTGCTGCCCGCCGTACCCGGCAGGGCCGCGGCCGAGGTCGAACCGGACACCGTCGACGGCCAGATGATCGACGGCTGGAAGCGGCTCAGCGCCGCCGACGGCCTCGTGCCGTACCTGGACTACGCCACCCCCACCTTCTACGACACCCTCTCGGCCGCCCTCCAGGGCGTCGTCAGCGGGAAGACCTCACCCGGGAAGCTGGCCACCACGCTCCAGCGGGACTACGGCCGCTTCATCGCGGAACAGCGGAAACGCCACGCGGCGAAGCCGGACCCGGCGGGCACCCGATGAAGGCCCGTCCCGCCGCGCCGAAGAGCGGCTACCGGCGGCGGGCACCCGGTGAGCCCCGCGCCATCGGCTATCTCTACCTCCTGCCCGCCCTCGCGGTGTACGCCGTCTTCCTGCTCTACCCCTTCGGCCAGTCGGTCTGGCTGTCCTTCGTGCACTGGGACGGGCTGACCGTGGCCACCCCGGCCGGGTTCGACAACTACCGCGATCTGTTCAGCGATCCCTCGCTGCGCGCCCCGTTCGCCCACGCCCTGCTGCTGCTCGTGTTCTACTCGGCCCTGCCGGTGGCCATCGGACTGCTGCTGGCCGCGGTGATGTCCCGGGTCCGGGTGCGCGGGATGACCTTCTTCCGCACCGTGCTGTTCCTGCCCCAGGTGCTGGCGCTGATCGTGGTCGGGGTGGCCTGGCGTTCCCTCCTCGCCCCGGACGGACTGCTCAACGACATCCTCCGGGCCGTCGGCCTCGGCTCACTGGCCCGCCCCTGGCTCGGCGACTACACCTGGGCGCTGCCCGCGGTCGGTGTGGTCGGCACCTGGGTCGGCACCGGACTGTGCATGGTCCTCTTCCTCGCCGGGGCCCAGCGGATCCCGCGTGAGCTGTACGAGGCGGCGCGGATGGACGGCGCCGGGCCGGTCCGGGAGTTCCTCACCGTCACCCTGCCCGGCCTCCGGCCGCAGATCGCGGTGGCACTGACCCTGACCATCATCGCGGGGCTGCGCAACTTCGACCTGATCTACATCACCACCAGCGGCGGCCCCGGAAACGCCACGTCCGTACCGGCCTACGAGGTCTACCACCGGGCCTTCGAGACCAACCAGGTCGGCTCGGCCGCCGCCGTCGGAGTGGCCCTCACGGTGCTGATCTTCGTCCTGACCGTCACGGTCTCCCGGCTCGTCGAAGGGCGGCGGTCATGACCACACGTCTGGAACGCGGTGTCACCTACGGCATCCTCACCCTGTTCGCCGTCATCGCGCTCACCCCGGTGATCGGCATCCTCTCCACGGCCTTCGGCTCACAGGACTCCCTGGACACCGGGTTCTCGCTGCCCGAGGACGGACCGCACTGGAGCAACTTCACCGACGCCTGGAGCCGTGGCCACTTCGGCACCTACCTCGGCAACTCGCTGCTGGTCACCGCGGTCGTCGTGGCGGTCACCACGGTGCTGGCCGTCCTGGCCGCGTACGCCTTCGGCGTGATGCGCTTCCCCGGCTCCACCGTGCTGTTCCACCTCTTCGTCATCGGGCTCACCCTGCCGCAGGAGGCCCTGGTCGTCCCGCTCTACTTCGATCTGCGCTGGGCCGGACTCACCGACACCTACTGGGCGTTGATCCTGCCGCAGACGGCGCAGTCCCTGGCCTTCGGCGTGTTCTGGATGCGCACCTACTTCCGGAGCAGTGCACGGGCGGTGATCGAGGCGGCCCGGATCGACGGCGCGGACACCTGGACCACCCTGTGGCGGGTGCTCGTCCCGATGGGCCGCCCGGCGATCTCCACCATGGTGGTCATTACCTTCATGTGGACCTGGAACGAGTTCCTGATGGCACTGGTCATGGTCAGCGACGAGGCCCATCGCACCGTCCCGCTGGGCCTCGCCTTCTTCCAGGGACAGCACAGCTCCGACGCGGCCCTGCTCGCGGCGGCCTCGGTGCTGATCGCGCTGCCGGTGGTGGTGGTCTACGTGGCGCTCCAGCGCCGCTTCATCGAAGGGATGCTCGGCGGCGCCGTCAAGGAGTGAGCCGGCCAGCCGCTCCGCGGGAAGTGCCCCGACCCCACCGGACTTCAGCGAGGCCGCTCAGCCGACTGGCAGTGTGGAAGGCGTACGGCTGACCTCCCGGCCCAGCTTGGACAGCGACCGGGCGAAGGCGGCGGCGTCGTGCACCGCCGCCCCGCCCGTGTCGTTGTTGAAGTACGCGTACACCTCGGCACCGCCCGGCCAGGTCTCGGCCACCCGGTGCGCCCAGGTGCCCAGCGCCTGGGCGCCGTAGCGCGGGGCCGGGTGGGCGCGGCCGCCGTGGAAGCGCAGATAGCCCCACCCGGCGGTGCGCCACAGCGGGGCGGCCGGTCGCGATCCGGCGTCCGCCCAGCACAGCGCGGCGCCGTAGCGCTCCAGCACCGCGCGCACCTCATCGGTCCACCAGGACGTATGGCGCGGTTCGACGGCCACCCGGGTCCCGGCGGGGAAGCAGCCCAGGGCGGTGTCCAGCAGCGCGGGATCGGCGCGCAGGGTGGGCGGGAGCTGGAGCAGGACGGGGCCGAGCCGGTCGCCGAGGCCCTGTGCGTGCGACATCAGCCGCTCCACCGGCTCCCGCGGGTCGCGCAGCCGCTTGATGTGGGTGAGATAGCGGCTGGCCTTGAGCGCCATCACAAACCCGTCGGGGGTGCGGTTCCGCCAGGTGACGAACTGGTCGTGGTCGGGCAGCCGGTAGAAGGCGTTGTTGCTCTCGACAGTGGCGAAGGCACAGGCGTACTCCTCCAGCCACAGCCGCTGTGGGCAGTCGGCCGGATAGAGATCGCCCCGCCAGTCCTTGTACTGCCAGCCTGACGTGCCGATCAGGACGGTCATGCCTCGCCCGGGTGCCAGGCCGGCCACTGCCCCGGCCGGTCGGCCCAGTGGACCTGCTCCGGATCGTCGAAGTCGATGTCCGGGAAGGCCCGGCGGACGGTCGGCTCGAACTCCTCCCGTTCGAGGGGTTCACAGCCGAGGCCGCGCAGCCTCACCCGCCGGTAGCGGGTGTCGGCGTCGAAGGGCTCGACGAAGACGGGGTATCCGGACGCGCCCGGATTCGTCGTGTTCCTCATACCTCCAGGGTGCCTCCGGGGCGCGGAATGCGCCCTGGAAGCCCGCGCGGGCGGTGCCGCCCGTTTGCGGCCCGGGGCAATGTCGGCTTGATTCGAAGGAGAGCCTTTGTGCCGGGGGTGAGCGATGATCTTCAGCGACCGCATGGACGCCGGGCGGCGCCTCGCCGAGGCGCTGCGGCCGCTGCGCGACGAGCGGCCCGTGGTGCTGGGGCTGCCCCGGGGCGGGGTGCCGGTGGCCTTCGAGGTCGCCCAGGCCCTCGGGGCACCGCTGGACGTGATCATCGTCCGTAAGCTCGGCGTCCCCTACCACCGTGAGCTGGGCTTCGGCGCCATCGGCGAGGGCGGTGTGCGGGTGGTGCACCAGGCGATCATCCGGATGAGCCGGGTCGGCGAGGAGGACATCCAGGAGGTGGAGCGGACCGAGCAGGCGGAGCTGGTCCGCCAGGCGCGGCGGTTCCGCCGGGGGCGGCCGCGGATGGCGGTCGAGGGCCGGACGGTGATCATCGTGGACGACGGGATCGCGACCGGCGCCACCGCACGCGCGGCCTGCCGGGTGGCGCGGGCGCAGGGGGCGGCCCGGGTCGTCCTGGCCGTCCCGGTGGCGCCGCCGGACGCGGTCGCGTCACTGCGCGAGGACGCGGACGAGGTGGTGTGCCTGTCCACACCGCCGGAGTTCTCCGCGGTCGGCGAGTGGTACCAGGACTTCTCCCAGACCGGGGACGCCGAGGTCGTGGAGCTGCTGTCCCACTCGACCGGAGAGACGGGGGAGGCGCATCCTGGAGGGTAAGGCAGGAGGTGATCGCGATGGAGACGATCGTGGGATGCGACATACAGATGGAATTCCGTGAGGTCGGCCCGCTGACCGAGGCGGTGGTCCGGCTGAGGATGCACGACGGCACCGAGATGCTGGCCCAGGGCCGCGCCAACCGCAACCCCGACGACCCGGCACAGCCGAGAGTCGGCGAGGAGATCGCGGCGGCGAGGGCACTGAGCAACCTCGCCCACCGGCTGATCGGCAAGGCGGGCGGCGACATCGAGGAAGTCACACACACCAAGGCTCATCTGACGATGTAGGTCCTGTCCTGTCGATCTTCGTGGATCAGCCCGCGGCGTCTGGTGCCGTGGATCGCAAGGCGGAGGGTCGTCCTCGTACTGGGCGTACTCGGAAGATCCCGACAACGCGGCGAGGCGCGGTGCTAGGCGTCGCGGGCCCGCGAAGATCGGCAGGACAGGGCCTGGGCGGGGTCGCGGGGAAGCGGTGCCGTGGGGGATGTGCTGGGTTGCCCGGGCGGTGCACCGCCCGGGCAACCCGCTCAGCATGTGCCGGGCGGCTCAGATGGAGACGCCCTTCGACCGCAGATAGCTCAGCGGATTGACGTCCGAACCGTAGTCGGGACCGGTGCGCACCTCGAAGTGCACATGCGGTCCCGTGCTGTTGCCGGTCGAACCGGAGCTGCCTATCTTCTGGCCGCCCTTGACCGACTGGCCGACGTGGACCGAGAGCGCCGACATGTGCGCGTACTGGCTGTACATGCCGTCGGAGTGGCGCAGGACGACCTGGTAGCCGTACGCCCCGCCCCAGCCCGCCGCGACCACCTCGGCCGGGCCCACCGCTCGTACCTGGGTGCCCACGGGCACGGGGAAGTCGGCGCCGGTGTGGTGGCCGCTGGACCAGCTGCTGCCGGGCACCCCGTAGGCGGTGCCCACCTGGGTGCCGGCGACCGGTGTGGTGAAGGAGGAGGAGCGGGTGGCGGTGTTCTGCCGCCCCTGCCCGGCGCCGGGGCTGGAGGCCCTCTGGGCGTCGGTGCCCGTTTTCGGCTTGGCCTGCGGGGCCCGGCCCTGCCCGCCCTGGGCATCGGTGTCGAGGGTGAGCCGCTGGCCGGGGAGGATCAGATTCGGGTCGTCGCCGATGGTCCGGCGGTTGGCGTCGTAGAGCGCCTCCCAGCCGCCGTCGACGTGCTCGGCACCGGCGATCCGGGAGAGGGTGTCGCCCCCGGCCACGGTGTACGCGTCCGACCGCGGCGCGGCCTTGGTGGTGGCCTTGGGCGCGGCCTTCGGGGCAGCCTCCGGGGTGGCCTTCGGCGTGGACTTGGGCGCCGCCTTCGGGGTCTGTGTTCCGGAGCCGCCGGATCCCCCGGAGCCGGTCGAGACGTCCGGGGCCGGTCCGCCGCGCGTCAGCCCGGCCTTCACCGAGCAGACCGGCCAGGCGGTGGGGCCCTGGCTTGCGAGGACCTTCTCGGCCACCGTGATCTGCTCGGCCTTGGTGGCCAGGTCGGCCCGCGCGGCGTAGGAGCCGCCGCCGTACGCCTGCCAGGTGCTCTGGGAGAACTGGAGACCGCCGTAGTAGCCGTTTCCGGTGTTGATGCTCCAATTGTTGCCGGACTCGCACTCCGCCACTCTGTCCCAGGTGTCGACGGAGGCGGCGTTCGCCTGGCCGACGCCGATGAGCGGCAGGGCCACTCCGGCGCCGCCCGCGGTGAACGCGAGTTGGGCGCGGGAGACGCGGCGAGGCTTAGGCCGGCGGTGACGTCCGCGTGCAGCCATTGAGCTCTTCCTCTCCTACGCCTGCGAGGTGAGCTGTCGGGTTCGGGCTGGAGTTGCCCGGCCGCACGCACGCGGCGCCATGGCCCCGTGGTGCGTCTTCACCCCAAGCCGTACCGCGTGGTCGCGCGGTACGGCGCCTACCTGGTTCCCCCGCTCCTGCCGTGACAGGTCGTCGTGTCACCCCTCAGCCGACGGCAGGACTCGGCGCTCCGGCGAAGGAGGCCCGCGCATGGAATGCGACGAGAGCCGCACAGTAAACACATCGATTTGGTCACGACAAGGTCTCGGGGTGTTGAGCAAGGCACCGGTCTCCGGACCCCACACCCGGGTGTCACTCTGTGCGTCGGGTCTCCTCCGGAGAGCGAGAGCGTTTCTTTCCGAATGGTTGTCAGAAACGTTACGCCACAAAGGAATCCGTTGCCGTCGGTGATCTCTCCCTGGAAATCGATCAGTTGGCGGATTCCTCTGTGACCTGCATCACTACATTTCCGATTCGACCGATTGCGGCGAGGTGTGCGCTATGCGGAATTGCCGGAGGAATGCGGTCAATGTACCGGGTGACATAACGGAGTCAAAGCGGGGAAGGGTGAGCCAAGGGGGATGGACAGGAAGCATCGGGGCACGCGCCCTCGCGGTCGGTGCCCCGCCGATGGCTGACCTGGGGAGGTCACTCATGGCACAACGGCACGGCACGGCAGCACGGCGTACCACCACCCGCTCCCGGCCGCTGGTCTTATCCGCGCTGCTCATCGGCGCGCTGGCCACGGCCACGGGGTGCGGCACCGACTCCGGGGCGGGGGCCTGGACACGCTCCGACACCTCCGGCGCCGCCCACACCTCGGACGCGGCGGATTCCTCGGACACATCGCGCGCATCGGATTCCTCGGACGCGTCCCAGGGCGCCGCCGCCCCGCGTGACCACTCCGCACCGTCCCGCGCCCGGTCCGCCACGGACTCCGCGGCCGCCCCGGCCGTACGCCGCATCTGCTCCACGCAAGCGCTGAAGCTGACCGTGGGCCGCAAGGATGTGGGCGCGGGCAATGTGTATCTGCCGCTGGTCCTGACCAACACCTCGACCTCGGCCTGCACCCTCACCGGATTCCCCGGGGTGTCCCTGCTCGACGCCGACGGCGCCCTCATAGGCGCCCCCGCCGTCCGGCGGGGCCCCTCGCACTCCACCGTCTCCCTGCCGCCGGGCGGCAGGGCCTCCGCGGTCCTGCACACCCTCAACGAGGGCGTGAGCGACACCCCGTGCTGGAAGCCCGCCGCGGCCATCCGGGCCTACCCGCCGGACTCACTCCGGGCCATGAAGACGGCGGCGCACTCCTTCCGCGTCTGCGGAGGGGTCTTCGATGTCGAAGCGGTCCGTTCCGGAGCGGGCACCTGACATCTGACAGCGGCATACCGGACCGATGTCACCTCGCGTAGAGGTGTCCGAAAATCTTGACAAGCCAGGCGCCGACTGGCTGTGTTCACCCTTTCGCAATCAAAATGGGTAGGTCACCATGAGGGGTGCCTCACGTGAGCCGGTGTGTAGCGTCCGGAGGGGGACGGTGTCATGGAGCGAGCCGCGACCGGGGTCGAGACGGAGCTGCTGGACCTTTCGGGAGCGACCCTCGAAGACCTTGACCGGAGCGATGGGCTTTCTTCGGTGACCCAGCGGCTGCTCGACGCGGTCCAATTTCCACCGACCCTGGTGAACTCCTCGACTTCCGGACAGAATTGCGGGAGCAAGGGAACCTCGGAATAGTGCCGCATCCCTCGCTTTCCGGAACAAGGTGGCCATGACGGCTGAGCGTTCCTTTCATCGTCTTTCGGAGCGGTGCTTCACCGAGTTGGGCCGGGGTTCGGGCGGTGTGTCGTCGGTGGCCGAGCTGCGATCCGGGCAGCGCAGCCGGACCATGCTCCTGCTGCGCGCCCTGGTCGGCATCGCCGCCGACCATCCCGCGTTACCGGGCCCACTCCCCGACGCCCGGGAGCCGTGGCGCCTTCTGATCCGGGCGGAGCGTGCGGCCCCGGCGGCCGTGGAGCGGGTATTGCTGCACCCCCAGGCGGGCACCTGGCTCAACCGCTGTCTACGCGGGCTGCGCGGCCGGGAACCGGTGAAAACGCCACTGTGGACCGAAACCGGCTATCTCTATGCCATGGCCGCTTCGGCCGCACTTCTCGCGGGAATCGACTTCCGTACCACGGTGGCGGTGCGCGAGGGCGGGGTGATCCTGCCCGCCCTCGGTTTCGCCTGCCTCCCGGACCGGACGGCGGAAACCGCCGAGGTCGTCCGCACCCCGGAGGGGAAGGCCACGCTGACCGCCGGACCGCATACGGTCCCGCTGCCTTTCGACCTCACCCGGAATGCGCCGGGATGGTACGGCCTCCGGCGATTGCGCGGCGAACACCAGGGGCATATCTGCGAGCCCTTCCTCGACGATGTCGACCCCTATCGCGATTTCCTGCGCACCACCCCGCCGGAAAGACTCACCGACGACGAGTGGAAGCACTGGCAGGGGTGTTTCGACACCGCATGGCGGCTGGTCGCGGAGCAGTCGCAGGTGGACCCCCGGGGGATCGCCGCATGTCTGGGCTCCCTCGTCCCCGTGCCCTACACCGCCCCTCCCGATCTGTTCAGCGCCTCCTCCCCGGAAGCCCGCGGATGTGTGCTGCTCGGCCGCCCCGACGACCCGCTCGCGCTGGCCGCGTCGCTGGTGCACGAGGCGCAGCACATCAAGCTCAGCGCACTGATGGATCTGGTGCCGCTGATCGAAGGGGGCCTGGAGGAGGTCCACTACGCGCCCTGGCGGCTGGACCCCCGACCGCTGCGGGGTCTGCTGCACGGGGTGTACGCGTTCCTCGGTGTCACGGGGTTCTGGCGGGACCGGTGGCAGCTCGCGGAGGCCGGGCCCGCCCGGGACACCGCCGCGTTCGAGTTCGCCCTGCGCCGTGCGCAGACCGCGCGGGGGCTGCGGACACTCCTCGCCCACGCCCGGCTCACACCGCTCGGTGAAAGGTTCCTCCAGCTCGTGGCAGAGCGGCTCGCCGCGTGGTCGGCCGAGCCCGTCCCGTCGCTGCCGCGGCGCTGGGCGGCGGATGTGCTCATCGACGCCGAACTCGTCTACCGGCTGCGCCACCTCAGGCCCGACCCCGCGCAGACCACCCGCTGGGCGCGGGCCTGGCGGGCGGGCAACGCCCCTCCGCGGGATCTGCCCGCCACCGCCGTCCGGCCGGCTCCCACCGGGATCCCGGTGCGCCCCGCGCTCGTCCGCCACCGGCTCATGGACCCGGTGGCGTTCGCCCGCCTCGACGCGGACCGGGACGCAACGCTCCCCGACGGCACCACACCCGCCGGGGCCGATCTCGACTGGGCCGCGGACCGGACCGAGGCCGCGCTGCACGGCTACCGGGCCCGGCTGGCGACGGCCCCGGACGATCTCAGTGCCTGGGCGGGGCTTGCGCTCAGCATGCCGGACGGCACCGCGCGACAGGCGCTGCTGAGCCGCCCGGAGCTGGTGCTCGCCGTCCACCGGGCGTTATACGGCGCGGGGCCGGAGCGGACGCCCGGCCCCGGCCCGGGGCCCGATCCGATCGCCCTCGCGCGGTGGATCGGAACCCATGGCCGCTGAACGCTCCCCGCGGCCGGCTCAGAAGGCCATGGCCTCCACATCGCAGTCCGCGCGGATGCCCCGGGCCGCCGCCACCGTGGCCGGATGGCCGGCGGACAGCACCTGCCGCATCCGGGTGAGCGCGTCATGGTGCAGTTCCTCCGCCGATCTGCCCTCGCCCAGCGCCCGCAGATCACCGGAGAGATTGAGCGCGCAGGCGAGGGTGGTGGGGTGGTCCTCGCCCAGCCGGGTCCGGCAGGCCGCCAGGGTCTCGGTGTCCAGCCGCCTGGCCTCCTCGTAGTCCGCCAGCGTGAAGTGATCGCTGGCGAGGTTGATCGCGCAGGCCAGCGAGACCGGGTGGTCGGCCTCCAGCCGCTCGACGAGCAGCGGCAGCGTCCGCTCGTTCAGCCGGAGCGCCTCCTCCGTCTCGCCCAGCAGCCGCAAGGTGATGGCGAGGTCGAGCGCCGCGCTCAGGGTCACCGGGTGGCGCGGCCCCAGCGCGTCCCGCATGTCCTCCACACACTTCAGGCCGAGTTCGCGGGCGCCGTCGAGATCGGCCGTCTGCCGCAGATCCATCGACAGGTTGAGCGCGGTCGTGGAGATGTTGAGATTGGGCTCGGCGTAGCGCAGCCGGTAGCGCTCCAGAACCTCCTGGCTGATCTCCAGGGCGCCTTCGTGGTCGCCCGCCTTGCGGCGCGCCACGGCGAGATTGCGCAGCGCGTAGACACCGATGGGCGCGTTCTGCGGAAGCACTCTGCGGATCCGCGCGCAGGTCTGCTCCAGCATGCCGCGGGCGGTCATGTAGTCACCGCATTCGCGGACGTCGATGCTGACGTTGGTCTCCAGCAGGATGGCCAGCAGATTGTCCTCGCCGAGGATGACCTCGGCGATGTTGTGGGCGCTCTCGTCCACCTCCCGGGCGCGCGCGTAGTCCCCGGCCGCCCGCAGCCCCAGGGCGTAGTCGTTGGCCGCGGCGATGGTGTACGGGTCCTCCTCGCCGAACAGCCGCCGGGTCCTGCTCCAGCGGTCCCGCTCCAGCTCCAGCGAGCGCGCGAAGTCGCCCTGGAAGCGCGCGTCGCTGGCCACCGCGCCCAGGGTGACGAGGGTGTTCTCGTGGTCGTCGCCCTCGGCGGCGCGCTGGAGCTCCAGGGTGCGGCTGTTGAGCTCCCGCGCCTGCTCGAAGTAGCCGAGGACGGTGAGGACATGACCCAGGGTCCGGGAGACCGCCAGCGACTCCGGGCTGTCCTCGCCGAGCGTCTCGAGCCACTTCTCCCGTACCTGACGGCCCAGTTCGAGCGCGCCCTCGTGGTCTCCCCACACATAGAGGAACCGCACCAGGTTGCGCACCATCTGCCGCACCCATTTGTCGTCGCACTCCATGGCCCGGGAGGCGCGGACATGCGACAGCAGATCGGCGTACCGGCCCCAGTTGGGCGGTGCCACGTCATTGGGGTCGCCGTAGGCGAGCAGCACATGCGCGCTGTGCTTCATATCCGCCTGCTGCTGCGGGGACATCTGGCCGATCAGCACTGCCTGCACCAGCCGGTGCATTTCGATGGTGTTGCTGCGGTGATTGATTTTGATCAGGGCGTAGCGATTGATCTCACGGATGGCATGGCCCAGTTTGATGGGGTCCTGGAGCACCTCCGACAGCTCGGGGGAGAGCGAAACCCCCCGGACCCCGGAGAACAGCCGCCGCGAAATCGGCTCGGGAGCGAAGAAGGAGCACATCTGGAGCAGTTGCAGCGCGCCGGGATGGGTCTCGGCCAGCCGCCGGAGCGACATGTTCCAGGCGGCGGCCACCGGTTCGGGATAGTCGACCGGCACCCCCGCCGCCAGCAGTTCGCTGCGACGGGTGGAGACATCGGACCGCTCGTCCTCGAACACCTGGAGGTACTCATTGACCGGCATGCCGGTCTCGGTCAGCCAGGCCGCCGCCTGCTCGATGGCCAGCGGCAGATCCCCGAGCGCGTCGGCCACCCGGTCCGCCTGGTCCCGCGGCAGCTCCGGACCCCGCCGCAGCAGCAGCTCGATGCTCTCCTCGCGCTCGAAGACATCCACCTCGACAGTGCGGGCGGCCCGCGACCACTGGGCGTTGCGCGAGGTGACCAGGATGCGGCCGGGACCGCCCGCGGGGAAGAACGGCCGGACCGTATCCAGCTCCTCGGCATTGTCGAAGACCAGCAGCCAGTTGCGGCAGGGCCGCCCGGTGCGCAGCGCGTCCAGCACGGTCGGCACGGCCGTGTTGGCCTCCATGCCCGCCTGGAGACCGAGCCGGTCGGCGAGCTGGACCAGCGCCTGGCGGATCTGCTCGGTGCGCTCGGCCGGGATCCACCACACCGCGTCGTAGTCCGCGGCGTGCTGATGGACGTACTCCAGGGCGATCTGGGACTTGCCGACTCCGCCGAGGCCGTGCAGCGCCTCCGGCAGCACGGCCGCCGTGCCCTCACTGCGCAGCCGCTCGTGGAGCACGTCGAGCAGCGTCTGCCGTCCGGTGAAGTTGTTGTTCCGGGGCGGCACATTGCCCCAGATGGACGGGGGATCCCCGGCCCGGCGCTCCTCCACGGCGGGCAGGGACCGAGCAGCGGTCACGGACACAAAACTTCCTCTCAGGTGCTCTCCCGCCGGACCCGGCGCGCGGTGCGACGGCGGGGCGGGTGAATCGTCGGCATGGGAACGCGCGGTGGATCGGGGAGTGGTGGAGTCAGTCACGGCAACCGCCTCAGCCGCATCGGGGACCACATTTTTTCCCCTGCCGGACCTGTCATCAACTGGATCCGGGGGGTGTTCGCCCATAGGGGCGACCGTCTGATGGGCGAGGACAAGAGCGCGAAAAGAGCGCGCGCCTTCGAGATACGGGCCCGACAGCGCCTGGTAGACCTGCTCCTGGAGTCTGAGGTACGGCAGCAGTCGCTCGGTGGTGGGCAGATCCCGCACCGGCTCCGAAGGGTGGTTGAGCAGATCGCGCAGCAGATGCAGCGGCTGCCAGCGCTTTCCCAGCCGGTCCAGAACGCTGCGCAGGATGTACAGCGACTCGTCCCGCATCCCGGCCGACAGCAGCAGCTCCCGTACCCCGCTGTGGAATTCGTAGCCGATGCCCGTCTCGTCCATGGGGTCGGCCGTCCCCACCTTGCGCAGCAGCCCGCCCAGCAGGATCTCCGCCAGATCGCCGGGGCTGCCCTCCGGGTGGTGGATCCCCTGCACAAACTCCATCACCGGAATGTTCAACGGAGCCGCCGCCAGCCGGGACGCCAGCCGGAAGGCGCTGGGCGAGGCCGTCGTACGGAACCGGAAGACCCGGTCCAGGGCGCTCGGTTCCGGTTCGCGCTCCCAGCGCTCGGCCGGTACGCCGGGCAGCAGGGCCAGCGTCTCCTGGCCACGGGCCGAGGGCCGGGCCACCAGCTGCGCCCAGCCGGCCAGCCACCGCGCGTCCAGCTCCAGCACCGGCACCGGCGGCTCGCCCCCGGGCCAGGAGCCGCCATCGGCCGGAGCCCAGGTGGCGTTGGGGGCGCCCGGCCCGGGGGCGCGCACCCGCACCCGCTCCGGCGCCACTCCGGTGTGCGCCCAGCGGCCCTGGTGCAGTACGTGCAGTACGGCCACCGAGGCACTCCGCGCCCAGCGGGCCAGCGCGCGCTGGGCGCTCTCGTCGGCCCAGGCCGCGCCGATGCCGTCGGTGAGCACCAGCACCGCCCGCCGGTCCCGCGGCGACATTCCGGCCACCGGCGAACCCGGCCCCGGACGGTCCCCGCGCCCGGCCGGCCCGCCCTCCCCGTCGTCGGGTAACAGGCGGTCGCTGTCGATCCGGTGCACCCGTACGTCCCGGAAGGCGCCGGTCCGTTGCAACACGGTGACCAGCCGGGTCGCCGTCCGGCGCCAGACCACCATCGATCGTCCGCAGTCCACCACGAGGACCGCGTCCATCCAGCGCTCCCGCACCGGAACGCACTCGGGCACCCACAGCCCCTCGCGCGCCGCACGCTCGGCCGTGGCCTCCTCGTCGACCTCCAGCGCGACCGGGGAGGGCGTGGTGCGCTTGAGGGGGCGCAGCGCCCGGGACAGCGCACGCTCGGCGAGCATCGGTCCGGGGGCGGAGCACCGCGGGGCGGGCAGGACAACATGGGTGGCCAGGGCCGGTTCCGTCGCGGCGGCCGGATGGTCCCCGGCTGCGGCGACCTCGGCGGGCAGGGGGGCGGAGACGGTCAGATCGGGCTCGGGCGCCCGCTCCTCCTCCGGCTCGCGCTCCGACGGCGGTGCACCGGACGGACCGTCATCCGGCGGCGGTGCGTCCGCCTCCGGGGGCCGGGTGAGCGGATCGGGGCCGGCCCGGTCCGGTCCGCGGTCCGTCTCGGCCTTGCAGACGGCCAGCCATACGGCGTCGGCGATCTGCTGCCAGTCCAGGCCCCGTGGGCCGTGCCCGGGGGACCCGCCGCCTGGGTCGTGTGTCATGTCGGGCCCGCTGCGTCCAGCCGGTGCCAGACGGAGTGCAGGAGCTCCTCCCACTCGGGACCGGGCACCTGGGACTGGGACGTCACCAGATACACCGCGTTGAGCAACTGGTCGGCGGCGAGCCCTCCTTCGAGCTCACTGCGCTCCAGGAACATCTGGATGAGCTCCTGGGCGCGCGGATCGTCGGCCCGCCCCAGATGAGCGGCCACGATCGCGGCGAGCCGGTCCGCGTCCGGGTCGGGCAGTCGCAGCTGGAGGCAGCGGCGCAGGAACGCGGGCGGGAACTCCCGCTCACCGTTGCTGGTGATGACCACGACCGGGAAGGCACGGCAGCGCACCCGGCCCGAGGCGATGACGGTACTGCGGTCGGGGTCGTCGGTGAGGACCGATACGGCCGGCCGGCGCCTGCGGACGCGCACCAGCTCGGGGATGGCGTACTCACCGGCCTCGAAGATGTCGAGCAGGTCATTGGGCAGATCGATATCGCTCTTGTCGAATTCGTCGATGAGCAGCACACGGGGGAGGCGGTACGGCAGCATCGCCGTGCCCAGCGGCCCCAGTTGGAGGAAGTCCCCGATGTCCTCGGGGCCCGGCTCCGGGGTGTCCCGCTCCGCCGCCTGTCCGGCCGCGGCCGCGTGCACCCGGCCGACGGCGTCGTAGCCGTACAGCCCGGACCGCAGGGTGGTGCGGGTGGTGATCGGCCAGCGCAGCACCCGGCCGAGGCCCAGTTCCCGGCTGATGCGGTAGGCCAGGGTGGACTTGCCCGTACCGGGGCGCCCGGTCACCAGGAGCGGACGCCTGAGGATGAGCGCCGCGTTGACGACGTCGGCCTCCTCGGCGCCGGCCCGCAGGCCCAGCGGGGTGGCTCCCAGCCGCCGGGCCGCGTCCTGCTCCTCCTCCGGCGGTGCCGGGGGTTCGGTCGGCGCCCCGTCCCGGTCCGCTAACGCGCCCGCGGGCGCCTCGGCGTCCGGAGGGCAGGCCGAGACCCCGCCGAAGGTACGCCAGGGAGGAGGCGGCGGAAGGATCTCTTCCAGGTCGACGTCGTGCAGCGGGCGGCCGGTGCCCTGGTAGATCCACCAGGGGCGTGGCACGCCGGACGGCAGTGGATTCGCGGTGGACCCCGGGTCGTTGTGGACCCGCCCGTTGTGCCGTCGCGCGGACTCCGCCTCGCTCATCGGCTCCCCACCCCCTCGTCCGGCCCCGTCAACCGCCCCACCGGCTCCACGGGACGGGTCGGGTCGTCCCAGACGAGCATCACATGCTGCCCCGGGTGATGCTCCCGCTCCGCGGAGTCGATCGTATGGGCGTCCAGACGTAACTCTGTCACGGCTTCGCGGAGCCGTGCCAGGTTCCCGCTGGCCTCGGCCGGTTTTTGTCTCAGCCAATGGACCAGGTCGGGGGCGCGGGTGTGGCGGCGGTCCCAGGTCACCACGGGGATCCCGGCCCGCCACGCCGCCAGCGCCTCGTTCGTCCCTTCGGGGGTGGCCCCCGGGGGCGAGTTCAGGACCAGCGCGACCACATACGGATCGGCCTTGAGCCGGGCCAGCAGCCCGCCGACGTCCCCCGAGGACGGGCTGTCCGGGTCCGGGCCGTCGATGACCAGCTGCTTGGAACGCAGGGGCTGATCGGCGAAGACCTGCCAGCGCTGCTTCCACGACCGGTGCCAGCGGCGGGTCTGGCAGCGCTCCAGACTCCTTATCACCACGGGGTAGTCCATGCACAGCGGAGTGGCCAGATCGCTGTCCAGCTCCTGGCGCCACAGATGCACCGGAAGGTTCAGGTCATCGGCGCCCAGCATGAACTCCACATGGATGGACCGGGCGTCGTCCCACTCCTCCGCCGCGGCGAACACCAGGTCCTGGACGGCCCGCTCGGCGGTGGCCGAGGTGACCTGGGTGACCGGGCCCCGGGCCGGATGCCAGCCGGTGGGGTCGTACTGGTGCCAGGACGAGAGCTCATAGCGGCCCGGCTCCTCCTGCCGCAGCAGCCGGATCACCAGATAGGCGTCGACCGGCTCGGCCGGGGCGGCATGGCCCACCTGCTGGCGCAGCGATCTCAGCTGCGAGGTCAGGGACAGCTCCCGGGCCCGCTCATCGGCCCACGCACGCAACGCGTCCGCCGTGCGCAACGGCTGTGCGGACGCGGCCAGATACTCCACCAGGGCGAGCCCCGGCGGCAGACTGCCCGGCTGGGCGTTCATCCGGCTCAGCACCTCGAAGGCGTGCCAGGGGCCGGTGACCGGGGGAACGTCCTGGAGCGGGCCCGCCGCCGCCCGGCACAGCTGCCCCAGCTGTCCGATCTCCAGCTCCTCCAGCAGCGACCGCAGCTCCGCGGTGGCGGGCACGGGCAGCGCCGGACGGGCCGTCATCTGCGCCATGACCGCGTCGAGCTGGTGCATCGCGTCCGCGTCCGAGACCAACACCGCCAGCGACGCGCGCAGCGCCCGCATCACCCGCACATTGTCCAGACACTCCCGGGCCAGCTCGACCAGGAAGTAGTCGGTCACCCGGTGGCTGCGGACCGGTACGGCCGATTCCAGTTCCCTGGCGGCCAGTTCCAGACACAGTTCACGGGATTCCGGATTCGTCAGACAGCGGAACTCCTTGAGCGCTGTGACCAGATTGGTGACCGATGCCAGGCTGCCTTCCCCCATGGCCGCCATGCCATGCCCTCCCCTGAGCCCGTATCACCGGTCCCCGCCGCCGGTGATCCCCCGCCGGAGACCCTGTCATATCGCGGGCGCCGCCCGCCCGGACTCCGGACAACTTGTATGCCCTGCACGCCCCGGGCGACACTCCCCGGCGCTCCCGGGTGCGCGCCGAGCGTGCCCGCGTCCGCGCGGTCACGCACGGCCCAGCTCCGCTATGCGCCGGGCCAGTTCGGCCGTCGCCGGGGTGTCCGGCGCGAGCACGGACACCACCTCCACCAGCTCCTTCAGCGCGCCGTATGCCTCACAGGTCCGCAGCAGGGCCAGCGCCTCCGCCCGGCTCGCCGACTGCCGGCCGACCGCGGTGCCGACGGTGGGCAGCTCATCGAGCAGCTGCTGCCAGCGGGCGGGCGAGGTCATCCCGGGAATGTCGAGCAAGGCATCGGCCATGACACCCAATTGATGAATGGTCAGCTTGTGCTGACGGCGCGCGGAGGGTGAGACGGCATGCGCCGCGGGCGCGGGGCGCGCCGCGCCCGCCTCCTCGGGTAGCCGCCCGATCAGCTCGAACGCGAAGGCGGCGGCATTCCGGGACGCCACGGGCTGCCAGCGCTCGTCATGAGCCTCCCCCTTGTCGCCCAGCAGATCCGAGATGCCCCGGATCACCAGGGCGTCCAGATGCTGATTGAGATACGCGCCCGCCAGGAAGCCGAAGCCCTCCATGTCCACCGCGACGGCGTCTCCCGCGGCCGCCGCCAGTCTGCGTCCGGCGTCCGAGCGATGGTGTGCCACCACCCGCCCGCCCGCCGCGATCGGTTTGACATGGGCGCGGGGGAGCGGGGAGCCGTCCGACGGGCGGATCCGCCGCTGCCAGGTGTCGCCCGCGGTGACGATCCGGGCCAACTGCACCAGTCCGTACGCCGACTGGTGGGTTTTCTGCCGGGGCAGAAAACCCTGCTCGGTGTCCTTGCCGGTCTCGTAGTCGTACACCGCGTCGGCGGCCACCACATCGCCCAGCACCACGTCCTTGCGCCCGCCCGCCACCCCGACGAACAGCAGCGCGCGGGGCGCGAACAGCGCCGCGGCCCGCTCGACCGCGGCCGCCGCGCCCGGATTGCCGGGGCCGGTCATATGGGTCGCCACCCGCCGCTCGACGGAACCCTCACGGAAGGAGCCCACCTCGAACAGGGCACCCCGCTCGGCCCGCACCGGGCGCAACTCCTGAAGATGGGCGCACACCGCCCGGTACTCCACCTCCAGCGCGGTGAGTACCACCACATCCGCCCGCGCGGAGCCCCCGTTGTCGCCAGCCGTCACCGTTTCCCCCTCGGCACCGTTGTGACCCGAACCCACCATGCTGCGCCACCGCGGGCCCGGCGTCGATGTACATGTTCACATCACGGACGGTGGAGATCCGCGTACCGCACGATCTCCACGGTGACCACGGCGACCAGCGCCACTTCGGCCACCGACACCGCCAGCAGCCACGGAGGCAGCGGCTCCGATGACCAGCACACGATCAGGGCGGCCATCGGCGCCACCGAGAACAGCAGCAGATCCGCGGCGAGTTGGAGCCGCTTCCGGGAGACCCTGCGGTGGTCGTCGCGATGGGCCGTCTCCCATCCGAACACCCGCGAGGACCCCGGCGCCAGCGCCGCCAGCCGCGGCCCCAGATCCCCGCGCACATAGCGTCCGATGGCCGAGATCTTTTCGTCGTTGACCAGATACGCCCATCCCAGCACCACCGACGCGGGCGGCAGCAGCAGAAGCAGCTCGGGCTGACCGCCGTTCTGGAAGGAGAAGGTGATGATGGCCGCCATCGAGGCGAGCGTGGCGTAGAGCAGATTGTCCCGGAACCCGATCCGCGCCCGCTGCTCCTCCTTCACCTGCTCGTACTCCACGATGAGCAGCTTGTTCGTCAGATTCTCCGCATCGCCGTTCCCGTCCCGCGCCACCGCGCCCCCCTCCGCGCTCCGTCACGAACGATATGCCGTTCGCCGTCCCCGCGGTGGTGGGACGGGCCTTTCAGATCCGGCTGCCCGTCGCGGTGTCCGACGACAGCCGCTGGGCGAGGTAGATGGGGATGACCGACAGCAGGACGAGGACGGCGGCGACGACGTTGACCACCGGGGCCTGCTGGGGGCGGGCCATATTGGAGAAGATCCAGATCGGCAGGGTCTGGATACCGGGGCCCGCGGTGAAGGTCGTCACCACGATCTCGTCGAAGGACAGCGCGAAGGCGAGCAGCCCGCCCGCCACCAGGGCCGAGCGCACCAGCGGGAAGGTGATGTCGACGAAGGCCCGGAAGGTGTTCGCGCCCAGATCCATGGCGGCCTGTTCATAGGATCCGGCCATCCGGCGCAGCCGGGCGATCACATTGTTGAAGACGACCACGATGCAGAAGGTGGCGTGGCCGACCACCACGGTGAACATGCCCAGGCCCACCCCGAGCGGTTCGAGGACCGTACGGAAGGCGGTGTTGAGGGCGACACCGGTGACGATACCGGGCAGCGCGATCGGCAGGACGACCAGGAAGGAGAGGGTCTCCCGGCCGAAGAAGCGGAAGCGCTGCACGGCGAAGGCGATGAGGGTGCCGAGGACCAGGGCGATCGCGGTGGCGCCGAGACCGGCCTTGACCGAGGTCCACAGCGCGTCGCGGGCACCGGTGCTGTGCCAGGCATCGGCCCACCAGTGGAGGGTGAGTCCGGGCGGTGGCCAGCCGGAACTGCGGTCGGGATTGAGGGAGTTGACCAGGACCAGCAGCAGCGGCACATAGATGACCGCGAAGCCGAGCCCGGCGGCGATGCGCAGGGTGATGCGCGCGGGGCGGGAGAGATTCATCGAAGGGCCTTCGGTGTGCGGGCCGTCAGAGGCTGCTGAGGGCACCGGTGCGGCGGACCGCGAGCAGATAGCCCACGATGATCAACACCGGTACGGTGCCCAGCGCCGCGGCGAGCGGCAGATCGAGGGTGATGTTGGAGTAGATGAGATTGCCGATCAGCTGGGTCTTGCCGCCGACGATCTGCACGGCGATGTAGTCGCCGAGGCTGAGCGAGAAGGTGAAGACCGACCCGGCCGCGATGGACGGCAGCAGCATCGGCAGCACCACCGAACGGAAGGTCCGGCCGGTGCGGGCACCGAGGTCGGCGGAGGCGTCCAGCAGATTGTCCGGGAGCTGTTCGAGCCCGGCGTGGATCGGCAGGATCATGTACGGCAGCCACAGATACGTCAGCACCAGGACGGTGGCGGTCAGCCCGTAACCGGGTCCGTCGAGTCCGAGCGGACCGAGCAGCCAGTCCAGCAGACCGCCCTCGGCGAGGATGAGCCGCCAGGCGTACGCCTTGACCAGATAGCTGGCCCACAGCGGGGTGAGGATCGCCACCACCAGCAGGGGCCGCCAGCGGGGCTTGGCGATCCGGGCGGTGTAGAAGGCTACGGGGAAGGCGATCACGGCGCACAGCGCGGTGACCGCCAGCGCCACGCCGACGCTCCGCAGGGCGACCTGGCGGTAGACGTCGCTCTGGAACAGGGTGGTGAAGTTGTCGGTGTTCCAGACCTTCACCACGCTCGAGGTGAAACTGTCCGTCGTCCAGAACGCGGACAGGAACAGCGCGCTGAGCGAGCCGAGATAGGCCAGGACAAGCCAGGTCAGCGGCGCGGTGAGCAGCAGGGACAGCTGGAGCCGGGGACGGCGGTGCAGGGTCCCGGCGAGCCGCCGGACGAATCCGGCGGCCGGCGCGGTCTTGGTCATATCAGGCTCAGCCCTTGATCTCGGTCCAGGCCTGGACCCACTTGGCGTACGGCACGCACTTCGCGTCCTTGCGGCCGTCGAGGCACTGGGCGACCGGAGTGGTCCAGAAGTGGACCCTCTTCCAGTACGGTTCGTCGGCCGCGTGGAAGGTGTCGCAGTGGTTCTTGGCCGCGGTGAGGGCACAGGCTTTCTCGTTGGCCGGGGCCTCGCCGAAGTACTCGGCCACCTGTGCGTTGACCTTGGGGGAGATGATCCAGTCCATCCACTTGTAGGCGCAGTTGGGGTGCTTGGCCTTGGCCGAGATCATCCAGGTGTCGGACCAGCCGGTGGCGCCCTCCTTGGGCAGCACTGCCTTGACCGGGGCTTTCTCGGCCTGGGTGGCGTTGACGATCACCTGCCAGGAGGTGCCGACCACGGAGTTGCCGCTCTTGAAGGCGGAGATCTCCTTGAGGTAGTCGCTCCAGTACTCGCCGATGTTGCGGTTCTGGTCCTTGAGCAGATCCACGGCCGCGTCGAACTGCTTCTGGTCCAGCGCGTAGGGGTTCTTGATGCCCAGCGAGGGCTTGCTCTTCATCAGGTAGAGCGCGGCGTCGGCGATGTAGATCGGTGAGTCGTACGCGGTGACCTTGCCCTTGTGGGCGGACGCCTGGTCGAAGACGGCGGACCAGGAGTCGGGGGCGGGGGAGACCTTCTTGGTGTTGTACATCAGGAGGTTGGCGCCCCGGCCGTGCGGGATGCCGTAGGGGACGCCGTCGACCGAGTTCCAGTCCTTCTTCTTCAGACCGGCGAAGACGTCCTTGTAGTGGGGGACCAGCGTGGTGTTGACGGGTGCGGCGTCACCGGAGGCGATCAGCCGCAGCGAGGCGTCGCCGGAGGCGGAGACCGCGTCGTACTGACCGCTCTTCATCAGGCTGACCATCTCGTCGGAGCTGGCCGCGGTCTTGGAACTGACCTGACAGCCGGTCTGCTTCTCGAAGTCGCTGACCCAGTCGACCTTCGGGTCGTTGCTGCCGTCCTCGACATAGCCGGCCCAGGCGATGAGGTTCACCTTGCCCTCGGTCTTGCCGAGCTGCTTGCGCGGTTTGAGGTCCGGTGGATCGAAGCCGCCGGCCGACGAGGACGTACCGGACGAGCCGCAGGCGGTGGCGAGGAGCAGGACTCCGGCCGCCGCGGCGGCCTTGAGCGAATAGGGCATGTGCACGACAAGTCTCCACAGGGTGGGGGACGACGGAGGGATGAAAGGTGACGCGGGCGGGACGCGCCGGGGGCTCAGTCGGCGTCCGGGACCCGGACGGTGTGGCGCGGCTGCCACTGGAGCCTGACCCGTGAGCCGCGGTACCCCGCGACGTCCTCGGAGGAGGTCTCCAGGTTCTGCTGGAGGGCGGTGAGCCGCCCCCCGGCGTCGAGGTCGACGAGGAAACGGGTCGCGTCCCCGAGATAGACGACCTCGGCGACGGTGCCGACGGCGCCGGCACAGTCCGGCGTACCGCTGTCCCGGTCCTCCTTCAGCACCCGGATCTTCTCCGGGCGGATGCTGAAGGTGCCGGTTTCACCCACCACCTGCTCCGCGGCCGGACCGGTGAGCAGATTGGAGGTGCCGACAAAACCGGCGACGAAGGGGGTGGCGGGGCGTTCGTAGATCTCGGCGGGGGTGCCCACCTGCTCCACCCGGCCCCGGTTGAAGACCGCGATCCGGTCGCTCATGGTCAGCGCCTCGTCCTGGTCGTGGGTGACGAAGACGAAGGTGATGCCCACCTCCCGCTGGAGCTCCTTGAGTTCGATCTGCATCTGCTCGCGCAGCTTGAGGTCGAGGGCGCCCAGCGGTTCGTCGAGCAGCAGCACCCTGGGGCGGCTGACCAGGGCCCGGGCGAGGGCCACTCGCTGCCGCTGGCCTCCGGAGAGCTGGGCGGGCCTGCGGTCGCCGAGTCCTTCGAGCCGGACGTCGGCCAGTGCCTCACGGGCCCGGCGCAGCCGTTCGGCCTTCGGGACTCGTCGGATCTTCAGTCCGTAGGCGACGTTCTGCTCGATCGTCATATGCGGGAAGAGCGCGTAGTCCTGGAAGACGGTGTGCACATCCCGCTCGAACGGGGCGAGCCGGGTGACGTCCCGCCCGGCCAGCTCGATGGTGCCGCCGGTGGGCGGTTCGAAGCCCGCGATCATCCGGAGCACCGTGGTCTTGCCGGATCCGGAGGGCCCCAGCATCGAGAAGAACTCGCCGTCCGATATCTCCAGGTCGACTCCGGCGACCGCCTCCGTCTTCCCGAAGGACTTGCGCAGGCTCTGCAGTCGGATGGCTTTCCCCTCCATGGGCGGGAACCTTTCTGATGCCGCTGGACGTTGGTCCGTAAAACTATGAAGACATAGGTCTAATTACAAGACCCCGTTAAGGTAAAGCCTGAGTCAACGGACAGGGGGTGAGTGTGGTGACGCGAGACTTTGGCGGTGCCCGGCAGGGCGTCTTCGCGCCCGTCGACAGCCAGGCCAGGGTGGACGCTGTGGTGCGACGGCTGGGGGATGCCATAGAGCTCGGACTGCTGGCGGACGGGGAGCAGCTGCCCGGCGAGTCCGATCTCGCGGCGCGGCTCAGTGTCTCCACCGTCACCCTGCGTGAAGCACTCATGGCCCTGCGTCAGCAGGGGTTGGTCACCACCCGCAGGGGCCGCGGCGGGGGCAGCTTCGTCACCGTCCCCGAAGGCCCCGCCGAGGAGCGGCTGCGCGGGCTGCTCCTCGGCTGGAGCACTGAGGAGCTCCGTGACCTCGGCGACCACTGGGCCGCCGTCTCCGGAGCCGCCGCCCGACTGGCCGCCCACCGCACCGAGCCCGGCGATCTGCTCCAACTCAGCCGCTCCGTCGACCAGTTGGCCGAAGCGTCCGACCCCCCGGCGCGCAGCCGGGTGCACGGCCGTTTCCATGTGGAGCTGGCCGCCGCCGCCCAGTCCGCGCGGCTGACCCGCGAGGAGATAGCCATCCAGACGGAAGTGGGCGCGCTGCTCTCCCTGGTGCTCGCGGACGACGAGTATCTGAAGGACGTGTGCGATCGTCACCGCGCTGTGATCTGCGCCCTGCAAGATGATGCGGACGAGCAGGCCAGAGCCCTGGCCGAGGCGTGCGTCCAGCGGTGCATGGCGCGTCTGGTCGAACTCCGCCTCGCCACGCCCGGCTCCGCCGACGGACCCCCTCCCTAGGAGAACACCTATGGGTAGCAGCCCCCGACCCGCGGGTGCCGGGCCGGACCTCCTGGATGACACGGTGACGGCCGCCGATGTGGCGGTCCGGGTCCGCGACACCCTGGAGGGTGTGTTCGACGCCGTCCGCGAGATCCGTGACGACGCGGCCGAGCTGCTCACCTCCGTCTCGGCAAGCGGGCGGCAGCCCGTCACCACCGATCTGGCCGAGCTCCGCCCCGGGCTGCACACCCGGCTCACCCGGCTCGAACTGGTCTCCGGCGCGGGGTTCGTGGCCGCGCCGGAACTGCTCGCCGATGTACCGGCCTGGCTGGAGTGGTGGCAGATCGGCGCGGGCGGCGAGGTGCGCCCGCTGCTGCTCGACCTGGACCCGGAGCACTCGGCGTACTCCGACTACACCCACTGGGACTGGTTCGCACTGGCCCGGGACACCGGCCGCCGCGCGGTCGCCGGACCGTATGTGGACTACCTCTGCTCCGACGAGTACAGCCTCACCCTCTCCGTGCCGGTGACCGTCGATGGCCGTTTCATGGGCGTGGCGGCGGCGGATGTGTATCTCTCGCACTTCGAGGCCGCGGTGATGCCGGTGCTACAGCGGCTGCCCGACCCCGCCTTCCTCGTCAATGCGCGCGGCCGGGTCGCCGCCTCCACCTGCGCCGACTACCTCACCGGCGCGCTCTTCAAGGGCCCGGACTTCGGGGCGGTCCCGGCCGGTCCCGCGGACGGTGTCGAGCACGGCGGACGGCGGCTGCGGCCCTGCGGCGACATTCCGCTCATCCTGGTCACCTAGATTGTGCGTACTGGAAGAACGAACGACAAAGGTGGTCGACCCGATGAGCCTGTACGACATTCCGTTGCGCACCCTGTCCGGCGAGCCCACCACGCTCGGCACGCACCAGGACACCGCGGTGCTGCTGGTCAATGTGGCGTCCAAGTGCGGCCTCACGCCGCAGTACGAGGGTCTGGAGCGGTTGCAGCAGCGCTACGCCGGGCGTGGTTTCACCGTGCTGGGCGTGCCCTGCAACCAGTTCGCGGGGCAGGAACCGGGCACCGGTGAGGAGATCCACACCTTCTGCTCCACGACCTACGGCGTCACCTTCCCGCTGCTGGAGAAGACCGATGTCAACGGCGAGCAGCGGCACCCGCTCTACGCCGAGCTGACCAAGGTCGCGGACGCGGCCGGGGAGGCCGGGGATGTGCAGTGGAACTTCGAGAAGTTCCTGATCTCGCCGAGCGGTGAGGTCGTGGGCCGGTTCCGGCCGCGCACCGAGCCCGAGGCGCCGGAGCTGGTCGCCGCGATCGAGACCCAGCTGCCCGGCTGACCGGCGGAATGCCCGGACGGGGTGGGTGCCGCACACCGGCACCCACCCCGTCGGTGTGTCAGCCCCGCTCGGCGGCGAAGGCGACCAGCCACGCCAGCGGCGCGTTCCAGTTGATGGCCACCTCGTTGGTGGAGTACGAGCCGATGTCATCGACATAGCAGCGGGCGGGCGCACAGCCCCGCAGCTTCTCCTGCGCCACCGGATCCTCCAGGGACTGGTTGGGGCCGCCCGCGAGCGTACCGGCGGGCGGCTCCGGCAGCGCGGCGTCGTAGCTGTGCGCCCAGAAGCGGTGATGCTGGTGGTGTGACGCCCGGGTGCCGTGGCCGGTGATGAACGACTGACCGAGCGCGTTGCGGCCCAGCAGATAGTCGAGCGCCTCGATCGCCCCCGTGCGGTAGCGCCGCTCCCCGGTCAGCGCGTACGCCACGGCGATCACCGTCGCGTTGTTGGCCACCTGGCCGTTGGAGCCCCAGACATAGCCGTCCGCGGGCAGCGGGACGGCGTACCCCTGACGGTCCATCGCCGCCAGACAGTTGTCGGCAGCGGTGACCAACGAGCCGCGGATACGGGCGAGTTCGGCGGCGGGCAGCCCGACCGGGACGGTGGCCAGGGTGATCCGGCCGAGCGCCGCGGTGTCCTGCCAGGAGAAGCCGACCGGGGTGAACACCTCCTCGTCCGCGGTGTGGAAGGGCGAGGCGGTGACCGCGTCCCGGTACTCCGCCTCACCGGTGGTGGCGTACAGCTCGGCCGCGGCCCAGTAGAACTCGTCGCCGACCTCGGTGTCGTCGTACGGCCCGCCGCCGGTGCTGTCCGAAACCGGCGCCCACAGGCCGGGGGTGGCCCGTGCGGCGTTCCAGGCGCGGCGCGCGGAGGCCAGACAGCGGGTGGCGAAGAGCGGGTCGTACGGTGCGAAGACCCGGGCGCACTGCGCGGCGGCCGCGGCCAGGTTGAGGGTGGCCGCCGTCGACGGCGGGTGCAGCTCCCGCGGCTGGGCGTCCTGGTCGGGCCGGGTGGGCAGCGCGGTCCATGCGGCGTCATGGATCTTGTGGAACGCCATCCCCGCCCGCGGCTGTCCCTCCGGGATCTGCATCCGCATCAGGAACTCCAGCTCCCAGCGCGCCTCGTCGAGCACATCGGGCACGCCGTTGCTCCGCTCGGGCAGCCGCAGTGTGCCGTCGCCCAGCGCCGCCTGATGGCCCGCCCGCTGCGCGCGCTCGAAGGAGTTCACCAGCTGCCAGGTGGCGATACCGCCGTTGACCACATACTTGCCCTGGTCCCCGGCGTCGTACCAGCCACCGCGCACATCCCGGACCGCGTCGCACACCCCGCTGACGCACGGTACGGCGGTGTCACCGGTGTTGGGGGCGATCCCGAGGTGTCCGGCCGGCCGTGCGTAGGCCGCCCCGGCGAGTGACGCCTCGATGGGGATCCCGCTGCGCTGCTGGTAGAAGAAGGACATCGCGTCCGCGCGCAACGTGTCGTAGAGGTCGGTGCGGATGGCGAACGGAGGGCTGGTCCGCCCCTCGACGGTGAGGGTGTAGCCGGAGCCCGTGCCCCGGAACGAGGAGAAGTCCACCACATGCGTGGAGTCTCCGGAAGCGGGGTCGGTGCCGCGCGCGGTGGTGGTGCCGGAGGCGGTCAACATGCCGTGGGCGTCGTGGAGTTGCCAGGTTGATCCGGTGGCGCTCGCGCTCACGACGGTGGCGCGTTTGGGGCCGTCGGGCAGATAGCCGAGCTGGTTGACATGGACGGCGGACGGGGAGACGGCCGCGGCGGCGGACCGCGCCCCGGGGGCGGCGGGGGCCGCCGGGGCGGCGGCCAGGACCAGCGTGCCGACGAGCACGACGGCGGCCGTCCGCGCGCCGCGCGGCCGGGGGGAGTGGGACATGGGGACCCTTCTGTCGCGGGCGCGGCCGATGTGCGCACCGCGCTCGTGGGGACACGGGTGTTGGGAGCGCTCCCACGTTATGGGGGCGCGACAGTGCTGGGTAGGCCCGTACGGGCGAACGCGGGCGGCGGCTCCGGCTGTCACATCCGGGCGGCCGCATCCGTCGGACAGATGACGCGCGCGACATCCGCGCGGCATCTGCGACGAGGAGATAGGACCGATGGACCGGCACCACGTTCTGGCGGAGAGCTTCGAGGCCCACCGCGGACGGCTGCGGGCGGTGGCCTACCGCATGCTCGGCTCGCTGAGTGAGGCGGATGACGCGGTCCAGGAGACATGGCTGCGGCTGAGCCGTTCGGACGCCGAGGCGGTACGGAATATGGGGGGCTGGCTGACCACAGTGGTGGGCCGGGTCTGTCCGGACCTGCTGCGTTCGCGTCACCAGCGGCGTGAGGAGCCGCTGGAGGTGCGGGTGCCCGACCCGGAGGACCAGGCGCTGATCGCCGACTCGGTCGGCCTCGCCCTGCTCGTCGTCCTGGAGACACTCGCCCGGGCCGAACGGCTGGCCTTTGTGCTGCACGATCTCTTCGGGGTGCCCTTCGACGAGATCGCGCCGCTCGTCGACCGCAGCCCGGCGGCGGCCGGGCAGCTCGCCAGCCGCGCCCGGCGCCGGGTGCGGGGAGCGGCCCCGGCGCCCGATCCGGACCTCGCTAGGGTCCGTCGTCAAAGGGGGCGTCCGGCCGCGAGCGGCGTCTGGTGCAGGGGGCACCTCCCAGCGGTAGCTGGGGGAAGATCGCAAGGCGGAGGATCGCCCTCGTACCGGGCGTACTCGGGCGACTCCGACAACGCGGCCGGGGGCACCTCCCAGCGGTAGCTGGGGGCGCCGTGCCAGGCGTCGGGAGCAGGGCGGCCCCTGTGACGACGGGCCCTGGACAGCGCGAGGTCGTCGACGCGTTTCTCGCCGCCGCGCGCGCGGGCGACTTCGAGGGGCTGATCGCCCTGCTCGACCCCGAGGTGGTGCTGCGTGCCGACTACGGCGCGGCGTCCGCCCCGGCCTCGCGCGAGGTGCGCGGCGCCACGGCGGTGGCGAACCAGGCGCTCACCTTCTCGCGCGTGGGCGGATCGGGCACGGTGGCCCGGCCCGCCCTGGTGAACGGGGCGGTGGGGGTGGTCAGTTCACGCGCGGGCCGTCCGTTCTCGGTGCTGGGCTTCACGGTCACCGGGGGCGGATCGCCGCGATCGACATCCTGGCCGACCCCGAGCGGCTGAGCACCCTCGATCTGACGGTGCTGGACTGATCGAGCGGGGGCGCGGGCGTGCCGCACCGTCACACGGGCACGGCCACCGGTGTGTCGGCGTCTTTGCCGGTCCGGCCTTTGCGGTACAGGGCCGCCGTCAGCATCACCCCCGCGACGAAGATGCCCGCCGACCACCAGTAGGCGACCTCGTAGCTGTGCAGCTGAGCCCGGGCCGCGGTGACCGGGCCCGGCCGGTGCTCCGCCAGATAGTCGGCCGCGGCGTCGGCGGCCAGGGTGTTGAGCAGGGCGGTGCCGATGGAACCGCCGATCTGCTGCATCGTGTTGACGGCGGCGGAGGCGACCCCGGCGTCGTCCGGGTCGATCCGGTCGGTGGCCATCGCCATCGCCGGGGGCATCACCAGACCGAGCCCGATCCCGGACAGCAGCAGTGGCGGCAGCACGGTCGTGGCGTAGTCGCTGGCCAGGCCGAGGCCGGTCAGCCACACCATGGAGATGGCGGTCAGCCCCATCCCCAGCGGCACCACGGCCTTGGGGCCCAGTCGGGGCACCAGGACACCGGTGGAGAACTGCGCGCTGACCATCAGTCCGCCGATCATCGGCAGGAACGCAAGACCGGTCTGGACGGGGCTGAACCGCAGACCGCCCTGGAGGTAGTAGGTGAGGAACAGGAAGACACCGAACATGCCCGCGCCGGAGAGCCCGATGGCCAGGAAGGAGGCGCCGCGGTCGCGGTCCAGCAGCACCCGGGGCGGCAGCAGCGGATGGGCCGTACGGGTCTGCCGACGGGCGAAGGAAATCAGCAGTACGGTCCCGGCGGTCAGGAATCCCCAGGTGAGCGGGGAGGACCAGGAGTGGCTCTCGGCGTTGGAGAAGCCGTAGACCAGCCCGAAGAGGCCCGCGGAGACAACAACGGTGCCGGGGAGGTCGAGTCGGGGCCGGTCCGCGGGGGCGCCGCGGCGGAGGAACGCCACTCCGCCGGCCAGCGCGAGGGCGGCGAAGCCGAGATTGACGTAGAGGGTCCACCGCCAGCTCAGATGCTCGGTGAGCAGTCCGCCCAGCAGCAGTCCGATACCGCCGCCCGACACGGCGATGGCTCCGTACGCGCCGAACGCCTTCGCCCGCTCCCTGGCGTCGGTGAAGGTGGTGTTGAGCAGTGACAGCGTGGCGGGGGCGAGCAGCGCGGCGAAGAGACCTTGCAGGGCCCGGCCGGTGACCAGCAGTCCGAAGCCGCTTGCCGCCCCCGCCAGCGCCGAGGCCGCGGCGAACCCGGCCACACCGATGAGGAAGACCGCCCTGCGGCCGAAGAGGTCGGCCAGCCGCCCGCCGAGGAGCAGCAGACTGCCGAAGGGCAGGGAGTAGGCGGTGACGATCCACTGGCGGTTGCCGTCGGAGAAGCCGAGGTCGTGCTGTGCCGAGGGCAGGGCGATGTTCACGACGGTGGCGTCGAGGACCACCATCAGCTGAGCGATGCCAATGGCGGCGAGGATCCACCAGCGGTGCCGGACCGCGTCGGCCGGCGGGGAGATCGGAGTGGTCGGGCCGGTCGAGGTGCGGGTGGTGCTCTGGCGCATGGCGGTGCCCTCCGGGCTGGAGGCTGAACGATTCCGCAAGAGTACGAAACCGTTTCGTACTCCATGAAAGTAGCCCGCACTTCATCGAAACGCAAAAGTTTCGGTTACGCGTGTCGAGCGCGGTCATCCGGCGTAGCGCCGCCGCCGTCCGCGGGGCCGCTGCCGGTCAGCGCTTCCGGGGCGGGCGGCCCGGTTCGATCACGGTGACCCCGCCCTTCGCCCCCGCCGCCATCGCGGACAGCGCCTCGGGCACCTCATCCAGGCCGATGACATCGGTGACCAGCAGATCGGGCCGCAGTGATCCGGCCTCCACCATCTCCATCATCGGCCGGTAGGCGTGGGCGGCCATGCCATGGCTGCCGAGCAGGTGCAGTTCGAGCGCGATCACTTGGTCCATGGGGAGCATCGGGGTGCCGGCGGCCGGCGGCAGCAGTCCGACCTGGACATGGCGGCCATGGCGACGGAGGGACTTGATGGACGCGGCACAGGTGCGCGGGGAGCCCAGCGCGTCCAGTGAGACATGGGCCCCGCCCCCCGTCGCGTCCGCGACCGCCTCCGCCACCGACCCCAGGATGGACGCCGCGTCCACGCACACCTCCGCCCCGAACCGCGCGGCCAGGGCGAGTGCACGCGGTGCGATGTCCACCGCCACCACCCGTGCCCCGGCGGCCGCGGCGATCATGACCGCGGACAGCCCCACCCCGCCGCAGCCGTGCACCGCGACCCATTGCCCCGGGGCGACCCGGCCCTGTGTCACCACGGCGCGGAACGCGGTGGCGAAACGGCAGCCGAGGCTCGCGGCCGTGGTGAACGACAGCTCATTGCGGATACCGACCAGATTCACGTCGGCGTTCTCGATCGCCACGAACTCCGCGAAGGACCCCCAGTGGGTGAACCCCGGCTGGGTCTGCCGCTCGCACACCTGCTGGGCGCCCTCCGCGCAGGCGGCACAGCGCCCGCACGCACACACGAAGGGGACGGTGACCCGGTGTCCCGGGCTCCAGTTGAGGACGTCCGGGCCCACCTCCGCCACCACACCCGCCAGTTCATGGCCGGGGACATGCGGCAGCCGTATGTCCGGGTCGTGCCCCATCCAGCCGTGCCAGTCGCTGCGGCACAGCCCGGTCGCCTCGACCCGGATCACCACACCGCTCCGGGAGGGGGCGGGGTCGTCGACGATCCGGACCTCGGGCCTGTGCCCGAAGTCGTCGAACACCACAGCGCGCATCGACCCGCTCCCTCGCTCGAACACCCGGTGGGGGCGCTCGAACCTACACCACAACCGGCGGGTACGAGCGTGCGTGTGCGGTGCCCCACGAGGGCTGCCGCGCGCCGGGGTTGCGCGAAAGGCGGGCGGCTCCCCTCCGCGCACCCGTGGCTCAGCGCTTGTCGCGCTGTCCGTCGGCGAGTTGGCCGGCGGTCCGGTCGGCCCCGGCCCGCCGCTGGGCCCGCTCGGACAGGCTCGGGAACAGTCCGCCGAGGGCGCTGCCGAAGCGCAGCTCCACCGGGGCGACGTTCACTTCGGCCCGGTTGCGCTCGATGGCGCGGATGGTCGCCACCGCCACCTGGCGGGTGGAGACGGTCCGCACCCCGGCGGGCGGAGTGGCGCCGGAGTCGGCGAACATCCCCGCGTCGCCCACGAATCCGGGCTGCACCAGCGACACTCCGACACCCGTCCCGTGCAGGTCCTGCCGCAAGCCGAGCGTGAAGCCGCGCAGCCCGAACTTGGACGCGTTGTAGAGCGCGGCACCGGGGGAGGCGGTACGGCCCGACAGCGAGCCGATCATCACCAGATGGCCGGAGCCCTCGGCCACCATCCTGGGAGCCATCAGCCGGGACAGCAGCAGCGGAGCGCGCAGATTGACATCGAGGGCGCGGTCGATCTGGTCGGTCTCATAGTCGAGGACCTGCCCGCTGGAGGGCAGCGCGGCGTTGGCGATGAGGATCCGGGCGTCCGACGCCTCCTCGGCGAGCCGCTCGAGGTCCTTGCGGTCGGCCAGATCGGCCACCAGCGCCCGCCCCCCGAGCCGGTCGGCCAGCGGCCGCAGCACCTCCTCGCGCCGCCCGGTGAGCAGGAGGTTGGCGCCCTTGGCCGCGAGCGCGCGGGCCAGTGTCTGGCCGATGCCTCCGGTAGCCCCGGTGAGCAGGACGGTCGTACCGCTGATCCGCATGCGATCTCCTCCGGTTACTGACGGGTTCGTCGGGGCACCGTACTGCCCGCCCCCGGTACCCGCGCCACCCGGGGGAGCGAGAGGTCCCCCCCCCGCACCACCCGGCGTGGAGGGATCAGGTGTCGCGGCCGGACGCAACTCCCAGCCCGTACACCCGCCGGGCGTTGTCCGCGGCGAGCAGCGCCGCCACCCGGTGGGCGTCCCGCCGCGACCAGGCTCCCTCCGCCACCCAGCCGTTCACCAGCGCGGCCAGCGCCTCCTGGAACAGCCGGGCCCCCACCACATACAGCTCGGGCAGACCGTAGGCGTCCGTGGAGAACAGCACCTTGCCGAAGGGCGCGAGCTCCAGCATCTCGGCCAGAATGGCACCGGCCCGCGCTCCGGTGTGCGCCAGGGCCAGCCCCACATCGGCGTAGACATGGGGGAAGACGGCGGCCAGATAGCCCGCGCCGCGGTGGTACGGATAGCCGTGCAGCAGGATCAGTGTGCAGCCGGTGGGCCGTACCGCGCGGATGAAGTCGGTCAGCGCGAGCGGATCGCAGCGGTCCAGCCGCAGATCCGGATCCCCGAACCCGGTGTGCAACTGGAGGGGCAGCCCGGTGTGCGCGGCCGACCACAGCAGATGGCGCAGCAGTACGGGATCGGTGACCCGGGCCGCGGCCCCGGGATCGTCGGACCGGTGGGCGAGCCAGCGCTCGGCCGCGGTGTGGACGGCGGCCGGGGCCGGGGGTTCGGGGGCGAAGTCCAGCCCGTAGCGGTACGCGGCCACCGACTTGAACCCCGCGGCCGTACGGGCCGCCTCGCGCACCCCGTCCGCAAGACCGGTCAGAAAGTCGTCCGCGGTCAGCGCGGTGTCGGCGGTCCGCTCCGCCAGGTGCTCCAGGCGGACGATCTCATGGGCCGTACCGCCCGACGCCGTGGCCAGCTCCCGCGGGGTGGTGAGATCCCCGGGCAGCCCCGTGTCCACCAGGAACGCACCGATGCCGGACGCCGTCAGCAGCCGCCGGGTCACCTCCCGCACCCCCAACTCGCGCCGCCGGGCGAGATAGTGGGCGGGCGGACAGTGCGGTTCCAGGCCGAGCAGCGGCGGACACCAGCGGCGCACCGCGAAGCCCAGCTGGCTGTCGAAGAACGTGGTGCCGAGCGCGGCGGGCGCGTCGGACTCGGTCAGGAACGCCTCGAACGCGGCCGAGTCCAGCTCGGAGCGGACCACCCCGTGGCAGTGGTGGTCCACCAGGGGCGGCAGCGGAAGTTCGGCCGGGTCCGGCCTCTCGGCGGCGGGCACGGTTCAGTACCGCCCGCGGGTCGCGGTCGCGATCTCCTGGGGGCTCGCCTTCGCGAACAGCTCGGACTCCGCCCGGCGTACCGCCGCGATGGACTCGAAGAGCGGATCGCCCATCGCCTCCCGGAGCACCGCGGAGTCCTCGAACCGCTCCAGCGCCTCCGGCAGCGAGGTGGGCAGCCGCCGCTCCCGCCCCTGGACCACCGGGTCACCGGACACCGGCGCGGGCAGCGTCAGACCGGCGTCGAGACCGGCCAGCCCGGCGGCGATGACCGAGCCCGTCACCAGATACGGATTGGCCGCCGGGTCAAAGCATTTGACCTCGGCGTTGGCCGCGCCCGGGTCGTCCGGCGCGCCGGTGATGAAGCGCAGTGCGGCCTCCCGGTTCTCCAGCCCCCAGCACTGGTACGCCCCGGCCCAGCGGGAGGGCTCGAGCCGCAGATAGCTCGCGGGGGAGGGGGCGCCGACCGCGAGCAGGGCGGGCAGGGCCCGCAGCACCCCGGCGAGGAACGCCTCGCTCGTGGCCGTCATCCCGTGGGGGCCGTCGCCGTCCCGGCACAGATTGCTGTCGTCCTGCCACAGGCTCAGATGGAGATGGCCGCCGTTGCCCACCCCGCCCGCCTCGACCACCGGACCGAACAGCGGGTGCAGCCCGGCCCGCCCCGACACCGCCCGGATCGTCTCCCGTACCAGGACGGCCAGGTCGGCGGCGCCGACCGGGTCCGCGGGGGCCACGGACACCTCGAACTGCCCCGGGGAGTACTCCGGGTGGAGCTGGAGCACCTCGACCTGCTGGGCGTGCAGGGCGCCGAGCAGATCGGCGAGATATCCGGAGAGGTCGACCACCCGGGCCATCCCGTACGCGGGGCCCGTGGTGGGGTAGAGCGGCTTCTCGTCCGACGGCTCGTCCGAGGTGACGACCCACTCCGTCTCGAACCCCATGCGCAGGGTGAGCCCCCGCTCCCGGGCCCGCTCCGTCATCCGCCGGGCGAACAGCCGCTGGCAGGTGGGGTGCACCGCTCCCGCCTGGTCGTACCGGTCGGCCGGCGCCCAGGCCCAGCCGGGCTGGGCTGCCAGCGGGGTGAGCCGGTCGAGGTCGGGGAAGAGCCGCAGATCGCCGTCGGGGCCGCCGATATGGGGGCTCGTGGTCATGGAGTCGTCCACCAGATAGACGTCGAAGACCGGGGACATCCCGACGCCACGGCGCGCGGCGTGCGGAAGCCGTGCGGTGGGCACGGTCTTCACCCGGGTGAGGCCCGCATTGTCCACCCAGGTCAGCGCGATTCCGCCGACTCCGTCCGCGGCCAGCCGCTCGGCCTCCTGCCGAGCCCGCGCATACGCCCGCTCGCTGTCGCCCGTCACCATGCACTTCCTCCTCTGTCGCCGCCTATGCCCCGAGAGTATTGCCTCGAACCGGTGGTGCGGTGACGGAACGTCCCGATCAGAGAGGGAGGGTGACGGTCAGTCACGTATGGCGACGAGTCGCCTCCGCCGCGACGGCGGCGCTCGGCGCGGCCCGTGCGGTCGCTGTCGGGGCGCGATCCGCCCCGGCCTTCATGGCGCGGTGCCACGGCGGACGCGCCCACGTCCGACGTGGCACCGCGCGGCTGCCCCGCCGCTCCGTGCCGTGATGCGGTGCGTTCCCACCGCGCCTCCGCGGCGTGGGGAATCCGCCGCGGTGACCGCCCCCGCTCGGCCCGGGATTGGCGCATCCGGCCCCGCTTTCGTACAGTTCCGCCGTTACCCAGGGAAAACGGCGATACCAGAAAGCGGCAGCGGCGATGACGGTGACTGACGACGGCCGGGCCGGGACGACGGGTGTCGATCCCATGACAACGGGCGCAACGGGCGTCGATCCCATGACAGCGGAGGCGAGCGAGACGGGACCGGCGGCCGAGGCCGCCGCCGAGGTGCCCGGGATCGATCCCGAGCGGATGGCGATCTGCCTGAGCGTGCTCGCGGAGCTCGACCGGCTGCCGCTCGACCACCCCGACGCCATCGCCGTGCGACGCGCCACCGCCGGGATCTATCGCACCGTGAAGCAGCGCCGCCGCCAGGAGCGGCGGGCCGCGAAGACGGCCAATGACAAGGCCGTGACCGAGGCCACCGCCACCGGGGCCGCCGACCGGATCGACGACGAGACACTCGGCCGGGCCCTCACCAGCTCGGTGACCACGGAGATCGCGGGCATCCTGGAGCGCGCCCGCTCCTGCTACGTGTGCAAGACCCGCTATGTCGAGGTCGACGCGTTCTACCACCAGCTCTGCCGCGAGTGCGCCGCCGAGAACCGGGCCCGCCGGGACGCCCGTACCGATCTCACCGGACGGCGTGCGCTGCTCACCGGCGGCCGCGCGAAGATCGGGATGTATATCGCGCTGCGGCTGCTGCGCGATGGCGCGCACACCACCATCACCACCCGCTTCCCCAACGACGCCATCCGCCGCTTCAAGGCGATGCCCGACAGCGGTGAGTGGCTGCACCGGCTGAAGATCGTCGGCATTGATCTACGGGACCCCGCCCAGGTCATCGGGCTGGCCGACACGGTGAGCGCCGCCGGTCCGCTCGACATCCTGATCAACAACGCCGCGCAGACCGTCCGCCGCACGCCCCAGGCCTACGCGGAGCTGATAGCGGGCGAGTCGGCGCCGCTGCCCGCCGGGGAGCTGCCCGAGGCCACGGTCCTCGGCGCGTTCGGCAGCGGGTCCCAGACGGCGCTGCCGGGACCGCGCCGGCCGCGGGACGGGGCGCTGTCCCCGCAGGACCTCACCGCTCTCGCCCTCACCAGCGGCTCCGCCTCACCCGCCCGGATCGAGGCCGGCACCGCGATCGACGCGGGCGGGCTCATACCGGACCTGGACGCGACCAACACCTGGATCCAGCGGGTCCACGAGGTCGACCCCGTCGAGATGCTCGAAGTACAGCTCTGCAACGAGACGGCGCCCTTCATCCTGGTGAGCCGACTGCGCCCGGCGATGGCCGCCTCGCCCGCCCGGCGCACGTACGTGGTGAACGTGTCCGCGATGGAGGGCAAGTTCGGCCGCGGCTACAAGGGCGCCGGGCATCCGCACACCAATATGGCCAAGGCCGCGCTCAACATGCTCACCCGCACCAGTGCGCGCGAGATGTTCGAGTCCGACGCCATCCTGATGACCAGCGTCGACACCGGCTGGATCACCGATGAGCGGCCGCACCCGGACAAGATGCGGCTGGCCGCCGAGGGCTTCCACGCCCCGCTCGACCTCGTCGACGGCGCGGCTCGGGTCTACGACCCGATCGTCCGGGGTGAGCAGGGCGAGGACCTCTTCGGCTGCTTCCTCAAGGACTACGCGCCGACGACCTGGTAGCCGGTCGTCGGCGCGGCGACGTGCCCCTCACCGGCCCGCCGCCGTCCCCGGACGGCGGCGGAACAGCGCCGTGCAGCGGCGCACCAGCCGGCGGGCGCGGGACCGCAGCGCGGCCCGGGCACGCGCACGGCGGCGTGCGCCGCGGCTGGCGGCCAGCTCCTCGAAGAGCCGCTCGTAGCGCCGGGAGATCGGCGTCGGGTCGTACATCCGCGCGGACTCCAGCGCCGCGGCCCCCATGGCCCGCCGGGCCGGGGCGTCGTCGATCAGCTCCAGCAGGGCAGCGGCGAGCGCGTGCTTGTCCCCGGTCGGCACCAGCCGACCGGTGGCTCCGTCCTGGATGATCTCGGCGGGCCCGAGCGGGCAGTCGGTGCTCACCACCGGCACCCCGCAGCGCATCGCCTCCACGATCGTCATGCCGAACGACTCGGCGTCCGAGGCCACCGCGACCAGCGACGCCCTGGCGAACTCCGCCTCGATCGGGAAGCGCGGCCCCATCAGCTCGGCGCTGCCCGTCAGCCCCTGCCCGCTGATGCGCTCGCGCAGCCGGTCCTTCTCCGCACCGCCGCCGTAGATCCGCAGCCGCCATTCGGGATGCTTGTCCACCACCTCGGCGAAGGCGTCGATCAGCAGGTCGAAGCGTTTGCCGCGGACCAGTCGCCCGGCCGCCGCGATCACCGGCTCGGTGCCCTCGGAGGGCGGGAGGTCCGGTTCCGGGACGCTGTTGGGTATCGCCAGGATCTGAACTCCCGGCAGCGGCATCCGCTTCCGGTAGACCGCGGAGTCGGCCTCGGTCGTGGTGACCACGGCGTCGAGCGTGCGGTAGTGCGGTGCGAGCTCCGCCCGCAGCCGCTTGCTGTGCGCCTCGAACCGCAGATGCTCCTGGGCGATGCGCAGCGCGCCGCGCGGGCCGAAGCGGGCGAGATAGACATTGACGCCCGGCCGGGTGCCCACGATCACATCGGCGCCGCAGCCGCGCAGATACTCGGCCGCCCGCTCGTCGATCAGCCTGCTGTACTGCTCGTAGCGCTTCTCGTGGACCGGGAAGTCCCGGGCCGGCTCGCCGAATCGGGGATCCCGTGCGTCGGCACCGTCCGAGCGCGTGTCCACCAGCGGGATCAGCCGTACCCGGGGGTCCACGGTGAAACGCGGCGTCTCGCGGTGCCGCTGCATCGAGGCGATCTCCACCTCGTGGTGATCGGCCAGCGCCGCGGCGAGATTCAGCGTGGTCCGGATCGTTCCGCCGATCCCGTAGGCGTTGTGCAGCAGGAATACGATCTTCATACGGTGATTTTCTCCGGCCGGTGGCATCGCCGGGGCGGGTTTCCCCCGGAACGTATCCGACACCCTCTCCGGGTTCGGTAAGCCGGTCGCGAGAACAAGGTGAGAGCCGGGTAAGAAGTGCAGCCCGGGAGGGGTGGGCGGATCCGGCGCCCGATGGATCTTGGCAGACTCGGGGAGTGATGAACACCGTGCTGCTCGCCGAGGACGACCGAGCCATCCGCCATGCCCTGGAGCGCGCCCTGACCCTGGAGGGATACCGGGTCACCGCGGTCTCCGACGGCATCGAGGCGCTGGCCGCCGCGCATCGCGAGCATCCGGACGTGATCGTGCTCGATGTGATGATGCCGGGGGTGGACGGACTCCAGGTGTGCCGGGTGCTGCGTGCCGAGGGGGACCGTACACCCATCCTGATGCTCACCGCGAGGGTCGAGACCGCCGATCGGATCGAGGGCCTGGACGCGGGCGCGGACGACTATGTGGCCAAGCCCTTCGAGGTCGAGGAGGTCTTCGCCCGGCTGCGGGCCCTGCTGCGCCGTGCGGCCCCCGCCCCCGTGGAGCCCGGTGAACCGGCCGTCGATGGCGTGGTCGAGGTCGCGGACCTGCGACTTGACCCCTGGGCGCGGCGGGTCTGGCGCGGCGGTACGGAACTGGAGCTGACCCGCACCGAGTTCGACCTGCTGGAACTGCTGGGGCGCAACGCGGGTATCGTCCTGGACCACGCCACCATCTACGCCCGCATCTGGGGCTATGACTTCGGCCCCGGATCGAAGAACCTCGCCGTCTACATCGGCTATCTGCGCCGGAAGGTCGACCAGGACGGCACCGAGCCCCTCATCCACACCGTGCGCGGCGTCGGCTACACCCTGCGGGAGGACTGAGAGCGTGCGCCGTCCCCGCCGGTTCCGCGGTCCGCGACCCAGTCTGCGGACCACCTTCGCGCTGTCCTTCGCGGCCGTCGCCTCCGTGGTCACCCTGCTGGTCGGCGGCCTCAGCTACGACGCCGCGGCCGGTCTGGTGCGGGTGGACCAGCAGTCGGCCTTCGACGACGTCGTGCGCGATCTGCGGACCGAGGTCCAGGGGCAGAAGGTGGTGCTCAGCGAGTACCCCTCCGAGGTGCCGGTCCCCTACGACCTCCGGGGCGAACTGCGCCGGATCAGCCGGATGGACGTCCAGGTGATCAACGGCCGGGGCACCGTCTACGACGCGGGCAAACCCCCGCTGCCGGTCGGCCCCGAGGACCGGGCCACCGCCGCCTCCGGGACGGCCGGGGCCGTGGTGCGGCGCAACGTCGGCATCGGCGACGAGCCGTACCGGATGGCCACCGTGGCCGTCGGCGACGGCACCGGGGCGATCCAGGTGGCCCAGCAGCTCAGTGACACCGAGGACCTGCTCAACGAACTCCAGAAGCGCACCGCGCTGTTCATCGCCGCCGTCATCGCCGCCGCCGGGCTCGCCGGATGGTGGCTGGCGGGACGGATCACCCGGCGGCTGGTGCGGCTGACCCGGGTCGCCGAGAGCGTGGCGGCGACGGGCCGGATGGAGGTGGCGGTACCGGTCACCGGACAGGACGAAGTGGGCCGTCTGGGCCGGTCGTTCGACGGCATGCTGGGACAGCTCGCCCGCTCCAAGGACGACCAGCGGCGGCTGGTCCAGGACGCCGGGCACGAACTGCGCACCCCGCTCACCTCGCTGCGCACCAATGTCTCGCTGCTGCGCCGCTTCGAGGAACTGCCGCCGTCCGCGCGCGAGGACCTGCTCGCCGATCTGGCGGGGGAGACCCGGGAACTGACCGATCTGGTCAATGAACTGGTGGAGCTGGCGGCCGGTCAGAAGGACGACGAACCGCGTACCCCGGTGTCGCTGGAAGCGGTGGCCACCACTGCCGCGACCCTCGCCCGCCGCCGGACCGGCCGCGAGATCACCGTACGGGCACAAGGCGATACCCGGGTCGAGGGCGGCCCGGCCGCCCTGCAACGGGCGATCTCCAACCTGGTGGAGAACGCCGCCAAGTTCGACCAGGAGGGCACCGAACCGGTCGAGGTGGTGGTCACCGGCTGCCGGGTGGAGGTCCGCGACCGCGGCCCCGGAATCGACGAGGAAGACCGCGAGCGGGTCTTCGACCGCTTCTACCGGGCGCCGGGCGCCCGCAGTCTGCCCGGCTCCGGGCTCGGTCTGGCCATTGTGCGCGAGATCGCCCTCGCGCACGGCGGCACGGTCTTCGCCCGGCCGCGGCCGGGCGGTGGTGCGGTGCTGGGCTTCACGGTGGGCGATCGCCCCGTGAAGCCCTGACCCCGTTCAGGTCCCCCGTCGCACCGGTTGTTCCCCCGTTGCCCCCCGCTCCGCTGTCGAGCGCCGCCGCCTTGACCCCCGTCCAGGACACGCGGTGGGCACACGGCTCAGGGTTTGCGGGCCACACCCACCCAGAACGAGACGTCCGCGCTGCTGAGGGCGGGCACCTCACCGTCCGGCTTCCAGCGGTGCGGCTCCTCGACGCCCGGCGCGACGAGCTCAAGCCCCTCGAAGAACCGCTCGACCTCGGCCTTGGACCGCACCTGCGCGGGTATACCGCCCCCGCGATAGATCGCGGCGACCTTCTCCCAGGTCTCCGGGTCGAAGTCCGGGGTGCAGTGCGAGAGCACCAGATAGCTGCCCGAGGGCAGGGCCTCGACGAACTGCCGGACCAGTGCGTACGGCTGGTACTCGTCCGGGACGAAGTGGAACAGCGCGTTGAACGACAGCGCCAGCGGCTGGTTCAGATCGAGCGTCTCGTGCAGTTCGGGTGCTGTGAGGATCCGCTCGGGTTCGCGTACGTCGGCCTGGAGGTAGGCGGTGCGGCCCTCCGGCGTTCCGTGCAGCAGCGCCTGGGCGTACGCCAGCACGATCGGGTCGTTGTCCGCGTACACGATCCGGGCGTCCGGGGCGACGTCCTGCGCGACCTGGTGGAGATTGGGCTCGGTGGGGATCCCGGTGCCGATGTCGAGGAACTGCCGGATCCCGGCCTCTTTCGCGAGCCACCGCGTGGCACGGTGCATAAAGGACCGGTTGGTCCGGGCGCAGGTCTTGATCCCCGGATAGACCGCGATCACATGGGCCGCGGCCTGCTCGTCGACCTCGTAGTGGTCCTTGCCACCGAGGTAGTAGTCGTACATCCGCGCCGAATGCGGCTTGGTCGTGTCGATATTCATTGCGGTGTGTGCGCTCCTGCCCACTGTGATGGATCCGCGCTGCGGATGTCCTCGGTCATGCCGCCCTCCGTTCCGCGCCGTTCCCCTTCGGCGAGGTCAGATTCGGCTCCGGCCGCATCAGCAGGAAGTCCGCTGCACCGGCCTTGGCCCCCTGGATGAACGTTGCGATCTCATGATGGGTGTAGATCAGAGCGGGTCCGTCGGGATCGGTCGACTGGCGCAGCGCCACCCGTCCGTCCTTCAGCTTCAGCGCTTCGACGCAGGCGCCGCCGTTGGGGCCGCTCCAGGGCTTGCGCCAGCCTTCCGCCCCCAGCTGCTTGGCCGGCATGCCGTTGTACACGTTGTCGACGTGTTCCACTGTCAGAGCTCCTTGCGCATCTCACGGAGGAAGCCCTCCGTGCGCCGCGCCGATGTGGCCTGGGTGCCCATACGGTCAAGAGCCTCCAGGTAGGTGGCCACATCCGCGCGTTGGTCGAGATAGCCGGCGCCGGTCAGGGCCTCGGCGTAGACGATGTCCGGAAGTTCCGGGATCTGGAACCGGAAGAGCTGGAAGGGGCCGCCCATGCCCACGTGCGGGCCCGTGGCGAACGGCATCACCTGAAGGGTGACGTTGGGCATCCGGGTGGCCTCGATGAGCCGGTCGATCTGAGCCCGCATCACTTCCGGCCCCCCGATGCCGAGACGGAGCACCGTCTCGTCCATGACGGCCCACAGATGCGGGCCGTCCGGGCGGGTGAGCAGCTCCTGACGCTCCATCCGCAGGGCGACCCGGCGGTCGATCTCCCGCTCGCTGCCGTTCGGAAAGCCGATGCTCAACAGCGCGCGGGCGTAGGACTCGGTCTGGAGCAGACCGGGCACGAAGTGCGGCTCGTACGCGCGGATCCGGCTGGCCGCGCCCTCCAGGCTCACATAGAGGCTGAACCAGTCCGGCAGCACATCGCGGAACCGATGCCACCAGCCGGGTCTGTTGGCGTCCTCGGCGAGAGCGAGGAAGGCATCGATCTCCTCCTGCTCGGCCCCATAGGTCTGCAACAGCTTCTCGACATACGGGAGTTTCAGGCCGACCTCGGCCTTCTCCATCCTGCGGACCGTGGTCTGGTTGACGTGCAGCGCCCTGGCGGCTTCCTCATAGCTGACGTCGGCCTTCTCGCGAAGGTCCCGCAGCCGCATGCCGAGGACCATCTGCCCGACGGTCGGGGCAGACCGCGCTTCACCCACGTCGTACCTCCTCGGACGGTCATTGTCGAGAGTCAGTGTGCCATGTGCGTGATGGGTGGAACAGAGTGCTCTGGCTATTCTGCATTTTGCAGAACGCCTCTTGCCAACTGCTGCTTACAGCCGGAATAGTGGCGTAGCGTCCGGGCCAACAGGGTGGCCCAAAAGCGGACTTGTGCTCTTCTGAGCCCCCCACAGCGAGACGGAAGGCGAATGGCCGTGGCATTGCGTCAACGCCCGACGATGGCCCCCCTCGTGAGCGCCGCGTGCTATGACGCCGCCCTTCGTCAGGAGATCTTCCGGCTGCCCGCCCGTGGCGCCTCCGTCGCCGCCGCCCGTCTCCGGGTCCGCTCCCAACTGCCCGTCTGGGGCTTCCACGAGGACGTCTGTGACGCCGCCGAACTGGTGATGTCCGAGCTGTTCACCAACGCGCTGGTGCACACCGGAAGCGAACAGATCCTGTGCGTGCTGCGCGCCCATGAGCGCCGCTCGCTGTACGTCGAGGTCACCGACCAGGGCGGTGGCCCCCTCGGCCCCACCCCGCGGGACGCGGGTGTGGAGGACGAGAGCGGCCGCGGCCTCGCCCTGGTCCGCGCCCTCACCGACGCCTGGGGCGACCGCCCGGCCGCGGGCGGCGGCCGCGTCGTCTGGGCCCAACTGAGCGCCACCGCGATCTGACGCGCGCCGGCGTCACCTCCCTGTTGCCGGGCCCCGCATGGCCGCCCGCACCTTCCGCCCCGCGCAGCTGTCCGTCCGACCGTTGAGCACGCGGGGCGCGCCACGCGTCCCCGGTAGCTCCGCTGGTCGCGCCGACCCGGGCTCGGGGCTGCCGGGAGCGGCACCCGCGCGCCTTGGGCCCGTAAGACCCGGCAGCGGGCTTCGGAGCCCGTGCACGTGATCGTCGGTGTCTGCCCGTTGGGCGCGCGCATCCGCCCCGCCGGGCCCCGGCAGCCACGCCCCCTCGGCTGCCCCCATCCCACCCGTGCGGCGCGCAGCGCCGTACGGGTTAGCATCGGCGGGTGGTGCAGGCCGTTTCCCGCCGGGTGTTCGTGGCTCTTGCGGCGGTCGGGCTGGTCGGGTGCGAGGATGCCGGGCCGTCCGGCCGGGTCAGGCTGGCCACCGGGCCGCAGGGCGGGCCGTACAAGATCTTCGGCGGTCGGCTGGCGGACGAGGTGCACGCGGCGCATCCGCAGATCGACGTCCGGGTGCTCACCACCGCGGCGAGCGTGGAGAACCTCCGGATGCTCGGCGACGGGCGTGCTGACATGGCGCTCTCCCTCGCGGACAGCGCGGCCGACGCCGCCAAGGGCCGGGGCCCCTTCCGGCAGCCGGTGCCGGTCGCCGCGCTCGCCCGGCTGTACCTCAACTATCTGCATCTGGTGGTGCCCGCGGACTCGTCGATCCGGCGTCCCTCCGACCTCACCGGGCGGACCGTCTCCCTCGGCGCCGCCGAGTCCGGTACCTCGGTGACCGCGGCCCGGGTGCTCGAGACGGCCGGGGTGCGCACCGTCCGGACGGTATGGCTCGGGCTCGGCGAATCCGCCGACGCGCTCGCGGTGGCCGAGGTGGACGCGTTCTTCTGGTCCGGTGGCGCGCCGACCCGGACCATCGCCCAGCTCGCCAAGCGCCGACCCGTGCGGCTCATCCCGCTCGAGGGCCTGGTGGCGCCGCTCCGCCGCAGCCACGGGGCCGTCTACCAGAGCGCGTCCATCCCCGCCGGGATCTACGGGCTGCACGGCCCGACCGCCACCGTGGGCACGCCCAGCTATCTCGTCTGCCGCTCCGATTTCGCGACGGCCACGGCCCGCGCCGTCACCGCCGTGCTGTTCGAGCGGCGGGACCGGCTGCCGGTGCCGGACGCGCCCGGCAGCCGTCTCGACGAGCGGTACGCCATCGGCACCGGCACCGTTCCGCTGCACCGGGGCGCGGCGGCGTACTACCGCGAGGTCTACGGCTGAGGGCGGGGGCCCGGGAGCGGGCCGGGTGCGTCGTCGGGCAGCCGCAGCTCGACCACCAGCCCGTGCGGCTCCGCGGGCCGCAGCACCAGCGTGCAGCCCGCCGCGCGGGCCAGCTCGGCGGCGATCGCCAGCCCCAGACCGCTGCCGGGGATGTTTCCGTGGCCGGGGGAGCGCCAGAAGCGGCCGGACGCCGCCGCCAGGTGCTCCGGTGCGAGCCCGGGGCCGTCGTCGGCGATCCGGAGCGCCCCGGCGTTCAGGGAGACGGTCACGGTGCCGCCCGGCGGTACGAACTTCGCCGCGTTGTCCAGCGCGATGTCGGCGATCCGCCCGGCCGCCGTGGGCAGCGAGGTCTCCTCGCCCGCCGCGCCGCCGTCGATGTCCACCGCGAGCGTCAGCTCCCGCGCCGCGTACACCTCGCGCCAGGTGGTCAGCCGGGTGGCGAGCGCCGCGGGCGCGATCGGTTCGGGCGCCGTGGCGCCCGCTTCCACCCGGGCCAGCTCCAGCAGGTCCTCCAGCAGCTGGGCCAGCCGGTCGACCTCGGCGAGGGCCTCGCCGAACTCCTCGTCGCCGGTCTTCTTCAGATGCGGCTCCAGGTTCTCCAGCCGCAGCGACAGCACGGTCAGCGGGGTGCGCAGCTCGTGCGAGGCGTCCGCGACAAAGGCGCGCTGCCGCTCGAGGGCGGCCGAGACCGCGTCGGCCATGGCGTTGAACCGCAGCTCCAGCAGCCGCAGCTCGGCCGGGCCCCGCTCGACCGCCGCGATCCGGGCGTCCATCCGGCCCTCGGCGATCGCGCGGGTGGTGATATCCAGTTCGGTCACCGGATGGAGGATCCACCGGGCCAGCCGTCGCGCCGCGATCAGCGCGCAGAGCACCGCGACCACCGAGCCCGCCGCCACCGCGGCCCAGACCAGGGTGACGTCCCGCCGGGCCGCGTTCGTGGACGCCCGCATCACCACCACCCCGAAGACCTGGGCGTCCCGGCCGACCGGCTCGGCGACCACCGCCGAATCCGGGCCGAACGGGGTGATCAGCGGCAGGCTGCCCGTGGTGCGGCCGGACATCGCCCGTTCGGCCTGGCCGCGGTCCCAGGCGCCGCCGCCCGCGACTCGCGCGCCGTCCCGGTCGCGGATCTCCACGGCGGTGCCGTACAGCGCGTGGTAGCGGGACACCTCCTGGGCCAGCCCGGCGGTGTCGCCGTCGCGGATCGCCTGGTCGGCCAGTTCCGCGAAGCGGGTGGCGTCCGCTCGCCGCTCCAGCAGCAGCTTCCCGGTGCGGTGCGAGGAGTACGCCAGGGAGAACGGCACCGCGAGCGCCATCACCAGGCAGGCGATCAGGACGGTGTAGACGGTCAGGATCCGGAGGTGCATGTGCCGGTTCCCAGCCGGTAGCCGGTGCCGCGCAGCGTCTCCACCAGCCCCGGGCGGCCGGTCTTGGCGCGGATCCCGGCAATGTGCACATCAAGGGACCGGGACGCGGACAGCAGCAGATCGCCCCACACCTCGTCGAGGATCTCCTCGCGGCTGCGGACCACTCCGGGTTCACGGGCGAGCAGGGCCAGGACGTCGAACTCCCGGCGGGTGAGGGTGACGGGCCTGCCGTCCACCTCCAGCCGCCGGGTGGCCAGATCGATACGGACACCGTCCGCCGCCACCACCGGGCCCGCGGCGGTGAGTGGCCGGGTACCGCGTCGGATCACCGCCTCCATGCGGGCGATCAGCTCGGCGGTGCGGAACGGTTTGACCAGATAGTCGTCGGCCCCGCCGCGCAGCCCCCGCAGCACGTCCCGCTCCTCGGAGCGGGCGGTGACCACGATGACCGGGACGGCGGAGGCGCGGCGCAGCCTGCGCAGCGCCTCCAGTCCGTCCATATCGGGCAGTCCGAGGTCGAGCAGGACGAAGTCGGCTCCGTCCTTGAGTCGCAGTGCGTCATCCGCGCGTCCGGCGCGGACGACCTGGTGGCCCAGACGGGCCAGCGCGGCGGTCAGGGCGGCCGCCAGCCGGTTGTCGTCTTCGACCAGGAGAACGTGCATGGGCGTAAGGGTAAGCGCCGGGCCGGGGGGTCACACAGAGGTTGTCTGTGGCTTCCCGGAGGCGATCGTAGGGTCGTCGGTCCGGCCCCGGGTGAGCATGGTGTCCCGGGTTTCCCGCATGGTCAGGTAGACGATGAGCGAGACAGCGGCACAAGCCGAGACATACCAGTAGAAACCGGACTCCATCCCGCTCTGCTTGAACCACAGCGCCACATACTCCGCGGTGCCCCCGAACATCGCGTTGGCCAGCGCGTACGGCAGGGCCACGCCGAGGGCCCGGACATGGGTGGGGAAGAGCTCGGCCTTCACCACGGCGTTGATGGAGGTGTAGCCGGTGATGATGACCAGCGCCACCAGTGACAGCAGCAGCGCGCCGCCGAAGGTGTCGGTGTGCGACAGCGCGGTCATCAGCGGAACGGTGCCCACCATCGAACCGATCCCAAAACTGATCAGCAGTGGCCGTCGGCCGATCCGGTCCGAGAGCGCCCCGGCCACCGGCTGAAGCAGCATGAACAGAAACAGGGCACAGAAGCTCACCAGCGAGGCGGTGGACTTGCTCAGCCCGGCGGTGTTCGACAGGTACTTGGTGAGATAGGTCGTGTAGGTGTAGTACGCGACCGTGCCACCCATGGTCAGCGCGATGACCAGCGCGGCCTCCTTGCGGTGGCGCAGCAGCTCGCGGATGGTCCCGCGGTGCTCGCTGCTCCGGTGGGTGTCCTCCTCGGCGTACGCGTCGGTCTCCAGCAGATTGCGCCGCAGCCAGAAGACCACGGCCGCGGCCACGGCGCCGACGATGAACGGGATGCGCCAGCCCCAGGAGTTCAGCGCGTCCTCGGACATGGTGCGCTGGAGCACGATCTGGAGGCCGAGGCCGATCAGCTGTCCCATGGTCATCGACACGTACTGGAAGCTGGAGACGAAGCCCCGGCGGCCGGGCTGGGACGCCTCGGTCAGATACGTGGCGCTGGCCGCGTACTCACCGCCGACCGACAGCCCTTGCAGCAGCCGGGCCACCAGCAGCACCCCCGCGCCGAAGTAGCCGACCTGGTCGTAGGTGGGCGCGACAGCGATGAGCAGGGCGCTGGCCGACATCAGCGTCACGGTGAGGGTCAGCGCGGCCTTGCGTCCGCGCCGGTCGGCGAACCGGCCCAGCAGCCAGCCGCCGACGGGGCGCATGAAGAAGCCGACGGCGAAGATGCCGGCGGTGTTGAGGAGTTGGGCGGTCTCATTGCCTTGGGGGAAGAAGGCACCGGCGAAGTAGGTGGCGAAGCTGGCGTAGACGAACCAGTCGAACCACTCGACGAGATTTCCGATCGAACCGCCGATGACGGCACGCCAGGGTGTGCGGGCATGCTGCCGGGGAGCGCTGTCGGACATAGGGCCTCCTGGTGAGCGGTGTCCGGCGGGGCCCGGGGATGGGCGACGCCGCCGCTCGTAGCGTCGGCCGAGGCGGCCGCGGGGTACAGCTCCGGCACCGAGAGCTAACGTCCGGTTAACACTGGGGGCCGCCTCGCCGGAGGGTCCTGGGGCCCGTCTAGCCGCTGCTCCAGCGCTGCCTGGTGTCGGTGGTGAGCGGGGCGTAGGAGAGAAAACCGGCCGCCTTGTCGCTGGGGACGACGGCGTGGTCGGAGGCGAGCTGGGGGCGCAGCCGCCCCCGCTCGTCGAAGAAGAACAGCAGGTCGAGGGTGCGTTCGCAGGTCCGGAGGCCGATGCCCTTGGTGATCCGACCCCGGGTGTCCAGGCAGAAGCCGGGGTTGGCGCTGTTGCGCAGCAGCCCATCCGGGTCGAGCCGCCACTTCTGGGTGGCGGCGCCGGGGCGGCAGGCCCCGGTGATGACGTCGGCACCGTTGAAGAACGCTCCCTGGACATCCAGACACTGTCCCGTCGCCGCGTTGACCACGGTCGTGAAGGGGCCGGTCGGGGTGGGCGAGGGAGGTTCGGCCGTGGCGTCGGACGGGGGAGCCGTCGAGGGTGTCCGGCTGGGGCTCGGCGACGCGGATGCGGACGGGGAGGAGGCCGGGGCCGACGGGAACGGGGTGGCGGTCGCGGCGCCCCGGGCCCGCCCCGCGTCCCCGTTGCCCTGGGTGGCGGCGGCGATCCCGGTGATGGCCGCCACCATGACCACTGCGCTGGACAGGACCAGCGAGGCGGCGCGGGTGAACGGGGGCTGGAACACCCGCCGGGCCGGGGCGGACGGCGGGGCCGCGGACCGCGCCGGCTCCACGGTCCCGGTGGCCACCGGGACCAGGGCGGTGGTGGCGGAAGCCGGGGTGTCCGGGAGATAGCGCTCCGCGGCCCACCCGAGCAGAGCGGCGGCCACCAGCGGGCGGGGTCGCTTCTCCAGCTCGACCAGGCCCGAGAGCACGGCGGCACAGCCGGAACAGTCCGTGAGATGGTCGGGGAGCTCCGTGGTGTGCGGGGTGTCCGCGCGGCGGGCGGCCACCTCCAGGATCCGTCCGAAGCCCCGGCACTCCTCGTCGGCGTCGCGCTCCAGATAGCTGCGCAGACACAGCTCGCGGTAGGTCTCCCGGGCCCGGTCGGTCAGGCGTGGAAGGTCCGCGGGCCGCCGTCCGGTGTACCGGGCCACCGTGGTGTCGGATTCCCCCTCGACCAGGGTGTGCCACAGCAGGGTCCGGGTGGCGGGCGGGAGCGCGGCGAAACCACGCACCAGGGGGAAGCGGTCGGGCTCACTGCCGCTGCCTGCGTCGAGGTGGGCCGCGTACGCGGCATCGAGCCGGTCGCGGGAGCGGCTGGTGGCCCAGTCGGCGGCGGCCTCGTGGACCAGGGTCAGCATCCGGTGGCGCCATGGAGCGCCGGGTTCCTCGGTCTGGAAGATCTGGCGTAACGCCAACGTGAAGGCTCTCGCGGCCAGTTGCTCGGCCGACCACTCGTCACGGGCACAGAGGCGGGCGTAGTCCAGCACCCGGGGCAGATGGCGGCGGCGCAGCTCCTGCGCCGCCGGATGGGGTGAGGGCGCACCGGCCCGGATGAACTCGACGAGCCGGGCGTCGGACAACTCGGCGTAGGCAGGGGGGTGTTCGGATGAGGGCAAGGGGGATCACCGGATGCATCGATCACGGGCAGTGTGGGGGCGCCCTCATCGTGATCGATGGCCACGGTGATCAACAGTGTGTCTGCCGGTAACCTCACGAAATTGCGCGGAACGCAACACAACCGGACCAGACCAACCCCGTGCCGCCTCAGCCGTGCGGCTGGAGCATGGCCTGACCGCAGTCCGGTCGGCCCGCCGACCCGCCCTGCTCACCGGAGGACTGATGGGGGATCCGGTGCGTGAGGCGGAGCGGGACACCGGGAGTGCCGGGCGCCCCGACGGCCCCGATCGCCAGGGCCGGGTCGGCCGTCCCGACCGCTGTGGTGTCCTCGGCCGCCCCGACCGGTTCGGCGGTCCGTACGCCTTCGGTGGTCCCGTCCGTCTCCACCGTGTCCGTCAGCTCGGCTGCCACAGGCTCCCCGGTCACCTCGGACGTACCAACTGCCCCGGTCTGCCCGGCCCGTTCCGCTTCCGCCTCCGCGCCGTGCACCGTCAGCATCACCAGACCGGCGCTCGCGACGACCGCCGCCACCAGGGCCAGCAGGGTGCCCGGCGTACCGAACCGGAAGTGCTCGCCCAGTGCGGTGATGCCCACGGCCGTGGCGACCACCGGATTGACCACGGTCGCCGTCGCCAGCGGCGACGCCAGCCCGGCGCCACGGTAGGACGCCTGGGACAGCAGCACCCCGCCCGACGCCAGCAGACCGATCATGAGGAAGCTGGGCAGGGCGTCGCCCAGTGCGTCCCAATTCCACTCCATCGCAACGTTCTTGGTGAACACCGAGGAGATGCCGAAGGCCGTGCCCGCCGCCGTGGCCAGCAGCACACTGCGGACACCGGGCAGCCTGATCCACCGCGCGGTCCCGGCCAGCAGCGCGATGGCGCCGACCGTCACCACGGTCACGGTGATCCGCTCCTGGTCGGCCAGCGCCTGCGCCCGCGAGGGACCGGTCAGTGAGAGCAGCCCGGCCAGCCCGACGGTCGCCAGCACCGCGCCCCGCCAGCCCGCGGCCCCCACCCGGCGGCGTACGAACAGGGCCGCCATCGGCAACGCGAAGACGATGGTGAGGGCGCCCAGTGGCTGCACCACGCTCAACGGCCCGTAGGCCAGGGCGATCACATGGAGGACCGCACCCGTCCCGTTCAGGGTCACCGCGGCCCACCAACTCCCGCGCCGCAGGGGTGCGGAGGGGTAACGCGGCGTCGTGGCCGCGACATGCTCCTGGAGTATGGCTCCGGCGGCGTAGCACACCGCGGAGGCCAGGGCCAGCAGCACAGACAGCGCAAGGGAGGTCACGTCGTGGCCCCCTGGGCCGATCGGTCGTCGTCCATACCCTCCACCTTGGCGGGTGGAGTCCGCTCCGTCGTCGTCCTAGAGCACCGAATTCCATGTACTACTTGCGTAGTACGGACCGCCACCAGTGGGGGGCTTGCGCGGCCGCCGTGCGGGCCCTTTGGAGGAGTTCGTTCTGCGGTTCGGCGGGGCGGTAGACGGTGAGTGCCCCGGGCCGCTTGTCCAGGAGCAGCGCGTCGGCGGGGGCGGCGGTCACCTCGCCGTCGTAGGCGAGGGAGTTCACATCGTCCAGACCCGACAACCGCAGCGTGCGCATCCGGCTCGTGGAGTAGACGTGGGAGCGTCCCAGGGTGCCGGTGAGCGCGGCGATCAGCAGCCGGGTACGGGCCAGCCGTTGGTCCCCGTCGATCGCCCGGACGTCCAGCAGCCCGTCGTCGAGCTGATCGCGGTAGGCGGGCGCGAACCCGTCGGGGGAGTAGCCGCCGTTGCCGACGAACAGCACCCACAGCCGTCGCTTGTGCCCATTGACCTCGATCTCCATCGGCTCCGCGGTACGCAGTACCCGGGTGAGCGCGACGGCGGCGGCGGGCCATTTGCCCAGCCGGTCCTGGAGGCTCTCCCGGATCCGCACCAGCTCGGGGTAGAAGCCGATGCTGAAGGTGTTGACGAAGTGCTGGCTCTCGCCCTCGCCGGTGAGCGGTGTGGCGCGGGCGAGGTCCACGGCCACGGCGTCGCCCTCGGTCACCGCGTGCGCGGTGTCCTCGAACGCCGGTACCCCCACGTCCAGAGCGAAGTGGTCCAGGGTGCCGCCCGCGAACACCGCCAGGGGCAGTCCGCGCTCGGCGGCGAGCGTGGCCGCCGCGCTGACACTGCCGTCGCCACCGCAGATGCCCAGTGCCCCGGCCCGCTCGGCGGCCCGCCGCCCGGCCTGCTGGAGCAGTGTCAGGAAGTGGTCCTCGGGGCCGCACTCCAGGATCTCGGCGGCGGGCAGCAGCACCCGCAGCTGATCGGCCACGGAGAGCCCGCCCGCCGCGGAGGCCGCGCCCGCCCGCTGGTTGACCAGGAGGACCAGCCCCCCGCCCTTGGGCAGCGCGGGGGCGGAGACCCGGGGCCGGGCCTGCGCCGGGATCTCGGGGCGCGGCGGCCAGTAGCGGCAGGAGAACACGGCGGCGCCGACCCCGATCGCGAGACCCGCCAGCACATCGCTCGGGTAGTGCACGCCCACGTACACCCGGGAGGCGGCGACCGCGGCGGCCAGCGGGGCGACCAGCATGCCGTACCGGGAGGACTCGAGCGCCACTCCGGTGGCGAACGCGGCGGCCGAGGCCGAGTGGCCCGAGGGGAAGGAACTCGTCCACGGCTGCTTGCGCAGCCGCCGCACCAGGGGGACGCTGTCCAGCACCGGACGGCGCCGGTCCACGGTCCACTTGACCACCAGGTTCGAGGCCAGCGATGCCGCGGCGAGCGAGCCGACCCCGCGCAGCGCGGCCCGCCGCGCGGTGCGTCCGCCGACCGCCGCCAGCACACCGGCGGTACCGAACCACAGCCGTCCGTGGTCGGCCGCCCGGCTGAGCCGGGGCAGTGTGGGGTGCGCGCCACGCAGCCGTCCGGCCGCGACCCGGGCGAACAACCGGCGGTCGAGTTCGCTGATGTGTCTCATGCGTCATGGGTATCCCGGAACCGCCGTCGGCACGCGCGATCGGTCTCCGCGCGTGACCGGACCCACCGTCGGGCGGGCTGCCGGGTCCGGCCTACCGGGTCCGGCCGCTGACGATGAGATCGGCGCCGTGTCCGAAGCGGTCCTCGAAGTCGCCGAAGTGCGGAACGGCCGCGGCGAGCGCGGGATAGCGCTCGGCGGTGGCCGCGCTCCGCAGCCGCTCCGGGCTTCCGGTGCGGCCGGCGGCCTGTTCCTCCTGGACCAGACCGAGGGTGAAGTACACCAGCGCCCAGGTCCGCCACGCCGCCTCCGCCGGACTGTGGCCCCCGGCCAGGAACGCGCCCGTCAGCGCGTCGGCGAAGCGGAGGGTGTTGTCCTCGGCCACATCGGTACCGGCCACCACCCGCGCCCCGTCCCGGCGGGCGAGCAGCGCCGCGCGATAGCGGTCGGCCAGGGTGCGGGCCCGCTCCTCCCAGGGCTCCGGAAGCGGGTCGTCCGCACAGCCGTGGAGCATCACGTCGGCCATCAGCTCCAGCAGCCGCGGCTTGCTGGAGGCGTGCCAGTACACGGTGTTGAGCTGGACGCCCAGCCGCTCGGCCACCTTGCGCATCGTGAGCTTGTCCAGCCCTGTCTCGTCCAGCAGCTCCAGCGCCGCCGTCACCACGGCCGTGCGGTCCAGGCCCATGTGCCCCGTCTCCCTCCACTTGCTTCTTGATCCGGGATCAAGTCTACTGAGGAGGCGCTGTTGATCCAGGATCAAGAGCGGTTCTGGCGCACCGGCGTATCAGCCCTGCGATGAGAAGTGACAACAGAACCGAAGGAGACGCTGTGGTGGATCATGTTGTGGTGGTCGGGGCCGGGCCGACCGGACTGCTGCTCGCCACCGAACTACGGCTCGCGGGGGTGCCCGTCACCGTCGTCGAGCGCGCGGCCGAGCGCAGCCCGCACTCCAAGGCGCTCACGCTCCATCCGCGCACGCTGGAAGTGTTCGCCCTGCGCGGGATCGCCGAGCGGTTCACCGCCGAGGGCGCCCCGCTCCCCGTCGCCCACTACGCGGGGCTGCCCACCCGGCTGGACCTCTCCGTGCTCGACACCCGCTTCCCCTACACCCTGATCCTTCCTCAGCTGCGGACCGAACAGCTGCTGGAGGAGCGGCTGCGGGAGCTGGGCGGAGAGGTCAGGTGGAGCCACCGGGTGCTCGCGGTGCGCCAGTACGCTGACGGCGCCGGCGCCGAGGTGGAGGTGGCGGGCCCGGACGGGACCGGCACCCTGCGGGCGGCCTGGGTGGTGGGCTGCGACGGCGCCGGGAGCACGGTGCGATCCTCGGCGGGCATCGACTTCCCCGGCACCCCGACCACCCTCACCGGCTTCCTCGGCGACGTCCTGCTCGACGCGCCGCCGCCGGCGGAGGGCGCGCCCTCGTACGACAACGCCCACGGCGGCATCATGGTCGTCCCGCTGGCGGCCGGATACCACCGCATCGTCGGTTCCACCCGGGGAACCTCCGCCGCTCCCTCCTCGCAGCCCTTCACCCTCGAAGAGTTGCGCACCGCCGTGCGCGAGGTGGCGGGCACCGACTTCGGGATGCATACGCCCCGGTGGCTGTCGCGCTTCGGCAACGCGGCGCGGCAGGCCGCCCGTTACCGCGAAGGGCGGGTGCTGCTCGCCGGGGACGCGGCGCATATGCATATGCCGTTCGGCGGGCAGGGGCTCAACGTGGGTGTCCAGGACGCCTTCAACCTGGGATGGAAACTGGCCTCCGTATGCCATGGCCGCGCCCCCGCCGCGCTGTTGGACACCTACCACGACGAACGGCACCCGGTCGGCGCCGCCCTGCTGGAGAACACCCGGGCCCAGACGGTCATCGGCACCGCCCACACCGCGGACACCCCGGCGCTGCGCAGTGTCCTCAGCGGGATCCTGGCCGACCACCCCGACGTCAACCGGCGGCTGGCCGGGCAGATCTCCGCGCTGGACGTCGCCTATCCCGACCCGGGCGGTGCGTTGCTGGTCGGCGAGCGCGCGCCCGATGTGGGGCTGGACGGGGCGCCCGAGCCGGGTCTGTATCCGCTGCTGGCCGACGGGAGGTTCGTCCTGCTCCACCTCATGGGCACCGCGGCCGGAGCGGACAGCATCGCCACGGCCGCCGCGCTCGCCGGGGGTGAGGACCGGATCCGGACCGTGGCCGCACGCCCGACCACCGTCCACCGGGGCTGGGACGGACTGGCTACCGTCCTGGTGCGGCCGGACGGGCATATCGCCTGGGCGCACCACGCGGTGGACGGCGGCGCGGACGGACCGGAGTGGGCCACAAGGCGCCGCCGCCCGGTGGCCGGGAACGGCGACGGCGGTGCCGCGCCGCTGCCCGGGGCGGCCTGACCTGGCCGGTCCGGCGTGCGTTCGCCCGGCCGTGGCACCGGCGTGCGGTGCCCGGCCGGGCGGTGTAGCGTCCGCCGCACCCGCAGCCGCGGGGGTGGTGCGGTGCGCGGAACGATGTTGTCGATCTTCGCGGCCGGAGCGCGGGGTCGGGCCGCGCGCACGCTCCGCCGAGGGGCCGGCCGGTCGCTGTTGCCCCGGGTCCCCGCCCGGGGGCCCATCACCCGTTCGGCGGTCCGGTGTCCGGTCCCCTGGCATCCAGCTCAGCACGATTGGCATCCCGCGGCCACCGGACGTACGGCCCCTGAGGGGTGGTGTCCATTCCGTGTCCACTCTGTGGAAATCGACGCGCGGAGCGTTCCCTTGCTGGTTAACCTGGCGACAGATCCGGTTCAGCCGACACAGGGAGTGTGCGGTGACCCCCGAACAGACACAGAGCGACGAGTCGCACGCAGGCGATGACGGGCGGTGCGCAGAGCCCTCGGAAGTGGGCAGTTTGGAGGTGTGGGCACGCTCCGCGCCGATCCGCCTCGCCGGTTACGAGGACGACCTGGCCGAGCCGCACATCCTCCAGAGCGTGGATTGAGAGCGCCGCGGTCAATCGCTTCAATGTCGAACATTTCGGACGGCCATCATTCAGCCGAATTCGGCACGGTCGAAGAGGGTGGCTCCATCGAGCCACCCGGCCGAAGGAAGAGCTCACCCTAGTGGTGTAGACCAATGGCGCCACAGGTCACCACAGGGTGTCTGATCCTCACAGGTCTCTCACATCTATGAAGTCGGATCTCGGATGATGTGTCCCAGGACATCGATAATCGGCCACGGTCGGTCCGTCCCACGGCGGGTCATACGGTGATACGGCGGTCCATCCCCCCGGACATGCCGCACTATATGGTCTGCGCGGTTTCGGCTTCGGCCGCGCGGCCGGTGAGGACGGTGATGTCCTCGGCCGGCGATTCGGTACGGCCGTCGGGGAGGGGAGCCCCGACAGCGACCGGGGAGGGGAGCCCCGGCCGCGGCGAAGCCGCTTCTTGGGGATCGCTCATCATTCACTCTGCGTGAACACCTGCCACACCGTGGTCTGTTCACATGTGTCAATCACCGGTCGGCGCCGCGCCCTGCGCGGCTGCCCCTGGGGGGAGTTCACCATGGGTCGGATGACCCGGCCTGCCGCGGTATGCGCCGCGGCGGTCCCGCTGTCCGCAAGGGCACCGGCGATCGGCGCGAGTGCCGCACCGACACCGAGAATCGACCTGCGCGTCCTGGTCCTGGACGACAAAGGCCCGGCCACCGCGGCGATCACCGCCGAACTCAAGGATTCGGGCACGCCCTGCACCACCGTCGATCTGGGCCCGCGACTCGCTGGACGAACTCCTCGCGGACCGAGGTGAGTTGGTGGCCAGGGCCGTCCATCCCGATGAGATCGCCGCCGTGCCGGAGGCGGACGGGCTGACAGGTGATCAGGTTCAGGAGCGGTTCGGGCGCCGGGACACCTTCGAGCTCGCGGCCGAGCTGTACGCCCGGGTGCCGCGCCACTACCCCGAGGCCCCGCCGCGCCCCGACCCGTGGCGTGCGGTGCCCGGCCCGTTCCTGCTGCGCGGCCTGGTGTTCGCCCTGCCCGGACTCGGCTACGCCGTGGGCGCGCCGTTTCTCACCGGCCCGCCCGATGCGCTGGGCCTGCCCGCCGGAAGCGGTGCGCTGACCGCCTCCGCGCTCGTCGGCTGGGCCTGGAACCAGGGCCTCGCCCACCGCGCGTCGCCCGGGGGAGCGCTGGCCTTCGCGGCCGGGCAGTCGGCCTGTCTCGGGGCGGCCACCACCCTGTTGGTGCGGGGCAAGGAACGTCTGCTGCCGCCGGCGCTGCTCCCGACCGCCGTCGGAGCCGCACTCCTCCCCGCCACCGGACTGCCGCCCTGGGTGCGGGCGGTGGCCCTGCTCGCCACGGTCGCCACCGTGCTGCTCGGCCGGATGACCACACACCGCTGACCCGGCGCTGTCCGTCACCGGGCCGCACCGCATCACCGCACCGCAACCGCCATCCCATGTCACCGCACCAGAAGGGGAGTTCCCGCATGTCCGAAACCAGCTCTGCCGCCACCGCGACACCCCCGAACACCGCCGCCCCCGGCACCACCGTCGCCGTCACCGGCGCGGAGGGCTTCATCGGCTCGCATCTCGTCGAGGCGCTGGTGGCCACCGGCCACCGGGTGCGTGCCATGGTCCAGTACAACTCCTTCTCGTCCTTCGGGTGGCTGGAGACGCTGCCCAACGATGTGATGGCCCATGTCGAGGTGGTTCTCGGCGACGTCCGTGACCCGGGCTCGGTGGGCGGTCTCCTCCGGGGCACCGAGGCCGTCTACCACCTCGCCGCCCTGATCGCGATCCCGTACTCCTACCGGGCCCCGCACAGCTATGTCGAAACCAATGTGACCGGCACCCTCAACGTGCTGGAGGCGGTGCGCCACTTGGAGATCCCGCGTCTGGTGCACACCTCCACCAGCGAGATCTACGGCACCGCACAGACCGTCCCGATCACCGAGGACCACCCCGTCAACACCCAGTCCCCGTACGCCGCTTCCAAGGCCGGAGGGGACCGGCTGGCCGACAGCTACCACGCCGGGTTCGGCACCCCCGTGGTCACCCTGCGGCCGTTCAACACCTTCGGTCCGCGCCAGTCGATGCGCGCCGTGATCCCGACGGTCATCGGCCAGGTGGCGGCCGGACAGACCACCATCACCCTGGGCGACCTGCGCCCCACCCGGGACTTCACCTTCGTCAAGGACACCGCGGCGGCCTTCCTCGCCGTCGGCACCGCCCCCGCCGCCGATGTTGTCGGCCGCACCTTCAACGCGGGCACCGGCGGTGAGATCTCCGTCGGCGATCTGGTGGCCCTCGTCGGCAAGCTGATGGACACCCCGCTCGACGTCCGCGAGGACGCCCAGCGGGTACGGCCCGCCGACGCCGAGGTGATGCGGCTGGTGTGCGACGCCTCCCGGCTGCGCGCCGCCACCGGCTGGGCTCCCGCGCACACCCTCGAGGGCGGCCTGGAACACACCATCGCCTTCTTCCGCGACCCGGCCAACCTCGCCCGCTACAAGACGGACCTCTACAACGTCTGATCCGTCACCGCAGGGCCACCACCCAGCCACCCCACCGTCAATCCGGAGAGGAACCCACCCTGCACGCAGTCATCCTGGCCGGCGGCATTGGCGTCCGGCATCGTCCCTACACCACCGCGTTGCCCAAGCCGCTCGTCCCGATCGGCGAACAGCACGCCCTTCTGGAGATCGTGATGCGTCAGCTGTCCGCGGCGGGGTTCACCAGTTGCACCCTGGCCATGGGCCATCTCGGCCACATCATCCGCGCCTACACCGACTACGACCGGGCCAACGCCGAGTTCGACGCCCGCCGCGGCCTGCTGATCAAGGGAGCGTGAGGGCGGGTGCGCATTCTTGTCCTCGGTGCCACCGGTTTCCTGGGCCGGCACACCACCCGTCATCTGCGTACCCTGCCCGGGGTGCGGGTACTGCTCGGTGGCCGTTCGCCGGACGCCGACCTGACCGCCGACCTGGCCACCGCCGATCCGGCCCGGCTGGCCGCGGACCTGTGCGTGGTGCTGCGGGTGTTCAACCCGCTGGGCCCCGGCTCACCGACCGCCGGGCTGCCCGGACGGCTCGCCGCCGAACTGCGCCGGGCGGTGCCCCAAGGCCCGGAGGGCACGGTCCGGGTCGGCGATCTGTCCGCACACCGCGACTTCGTCGACGTACGCGATGTGGCGCGGGCCGCCGGGCTCGCCACCACCCCCGGTGAGCATCCGCGTGTGCTCAACATCGCCAGCGGTACGGCCCGTCCGGTGCGGGCGGTCGCCGAGGGGCTGGTGCGGGTCAGCGGCTTCCGCGGGCGGCTCGAGGAGCGCGACTGGAGTGCGACGGCGGGTCGGACCGCTCGGCCGCCGTCTCCTGGCAACAAGCTGACATCGCCGCTGCCGGGCGGGTCATCGGCTGGCAGCCCCGGCGCACCTTCGCCGATTCACTGGCCGGGCTGTGGGCGGCCGGCGCCAACCCGCCCGCGGTACCCGCGCTGTGACGCGACCCCAACGGCGGCTGCTGGTGCCGCGGCGTGATCCTCAACCTGGCCGACGGGTCGGGCCGCCGCCCCGACCCGGTGTTCGCCCGGACCGCCGCACGGTTGCGCGCGGCGGGTGTGCCGCTGCTCGGCTACGTCGACGCCGCGGCGGAAATCGGCCGGCACCGCCCCTTCAGGACGTGCCCGGCCATGGACCCGACCTGAAGGAGGGAGACCCGACACCTACCAACTGGCGGTTAAGTCAGGTGTTCCCGCACGGTCGGGGCGGACTGGTGCGGCATACGACCTCCATGGCAGGATGACCACGCGGCGTTGTTCGCCTTAACCAACCGTGAGGGCGTGCCGCCGTGAACTGCCACAAAAACAAGGGGGAGCGGATGGCCGTCGGGGCCGACAGGTCACCGGATGACGCCGGCAGTCGGCTGGCGGACCGGCTCAACTACCTGTTCGCGACCATGCACCCGCCGGGTGCCCCCTACACCAACGCCCATGTCGCCGAGGAGATCAGTGGAAGCGAGGAGTACGGCAAGGCGGGTCTGACCGAGCAGTATCTGTCGATGCTGCGCAACGGGAAGCGCACCAACCCCAGCCCGGACCTGCTGCGCGCACTGGCCAAGTTCTTCGCCGTGCCCGTCGGTTATCTGCTCGGCGACCTCTCGCCGTCACAGGCGGAGCGGGTGGAGGAAGAGGTGCGGTTCCTGGTCGCCATGCGCGACAAGCGGGTCCGCGGCATCGCGCTGCGCTCCGTGGGCCTCCCCCCGGAGGTCCAGGACAGCCTCACCGCCATCATCTCGCAGTTCCGGCAGCAGATGAACCTTCCGCCGGAGCCGGGGGGACCGGAGGGGCCCGCCGAACCGGACGGCGAGGCATCCCGTGGTCTGCGGTGAGGTGCGGTCACTGTTCCGCACCTGGTGCCGGACCGGAATCGAGGGTGGTACAGGCATGCGAGTGGGCCGGATACGACGGCGGTGCAAGCAGCTCATCAAGGAGCTCGGGCTGCCCGCCTCGACCGATCTGCCGCGCCTGTGCGCGATCGTGGCCGAGCGGGTCGGACGCCCCGTCCATCTGGTGCCGATGAGCCTGGGCGGTGTGGTCTCCGGTATGACGGCCAGCACCGACGAGGGATTCTGGATCTTCTACGAGCTCCGGACGTCTCCCTGGCACCAGATCCACATCGTGCTGCACGAGATCGGTCATCTGCTGCTGGGACATGACCAGGACCCGGCCGTCACCGAGGACGCGCTGCGCATGTGGGCCCCGTCCGTCGATGTCACCACCGCCATGCGGCGACTCGGCATGACCCCGGGCTTCGCCCGCCACCACTGCTACGACAACCTCACCGAGCGCGAAACCGAAGTCCTGGGCACCTTGCTGATGGAGCGTGTGGTGCCCGGCTCGTACGACCACGGGCTGCCGCTCCGGGGGCGGGCCGCCGAACTGGCCGCCGCCCTCGGCCCGGCGCTGCGCCATGTGCGCGACGCGGACACCACCCGTCCCCCTGGGGACGCTCCCGGCACCGGCGGTGGTGGAGCCCATGTTTGATCTGGTGTACCTGTGCTTCGGCGCCGCCGCATGGGCACTGGCCGGATACAAGGCCCGCGCCTGGTTCCGCGACCGCGGCAATGCCGACCTGGGGCTCGCGTGTCTGATGACCGGCGCCGTGGCCAATGTGTTCCTGCTCTCGGCGCCCAGCGTCTACCGCTGGTTCGACCGGCTGGTGGGCGTGGCCAATCTGGCCATGGTTCTCCTCTACTCCTCGGTGGTGGTGTTCGCCACCGGCGCCCTGGTGCTGCTGCTGCGCTGGACGGGCTCGGCGATCCGGCCGCGCGTCGTGGTGGCCGCCGTGGGCGTGGTGTGGGCGGTGGCGGTCACGGGCTTCGCCGTCGGCCGTCCGGACGCCGTGGAGCACCCCCGGGACTTCAGCACCGCCTATGCCGATGAGCCCGGAGTGGTCCTCTTCCTGGTGCTGTATCTGGCCATTTTCGGAAGCGGACTCGCGGGTCTTGGCGTCCTGTGTCCGCGCTATGCCGCGACCCTGCGCGGCTCCTGGCTCGCCCGGGGCTTGCGGGTGCTCGCCGCCGGGTGCTGGCTGGGCCTGGGGTACTGTGCCTGCAAGCTGATCGGCTTTGTCTTCTCCTGGGCCGGCCGGGAGCTGTACTGGCTCTCCAACGGCGTGGCCCCGCTGACCGCTTCGGTCGCCGCCCTGCTCGTCCTGGCCGGGTTCGCCCTTCCGGCCGGTGGCCCGCGCGCCTCCGCGTGGCGCAGGTTCCGGCGGCTGCGGCCGCTGTGGCGGGAAGTCACCGCCCAGGCGCCCGAAGTGGCCATGGGGCAGCCGCGCTGGACCGCCTGGTGGCCGCTGGCCGATCTGGAGTGGCGGGCCAACCGGCAGATGGCGGAGATCCGTGACGTCCAGCGCGGTGTGCGACGTCATGTGGAGGCCGATGTCCTCGAGATCGCGCGTGTCAAGGCACAGGCCGCACGGTTCGACGATTGGCAACTTGCTGCCGTAGTGGAAGCAGCGGCGCTCCGACGCGGTTTGCTGAATCAAGCACGTGGACACCTCCCGGACGCCGCCGCGGACAGCGTGGTGGTGACGACCCGGACCGAACTGGCCGACGAGCACGAGCACTTGGCCCGAGTCGCCGATGTCTACCGGCTGCCGCTGGTGGACGAGGTGCTCGCGGAGATGGGGGAGGGGACCGCCGCAACGCGGCGGTGACACAGGGGGATCGAAGACGAGGTGGCCCTGGACGGGGGTCGGGGCCGCCCGTGGCGCAGGCGGCGCCGGGAGGATTCAGTCCCGGCGCCGCCTTCCGGCCAGCGCCGCGCCGCACCACACACACCTTCCCCACCGTCTCCCACCGTCCGGATCGCGCCGTGGACTTCGGCCCCGACGGCGCCGTGGCCCCGACCCGGACCGGACGACCTAGGGTCGGGAGACATGACCGCGAACTCCACCCCCCGCGACACCACCGGGCTGCTGACCGATCCGTACCCCACCTGCGCCGCCCTCCGGGAGGAGGGTCCGGTCCACCGGATCACCGGACCCGACGGCAACCCGGCCTGGCTGGTCACCCGCTACGAGGATGTCCGGCGGGCGTTGGCCGACCCCCGGCTCTCCCTGGACAAGAGCAATGGCCTCCCCGGCAACTACCGCGGCTTCTCCCTGCCGCCCGCCCTCGACGCCAACCTCCTCAACATGGACCCGCCGGACCACACCCGGGTCCGCCGTCTGGTGGTGAAGGCATTCACCGCGGGCCGGGTCGAGGCAATGCGGGCTCCGGTACGGCGGCTGGCGGACGGACTGTTGGACGCCATGGAGTCCGTCGGCCGTGCCGATCTGATCGCGGACTACGCCGGGCCGCTCCCCATCGCGGTGATCTGCGATCTCCTCGGTGTTCCCCACAGCGACCGGCAGGACTTCCTCGCCTGGTCGGACGCCCTGATCACCCCCGATCCGAACCGTCCGGAGCAGGCCAAGGAGGCGATCGGCAGCATGCTGCGCTTCTACACCGGACTGATCGCCGCCAAGCGCGAAGAGCCCGGGGACGATCTGCTCTCCGCTGTGATCGCGGTCCGCGACGATGGCGAGGGCGGCCCCGGAGGGACGGACCGGCTCAGCGAGGACGAACTGACCTCACTCGCCTTTCTGCTCCTCTTCGCCGGATACGAAAATGTGGTCCATCTCATCGGGAATTCTGTATCCGGTCTGCTCGACCGCCCCGAACTGCTGCGCGCGCTGCGGGAGAAACCGGATGGGATCCCGGCCGTGATCGAGGAATTCGCCCGCTATGACGGATCGAGTCCGCTCTCGATCCGCCGCTTCCCGCTCGAGGACATCGAGATCGGCGGAGTGACCGTGCCCGCGGGGGAGACGGTGCTGCTCTCCATCGCCTCCGCCAATCGTGATCCTCGCCACTTCGAGGAACCGGACCACTTCAATCCACATGTTGTCCGGTCCGGGCACCTTGCCTTCGGTCACGGCATCCACTATTGCCTCGGTGCCCCGCTGGCCAGGATGGAGGTCGAAGTGGCGCTGGAAGCCCTGTTGAGCCGCTTTCCGGGGGTGCGACTCGATGTTTCGAAGGAGGAGCTGCGGTGGCGACCATCGATTCGTGCGCGTGGCCTGATCTCGCTCCCCATCGCATGGTGATCGGAAAAACGAACACGTTTGTGATGCATAACCCGGTCCCGATGCGGTAAAAAGGTCATCGAGCCCGCCCGGTGTGCATCCCCCGTCGCACCGGGCGGGCCTCGGTTCGCGCGGAGCCGTCCCGCGGTGGAGCTGGATACAGAGAGCAAGCTCACAGTCGATTCCTCTGCTCTGGCTTTAGAAGATCGCACTAGCCTCCTGCGTTATGACGGTCCTGCCTGACGGCCTTCCTCTTGCCGACGAATTCCCGGATGTGACGCGTGACCAATGGCGCCACCTCGTCGAAGGAGTGCTGCGTAAAAGCGGCACCTCGGACGCCGTAGGCGAACAGGCCGAAGCGGCCCTTGCGACCGCACTCGAGGACGGAATCTCCGTCCGCCCGCTCTACACCGCCGAGGACGCCCCGCAGGACGCGGGACTCCCCGGTTTCGCCCCGTTCGTCCGCGGCGGACGGCCCGAGGGCTCCACGGTCTCCGGCTGGGACGTACGCCAGCGCCACGCCCACCCCGACCCGGCCCGCACCAACCAGGCCGTCCTGACCGACCTGGAGAACGGCGTCAGCTCGGTGTGGCTGGCGGTCGGCGAGGACGGAGTGCCCGTCGACGCCCTGCCCCAGGCGCTGAACGGTGTCTATCTCGACCTCGCCCCCGTCGTCCTCGACGCGGGCGCCGACTTCGAGGCCGCCGCCCGCGCCCTGCTGCGGCTCTACGGCGAGCGTGAGGTGCCGTCGCACGCGGCGCTCGGCAACCTCGGCGCCGACCCGCTGGGCCTGGCGGCCCGCACCGGCCGGGACGAGGATCTGCCGGGGCAACTGGCCGCCACCGCCGGGCTGGCGGCCCTCAGCCATCGCGACTACCCCGGTGTCCGGGCCCTCACCGTGGACGGCCTGCCGTACCACGAGGCCGGTGGCTCGGCCGCCCAGGAGCTCGGCTGCTCGCTCGCCGCGGGTGTGGCGTATCTGCGGACGCTGACCGACGCCGGGCTCAGCGCCGAAGCCGCCTGCGGCGAGCTGGAGTTCCGCTACGCCGCCACCGCCGACCAGTTCCTGACCATCGCCAAACTGCGCGCCGCCCGGCGGCTGTGGGCCCGGGTCGCCCAGGTGTGCGGCGCGGCCCCCGAAGCGGGCGCCCAGCGCCAGCACGCGGTGACCTCCCCGGTGATGATGACCCGGCGGGACCCCTGGGTGAACATGCTCCGCACCACCGTGGCGAGCCTGGCCGCCGGGGTCGGCGGCGCCGACGCCGTCACCGTGCTGCCCTTCGACAGCGCCCTCGGCCGGCCCGACGACTTCGCCCTCCGCGTGGCCCGCAACACCTCCACCATCCTGCTCGAGGAGTCGCAGCTCGCCCGGGTGATCGACCCCGGCGGCGGCTCCTGGTACATCGAGCGGCTCACCGACGACGTGGCCCGCGCCGGATGGGCCTGGTTCCAGGAGATCGAGCGCGCCGGCGGCCTCGCCGCCGCCCTCGCCTCCGGCCTGGTGCGCGACCGGCTGGCCGACACCTGGGCCCGCCGCTCCCGCGATCTGGCCCGCCGCAAGGAGCCGATCACCGGCGTCAGCGAGTTCCCGAACCTCGCCGAACAGCCCGTGGAGCGCGAGACCGCGCCCGCGCCGCCCGGCGGCGGACTGCCCCGGGTACGCCGCGACGAGGCGTACGAGGCGCTGCGCGCCCGCTCCGACGCCCACCAGGCCGCCGAGGGCATCCGGCCCCGCGTCTTCCTGGCCGCGCTCGGCCCCGCGGCCGCGCACACCGCGCGCGCCACCTTCGCCGCCAACCTCTTCCAGGCGGGCGGTATCGAGGCGGTCACCGCGACTGGGGAGACGGTCACCGTGACCGCCGGGACCGTGGCCGACGCCTTCGCCGCCAGTGGCGCCCGCGTGGCGTGCCTGTGCTCCAGCGACACGCTGTACGCGGAGGAGGCCACCGGCGTCGCCGAGCGACTGAAGGCCGCCGGCGCACTCCAGGTGTATCTGGCCGGGCGGCCAGGGGATCGACAGGATGAGTACGAGCAGGCCGGAGTGGACGGATTCGTCTTCGCGGGCTGCAACGCGGTCGAGGTTCTCTCCTCGGCCCTGGACACCATGGGGGTGGCGTGATGGCGGGCGGTCCGCAGGACGCCGGAAGGATTCCGGACTTCTCGGGAGTCGAACTCGAGGCGCCCGGTGAGCGGCCCACGGCCACAGCCGCCGACTGGGCCGCCGGCTTGAGCGAGAACGTCGGCAAGGGTGTCGAGGACCTGGTGTGGGACACCCCGGAGGGCATCGGGGTCAAACCGCTCTACACCGCCGAGGACTTGACGGACCTGGACTTCCTGGGCACCTACCCCGGCGCCGCGCCCTATCTGCGCGGCCCGTACCCGACGATGTACGTCAACCAGCCCTGGACGATCCGGCAGTACGCGGGCTTCTCCACCGCCGAGGAGTCCAACGCCTTCTACCGCCGCAACCTCGCGGCCGGCCAGAAGGGCCTGTCGGTGGCGTTCGACCTGCCCACCCACCGCGGCTACGACAGCGACCACCCCCGGGTGACCGGCGACGTCGGCATGGCGGGCGTGGCCATCGACTCCATCTACGACATGCGTCAGCTCTTCGACGGCATCCCGCTGGACCGGATGAGCGTGTCGATGACGATGAACGGCGCGGTGCTGCCGGTGCTCGCGCTGTACATCGTGGCCGCCGAGGAGCAGGGGGTGCCGCCGGAGAAGCTGGCGGGGACCATCCAGAACGACATCCTCAAAGAGTTCATGGTCCGCAACACCTACATCTATCCGCCGCAGCCGTCGATGCGGATCATCTCCGACATCTTCGCGTTCACCTCGCAGAAGATGCCCCGCTACAACTCCATCTCCATCTCCGGCTACCACATCCAGGAGGCCGGGGCCACGGCCGACCTGGAGCTGGCGTACACGCTGGCCGACGGGGTGGAGTATCTGCGCGCCGGACTGGACGCCGGGATGGACGTGGACGCGTTCGCGCCACGGCTGTCGTTCTTCTGGGCCATCGGCATGAACTTCTTCATGGAGATCGCCAAGTTGCGGGCGGCCCGGCTGCTGTGGGCCAAGCTGGTCAAGCAGTTCGACCCCAAGAACCCCAAGTCGCTGAGTCTGCGCACCCATTCGCAGACCTCCGGCTGGTCGCTCACCGCCCAGGACGTGTTCAACAACGTGGCGCGCACCTGTGTCGAGGCGATGGCGGCCACCCAGGGCCACACCCAGTCGCTGCACACCAACGCGCTGGACGAGGCGCTGGCGCTGCCCACCGACTTCTCCGCGCGTATCGCCCGCAACACCCAGATCCTGCTCCAGCAGGAGTCGGGCACCTGCCGGGTGATCGACCCCTGGGGCGGCAGCGCCTACGTCGAGAAGCTCACCCACGATCTGGCGCGGCGGGCCTGGCAGCACATCGAGGAGGTCGAGGCGGCCGGCGGTATGGCCAAGGCCATCGACGCGGGCATCCCCAAGCTGCGTGTGGAGGAGGCCGCGGCCCGCACCCAGGCGCGTATCGACTCCGGCCGCCAGCCGGTGATCGGCGTCAACAAGTACCGGGTGGACAGTGATGAGCAGATCGAGGTCCTCAAGGTCGACAACACCTCGGTGCGCGCCCAGCAGATCGAGAAGCTGCGGCGGCTGCGCGCCGAGCGGGACGAGGCGGTGTGCCAGGACGCGCTGCGACGGCTGACCGCCGCCGCGGAGTCCGGACCGGGCACCGGCCTGGAGGGCAATCTGCTGGCCCTCGCCGTGGACGCGGCCCGCGCCAAGGCCACCGTGGGCGAGATCTCCGACGCACTCGAGAAGGTCTACGGGCGCCACTCCGGCCAGATCCGTACGATCTCCGGTGTGTACCGAGAAGAGGCCGGATTGTCGTCCGGTGTGGACCGTACCCGCGCCCTGGTCGACAGGTTCGAGGAGGCCGAGGGCCGCCGCCCCCGCATCCTGGTCGCCAAGATGGGCCAGGACGGGCACGACCGCGGCCAGAAGGTGATCGCCACAGCCTTCGCCGACCTGGGCTTCGACGTGGACGTCGGCCCGCTGTTCCAGACCCCGGAGGAGGTCGCCCGGCAGGCGGTGGAGGCCGATGTGCACATCGTCGGCGTCTCCTCGCTCGCGGCCGGCCACCTCACCCTGGTGCCCGCGCTGCGCGAGCAGCTGGCCGAGGCGGGGCGCGAGGACATCACCATCGTCGTAGGCGGGGTCATTCCGCCGCAGGACGTCCAGACCCTGCACGAGGCCGGTGCCGCCGCCGTCTTCCTGCCGGGCACGGTCATCCCCGACGCCGCCCACGACTTGGTCAGGTCGCTTGCCGTCGGCCTCGGCCACGAGCTGTAGGCCCATGCGGCCGGCCAAGCGACCGTCCATCGACATCGACACCTACGCCAAGGGTGTGCTCGACGGATCGCGCGCGTACATCGCCCGCGCGATCACCCTCGTCGAGTCCACCCGGCCCGACCACCGCGACCTCGCCCAGCGGCTGCTGATCGAGCTGCTGCCGCACACCGGCGGGGCGCGGCGGGTCGGTATCAGCGGTGTGCCCGGGGTGGGCAAGTCCACCTTCATCGACGCCCTGGGCACCCTGCTCACCGGGCTCGGCCACCGGGTCGCGGTACTCGCCGTCGACCCGTCCTCCAGCCGCACCGGCGGCTCCATCCTGGGCGACAAGACCCGGATGGAGCGGCTGTCCGTCGACCCGAACGCCTTCGTCCGCCCCTCGCCGAGCGCCGGAACGCTCGGCGGGGTCGCCCGCGCCACCCGCGAGTCCATGGTCGTCATGGAGGCCGCGGGCTATGACGTGGTGCTGGTGGAGACCGTCGGGGTGGGCCAGTCCGAGACCGCCGTGGCCAACATGGTCGACTCCTTCCTGCTGCTCTCCCTGGCCCGCACCGGCGACCAGCTCCAGGGCATCAAGAAGGGCGTCCTGGAGCTGGCCGACGTGGTCACCATCAACAAGGCCGACGGACCGCACGCCCGCGACGCCAAGTCCGCGGCCCGGGAACTGGCGGGCGCGCTACGGCTGTTGCAGCCGCCGGACGCCCCCTGGAACCCGCCCGTCCTCACCTGCAGCGCCCGCGAGGGCAGCGGTCTCGACGTGGTGTGGGAGCGCCTGGAGCAGCACCGCCGGGTGCTGGAGGCCACCGGCGCACTGGATACCAAGCGCCGGGACCAGCAGGTCGACTGGACCTGGTCGATGGTGCGCGACCAGCTGCTGGCCCGGCTGCACGCACACTCCGAGGTACGGCGCCTGGGACCGCTGCTGGAACAGCAGGTCCGCGAGGGCACGCTGACGGCGACGCTGGCCGCGGACCGGCTGCTTGAGGCGTTCCGGACGACGGACGACCATTGACCCGTGGACGGCGACGACACTCCTGCGCACGGTGACAGCACAGCGGCGATGCTGCGCGAGGCCGCCGCGGTAGGTCCGTTCTTCGCCCTGCGCACCGGGGGCGCAGGACCGCGCGCCGAGGGGTATGTCCCCCTCGGCGCGGTCTACCGGACCGTCGACGGCCGGGCCGCGCCCCCGCTGCTCGCCCGTATCGACGCCGTCGCCACGACCCTGCGCACCGACGAGCGCCGGGTCGCGGCGTCCCTGGTCTTCCAGGGGCTCGCGGCCCGGCTGTGGTCGCTCGCGCTCGCCCCGGCCGCGCTCCACGGCCGGGTGCCGGAGCTGCGCCCCGACCGTCTGTGGTGGAACCCGGCCCGGATGGCCCCCGACGATCTGTGGCACCCCGACCCCTTGCGCGTCCACGGCGAACCCGCCGGGCTCGCCGGACAGCTGGCGCAGACCGCGTACGTCCATCTGCGGCCGCTGCACCATGCCGTCCGCGCCGCCTGCCCGGTCTCCGGACGGCTGCTGTGGGGCAACGCGGCCTCGGCGCTGGCCGGTTCACTGCGGGTGCTGCACGACTGGTGCCGGGCGCAAGGCCGGGGGGACGCGGCGGACCGCGCCACCGCGCTCGTCCATACCCTGTTCCAGACCCCGCCGCTGAGTGACACCGGCACCCTGACCACCGCGCCGCTCTCCTTCCGCCGCCGCACCTGCTGTCTCTACTACCGGGTGCCGGGTGGTGGGTTGTGCGGCGACTGCGTGCTCCACCGGATCCCTCGCGCCGAACGCGGCGCAGGTCACAGCGGTGGGGGCTGATCCCGCGACGACCCGGTCGGTACGGTGTGCGGGTGCCGATGAACGAGAACCTGTTCTCATCCTGGGCGGCCTGGCGCCGCCGCACCGCGTCCCGCCTGGTGCACCGCGGATCGCGCTGGGTGCGGCAGGCCGGCGCGGTGACCCGGGAGCGCCCCGGCCCTTACCGCTTCGGTGCCATCGGTGTCGGCACCCGGCTGGCCTTCCCCCAGGGCACCGTCTTCGGAGAGCCGTGGATCCACCTCGGCGACCACTGCGTCATCGGCGAGCAGGTGACCCTGACCGCGGGCATGATGCCCGGCCTCGACCTCGGCCCGGATCCCGTACTCCGCCTGGGCAACGGGGTGGTGCTGGGCCGCGGCAGCCATGTGATCGCCTCCCGGACCGTGGAGTTCGGCGACGATGTGTTCTGCGGTCCGTACGTCTACGTGACCAGCGACAACCACTCCTATGACGACCCCGAGCAGCCCATCGGCCGGCAGTGGCCGCGCTCCGCGCCGGTGTCCATCGGCTCCGGAAGCTGGCTGGGCGCCGGGGCGGTGATCCTGCCCGGAGCACGGCTCGGCCGCAATGTGGTGGTGGCCGCGGGCGCGATCGTCCGCGGCGAGGTGCCCGACCACGCGGTGGTCGCCGGAGCGCCCGCCCGGATCATCCGGCGCTGGGCTCCCGACGCGGGCTGGCAGCCGCCGTTGCGGACACCGCCACCGAAGCCCATCCCCGCGGGGATGACGGCCGAGCAGTTGATGGCGCTCGCCGAACTGGAGCCGGACGACGGTCCGGTGCGGGAGCAGGAGGGGGAGCGGCAGCGGCCGGAGCAGGTGCCGGGGCCACGGGTGGCCGACGGCTGACCTGCCCCGGGGCGGGGTGCGTCGTAGCAGCTCAGTAGAGTTCCGCTGTGCGCCGTCCCACCGCACATCGTGCCGTCCGTCCCTCCGAACTCCTCGATCTCTCCGAACGACGTGAGGTAGCGCCGTGAGCCCCGCCCGACCCCCCGTGACCGTCGTCGGCATCGGCGCCGACGGCTGGGACGGCCTCGCGGCCACGGGCCAGGACGCGCTGCGGTCGGCCGAGGTGGTCATCGGCGGCCCCCGTCAGCTGGCGCTGCTGCCCCCGGAGTGCCGCGCCGAGCGGCTGCCCTGGCCGTCGCCGCTGCGCCCCGCCGTCCCCGGGCTGTTCGCCGGACTCACCGGGCGCCAGGTCTGCGTACTGGCCAGCGGCGACCCGATGTTCTTCGGGATCGGCCGCACCCTGGCCGAGGAACTGGGCGCCGAACGGCTGCGGGTGCTGCCTCATCCGTCGTCCGCCTCCTACGCGTGCGCCCGGCTCGGCCGCCCGCTGGAGGAGATCGAGGTGATCAGCCTCGTGGGCCGGCCGTTGGCTGCCCTCGCCAGGTCCCTGTACCCGGGGCAGCGGCTGCTGGTGCTCAGCGCGGGCGCGGACACCCCGGCCGAGGTCGCCGGGCTGCTGCGGGACCGCGGCTTCGGCCCGAGCCGGATGCGGGTGCTGGAACAGCTCGGCGGCGAGCGCGAGCGCACCGTGGACGGCATGGCCGACACCTGGGCCCATCCGCCCGGCGACCCCCTCAACATCATTGCCGTCGACTGCGTCCCGGCGGACGGGACACCACGGCTCCCGGTGACCCCGGGACTGCCGGACGCGGCGTACGAACACGATGGCCAGCTGACGAAGCGTCATGTCCGGGCGGCCACGCTCGCCGCGCTCGCCCCCGCCCCCGGTGAACTGCTGTGGGACATCGGCGGCGGCTCCGGCTCCATCGCCGTGGAGTGGATGCGTGCCCATCGCACCTGCCGGGCGTTCTCCGTCGAACGCGACCCGGTGCGGGCCGAGCGCATCGGGCGCAACGCCGCCGCGCTCGGAGTGCCGGGCCTCGGCGTCATCACCGGCGCGGCACCCGGTGCGCTGGCCGGACTGCCCACCCCCGACGCGGTGTTCATCGGCGGCGGCGCCACCGCGCCCGGACTGCTGGAGACCTGCTGGTCGGCGCTGCCACCGGGCGGGCGGCTCGTCGCCAACACCGTGACGCTCGAATCCGAGGCGCTGCTCGCCGACTGGTACCGCCGCCACGGTGGTGAACTGGTCCGGATCGCCGTCGCCCACGCCGCCCCGGTCGGCGGCTTCACCGGGTGGCGGCAGGCCATGCCGGTCACCCAGTGGTCCGTGGTCAAACCGGTCGGCCGGCCGGCCCCATCCGTTGCAGGAGAGACACGATGACGGTGTATTTCATCGGCGCGGGCCCCGGCGCCGCCGACCTGATCACGGTGCGCGGCGCCCGGACCCTCGCCCGCTGCCGGGTGTGTCTGTACGCGGGCAGCCTCGTACCGCGCGAACTGCTGGCCGAATGCCCGCCGGACGCCCGGCTCGTCGACACCGCACGGCTCGATCTGGACCGGATCACCGCCGAGCTGGTGGCGGCCCATGAGGCGGGCGAGGACGTGGCCCGGCTGCACTCCGGTGATCCGTCGGTGTTCAGCGCCGTGGCCGAGCAGATGCGCCGCCTCGACGCGGCGGGTGTGCCGTACGAGGTGGTGCCCGGTGTTCCCGCCTTCGCGGCGGCCGCCGCCGCGCTGGGGCGCGAGCTGACCGTGCCCACGGTCGGCCAGACCGTCATCCTCACCCGGATCGCCCAGCAGGCCACTCCGATGCCGGACGGGGAGGACCTCGCGACCCTCGGCCGCAGCCGCGCCCTGCTGGTGCTGCACCTCGCCGCCCGTTATGTGGACCGGGTGGTGGCCGAACTCCTTCCGCACTACGGCGCCGACTGCCCGGCGGCGGTGGTCGCCATGGCCAGCCGCCCGGACGAGCTGGTGCTGCGCGGCACGCTGGGTGAGATCGCCGAGCAGGTGAAGGCGGCGGGCGTGGTCCGCACGGCCGTCATCATGGTGGGCCGCACCCTGGGCGCCGAGCAGTTCCGCGACAGCCACCTCTACTCCAGCGAGCGCGAGCGCCCGCACGAGTCGTGCGGCACCGACGCCGGTTGAGACCCGGTGGGGAATCGGTTGAGACCCGGTTGAGGGACGTCGCCGCGGACCGATGAGTTCCGCACGGCCGGGCGGTCTCCCTTTCCGTAGCCTCAAGGCGAGGCGAGGAAGAGGAGCCGGTCCCATGCGTATCGCGATCACCGCATTCATGAGTCTGGACGGCGTCGTACAGGCGCCCGGCGGCCCCGACGAGGACACCGACGGCGGTTTCGCCCACGGCGGCTGGACGCATCCGTACTTCGACGAAGAGGTCGTCGGCGGTGCCTTCGACGAGGCGCTGGGCAAGGCCCAGGCGCTGCTGTTCGGCCGCCGCACCTGGCAGGTGATGGCCGCCGCGTGGCCTGAGCGGGCCGGTGACCCGTTCGCCGACCGGATGAACGCGATTCCGAAGTACGTGGTGTCCACCACGCTCGGGGACCACGAGCTGACGTGGCAGAACACCACCCTTATCCCCGGTGACGAGGCCGTGGCGCGCCTCCGTGAGCTGCGCGCGGCCGAGGGCGGCGATCTGCTGGTGATGGGAAGCTCCGCGCTCGCCCGCACCCTGCTGCGCGAGGACATGGTCGATGAGCTCCGGCTCATGCTCATGCCGGTGATCCTCGGCGGCGGTAAGACGATCTTCCCCGGCGACGGTGCCCGGCGCGGGTTCCAACTGGTCTCCACGGTCACCAGCGCCAAGGGTGTGCAGGTGTGCACCTTCCGGCCCGCCGGCCGATCGGAGTAGCGGCTACTCAGCATCGCGAGAGCGCCCGGGAACGCGCCGACCGACGGCGGTACCGCTCCGGCTCAGCCGTCGCGCGGGCCGCGTTCGGCGGCGCGGCCCACGACCGTGCCCGCGCGGTCGATGCAGATGACGTCCACCGCGACCGGCGCGCCGCGCAGCACGCCGAGCGCGGTGTCGCGGGCCGCCGCGGCCACCAGATCGCCGAGTGGCACAGCGCGCGCCGCGCACAACTGGAGCGCTTCCAGACCGGTGTTGGCCGTGGCCACCGCCGCCGCGAGCTCCTCGTCCGCGCCGCCCCGGCGGGCCAGTTCCGCCAGGAAACCCTTGTCCACCTGGGAGCGTGAGGAGTGCAGATCCAGGTGGCCCGCCGCCAGTTTGGAGAGCTTGGCGAAACCACCCGCGACCGTCAGCCGGTCCACCGGGTGGCGGCGCAGATACTTGAGCACGGCCCCGGCGAAGTCGCCCATGTCCAGCAGCGCGTCCTCCGGCAGCCCGTGCACGGCCACCGCCACCTTCTCCGAGGTCGAGCCGGTGCAGCCGGCCACATGCCGCCGCCCCGCCGCCCTGGCGACATCCACCCCGCGACGGATGCTGTCGATCCACGCGGAGCAGGAGTACGGCACCACGATGCCCGTCGTGCCGAGGATGGACAGACCGCCGAGGATGCCGAGACGGGGATTCCACGTACTGCGGGCGATCTCCTCGCCGTGGTCCACCGAGATCTCCACCTCGACATCGCCCGTCCCGCCGTGGCAGGCCGCGACCGAGGCGATGTGGTCGCGCATCATCTGGCGCGGCACCGGGTTGATGGCCGGTTCGCCGACCTCGAGCGGCAGTCCGGGCCGGGTGACGGTGCCCACTCCCGGACCGGCCCGGAAGACCACACCGGCACCCGGTGGCAGCGCCCGTACCGTGGCCCGGACCAGCGCGCCGTGGGTCACATCGGGATCGTCCCCGGCGTCCTTCACCACCGCGGCCATCGCCCGTCCCCCGGACAACTCCTCGGCCGCCAGCGCGAACGCGGGCCGCTGCCCCTTCGGCAGCTCGATCGTCACCGGGTCCGGGAACTCACCGGTCAGCAGCGCGGTGTACGCGGCCGTGGTGGCCGCCGTCGCACACGCGCCGGTGGTCCAGCCGTGGCGCAGCCCGGTGCGCTCCAGCTGGGCGCTGCGGCCACCGGCCTGCCGGGCCTCAGCCACGGCCCACCCGCCGTGCGTACGATGACGGGCGCAGCCAGGACGGTCGGTACGGCCCCGCGGACGACCGCACGCAGGACGGAAGGCACCCGATGAACAGCGCTCCGGCGCGCCATGTACTCATCCTCGGCGGCACCACCGAGGCCCGCCGCCTCGCCGCCGAGCTGGACCGCGACCCCGCGCTGCGCGTCACCAGCTCCCTCGCCGGGCGGGTCGCCGAGCCGCGGCTGCCCGCGGGACAGGTGCGGATCGGCGGGTTCGGGGGTGCCGAGGGCATGGCCCACTGGCTCCGTGAGCACCAGGTGGACGCGCTCATCGACGCCACCCATCCTTTCGCCGACACCATCAGTCTCAACGCGGCCCGAGCCGCCGCGTCCGTCCATGTTCCCCTGCTCGCGCTGCGCCGTCCCGGCTGGGTGGCGGGCCCGGGGGACCGCTGGCACCCGGCCGTGTCCCTGGCCGAGGCCGCGCGGCTGCTGCCGGGGCTGGGCGAGCGGGTCTTCCTCACCACCGGACGGATGGGCCTTGCCGCCTTCGCCCAGTTGTCCGAGCAGTGGTTCCTGATCCGCTCGGTCGACGCACCGGAGCCGCCGGTCCCGCCGCGCGCGGAGGTGATCCTCGACCGTGGGCCCTTCACGCTCGAGGGCGAGGCGGAGCTGCTGCGCCGCCACCGTATCGACGTCGTGGTGACCAAGGACAGCGGGGGCGGCGCCACCGCCGCCAAGCTCACGGCGGCGCGCGAGGCCGGACTTCCGGTGGTCGTGGTGCGCCGTCCGCCGGCCCCGGAGGGCGTCGCGGTGGCCGGGGCGCCGGACGAGGCCGTCGCCTGGCTGCGTACGACCCTTACCCGGTAGGCCGGGGCCGCCGGTCAGTCCTCCGGGTAGCGCCTCGGGGTCCAGACGAGCTCGGTGCCGTCGCCGCGGCGCACCGTGCGGGTCTGGGACGAGCCGATCAGCAGGATGGTGCGCATGTCCACCTGGGCCGGGTCCAGATCGGCCAGGCGCACGATGCGGACCCGCTCCTGCGGGCCGCCCACGTCCCGGCCCATCACCACCGGCGTGTCGGGCGCGCGGTGCTCCAGGAGGAGTTCGCGCGCCTTGCCGACCTGCCACACCCGGCTGCGCGAGCCGGGGTTGTACAAGGCGAGCACCAGGTCGGCCGCGGCCGCGGCGCGCAGCCGCTCGGCGATGACCTCCCACGGCTTGAGCCGGTCGGACAGGGAGACCACCGCGTAGTCGTGGCCGAGCGGGGCGCCCGCGCGGGCGGCGGCCGCGTGGGCGGCCGTCATCCCAGGGAGCACCCGCACCGGCACCTCGCGGTAGGGGTCCTGGGACGCGGCCTCCAGTACGGCGGTGGCCATGGCGAACACACCGGGGTCGCCGGAGGAGACGACGGCGACCCGCCGCCCGCGCCGGGCCAGCTCCAGGGCGAATTCGGCGCGCTCGGCCTCCACCTTGTTGTCGGAGGCGTGCCGCCGCTGGCCCGGCCGCCGCGGCACCCGGTCCAGATAGGTGGTGTAGCCGACCAGGTCCTCGGCGGCGGCCAGCTCGCCGCGGGCCTCCGGGGTGAGCCAGAGCGGACCGGCCGGGCCGAGGCCGACGACCACGACCTCACCCGGGACCGCCGAGTCCCGTGTGTCCGCCTCGCCCGGTGCCGCCGGTGCCACGCCGACCCGGCTCGGCAGCACCGCCACCGAGAAGTACGGCACCGTCGCGGGGTCGACCTCGGCCAGGGGTGCGGTGCGCTCCGCGTCCATCGTGGCGCGCTCGACGTACCGTGCGTCCGCCAGCCGCCCCGAGCGTTCCAGCGCCCGCCGTACGGTCGGGAAGGTCCGGCCGAGCTTCATCACGGCCGCGGCGTCCGCCGAGGCGAGCCGCGCCGTCAACTCCTCCTCCGGCAGGGTGCCGGGAAGGACCGTCAGCACCTCCTCGCCCTCCACCAGCGGCGCACCGATCCGCGCGGCCGCGGCGCTCACCGAGGTGACCCCGGGGATCACCTCGGTGGGATAGCGGTCGGCCAGCCGCTTGTGCATATGCATGTAGGAGCCGTAGAAGAGCGGATCGCCCTCCGCGAGCACCGCGACCGTGCGCCCCGCGTCCAGATGGGCCGCGAGCCGGGCCGCCGCGTCGGCGTAGAACTCCTCCATCGCGCCCCGGTAGCCGCCGGGGTGGTCGGTGGACTCGGTGGTCACCGGGTAGACCAGCCGCTCCTCGATATGGTCGGGCCGCAGATGCCGCTCGGCGATGGAACGCGCGATGCTCCGGCCGTGCCGGGCGCTGTGGTACGCGATGACATCGGCCTCGGCGATGACCTCCACCGCACGTACCGTCATCAGGGACGGGTCGCCGGGGCCGAGCCCCACACCGTAGAGCCGGCCCTGCTGCTGCTCGCTCACTCTGCCTCGCTCGCTATCGCGTTGACCGCGGCCGCGGCCATGGCGCTGCCACCGCGTCGGCCGCGCACCACCAGATGGTCAAGCGCCGCCGGATGTCCGGCCAGCGCCTCCTTGGACTCGGCCGCGCCGATGAAACCGACCGGCACCCCGATGACGGCGGCCGGGCGCGGCGCGCCCTCCTCGATCATCTCCAGCAGCCGGAAGAGCGCGGTGGGAGCGTTGCCGACCGCCACCACCGAACCCTCCAGCCGGTCCCGCCACAGCTCCAGCGCGGCGGCGCTGCGCGTGGTGCCCATCCGCCGTGCCAGCTCCGGCACATCAGGGTCCGACAGGGTGCACACCACGTCGTTGCCGGCGGGCAGCCGCTTGCGGGTGACACCGCTGGCGACCATCTGCGCATCGCACAGGATGGGCGCGCCGGAGCGCAGCGCGGCGCGGGCGCGGGAGACCACCTCGGGCGAGTACCCGAGGTCCTGGACCAGGTCGACCATGCCGCAGGCGTGGATCATCCGCACCGCGACCTGGCTGACGTCGGCGGGGAGGCCGCCGAGATCCGCCTCGGCGCGGATGGTGGCAAAGGAGGCGCGGTAGATGGCCGCCCCGTCCTTCTCGTAGTCGAACACTGTGCCCTCGATCATCTCGTTCCGCGGGCCGCCGCCACGGCGTCGGCCACCTGCTCTGCTGTCACGTCCACGCCGTCCGGGTCCTCGGACGCCCCCGTCGTGTCCGGTGCGCCCCGTACGGTGATCCGGTAGCCCACGCCGGTCGCCAGCGCGTCCACCCAGCGGCCGCCGGGGTGGCCGCAGCGCCGTTCACAGCCGGAGAAGTACACCGGCAGCGGAACGGTACGGGGCTCGCCGCTCGCCACCGCGCTCGCCACCGTCCGCCCGGCGTCGGCCCGCACATCGGCCAGCGACTTGGCACATCCGGGCAGCCCGGTGCAGGCGCCGACGCCCAGCCAGGGTGAGCGGGGATCGGTCACCAGCCCGGCCGCGGCCAGTTCGGCCGCCGCGGTCCGGCCGTCCTCCGGGGTGAACCCCGGGAGCACCACGCCGCGCCAGGGTGTCACACGCAGTTCGTCCGTCCCGTCCCGGGAGGCGAGCGCGGCGAGCAGCCGCCACTGCGCGGCGCTCATCCGGCCGAGCGGGACGGCCACGGACAGGGTGTGGCGCCCGTCCGGCCCGGCCACCGGTCCGGGTGCGGGCCCGGGTGCGCTGTGCGCCCCCTCCGGTCCGCCTGCGATGTCCGGGTCCGGTCCGAGGGCGATGCCCGCCTCGGCGAGCCGTGCCGCCAATCCCTGGGCCATCACGGCGTGTTGCGGGGGAAGGTCCCGAACCCGCCAGGCCCGGATGCCGCTTTCCTCCGCTCTCGTCAGGAATTCCAGGGCCGCCAGCGCGGCGGCGCGCGGCGCGTCCCCGGCCGCCGTGACCCGCAGGACGGGGCCGGTCGCACCCGCGGATCCGGCCGAGCCCATCCGCAGTACGGCCCCACCGCCGGGTGTTGCGAGCAATGTCACATCGGCGCCCAGGGCGGCCACATCGCCCCGCCCGTCATCCAGCGCGAACAGAAAACGCCCCGACAACCCCGACAACCCCGACAAGCCCGACAACTCACCGGATCCGGCCGTACAGAGCAGGGTGTCCAACTCCCGTGCCCAGGCGGGTACGTCGGCATGTCCGGCGCCGTCCAGGCCGCTCAGCGGTGACGCCACGATGTTGCGCACCCGGTCGTGTGCGTCCGACGGCAGCAGCCCGGCCGTCCGCAACCGGTCCGCCAGCCGTGCCCCGCACCCCTCGGCCAGGCCCCGCAGCTGGAGGTTGCCCCGGGAGGTGAGCTCCACCCGGCCGTCGCCCAGCTCCTCCGCCACCTCCGCCAGCGCCCTCGCCTGACGACCCGTCAACAACCCGCCGGGCAACCGGATACGAGCCAGTGCGCCGTCGTGCGCCGGGTGCAGCCGCAGTGCGCCGGGGCATGCGTCATCGCGCCCGCCGCGATCCACAGCGACCGTCCGGTCCCCGGCGGAGCGGGCCCGGACACCGGCGGCGGGCGTTTGATCCCCAGGCGGGACGGTTGTCGGGGGGAGGGGCATGGCGGCGAGCATACCGACGATTCCCCGGCCCTCTCCGTCCCGTGGCAGGTCAGCAACGCTTACTATGCTCAGCGGCGGGCCATCCCGGCTCGCCGGACGCAACTGACGGCGTCAGGGGAGGAAGCCGGTGCGATTCCGGCGCGGTCCCGCCACTGTGAGCACGGCAGCAGCCGCGCGAGCCAGGAACTCCCGCCGTCTTCAACCCGCCCGGGGCGCGGACCCCGAGGAAGGCGCTGAGCCATGATTCTGCTGCTGTCGACGTCCGACACCGACCTGCTCAGTGCCCGTGCCGCCACGGGCCCGGTGCCGTACCGCCTGGCCAACCCGGCCCGGCTCGCACTCGACGACCTCCCCGGCCTGCTCGAGGGCGTCGACCTCGTCGTCGTACGGCTGCTCGGCGGTCTCCGCGCCTGGCAGGAGGGGCTGGACATGCTGCTCGCGGGCGACCGCCCGGTGGTGGTCCTCACCGGCGAACAGGCCCCGGACGCCCAGCTCATGGAGGCGTCCACGGTCCCGGTCGGTATCGCCGCCGAGGCACACGCCTACCTCGCCCACGGCGGCCCCGGAAACCTGGCCCAGCTGGCCCGCTTCCTCTCCGACACCGTGCTGCTCACCGGCCACGGCTTCGAACCGCCCGCGCCCGCCCCCACCTGGGGCCCGCTGGAGCGCACCGCGCGCACCGGCACCGGCCCCACCGTCGCGGTGCTCTACTACCGCGCCCACCACATGAGCGGCAACACGGCCTTCGTCGAGGCCCTGTGCCGGGCCGTGGAGGACGCCGGAGGCCGACCGCTCCCGCTGTTCGTCGCCTCGCTGCGCGCCCCCGAGCCCGAGCTGATCGAGGCCCTCGGCGCGGCCGACGCGGTCGTCACCACCGTGCTCGCCGCCGGTGGCACCCGGCCCGCCGACGCCTCCGCGGGCGGTGACGACGAGGCATGGGACGCGGGCGCGCTCGCCCGGCTCGACGTCCCCGTGCTCCAGGCGCTGTGCCTGACCGGTTCGCGCACCGCCTGGGAGGAGAACGACGAGGGGCTCTCCCCGCTGGACGCCGCGACCCAGGTCGCCGTCCCCGAGTTCGACGGCCGGCTCATCACCGTGCCGTTCTCCTTCAAGGAGGTGGACGAGGACGGTCTGCCCGTCTACGTCGCCGACCCCGAGCGCGCCGCGCGTGTCGCCGGGATCGCGGTACGACACGCCCGGCTGCGCCACATACCCGCCGCCGACAGGCGCCTCGCGCTGGTGCTCTCCGCCTACCCGACCAAGCACTCCCGGATCGGCAACGCGGTCGGCCTCGACACCCCGGCCAGCGCCGTCGCCCTGCTGCGCCGGCTGCGCGCCGAAGGCTACGACCTCGGCCCCGAGGAGGGCCCGGACGCGGTCCCGGGCCTGGTCTCCGGCGACGGCGACGAACTGATCCGCGCCCTCATCGACGCGGGCGGCCACGACCAGGAGTGGCTGACCGAGGAGCAGCTCGCCGCCAACCCGGTCCGCGTCCCCGCCGCCGACTACCGCCGCTGGTACGCCACCCTGCCCGAGGAACTGCGCGAGGCGGTCGAGGAGCACTGGGGCCCGCCGCCCGGCGAGATGTTCGTCGACACCAGCCGCAACCCGGACGGCGACATCGTCCTGGCCGCGCTGCGCCACGGCAACCTGCTGATCGTCATCCAGCCGCCGCGCGGCTTCGGCGAGAACCCCATCGCCATCTACCACGACCCCGATCTGCCGCCCTCCCACCACTACCTGGCCGCCTACCGCTGGATGGCCACCCCGCAGGCCGACGGCGGCTTCGGCGCCGACGCCATGGTGCACCTGGGCAAGCACGGCAATCTGGAGTGGCTGCCGGGCAAGAACGCGGGCCTGTCCGCCGCCTGCGGTCCCGACGCCGCGCTCGGCGATCTGCCGCTGATCTACCCGTTCCTGGTGAACGACCCGGGCGAGGGCACCCAGGCCAAGCGCCGGGTCCATGCGACCCTGGTCGACCATCTGGTGCCGCCGATGGCCCGCGCCGACTCCTACGGCGACATCGCGCGCCTGGAGCAGCTGCTCGACGAGTACGCCGCCATCTCCTCGATGGACCCGGCCAAACTGCCCGCCATCCGCGCCCAGATCTGGACCCTGATCCAGGCCGCCAGGCTGGACCACGACCTCGGTCTCGAGGACCGCCCCGACGACGACGGCTTCGACGACTTCCTGCTCCATGTCGACGGCTGGCTGTGCGAGGTCAAGGACGCCCAGATCCGTGACGGTCTGCATGTCCTCGGCGCCGCCCCGACCGGCCCGGCACGCGTCAACCTGGTGCTGGCCATCCTGCGCGCCCGTCAGATCTGGGGCGGTACCACCGCGCTCCCCGGACTGCGCGAGGCGCTCGGACTGGACGAGTCGGCCGCCACCCGCACCGGCGCGGACGAGGCCGAGGAGCGCGCCCGCGCCCTGGTCGAGGCGATGGAGGACGCGGACTGGGCCCCGGAGGCGGTCGAGAAGGCCGTCCTCGCCCTGCCCGACGAGCAGCGCGCCGCGGTCACCCCGATCCTCGACTTCGCCGCCCGCGAGGTGGTGCCGCGGCTGGCCGCCACCACCGACGAGATCGACCACGCCGTGCATGCGCTCGGCGGCGGCTTCGTCCCGGCGGGCCCGTCCGGCTCCCCGCTGCGCGGCCTGGTCAATGTGCTGCCGACCGGCCGCAACTTCTACTCCGTCGACCCCAAGGCCGTGCCCAGCCGCCTGGCCTGGGAGACCGGTCAGGCGCTCGCCGACTCGCTCCTGGAGCGCTACCGCGCGGACAACGACGGCCAGTGGCCGACCTCCGTCGGTCTTTCACTGTGGGGCACCAGCGCGATGCGCACCTCCGGCGACGACGTGGCCGAGGCGCTGGCGCTGCTGGGCATCCGCCCGGTGTGGGACGACGCCTCGCGGCGGGTGACCGGGCTCGAGCCCGTCACCCTCGAGCAGCTGGGCCGCCCGCGCATCGATGTCACCCTGCGCATCAGCGGTTTCTTCCGGGACGCCTTCCCGCATGTCGTCGGGCTGCTGGACGACGCCGTACGGCTCGCCGCCTCGCTCGACGAGCCCGACGAGGACAACTACGTACGGGCGCATACCCGGGCCGACCTCGCCGCCCACGGCGACGAGCGCCGCGCCACCACCCGGATCTTCGGCTCCCGCCCCGGCACCTACGGCGCCGGGCTGCTCCAGCTGATCGACAGCCGGGACTGGCGCACCGACGCCGACCTCGCCGAGGTGTACACGGTCTGGGGCGGCTACGCCTACGGGCGCGGTCTCGAGGGGCGTCCGGCCCGCGAGGAGATGGAGAGCGCCTACCGGCGGATCGCGGTCGCGGCGAAGAACACCGACACCCGTGAGCACGACATCGCCGACTCGGACGACTACTTCCAGTACCACGGCGGCATGGTGGCCACCGTGCGCGCGCTGAAGGGCACCGCGCCCGCCGCGTACATCGGCGACTCCACCCGCCCCGAGACGGTCCGCACCCGCACCCTCCACGAGGAGACGTCCCGGGTCTTCCGCGCCCGGGTGGTCAACCCCCGCTGGATCGAGGCGATGCGCCGCCACGGCTACAAGGGCGCGTTCGAGCTGGCCGCGACGGTGGACTACCTCTTCGGCTACGACGCCACCACCGGCGTGGTCGCCGACTGGATGTACGACAAGCTGGCGCAGAGCTATCTGCTCGACCCGGAGAACCGCGCGTTCCTGGAGGAGGCCAACCCCTGGGCGCTGCACGGGATGGCCGAGCGGCTGCTGGAGGCCGAGAGCCGGGGGCTGTGGGCGGAGCCCGACCCGGAGGTGCTGGAGCGGGTACGGGAGCTCTACCTCGAGACCGAGGGCGGGCTCGAGGGCGCCGACGACTGAGCCGTACGCGCCGCCGGGAGGCCGTCGGCGCGGGTGCACGGCGGGGGCCGGTTCACGGGGACCGGCCCCCGCCGCGCTGCGGTGGTCCGGGCGCGGCGCGCCCGGCGTGGCTCAGTTGCCCGACGGCCGGGCGGCCGCGCGGACCCGGTCCGGCCAGGGCGGGCAGTTCACCAACTCGGCCCACTCACGGTCGTAGCGCCCGGGGATCGCGCGGCCCGCGGACGCCCAGCGCTCGACCAGCGCCGCATAGATCGGTACGGATGTTGACTGGTGAACGGTCTGATGAACCGTTCCGCCGCCTTCGGTGCTCCGGTCCAGCGCTCTGCTCGGCTGCGAGAGAGAACGGCGTCGCATCGTCGTCGTCATATTCGGCCAACGCGCCACATCCCGTCAGGTCACTTCCCCGGCGCCGAGCTCACCCGCATCGGCGTGGCTTCGCACACCCGTCCGGCGGTGTCCACATTTCGGTATGACAATGAAAAGCGTTGCCGCCTTCAAAAAGAGAGAATTGATGAGCCATAAACTCTCTTGATAACCGTGTCCATTGCAGCCTTTGGTGAATTCGCCTCCGGGCTGTTTCAATTGCGCTGTCCCGAAGGCGATCCGAGGAGGAGCGGGTGGGCGCTCATACGCATGGGCACGGCGAGGGCCACGACGGGCACGCACATGGGGTGGCGGAGAACGCCGACCGCCGGTGGCTGTCCCTGGCACTGGCGCTGATCACCTCATTCATGCTGGTGGAAGTGGTGATCGGGGTGATAGCGCGCTCGGTGGCGCTGCTCTCCGACGCCGCCCATATGCTCACCGACGCCGCCGCCATCGTGCTCGCGCTCATCGCGATCCGCCTCTCCGCCCGGCCCGCGCGCGGCGGTTACACCTATGGTCTCAAGCGGGCGGAAATCCTTTCCGCGCAGGCGAATGGACTTTCTCTGCTGCTGTTCGGTCTGCTGCTGGGATATGAGGCGGTGGAGCGGCTTGTCGACCCGCCCGAGGTGACCGGCGGGCTCACCCTGATCACCGCACTGGTCGGGGTCGCGGTGAACATCGCGGCGACCTGGTGCATGTCGAAGGCGAACCGCTCCTCGCTCAATGTGGAGGGCGCCTTCCAGCATGTGCTGAACGACCTGTACGCCTTCATCGCCACCGCCATCTCCGGACTTGTCGTGGTGACGACCGGCTTCGCCCGCGCCGACGCGATCGCCGCGCTCGTTGCGATCGCTCTGATGCTCAAGGCCGGGGTGCAGCTGGTACGGGCCTCCGGCCGGGTGCTGCTGGAGGCGGCACCCGCCGGGGTCGAGCCGGACGAGGTGGGCAATCGGCTGGTGTCCCATGACGAAGTGGTCGAGGTGCATGATCTGCACGTCTGGCAGATCACCTCGGGGGAGGTCTCGCTCTCCGCCCATGTGCTGGTGGCACCCCTCGGCGACTGCCACGCGGTGCGCCAGGGTCTCGAAGAGGTGCTGGAGCGGGAGTACGGCATCACCCACACCACCCTCCAGGTCGACCACGCCGACGAGCACACCTCGCCGCCGCAGAGCCTCGGCGGCCACTACGACGCCGGGGCCCCGCGGGCGGAACACTGCCTCACCGCCCACGGCCCGGTGCACCGGGCCGCGCCTGACGACCACTGACCGTACGGGTGGTCAGCGGTGGGGGCGGTCGGCCGGGTCCACGTTCTCCAGCCGGACCGGTGGCAGGAACTCGGTCAGCAGGGTGCGGTGCCACCAAGCCCCACTGGCGTGCCGCTCCTGCCGGGTGGTGAAGCGGTACAGATACAGCTGGGCCCGCACATGCGAGGGCGGGGCGTCGGGGAACGGGCAGACCCGCAGCAGCTTCAGCGTCGCCCGGTCGTTCACCAGCAGCTTGGCCACCAGTGGCGAGAACCACGACCCGGCGTAGGCCGGTGAGATCCCGGCGAACCACATCATCCAGTCCAGCCGCAGATGGTACGGGGCGAACTGGCGTGGCATCCGCCGTACATCGCCTGGTTTGCCGCGGAACTCATACTCCTTCCACACCGTGGCCGGGGTGATCACCCGTTCGTCGGTGCCCTCGATCACCACCTCCTGGCGGCTGCGGTTCACACTGCCGAAGGCCCCGTAGGTGTTGACCAGGTGGAGCGGGTTGAAGGAGTAGTTCATCAGCTGACGGCCGGACAGCAGATTGCGGGCCGGCCAGTAGCTGAGCACCAGCACCAGCGCGGTGGCGGCCAGCACCACCCCCTGGTACCAGACCGGGGGAGCGGCCGGATGGGGCGGCTCGGGCAGCGGAAGCACCCCGGCCGCGAGCCGTCCGTCGACCGCGGACAGCGCCAGCAGGATCGTCAGCCAGTTCAGCCAGGAGAAGTTTCCGGAGGCCACCAGCCACAGCTGGGTCAGCACAATGATTCCGGCGGCCACACTGGCGACCGGCTGCGGGGTGAACAGCGCCACCGGCACCACCAGCTGCGCCACATGGTTGGCCGCCACCTCCGCCCGGTGCAGGGGCTTCGGCAGATGGTGGAAGTACCAGCTCAGCGGCCCGGGCATGGGCTGGGTCTCATGGTGGTAGTACAGACAGGTCAACTGCCGCCAGCACCGGTCGCCCCGGATCTTGATCAGCCCGGCGCCGAACTCCACCCGGAACAGCAGCCAGCGCAGCAGCCACAGGACGAGCACGGGCGGCGCGGTGTCCGCGTTGCCCAGGAAAACGGCGAGGAACCCCGTCTCCAGCAGCAGCGACTCCCAGCCGAAGCCGTACCACACCTGGCCCACGTTGACGATGGACAGATACAGCAGCCACAGCACCAGCCAGGCCGCCATCGCCGCCCCCAGCGGTACCCGGTCCGCGGCCCCGGCCAGCAACGCCGCCGAGAGCGCCACGCCCAGCCAGCCGCAGACGCCGAAGAACCGGTCGGAGTAGTGCAGATGGAAGAGGCTGGGCGACTCCCGGAACGGCACCCGGGCCACGAACCGCGGCACCGGTGTCAGCCCCCGCGCGCCGATCAGCGCACGTCCCTGGCCGACCGCCACCAGAAAGGCGATCAGGTAGACGGCGGCCAGCCCCCGCTGGAAGACCAGACGGCTCAGCCAGTAGCCGGTTGAGGTGAACCACTCCATGGGGGCCGCTCCTCGGGCCTGTCGCTGCCTCGGCCTGTGGGTAGGCCGGTGAGCTCAGCCGGAGGACGGTACCACCGGCCGCCAGGGTGCGAACGGGCTCGCGCCACGTGGCAGCAGCCCCGCCAGCTCCGGGCAGTGCCGAAGGATCACCGAACTCATGCTCCCCTTCTCCACCCAGTCCAGCCCCAGGGGCGTGTACACCTCGGGCCGGAAGTCCGCGGTGAGGAAGCGGTCGCTCTGGATCCGCCGGGTGGCCATGAGCAGGAAGATACGGAACGCGGTGTCGCTGAAGCCGAAGCCCTCGGGCGGGTTCTCCGCGAACAGCCCCACCATGGTGTCGATCTCGTCGACCGAACCGTAGACGTCCTCGAGCCGGGCGGCGGTGTCGGGGTCGGCGGCCAGTTCCCCGAAGGAGCGGATCCGCGGTTTGTGCAGCCCGGCCCGGAAGTCGTTGTAACGCGGCACCCCCCGGCGCCGGGTGCGCACCAGATCGACCACCGACAGATCGATGATCTCGCCGTCCCGCTCGAAGCGGCGCAGCGCGCGGGGGAAGTTGTTGAGGGTGATCGCGCCGGGGTGGGCGATACCGAAGGAGTACAGGGTGCTGGCGAGCCCCGTCTTGCGCAGCACCACCTCCGCCGCCGGGCCCCGCACCTGAGGGAAGTCCAGCGACTCCAGCCGCTGCCCGAAGCGGTGGTCGCAGAGTTCGACGTCGTCCGGGAGCAGCGGATGCATCCGGTAGACGGTCACGAAGTCCTCGGTGAGCGCGTACGGGACACCGTGGTGTTCCGGCACGGTGCGGGGGATACCGCCCAGGGCGTTCGCCTCGACCAGCCACAGCCCGAGTTTGCTCAGCCAGCGGTCGGGCGGGCCCTGCCAGTTGGTCTTCAGGCCGATGTCGATGACCTCGGTGGCGAGGATGGCCGGGGTCCACTCCACGGTATGGATCTTGGCGATGAGCGCGGAGACCACCAGACGGGCGGTGTGGTACACCGCGTCCTCGCTCATCGCCGGGTAGGTGCGGCGCAGCGCCTCGCAGACCGCGTTGTGCTCACGGGCGAAGAGGGTGTGCATGACGCTCAGGCCCAGCCACCAGCTCTGGGTGAAGCCGGTCAGCGGCACCCCGCCCGCGCCGAGCGGCAGATGGCCGTCCTCCAGGCGCAGCGCTGCGCCCCCGCCGGGCTCGCGCAGTGAGGTCGCGGTCCGCTCGTCGCCGCCGTACACCTCCGAGCCGTCCCACCAGTGGGAGGCGGTGTTGGCGAAGAGGATCGGCGGCCGGTCGCCGGGCAGGTCGATGCCCTCGTTCTCGGCGAACCGCATCACCTTCTCGGCCCCTCCGCCGGGGGTGTTGTGCCAGGTGGCGCCCGGTGGCAGCGGGACCTCGACCGTTCTGCCACCGGCCGGACAGCGGCGGTGGTCCACCCAGTCGTGGACCTGGAACTGGATCCACGCGGCGGCCAGGACGTTGAGCGAGGTGGCGGGGATGAAGCGCTCCCGGGCCAGCAGGGTGTCGCTGACGGTGACCGGGTTCGGGACGTCGAACAGATCCGGCCGGTAGACCGGCGGGAGGTTGCGGCCGAAGGCGGCGCCCACCGCGCCCATCCCCGGGGCGGACAGGTCGTTGTACGAGCCGTCGTAGGAGCGCCGGGTGCGCAGCTGCTCATCAAGCTGCGCGGGCGCCGGGTCGGGGCGCGGCGGGGCCTGGCGCATCTCGGGGTCGATGAGGTTGAACCGGCGCAGGGTCTGCCGGAGCGCCACCAGGTTGAGCAGGCCCAGCGGGACCGGCAGCCGGTGCCAGGGCACATAGCGGTTGACCAGTCCGAAGGCCGCCCGCATCGGCACTCCGAGCAGGGTGTTGTGCCATGGCTCGGGGCTGGTGAAGCGCAGTCCGAGGCGGTGTGCGGCGGCGGCCTCGTACGCGGCCTTGCGGGCCCGGTTGAGATTGCCCAGCGGCCGGAACTCCTCGGTGGTGTGCCAGGGGTTGAACGCCAGCTGCTCGACGCGGCGAGCGGCGGAGCGGGCGTCGGCGGAGTCCAGGTCCTGGCGCTCCACGGTCAGCAGGGCGACCGGCACCACGGGGGCGTCGCTCTCCAGCCACTCCACCGATCCGTCCTCGACCGGTGTGCGGCGCTCGTCCCGGTAGCGCTGTACGCACAGCTCGAAGGCGATGTCACCGGTGGCGAGCCGGAGCGCCAGCTCATGGCGGAGATAGTCGGGGTCACCGCGGTCGGGCGGGGGAGCGGGGGTGCCGCCGGGCGCGGGGCGCAGCTGATAGCGGACCGGCCCCGCGTCGCCCCACAGGATCGCGCCCCGGCTCCAGAAGGTCTCCCGGGCCAGTGAGCCGACGGTGTGCCGGGTGGCGGTGCGCACATTGCGGCGCATCCGGTCCGCGGTGCCCCAGCCCACCGCCAGCGGCAGCCGGACGAAGAGCCCGAAGGCCTGCTCGACGCTGCTGGTCGCGCCCGCCATGGCCTTGGCGAACGCCACGAACTCCCGGGCGTCGGCGGCATGGGACACAGGGAAGCTGGTGGCCAGCAGATCGTGGGTCTCCTCGGGCCCGGCCTGCACCCGGACCGCCATCCCGCGCAGATCGGGCGAGGCGTCGGGGCGCTCGGTGCCGCCGGCGTTGGACAGCCGCACCACGGCCGGGTACTCGGCGCCCGGCCGGGCGTAGCCCACGCACAGGTCGGGCGGGAGGTCGTCGTGGAACCGCAGCCGGGCGTTCTCCACGCCGAGCGCCGCCTTGGCGTGGAAGGTGCGCAGCAACTGGGTGGCGCCCGCGGTGTCCCGATGGGTGCGCTGCACCCGCATCAGCTCGTCCGCCAGTTTGTCGAAGAGCACCCGTTCGGCCTCCGGGCTGCCCCCCTCGTACGCCTCGTAGGGCCCGGGTGCCGGGGGTGCCGCCGCGTCGTGCCCGTGACTCCGTACGGACTGCTCCTGCTGTCCGGTGTCGACCATGGGAACCTCTCCGCGCGGGGATGAACACGACATAGGGAACAAAAGGAGACAGTAGGGGAGGGTGCCCGAGGACGCAGCCCGGAGCGGTTGCGAGGGTGGCCGCCTCCGGCGGCGCGACCGACGTGGCCCTGCGGCACACTGGGGGCATGCCGGAACTGCCCGAGGTGGAGGCCCTCGCCGGGATCCTGGCCGAGCGTGCCGTCGGCCGGGAGGTCGACCGTGTGCTCCCCGTCGCGGTGAGCGTGCTCAAGACCTACGATCCGCCGCTGACCGCCCTCGAGGGCCGGACCGTCACGGCGGCGCGGCGCCACGGCAAATTCCTGGACCTGGCCACCGACGGACCCCATCTGGTCGTCCATCTCGCCCGCGCGGGCTGGCTGCGCTGGAAGGACGGCCAGCCCGAGGTCCCGCCGCGCCCCGGCAAGGGCCCGCTGGCGCTGCGGCTGGTCCTGGCCGGTCCGGAGCGCTCCGGCTTCGACCTCACCGAAGCCGGCTCGCGCAAGGGGCTGGCGGTGTACTGCGTACGCTCCCCCGAGGATGTCCCGGGGATCGACCGGCTCGGCCCGGACCCGCTGGACGGCTCCTTCACCCCCGAGGCGTTCGCCGGACTGCTGCGCGGCGTACGCCACCGGATCAAGGGGGTGCTGCGCGATCAGAGCGTCATCGCCGGAATCGGCAACGCCTACTCGGACGAGATCCTGCACGCCGCGAAGATGTCGCCCTACCGGCTGGCCTCCGATCTCGGCGAGGAGGAGATCGCCGCCCTGTACGAGGCGATGGACACCACGCTGCGCTCGGCCGTCGAGCGGTCCCGCGGACTGGCCGCCGGAGACCTCAAGGCGGAGAAGCGCAGCGGGATGCGGGTGCACGGGCGCACCGGCGAGCCGTGCCCGGTGTGCGGGGACACGGTCCGCGAGGTGTCCTTCAAGGACTCCTCGCTCCAGTACTGTCCCACCTGCCAGACCGACGGCAGACCGCTTGCCGACCGCAGAATGTCCCGACTGCTCAAATAGCTCACAAGAGCGGTCAGTTGACAACACCCTCTTGACCCGAGCGAGTCAACCCCGCCATATGGTGGCCATGACCACAGCCCTGATCATCGGTGGCGGCATCGCCGGCACGGTGACCGCGATGGCCCTGCACAAGGCCGGGATCGACGCGGTCGTCCACGAGGCATATCCCCATGTCGCTGACGCCATCGACACGGGTGCGTTCCTCGTCGTCGCGGCCAACGGCCTGGAGGCGCTGCGCACGATCGACGCCCATGGACCCGTGCTGGACCACTCCTTCGCGGTCGGCCATGTCGACTTCATCAGCAACACCGGCAAACGGCTCGGCCGCAAGCCGATGTCCGGCTCGGAGGACGGCGGTCCCGGGGCCCGCACCATCAAACGCGCCACCCTGGTCCGGGTGTTGCGCGAAGAGGCGGTGCGCCGCGGGGTGCGCATCGCGTACGGCAAACGGCTGCTCGCCGCCCACACCAGCCCCGACGGTACGGTCGTCGGCTCCTTCGCCGACGGCGGCCGGGCGGTGGCCGATGTGCTCATCGGCGCCGACGGCATCCACTCCCTGATCCGCCGGACCATCGACGCCGGTTCGCCCCGGCCGCGCTACACCGGGCAGCAGACCGTGTGCGGCTACGCGCGTGACGTCCCCGCGCCCCCGGACCCCGACACCTACACCATGGTCTTCGGCAAACAGGCGTTCTTCGGCTGCACCACCGCGCCGGACGGCGAGATCTGGTGGTTCACCAACGCCCCTGCCTCCGAGCTGCCGCAGGAGGAACTGGCCGCCGTCACTCCCGGGCAGTGGCGCGAACGGCTCACCGGGCTGTTCACGGCGGACCAGACCGCGGCCGCCGGGATCATCGGCGCCACCGGCGAGAACATCATCGCCACCGGCGCCTACGACATCGTCTCCACCCCCACCTGGTCCTCGGACGGAATGGTCATCGTGGGGGACGCGGCACACGCCTGCGCTCCCAACGCCGCACAGGGCGCCTCCCTCGCCATCGAGGACGGGGTGGTGCTCGCCAAGTGCCTGCGCGATCTGCGCCGCCCACGCACCGCCTTCGCCGCCTACGAGGCGCTGCGCCGCGAGCGCGTCGAGAAGGTGGCCCAGTCCAGCGCGGGCATGGCCCGCCGCACCGCCCCCGGCCCGGTCAAACGCGCCCTGCGCGACGCCACACTGCCCCGGCGGCTGGACCGGGCGGGCGGCACCGCCACCACCGACTGGCTGACCGGCTACCGCATCGACTGGGACGAGCCCGTCGACGGCGAGACGGCGGCCCGCAAACGCCGCTGACCCCAGCGCCGCCTCCGGGGGAGTGGCCGGTCATCGTCCCCGCGGCCGGGGCCACCCGCCAGGCAGGTTTGGCCCCGGCCCGCACGGGCACTTGGAACCCTCTGGTTCCGTACGCCCGGGAGTCCCCGTGAGCCCAGTACGCATCGTGATCGTCGGTGCCGGTTTCGCCGGTTACCAGACCGCCCGTACGCTCTCCCGCACCCTGCGCGACGCGGCGGAGATCGTGCTGATCAACCCCAATGACTACTTTCTGTATCTCCCGCTGCTGCCCGAGGTGGCCGCCGGAGTGCTCGAACCCCGACGGGTCTCGGTCTCCCTCACCGGCACCCTGCCGCATGTCCGGCTGATGCTCGGCGAGGTGCACTCGGTCGACCTCGCGGGCCGCCGGGTCGAGTGGGAGGACCCGGAGGGCAACCGCGGCGAGATGGGCTACGACCGGCTCGTCCTCTCCGTCGGCAGCGTCAACAAGCTGCTGCCGATCCCCGGCGTGGCCGAGCACGCCCACGGCTTCCGCGGAATGCCCGAGGCCCTCTATCTGCGCGATCATGTGACCCGCCAGATCGAGATGGCGGGCACCACCGAGGACCCTCGGGAGCGCGCCGCCCGTCGCACCTTCGTGGTGGTCGGCGCCGGTTACACCGGCACCGAGGTGGCCGCCCACGGGGTGCTGTTCACCGACGCGTTGGCCCGGAAGAACACCGCGCTGCGCCATGCGCCCCCGCCCCGCTGGGTGCTGGTCGACATCGCCCCCCGGGTCCTGCCGGAGCTGGACGAGCGGCTGTCCCGCACGGCCGACCGGGTGCTGCGCAAACGCGGGGTCGAGGTCCGCACCCGCACCACCGTCAAGGAGGCCACCTCCGAGGGGGTGCTGCTCGACGACGGCGAGTTCATCAACACCCGCTCCCTGATCTGGTGCGTCGGGGTGCGCCCCGATCCGCTGGTGGAGGACCTGGGTCTGCCCACCGAACGCGGCCGGCTACGGGTGGACCAGTACCTCGCCGTACCCGGCCATCCAGAGGTTCTGGCCTGCGGCGACGCCGCCGCCGTGCCCGATCTGACCCGGCCGGGCCAGTTCACCCCGATGACCGCGCAGCACGCCCAGCGCCAGGGCAGGACCGCGGCCCACAACATCCTGGCCTCCCTCGGCCACGGCACGCCCCTGCCCTACAAACACCACGACCTGGGGTTCACAGTGGACCTCGGCGGAGTGCAGGCGGCCGCCGACCCGCTGCACATCCCGCTGGCCGGGCCGGTCGCCAACGCCGTCACCCGCGGCTACCACCTGATGGCCATGCCCGGCAATCGTGTCCGCGTGGCCGCCGACTGGCTGCTCGACGCGACGCTGCCACGCCAGGCGGTGCAACTCGGAATGGTGCCCTCCTGGGCGGTCCCGCTGGACACCGAGTCCCCCGAGATCGCCCGGACGGCCCGCGCGTCCGGCCGCTGACCGCCCCGACGCCGACAGGGGCCGACAGGGAAGGAGAACCATGCGACACGAACAACTCAGCGAGCTCGGGCAGCAGCTCCGCGTGGACTCGGTGCGTGCCGCGGCGGCCGCCGGATCCGGCCATCCGACGTCCTCGATGTCGGCCGCGGACCTGATGGCCGTCCTCATGGGAAACCATCTGCGCTACGACTTCGAAAAACCCGACCACCCCGGCAATGACCACCTGGTCTTTTCCAAGGGCCATGCCTCCCCGCTGCTGTACTCGGTCTACAAGGCCGCGGGTGCCATCAGCGACGAGGAACTGCTCACCTTCCGCACCCTCGGCAGCAGGTTGGAGGGCCACCCCACACCCCGGCTGCCGTGGGTGGACGTGGCCACCGGCTCCCTGGGGCAGGGACTGCCCTACGGCGTCGGCATGGCGCTGGCCGCCCAACGGCTGGACCATGTGGCCGGCCGGGTCTGGGTGCTCATCGGCGACAGCGAGATGGCCGAGGGGTCGGAGTGGGAGGCGTTCGAGCAAGCCGGATTCGACCGTCTGGAGAACCTCACCGCCGTCATCGACGTCAACCGGCTCGGCCAGCGCGGCCCCACCCGCCACGCATGGGACCTGGACGCCTACGCCCGGCGCATCCGCGCCTTCGACTGGCACACCATCGAGATCGACGGCCATGACATCGCCGCCATCGACCGCGCGTACGGCGAGGCGCTGTCCACCATCGGCCGTCCCACCGCCATCATCGCCCGCACGCTCAAGGGCCGCGGAGTGGCCTCGGTGGAGAACCGGGAGGGGATGCACGGCAAACCACTGAAGGACCCCGAGGAGGCCATCGCCGAACTCGGCGGGATACGGAACCTGGCGGTGCCGGTGCTCGGCCCGCCCACGGTCACGCCCACCCGTCCCACCTCCGAGGGCCCGCTGAGCCTGCCGCGGTTCAACCCCGGCGACACCGTCCCCACCCGGGACGCGTTCGGCGAGGCCGTGGCCGCCGTCGGCACCTCCCGCGGCGATGTGGTGGCGCTCGACGGTGAGGTGGGCGACTCGACGCGGCTGGAGTACTTCCAGAAGGAGCACCCCGAGCGCTACTTCGAGTTCTACATCGCCGAACAGCAGCTGGTGGCCGCCGCCGTCGGGATGCAGACCCGCGGCTGGACCCCGTATGTCGCCACCTTCGCGGCGTTCTTCACCCGTGCCCACGACTTCATCCGCATGGCTGCGATCAGCCGCGCCGACCTCAACCTCATCGGCTCCCACGCCGGGGTGGCCATCGGCGAGGACGGCCCCTCCCAGATGGGCCTGGAAGACCTGGCCGCCCTGCGGGCGGTGCACGGCAGCACGGTGCTCTACCCCTGCGACGCCAACCAGACCGCCCAGCTGACCGCCGCCATGGCACGGGAGCCGGGCATCTGCTATCTGCGCACCACCCGCGGCGGAACGCCCGTCCTCTACCCGCCCACCGAAGAGTTCCCGATCGGCGGCAGCAAGGTCCTGCGTGCCACCGAGGACGACCGCGTCACCCTCGTGGCGGCCGGAGTCACCGTGCCCGAGGCCCTCGCGGCCGCCGACCGGCTCGCCGAGGAGTCCATCCCGGCACGGGTCATCGACCTCTACTCGGTCAAGCCCGTGGACGCCGGGGCGCTGCGCACCGCCGCCGAGGCGACCGGCCGGCTGATCACGGTGGAGGACCACCACCCCGAAGGCGGACTGGGCGACGCGGTCGTGGACGCCTTCACCGACGGCCGCCCGGTACCCCGGCTGGTCCGGCTCGCCGTACGCACGATGCCGGTCTCGGCGACCCCGGCCGAGCAACTGCGCGAGGCCGGAATCGACGCGGACGCCATCGTGGCCGCCGCCCGCGAACTCGTCGGCGGGCCCGCCTGACCCGGTCCCGCCACCTGTTCACCTTCATGTGATCCGCACCACGCGAGACGGGCCCAGGGCGCTGTCGCCCCGGGCCCGTTCCGCTGTGCCCGCCCCGCCTCTCGTACCCCGCGGGACGACTCCCGTACGCTACTGCCCAGTTGTGTACCGGACGTCGACAAGGGGCGGGGACCATGGGGCACTTGGGCAGAGCTGCGGGCGACAGGGCCCGGCGCACGGGCACGGTGGCGGTCGTCGCGGCGGCCGCCGCACTGTGTCTGGCGGCACCGGCGGGCGCGGCGCCTGCCGACACCACGGACGATCCGCCCTACTCCGCCACCACGGCGGTGGGTGTGCACAACGCGTACGAGAAGGACAAGTATCCGTACTTCGCCGACGCGCTCGACTCCGGTGCCTCATTGCTCGAACTCGACGTGTGGACCAACGCGTTCGGCTCCGGCTGGCGGGTCTCGCACAGCAATCCGTTCGGCAACAACAACAACTGCGCCAACGCCGGATCCGCGGCCGACCTGCGCACCAACTCCCGTAACCAGAGCCTGGCCGGATGTCTGGCCGATCTCAAGGCATGGCACGACGCCCACCCGGGACACCGCCCCATCGTCATCAAGACCGAACTGAAGGACGGCTTCAACGGCAAGGGCGGCCGCGGCCCGGCCGAGCTGGACGCCCTGCTGACCAGCACGCTGGGTGACGCCCTGCTGCGCCCCGCCGATGTGACCGGCGGCCACGCCACCCTCGACGAGGCGGTCCGGGCCGACGGCTGGCCCGCCCGCTCCGCTCTCGCGGGCACGTTCGTCTTCGAGCTGATCCCGGGCACGGTCGAGCAGAACAACCCCCTCGACCACCTGTGGACCGACCGTGAGTACGCCACCCACCTCCGCGACCTCGCCGCCGCCGGAAACCTGAAGCAGGCCGCCGCCTTCCCCGCGGTCCTCAACGCCACCGCGGGTGACCCGCGCACCCGTTACACCGACGCCGCGATCCGCCCCTGGTTCGTGTTCTTCGACGGGGACGCGTCCACCTATGTGAGCAGCGGGATCGACACCGCCTGGTACGACGACCGCCACTACCTACTGATCATGACCGACGCGCAGAGCGTGCCCCCGGCCATCGACGGCACCCACCCCACCGAGGAGCAGGCCAAGGCTCGGGTGGCCGAACTCGCCACCCGGCACGCCAGTTTCGCGACCGCCGACTGGTACCCGCTGCCGTCCGTGCTGTCCTCCGTGCTGCCCCGCGGCTGACACCGCGCTGTCGGCACAGCGGCCCGCGGCCGGGCAGATCGCCATCGGTGCGGAGGGAAGGCGTGGTTCCGTAGATCAGTCGACAACCCGGTAGCGGCCCCGTCCGTGCGCTCTCCGCCGTGGCGCCGGGCGGGGCTTCGTCCTGTCTGCGGGCGGCCCCGGATGGCGTTGTAAAGTCGCGGAGTCGGGCTACGGGGTGCACGGTGGAGGGGGGCGGCTTCGTTCGTGTTGAGGGGAGAGACGTATGTCCTGCCACACATACCGGGTGACGGAGCTCGTCGGCTCGTCCACCGACAGCGTCGACGACGCCATCAGGAGCGGCATCGACCGGGCTTCCAAGACTCTCCGAGAACTGGACTGGTTCGAGGTCACGGAGATCCGCGGGCACCTCGAAGGCGGGCGCATCGCGCATTACCAGGTGGGGCTGAAGGTCGGCTTCCGGTTGGAGGACAAGGCCCCCTGACCTGCCTCAAAATCGCTTCTCCCGCCGTGCCGCACCCCGCCGCCGTCCGCGAGTCCGACGGCCGGGGTCCGGCCTCAGGGAACCACCGTCACCGGCCAGCGCCCCGCCTTCACCAGCCGGACCGCGACCGAGCCGACGATACGGTGCCCGGCCTGCTCGGACGCGCCGACGACCACCGCGTCCGCGGTGAGCTCGTCCGCCGCCCGCACCAGACCGCTGTAGGGGTCGCCGGGGAAGGTGTGGAACTCCCAGCGCACCTCGAACACCCCGCGCAGCCGCTCGGCGGCCTCCCTGATCTCCCGGAGCAGCTCCTCGGCGACCTCGCCCGTGGTGTCGGCCACCGCCGCGCCGAGGGCCGCGCCCGCGGGCACCACCGGCTGCACATAGACCACGGCCAGCAGCGCGTTCTGCCGTCTGGCCAGGCCGGCGGCGTACGCCGCGGCGCGCCAGGAGGAATCGGAGCCGTCCACTCCGACCACGATGACCTTCGGCCCGTCGGTGCCACGTTCAAAAGACTCGGGGAGTTTGTCCACCACATCTGCGAGGCTAGCGCCAGGGACGGACCGGCGATCACCGGGCCCGTACCCGGGCACCACCGCACCGCCAAAGCACCATGACCGCCACCGTACGACAGGAGAAACAATGGGCGGCACGCACCGAGGCGAGCTTCTCGCCATCAGTGACCTGCACGTGGCCTACGAGGAGAACCGGGCGATCGTGGAGCGGCTGCGGCCGGGCTCCGAGGACGACTGGCTGATCGTCGCCGGGGATGTCGGCGAGGTGTTCTCCGAGATCGAGGAGACGCTGGGGCTGCTGAGCGAGCGCTTTGCCAAGGTCATCTGGTCGCCGGGAAACCACGAGCTGTGGACCCACCCCAAGGACCCGCTGGAGGCCCGTGGCGTGGCGCGCTATGAGGCGCTGGTGGAGATGTGCCGGGCCAAAGGGATCGTGACGCCCGAGGACCCCTACCCCCTGTGGGAGGGCATCGGCGGACCGCTGACCATCGCCCCGCTGTTCCTGCTCTACGACTACACCTTCCGCCTCGACGGCATCACCACCAAGGAAGCCGCCCTGGCCCACGCCCATGACGCCGGAGTGGTCTGCACCGACGAGCACTTCCTGCACCCCGACCCGTACCCCACCCGCGACGCCTGGTGCCGCGCCCGGGTGGCCGAGACCGAGGCGAAGCTCGCCGCGTGCGACCCCACCGTGCAGACCGTGCTCATCAACCACTGGCCGCTGACCCGGCTGCCCACCCGGGTGCTGCGCTACCCCGACTTCGCCCTGTGGTGCGGCACCGAGCTGACCGCCGACTGGCACGTCCGGTTCCGCGCCGCGACCGTGGTCTACGGCCATCTGCACATCCCCCGCACCACGGTGGAGGACGGGGTGACGTTCCGGGAGGTGTCGGTGGGCTATCCGCGCGAGTGGAAGGCGCACGGCCTGCTGCCCGAGGACCCGCTGCGCCGGGTGCTCCCGGTGCCGGTGCCGTGACGACGGCCCGACGCCCGTTCGGCGCCGGTGTTCTGACGGGCCCGCCGGCGTCTTGACGGACCCGGCGGGCGGCGCCGTACGGTCTCGGCTGTGAACCCTGTGGAGGCGTTCCTTCCCGAGACCTACGCCACCGGCGTCCCCTACGCGCTCTTCCGCGAACTGCGCGCCACCCGCCCCGTCTGCCGGATCGAGGAACCCGCGGTCGGGGCGTGGCCCGCGGGCCCCGGCTTCTGGGCGGTGTTCCGGCATGCCGACGTCAAACAGGTGCTGCGCACGCCGGAGATCTTCTCCTCGTGGCTGGGCGCCACCCAGATCCGTGACCCCGACACCCCGGCCGACCTCGACTTCGTCCGGGCGATGATGCTCAACCAGGATCCGCCCGACCACTCCCGGACCCGGCGGATCGTCGCCGCCGCCCTCACCCCGCGGGCCGTACGCGAGCTGGAGGCGGTCATCGAGGAGCGCGCGGCGGCGCTCATCGACTCCGTGGCCGACCGGGGCGAGGCCGACTTCGTCGAGCTCGCGGCCGATCTGCCGGTGTGGACCCTGGCCCATGTGATGGGCGTCCCCGAGAGCGACCGGCGGCTGCTGTTCGACTGGTCGAACCGGGTCATCGGCTACCAGGACACGGATCTCGCCGGGTCCGGCACCGCGGACCCGGAGGAGCTGAGCCCCATGGGACGCGCCGCCCTCGCCCTCCGGCCCGCCTCAGCGGTCCGCCCGGACGGACGGCCGATGAACCCGCGCTCCCGCGGGGCCCTGGCCGATATGTTCGGCTACGCCCACGCGCTGGCCGAACGCCCCCGGCCCGGCAGTGTGATGGCGCGGATGCGGGAGGGCGGCCTGAGCCGCGAGGAGTTCGAGAACATGTTCTTCCTGCTCGCGGTGGCGGGCAACGAGACGCTGCGCAACGGCATCCCCGGCGGGCTGCTCACCCTTCTCGACCACCCCGACAGCCACCGGCTCCTGCTCGACCGGCCCGAACTCACCGGCCCGGCGGTGGAGGAGATGCTGCGCTGCTGGCCGCCGGTCATCACCTTCCGCCGCACCGCCACCCGCGAGGTGGAACTGGGCGGACAGCTGATCCGGCGCGGTGAGAAGGTCGTGGTCTTCCACGCCTCCGCCAACCGCGACGAGACCGTTTTCCCCGACCCTGACCGCTTCGACCCCACCCGCGCACCCAACGATCACGTCAGCTTCGGCTACGGCCCGCACTTCTGCATGGGAGCGCATCTGGCCCGCGTCCAGATGCGGGCCATGCTGCGCGGCGCCCTCGACCGGCTGCCCGGACTGCGTCTCGCCGGGGAGCCGGTGCGGCTCATCTCCAACTTTCAGAACGGACTCAAACACCTCCCCGTGCGCTGGGAAACAGATCGGTGAACGGGGTGGTCGTGTCGCCGACCGAGCGCCCGAACGGATCGTCGAAGTCCCAGACCAGGAAGAGCAGAAAGACGATCAGGCTGGTGAACATCACGGACAGCATCAACTCCCGTGGTGAGCGGCGGATCTGCAAGGTGAAGATCAGCCCGATGACCAGTGCCGCCCCCAGCGCCAGCCCGATCCAGACCACCGGGGGCATGGTGGGCCCCGCGCTCTGCTGCCGGGCGGTCCGGGCCGCGTCGGCCGCGGCCACCTCGTCCACCATCGGCTGATACGCCTGTGACTGGAGCGCGGTGTGCGGCCGGGCGTGGGTGACCTCGTGCCGCACGGCGTCCAGCAGCGCCGTGCCGCGCTCGGTCAGCTCACCCTTGTCGATCATCACCTGCCACTCCTTGGACACCACATGGTCCACATACGCGTCGATGTCCTCATCGATCCGGTCGCGTACGGACCGCGGGTAGACGCTCGCCCGTGCGCTCACCTCGTGCAGTGCCTGTGCCTCCGTCCGCACCCCGTTCTGGGCGGCGCCGCGCGCCTCCCAGACCCCGGCGATGGCCAGGCCCAGCACGATCGCGTAGACCACGCCGATCATCATGATCATGTAGTCGAGGACATCGGGGGTCTCGCTCGGGTCGTCGTCCCCGCCGAGACGGTGGGCGTTGAGGACGGCGGCCAGCACAACGGCCGTACAGACCCCGGCCATCAGAAGAGTCAGAATCAGCCATTCGGGCATGGGCAACCTCCGGAGCGGGTCGGCAGGGCGGATCAGCCGCGCCGCCCGCCGCGCGAGGCGGAGCGCGAACGCGGGCGGAGAGCGGCGGCCGCGAGCACCGCGGGCGCCGTGAGCAGCAGGGTGAAGGTGACCAACGAGGTCCCGTCGGGGGGCGCTTCGCGGCTGGGCGGGCGATACGCCTGCGCCTGGACCGGGCGCGCCCGCGTCGGGGTGGGCGTCGGCTCGGAGGACGGCGTCGGGGGTTCGCCGGGGGAGGGCTCCGCCGGTCGCGGAGGGGTGGGCCGGGGCGTGGCGGTCCGGCCGGGCGCGGGGCGCTCCGGAGCGGGCGCCGGGGCGGGGGCGTCCGAGGCCCGCGGGGGACTGGGCGTTGGCGTCGGCGTCGGCGTAAGGGTGGGGGTGGGTGTCGGCGTGGGCGTGGGCGTCGGGGTAGGAGTGGGCCTGGGCGTCGGTGTCGGGGTGGGCGTGGGCGTCGGGGTAGGAGTGGGCCTGGGCGTCGGTGTCGGGGTGGGCGTAGGCGTGGGTGTCGGCGTGGGCGTCGGTCCGGGCGTCGGCGTGGGGGTGGGTGTGGGTCTCGGCGTGGGGCAGTGTCCGTACCGGGCGGAGGCGCCGTCCCTCCCGGCCGACGCGATGGCGTACACACAGAATCCGGGGCGGACTTCGACCCGCGCGGCCGCGTACGCCCCCTCGTCCGTCACCCCCGCTCGGACCCGGACGTCGACCGTCCGCCGGGGAGCGGGGGTGACGGACGCGGAGCCGCCGCTTCCACCGGTTCCCTCGGCCGCGGCTGTCGCCCCCGCCGAGGCGCACACCAGGGCCGTGACGAGGACCCCTGAACGCCATGCGCGATGCCATCGGTTCACGAGGAGGATCTTTGGCCGCCCGGACCGGAACCAGCCGTACGGCCCTGTCTTTTCCCCCGAATAGGGGACGTCGTGCGGGAGTTCATCGCGCCGAGGTTGACGTCAGGGGCGGCCAAGCCCCCGACGTACCGGTGTGCGGAGCCCGCGTCTCACAGCTCCTCGAAGCCGCCGTGCCGTCCCGCGCCCGCCGCGAAGCGCGCCGCGCCGTCCAGCCCCTCCGCCAGCGTGGCCCGGCCATGGCGCAGTTCCCGTGCCATTGCCTCCTCCTCCGGCAGTCCCTCCTGCTCGAGCAGCGCGGCGCGGTCGCCGCGCAGACACGTCTGCGGGAAGCGGGCGGTATCGGCGGCCAGCCGCTCCGCCTCCGCGCGGGCCTCTCCCGGTGGCACCAGCCGGTTGGCCAGCCCGATGTCGTACGCCTCCCGGGCCGGCACCGCACGCCCCGTCAGCACCAGGTCCATCGCCCGGCTCGCGCCGATCAGCCGGGGCAGCCGTACGGTGCCGCCGTCGATCAGCGGTACGCCCCAGCGGCGGCAGAACACCCCGAGGACCGCGTCCTCCTCCACCACCCGCAGATCGCACCACAGGGCCAACTCCAGCCCACCCGCGACCGCATGGCCGCTGATCGCCGCGATCACCGGTTTGGACAGCCGCATCCGGGTGGGCCCCATCGGCCCGTCGCCGTCCTCGGCCACGCGGTTGCCGCGCTCGGTGCCGACCGCCTTGAGGTCGGCGCCGGAGCAGAAGGTGCCGCCCTCGCCCCACAGCACCGCGACCCGGGCCCCGGGGTCGGCGTCGAAGGCGCGGAAGGCGTCGGCGAGCGCGGTGGCCGTCGCCCCGTCCACCGCGTTGCGGACCTCGGGGCGGGCGAGCACCACGGTGGTGACCGGGCCCGCCCGCTCGGTACGGACCGCCGCCGTGCCGTCCGCCGATGTCAACGCAGGTCCTTGGGCCGGGCCCGCTCCAGGATCGGTCCGGTGTCGGTCCCCGGCGGCAGGGTGCCGAACGCATGCCCCCAGTCACCGTCCAGCCGCGAGGCGCAGAACGCGTCGGCCACCGCCGGATGGCTGTACCGCACCAGCAGACTGCCCTGGAGCACCAGCGTCATCTGCTCGGCCAGACGGCGCGCCAGCACCTGGGACCGCTGCGGATCGCCGAGCTGCGGCAGCAGCGCGCGCAGCCGGGCCACGGCCGCGTCCAGCCGCGCGTCGGCCCCCGCCGCGGTCTCGACCTCGGCGAGGAAGGCGTCGAGCGCGCCCTCCTCACGGCCGAGCGCACGCAGCACATCGAGTGCGGCCACATTGCCCGAGCCCTCCCAGATGGACAGCAGCGGTGCCTCGCGGTAGAGCCGGGGCATCCCCGAGTCCTCCACATAGCCATTGCCGCCCAGGCACTCCAGGGCCTCCGCGGCATGGGCCGAACCGCGCTTGCACACCCAGTACTTGCTGACCGCGAGCCCGAGCCGGCGCAGCGCCGCCTCCGACGCGTCCCCGGCCTCCGCCCGGTCCAGGGCCGCCGCCAGCCGCATCGCGAGGGTGGTGGCCGCCTCCGACTCCACCGCCAGATCCGCCAGCACATGGCGCATCAGCGGCTGGTCGATCAGCTCGGCGCCGAACACCCGGCGGTGCTCGGTGTGGTGCAGCGCCTGCCGCAGCCCGGCGCGCATGCCCGCCGCCGAGCCGATGACACAGTCCAGCCGGGTCATGTTCACCATCTCGACGATGGTGCGCACCCCGCGGCCCGGTTCGCCGACCCGCCAGGCCACGGCCTGCTCGTACTCGATCTCCGACGAGGCGTTGGAGTGGTTGCCCAGCTTGTTCTTCAGCCGCTGCAACCGCAGCGCGTTACGGGTGCCGTCCGGCAGGACCCGCGGCACCAGGAAGCAGGTCAGCCCCTCGTCGGCCTGGGCCAGCGTCAGGAAGACATCGCTCATCGGCGCGGAGGTGAACCACTTGTGGCCGGTGAGCACATAGGTGCCGTCATCGGTGGGGACGGCCCGGGTGGTGTTGGCGCGGACATCGGAGCCGCCCTGCTTCTCCGTCATCGACATGCCCGCGATCAGGCCCCGCTTGCCGAGCGGCGCACGCAGCCCGAAGTCGTACTCCCGGGCGGCCAGCAGCGGTTCGTACGCGGCGGCCAGCTCCGGTTCGGCGCGCAGCGCCGGGACCGCGGCGTACGTCATGGAGATCGGGCAGCCGTGCCCGGCCTCGGCCTGCGCGAAGGTGTAGAACTTGGCCGCGCGCACCAGATGGGCGCCGGAGCGGCTCTCGCTCCACGCCGCCGCGTGCTGGCCGCTCGCCACGGCCTCCGCCATCAGCTGGTGGTAGGCCGGGTGGTACTCGACCTCGTCGATGCGGTGGCCGTACCGGTCGTGGGTGTGCAGGACCGGCGGGTGCTCCTCGGCCATCCGCGCCCGGTCCTGGACCTCGGCGGAACCGGCCCGTGCGCCCAGCTCCCGGACCTCCGGTTCGCCCCAGGCGCCGCCGTCCCGCCGCAGCGCCTCCAGCAGCGCGGGGTCGTCCGCCGTGGTGAAGCCGACGAGTGGCGGGGCCTGGTTGAGGACTTCGTGCGTCGGGCTCATGGCGGGCAACTCCTCGGTCGCGGCGGTCTCACCGGTCTCACCCGGGCCGGTCTTACACTTCCATCATGCGCGATGAAGAACTGTAATGGATAGGGTGCCCAGCAGCATGGACGACACCGGACCCCTCACGCTGCGGCCGCTGACCGCGCGCTCGATCGTGCTCAGCACCCTGCTCGGCCATCATCCGCCCCGGCTGCCCGCCCGCACCCTGGTGCGCGTCGGCGCGCTCTTCGGCACCGCCGAGGGCACCGTCCGGGTCGCGCTCACCCGCATGGTCGCCGCCGGTGACCTGGAACAGCGCGACGGGGACTACAGCCTCACCGACCGGCTGCTGGCCCGCCAGGCCCGCCAGGACGACAGCCGCGCCCCCCGCGTCCGGCGCTGGGACGGCGGCTGGGAGATCGCCGTCGTCACCTCCGACCGGCGCGCGGCCGCCGAGCGTGCCGCGCTGCGCCAGACCATGGCCACCCTTCGGCTGGCCGAGCTCCGCGAGGGCACCTGGCTGCGCCCCGCCAATCTGGTGCGCCCCCGGCCGGCCGTCGCCGCCGGGCAGTGCAGCTGGTTCACCGGCGCACCACAGGACGATCCGGCCGCGCTCGCGGCGCGGCTGTGGGACCTGGACGGCTGGGCCCGCCAGGCCCGGCTGCTGGGGGAAGCGCTGGACCGCGCGGAGGGCCCTGCCCAGCGCTTCACCGTCGCCGCCGCCGCGCTGCGGCATCTGCTCGCCGACCCCGTGCTGCCCGCCCGGCTGCTGCCCGAGGACTGGCCGGGCACGGGGCTGCGGCGCCGCTACGACGCGTTCGAGCGCGAGTTCCGCACCCTGCTCTCCCAGCACACCGGCGGCTGAGCGGGGCGCCGGTGCGGGCGGGCGGTACGGTCACCCCGAGTCACGCACCACCAGCTCGGTCGGCAGGATGAGTGCGGGTTCGACACGCTCCCCGGCCGCCAGCCGCAGCACCTGAGCCGCCAGCCTGCGGCCGATCTCGGCGATGGGCTGGCGCACCGTGGTCAGCGGTGGCTCGGTGTAGCGGGCGGGCTCGATGTCGTCGAAACCCACCACGGCCACATCGTCCGGCACCCGCCGCCCGGCCTGCCGCAACGTCCGCAGCGCCCCGATGGCCATCAGGTCCGATGCCACGAACACCGCGTCCAGCCCCGGCTGCCGCTCCAGCAGCTCCCGCATCGCCACCGCGCCCGACTCCCGGGTGAAGTCGCCGACCGCCACCGACGGCTCCTGGCCTGTGTCCCGCAGCGCCGCGCGATAGCCCGCCAGCCGGTCGATCCCGGCCACCATGTCCTGCGGCCCCGCCACGGTGCCGATCCGGGTACGGCCGGAGGCGGCCAGATGCCGGACGGCGCCCGCCGTGCCCGCCGCGTTGTCGACCCCGACGTACGGCAGCGCCGTCGCGCCCAGCGCCCGCTCGTTGCAGACCACCGGGATCCCCATCCGGGCCAGGGCGGCGGGCAGCGGATCGGCGCCGTGAATGGACGCCATCATGACGCCGTCGACATGGCGCGCCAGCGCGAACCGCTCGATCCGGTCCCGGCTGGCGGCGGAGCGGGCCATCATCAGCACCAGCTGCTTGTCGGCCGCCTCCAGCTCCTGGCTCACCCCGCGCACCACACCGGGGAAGAACTGGTCGTCGGAGAAGACCCGGCCCGGCTCCTCCGGCAGCACCAGCGCGAAGGAGTCCGTGCGCTGGGTGACCAGGCTGCGCGCCGCCTGGTTGGGGATGTAGCCGAGCTCCTGGATGGCCCGCAGCACCGCCTCCCGGCTGTCCTCCCCCACCGTGGTGGAGCCGTTGACAACACGGGACACGGTCGCGCGGGAGACACCCGCCTGCCGCGCTACGTTCTCCAGGGTGGGCCGGGGCCGGTGCATCTGTGGCATCCCTCGCTGTTCACTGGGTTCGCTCGCCGGTGGTCGCTCCAGCATGGATCAGATACCCGAGCGGGGAACACTCTTCGGCGCGGTCGGACCCCACGGCGTGCCGTCCGCCGCGCCGTTCAGCCCGCCAGGACGCGGGCGCGGCAGACGGACGGCGTGCCCCACGCGGAGCGCAGCGCGCGGGCTCTGCGGATCCACAGCGACAGGTCGAACTCGTCCGTGTAGCCGATCGCGCCGTGCAGTTGGAGGGCGGCCCGGGCCGCCGCGTAACCCGCCTCGCCCGCGGCCACCTTGGCGGCGGCGACCTCGGCGCGGGTGCTCGCGGCGCCCGACGCGAGCGCCACCGCCGCCCCGTACAGCAGCGGCCGGGCGAACTCCAGCCCGATGAGCACATCCGCCAGCCGGTGCTTCACCGCCTGGAACGAACCGACCGCACGGCCGAACTGACGCCGCGCCTTCACATACGCCACCGTCCGCTCCAGGAGCGCCAGTCCGGTGCCGAGGGACTGCGCGGCCGTGGCGAACGCGGCCCAGTCCGCCGCCCGTTCGGCGGCTTCGGCCACCGCCGGGCCGCCGGCCAGCAGCTCACCGCCGGACAGCGGCCGGGCCAGCCGCCGGGCCGGGTCGAACGAGGGCTGTACGGGGCCGTGCCCCGGGGCGAGCCACAACTCCTCGCCCTCGACGGCGAATACGGCGTCGGCGGCGTCCGCGTCCAGCGCGTACGGCCCGCCGTCGGCCGCCGCCAGCGTGACCAGGGCCTGCCCGGAGGCGATCCGGGGCAGCCAGCGCCGGGCGGCCGGGGCGGCGGTGGCCGCGAGCAGGACCGCCACCGCGGCGGTCTCGGCCAGCGGGCCCGGTACCGCGTGCCGCCCCGACTCCACGTACGCCACGGCCAGTTCCACCGGCAGCGGTCCGACACCGTCGTAGGTCTCGGGGACGGCCAGTGCGGTCACCCCGACCCCGCCGAGCCGCTCCCACAACGCTCGCCCCGGCCCGTGGTCCCCCTGTGCCCACGCCCGGACCGCCTCTGCCGTACGAGCCCCACCGAGCATCCGGTCCACGCTGCGCCCGAACTCACCCTGCGCCCGGTCCAGCAGGAATTCCATCCACGTACTCCTCTCCGACATGCCTGTCCCTGCCCCAAGCCCCCCACAGGTGGCCCACGTCGCGTTCACCCTGGGTCCAGGGACGGATGCCCTGGTTCGGGAAGGGGCGGGGTGGGGGAGAGGGCACCCTCAGCGCCGTTCCCTCGGCAGCCCCAGCAGCCGTTCGGCGATCAGATCGCGCTGGATCTCATTGGTGCCCGCGTAGATCGGCCCCGCCAGGGCGAAGGTGTAGCCATCCGCCCAGCCGCCGTCCCCGGCCGCCTCGGCCGCGCCGTCGGCCAGTTCGCCGACCGGGCCGAGCAGGTCCAGGGCCGTTTCGTGGAGGGCGATGTCCAGCTCGGACCAGAAGACCTTGTTGAGGCTCGACTCGGCCCCGGTGGCCGCCCCCGCGCTCCCCGCCTCTGGCCGCGCCGCGCTCGCGTACGCGAACAGCTCGTACGCGCGAGCGCCGATCACCGCGTCGGCGACCCGGTCCCGCAGCCCGGCGTCATCGCGCCCGGCGTCATCACACCCGGCGTCATCGCCCGCACCGCGATCCGCCGCCCGCTCGCGCCACAGCGCGACCAGCCGCCGGGCCGCCGCCGTGAAGCGGCCCGGGCTGCGCAGGGTCAGCCCGCGCTCGTTGCCCGCCGTGCTCATCGCCACCCGCCAGCCCTGTCCCGGCTCGCCGATGACGTCCTCGTCGGGCACGAACACCTCGTCGAGGAAGAGCTCGGCGAAGGCGGGCTTGCCGTCCAGGCGGCCGATCGGACGGACGGTCACGCCCGGTGCGCCGAGCGGGAACATCAGATACGTCAGCCCGCGGTGCGGCGGCGCGCCCTCCTCCCGGTGGCTGCGGAAGAGCCCGAAGGCACGGTCGGCGAAGGCCGCCCGGGACGACCAGGTCTTCTGGCCGGTCAGCAGCCAGCCGCCGTCCGCCCGGCGGGCCGTGGAGCGCAGTGAGGCCAGGTCCGAGCCGGACTCCGGCTCGGACCACGCCTGCGCCCAGATCACCTCGCCGCGCGCCATCGGCGGCAGGACCCGGGCGCGCTGCGCCGCGGTGCCGTGTGCGAAGAGGGTGGGGGCCAGCAGGCTGATCCCGTTCTGGCTCACCCGGCCCGGCGCGCCCGCCGCGTAGTACTCCTCCTCGAACAGCAGCCACTCCACCAGCGACGCCCCCCGGCCGCCGTACTCCTCGGGCCAGGTCACCGCCGACCAGCGGCCCTCGGCGAGCGTCCGCTCCCAGGCGCGGTGGGCGGCGAACCCCTCGGCGGTCTCCAGGGACGGCAGCGGGACGGCGGGGATATGCGCCGCGAGCCAGCGGCGGGCCTCGTCCCGGAACGCCCGCTGCCGCTCGGTGAGTTCGAGGTCCACCCGTGCCGCCTCCGTTCGCGCCTCGGTGCGCACGCGTTCCCTAACAAGTGTTTGGTAGGTTACCGTGGCAGGGTGATGGACAACAAGGCGCCGTATGTCCCCGGCCACGGCCTGCTCACCGGCCGCACGGCCGTCATCACCGCCGCCGCGGGCTCCGGTATCGGCGGGGCCACCGCCCGCCGCTTCCTGGAGGAGGGCGCGCGGATCGTGGTCGGCGATGCCCATGAGCGCAGGCTCAAGGAGACGGCCGCCGCCCTCGCCGCCGAGTTCGGTACCGACCGGGTCGCCGGGCTGGTCTGCGATGTGACCGACGAGGACCAGGTGGCGGCGCTCTACGACCTCGCCGAGGAGCGCCACGGACGGCTGGACGCGGTGGTCAACAACGCCGGTCTCGGCGGCACCGCCCTGCTGACCGAGATGACCGACGCCCAGTGGGACCGGGTCATCGACGTCACGCTGAACGGCACCTTCCGCTGCACCCGCGCCGCCCTGCGCCGGATGAAGGCGGACGGACACGGCGGAGTTGTTGTCAACAACGCGTCGGTCGTCGGCTGGCGCGCCCAGGCCGGACAGGCCCACTACGCGGCGGCCAAGGCGGGCGTCATGGCGCTCACCCGCTGCGCCGCCGTCGAGGCCGCCGGATACGGGGTGCGGGTGAACGCGGTCTCGCCGAGCCTGGCCATGCATCCGCACCTGGTGAAGGTGACCACCCCCGAACTGCTGGCCGAGCTGACCGAACGGGAGGCGTTCGGCCGGTACGCCGAGCCCTGGGAGGTGGCCAACGTGATCGTCTTCCTGGCCAGCGGCTACTCCTCGTACATGACCGGGGAGACGGTGTCCGTCAGCAGCCAGCACGCATGAGGCGACAATGACCCCGTGCCGAACTCCAGCCAGAACCGCACCCCGAACAGCGAGAAGAAGACGACCGTGAGCCCGTCCCCCGAACGACGCAGCGAACTGCTCACCACGGCGGCGGAGGTGTTCGCCGCCCAGGGGTACAACGCGACCACCGTCCGCCGGATCGCGGACGCGGCGGGGATGCTCGCGGGCAGCTTGTACTACCACTTCGACTCCAAGGAGTCGATGATCGACGAGATCCTCTCCACCTTCCTCGACGAGCTGTGGGCCGGGTACGAGAAGGTGCTCGGCGCCGGACTCGGCCCGAGGGAGACCATCGAGGCGCTCGTCACCGAGTCCTTCCGGGAGATCGACCGGCACCACGCCGCCGTGGCGATCTACCAGAAGGAGGCCCGGCAGCTGGCCGCCCAGCCCCGCTTCGGCTATCTCACCGAGTCGCAGCGGAAGTTCGAACGGGCCTGGCTGGGCACGTTGGAGCGCGGGGTGGCCGAGGGGGCCTTCCGCGCCGACGTCGATATCCGGCTGGCGTACCGCTTTCTGCGCGACACCGTGTGGGTGGCCGCGTCGTGGTACCGGCCGGGCGGACACCACAGCCCCGAGGAGATCGCCCGTCAGTATCTGTCGATGGTTCTGGACGGCATCACCCCGCGGGAATGACCACCAGCGGAGAAGGAGCGACAGCGGTCATGACCGAGGCATACATCGTCGAAGCGGTACGCACCCCCGTCGGCAAGCGGAACGGCGGACTGGCCTCCGTCCACCCGGCCGACCTCGGCGCCCATGTCCTGCGGGCGCTGATGGAGCGCTCGGGCGCCGACCCGGCCGCCGTCGAGGACGTGGTCCTCGGCTGTCTGGACACGGTCGGACCGCAGGCCGGGGACATCGCGCGCACCTGCTGGCTGGCCGCCGGACTGCCGGAGGAGGTGCCGGGAGTGACGGTCGACCGGCAGTGCGGTTCCTCCCAGCAGGCGATCCACTTCGCGGCGCAGGCGGTGCTCTCCGGCACCCAGGACCTGGTGGTCGCGGGCGGGGTGCAGAACATGTCGATGGTGCCGATCGCCTTCGCCAGCCGCCAGGCGGCCGTGCCGCTCGGGATGTCCGAGGGCCCCTTCGCGGGCTCCGAGGGCTGGCGGAAGCGGTACGGCGACCGGCCGGTCAACCAGTTCTACGGCGCCGAGCTGATCGCCGAGAAGTGGGGCATCAGCCGCGAGGCGATGGAGGAGTTCGCGCTGCGCTCGCACCAGCGGGCGATACGCGCCATGGACGAGGGCCGCTTCGAGCGCGAGCTCGTGCCGTACGGGGAGGTCACCGCCGACGAGGGGCCGCGCCGGGACACCAGCCTGGCGAAGATGGCCGCCCTCAAGCCGGTCATGGAGGGCGGCCGGATCACCGCCGCCCTGTCCTCCCAGGTGTCCGACGGGGCCGCGGCGATGCTGATCGCCTCCGACCAGGCGGTGCGCGACCACGGGCTGACCCCGCGCGCCCGGATCCATCACCTCTCGGTACGCGGTGAGGACCCCATCCGGATGCTGTCCGCGCCCATCCCCGCGACCGCGCACGCGCTGCGGAAGACCGGAATGGCCATCGCCGACATCGACCTGGTGGAGATCAACGAGGCGTTCGCGCCCGTGGTGCTCGCCTGGCTGAAGGAGACCGGCGCCGACCCGGAGCGGGTCAATGCCAACGGCGGGGCCATCGCGCTCGGCCACCCCCTCGGCGCCACCGGCACCAAGCTGATGACCACCCTGCTGTATGAACTCGAGCGCACCGGCGGCCGTTACGGCCTCCAGACCATGTGCGAGGGCGGCGGCCAGGCCAACGTCACCATCCTCGAACGGCTCTGAGCGGGGTTCACCGCCGGATCGGACGTCCCCGCGTGGCGGGCTCCCGCGGCCCCGCGCATCATGACCACATGGCGTGCGGATCGACCAGTCTCTGGAACGGCGAGGCCACCTGGTTCTGCTGTGGCAACGCCTGGGGCCCGTGCGCCACCGCGGGCGGCGGGGCCTGTGGCACCTGCAAGTCCAGCAAGCTGCAGGCCGCCTGGCCCAACGCCTCCAAGGCGTGCTGGGACATCACCCGGCCGGATCTGTGCGGGGAGAAGCTGCCCCGGCGCGGCTGCGGTTCGGTGATGAAGGTGCGCCACCAGTGCTCCGGCGTCAGTGTGTGCGTCACGGTCAGCGACTGCGGTCCGCGCACCCGGAGCTTCTGCTCCGAGTCCAGTTGCTGCGACGGCACCTGCCGCACCAACCGGGTCATCGACCTCACCCCGGCCGCCTTCTCCGCGATCGGCAGTCTGAGCTCCGGCATCCTGCCGGTGGTCATCTTCGAATGAGGCGGGCGGACATGAGCGCGTACCGGACCGGCAGCCCCCTGGACCGCCGGCGCTTTCTGACCGCCGCCGCCCTCCGGGGCGCCACCGTGGTCGGCAGCGGTGTCGTGGGGGCCACCGCCCTGGGCGCCGTGGACGCCGAGGCCGCCTTCGCCGCGCCGCTGCGCTCCCTGGACCCCGCGGCCGCCGACGGTTCCTTCGTGGAGGGGCGGATCACCTGGATCGACGGCGGGCTGCTGGAGGTCGCGGGCTCCTGGGGCGAGTACGCCCGGGTCCGGGTCACCGGCGCCACCAGCGTCTGGAAGGTGCGCGCCGCCACCGCCGCGGCCATCGAGACCGGCGACGGCCTCTACGCCCGCGGTGTGCCGATGCCCGATGGCACCCTCGCCGCCGACGCGGTGTGGGTCAACATCGTCAACCTCCACACCACGGTCCGCGGGATCGAGAAGACCCGGCTGCATCTCGCCCACGGCGCCCACGAGATCGTCGGCCATGTGCTCCCCGACACCACCAGCGTCTCCTACTCCGGTGCCGCTCCCACCGCCGATCTCTCGCGGCTGCGCATCGGGCAGGACGCCCAGGTGCTCGGCGCCTGGCGGCCGTCCGACAACTCCGTGGAGCTGGTGCGGCTGTCGGTCGGGCCGGGGGCGGGACACCGCCGGTGACCACCGCCGCCACCGCGGCCGTGGACCTGGCCGCACCGCTGCTCGCCGGGGTGCTGGGGACGGCCGGTGCGGGCAAGCTCTTCGGCCGGAGGGCCGGGACCTCGGCGTCCCGCACCGCGCTGGCCCGGCTGGTGCGCGGCGGCCACCGGGCGGCCCGGGCCCTGCGCGGTCTCGGCGCCCTCGAACTGCTGCTGTGCGCGGCGCTGCTGGCGCTGCCGCCGTCGGCGGCCACGGGCGGGGCGGCCATCGCCCTCGGCGCGGGTTTCCTCGGCTATCTCGGCTACGCCCGGTACACCGCGCCCGGGTCCTCCTGCGGCTGTACGGCCGGGGACGACGGACCGGTCGGGGGCCGCGCGTTCGCCCGCGCCGCCGTGGTCCTGGTGGGCGGGGTGGCCGTCACCCTGGCCGGGCACCCCTGGTGGGCCACGGCCCCGCGCCAACCGGCCGCCACCGCGGGCGCTGTCCTCGCGGCGGTGGCCGGGGCGCTGGTCCTCGCGCCCGACCACCGGCGGCAGCCGTGGCGCACACTGCGGCTGCGGCTGACCGGGCATCCGCTCGACGGGACGCGCGCGGTCACCCGGGTGCCGGTGGCCGCCACGGTCGAACTGCTGGAACGCTCACTGGCCTGGCAGCGCGCCGCGCCCCTGGTGCGCTCGGCGCTGCTGGACCACTGGGACGACGGCGGCTGGCGCATCCTCCAGTACGCCGGGGTGCACACGGGAGACGGAGCCGCCCGGCCGGTGATGGTGCTCTTCGCCCTCGACGCGGCGGCCGGCCGCGACGCGGTGCGTGAGCCCGCGGTGCGGGTGAGTGTCCTGGACGCGGACACCGGTGAGTCCGTGGCGGTCACCGCGTAGCCGACGGGCAGGGCCCGTGGCGGGCTCAGTCGGTGAGCCCGAAGAGGACGACGAGCAGCCCGTAGCACAGGGCGACCAGCACGGCACCCGCCACATGGATCCGCAGGGTGCGTGCCCGGCCGGGCAGCAGCCAGAAGGCGAGTGCCCGGTTCACCAGGGGCATCGCCAGCCAGGTCAGGATGCTGACACTCAGGACGTTGCCGATGAACAGGGCGGCGTAGCCGGGCACCCCCGCCTCGTCGAGGCCGTAGCCCGCCGTGAGGTTGAGGATCATCACCGTCGGATAGAGGGCCAGTACCACGGACATGGCTTGTTTCCAGTTCGGCGGGATGCCCTCGTCCGCCCCCTCCCCGAAGCGGAACCAGCCGCTGAACGGTGAGCCGATCTTCCGCACGTCGTAGCGCGTGAAGTACTTCTCGCCCTCCTTCAGCAGCTTCTTCCGGGTGTCGGACTCCAGCCATGCGTCGAGGTGTTCACGGGAGTCGAAGCGGAAGACCACCACCCAGTGGTCCTGGATCCCCGGTACCGGGCGGAACAGCTCCGACCCCATGAAGCCGGGGAACTTCTCCTGGGCCTTGAGCGCCTTGTCCTGCCAGTGCAGGAAGGGCTGTTCGCTTCCGGGGCGGATCTCATGGGAGATGACCGCCGTGACGACCTCCGGCTCCTCCGCGGGCGTTCCGCCGCTGAGCACCTCCTGGGTGGGCGGTGCCTCGAACAGCGGGCGTGCCTCGTCCAGGAGCTCCTGACGGGCCTGGGACCGCAGCCAGGTGGTGAGCTGATCGATCCGGGAGAACCGGAAGACCACCACCCACTCGTTCTCCTGGCCGGGGCCCGGCGGATACAGCTCGGTGCCCTCGAAGCCGTCGAATCCGCGCGCTGTCCGGTTGGTCTTCTCCTGCCAGCGCTTGTAGTCCTCGTCGCGTCCTGGGCGGACCCTCTGCGAGGTCACCACCGTTGCCCCGGCTCCGGTGGAGCCGTGGGTTGCACGGGCATCCATGCCGAGTAGTCTAGATCAAACGGAATTTATGGGACAAACCGAGCGTTCCGCAGGGGTGCCGACACCGGCGCGCAGAGCCGAGCGGAGGTTTGACATGGCGAAGCAGGAGTTCCTGGCCGAAGCGGTGCGGCTGGCCACCGAATCCGTGGAAAACGGCTGGGGCGGCCCGTTCGGCGCCGTGATCAGCCGCAATGGCGAGATCATCGCTCGTGGACAGAACCGTGTGCTCCTGACCGGCGATCCCACCGCCCACGCGGAGATCGAGACCATCCACAAAGCGATCCAGGTGCTCAACCCCGAAGCGCCCAGCATCGACGGGGAGCACGTCAACGAGAGCACACTCGAACTCGTGCCACGCCCCGAGGGATCGCCCGACCCGGTGCCGGAGCGCGCCCGGATGCTCCAGGGCTGCGCGATATACATCAGCGGCGCACCGTGCCCGATGTGCATGAGCGCCATCTACTGGTCGCGCATCGACGCCGTCTACTTCAGCTGTGACCTGGCCGCCACCGCGAAGATCGGCTTCGATGACGCCTTTCAGTACGAGGACTTCCAGAAACCGTTGGACCAGCGCAGGATCCTGATCGAGCAGATCCACCCCGAGCTCGGCGCCGAGGCGTACAAGGCATGGATGGAAAAAGCCGACCGACACCCGTACTGAGGGGGACTCGTGGTGCGCGCGCCATCCGGCGCGCGTTTCCGCGCGCCCGGGTCCGGGCCTTCGGCGCGGACAGGGAAGTGGCGATGTCCGAGAACTCTTCCGGCTCCCCGGGGCGCGGACACCAGCACGAGCATGAGCACAAGCCCGGCCAGGAGCACCGGCATCGGCACGGCTCACCGTTCGAGCGGCTGCACCACCTGTTCCACCGCTCCCCGGCGGGCCGCGGCTGGCGGCGGGGCAGTGAGTTCGAGCTGCTGCACCGGGCGTTGGGCTTCGCCGCGCTCGGCTTTCTCACCCTGGTGCCGCTGCTCATCGTGGTCGCCGCCGCCGACCCGGTGAACCGCCACGGCTTCGCCCAGTGGCTGGCCGAGGGGCTGGGAGTGTCCGCCTCCTCGCAGGACGAGGTGAAGCAGCTGTTCGCCCCGCCGAAACGGGCACTGGAGACCACCACGGCGTTCGGTCTGGCGACCCTGGCCATCTTCGGACTGAGCTTCGGCGCGGCGGTGCAGACCGGCTACGAGAAGGTGTGGGAACTGCCCGCCGGGCGCTGGCACAACGTCTGGCGCCATCTGGTGTGGCTCGTGGTGCTCATCGCCTATCTGCTGCTGTCCTCGCATCTGGGCCCCGGTGTCAGCCGGGTGCTCATCGCCGTGGTGAGCACCGTGCTGTTCTTCTGGTGGTCGCAGCGGCTGCTGCTGGGCGGGCGGATCAGCTGGGGCGCCCTGCTGCCCGGCGCGCTGGCGACGGGCGTTGGGCTGTTCGGGCTGCGGGTCTTCTCCCAGCTGGTGTTCTCCCCGCTGATCGCCTCCAGCGCGGTCTCCTACGGCCCGGTCGGCACCGTGCTGGTCGTCCAGTCCTGGCTGGTGGGCGTCGGATACGTGGTCTTCGGCGGGGCGCTGCTGGGCCGGGTGCTGCACGAGGAGTATCTGCGGCTGGTCGCCTGGCGCCGTCAGCGGCGCAAGAGCGCACGAGCCCGGCCCTGACCTGCCCACGGCCGACGGCGGTCCGCCGCGAGCACGGTGTGCTCCCCGGCCGGAGCCGGAACGAAACCGCATTCACTCATTCGCCCCCGTCAAGCACCGAAACGACGCGCCGGTGATGCGGCCGTGCGGGCCGTGGTCAGCATGGTGCACAGGGAGACCGCGGACAACAAGTCCGCGGCACCGTGCCGTCGATGCAGATGGAGGACGCCGGGAGATGAAAGCCCAAGACAACGACCATGTGCCCGTGCTGATCGTGGGGGGATCGCTCGTCGGCCTGTCTGCATCCGTGTTTCTCGGACGCCTCGGCGTCGAACACACTCTGATCGAGCGCCACTCGGCCACCTCCGCCCATCCGCGTGGCCGCGGCAACAACATGCGGACGATGGAGTTGTACCGCACCGCGGGCCTGGAGCCGGACATCCGGGAAGCGGCGGCGATCCTGTCCAAGAACGACGGAATCCTCCAGGTGGACATCCTGTCCGGGGGCAAGCGGCGATGGATCTACCCGCGGATCACCGGCAAGCCGCCGGAGGCCGAGAAGAGCTCGACCTTCCGGTGCGCATGCAGCCAGAACGACCTGGAGCCGGTCCTTCTGGACCACGCCCGCCACCTGGGCGGCGATGTGCGTTTCAGTACGGAGCTGGTGTCCTTCACCCAGGACGAGCGCGCGGTGCACGCCGTGTTGCGCTCCCGGGACTCCGGTGAGACGTACACGGTCCACACCGACTACCTGCTGGCCGCCGACGGACCGCGCAGCCCCGCGCGCGAGCGCCTCGGGATCGGGCACACCGGACGCGGGGACCTCTTCCACAACATCAGCGTCACCTTCCGCAGCAAGGCGCTCCGCGATGTGGCGGGTGACCAGCCCTTCGTGGTGTGTTACATCACCGATCCGGCCGGGGAGGGTGTGCTGCTGCCCGTCGACAACAAGGAGCAGTGGGTCTTCCATATGCCCTGGAAGCCCGAAAGCGGGGAAACCATCGAGGACTTCACGGAAGACCGGTGTGTCGAGCACATCCGGGCGGGCGCGGGCGTCCCCGACCTGGATGTGGAGGTCACCGGGAAGGCGCCCTGGCATGCGGCGGACCGGGTGGCCGACAGCTACCGCACCGGGCGGGTGTTCCTCATGGGCGACGCCGTGCACGAGATGCCGCCCACCGGCGCGTTCGGCTCCAACACCGGTATCCAGGACGCTCACAACCTCGCCTGGAAGGTGGCCGCGGTGCTCCGCGGCTGGGCGGCCCCCGAACTGCTGGACACCTATGAGGTGGAACGCCGGCCGGTGGCGGAGGCCACCAGCGCGCGGGCCACGCTCCAGGCCTCCCTGGAACAACACCCGGGGTACTCCGCCTCCCAGTCGGCGAAGACCGGTACCGATCTGGTGACCACGGCCCTGTGTTACCGCTACCAGTCCAGCGCGGTCGTCGGCGGGGACCCGGACGCCCCCACCGTGCCGGACACCTTCGAGCTGCGCGGTGACCCCGGCACCCGCGCACCCCATATGTGGCTCACCCGCGATGGCGCGGAGGTCTCCACCATCGATCTGTACGAACGCTCCTTCGTCCTGCTCTGCGGAGAGGCCGGGGCGGACTGGCGGGCCGTCGCCCGTACGGTGGCGGAGAAGCTCGACGTCCCGATGGATGCCTGCCTCGTCGGCTCCTCCGCCGAGGCCGACCTCACGGTCCGGGGCGGTGCGGACTGGGCGGAGATCCATGGCACCACGCGGGAGGGCGCGGTGCTGGTGCGGCCGGACGGGTTTGTGGCCTGGCGGGCCCAGCGCATGCCGGCCAACGCGGAACAGGAGCTGGCGGATGTGCTGCTGGAGGTCCTCGGGCGTGGCTCGGGCCGCTGAACCCCCGCCCGGCACCGTTCCGTTCACCCTTGACGTTTCCGAGGAGTCCGATGTCACCGCTCAACACCTCAGACACAGCACTCGCCGATGACTCCGTCCCGGCGGATCGCTCCAGCACACCGCCGGGGGATGACGCACGGCGGTCACGGGTGGACGTCCACCACCACTACACCGCGCCGGAATGGCTCACCTGGGCCGAGAGCAAGGGAGTTGTCCAGCGCGGCAGGCTTCCGTGGTGGACACAGTGGGACCTGGACAGCGCGCTCACCCTGATGGACGGGGCGGGCATCCGCACCAGTGTGCTCACCGTCGCGATGCTGGGACGCCTGCGGGAGCCCCCGCTGCGCAAGGAGAGCGCCCGTGTCGCACTGCGCTCCGCGGGCGATCTCGTCAGTGCCCATCCCGAGCGCTTCGCCTTCTTCGCCCCGATCTTCCTGGACAACATGGAGCTGTCCCGCTGGTCCGTGACCTACGGCATGGACGAGCTCGGCGCGGTCGGGGTGAGCACCCGCACCAGTGTCCGCGGGACCTTCCTCGGCGATCCGTCCCATGACGCGCTGCTGGCGGAGCTCGATGAACGCTCCGCCGTCATCAGCACCCACCCCATGGAACTGCCCGGCGACGAGGCCGGGTTGCCGGGAGTGCCGCCGTTCCTGTGCGACTTCCTGATGGACACCACCCGTGCCGCCATCAGCCTCATCGTCAACGGGACACTGGACCGCTACCCGAACCTCACCTTCATCCTGCCGCACGGCGGTGGTTTCCTCCCGTATCTCGCAAGCCGTCTGGAGACCTTCAGCGATCAGCTCACCCCGAAGGTGGAGGGCTCCCGGGTCCGCGACTATCTGCATCGCTTCTACTACGACACCGCGGGCCCCATGTCCCCCTCCGCCACCCCCAGTCTGCTGTCGGCCGTGGACGCTTCCCGGATCCTCTACGGGAGCGACTGGCCGCCGACCCCGACCCGTGTCGTCACGGATGTCACGGCGCCCGCTCTCGACAACGACCCGGCACTCAACGGGACCCAGCGGCGCGGTATCAACAGGGACAACGCCTGCCGTCTGCTGCCCGCGCTGTCGCGGGCCACGGTGCGCGAATGACTAACCGCGCGCCGGAGCGCTGAGCCGGCGCAGCACGAGCAGCCCGCCGATGCCCGGGATCAGGGAGAGCAGCTTCACCTGCCCGCCCGCTCCCGGGCGTCGGACGGTGGCGATGATGACGAACAGATAGGCACAGCCGTGGACCGGCCCCATCGCCGAGGAGACGGCGGGCCAGTGTGCGGTGGCCAGATTGGACAGCAGCACGATCAGCGAAGCCAGTTCGACGGCGGCGGCGATTCGCAGCGGACGTGTGGTGGTTTCCATCGTCACGCTCCGGTGGTGGAGCCGGGGCGGACGATCATCAGTACGGTGACCGTGGCCCACAGCAGATTGAACATCCCGGTGTACATCGCCAGCCGTGCCGTTGTCCGGCGGGCCCCGGCGGCGTCCCCGGTGTCTGCCGCCGGAGCGGGGTCCGTACCGCCGCTGCCGGTGTCCGCCGCACCGGCCGGCCCGGCGAGGATCGCGCCCTGGCGGGGCAGCATCAGCCCGGCGAGCACGGCCGCCGCGAGCCCGGTGAGCACGATGGAGACGATCAGCCAGGTGTCCCTCAGGACACCCAGGCTGTTGGCGGTCGCCAGCCCGAAGACGGGCACCACCACCCCCACGGCGGCGTACACCCGGCACACCCGGTGCAGGGTGCGCAGCACGGCGGTCGCCCGGACGTCCCCGGGCGCGGACAGGGCCGTGCGGGCGGCGGCGGGGAACATACTGGCCGCCACGGTCACCGGACCGACCGCGATGATCGCGGCCAGTACATGCACGGCGAGCAGGAATTTCGTCACAGCGGCAGTGCTTCCTTCGTCACGGTTGCGGAACCTTCGCAGGTACGGAACGGAACGCCCCGAACGGGGCGCCGCCGCCGACGCTAGCCCTGGTACGCGATCATGAGCAGTGGCGTGATTGCCATGCTTCAACGGATTCTCGCCAGCTGTGGATCCCGCGCCCGTCCCGCCCCGGGCCCGTCCCGGGCGGCATAAGTGATCGCGTCCGCGCCCGTGCGCCTGGCATGCTGGCGGTGTGAACGGACCGGAGATCCACCTCAGCCTCGCCCCCGAACTGCGGTTTTTCGCCGTCCCGGAACGGCGCCGCGCAGGGACGGCCCTCGTCACCGACGGAGCCTCCACTCTCGGGCATGTGATCGAGTCGGTCGGGGTCCCGCTCACCGAGGTCGGCGCCCTGCTCGTGGACGGCCGGGAGACCCCGGTGTCGCATGTGCCGCGCGCGGGGGAGACCGTCGAGGTGCGCCCGGTGGTCCGGCCGCAGCGGGTGCCGGGCGCCCCGCTGCGCTTCCTGCTCGATGTGCACCTGGGCACGCTCGCACGGCGGCTGCGGCTGCTGGGCGTGGACGCCGCGTACGAGAGCGAGGACATCGGGGATCCGGCGCTCGCCGCGCTCTCCGCCTCCCAGCGCCGGGTGATGCTCTCCCGCGACCGGGGGCTGCTGCGGAGGCGCGAGCTGTGGGCGGGGGCGTACGTCTACAGCGACCGTCCCCATGAGCAACTGCGCGATGTGCTCGGCCGGTTCACCCCGCCCCTGGCGCCGTGGACCCGCTGCACCGCCTGCAACGGACCGCTGGAGGACGCCGACAAGGAAGCGGTCCGGGAACAGCTGGAGCATGGCACCCGGCGCACCTACGACGTCTTCGCCCGGTGCACCGCCTGTGAGCGCGTCTACTGGCGCGGCGCCCACCACGCCCGGCTGGAGGCCATCGTGGCCGGCGCGGTCGAGGAGTTCGGCGGCGCGGCGCCCGCGCTGTCCGAGGTCCCGGCCCCATAAGGGCCACGGTGTCCGCCGTCCCCGGTGGCTGACCGGCCCCTGGGGCGCGCACATGCGCGCGCCGCGGCCCGAACGTAGTCTGGCGCTATGCCCGAGCTGCCCGATGTCGAGGGGTTCCGGCGCACGCTGGCCTCCTGCGCACAGGGCCGCCGCGTCGAGCGGGTCGACGTGGCCGACCCGGGCGTGCTGCACGGCGTGACACCGGGGCGGCTGCGGCGCGCACTGGAAGGCCGCCGCTTCGCCGCGCCCCGGCGGCACGGCAAGTGGCTGATCGCCCCCACCGACGGACCTTCGCTGCTGCTGCACTTCGGGATGACTGGAGGGCTGGTCTGCGCCGAGGAGGGGGCGGAGCCCGGCCGGTTCGAGCGGGTGGCCCTCACCCTCGACGACGGCCGCCGCCTCGGCTACGAGGACCAGCGCAAGCTGCGCGGCATCTGGCTCGCCGCCACCGACAGCGACATCGACCGCATCCTCGGCCCCCAGGGACCCGACGCGCTCACCCTGGACCGGGCCGGACTCGACGAACGGCTGGCGGACCGGCGCGGGGGTGTCAAGGCCACCCTGATCGACCAGTCCGTCGTCGCCGGACTCGGCAATCTGCTCGGCGACGAGATCCTGTGGCGGGCCCGGATCCACCCCCAACACCGCGCGGACACACTGGAACCGGACGAACGCCGACGGCTCCACACCGCGATGCGCCAGGTGCTGCGCACCTCCGTACGGGCGGGACAGGTGCCCGCCCGGTCCGGCTGGCTCACCGGCCACCGAGACGACCCCGATCCACACTGTCCGCGCTGTGGCCGCCCGCTGCGCCGCGGCCGGATCGCGGGACGTACCAGCACCTGGTGCCCGCACTGCCAGCCGGACGGCTCCTGATCCCCGCCCGCGCCGGGACGGGCGCCCGTCACCCCCGCCAGGCGGTGTAGAAGAGCACATCGCCCGCCTTGAGCCGGTATTCGGGTTCGGCCCGGGTGGCCGTCAGCTCGAGGTCCAGCAGCCGTCCGTCGTCCGGGTCGAGGACGACCAGATACCGGCCGCCGCTCTCGGCGGACAACCGGAACCCCTGCCCTTCCCGCCCCAGCCGGTCGGTGACCCGGCCCGCCGGGCGCATCCCCTCGACCCGGGACAGCAGGGTGGCGATGTCCGCGATCTGGCGCGGGCCCAATGTCCACACCGACTGGAACGACTGGACGGCCGAGAGCAGCGACGCCGGGTCCTTGTCCGCGCCGGGCAACCACGCGGCGAGATAGGAGCGCAACTCGGCGACACCGGTCGGAGGGGCCTCGAAGTAGTCCTGGTTGGCCCCGTAGGTGCCCTTCGGATAGTTCTCCCGGCGCAGCACCTTGCCGTCGTGGACGGTACGGGGCGGCGTACTGTCATCGATGACCGGACGGCCCGGATAGCGCGGATCGGTGGCCACTTCGAGCCGGGAGCCGCTGCCGTCCGCGTTCCAGCGGGTCAGCGACTCCACGGGTGTCGTCACCGTGTCCTTCCCCGGCTCCATCCCCATCGACCAGCTCTGCACATGGCTGCCCATGACACTCTTGCCCGGGGTCTCCTTTGCCGCCGCACGCGCCCGCCGGGCGATCTCCGCCAGCGGTACATCGGCACGGGAAGCATGTGCCACCAGCGGGCGGGGCGCGGCCACCAGGTCGGCGGCGGTGGCCGCCGGGGCGCCGCCGCCCGGAACGGTCAGCGCGAGGGCGAGGACGGCGGCCGCCGCCACGGCCTCGATGGCGAGCAGCCTGAGCCGGACGGTACGGCGCCGCCGCTGGAGGCCCAGCCTCCGCAGCAGCAGTTCGGCGCGGGCGTCCAGCGGGCGGTCCCGCCAGGGCCCGGTCTCGGCGGACACGGGATCAGCGTCGCGCAGGAGTTCCAGTTCATCGGTCATGGCCGTCCGTCCTTGTCGCTCGCCGTGTTGCCTGTCGTCCCGCTCGCGCACCCCAGCGCGACCGGATCCGTACGCCGCAGCCGATCGATCTCCGTCCGCAGCCGCCGCCGTGCCCGGTGCAGCCGCATGGCCGCCGCCGACCGGCCGCACCCCAGCACCGTGCTCACCTCGTCGAGGGACAACTCCTCCCAGGTCGTCAGCCGCAGCACCTCCTGATCGGCCTCGCCGAGCCGGGCCAGCGCCTCCAGCACCCAGGAGCCCGGCCGTTCCGCATCGGGGGCCGGCACCGTGCGCGGGCCGCGGGTCATCTCGTGATGCCCCAGTCTGGCCAGCAGTCTGCGATAGCGGCCCCGGCCGCGCACGGTGTTGGCCAGACAGTGCCGGGCCACGCCGTACAGCCACGGCAGCGGTGGGTCGGGCAGTTCGGCACGGCGCCGCCAGGCCACCGCGAAGACCTCGGCGACCACCTCCTCGACATCGGCCGTCTGGTCGCCGAGGCGTCGTGCCACGAAGCGGCTGACCGCCCAGTAATGCTCGCGATAGGCGGCGTCGAAGGCTTCGTCGGTGCTCATGATCGGTACGTGTCCGGCACGGCCCCGATCATCACACCTGTCGAGAAGAAATATTTCAGCGGCCTGCCGGTGACGATGCGCAGGGTGCCGGACACCTACCGGACATGAGTCACAACAGTGTTGTCGCGGCACCGCCGGAGGCCCTCCCGGCCCGCCGCACCCGACCCGGGTCCGCGGTCGTCCGGTGGCTGACCACCACCGACCACAAGACGATCGGCACCCTCTATCTCGTCACCTCGTTCGCGTTCTTCTGCATCGGCGGGGTCATGGCGCTGCTGATGCGCGCCGAGTTGGCCCGCCCCGGTCTGCAACTGATGTCGAACGAGCAGTTCAACCAGGCGTTCACCATGCATGGCACGATCATGCTGCTGATGTTCGCCACCCCGCTGTTCGCGGGCTTCGCCAACTGGATCATGCCGTTGCAGATCGGTGCGCCCGATGTGGCGTTCCCGCGGCTGAACATGTTCGCGTACTGGCTGTACCTCTTCGGCTCGCTGATCGCGGTGGGCGGCTTCCTCACTCCCCAGGGCGCGGCCGACTTCGGCTGGTTCGCCTACTCCCCGCTGTCGGACGCGGCCCGTTCACCGGGGGTGGGCACGGACATGTGGATCATGGGTCTGGCCTTCTCCGGCTTCGGCACGATCCTCGGCTCGGTCAACTTCATCACCACCATCATCTGCATGCGCGCTCCGGGCATGACGATGTTCCGGATGCCGATCTTCACCTGGAACGTCCTGCTCACCGGAGTGCTGGTGCTGCTGGCCTTCCCGGTGCTGGCCGCCGCGCTGTTCGCCCTGGAGGCGGACCGTAAATTCGGGGCGCACATCTTCGACGCGGCCAACGGCGGGGCGCTGCTCTGGCAGCACCTCTTCTGGTTCTTCGGCCATCCAGAGGTGTACATCATCGCGCTGCCGTTCTTCGGGATCATTTCCGAGGTCATTCCGGTCTTCTCCCGCAAGCCGATGTTCGGTTACATCTCGCTGATCGCCGCGACGATATCCATCGCCGGTCTGTCGGTCACCGTCTGGGCACACCACATGTATGTGACGGGTGGTGTGCTCCTGCCGTTCTTCTCCTTCATGACGCTGCTGATCGCCGTTCCGACCGGTATCAAGTTCTTCAACTGGATCGGCACCATGTGGAAGGGGTCGCTGAGCTTCGAGACACCCATGCTGTGGGCCATGGGCTTCCTCATCACCTTTGTCTTCGGCGGACTCACCGGTGTCATCCTGGCCTCGGCACCCCTGGACTTCCACGTCTCCGACACCTACTTCGTGGTCGCCCACTTCCACTACGTCATCTTCGGCACCGTGGTCTTCGCGATGTTCGCCGGCTTCCACTTCTGGTGGCCGAAGTTCACCGGCAAGATGCTGGACGAGCGGCTCGGGAAAATCACCTTCTGGACGCTCTTCCTCGGCTTCCACGGCACCTTCCTGGTCCAGCACTGGCTGGGCACGGAAGGAATGCAGCGCAGGATCCCCGACTACCTGGCCGCCGAGGGCCTCACGACCCTCAACACCCTCTCCACCGTCAGCTCCTTCGTGCTGGGCCTGTCGATCCTGCCGTTCTTCTACAACATCTGGAAGACGGCCAAGTACGGCGAGAAGGTCGAGACCGACGACCCGTGGGGCTACGGCCGTTCGCTGGAGTGGGCCACCTCCTGCCCGCCGCCGCGCCACAACTTCGCGGCGCTGCCGAAGATCCGCTCCGAATCCCCCGCCTTCGACCTCCACCACCCCGATCCCGTGCCCGACGCCGAACAGAAGGAGACCGTGGCGTGAGCGCCGCCGGAGCCACCGGGTCCGGGGGCGTCGCCGCCGGAATCAACCGCATCGAGGGCTATCTGCTGCTCCACCGGGAACGCGACACCGCCCGGGAGCGGGCACGCCGCTTCACCGGGCGGATGGAATGGCTGACCTCAGCCCAGCGGGCGGAGGTCGAACGCCTCTATGTCCAGGACCAGTTGACCGTCACCGAGCAGAACCTGCGGCAGGTGGCGCAGCGCTGCGAAGAGCTCCGGGCCGAGTACCAGGAGGTCTATCGCGCGCTGCGCCACCGTCTGCTGGTGGGCTGGCTACTGGGTGGCCTTGTCCTTCTCCTCGCGGTCACCGCTCCCGGGCTTGCCGGGCGGTAGTCCGGTGTTCCTCGGCCCCGGGGACGGCGGCTCCCCCTCCCCCATCCCGGGTTCGATGTCGAATCCGGACGGGGGAGTGTCGCGCAGCGCCTGGTTGGTGTAGGCGTTCCACATCGAGGCCACCTGGCGCTTACTGGTGTGCGGCAGCCTGATTGGCTTCTTGGTCTCGGCATTCTCGCCGAACAGGGCCATGGAGGTGACCAGTTCGGGGGTGTAGCCGATGTACCAGGACGCCTTCTTGTCGTCGGAGACCCCGCCCTTGCTCGCGACGGGCCGCTGGACGGACCCTGCCGCGGGCGGGCGGTCGGGGAGCAGCGAGCGGGTGACCAGGTCGGCCGTGCCCCGCCCGATCGCCTGGTCGCCCACCGCCTGCGGCAGCCGCGCCGTCTCGTCGCCGCGTTCGGCCGACTTCACCAGGGACGGGGTGACCTTCTTGCCGTGCTGGTTGAACGAGGCGTAGACCCCGGCCATCCGCAGCGGACTGGACCCCATCAGCCCCAGCCGCACCGACTGCTCGGACCGGAAGCCGTCGCCCTCGGTGTCCATGCCGAGCTTGCCGGCGGTGCGGCGCACCGAGGCCGGTGATCCGGGCTCGGTGCTGTCCTCCAGTTTGCCGTCCATCGCCGAGCCGAAGGAGACCGGTTCGAAGACCGGACCCACCTGGTAGTCGCCGCGGGTGGCGTTGTTCAGGTAGTGCTTGGTGTAGTCCCGGCCGCCGTAGAGCGCGAGGACCCGGCCGTTTCTCGGGTCCACCGAGACCGCGCCGCCCTGGATGTTCTTCGTGTCCCCGCCCGACTTGCCGTCGGCGTCGGGCTTCCCGAGCGCCAGCGCCATGGACTCCTCCAGAGCCCGCTGCTTGGCGCGATCCACGTTGAGCGTGATCGTCCAGCCTCCGGCGGCGAGTTCCTGCTCGCTGACGCCCGAGGCGATCAGCTCATTGCGAGCCGCGTCGACCAGATATCCGGCCCGGCCGCCGAGGCCGGGGGCGGGCTTGGGCGCTACGGGCGCGGGGAAGTGCATTTTCCGCCGTTCCGCCCGGTCCAGCCAGCCCATCTCGACCATGTTGTTGAGCACGTAGTTCCAGCGCTGCACGACCATCCGTTTGCCCGTCGGACTCGCCACCGCCAAGTCGTACTGGCTGGGGGCCTGCACCAGCGCCGCCAGATAGGCGCCTTCCTCGACCGTGAGGTCACCGACCTCCTTGTCGTAGTAGGCGCGGGCCGCGGCCTGGATACCGTAGGCCACCCGCCCGAAGTAACTGGTGTTCAGATATCCGGCGAGGATGTCGTCCTTGGAGTTGCGCTGGTCGACCTTGAGCGAGATCACCAGCTCCTTGATCTTGCGGGTGACCGTCTGTTCCTGGCTCAGGTAGTAGTTCTTGACGTACTGCTGGGTGATGGTCGAACCGCCCTGTGCGCCCTTCCCGGACACGGTGTTGGCCATGCCGCGCAGCACACCCATCGGATCGACGCCCGAGTCCTGGTAGAAGGACTTGTTCTCGGCGGCGACAAAGGCGCGCTGCACCGGCTTGGGCACCTTGCTGATGGGCACCGACTCACGGTTGATATCGCCCGTGCGGGCCAGGATCGTACCGTCGCTGAACTTGTACACATTGCTCTCCGCCTTCGCCTGGGCATTGGCCTGGGGGATGTCGATGGCGTAGTAGAGCACCGTGAACGCCCCGATGAGCAGGGTGAACAGGGAGAGGATGTAGATCAGCAGCTTCCGCCAGGTGAAGAAGCGGCGTATCCCGGTCCGCCGCACCGGCCGCTTCCGCCGCCGTCTGGGGCGCCCGGCATCTTCCGCCCGCTTCTCCTCGCGCGCCTCCGCCTGATCCGGCGAGCGCCGTGCGCGTAGAGCCGTGAGCGGACCTGTCATACCGGGAGCACCTCCGTCGACCCCGCCGTGCGGGGTGCGCGGCGGGCCGCGGCCATCCTCCGGAGGGAAGATCTTCGGATCCACACCACGAGGTCTCGGCCCGGAAACGGTAAACGCTCGACTACTGCTCGATTGTGTATCAGTCGTGTATCGGCCCGCGGGCAGGGCCGTTGGGAAGCCGGAGCGTGGCCACCGCGCCGCCGTCCGGCGCGTTGCCGAACTCCAGCGCCGCGCCGATCACCCGCGCCTGCCCGACCGCGATGGTCAGCCCCAGGCCATGGCCGCGACCGCGCTCACGGACGCCGGTACGGAACCGCTGCGGACCCTCCTCCAGCAGATCGTCCGGGTACCCGGAGCCGTGATCCCGTACGGTCACCGTCCTGCCGTCCTCGGCCACCGTCACCTCGACCGGCTCCTGGCCGTGCCGATGGGCGTTGACCACCAGATTGGCCACGATGCGCTCCAGACGGCGGGGATCGGTGCACACCGTCGCATGGTGCTCCCGGGCGCTCGCCGGGGTGCGCAACCGGGCGGAGAGCCCCGTACGAGCGATCGCCTCCTCCAGTACGGGGCCGAGGGGGCAGGGTGACAGATCGGCCTCCTCCGCCCCCGCGTCCAGCCGTGAGATCTCGAGCAGATCCTCGACCAGGATGCTCAGCACCCGCACCCGGTCCCGTACATAACCGGCCGCCTCACCGGACGGCAGCAGTTCGGCCGAGGTGACCAGGCCCATCAGCGGGGTACGCAGCTCATGCGCCACATCGGCGGTGAACCGCTGCTCCCCGCGCAGCCGTTCCTGGAGCGCCGCCGCCATCGAGTCCACGGCCCCGGAGATCTCGGCGATCTCGTCGTGGGGACGCCGGGCGGCCGAGATCCGGGCGTCCAGATCACCGGCGGCGATCCGGCGCGCGGTGGCCGCCGCGGTCCGCAGTCTGCGGCTCATCCGCCCGGCGGTCACCACCCCCAGCGGCAGCACCACGGCGGTGGTCACCAGACCGGCCAGGATGATGTTGCCGTCCAGCGCGCTGATGTCCCGCATGGGGGTGCTCATATCGATGTGCACGGAGAGCACATGGCCGTCCGGGGCGGGCCGTGCCGCCCACATCGCGGGCCCGCCGGGGCCGTTGGTGAACTGGGTGCCCTGATGGCGCCGTTCGACCAGCCGCCGCAGACCGTCGGGTATCCCCGGCGCGTCCATGACGGCGCCGGAGCCCTGGACACCGCCGGTGCGGGCGTAGACGAGGGCGGCCCGGTCGAGGGTGGTCCGGGCGGTGTCGCGCGCCTGGGACAGCTCGCGGTCCCGTGAGGCCTGGTGCACCATCACCCCGACCGCCGCTGCCACGGCGCAGGTGGCCGCCGCCACCAGCGCGGCGATGCGCCAACGCAGAGGCATGATCAGCGCCGCAGCTTGTAGCCGAAGCCACGGACGGTTTCGATACGTTCGGCGCCGATCTTCGCCCGCAGCCGCTGCACATGGAGGTCCACCACCCGGGTGTCGCCCTGCCAGGCATGGTCCCAGACCCGGCTGAGCAGCGTCCGGCGCTCCAGGACAACCCCCGGTGAACCCGCGAACTCCAGCAGCATCCGCAGCTCGGTGGGGGTCAGCGCGAGCGGCTGTCCTCCGCGCCGCACCTCCATGCCCCGGGTGTCGATGGTCAGATCGCCGAAGACCAGGGTGTCCTGCTCGGCTCCGGGGTCCGCATCGTCCGCCCGGACCGGTGGGCCGGCGCGGGCGACCGGGTCGAACGAGGCGCGGCGCAGCAGTGAACGGATCCGGGCCACCAGGACGGCGCTCTCGCAGGGCTTGACCACATAGTCGTCGGCGCCCGCCTCCAGACCGGAGACGACGTCCAGGGAGTCGCCCCGGGCGGACATGATCAGGATCGGGGTGAGGCTGAACTCCCGGACCCTGCGGCACAGTCCGATGCCATCCAGCTCGGGCAGCATGATGTCGAGCAGCAGCAGATCGGGCTGCGCCTCGCGGAACACCTCAAGACCGGTGAGGCCGTCGCCCGCGGTGTGCACGGTGAAGCCGTACCGCTCCAGGGCCATCCGCACCGTGTTGCGGATGACCTCGTCGTCCTCGACGAGCAGGAGGTGTGCCTCCGTCGCCGACCCGGGTGCGGGGGCGGAGCCGGGCGGGGGGAAGGCGGGGGTCATGACGTCGTCCTCGTATCCGTGCTCGTGCCGGTGGGGGTGTCCGGGCCTGGTGCGGTGTCAGGAACCAGTCCGGCGTCCGGTCCCATGCCGTCAGGAGCCAGGCCCTCCGGCGGGCCGGTGGCGCCGTCGGGTGTGACGGCCGCCATCACCTCGCCGTTCCAGTGGAAGCGGGTGGTGTAGCGGCCCGCGTCGCCGGTCGCGGTGACGAGCAGATCGCGGCCGTAGGTGTCACCGTTCAGCCCCAGCGGGCCCCAGAAGATCAGGATCGGGCGGACCGTCCGCCCCGATGTCCAGTAGACCTGCAACAACGTCCGGTCGAACCTGGGCAGATCGACCGCCACCACCTTCTCGTCCCGCCCGTCCCCGGTCAGATCGCGGTGCACGGGCTTGCGCATCGGGCAGTCCGCCCCCGGACACGGCATGACCGAGTACTGGACGATCGCGGGCACGTTGGGATCGCGCTCCAGCAGCGTCTTCGCCGACAGCGCGGTCACCCCGGCCTTGGGTACCCGGATCTTGTCGACGGGCAGATAGCGGACATAAGTGGGGGTGGGTCTGCCGGACTTGGGCCCGGGCGACGGGGTGAAGTCGGGCCACAGCGGGGAGGCACTGGTGGGCGCGGACAGCGTGGGCGCAGCGCCGCCGTCACTCGGCCCGGCCTGGGGCGCGCAGCCGGCCACGCCCAGGGCCACGCCGACCGCCACCAAAGCGGAGAGGACACCACGCGCGCACCGGGCCCGGGGGTGTCGCCGGGCCGCGGGCCGCTCGGAGGGGGAGAAGCGCATAGCCGTTCAGCCTACTGAGCGCGCGCCCGCAGACGGGACGCCGGGGGGAAACGGCGGATGGCCGACGGGGGGAATGCCCGCCGGCCACCGGAACCCTGCCCGGAACGTGCCCGAATCACCCCTCGGACCGTGCCCGCATCGCGCCCGTAACGCCACGCGTCGAGGCCCTACTTGACGAAGTCCGGCAACACCTTGGCGGGCCAGGCGCCCACCGTCAGCATCCCCGCCGCATACGCGCGCGAGACCAGGGCGGCCCGGTTGGGCGCCTTCAGCTTCCGCAGCATCGACCCCACGTGGTACTCCACGCCCTGTCGGCTCAGAAAGAGCTTCCCGGCCATCTCCTGCGTCGACGCGCCGGTGGCCACGCCCTCGAGTATCCGCGCCTCCAGGGGCGACAGCAGTGTGCGCTTGACGGGCTGTCCGCCCTCGCTCCGGGCCTCATCGCTCCGTGCGTCATCCGGTTTGATCAGCACGACGATGGCCGACAGCCGGTGGGAGCGGCCCTGGATCGCGGTGCCCGTCAGCCGGCCCGAGAACACCCGGTCCCGTGCGCGGTATCCCATGACGCGCTCGGTGAAGCGGGTGCGCCGCCCGTCGTGCAGCCGCGAGAAGTGCTCCCGCAGCACGGCCGGTGCGCTGGGGTGCAGCAGTTCGAAGAGATGGCGGCCGCACAGCTCGGCCGAGGAGCCCCCGAAGTGGTGGAAGAAGTCATGGTCTCCGGCCAGCACTTGGAGGCCGGGAGCGAGGGTGGCCATTCCGGTGGCATGCCGTCGGGTGACGGAGCCTGCTGCTGATCCGGATGACCGGGAGACGACCCGGGGGCTGTGGGGGAGAGCCAACGGATTCACCACTTCCTGAGGAGTTGGCGTGACGGGTGTTAGTTGAGCTTCTCGGTGTATACCAGCGATCTGGGGTCTTTCCGTTGACCGCTTGCCCGGGAACGGTGACCGTTTCTGCCCGAACGTCTTGTGCCGGACAGTGCGTCAACGCACTGCCCGGCACGGGAGTTGGGGCAAACCGGCGTACGCCGGTGTACGGGAAGGTCTGTTGTCAGGCCGCGGCCTTGCGGGTCTCGGAGGGCGGGGCCATCACGCCACCGCGGCGCAGTACGGCGTAGCCGACGCCGATGCCGACGGCCACCGGCCACTCGAGCACCTCCACGGCGCCGAGTACTCCGAGCCCCGCGTACAAGGGCAGTCCGCCCTTGGCGGGCAGCACCCGGCGGGCGACCGTGAAGGGCATCATGGCCGCGTGCGCCGCGCCGCCGGCCGCGTGGGTGGTGGCGTGGCCCATGGTCTTGAGTGTCGGCACGGTGACGGTGACGCTGCGCTGGCCGTCGCTGCGCTCGGTCGTCATCCCCTTGGCCGCCTTCGCCGTCTGCGAGCGCTTCGCGGTCTTCTCGGCCTTGCCCTTGGCCGCCTTGCCCTTGGCTGCCTTGGCCGGCTGGGCGGTCTTCTTGCCTGCCGCGGCCGTTGTGGTCTTGGCCCGGCTGCCGCCGGTGGCGGACTTCGCCGTGGTGCCGGTCCTGGTGGCGGTACCGGCGGTCCTGGTCTGCGTCGACTGGGGTGCGGCTCGGGCCTTCGCCGGTGTGCCGCCGGTGCCCGCCGCCGCCTTCGCCGGGGAACCACCCCGGCGGGAACTGGTGGGAGTGGTCACTGATCTCACGTCCACACGTGATGAGTGTCGGAATCTTCTTCCCTTTTCAGGGTAATCGGGATGAACCGGGCATGCTGCCCGGAGAGCGGAGGTCTCGCCGATGTCACCGCTGTCTGGGCTGCATCTGCCCATGTCCTCGCTGATGGGACCCATCACGGAGAGCATGTCCGCCGGGGCGCGGGCCGCCGCGGCCGTCGGGCGTCTGGTCCGGTCCACGGAACGCGGCGTCTGGTCCTACCCGGGGCGCTACTACATCGAGGTGCGCGGAGTGCACGGCATCGGCGGCGAGCAGGTGGCACGCCGGGTGGAGCGGGCCCTGGAAGAGCATCCGCGGGTGCTGTGGGCCCGGGTGAACGCGCCCTCCGAGCGGGTCGTCGTGGCCGTGGCCTCTCCGCCCCCGTCCGACCTGGAGCTGATGGCCCTGGTCCAGCGGGCGGAATCGCAGGAGCCCGCCCCACCCAGCGAGGAATTCGACGAATGGGCGCCGGAGCCCCGCCACCCCTCGGGAGGGCCGCGGGAGGCCCAGTCCCTGCCCGTCCTGGCCGCCGATGTGGTGGGTCTGAGCGTGGCCACCGCGCTGCGTCTGATGCCGTGGCTGAAGCTGCCCACCGAAGTGGGCGCGACCATGTCCGCGATCCAGAACCATCCGCGGCTGCGGCGGCTGGCCCTCGCCCTCACCCGCGGGGAGCCCACCCAGGCCACTCTGCCCGTGCTCAGCGCGCTGACCCAGGGCGTGGCCACCCGGGGCGGAGGGCTCGCCCTCGACCTCATGGAGCGCATGGCGCTGTGGCGGGAGGCGAGCGCGGAGGGCGAGGCATGGGCGGCGATGGAGCCGCAACTGGTGCACGGGCCGCAGGACGTGGTGGCCGAACCGGTCGTGGTCGAACGGCCGGGGGACACTCCGCGGGACCGGATGGAGGTCTTCGCGGAGCGCTCCATGGCCGCCGGAGCGCTGGCCGGGGCCGCCAGTGTGCCCTTCGTCGGGCCCCGCCGCGGGCTGGCCGTCGGGTTCTCGTCCATCCCCAAGGCTCCCGGGGCCGGACGGGAAGGGTTCGCGACCAGCCTCGGCCGGTTCCTGGCACTGCGCGGTGTGCTGGCCATGGACCGCAGCTCCCTGCGGCGGCTGGGACAGGTCGACACCGTCGTCCTGGACGAGGCCGCGCTGCGCGGTGACCGCTACGAACCCATCGACCTGGAACTCCTCGGCGGCGCGGACCCGGAGCGCACCACCGAGCGGCTCTTCGACCTCTTCGACCCCGACGCGCCCCTGGAGGTCCGCCGGGACGACAGCTGGGTGCTCGGCCCGCTGGACCGGCTCGAGCTGACCGGACGCAGCGGCCAGAAGGCCGCGGGAAAGTTGCGCCGCAAGGGCAGCGAGCGCGTGCTCGGACTGGCCAGGGGGCGGAGCCTCCAGGCGGTCACGGGGCTGGCCGCCCAGGCGGTCCCGGGCGCCGAGGCGGTGGCCGCCGCCGCCCGCCGCGCGGGTGCCCGGATCGTGCTGGCCACCGACCGTCCGCGTCCGACGGCCTTCGCCTTCGCGGACGCGGTGACCCCGGCGGGCCGCCGCCTCGTGGCCTCCATACGCGCCCTCCAGGCCGACGGCGCCATCGTCCTGCTGCTCTCGGGCAACCGCCGGGCCCTGGGGGCCGCCGACTGCGGGGTCGGGGTGCACCGTGAGGGCGAGCCCCCGGCCTGGGGTGCCCATCTGCTGGTCGGCGCGGACCTGGAGTCGGCCGGGCTCATCGTGGACGCCGTGGGGGTGGCCGCGCGGGTCGACCGGGAGAGCGCCCTGCTCTCGGCGGGCGGTAGTGGCATCGGCGCCGTGGCCGCCCTCAAGGCCCCGCCGAGCCAGGCGGCGGCCCGCGGCGCGAGCGCGGGCACCGCCGCCGGAACCATGGCCTTCTGCCTCGGCACCTGGCGCGCCCGGCAGCTGCTCGCCCGCCCCATGGTGCCGCCGGTGACCACCACCCCCTGGCATCTGATGCCCGTGCCCCGGGTACTGGAGCGCCTGCGCACCGATACCGACGGGCTGACCGCGGAGCAGGCCGCCGTTCGCGCGGGGGTCAGCCCGCGCACCGGTGAGCCGACCGGCACCAGTCTGCCGTCCGCGTTCATCGAGGAGCTGTCCAACCCGCTGACCCCCGTCCTCGCCGCCGGGGCCGCGCTCGCGGCCGCCGTGGGGTCGCGCACCGACGCCGCGCTGGTGGCCGCCATCACCGGCACCTCCGCCCTCGTCGGCGGCTTCCAGCGGGTCAGGACGGAAAAGGCGCTGGCGGAGCTGTTCGCCCGCTCCGCGGTCGGCGCGCGGGTACGCCGCGGTGGTACCGAACGCCTGGTCACGGCCGGGGCCCTGGTCCCCGGGGACATCATCCTGCTGGGCCCGGAGGCCGTGGTGCCCGCCGACTGCCGGCTGCTGGAGAGCGACGGTCTGGAGGTCGACGAATCGTCGCTCACCGGGGAGTCCCTGCCGGTGGCCAAGGATCCGGCGCCGGTGGTCGCCGCGCATCTCACCGAGCGCGCCTCGATGGTCTTCGAGGGCACCACCATCTCGGCCGGGCGGGCCCAGGCGGTCGTGGTGGCCACCGGACCCTCCACCGAGGTCGGCCGGAGCCTCGCCACCGCCCGCCAGGCCGCCCCCGTGACCGGTGTCGAGGCCCGGCTGAGCTCGTTCACCCGGGCCAGCCTGCCCATCGCCCTCGGATCCGCCGCCGCCGTCTCCGGCGCCGGGCTGCTGCACGGGCACCCGCTCACCGAGAACCTCGCCTCGGCGGTCAACCTCGCCGTCGCCTCCGTCCCGGAAGGGCTTCCGTTCCTGGTCAACGCCGCCCAGCTGGCCGCCGCCCGTCGACTGGCCGACCTCGGCGCCCTGGTCCGCAACCCCCGCACCATCGAGGCGCTGGGCCGGGCCGAGGTCCTGTGCTTCGACAAGACCGGCACCCTCACCGAAGGCAACCTCCAGCTCGCCGCAGTCAGCGACGGCGACGGCCCGCTCCCCGCCGACCGGCTCGACTCACCCCGCAAGTCCGTACTCGCCGCCGCCCTGCGCGCCACCCCGCCCGCCCGGCAGGCGGAGCCGATGGCGCACCGGACCGACCGCGCGGTCATCACCGGGGCCCGCCGGAGCGGGGTCGCGGTGCGCCGGGGAGCGCCCCGCTGGCGGCGCACCGACTCCCTGCCCTTCGAACCCTCCCGCGCGTACCACGCCACCGCCGGAAACACCTCCCGCGGCGCTCTGCTCAGCGTGAAGGGGGCGCCGGAAGGGGTGCTCGAGCGCTGTGTCCGCAGGCAGACCCCGGGCGCGCCCACCACCACCGCACTGGACGCCGCCGCCGTGCATGAGCTGACCGCGGCCGCCGAGGAGCTGGCCGGTGCCGGCCGCCGGGTGCTGGCGGTGGCCGAACGCCCCATGCGCGCGGGCGAGGAGCTGACCGACGAATCCGTGGGCGACCTGGTCTTCCTCGGGTTCATCGCGCTCGCCGACCCCGTCCGCACCAGCGCCGCGCCCGCCACCGCGCGGCTGCGCGAGGCCGGGGTGCAGACCGTGATGCTCACCGGGGACCACCCGGCCACCGCGGACGCCATCGCCGCCACCGTCCTCGACACCCCCGAGCCGAAGGTGTGCACCGGGCCCGAGCTGGACGAGATGGGCGACACCGCACTCGACGCGCTGCTGCCCACGGTGGACGTCATCGCCCGGTGCAGCCCGCACCACAAGGTCCGGATCGTCCAGGCGTACCAGCGGCTGGGCCGGGTCGTGGCGATGACCGGCGACGGCGCCAACGACGCCCCCGCCATCCGGCTCGCGGACGTCGGCATCGCCCTGGGGCGGCGCGGCACCCCCGCCGCGACCGCCGCCGCGGACCTGGTCGTCACCGATGACCGGCTGGAGACCATCGTGTCCGCCCTGATGGAGGGGCGGGCCATGTGGGCGTCGGTGCGGGCCGCGCTCGCCATCCTCATCGGCGGCAACCTCGGCGAAGTCACCTTCAGCGTGCTCGCCTCCGCGCTCACCGGCACCACCCCCTTGAGCGCCCGGCAGATCATGCTGGTCAACCTGCTGACCGATCTCGCCCCGGCACTGGCCATCGCGGTCCGCGAACCCACCGGCCACACCGGCGAACGGCTGCTCAAGGAGGGGCCGAGCCGTTCCCTGGGCACCGCGCTGACCAAGGAGATGCTGCTGCGCGGCCTCATCACCGCCGCCGGTGCCGGGGTGGCGTGGACCGGTGCCCGGCTCACCGGACGCAGCCGCCGTGCCCGTACGGTGGCGCTGGCCGCGCTGGTCGGCACCCAGCTGGCGCAGACCCTGGCCACCGGCGGGCTGGACCGGCACGTCCTGATCGCGGGCCTGGGCTCCGCCGCGGTCCTCGCCGCCATCATCCAGACACCGGGCGTCAGCCACTTCTTCGGCTGTACCCCGCTCGGCCCGCTGGCCTGGGGCATCACCGTCGGTTCGATCGCGACCGCCACGCTCTTCGGGTCGGCGCTGACGCCGTTCGTCCATGAACTGGCCGTCCCGCAGCTCGGATCCGGGGGTGACGAATCCGGGGGTGACGAATCCGGGGGTGACGAGGAGCAACCCCTCGGCGACGAGCAACACGGCGACGGCGACGAGCAACACCCTCAACGGGGCAGATACGAGGGGAACACCCCGTCGGGGTCGTAGCGCGCCCGCAGCGCCGCCAGCCGCCGCCAGCCGTCCGGGGTGAACGACCGCTCCGCGCGTGAGAGCCCGGCCGGAAGATCGGCCTCGGCGATGTAGTGCCCGGTGCCCAGCGGTTCCAGCATGTCCATCGTCCGCCGCAGCCAGCGCAGTTGGGCACCGTCCTCGGCGGGGTCGTCCCAGACGGCGTACGGCACCAGGTAGTTGCTGCCCAGCACGGAGAACGCCATGTCGCGCAAGCGTTCCGGATTCCGGGAGGCGGGCGCGAGCGGCACCAGGAACAGGGACTTCTCGGACGGGCACATCGCCATCGCCTCGCCGCACAGCGCCATCAGCGTGCCCAGGTCCTCGTCCGACCACAGGGTGTCCACCGCATAGCGGTGCTCCCGGGGCCATACCGCGCCGCAGCCCTCGTACAGCGCCTCCAGGGACGTCGGTTCGTCCTCCCGCCGGACCAGGGCGCGTGCGGCGAACGGGCAGTCCCGGAGCGGGGCGAGCGACCGTACGGCCTCCTGCCGTGCGTCCGCGAACGCGGTGGCCGTCACCGACACCACCCTGGGCCGCGGTGAGGCGGTGGAGACCTCCGGTCCCAGGGTGCCCAGCGTCAGCCCCGTCTCCACGCTCGGGGCCAGCCCCTCGGCCACCCCGGCGATCCAGCGCGCCACGGGTTCGGCGTCCGTCAGCGGAAAGGAGTACGCGGTGGCCGTGATCGCCGACGGCAGCGGGTACAGCCGCAGCCGGAACCGGGTCACCACGGCGAAGAAACCGGGTCCGGCGCCACGTGCCGCCCAGAACAGTTCGGGATGCTCCGCGGCGTCACAGCGGACCACCTCACCGTCCGCCGTCACCGCCTCGATCCTCACCACGCCGGCGCACGCGGGGCCGAACACCCCCGGATTCCAGCCGAGTCCACCGCTGAGCAGATAGCCGCCGACGGCCACCGAGGGGCAGTGTCCGGAGGGGAAGACCAGCCCGTACCGGTCCAGCTCCGCGACGAGTTCACCTCCGGTGACTCCGGGCTGCACTTCCGCGGTGCGGCTGTCCGGATCGACGGCGAGACCGCGCAGCTGTGACAGATCGAGCAGCAGCGTGCCCTCGCGCAGGGGTGAGGCACACCAACTGTGGCCGCCCGACCGCACACTGACGCGCAGCGAACGGGAGCGGGCGAGCCGGATCGCCCGGGGGACGTCCCGTTCCGAGGCGGCCGAGACGATGACTTCGGGGAACCGCGCGGGTTTGAGCCCGTTCCACACCATGCGCGCCCACAGGCGCTCGTACTCCGGGTCGCCACGCTCGACGAGCGTGCCCTCCAGCCGCGCGGCATGCGCGTCCGCGCCCATGGCCACACCACCTCCCTGCCGGTGCCCGGGAGGGCGGGAGTTGTTTCTCCTCACCGTAAGGGGCGGGGCACACGCGGCGCGCGTCAGCGCTCGGAAGGGCGCCGGAGCGGATACGCGATGGCTCCGGCCGGGTGCGGGGAGTGGCGCCCGTACCGGGGCACACCGCGGGACCACTCCTGCCGTGGTATATCCAGGCAAAAGCCATGATCAGCACCTTGTGGTCTTGCGTGGCCGGAAGCGTTCGATAGGGTTGAATGTCCCGGTTTGTAAGCCAGGGGGCACCTTGGCGCGGGAGGAGGGCGTCATGGGGCGTCAGGAGAGATATGAACTGGTCTTCGTCGATCTCGGCGATCTGACCTCGAAGGACACCGCGGGCGAGGACGTGGTCGTGGTGCACCGCACGGACAGCAGCGGACCCGGTGGACACCCTGTGTACGCGGATGACACCGGGATCGTACGGGCGGAGATCAGCGACCATGCCGAGGTGCGGATGATCGCCAGCGGCGGGCACCAGGTGCACTCCTCCGCCGTGACCGCCCGCCCGGTGGCCTGAGGAGCCCGGCGGCGAGGAGCCCGGCGGCGGGGTGGGGGCAGCGTGCCGCCACCACGGCGTGACCCGCCCGCCATGTCCTGTGTTTCCGCACGTCGGGTGGGATTGTCAGACCCGCCCTATACGGTGCACTCACCGAAACCGGAGAACGATCGGCGGTGCGGCGGTGAGGTGGGTCGTCGTGCGGCAGGGAGCCTTCCATGAGTGATGTCGCCGCGGTGGACAGCACGGCCGGTGCCGAGCTCCAGCTGGAGCCGTTCCGGGTGCAGCTCACCGGATACTGCTATCGGATGCTGGGGTCGGCGTTCGAGGCCGAGGACGCCGTCCAGGAGACGATGGTGCGCGCCTGGCGGGGCCTGGACCGCTTCGAGGGCCGTTCGGCCCTGCGCTCCTGGCTGTACCGCATCGCCACCAACGTCTGTCTGGACATGCTGAACGGGAGCAAGCGCCGCGCCCGCCCCATGGATCTGACCTCCGCGGCCACCCCGTACCCGACCACCCTCACCGAGCAGCCGGAGGCCACCTGGATCGGCCCCGTCCCGGACGGCCAGGTGCTGGCCGACGGGGGAGACCCCGCCGAGGTGGCGGCCCAGCGGGATGCGGTGCGGCTGGCGTTCATCGCCGCCCTCCAGCACCTGGCGCCCCGGCAGCGCGCGGTGCTGATCCTGCGCGAGGTGCTGGCCTGGAAGGCCGCCGAGGTCGCCGAGCTGCTGGGCACCACCGTCGCCTCGGTCAACAGCGCGTTGCAGCGGGCCCGGGCCACCCTCGCCGCGAGCGAGATCAGCGCCGGCGACCCGGTCAAGCCGCTGGACGAGGAGCAGCGCGCGCTGCTCGCCCGCTATGTGGACGCGTTCGAGCGCTATGACCTGGACTCCCTCACCGCGCTGCTGCACGAGGACGCCACCCTGTCCATGCCGCCATACGAGCTGTGGCTGCGCGGCCATGAGCACATCCGCCAGTGGCTGGTGGGCCATGGCGCCGGATGCCGGGGCTCCCGGCTGGTCCCCACGGTGGCGAACGGCATGCCCGCGTTCGGCCAGTACCGTCCGGCTCCCGACGGCGGTCATGAGCCATGGGCGCTTCAGGTGCTGGAGATATCAGACGGGCGGATCACCGGGCTCAACTCCTTCCTGGACACCCAGAGCCTGTTCCCCCTCTTCGGACTCCCCGAGCGGCTCGACCCGTAGGTCTTCGCGGCCGGATCCGGGCCGGGTGGCACCGCCCGCTCCGGACCCGGTGTCGCGCCCACCCGTCAGGGTGTCCTCCAGACCGGCCCAGGCCAGCAGCTCCCGCAGCTCGCCACCGGCGTTCCGCAGCCGCATCCCGCGTCCCAGCCGCCGGGCGGTGAGCCGCAGCCGGGCCAGAGCCTCGACCACCGCCAGGTCCGGGCGGCCCACCGCGCCCACGTCCACGGTCACCGGTCCCGGCGCGCTGCCGTGCGTCAGCTCCCCGAGGCGCTCGCACAGCAGCGGCACCTCCGCGCGCCCGACCGGACCGTCCAGCACCAGGAGGGCCGGAGGCCGGGGCGGGACCGGCGGCCCGCCGGGCGGTTCACAGGCGCCCGCGCGGCGCGTCGGCGTGTTCTCGGGACCGGCCAACATCCACCTCCTGTTGTGGTGTTCATCAGCAAGGACCCGTGGCCGGGGAGAAATTCATCGGTCCACGGTCCCCGGCCCGATCGTCCCCGCGATCTCGCGGACACAGCCACGCAGCCAGATATGGGCGGGGTCCGCGTCGTACCGCGGATGCCACATCTGACCTATCGGCAGCCTCGGCAGCTCCAGCGGAATCTCGAACGTGGCCAGGCCCAGCCGCTCGATATGCGGCCGGGTCAGCAACCTCCCGGCCCGCGCGACCAGATCGCTGTCCGCCGTCACCAGCAGGGCAGAGGCGAAGGTCGGCACCGAGGCCACCACCCGCCGCCGCAGCCCCAGTTCGCTCAAGCCCTCGTCGATCGGGCCGTACAACAGCCCCCGGCGGGAGGCCGACAGATGGTCGGCCGCGGCATAACGCTCGGGGGTGACGGGCCCGGAGAGCAGCGGATGGCCGCTCCGCACCACCGCGATGTTGTCATCGGTGAACAGATGCTCCATGCGGGTCCCGGGTGACGGCTCGTGGACCACCCCCAGCTCCAGATCGGCGCGGCGCTCCCGCAGGACGGACGAATCGCCGGGCCCCTCCGGGATCAGCCGCAGACAGACACCCGGCGCTTCCCGCCGGACCCGCTCCAGCAGCCCCATCCCGATGAGGGTGAGCAGCCCGTCGTCGGCCAGCAGGGTGAAGGTGCGCTCCAGCGTGGCCAGTTGAAGTTCCCCGGCGGGCGTGAAAACGGCCTGCGCCCGCTCCACGATCTGCCGCACCTCCTCGCGGAGCGCGAGCGCCCGCGGCGTCGGCACCATCCGCCGTCCCGAGCGCACCAGCACCGGATCGCCGAGCGCCGTGCGGATCCGGGCGAGGGTGCGGCTCATGGCCGGGCTCGACAGATGGAGCCGCTGGGCCGCGCCGCTCACACTCTCCTCCTCCAGCAGGGCGTCGAGCGCGATCACCAGATTGAGATCCAGCTTTGATTGCGTCACGTGCACTTATTCCTTGCGTACGTTGCATTTGAAGTTATGTCTCAGGGGCGCCTACGTTACAAGCGACGGTCGGCCGCCGTATCCGCTCCACCGCTTCTCGACCACATTCATCCGTTCCTCCTGCGCTCCGCGAGGTTCTCCATGACCGTCACCACCACCGCACGCCCCGCGCCGCCGAGTCGGCCCGCGCCACGCTCCGGCGGGGTCCTCGCCCTGATGTCGGCCTGCGTGGTCCTGACCATCGCGCTCGTCGCCGCCATCAACCTGGCCATCCCCAAACTGAACAACGGCTCCCTGCACCCCAGTTCCACCCAACTGCTGTGGATCGTCGACGCCTACGTCATCGTCTTCGCCTGTCTGCTGATACCGGCCGGGGCGCTCGGCGACCGCTACGGGCGCAAGGGCGCCCTGCTCACCGGACTCGCCCTGTTCACCGTGGGATGTCTGGGCTCCGCGCTCGCTGCCGATGCCACGGTCCTCATTGCCGCCCGCGCGGTCACCGGTGCCGGAGCCGCGCTGATCATGCCCGCCACCCTCTCCCTGGCCCTCCAGTCCGCCCCGCCCGAGCGGCGGCCGCACACCATCGCCGTCTGGACCGCGGCCACCGGCGCCGCTGGAATGGCCGGCAACCTGGGTGGCGGTCTCGTCCTCCAATACCTGCCCTGGCAGGGCCTGTTCTGGTGCGTGGCCCCGGTCGCCCTGGTGCTGTTCGCTCTCACCGCCCGCTACGCACCGCGCGGTGAACACCACCATGCCGACCCGGACGTCGTGGGCACCGTCCTGCTCGTCCTGGGCTTCGTGGCCCTGCTCTTCGGCGTCATCGAAGGCCCCGAAAACGGTTGGACCTCGGCCACCGTCCTCGGCGCCTTCGCCGCCGCCGCGGTCGTCCTCACCGGCTTCGTGGTGTACGCGCTGCGCGCCGCGCATCCGCTGATCGATCCGCGGGTGTTCACCGTGCCCCGGCTGCGGGCGGGGGTCCTCGGGGTGGCCCTCACCTTCTTCGGCCTCTTCGCGGTGTTCTTCGTCAACGCCCAGTACCTCCAGTACGCCAAGGGCTACTCACCCGCCCTCACCGGCCTGGCGATCGGCCCCCTGGCGAACGGCATGCTGGTGGTCTCGCGGCACAGCATTCCGCTGGGGGAGCGGATCGGCGTACGCCGGGTCATCACCGCGGGGCTCCTCGTGCTCGCGGCCGGACTCGCCCTGCTCTCCTTCGCCGACGCCGACACCTCGTATCCGCTGTACGCCGCGGTGTTCCTGGTGACGGCGACCGGGATGGGGCTGTCCATGCCGATGCTGTCCGTCTCGATCCTCGGCGCCCTGCCGCACAGCCGGGCCGGACTCGGCTCCGGCCTCGGCAGCGCCGCCCGGGAGATCGGCAGCGCGCTCGGCGTGGCCGTCATGGGCACCGTGCTGACCGGCCGGTTCACCGACCGGTTGCCGGACTCCCTGGGCGGGCACGCGGATTCGGCGGGTGAGGCGATGGCGGCCGCGCGGGCCCTGGGCCCGGAGGAGCACGCCCGCGTCGTCACCGCCTTCACCGACGCCATGGCGGTCGGCTTCCGGGTGACCGCCGCGGTCGTGGCCGTCCTGGCCGTCGTGGTCGTCCTCTGGTTCCGCGAGGAGAAGCGATGAACCTGCTCGAACGCTTTCTGGTCCGCGGCACGGTCGAGTACGCGGGTGTGGCCGCCGGGCGGATACGACGGGTCAGGATCGCCTGCCGCCCACTGTCATGGACCCCCGGCCAGCACGTACGTCTCCATCTGGGCGGACTGCGCGGCCCGCGCCGCACCTACTCGGTGTGGGATCTCGACGGCCGGGCCATGGAGCTGCGGATGCTCGACCACGGCGGCGACGGTCCCGGCGCCCGGTGGGCGCGCACCGTACGCCCCGGCGAGCAGGTGCTGTTCGGCCGCCCGGAGGGCGGATTCATCACCCGGCCCGCGCCGTACCACCTGTTCGTGGGGGAGGAGACCGCGACGGCCGCCTTCGGGCCCATGATGGCCGCGCTGGCCCCGTCCGCGACGGTGCACGGCCTGGTCGAGGTGGACACCGAGAACGACCGGCTCCCGCTGCCCAGGGAGGTGTGCTGGCGGTTCAGACACGGCGCGCCGGCCGCGTCCTCACACACTCTGCCGGCCGCCCTGCGGGAGCTCGACCTCCCCGGGCGGCCGGGCGTCGCCTATGTCGCGGGCGAGGCGCGCACCGTCCAGGCGGTCCGCGAGCATCTGGTGAACGACCGTGGCTGGCCCCGGCGTTCGGTGGTCACCAAGCCGTTCTGGACCCCGGGGAGGACGGGCATGGAGTAACGGCGGATCCGCGGCCGGGGCCCGGATCCCGGCCACGCATCCGCCGTCAGGCAGCGGCGCGCACCAACTTCAGCAGCCGCGCCACCTCGCGGGCCACCGCGTCGCGCGCCGTGGCGACATAGCGGCGCGGATCCACCACCTCGGGGTGCTCATCGAGATGGTCACGGATCGCCCGGGTGTAGGCCACATTGAGATGGGTGGCGATGTTGACCTTTGTCAGCCCCGCCTCCACCACCCGGGTCAGATCCGCCTCGGGCACCCCGGAGGAGCCGTGCAGCACCAGCGGAACGGGTACGGCCGCGCGCAACGCCGCGACCAGGTCCAGATCGACCACCGCCTCCTTGACCACCATGGCGTGCGAGGTGCCGACCGCGACGGCGAGCGCGTCCACAGCCGTGGCCGCCACATAGGCGGCGGCCTCGGCCGGATCGGTTCTGGCGCCGGGTGCGTGCACCCCGTCCTTGCCGCCCACCTCGCCCAACTCCGCCTCGACCCACACCCCATGGGCGTGGCAGTCGGCCACCACCGCGGCGGTGGCCGCCACATTGGCGCCGTAATCCAGGCTCGACGCGTCGAACATGACCGAGCCGAAGCCGAGACCGATCGCCTCCTGTACCAACGCGGGCCCGGTGGCATGGTCCAGATGGACCGCGACCGGCACCCGCGCCGCACGGGCGACCTCCACCGTCGCCCGGCCGATGGCGGCCAGGGCGCCGTGGTAGCGCACCGCGTTCTCGCTGATCTGAAGGATCACCGGGGTGCCCGCCGCCTCCGCCCCGGCCACGATCGCCTGGGCGTGCTCGATCTGGATCACATTGAACGCGCCCGCGCCGAGCCCGGCCCGGACGGCCGGCCCGACGATCTCACCCGTGGCCACCAGCGGCATGGCCTCGCTCCCTTCGCCCGCTCCTCCGGGGATCCCCGCCCGTCCGTACGCCGTCCGGTCGCTCGCTCACGGGAGGATCACCGACCGGGTGAGATTGCGGGGGCGGTCCGGGTCGAGCCCGCGCGCCGTCGCGATCGCCACCGCGAGCCGCTGCACCACGACCAGTTCGGCCAGCGGATCACGGCCGTAACCGACGAGACGGCCACCGGGCCCGGTGACCTCCGCGTCCGCAAGACAGGAAGGCCCCTCGCCGAGCCACCACACCACGCTCCCCGGCCCGGTGACACTGATCGGCCCATGGCGGTACTCCATCACCGGGTATGCCTCGGTCCACGCTCCCGCGGCCTCCCGCATCTTCAGCGCGGCCTCCAGCGCGACCCCGTACGACCAGCCCCGCCCCAGGAAGGTGAACTGTCCGCCCGCCACCAGGTCATCGGGCAGCGGTTCGGCCAGCGCCGCCTTGCCCTCCGCCTCCAGCCCCTCCAGCGGCTCTCCCAGATGGGCACGGAGCAGGGCCAGTTCGCTGGTGGCCCAGCGCGTCTGGACCACCGATTCCTCGTCCGCGAAGTCCAGGACGACCGCGGCGTCGGCCGCGGCGACCGCGGGGGAGCCGGGTACCGCGGTGATCACAGTGGTGGGCACCGTGCCGCGCAGATCGCCCAGCAGCTCCAGCACCTCGGTCGTGGTGCCGGACCGGGACAGGGCGACCACCCGGTCGTAGGAGCGCCCCACCGGCATCTCCGACGCCGCGAAGGCGTCCGTCTCACCCTGACCGGCACTCTCGCGCAGCGCCGCGTACGACTGGGCGATGAACCACGAGGTGCCGCATCCGACGACGGCGACCCGCTCACCCGCCCGGGGCAGCGCCTCCCGTACCGGACCCTCCGGATCCCGGGCCAGGGCGATCGCGCGCCGCCAGCAGTCGGGCTGGCTGGCTATCTCGGCCTCGGTGTAGCTCATGGGGCTCCTCTGCGTGCTCAGAGATGCAACTTCTGAGCCGATAATGCGCAGGATCTTGCAGAGAAGTCCAGTGTGGAGGGTGGAGGGGTAGGGTGAGCTGGGATGATCGCGGGACGTCCGCGCAGACGGCATGAACACACCGCAGGAAACACACCGCAGGAATCACCGCATGGACTCTCCGCGTGGGATGTCCGTGCGGAGGGACACGAGACAGGGCTGAGGAGACGGCGTGAAGCGGCCCGAGCGCTGGAACGCCCTGCTGGAGCTGCTGGCCAGGGACGGCAGGATCGAGGTCGAGGAGGCGGCCGCCGAGCTGACGGTCTCCGCCGCCACGATCCGGCGGGACCTGGACGAGCTGGCCCAGCAGCAGATGCTCACCCGCACCCGTGGCGGCGCCGTCGCGCACAACCTCTCGTACGACCTTCCGCTGCGCTACAAGACCGCCCGGCGCGCCTCGGAGAAGCTGCGGATCGGCGCGGCCGTCGCCCGTCTGGTCGAACCCGGCTCGATCGTCGGCCTCAACGGGGGGACCACCACCACCGAGGCCGCCCGCGCCATCGCCACCCGCGGTGAGCTGACCGCCTCCGGCGGCGGTCCGGGCGTCACGATCGTGACAAACGCCCTGAACATCGCCGGTGAGCTGGCGGTCCGCCCCCAGGTCAAGATCGTGCTCACCGGCGGGGTCGCCCGTCCCCAGTCGTTCGAGCTCATGGGGCCGCTGGCCACCGGGGTGCTCGCCGAGGTCTCGCTCGATCTGGCCATCCTCGGCGTGGACGCCCTGGACGCCGCCCAGGGGGCCACCGCCCACCACGAGGGGGAGGCCAGCATCAACCATCTGATGGCCGCCCGCGCCGCGCGGGTGGCGGTCGTGGCGGACAGCTCCAAATTGGGCCGACGGGCGTTCGCCCGGATCTGTGCACTCGACGCGATCGATGTGCTGGTCACGGACACCGGCGCCGACGACGAACGGATCGCACCCTACGCCGAGGCCGGAGTCCGCGTCATCAGAGCCTGATGGGTCATCAGGGCCTGACTCATCGTCAGGACACTACGACGACGCCCTGGCGGCGGCGAGCAGCGCGGCAGCCCGCTCCACCGCGAAGGCATACCCCTGGATGCCGCAACCGGCGATCACACCGTCGGCGAGCTCGGAGACATAGGAGTGGTGCCGGAACGCCTCACGCCGGTGGATATTGGAGATATGCACCTCGAGGATCGGCATCCCGTCGCAGGTCGCCAGGGCGTCCCGCAGGGCGACGGAGGTGTGGGAGTAACCGGCGGGGTTGATGATGATGGCCGCGTGCCGCTCCCGTGCCTCATGCACCCAGTCGATCAGCTGCCCCTCGTGGTTGCTCTGGCGGCAGTCGGTGGTCAGACCGTGCGGCGCGGCGGTCTCCGCGACCAGCTTCTCGACATCGGCCAGGCTGTCCGTGCCGTAGATCTCGGGCTGACGGCGCCCGAGGAGATTCAGGTTCGGCCCGTTGAGGACCATGATCGTGGAGCGTTCGCGCACGGGGGTGATGGCCATGGCGGAGGTCCTTCCTGGGGCGTTCCGGTCTTGCATCGTAGAGCGCCGCACGGGAGTTCCGGCCATGGGACCCGTCCCGGCGGTGCGCCCGGCGTGACCGGCCGGGACGCCACCGCCGTCGGGTTCCTCCGAAGGGCCGGGTGGCGCGTCAGCCGACCGGTGGCATCTCCGTGGCGCGCGAGTCAAGACCCGCCCGGTGATTGACCCACAGACCACGGGTGAAGTCCGGCATCGCCACCGGGCGCCCGCCCGCCGCCAGGGAGGTGACGCTCAGCGGCACGGGTGAGCACCAGGCCGCCGAGTCGTACACATCGATGTCCGGCACCAGACCCGCGCGCATCTGCTGGACCGTGCGCCACTGAAGGATGTAGTCCATGCCGTCGTGGCCGCCGTTGGCGGCGTCGTCGGCGAGCTTCTTCCACAGCCAGTGGTCGAATTCCTTGCGGTAGGACTCGAAGTCGTGCCAGGTGTGACCGCTGTGGTCCGGCTCCAGGTAGACGCGCCCACCGGTCTTCGAGGTGCCCGTGTAGTCCTCGAAGATGCCCCGGCTGCCCGCGAGGCTGTTGATCCGGCTGTACGGGCGCGGCGAGCTGACATCGTGCTCGGCCCGTATGACACGGCCGTGTGCCGTGTCGATCAGGCAGGTGACCAGGTCACCGTTGATGTAGGTCTCCTTCCACGACGGATGTGACCGTGGCACGAACCGCTTGCGGTAGTCCGCAAGACCCCTGGGCTCGGTGGAGGTGGCCCGCAGTACGGTCATCCGGTCACCGCGGTTGATGTCCATGGCCGCGGCGATGGGGGCCAGACCGTGCATCGCGTAGAAGGACGCGGTGCTGCGCGTATGCCACAGCCGCCGCCAGGCGTCGGTGTAGTACGTGTCCGAGAACAGCAGCTCGCGCAGATCGTGCAGATAGCCGCCGTGGCCGTTGGTGACCTCGCCGAACACACCCTCGTGCGCCATTCTGAGCATGGCGAGCTCGTTCCGTCCGTAGCAGCAGTTCTCGGACAGCATCAGATGCCGGCGGGTGCGCTCGGAGGTGTCGACGAGGTCCCACAGCTCGTCCAGCCCGGTGGCGATGGGCAGTTCGACGATGACGTGCTTGCCGGCCAGCAGGGCGGCTCTGCCGTGCTCGTAGTGGAACTCCCACGGAGTGGCGATGAAGACGAGGTCGATGGTGTCGCGCTTCAGCATCTCGGCGTACGACCTGTCGGAGCCGCCGAACTCGGCGGGGCGCGGTTTGCCGAGTTCGACCAGCCGGTCGGCGGTGCGCTTCGCGCGGTCGGCGCGGATGTCGCAGACGGCGGTGACCGTACAGCCGGGGATGGCGGACCAGCCCGCGGACATCTCGTAGCCGCGGTTGCCGAGCCCGATCACCGCGGTGCGGACCGTCCGGTGCGGGTCATAGGGCACGCCGATCATGGACTTCTGACCGGGCTTCCGCTTCGGAACGGCGGACGCCATCGCCGGGGAGGCGGATGGGGCGGACGCGGCCGTCGCCTGCGCGGTGCCCGCCGCCAGCGCACCCCCCGTGGCGAGTGCGCCACCCAAGACCAATCGACGTGAGACTGCGGGGATGTCGGGCATCAGGCATCACTCCTGGCTCTCCGTATCCGGTTGGCAGCGGGGATGACTCTGATGGCGGCGACACGGTCTGTCAAGAGTTGCTAATTACGCGCCTCTTCCAAACAGAAACAATCATCAGGATGATCGGAACCACCATGGACCGATCGCCGAGAGGGAGGAAGCTCGATGCGTGTGGCGTTGCACTCGGTGCTCAAAGAAGGCCAGGAGGCGGGCTACGAGGAGGTGCACGCCACGGTTCCGGCGGATCTGCTGGAGGCGCTGCGCCGGGCCGGGATCGACAACTGGCGGATCTGGCGCAGCGGACGCCATCTGTTCCACCTCGTGGACTGCGAGGACTTCGCCGCCGCGATGACGGCCCTGGACAGCGACCCGGTCAATCACCGCTGGCAGGAGTTCATCGGCCGGTATGTCGACCACTTCGAGACCACCGACGGCTCCCCGGCCGCGGCGTCGGAGCGGATGGCGCTCGGCGAGGTATGGGAGCTGCGGGCTCAGGCGGCGGCCGACGAAGCGGCCGGGGACGAGCGCGCCGGGGGAGCGGAGTAGACCGACCGGCGCGTGGAAGCGGCGGAGCTTACTCATACCGATCGCCGCGGCGCAGCTTTTCATCACAGTGTGAGTGGTGGTGAGAACGGAGTAAACGCGTCCGCGTACGACGTGGTGGCCCCGCGCGGGGGCGTGGAGGAACGCGGTCAAGCGCCTTCCTCACACGCTCTCCGCGCTCCCCCTACCGGAGGTCACTGAGTTGAGCCACCGACGTGTGAACAAGCGCAACGTTGTCGTCGCCGGAGCTGCCATCGCCGCGCTCGGGGCGGCAGTCGTCCTGCTGCCCAACGCCAATGCGAGCCCGGACAAGTCGTCGGAGGCCAAGACCTTCTCCTCCACCGCGGCGGTGAAACTCGCCCGGTCCCTCGCTTCGGACCTCGGCGACAACGGCGCGGGCTGGTACTACGACAACGGCAGCCGCAAGCTCGTCATGAATGTGATGGACGAGGACTCGGCCCAGGACGTCCGTGCCAAGGGTGCCGTGGCCAAGATCGTCAAGAACAGCATGGCGGAACTGCAGGGCGCCACCAAGACACTGAGCAGTGACGCCTCCGTGGCGGGCACGGCATGGTCGATCGACCCGGTGACCAACCAGGTCCGGGTGACCGCGGACCGCACGGTGACCGGCACCAAATGGGCCACTCTGACCAAGGCCACCGACAGCATGGACGGCCTGGTCAGCGTGAAGCGGACCAAGGGCGAGTTCAAGCGCTTCGACGGCGAGGAACCGGCCCAGCCGGGCGCCGACGGCGGTGCGGCCGGTGACGCCGGTGCGGGCGGTGACGCCGGTGCCGGTGATGCCGGAGCGGGTGACGCGGGCGCGGGTGGCGCCGGGGGCGCTGGTGATGCCGGAGCAGGTGGCGCCGGTGATGCCGGTGGTGCAGGTGACGCGGGCGCCGGTGGTGCAGGTGGTGCAGGTGACGCGGGCGCCGGAGGTGCCGGTGGCGACGGCGGTGCCGGCGGTGCCGGTGGCGGTGGCGACGCCGCGGGTGGTCTCGACGGCGGTGACGCCATCTTCGGTGGTGGCGCGCGGTGTTCACTCGGTTTCAACGTCACCGTGGACGGCGCCCCGGGCTTCCTGACCGCGGGCCACTGCGGCAACGCCTCGCAGAACTGGACCTCGGACGAGGCGGGCGCCGAGCAGGTGGGCACCGTGAAGGACTCCAAGTTCCCCGAGAACGACTTCGCGCTCGTCATGTACGACGACGCCAACACCCAGGCGTCCAGCACAGTCGACCTCCAGAACGGCAGCACCCAGAAGATCGGGCGTGCGGTCGAGGCGAGCGTCGGCCTGAAGGTGCAGCGCTCCGGCAGCACCACCGGGCTCTCCGACGGCACGGTCACCGGTCTCAACGCCACGGTGAACTACGGCAACGGCGACATCGTCAACGGCCTCATCCAGACCGATGTGTGCGCCGAGCCCGGTGACAGTGGCGGCGCCATGTTCGCCGAGGACGCGGCGGTCGGTCTGACCTCCGGCGGCAGCGGCGACTGCACCCAGGGCGGCGAGACCTTCTTCCAGCCGGTGACCGGTGCGCTCGAGGCCACGGGTGCCGTCATCGGCGACGACGCCGGCGGTGGCGGTGACGCCGGCGGCGCCGGCGGCGCCGGTGGCGCGGGTGACGACGGCGGTGCCGGTGGCGCGGGCGGCCAGGGTGGCGCCGGCGGTGCGGGCGGTGCCGGTGGCGAAGGCGGCGCGGGCGGTGCCGGTGGCGCCGGTGCCGAGGCCAACGGCGGCGCCGGTGGCGACGCGGGCGCGGGTGACGAAGGCGGAGCCGCCGACGCGGGTGCCGGTGGCGACGCGGGTGCCGGTGACGCCGGTGCCGGTGACGCGGGCGCCGGACTCAACTGAGCGCGGCCGTCCCCTTGAACGAGGCCCCGGGCGCCCTCCTGCCCCAGTGCCCGGGGCCTCCCACCCACTTCCACCGGAACCGCCCGTAGCGTCAGTCCGCATGGGCCACCGGCAGCCCGGCCGCCTCCGCGGCCCCGCGGAGCACCTCGGCCAGCATGTCCGGGGTGAGCCGTCCGGTGAAGGTGTTCTGCTGGCTCACGTGATAGCAGCCGAACAGCCCCAGGGGCGCGCCCCCGTCGGCCGCTCGCAGTGTGGTCCGCGCCCCGTGTGCGAACACGGGGCGCGGCCGTGGCACCCGCCATCCGGCGGCGGCCAGCGCGGGCAGTACGGCCTGCCAGCCGAACGCGCCGAGTACCACGACCGAGCGCAATGTCGGCCGCAGCAGGGTGAGTTCCCGGGCCAGCCACGGGCGGCAGGTGTCCCGCTCCCCGGGGGTCGGCCGGTTGGCGGGCGGCGCGCAGTGCACCGGCGCCGTGATCCGTACGCCGCGCAGCTCGAGCCCGTCCCCGCGATGGGTGGCGGTGGGCTGACTGGCCAGACCGACGGCGTACAGCGCCGCGTACAGGAAGTCCCCGGAGCGGTCGCCGGTGAACATCCGGCCCGTGCGGTTGGCGCCGTGTGCGGCCGGAGCGAGACCGACGATGGCCATCGCGGCGTCCGGCGGTCCGAACCCCGGCACCGGCCGGGCCCAGTAGTCCCAGTCGGCGAAGGCCCGGCGCTTGGTGCGGGCGGCCTCCTCCCGCCACTCCACCAGCCGCGGACAGGCCCGGCAGCGGCAGATCCGCGCGTCCAGTCCGGCGAGGTCACGGGCGCCGGGTGCCTGCCGGGCGGGCCAGCTGCCCGGATCCCCGCCGGTGCCGGCAGCCGAGTCGGTGTCACGTTCGGGATGAGCCATACGGTTTCCTGGCTGAACGGTGGTGACGGACGGTCCCCGTCCGATGATGACCCCTCGCATCACGCGGAGCACAGCGGGGAGGAAGAATGAGCCACGGCGACCACGACGACGGAAGAGGGTGACACGGGCGATGCGGGTGGGCCTGTTGCGGACGGTGGGTGCGGCCACGGCGCTGTACGGAGTGGCGGTGACGGCCTGGCCCGCGCTGCTCGCCAGACCGTCCGGGCTGGTGGACGAGCGAGGCCGTACACAGCCCGCCACGCGTGTCTCGCTGCGCCCGCTCGGCCTGCGGGACGCGGCCAGTGGTCTCGCCATGGCCGTGGCGCCGCGCGGCCCCGCGCTGACCACGGCCACGGCGCTGCGGATCGCCGCGGACCTCGGTGACGCGGGGCTGCTGGGCCGGACGCTGCCCGGACGTGAGCGGCGCGCGGTGGCCGTCGCCGTCTCGGTGGGCTGGGCCGCGCTGTCCGTGGCCGGTCTGCTGGCACCCGATCGCGACCCCCGCCCCTGACCCGGATCCGCACTCCGGCGCGGGTCAACGGCCCCCGTCGGTGGGTTTCTTGCGCAGAAAGCGCCGCAGCCGGGTGAGCGACCAGGTGTTGATGACATCGTCCGTGGTGAGCCAGCCGCGCTGGGCCATGCCCACCCCGTAGCGCATATGGTCCAGATCGCGGGTGGAGTGCGCATCGCTGTCCAGCGCGAACACCACACCGTGCGACTTCGCCCGCAGGATGTTCTCGTCCGACAGATCCAGCCGGTCCGGATGGGCGTTGATCTCCAGCGCGGTGCCGGTACGGGCGCAGGCGGCGAACACCTCGTCCAAGTCGGCGTCCACGCCCGGCCGTTTGCCGATCAGCCGGGTGGTGGGATGGCCGATGATGTTCACATGGGGGTTCTCACAGGCCCGTACCAGCCGCCGGGTCATGGTGTCCCGGTCCTGGCCGAACTGCGAGTGCACCGAGGCCACGCACATGTCGAAGCCCTCGAGGAAGTCGCCCGGCCAGTCCACCTCGCCGTCGGCGTCGATGTTCAGCTCCACGCCGTGCAGCAGCCGGGTGTCCCGGTGGCCGCGGCCCCGGTCGAGCTCGCGCAGCCGCTCCCGCTGGGCCAGCATCTTCTCCTCGGTCATCTGCTGCATGTACAGCTTCGGGGCGTGATCGGTGACGGCGTAGTAGGCGTAGCCGCGCCGTTCCGCCTTGGCGATCATGTTCTCCAGCGGTTCCAGGCCGTCGGTCAGATCGGTGTGGGTGTGCAGATCGCCGCGCAGATCGGACTCATGGAGCAGCGCGGGCAGGCTGCCCTCGAGCGCCGCCTTGACCTCGCCGCGGTCCTCGCGCAGCGTCGGCGGGATCCAGTCCATGCCCAGTCGCGCGTAGACGTCCTCCTCGCTGCGTGAGGCGATCTTCTTTCCGCTCTTGGCCTCGAAGAGGCCGTATTCGGAGAGCTTGAGACCGTGGCGGACGGCGATGGCGCGGACCCGGATGTTGTGGGCCTTGGAGCCGGTGAAGTACAGCATCCCCGCGCCCCAGGAATCCAGCGGCAGCACCCGCAGATCCACCTGGAGCCCCTTGGTGGTGCGGATCGAGGTCTTCTTCAGCCCGTGGGCGATGACCTCGGCGGTGTACGGCAGCCCGGTGAACGCGTCCATGAACGGGGCCGAATCCTCCGCCGCCACCAGGATGTCGACATCGCCGACGGTCTCCTTCATCCGCCGCAGCGACCCCGCGTACGCACACCTCTGGCAGCCGGGCACCTCGGACAGGGCGGCCACGATGTCATCGGCGACGTCCATGGCATCGTGCAGCGGAATCCGGTTTCCGACGGCCCGCAGCAGTCCGATGCCATGGAGGATGTTCTCCTCGGACTTCGGTCCGAAGCCCTTCAGATCGCGCAGCTTGTGCTCCTCGATCGCCTGCGCCAGCTGGTCGACCGAGGAGATCCGCAGCTCCTCGTAGAGCAGCATGGCCTTCTTGGGACCGAGGGCGGGGATGGCGGTCAGCTCCCGGACCCCGGCCGGGATCGCGGCCCGCGCCTCCTCGACGGCGGGCATGGTGCCGGTCCGCAGGAATTCCACGACCTTGTCGGCGATGGACTTGCCGACATTGGGGATCTCCCGCAGTCCCTTCGCGTCGAGCCGCGCCACATCGACGGGATGGCCGCCGATGGCCCGCGCGGCCTTCTCGTAGGCGCGTGCCCGGAACGCGTCCCCGCCCGTGATCAGGAGGAGATCCGCGTACTCGCGCAGGAGGGCTTCGACCTCCTCGTTGGAGCGAGCCATGACAGCGATTCTAGTCGGCTCTGGCGATCCCGGTGCGGTGGAGGGATCCTGGTGTGCAGGAATGGGACCGCGATCCGGAGGGCTTACGGGTCGGGGGTTCCGGCCGTGTGTTTCCCCGGGTTGGGGGAGGTCATGGATGTTGGTTTCCTGAAGCCGTTGTTCGATCGTCCCGGTCCGTGGGCCTGTGTCTACATGGACACCTCGCGGACGACGGAGGACGCGCCCCGGCGGCGCAAGCTGCGGGAGCGGTATGTGGCCGATCAGCTGACCGGCCAGGGCGCCGACGCCGCCACCTGCGAGGCGCTGATCGGCAGACTCGCCGGAGAGCGGGAGCGGGTGGGCAGGCGGTCCGCGGGGCGGGCGCTGTTCGCCGCGGACGGTGCGGTGGTCCTCGATATGCCGCTGGCCGTGTCACCGGGCGATGTGGCCACCTCGTGGACCTCGCTGCCGAGGGTGGCGCCGCTGGCCGCCCTGCGCGGTGAGTGGCCGTCCTGCCTGCTGGCCCACGTCGACCGGGCGGGCGCCGATCTGGAGTTGCGGGACGCCGCCGGCACCCATCCGGTGTGCCACACCTCGGGCGGGGCCCCGCAGGGCCGGGGACACCGGTCCGTACCCGCCGACCGCTACGAGTGGCACTATCGCAACCGGATGGAGAACACCTGGGACCACGCCGCGGACCAGGTCGCCGAGGAGCTGATCCACCGCTGGTCGGACAGTCCCGCGCAGTTGCTGATCCTCACCGGCGACCCACGGGAACGCCGGGCCGTGCGCGACCGGCTGCCCGAGCCGCTGCGGGAGCGGGCGGTGGAGGTGCAGCGCGGCAGCCGTGCCGCCGGAAGCTCGCGTGAGCTCCTGGAGGCGGAGATCGACCACGCCCGCGCCGAGCACGCCCGCGCCCACCTGGAGTCCGTCCTCGACGCCTTCCGCGCCGGACGCGGCCGTCCCGGCGGGCCGAGCGGCCACGACGGCAGCGCTCCCAGCGGAGCGGCGGAGGGCGTGCCCGCCGTGGTGGAGGCGATGCGCAGCCACCAGGCGGCCACATTGCTGCTGGGGCAGGCGGGCGGCGATATGCGCCACGAGGTCTGGGTCGGCCCCGCGGCCGATCAGGTGGCGGTGCAGCGCGCCCAGGCGCGGGCGCTCGGGGTGAGCACCCCTGAGCCCGCGCGCGCGGACGACGCGCTGATGCGTTCGGCCGCGGTGGCCGACACCGAGGTGCTGCTGGTGCCCGAGGGGGTAGCCGGCCCGGCCGGTGGCCTGGGCGCGGTACTGCGCTGGCACGGCGCCTGAGCGTACGAAGCCCCCGCCGCGAAGTGGTCGTGGCGGGGGCTCAGTGGCGTTCCGGCGGCGTTCCGGCGGCGGCCAATTCCCGCTGGCCGCTCTGTTCTGACATTTGGTCGGAATTCTCTTTTCCCGGCGAGTCCGTTACATGAGGGAAGTTCACACTTTTGTATGCTTTCTTCAGCGCGTCGTTCCCCCGTTCACGAAAGGGGCTCCACATGCACACGATGGAGGTTCGCCCACCCGTACCCAGTCGTTCCAGCAGCAGATGGCGTCGATACGGCAGGCTCGCCGCGGCGAATTTCGTCCGCGGCGCGTCGTATGCATGCGGCACCGCGGCCATTGGCCTGATGGCGTGGTGGGTGCAGACCCACTAGCTTCCCCGTCGACGCGTCACCCGGCGCGGCGCCCCGACGCCAGGACGCTGACCGCGTTGCTGACCACGACGGCGGCGATGGCCGCCCAGGAGCTCCACGTCAGCGACTCGCCCAGCACGACCAGTCCCACCACGGCGGCCAGCACCGGGTTGACGCTCATGAAGATCCCGAAGAACCGCGCGGGCACCCGCCGCAGAGCCTGCACATCGCTGAGGAACGGCACGGCGGAGGACAGCACCCCCGCGACGGCCGCGCAGGCCAGCGCCGGTTCGGTCGGCGGATGGCGGAGCAGGACCACGATGCCGACGGGCAGGAACAGCAGTCCCGAAAGACCGGCCGCGGCCGCCGAACCCTCGGCTCCCGGCAGTCTGCGCCCGATCGTCCCGTTCAGCAGGATGTAGGACGCCCAGCACACGGCAGCCAGCAGGCCGAGGCCGATACCCAGGTAGTCCGTGGACGGCTGCGGCCGGGTCAGGGCCACCACCCCGGCCGCGGCGACCAGCGCACACCCCAGGTCCACCGCCCGGCGGGAACCGGCCAGCGCCACCGCCAGCGGGCCGAGGAACTCCAGCGTGACCGCCAGTCCCAGACCCACCCGGTCGATCGCGCTGTACAGCGACAGATTCATCGTGGCGAACACCGCCGCCAGCAGCAGCACCGGCCGCCACTGCCGGGCGGTGAACGACCGGAGGCGCGGCCGTCCGACGGCCAGCAGCACCACCGCCGCCACCCACTGCCGTACCGCCACCACCCCGGCCGGGCCGATCACCGGGAAGGCCAGCGCGCCGATCGCGGCGCCGGTCTGGTTGGACAGCCCGCTGCCGCACATCATGGCGAGCCCCGTGAGACGGCGGCCCCCGCCGCCCCCGGTGGAACCCGTCGTCCCGGCTCCCTCGGCCCCGTTCCCGGGAACGGCCCGGGTGTCGGCCTGAACCGTTCGTCGCCCGCGCGTCATCGTCCGCATGTGCCGAGCGTGGGACCGCGCCGTCCTTTCCCAAAATGCATGAGACGCGCTGTCCATACGCTGGGGTTATGCATCTCGAACTGCGCCAGCTCCGCTGCCTCGTCGCGATCGTGGACGCGGGCAGCTTCACCGACGCCGCCATCGACCTGGGCGTCTCCCAGGCCGCCGTCTCCCGCACCCTCGCCTCGCTCGAGGCCGTGCTCGGCGTACGGCTGCTGCGCCGCACCAGCCGGGAGGTGGTGCCCACCGCGGCCGGCACCCAGGTGCTCTCCCGGGCCCGCCGGCTGCTGGCCGAGGCCGACGACCTGGTGCGCGAGGCCGCCACCGGGCACAGCCGGCTGCGGATCGGCCACGCCTGGTCGGCCATGGGCCGCCACACCCTGGAGTTCCAGCGCCGCTGGCCCACCGCGCGCCCCGATGTCGAACTGCACCTGGTGCGCACCAACTCCGCGACGGGCGGGCTGGCCGAGGGCGCCTGCGACATCGCCGTGGTGCGCACCGAGCCCGAGGACCGGCGGATCGAGAGTGTGGTGGTCGGGCTCGAACGGCGCTACTGCACGATGGCCGCCGACGACCCGTGGGCGCGCCGCCGTTCCATCCGGCTGGCCGAGACCGGTGAACGCACCCTGGTCGTCGACCGGCGCACCGGCACCACCACCGCCGACCTGTGGCCGCCGGACCGCCGTCCGGCCATGGAGTACACCCAGGACGTCGACGACTGGCTCTCCGTCATCGGGACCGGCCGCTGCATCGGGATCACAGCCGAGTCCACCGTCACCCAGTACCCGCGGCCCGGGATCGTGTTCCGGCCGCTGCGGGACGCCGCGCCCATCCCGGTGCGGCTCATCTGGTGGCGGGACGACCCCCATCCGGCCGCCCCCGCCGCCGTGGCGCTGCTGACCGACCTCTACCGGCGTGAGGGCTGAGCCACCCGGTACGCGCCTCTTGACGGGCTCCCTCTGCCCATGGACCATCTTTTCCGTTCAGCAAAATCAATATTCCGCGATACGGAATTGCGGCGATAGGCAGAGAAACCGGTCCGACCCCAGGAGCAACCTCATGGCGCGCATGACCGCGGCTCGGGCAGCGGTGGAGATTCTGAAGCGTGAAGGCACCACTCACGTCTTCGGTCTCCCCGGTGCGGCGATCAACCCCTTCTACGCCGCGATGCGCGGCGACGGCGGCCTGACCCACATCCTCGCCCGGCATGTCGAGGGTGCCTCGCACATGGCCGAGGGCTACACCCGTGCCAGGGCCGGGAACATCGGGGTCTGTGTGGGCACCAGCGGACCGGCCGGGACCGACATGATCACCGGGCTGTACTCGGCGGGCGCCGACTCGATCCCGATCCTGTGCATCACCGGCCAGGCACCGGTGGCCGCCCTGCACAAGGAGGACTTCCAGGCGGTCGACATCGCCTCGGTCGCCGGGCCGCTGACCAAGATGGCGATGACCGTCCTCGAACCCGCCCAGGTGCCGGGCGCGTTCCAGCAGGCGTTCCACCTGATGCGTTCCGGACGGCCCGGTCCGGTGCTCATCGATCTGCCCATCGACGTCCAGATGGCCGAGATCGAGTTCGACCCGGACACCTACGCGCCGCTGCCCGTCTACCGGCCGTCGGCGACCCGGGCCCAGATCGACAAGGCCCTGCGGATGCTCCAGGCCGCCGAGCGGCCGCTGATCGTCGCGGGCGGCGGGGTGGTGGGCGCCGACGCGTCCGCTCTCCTGGTCGAGTTCGCGGAGCTGACCGGGGTCCCGGTGGTGCCCACCCTGATGGGCTGGGGATCCATCCCCGACGACCATCCGCTGATGGCCGGCATGGTCGGCCTCCAGACCTCCCAGCGGTACGGCAATGCCACCCTGCTGGAGTCCGACTTCGTGCTGGGCATCGGCAACCGCTGGGCCAACCGCCACACCGGTGGCATCGACACCTACACCCGGGGCCGGACCTTCGTCCATGTGGACATCGAACCCACCCAGATCGGCCGGGTGTTCCCGCCCGACCTCGGGATCGTCTCCGACGCCGGGGCCGCCCTGGAGCTGTTCGTCACCGCCGCCCGTGAACTCCGGCGCACCGGCGCGCTCAAGGACCGTTCCGCCTGGGCCGGAAGCTGTCTGCGGCGCAAGGGCTCCCTGTTGCGCAGAACCCACTTCGACGATGTGCCGGTCAAACCGCAGCGCGTCTACGAGGAGATGAACCGGGCCTTCGGCCGTGAGACCCGCTATGTCAGCACCATCGGCCTCTCCCAGATCCAGGCCGCCCAACTGCTGCATGTCTACCGCCCCCGGCATTGGATCAACGCCGGTCAGGCCGGTCCGCTGGGCTGGACCGCCCCGGCCGCGCTCGGGGTGGCGACGGCCGATCCGGACGCCACCGTGGTGGCGCTCTCCGGCGACTACGACTTCCAGTTCATGATCGAGGAACTGGCCGTGGGGGCGCAGTTCCGGATCCCGTACATCCACGTGGTCGTCAACAACGCCTATCTGGGCCTGATCCGTCAGGCCCAGCGCGGCTTCGACATGGACTTCTGCGTCCAGCTCTCCTTCGACAACGTCAACGCCCCCGAATTGGGCGGCTATGGCGTCGACCATGTGAAGGTCGTCGAGGGGCTTGGCTGCAAGGCCGTCAGGGTCCATGAGCCGCAGGACATCCTCCCCGCGCTGGAGGAGGCCGGGAAGCTGATGGCCGAGTACCGGGTGCCGGTGGTGGTGGAGATCATCCTCGAACGTGTCACCAACGTGGCCATGGGCACCGAACTGGACAACGTCATCGAGTTCGACGAACCGGCCACCACCCCCGGCCACGCTCCGACCGCCGTGCACACCGCCCTCGACTGAACCGGGCACGGCGCGGTGGTGTTCCGTCAGCCGCCCGTCGCGAAACCGGGAAAGAGGGTCATCCCGCCGTCCACGTAGAGGGTGGTGCCCACGACGTAGTCGCACAGGTCCGAGGCGAGCATCACCACCGCGTTGGCGATGTCGTCCGGGACGCCGATCCGTCCGTAGGGGATGAGGGTCAGGAGCTCGGTCAGCGCCTCCGGGGTCTCCCACGCGTCGCGGTTGATGGGCGTCTTGATGGCGCCGGGCGCCACCGCGTTCACCCGGATCCGCTGCGGGGCGAGCTCCTGGGCCAGGGTCTGCATCATCATCGACACACCCCCCTTCGACGCCGCGTAGTTCACATGTCCGGCCCACGGGATGATCTGGTGGACCGAGCTCATACAGACGATCTTCCCGGCCGCGCGTGACACCTCCGGCACCACCCCGCGCCGCACAAACTCCTTGATCGCCTCCCGGGCGCAGAGGAACTGACCGGTGAGATTGACCTCCAGGACCTGTCGCCACTCCGCCAGCGTCATCTCCACCGTCGCGGCGTCCCGCTGGAGCCCGGCGTTCGGCACCAGGATGTCGATGGTGCCGAACTGGTCGACCATGGTCTTGACCATGTCGACCACCTGGTCCTCCTGGGACACATCCGCCTGGTGGGCGTAGGCCCGCACCCCGTGGCCCTCGATCTCCTTGACCACGGCCTCGGCCGAGGGGCGGTCGGAGACGTAGTTGACGACCACATCGGCGCCCGCGCGGCCCAGGGCGAGCGCCGTGGCCTTGCCGATCCCCGAGTTGGCGCCGGTCACCAGGGCCTTCTGGCCGGTGAGCAGCGGTGGCAGCGGGAGCGGACGGAGCTGGTCGGCACTGGCGTTCACTGGCGCTCTCCTTCGCGGTGACGTCCCGGTAGGCGCAATGACCCTCGCAGCCCCGGACGGCGTCGTCACTCCCGACGGAGCCACGGTCACCCACTGGGCCGATGCACATCGTTCCAGCGGCGCAACGCGTGGTGAGCGCCGGTCGGCGCGCGGGACCGGGCACGCGGTGCGACGATGGTGCGTGAGCTGAGCTCAGGAGGGCGAATCCGGTGGGAGGACCCCACGATGGACACCTATCCGAACATCAGTGACCACGGCCTCATCGGAGATCTCCAGACCGCGGCGCTGGTGGCCACCGACGGCACGATCGACTGGTTCTGCGGTCCACGGTTCGACTCTCCGAGCATCTTCGCCGCCCTGCTCGACCAGCGGCGCGGTGGACACTTCCGGGTCAGCCCCGGACGTGCGGACTACATCACCAAACAGCTCTACCTCCCGGACACCGCCATTCTCATCACCCGGTTCATGACCCCGGACGGGGTCGGCGAGGTGTACGACTTCATGCCGGTGACCCCGGGCCCCGCCACCGACCGCCACCGGCTGGTCCGGCTGATCCGTGTGGTGCGCGGCCGGATGCGGTTCGACCTGGACTGCCGTCCCCGGCCGGGCTACGGACGTGAGCGCCACCGCCTGGAGATCCACGACGAAGGAGCCGTCTTCCACGGCGACACGGTCGACATCACTCTGCACCCCGCCGGTGAGCGGATCAGCGAGCACGCCGAGATCCACGCCACCGAGGGGGGCATCCGCTCCACCCTCGACCTGGCCGCGGGACAGGCCGCGGGTGTCGTCCTGGACACCGCGGAGGCGGGCCACGCGGTCGCCCCCCGGCGAGTGCCCGAGGAGGAGATCCTGCGGATGCTGGACACCACCACCCGCTTCTGGCGCCGCTGGACCCGCGGCTCGCGCTACACCGGACGCTGGCGGGAGACGGTGGCCCGGTCCGCCATCACCCTCAAGCTGATGACCTACGCCCCCACCGGCGCCCTGGTGGCCGCCCCGACCGCGGCGCTCCCCGAACAGATCGGCGGGGAGCGCAACTGGGACTACCGCTACACCTGGATCAGGGACGCCTCGTTCTCCGTCTACGCCCTGCTCGGGCTGGGCTTCACCGCCGAGGCCGAGGCGTTCGCCACCTGGCTGCGCGACCGCGTGGTGGAGCAGGCGGGCGACGGTTCGGGACCGTTGAAGATCATGTACCGGGTGCACGGCAGCTCCGACCTCGTGGAGGAGACCCTCGACCACTTCGAGGGCTACCGCGGCTCCGCCCCGGTCCGGATCGGCAACGGCGCCGCCGACCAGCTCCAACTGGACATCTACGGCGAGATGATGGACTCGCTCTTCCACGCCGACACCCACGGGATCACCATCGGCCACCGCGGCTGGTCCGAGATGTCCCGGGTCGTCGACTGGCTCTGCGACCACTGGGACCGCTCCGAGGAAGGCATCTGGGAGACCCGCGGCGGCCGTCAGGACTTCACCTACGGCCGCATGATGTCCTGGGTCGCCCTGGACCGCGCCGTGCGGCTCGCCGAGAGCCGCGGCCGCCCCAGCCACCAGAGCCTGTGGCGGATCACCCGGGACTCCGTCTACCAGCAGGTCATGGACCGCGGCTGGAGCCGGGATCGCAAGGCGTTCGTCCAGCACTACGGCTCGCCCGTGCTCGACGCGTCGCTGCTGCTGATGCCGCTCATCGGCTTCGTCGAACCCCGCGATCCCATGTGGCTGTCCACCCTCGACGCGATGGACCAGGAGCTGGTGTCCGACAGCCTCGTCTACCGGTACGACCCCGCCGCCTCACCCGACGGGCTGAAGGGCTCGGAGGGCACCTTCTCCATGTGCACCTTCTGGTACGTGGACGCGCTCGCCCGCTCCGGACGGCTGGAGTACGCCCGGCTGACGTTCGAGAAGATGCTCACCTACGCCAACCACCTGGGCCTGTTCTCCGAGGAGATCGGGCTCACCGGCGAGCAACTGGGCAACTTCCCCCAGGCGTTCAGCCATCTGGCTCTGGTCAACGCCGCCGTCAACCTCGACTACCAGCTCGACCACGGCTCCGGATGGGTGGGACCCGTCCTGGGCCTGAGCACCGCATGAACACCGCGGCCCAGCACGTCCGCACCGCGTCCGCGCGCTTCCGCGACTACTCCGGCGCGGTCTACGGTTCGCTGCTGGCCGCCTCCGTGGTGGCCGGGACCGGAACCCCCGCTCCCTATCCCCGGGTCCAGCTGGTCGCGCTGCTGCTCATCACCGGGCTGGTGTTCTGGGCGGCGCATGTCTACGCCCGGCTCGCGGGGGAGCGGCTGGGCGAACGGCCGCTGAACGGGCGGGAGGTGCGCCGGGTCGCCCTCCATGAGTGGCCCATCGTGCAGGCCGCCGTACCACCCGCCGTCGCCGTGGCCATCAGCCCGCTGCTGGGTCTGGGCCTGGAGGGGACGTCCTGGCTGGCGCTCGGTGTCGCGGTGGCCGAACAGGTCGGCTGGGCGAGCGTGGCCGTACGGCGCGCCGGGGCCTCCCTGCGGCTGACGCTGGTGGCCGGGGCGGGCAATCTGCTGCTCGGCCTGGTCATCGTGACCGCCAAGGCGACGCTGACCCACTAGGGCCCGTCGTCAAAGGGGCCGCCCTGCTCCCGACGCCTGGCCAGGGCGCATCCGACGTCAGCTGCCCCACTGCGTGGCCTGCGGTCCTCGCCCGGCGGCCCGGCCGGGCGAGGCGAGGACCCCAAAACCCTTCGCACCTGCTCGCCTCGCCCGGTACGGTCTCGAGCGTGTTCCCACTGCGGGGAGCCCAAGAGCTCCGCGCGCGGCCGCCCCGGCAGTTCCCACGGCTGAGAGTAGGTTTCGTCCATGGCATGTCGTATCAGTGAGCTTGTGCTCGGTTGCCGCGAACCCGAGGTGCTGGCGCGGTTCTGGTGCGAGGTCCTGGACTTCGTCGTGCTCGATCGCGAAGGGGACGACTGCTTCGAGATCGGGCCGCGCGAAGGGTTCGGCGGCCCACAGCCGACGATCATCCTCAGCCGCAGGGACGAGCCGGAGCCGGGGAAGTCCCGGCTGCACATCGATGTCAACGCCACCGACCGCGATCAGGACGCCGAGCTCGAACGCCTCCTGAAGCTCGGGGCACGCCCGGCCGACATCGGCCAGACCGGCGAGGAGCCCTGGTACGTTCTCGCCGACCCCGAGGGCAATGAGTTCTGCCTGCTCAAGGCCCGCCTCAACCCGCTCTGACGGCTCTGTGTCCCCGGTGCTAGGCCGTCTCGGCGAGCGCCTGGTCGCGCAGGGTTGAGCAGGTGCGGTTGAGCAGCCGGGAGACATGCATCTGGGAGATGCCCAGCTGCTCGGCGATCCGGCTCTGCGTCATATCGCAGAAGAACCGCATGTAGAGGATCTGCCGCTCCCGGTCGGGCAGCCGGGTCAGCCCCGGGCGTACGGCCTCGCGGTCCACCACCCGGTCGTACGCGGGCTCCTGGGCGCCGAGTGTGTCCACCAGGGAGTAGCCGTCGTCCGCGCCCGTCAGCTGCGCGTCCAGGGACAGCGGGGTGAAGCTGCCCAGGGCCTCCATCCCGGCGCGCACCTCCTTCTCGGTGAGGCCGGTGCGCGCGGCTATCTCGTCGGTGCGCGGCGGGCGGTCGTCGAGGGAGTGGGAGAGCTCGCGGTGCGCGGCTCGTACCCGGTTGCGCAGGTCCTGGACCCGGCGCGGGACGTGCAGGACCCACAGGTGGTCCCGGAAGTGGCGCTTGATCTCCCCGACGATGGTGGGCACCGCGAACCCCGCGAAGGCCGTGCCGTGTTCGGGGTCGTAGCGCTTGACGGCCTTCACCAGACCGAGCGCGGCCACCTGTTGGAGGTCCTCCAGGGACTCGCCGCGATTGCGGTACTGGCGGGCCAGCCGCTCGGCCATCGGCATCCACGCCTCCACGACCCGCTGCCGCAGCGCCTCCTTCTCGGGCCCGTCGGGCAGACGGGCGATCTCATCGAATTCCGCACTGGTGTCAGGTGCGTCGTCGTGCGAGTGCTTCGTGGGGACGGTCTGGACGGGCCGGGGCCGAGCCATGTTCTGCTGCGCTGCGGTCGTCACGGAACACACCTCCTGCGATGACTGACGGGGCTGCCGGGACCGAAGGGGACCCGCATCGCGGAAGCGTGCGCAGGACCGGTAGGGGCCGCATCCTGCGGGATGGCAGTCACACTGCTCCCGCGGCGCGTGCCTCCGGTCCGAAGCACGAGATACCGCCTGCCCTGGTGTCCTGGGGGTAAACCACCACCGATGGTTCGTGCGCTTGCGGGCAGTTGCCACGGGCTCGTGCGGCGGCGCGGACGCGCCCCGGTCTCACCCCAGCAGGGCCGCCACCGTCATCAGGACGGGCGCCGCGAGGAGCGTGGACAGCAGGATCGACTCACGGGCCAGCACGGTGCCCGTCTGGTAGCGCGTGGCATAGGTGAAGAGATTCTGCGCCGACGGAAGCGCGGAGGTGACGACGGCCGCGAAGAGCGCGGGCCCGCCGAGCCCGAACACTCCGGCCGCGATGGCCCACGCCACCACCGGCTGGGCGAAGGACTTCAGCGCCACCGACAGCAGCACCGGCCCGCGCTCCGCGCCCTTGCCGGGCAGCGCGGTGCCCGGCAGGGAGATGCCGAAGGCCAGCAGGACGGCGGGCACGGCCATCCCGCCCAGCAGGGACAGCGGTTCCAGCAGCGGCCCCGGGATCCGCCACCCGGTGGCCGACACGGCGACACCGCACAGCGAGCCGATGACGATGGGGTTGCGGAACGGCGTGGTCAGCCGGCGCACGACCGAGGGGCGGACATCGGGGCGGCTGAGGTCGATGACGGTGAGCGCGACCGGTGCCATGACGAGTTGCTGGAAGAGCAGTACGGGAGCGATCACCCCGGCGTCGCCGAGGACGTACATGGCGATGGGGATGCCGAGGTTGCCCGCGTTCACATAGCTCGCGCACAGCGCGCCGATCGTGGTGTGCCCGACGCTCCACCCGCGTACGGCGCCGACGGCCACGAACACCCCGGCGACCACACAGGTGCTCAGGGCCGTGACGAGCAGGGGAGTGGAGACCACGACGGAGAGGTCGGCCCGGGAGAGTGTGGTGAACAGCAGCGCGGGGGACGCCACATCGAAGGACAGCCGGGTGAGCACCTCCCGGCCGTGGTCGCCCAGGGAGCCGCGGCGGCCGAGCACATAGCCGGTGACGACGATGCTCGCGATGACACCGAAGCCCGTGATCACACCGCCCACGGCACCGCCGCCGGGCGGGGAGCGGGCCAACGGGGGCAAGGTGCGGCGGCGCTCATGGAGGTGGTCTCCGTCGGACGAGGCGGTTAGCATGCACCCTACAACTAGGCCCTGTCCGGTGGGTCTTTGAGGATCAGCCCGCGGCGTCTGGTGCGGTGGATCGCAAGGCGGAGGGTCGTCCTCGTACTGGGCGTACTCGGGCGACTCCGACAACGCGGCGAGGTGCGGTGCCAGGCGTCGCGGGCCCGCGAAGATCCGCTGGACAGGGCCTAGTAGTGCTTTGTTAGGTGGTGTCGTAGGGCTGCCATGGCACGGTTTGTTGACAGGCGGGGCAGGTGCCGGC
>NZ_JAERRF010000001.1 GCF_016741875.1 Streptomyces coffeae | reverse complement strand
CACCATCAAGGGCCTGAGCGCCGAGGTCGGCGCCTCCCTCACCTCGGGCGCGGTCATCTGCGAGATCAAGGACTGATGCCCCGCGGAACGCCCGAGCGCCGCGGACCCGTTGACCGGGTCCGCGGCGCTCGTCGTTGGGTCAGTCGTGCTGTCAGCGGACCACGTCCTGCGGAAAGGTCAGCTGGCCGCTCATCCACCGCAGGGCCGGGGACAGCTCCCGCCGCCAGGTGCGGAAGTTGTGGCTGCCCTTGTCCAGGATGATCGACTCCGCCCGCATCGGCGCCTTGACCGCCCCCAGGAACTCCCGGGTCTGCCGGTAGTTGGGCTCGCCCTTCCGGCTGGAGGTGACCAGCACCGACACCTGCGGCCGGGGCAGGTTCCGCAACCGCCACAGCAGATCGTGCTCACGCTTACGGCGCTCGCCCGCCTCCCCGCGGCCGAAAAGATCGCCGGTGGTGGGGTCGTTGACCACCCGGTAGTCGGGCGAGAGGGCGGCCGCCGAGGAGTAGACCCGCGGATGGCGCATGGCCAGCTGGAGCGCGCAGGTGCCGCCGGAGGAGTAGCCCAGCACCCCCCAGGCGCTGGAGTCGTGGCCGACCCGGTAGTGGCCCCGAAGCGCCTCGGGCAGGTCCTTGGCGAAGAACGTCTCGGCCTTCTGCCCGCCGGGCACATCCACACACTCGGTGTCGCGCGGCGGGGCGATGGTGGGCCGGACCATCACGATGATCGCCGGCTGCATGGCCCCGCCGCGGATCAGCCGTCCGGCGGTCTGCGGCACCCGCAGATGCTGCGCCAGCAGGAAGGACCCACCGGGGTAGCCGCTGATCGTCACCACCACCGGGAAGCGCTGCCGGTCGTACGCGCGCTGGAAGTACTGCGGCGGCAGATAGACATACGCCGGGTTGGCCACCTGGCTGCGGCGGCCCAGCAGCCGCACCGACTCGACCTTCCCCACCCGGTCCGGCCGCCCCTCGGGCAGCCCGTGCACCCGGTCGAGACCCTGCGGCGGCGCGGGCTGCACCAGACCGCCCGAGACATCGGCTCGCTGTGCGCCACCGCCCTCCAGCTCGGACAGGGCCGCCGGGGCGGCGTCCTCCTCGCCCAGCAGCTCGGACCAGGAGCCGTAGAACTGGAAGTTGGCGTTGACGGCCAGGGCCAGCGCCGCCACGATCGCCGCTTGCGTCACCGCGATCGACCCGAGTCTGCCCAGCCAGGCTCGTACGCTCCGGCCCGCGAAGCGCGGCCACAGCCAGGCCGTGAGCGCGACGCAGAGCAGGGCGACGGCGATCGTCACATACTCGAGCGTTGGACTGGTCAGTTCCATTGCGATCTTCCACTCCCGCGCACCGCAACACACGGTGCTTTTGCCGAGATTGATGAGCGATGCGACGAACGGCGTTGCCTGGTACGGGAGTTGTTTGTGCTCCGTTCTCCCGGTCACACCTGCCGTTGGCCTCCCGGCCACCGTCCCGACATCCGGACGCAGCCGGTCCGACCGCTCATCCCGTGATGGCATGCTTGACCTACGGGCAGGTACGGCCACGGCAGGGAGGACCGCGATGGCGATCGAGACGGCCCCGGCGCAGACGCCACCGCGCCCCATGCGCGCCGACGCACGGCGCAACTACGAGCGGCTGCTCGCCGAGGCCCGTACGGCTTTCACCCAATCCGGCACCGATGCCTCGCTGGAGGACATCGCGCGCCGCGCGGGCGTCGGGATCGGCACCCTCTACCGCCACTTCCCCAACCGCACCGCGCTGATGGGCGCGGTCTTCCAGGGCGAGATCTGCGCCCTGCTGGCCCACTCCCGCGAGCTGGCCAAGGCCCCGCAGCCCTGTCACGCCCTGGTCGACTGGCTGCGCGCGATCGTCCACCACGCCAGCACCTACCGCGGTCTGGCCCAGGCCCTGATGGCCTGCTCGGCGGACGAGAGCTCGGAGCTGTCCCGCGGCTGCAATCTGCCGCTGCGCGAGGCGGGCAGCGAGCTGCTCGCCCGCGCCCAGCGGGCCGGGGCCGTACGGCCCGATGTGGTGATCGCCGACCTGATGCAGCTGACCAACGCCATCGCGCTCGCGGTGGAGCAGTCACCGGACGACCCCGAGCTGGTCGACCGGCTGCTGGCGCTGACCTTCACCGGTCTCAAGGCCCGCTGAGCCTCAGCGGCGGCGCGGCGCCAGATCCGCCACCCGGCCCGGCTGCTGCTCCGACAGCGGCACCGCGCTGCGCAGCGGGGGGCTGGGCGGATGCGGGTGGTTACGCCGCGGACCGGGCAGCGGCAGCCCCTCCTCACCGGCTCTGGGAGGAGGGCCCAGCCGCCCCGGGCGCCCCGGGCCACCGCCCTCACCGCCCGAGCCCGCCCCCGGTCCGGCCACGGAGATCTGCACCCCCTGGTCGGCCAGGGCCTGGAGCTCGGTCAGCGCCCGGTCGTCGTGGGCGGGCGGCTCATCGGTGACCAGCCGCGTGATCACATCGGTGGGCACCGTCTGGAACATGGTGTCGGTGCCCAGCTTGGTGTGGTCGGCGAGCACCACCACCTCCGCCGCGGCCTGGACCAGGGCCCGGTCCACGCTGGCCGAGAGCATGTTGGAGGTGGACAGCCCGCGCTCGGCCGTCAGCCCGCTGCCGGAGAGAAAGGCACGCGAGACCCTCAGCCCTTGCAGGGACTGCTCGGCACCGCTGCCGACCAGGGCGTAGTTGGAGCCGCGCAGGGTGCCGCCGGTCATCACGACCTCGACCCGGTTGGCATGCGCCAACGCCTGCGCGACCAGCAGGGAATTGGTGACCACGGTCAGCCCCGGCACCCGCGCGAGCCGGCGGGCCAGCTCCTGCGTGGTCGTACCGGCGCCGACCACGACGGCCTCGCCCTCGTCGACGAAACCGGCCGCGAGATCGGCGATCGCCGTCTTTTCCGCGGTCGCTAGATGGGATTTCTGCGGGAAGCCGGACTCCCTGGTGAAACCGCCCGGCAGCACCGCACCGCCGTGCCGGCGGTCGAGCAGTCCTTCTGCCTCCAGGGCCCGCACATCACGCCGGACGGTCACTTCGGAGGTCTGGACGACGCGGGCGAGCTCCCGGAGCGACACCGCTCCGTTCGCACGCACCATTTCAAGGATCAATTGGCGACGTTCTGCAGCGAACACGAAACTGACAGTAACGCCAACGACCGTCTGTTTTCAGCAGCTTGCACCAATTAGCAGAAGTTGTTCATCTGCGCGGCCAAGAGCTGCTATAAGGGGCCGACTACGCCTCGCCCTGCGTCTTGCGGGTGTGCAACTGCCGCGCCACCTCGGCGATCGAGCCGGACAGCGACGGGTAGACGGTGAAGGCCTTGGCGATCTGCTCAACCGTCAGATTGTTGTCCACCGCCAGCGAGATCGGGTGGATCAGCTCGCTCGCCCGCGGCGAGACCACCACACCGCCGACCACGATGCCGGTGCCCGGACGGCAGAAGATCTTCACAAAGCCGTCCCGGATGCCCTGCATCTTCGCCCGCGGGTTCCGCAGCAGCGGCAGCTTCACCACCCGGGCGTCGATCTTCCCCGCGTCCACGTCCGCCTGGGAGTAGCCGACCGTGGCGATCTCGGGGTCGGTGAACACATTGGCCGAGACCGTCTTCAGGTTCAGCGGAGTGACCGCGTCCCCCAGGAAGTGGTACATCGCGATCCGGCCCTGCATGGCCGCCACGGACGCCAGCGCCAGCACCCCGGTGCAGTCACCGGCCGCGTAGACACCCGGAGCGCTGGTCCGCGACACCTTGTCGGTCTTGATGTGACCGGACTCCTTGAGCCGGACCCCGGCCTCCTCCAGGCCCATGTCGGCCGTGTTCGGGATCGACCCGACCGCCATCAGACAGTGGCTGCCGGTGATGACCCGCCCGTCCGCGAGCGTGACCTCCACCCGGTCCCCCACCCGTCCCTCCTTGCCCGCCTTCGGCGAGGAGGGTCCCTGTGCCGATGCAGGTCCGGGGACACGCTTCACCGCCGCTGCCCGCGAGCGCGACATCACGTTCATCCCCCGGCGCCGGAAGACGTCCTCCAGCACCGCCGCCGCGTCCGGGTCCTCACCCGGCAGCACCCGGTCCCGGCTGGAGACCAGCGTGACCTTCGAGCCCAGCGCCTGGTACGCCCCGGCGAACTCGGCACCGGTGACACCGGATCCGACCACGATCAGCTCCTCCGGGAGCTCGTCCAGGTCGTACACCTGCGTCCAGTTCAGGATCCGCTCACCGTCCGGCTGCGCGTCCGGGATCTCCCGCGGATGGGCACCGGTCGAGATCAGCACCGCGTCCGCGACCAGCGTCTCCTCGGAGCCGTCCACGGCCCGGACGACGACCCGCCGCGACCCGTCCAGCGACTGCGCCGGCTCCAGCCGCCCGCGCCCGCGCATCACCCGCCCGCCCGCGCGCGTGACAGACGCCGTGATGTCATGCGACTGCGCCAGCGCGAGCCGCTTCACCCGGCGGTTGACCTTGCCCAGGTCCACCCCGACGACCCGGGCCGCCTGCTCCAGCGGCGGGGTGTCATCGGCCACGATGATCCCCAACTCCTCGTACGAAGAGTCGAACGTGGTCATCACCTCTGCGGTGGCGATGAGCGTCTTCGACGGCACGCAGTCGGTGAGCACCGACGCCCCGCCCAAGCCGTCGCAGTCGACGACCGTCACATCCGCGCCGAGCTGGGCAGCGACCAGCGCCGCCTCATAGCCGCCGGGTCCGCCACCTATGATCACGATCCGAGTCACATGCTCCATTGTCCCGCACCCGCTCGCCCGGCCACCCCGGGGGTAGGACACCCCTCTCCCGTACCCTCTGATCCATGTCGCTCTACGCCGCGTACGCCGGCAACCTCGACGCGCGGCTGATGTCCCGCCGCGCACCGCACTCGCCGCTGCGCGGCACCGGCTGGATCACCGGCTGGCGTCTCACCTTCGGCGGCGAGCAGATGGGCTGGGAGGGCGCTCTCGCGACCATCGTGGAGGCCCCGCGCTCCCAGGTCTTCGTCGCCCTCTACGACATCGCCCCCATGGACGAGGACTCCATGGACCGCTGGGAGGGCGTCGGCCTCGACATATACCGTCGTATGCGGATGCGCGTCCACACGCTGGACGGCGAGGAACCCGCCTGGCTCTACGTCCTCAACGGCTATGAGGGCGGCCTCCCCTCGGCCCGCTACCTCGGCGAGATCGCCGATGCCGCCGAGTCCGCCGGGGCACCCCACGACTACGTCATGGAGCTGCGCAAGCGCCCCTGCTAGCCGGGCGCGCGAATCACAATCCGAACACCGCGGCCGATTACGTCTACGCGCGTAGGCAGTAAGCGGCTACTCTCGACCGCGTGAACGCATCAGTTACTTGGGACAGCCAGGGCGACCCCCACGCCGCCGCCGACGCCGCCGCCGCGCGCCTGCGCGAGCTGACCGGCGCGGAGACCCACGACGTCGCCCTGGTCCTGGGCTCCGGCTGGGTCCCCGCCACCGACGCACTCGGAACGCCGGAGCACGAGTTCCCCGTCACCGAGCTGCCCGCCTTTCCGCCGCCCGCCGTCGAGGGGCACGCGGGCACGATCCGCTCGTACAAGATCGACAACAAGCGGGTTCTGGTCTTCCTCGGCCGCACACACTTCTACGAGGGCCGCGGTGTCGCCGCCGTCGCGCACGGCGTCCGCACCGCCGTCGCCGCCGGCTGCAAGACCGTCGTCCTCACCAACGGCTGCGGCGGCCTCCGCGAGGGCATGCGCCCCGGCCAGCCCGTACTGATCAGCGACCACATCAACCTCACCGCCACCTCCCCGATCGTCGGCGCCAACTTCGTCGATCTCACGGACCTGTACTCCCCCCGGCTGCGCGCGCTCTGCCAGCAGATCGACCCCACCCTCGAAGAGGGCGTCTACGCGCAGTTCCCCGGCCCGCACTACGAGACCCCGGCCGAGATCCGCATGGCCCGCACCATCGGCGCGGACCTCGTCGGCATGTCCACCACCCTCGAGGCGATCGCCGCCCGTGAGGCGGGCGCGGAGGTCCTGGGCATCTCCCTGGTCACCAACCTCGCGGCGGGCATGACGGGCGAACCCCTCAACCACGAGGAGGTCCTCCAGGCGGGCCGCGACTCCGCCGCCCGTATGGGCAGCCTCCTGGCCAAGGTCCTCGACCGCGTGTGACCTCGCCGGTCGGGCGACCGGACCACGGGCCCCGGGCCGTGCACGGGTGTCACCTGGCCTCGGCCGGGTGACCCCCGGCGCGGCCGGGGCGGCTGGGGCCGGAGCGGCGGGCACCTGCGGAGCCACGGCCGGGGCCGGCGGGGCCCGACGGGTCCGCCGCCTCTCGCGGGCCGACAGGGCGCAGCCGCCACCGGGGACCCGCAGCCCGGCGTCAGCCCGCCTCCGGCGGGTACTCACGGATCAGCCAACTGAACAGCGCGAAGGCGCGCGGTCCGATCTGTCTCAGGGGTACGTCCCCGTGGGGTATGCCCCGCCGGGGGCACCAACGAGTGCGCCCCACCGGGGCCGTCCCGGCGACGCACGCCAAGGCCCTGCGGGCCCGGGGGGGCACGACCGCCGGTACAGCTACGCGGTTGCGCCCCGGACAGGGTCCACCAGCCGGAGGGGCACGCGTACCGCCGGGGCAGCGCGCTCAGGACGGAAAGCCCATCAGGATGAGGACCACTGACCGGACGGAGGCCAACCGCCCCTCCACATCCCGGACGGACGGCCCCGCCGGGCCCCGGACCCACCGGCCACCGGAGGGGCAGCCGCCGACGAGGCGGGAGGGGACGGGGGCGCAGGGGTGGGGTCCTGGACGCTCTCGTGCTATTTGTGGCGCCGATCTCCGGCCGGCACAACGTCCGAGGGCACCGGCGCCAAAAATAGACGGTCCAGGCCCCATCCCGGAGCCCCCGGACCCGCACCCGACAACGAACCCACCGCGCACCCACCGCTAACCCACCGCGCACCCACCACAACCCCACACCCAGCCACCCCCAGGAGACCTCATGGAGCCCGACCTCATCGCCCAGGCCCGCACGTGGCTCGCCGAGGACCCCGACCCCGACACCCGCGCCGAGCTCAGCGAACTCCTGCGCGCCGAGGCACTCGACGAGATCGCCGACCGCTTCTCCGGCACCCTCCAGTTCGGCACCGCCGGCCTCCGCGGTGAACTCGGCGCGGGCCCCATGCGCATGAACCGCACCGTTGTCATCCGCGCCGCCGCGGGCCTCGCCGCGTACCTCACGCACCAGAAGACAGCCGGCGAAGCCGCTCCACTCGTTGTCATCGGCTACGACGCCCGCTACAAGAGCGCCGACTTCGCCCGCGACACCGCCGCCGTCATGACCGGCGCCGGCTTCCGCGCCGCCCTGCTCCCCCGCCCCCTCCCCACCCCCGTCCTGGCCTTCGCCATCCGCCACCTCGGCGCCGTCGCGGGCATCGAGGTCACCGCGAGCCACAACCCGCCCCGCGACAACGGCTACAAGGTCTACCTCGGCGACGGCTCCCAGATCGTTCCGCCCGCCGACGCCGACATCGCCGCCGAGATCGCCGCGATCGGCAGCCTCGACGACGTCCCACGCCCGGACACCGGCTGGGAGACGCTGGACGACGACGTCCTGGACGCGTACCTCACCCGCGCCGAGGCCGTCCTCACCCCCGCCACCCCCCGCACCGCCCGCATCGTCTACACCCCGATGCACGGCGTCGGCCGCGACACCCTCACCGCCGCCTTCGCCCGCGCGGGCTTCCCGGCCCCGGTCGTCGTCGCCGCACAGGCCGACCCCGACCCGGCGTTCCCGACCGTCGCGTTCCCGAACCCGGAGGAGCCGGGCGCGATGGACCTGGCGTTCGCCACGGCCCGCGAGCTCGGCGCCGCCACCGACCCCGCCTCCGGCCCCGACGCGGTCGACATCGTCATCGCCAACGACCCCGACGCCGACCGCTGCGCGGTGGCCGTACCGACCCCCGCCGGGGACTGGCGGATGCTGCGCGGCGACGAGGTCGGCGCGCTGCTCGCCACGCACCTGGTACACAAGCGCGCCCGCGGCACCTTCGCGACGACGATCGTCTCCTCCTCCCTCCTCGCCCGGATCGCGGCCGCCGCGGACCTGCCGTACGCCGAGACGCTGACCGGCTTCAAGTGGCTCGCGCGCGTGGACGGGCTGCGCTACGCCTTCGAAGAGGCGCTCGGCTACTGCGTGGACCCGGACGGCGTCCGCGACAAGGACGGCATCACGGCCGCGCTGCTGATCGCGGAGCTGACGTCGGAGCTGAAGGAGCAGGGCCGCACCCTCTCCGACCTTCTGGACGACATCGCGCTCGCGCACGGTCTGCACGCGACCGACCAGCTGTCGGCGCGCGTGGAGGACCTCTCCCTGATCGGCACGGCGATGAAGCGACTGCGCGAACAGCCGCCGACCGAGCTGGCGGGCCTGGCCGTGACCGCGGCGGACGATCTGTCCCGGGGCACGGAGACGCTGCCGCCGACGGACGGTCTGCGCTACTACCTGGCCGGGAACGGAACGATCCGCTCGGCCCGGGTGATCGTCCGGCCGAGCGGCACCGAGCCGAAGCTGAAGTGCTACCTGGAGGTGGTCGTGGACGTCCCGGGCGCGGACGCCCTGGACACGGCCCGTACGACGGCCGAGACGGCGCTGGCGTCACTCAAAACGGACCTCGCGACAGCGGCGGGCATCTGACAACGAACTCAACGAACTCTGACCACAGCCAAGGGCGGCCGCCCCAGCGGCCGCCCACGCCAGAGTGAGGTGCTTATAGGCACCCGGTCGCTTCCCGGTCCTGTTTCCGTTCTTCGGCGCGGGTGTGGATGATCTGTTCAAGCTGGACCATGTACAGCTCGACTTGTCCGGGCTTCATGACGAGGCGGGTGGGTTCGGTATGGCCGTCGCGGTGGTGGACGGTCACAGGCAAGACGGCTTGTTCGGCGTGATGGTCGTAGCGGGCGTCGTGCCGGTCGATGGTGATGTGTGAGATCACAGGGGTGGTATTCCGTTCGGTCGTTCGTGGTGGCGGGGGGTGTTCGGGGGTGGCTCCGGCCATCTGCCACGGGGGAGCTCAGCGACCGGGGCCCGGGGGCCATCCGGCCCCGGGCCCCGGGGCAAGAGGCTCGGGGCGGACGGCCGCCTCAGGACCGCTTGAAGCGTTCGGAGTTGTTGTGGTCGCGGTGGCGGGGGCACTGGCACGGCGGCCATGCCTGTCCCAATGAGTAAGCGTCGCTGCTCTCCCCGGCGAGGACGGCCACGATCGCGCGGCGGGCGGTGACGATCCCATCGTGCGCCATGGTGTAGACGCGCATCGTCATCTTCGGCCGCTCGTCCCGACCGGGCTGGCTATCGGCGGCCATCAGCGGCCTCCCTCTCCCTTGACCGGCGCGAGGAGCTGGAGCAGGCTGCGCAGGCTCCGTTTCACCGCGCCGAGGTGGTAGGCCAGTTCTTCCGGGGTGGCGGCGGCCAGGTCGAGGGCTTCGGCTCCTGCGAGGGTCTGTCCAGCGACGATCACGACCGCGTGTTCCAGACCTTCGCGGGTGGGCTTTCCGGCCGCGATACACGCGGGGCACAGGCCCGAACGCGGCACGGCGGGGTTGTGGGGCCCGAAGTCGCCGGGGGTGGCGCACAGAGCGCACCAGGGGGAGAGGACGAGTGTGGTCCGCCCGTCGGCGGTCACCGGATCACCACCATCCCGTGCGGCGCACACAGCAACTCCACTCGTGGGCGGCTCTTTTGCCGCTGTTCGTGTGCGACGACGTGGGGCCTGACCATGTCCGCCCCGTGGCCGTCCGGCGGACCTGAGATCGGGCGGAACTGAACGGTGGAGCCGTTCACACACTCCGCCACCATGGGCCACGCGGGCACGTCGGGAACCTGCGCCGTGCGCATCGTCGGTGTGTTCTGGTGCTGCACTGCGGGGCGGCCGTCGGCAGTGTCGGCCGCACGATGACGACCGGACGACGGCAACCACAGCCGTAGCAGCGCTTCGAAGATCCACGCGATAGCGTGGGCCATGTTCATCAACCTCCCAGGGGTTGAGGGGCCATGCCCCCGGGCCGGTCGCACGGTCGCGGGGGTCTGTTGTGGGCGGAAGCTCCATCGAATCGTTCGGGTTGGACCTGGGAGAGGAGCCGCGTAGGGGGCCAGGGAGGGGCCACACTGGAGTGGAGAGGGGGCCAGCGGATGACGGAGGAACGGCGACGGCACTTCGGCGCGTACTTGGCACGTCTGCGGCGCGATGCCCATAAGAGTCAGCGGCAGCTTGCCGCCATGCTGTGCGCCGTCTCGGGCACACATTCACTCACGCGGAACGAGGTTTCCCGCTGGGAGCGCGGAGAGCGCATCCCGGAATCCTGGCTCCTGTTCATCGCGGAGGTCCTGGGGGTTCCTGTCGGGGAACTGGAGCGGGCTGCTGCTTACGCCCGGGGCGAGTTGGAGGGGCCACCGTTCGGGGCCGCCGTGGTCCTCTCTGAGCTGATCCCGCCGGGCGACTCGCTCACCCCACACGCCACGCGGACGGGCCGCCGCATCGGCAGCGGCGAAGTGGCGAGCCTCGCCGCCCGCGTGCACGGCCTCCGGCTTGCTGACGACGTACTGGCCGGGGGCGACCTTATGGCGCCCGCGTTCCGGGAACTGAGCAAAGCGATTCGGCTGTACCACGAGAGCACGCACACGGAAGCAGTCGGCAGCGCGCTCCTGACCCAGGTTGGTGAACTGGCCCAGATCGCCGGTTGGATCGCCAGCGATGCCGGGCGACACGAGCAGGCCGAACGTGCGTACCGCATAGGGATCGAAGCAGCGCGCCAGGCGGGTGACGGCCCGTTGGTCGCGAACCTCGCGGGGAGCCTCGCCTACCAACTCAGCAACACCGGACAAGAGCGCGCGGGCCTCGATCTCGCTCGCGCCGCTCTGGAGGAAGCCGGGCCGGGCGCCCCGCCCAAGACGCGTGCGCTGTTCTTCGACCGTGTGGCGTGGGCACACACCCGGGCCCAAGAGGCGCAGCCCGCCATGCAGGCGCTCGGGCAGGCGCACGACACGCTGACCGAAGCCGACGACGATGAGGCGCCTCAGTGGGCGTATTGGGTGAGCAGAGAAGAGCTGGAGGTGATGGATGCCCGGGTCTTCACCGAGCTTCACCGCCCGTTGCGCGCAGTTCCGCTGCTGACCGACGTTCTCAGACGGTACGACGCCACGCACGCGCGCGAAGTCGCCTTGTACCGCTCATGGCTCGCCGTCGCGCTTGCCGACGCCAACGAGCCGGAGCAAGCAGCCAGGGAAGCCCGACGCGTCATCTCCGCGTCCGTCGACATAGCGAGCGACCGAACCGCATCGCGGGCCCGTGACGTACTCCGGAGGCTCCAGGATTTCGAGGAAGTACCCGAGGTGGGCAACCTGCTTCACGATCACGGGCATCTGCTCAGCGCGTAAAGACCCGGCCGTCGTTGTGTCGGCACGCTGCCGCCCCGCCCGCGCCCGGTGCCGCTCTGATCTGCGACGGCTGACGCTGAGTGACGTCGTGTCTCCTGACCCTTGACAGAAGGAGTCACCTGATGACCACGACGATTGATCACCGGATCGAGACCCTGGGCAGTGTGTCGCTTGCCGTGGCCGACGGCAGACGGCCCGCGTACCGCCTGGCGGTTACGCGGACCGTCGTCCTGTTACCGGTTGACCCTGTGTGCTCTGGCGGCCGGTCAGTCGGTGGGCGGGGTCCAGTCGGCGGGCAGGCCGGACTGGGAGAGGACCGTGGCGAGGCTGTAGCGGTCCTCGTCGGAGGTGATCAGGCAGTGGTTCTTGTCGAGGTCGAGGAGGGTGGTCATCGGCACGGCGAACGGCTTGGGCGCGCCCTTGAGGTGGCCCGCGTAGATGGCCTTGACGGTGATGCGGTCGCCGTCGCGGTGGGTGGCGCGCACGGTGACGTGGACGTTGTCGATGGTGTTGTCGGCGCGGGCCTTCCACCCGGAGATCTCCTGGCGGCCATGGAAGGCGACGCCCAAGCCCTCGTCGGTGTAGGTGCCGTCGGTGGTGAACAGGGCGCCGAGCGCCTGGGGGTCGGTGCCGTTCCAGGCGCGCGCCCACTCGTTGACGATCCTCGGCGGGCGCCGTTCGGCGTCCTGCGCGGCGTGGGCGGTGGTGGTGGCGGTGGCACACAGGGCCGCGGCGGCGGTCAGCATGGTCACGGCACGGGGCAGGCGGGACGTCACGGTGATGCTCCTTCGGGTGTGGTGGTGATGCACGTGCGGACGCGACCGGGGGTGGACGGCATCCCGGGGATGGCGCGTGTCAGGGGCAGAGTGTCAGGACGACTTTCCCGACGCCGGCGGTGCCGGGTTCGGCCAGGCGCGGGCTTCAGCGGCCCAGGTGAGCGGCAGGGCCGCTCCCGGCCGAGGGGATCGGCGCGCTGCCTGATCCGTCCGCGTGCGTGCAACGTTCATGGCGCACAGACTCGTGTCAGATGGTGTCCACATTCCAGGCCCGACAGAGGCGGGGCCTGTCCAGTGCTGTCCGCACGTGTCCACCCGGTCCACGGGCGCTCTGCGCGCAGGGCCGGTACCCACCACACCATGCCGTAACGAGCGGTCGGCGCTCTCAACACGACGCACCGCTCAACCTCGAAGACCCGGCCAGGCACCGTCGGGTCCTACGGCGCGAGCTACGAACAGATGGGCGCCGTGTGGGGCATCACCCGGCAAGGCGCCCGCAAGAAGTGGCCCGCAGCCGTCAGCCGCCCGGCGGCCACAGCGGCGCGGACGAGCGGCGCACTCGAGCTGAGCGGCGGGACGGCCGAACTGACGCAGGAGCCCTCATCCTGCGGCTGGCGGTGGACCGGCACAGGCGCGGACGGAACGCATGGGGCGGCCGACGCCGACACCTGGTACGCGACGAAGGAGAAGGCCGCAGCAGCCCATGCGGGGGCTTTCCTGAAGGAGCACGCCCTCAACCTGGCCTAGATGGCCAGCATGATCACCAGCAATACGGCCCCCGCCACCGTCGGCGCGATGACCTCGAACGCCCAGCGGACCTCCGGCGCCCCCTGCGCACCGGCCCGCGACGCCTGGATCTCGGCCATCTCGCGCAGATCGCCGATCGCCGCGTCGGAGGGCGCGCGCCGGTCCGCGTCGGTGTCGACCGCGATATGGGCGGAGGTACGGCCGTAGGGGTCCGAAGCGGCGGACCGGGCCTGCTGCCGCGCGGCCCGCTTGCGCTGCCGCAGCGAGACGGGGATCGCCCACAGCTGGTACTTGGCCCCGGCGGCCAGCACCTCGCTGGTGTAGCCCGCGCGCACTCCGTCGACCGAGGCCCACGGCAGGGTGATGGTGCGGAAGGGGTTGCGGACCAGCAGCCGGTCCGCGCCCGCGTACACCGCGGGGCGCACCGTGAAGGCGATGACAACCGGCACCGCGAACAGCAGCCCGGCCAGAGCCAGCCACGGTGTCCGCCCCTCACCCCGGATGATCGCGTCGATGCCGAGCCAGGCGCCGAGCCCGAGCAGCAGCACACCACCGGCGATACCGGCCGGGGACCGGTAGACACGGTCGGCGAAGGTGCTCTCCTGGCTGTCGTCCGCGGACAGCGAGGCGGAGTCGGAGGCCGCATCACGGGCGGAGTCAGGGCCTGAGTCAGGGGCTGAGTCATCCGGGCTCGTCATGGGGCCGATTCTGCACCACGCCCCCGCGACAATGGATCCGGGAGCCGAAGACCGACCCATCCCGGCCCCGGGCCCAAGAGCCCCCACCCGGGGGGTGACATCTGCTACGCGCGTAGATATGCTCAGCTGGTGACCATGCCCACCACAGTTCCCGCATACGGCAAAGAGGCCGCGGAGCGACTCGCGTCCATGGCGGACGTGACCGCCTCGGACGGCGCGCTGCGCCGCTTCCTGCACGGCCTGCCGGGCGTCGACGCGGTCGGCCTCCAGGCCCGTGCCGCGACCCTCGGCACCCGCTCGATCAAGACCACGGCGAAGGCATACGCCATCGACCTGGCGATCTCGATGATCGATCTGACAACCCTGGAGGGCGCGGACACCCCGGGCAAGGTCCGGGCGCTGTGCGCGAAGGGGGCCAACCCCGACCCCACGGACCGTACGGTCCCCAAGGTCGCGGCGATCTGCGTCTACGGCGACATGGTGGCGACCGCCAAGGAGGCGCTGGCCTCCGCCGGTGGGAGCGACATCCACGTCGCCGCCGTCGCCACCGCCTTCCCCTCCGGCCGCGCCGCGATGCCGGTGAAGCTGGCCGACACCCGGGACGCGGTGGCCGCCGGGGCGGACGAGATCGACATGGTGATCGACCGCGGTGCCTTCCTCTCCGGCCGCTATCTGGAGGTCTTCGAGGAGATCAAGCAGGTGAAGGAGGCGTGCGCCCGGCCGGACGGCGGCGCCGCCCACCTCAAGGTCATCTTCGAGACCGGTGAACTCCAGACGTACGACAACGTACGCCGCGCGTCCTGGCTGGCGATGCTCGCCGGGGCCGACTTCATCAAGACCTCCACCGGCAAGGTGGCGGTGAACGCGACCCCGCCGGTCACCCTCCTCATGCTCGAGGCGGTGCGCGACTTCCGCGCCACGACCGGGGTGCAGGTGGGCGTCAAGCCCGCGGGCGGTATCCGCACCTCCAAGGACGCCATCAAGTACCTGGTGATGGTCAACGAGACGCTGGGCGAGGAGTGGCTGACGGCCGACTGGTTCCGCTTCGGCGCCTCCAGTCTGCTCAACGATCTGCTGATGCAGCGCCAGAAGCTCCGCACCGGCCACTACTCCGGTCCCGACTACGTGACGGTGGACTGAGACACCCATGGCATCCACGACACCCATGACCTTCGATTACGCACCCGCGCCCGAGTCCCGCGCCGTCGTCGACATCGCCCCCTCCTACGGGCTGTTCATCAACGGCGAGTTCACCGAGGCCGCCGACGGCAAGGTCTTCAAGACCATCTCGCCCTCCTCCGAGGAGGTGCTCTCCGAGGTCGCCCAGGCCACCGCCGAGGATGTCGACCGCGCCGTCAAGGCCGCCCGTACCGCCTTCACGGCCTGGTCCGCCCTCCCGGGCTCCGAGCGCGCCAAGTACCTGTTCCGGATCGCCCGCATCATCCAGGAGCGCTCCCGCGAACTGGCCGTCCTGGAGTCCCTGGACAACGGCAAGCCGATCCGCGAGTCCCGGGACGCCGATCTCCCGCTCGTCGCGGCGCACTTCTTCTACTACGCGGGCTGGGCCGACAAGCTGGCCCATGCCGGCTACGGCCCCGACCCCAAGCCCCTGGGCGTGGCCGGTCAGGTCATCCCGTGGAACTTCCCGCTGCTGATGCTGGCGTGGAAGATCGCCCCGGCCCTCGCCGCGGGCAACACGGTGGTGCTCAAGCCCGCCGAGACAACACCGCTCTCCGCCCTGTTCTTCGCGGACATCTGCCGCCAGGCCGGGCTGCCCAAGGGCGTGGTCAACATCGTCACCGGGGACGGCAGCACCGGCGCCGAACTGGTCGGCCACCCCGGCATCGACAAGGTGGCCTTCACCGGCTCCACCGAGGTCGGCAAGGCCATCGCCCGCACCGTGGCCGGTACGTCGAAGAAGGTCACGCTCGAACTGGGCGGCAAGGCGGCCAACATCGTCTTCGACGACGCGCCGATCGACCAGGCGGTCGAGGGCATCGTCAACGGGATCTTCTTCAACCAGGGCCATGTCTGCTGCGCGGGCTCCCGCCTCCTGGTCCAGGAGTCCGTCCAGGACGAACTGCTGGACGCCCTCAAGCGCCGGATGCGGACGCTGCGGGTGGGCGATCCGCTGGACAAGAACACCGACATCGGCGCGATCAACTCCGCCGAGCAGCTGGCCCGTATCCGCACCCTCGCCGAGGCGGGCGAGGCCGAGGGCGCGGAGCGCTGGGCCCCGGACTGCGAACTGCCCAGCTCCGGCTTCTGGTTCGCCCCGACGCTGTTCACGGGGGTCACCCAGGCCCACCGCATCGCCCGCGAGGAGATCTTCGGCCCGGTCCTGTCCGTGCTGACCTTCCGCACCCCCGAAGAGGCCGTCGCCAAGGCCAACAACACCCCCTACGGCCTCTCCGCCGGGATCTGGACGGAGAAGGGTTCGCGGATCCTGTGGATGGCGAACAAGCTCCGCGCCGGGGTGGTGTGGTCCAACACGTTCAACAAGTTCGACCCCACCTCGCCGTTCGGCGGCTACAAGGAGTCGGGCTACGGCCGCGAGGGCGGTCGCCACGGCCTGGAGGCATACCTCGATGTCTGACCGCAACGACCGACTCTCCGTGCTCAAGACCTACAAGCTGTTCGTCGGGGGTACGTTCCCCCGGTCCGAGAGCGGGCGGGTGTACGAGGTGACCGACGCAAAGGACCGCTGGCTGGCCAACGCCCCGCAGGCGTCCCAGAAGGACGCGCGTGACGCCGTCGTCGCCGCCCGCAAGGCGTTCGGCGGCTGGTCGGGGGCCACGGCCTACAACCGCGGCCAGATCCTCTACCGCGTCGCCGAGATGCTGGAGGGCCGCCGCGACCAGTTCGTCCGCGAGGTCGCCGACGCCGAGGGGCTTTCCAAGTCCAAGGCGGGCGCCCAGGTCGACGCGGCGATCGACCGCTGGGTCTGGTACGCGGGCTGGTCCGACAAGATCGCCCAGATCGCCGGATCCGCCAACCCGGTCGCGGGGCCGTACTTCAACCTCTCCAGCCCCGAACCCACCGGTGTCGTCGCGGTCCTGGCCCCGCAGGACTCGTCCTTCCTCGGCCTGGTCTCGGTCATCGCGCCCGCGATCGTCACCGGTAACACCACGGTCGTCGTCACCAGTGAGAACCACCCGCTCCCCGCCCTCTCCCTGGGCGAGGTGCTGGCCACCTCCGATCTGCCGGGCGGCGTGGTCAACGTGCTCTCCGGCCGCACCGCCGAGATCGCGGCCCCGCTCGCCGCGCACCAGGACGTGAACGCGATCGACCTCACCGGCGCGGCCCCGGAACTCGCCACCGAGCTCGAAACCGCCGCCGCGGAGAACCTGAAGCGGGTGGTCCGTCCACAGCCTGTGGACTGGTCCGCCGACCCCGGCACCGGCCGGATGCTCTCGTTCCTGGAGACCAAGACGGTCTGGCACCCCATGGGTGTATGAGCCTCTGAGCGTCCGCCCCCAACGGCCACCGCCCCCGCCCCCTTCCGTCCGAGGGGGCGGGGGCCGGTGCACCGCACCTCCGCCCACCGCACCGGCCGACCCCATTCATCCCGACCCGGGAGGTCACAGGGGCGACTCCATGCGTCACACTGGTGTTCCGTGACATTCCATCCCTCATCCGCCCGCGTCATCCTGCTCTCCGGCCCTTCCGGTTCCGGAAAGTCGTCGCTCGCGGCCCGTACCGGGCTGCCCGTGCTGAACCTCGACGACTTCTACAAGGAGGGCGACGACCCGACCCTCCCGAAGCTGGCGGAGGACGGAAGCACCGACTGGGACTCCCCGCTGTCGTGGGACGCGGACGCGGCGGTGGCGGCCGTCGAGGCGCTGTGCCGGACCTCGCGTACGGCGGTGCCGGTGTACGACATCCCGACCAGCGCTCGCGTCGGCGAAGAGGTGCTGGATCTGGGCCGTACCCCGCTGTTCCTCGCGGAGGGGGTCTTCGCCGCCGACATCATCGGGCGCTGCGCCGAGCTGGGTCTGCTCGCGGACGCGCTGTGTCTGCGGGGGCGGCCGTCCACCACCTTCCGGCGGCGGCTGATGCGCGATCTGCGGGAGGGCCGGAAGTCGGCTCTCTATCTGGTGCGCCGCGGCTGGCGGCTGATGCGCGCCGAGCGCGGGATCGTGGCCCGGCAGACCGCGCTGGGCGCGTACGCGTGCGGCAAGGACACCGCCATGGGGCGCGTCGCCGCGGCGGCGGCCGCAGGGCGCAGCAGCGGTACGGCCGCGCGGCCCGCGTCCACCGTGACGGCGGGCTGACCCACCCCGCTGCCGCGCTACGGTGCGACAGCGCTACGGCGCTCCCGGCGCGCACAACAGCGCGGGACCGGACGGACCCCCCGGCCCTCCGGTCCCGCGCTGTTGTTCCCCCGATGTTCCCCCGATGTTCCCCCGTATCCCCCGTTATCTCCCGCGGATCCCCCGATCCCCGGTTTTCCCCCGTGTTCCCCCGATCCCCCCGTATCCCCCGTGTTTCCCCCCGCCTTCGGTCTCCCGCCGCCGTCAGGCGACCAGTTCGCCGAAGGACTCCTCTTCGTCACGGCCGAAGCTGAGGGTCTCGTCCTCGCGCAGCCGCCGCAGTGAGCGCCAGATGCTGCTCTTGACCGTTCCGACACTTATGTTCAGTATGTCCGCGATCTCCGGGTCCGTACGGCCCTCGTAGTACCGCAGCACCAGCATCGTGCGCTGGAGCTCGGGGAGCCGGGCCAGGGCCTGCCACAGCACGGCGCGCAGCTCGGTGCCGCGCATCGCGTCGTGGTCGCCCGCCGTCTCCGGCAGCTCCTCCGTCGGGTACTCGTTGAGCTTGCGGCGGCGCCAGGCGCTGATGTGGAGATTGGTCATGGTGCGCCGCAGATAGCCGCCGACCGCCGCCTTGTCGCTGATCCGGTCCCAGGCCCGGTAGGTCGAGAACAGCGCGCTCTGGAGCAGGTCCTCGGCCTCGTACCGGTCGCCGGTCAGGTGGTAGGCGGTGGCGTACAGGGAGGCGCGGCGCTCCTGGACATAGGCGGTGAACTCCGCCTCCGACGCAGTACGCCGCTCCCCCTTTGCCTCCCTGTACGAGCTTCCCCCGTGCCCCCCAGGTCCCCCCTGTCCCCCGTGCCCCCCGAGGCCGCCGGTGCCCCCCTCGGCCCCCGTCGTCGCGTCAATGGCCACCATGTAAGGAGGCCGCTGACGCCCGGCGCCGCGAGCGCACCCCCGCCCGCTCACGGCACCGGACTTCTCGCTGGTCCGGCCGGCGCCGTGAAGGCGCGTGCGAACTGCGCTGGCGTTCGTGAAGTGCAGTGTGCTCATCTCGCGCCCCCCGTCGATGGAGCCGGTCCGTCCGGTCTGGTTCTGGTTGCTCCGGCCGGTGTTCCGCCCGGTGCACAGAAGACTTTGCCGGGCCAGTTTCATCGCGCTGTCTGTCGACTGTCACAGGCTCGTCACAGGGGATCGCACCGATAAACCCCCGGCGGTCGAACTCCAGGCCCCTTGTAGGCCAGAATGACCAACGTGCCTTTCCTGTTGCTGATCGAGGACGACGACGCCATCCGCACGGCCCTCGAACTCTCACTGTCCCGCCAGGGCCACCGTGTGGCGACGGCGGCGACAGGCGAGGACGGCCTGAAACTGCTGCGTGAGCAGCGGCCGGATCTGATCGTGCTGGATGTGATGCTGCCCGGGATCGACGGCTTCGAGGTGTGCCGCCGGATCCGCCGCACCGACCAATTGCCGATCATCCTGCTGACCGCGCGCAGCGACGACATCGACGTGGTGGTGGGGCTGGAGTCGGGAGCCGACGACTACGTGGTCAAGCCCGTGCAGGGACGGGTGCTCGACGCCCGGATCCGCGCGGTGCTGCGCCGGGGCGAGCGGGAGGCGAACGACGCCGCGTCCTTCGGCAGCCTGGTGATCGACCGCGCCGCCATGACGGTGACCAAAAATGGCGAAGACCTTCAGCTCACCCCCACTGAGCTGCGGCTTCTGCTGGAGCTGAGCCGTCGGCCGGGCCAGGCGCTGTCGCGCCAGCAGCTGCTGCGGCTGGTGTGGGAGCACGACTACCTCGGCGATTCCCGGCTGGTCGACGCCTGTGTGCAGCGGCTGCGCGCCAAGGTGGAGGACGTGCCGTCGTCGCCGACGCTGATCCGTACGGTGCGCGGGGTGGGTTACCGGCTGGACGCACCGCAGTGAGCGCAGGAGGGGCCCGGGACCGGGACGCGAGGACCCGGGGCGGAGACGTAAGGAATTGAGCGCGGTGAGCGAGGAGCCCGGTCGTACACGGGGCTGGGCCGCGGGTCTCCTGCGGTGGCTGAGCCTGAGACTGCGGCTGATGCTGGTCTTCGGTCTGGTGGCGCTGGCCGCCGCCGTGTCCGCGTCGGGCATCGCGTACTGGCTGAACCGTGACGCGGTGCTGACCCGCACCCAGGACGCGGCGCTGGACGAGTTCCGCAAGGCGCTGAAGGAGGACACCGACCCGCTGCCCGCCCTACCGACGCGTTCCGAATTGCAGGACGCGGCGGACCGCATGTCGGACAACACCCAGAAGTACGAGGTGCTGCTGGTCTCCCGCACACGTGGCGGCGGGACCAGTGTGGTGGCCTCGGACGAGACGCTGTTCACACTGAAGGTGGTGCCCGCGTCGTTGCGGCACGCGGTGGACGAGAAGCGCGCGGTGGACAGCTCCAACAAGGCCCCGTACCACCTCTACTGGCAGCGGATCACGCTGGACGGCACGCCGTATCTGGTCGGCGGGGCGAAGGTGAACGGGGGCGGCCCGACCGGCTACCTGCTCAAGTCGCTGGACAGCGAGCGCCAGGACCTGAACTCGCTGGCCTGGTCGCTGGGGATCGCCACCGCCCTGGCGCTGATCGGTTCCGCGCTGCTGGCGCAGGCCGCGGCGGCCACGGTGCTGCGGCCGGTGCAGCGGCTCGGCGAGGCGGCGCACCGGCTGGGCGAGGGGCAGCTGGACACCCGGCTCCAGGTGTCGGGCTCCGATGAGCTGGCCAATCTCTCGCGCACCTTCAACCGCACCGCGGAGCGGCTGGAGAAGCGGGTGGCGGAGCTGAGCGCGCGGGAGGCGTCCAGCCGCCGCTTCGTCGCGGACATGTCGCACGAGCTGAGGACCCCGCTCACCGCGATCACGGCCGTCACCGAGGTGCTGGAGGAGGAGGCCGACTCGCTCGACCCGATGATCGCCCCCGCGGTGCAGCTGGTGGTGAGCGAGACCCGGCGGCTGAACGACCTGGTGGAGAACCTGATGGAGGTGACCCGCTTCGACGCGGGCACGGCCCGTCTGGTGCTGGACGACGTGGATGTGGCGGACCAGGTGACGGCGTGCATCGACGCCCGCGCCTGGCTGGACGCGGTGGAGCTGGACGCGGAGCGCGGGATCGTGGCCCGGCTCGATCCACGGCGGCTCGATGTGATCCTGGCGAACCTGATCGGTAACGCGCTCAAGCACGGCGGCTCGCCGGTGCGGGTGTCGGTGCGGACAGACGGCGATGAAGGGGGCGAACTGCTGATCAGGGTGCGGGACCACGGTCCGGGCATCCCCGAGGACGTCCTGCCGCACGTCTTCGACCGCTTCTACAAGGCGAGCGCCTCCCGGCCCCGGTCGGAGGGGAGCGGACTCGGTCTGTCGATCGCCATGGAGAACGCGCATATCCACGGCGGTGACATCAGCGCGGCCAACTCCGAGGAGGGCGGCGCGGTCTTCACGCTCCGGCTGCCGATGGACGCCTCGCGGCTCGCCTCGGGCGAGGAGGAGCGCAAGAACGAAGGGGGCGCCCGATGAAGCGGGCGGTGAACCGGCGCCGGACCCGTCCGGCCGTCGCGCTGCTGACCGCGGCGGTCGCGCTGCTGGCCACCGGATGCGGTATCCGCGGTACGTCGGTGCCGGTGGACGCGGGGGCCGCGCCCTCGCGCGCCTCGTGCGAGGCGCCGGAGCCGGACCGGGCCGCCGAGGGCACCGGCCGGGTCCGGGTACGGATCTATCTGCCGTGCGGCTCACGGGTGCTGTCGCTGAGCCGCAGCATGCGGCTGCCGAAGGAGCAGCCGCCGCCGGAGCCGGTGCAGATCGCCCGTGCCCTGCTGGAGCAGTTGCGGCAGCCGCCCACGGCGGCCGAGACGGCGGCCGGGTTCTCCACCGCGGTGGAGGACTGGGTGCAGGTGTCCGGTCCTGCCTCGGACGATCCGGACCGGGCGCTGCGGCTGAACCGGCCGCCCGAGGAGCTCCAGTCGATGGCGCTGGCCCAGATCGTGTGCACCTTCGGGGAGTCCACGGCGGCGGACGAGCACCACCGGGTGGTGCTGGGCGGCCCGGAGAGCGACCGCGATCCGCTCAAGCGCTACACCTGCACCGAGGAGATGCGCCGCCATCCCGAGATCGCGGTCAACTCCGGAGTTCTGGTGTCCTGATCACGCCCGCGGTCACGCCTGAACGTTCCTCATCGCTCTTGATCGCGTGATGATTCGTTACGTTTCCGCGCTCGGTCACCCCTGGTGGACGTCCTCTCGGTAACAAGCTGCTGACCAGCGCGGGGCAGGCGGAACCAGCACCCCCGCACAGCGCGTCCTGAGAGGCGTGCAGGGTCGTTCCGGCCGCAGGGCCGCCTTCCGCTACCGCGCCGCGGGCGTTGTACTCCTCGTCGCACACCTGACGTTCGTGTGCTGGCTGACCCTGCGCCCGCTCACCGTGCCGTGGGTGTCCGCCGAGACCCTGGAGCCGCTGGCCACCATCCGCGCCGATCTGGCGCTCAGCCCGTGGGCGGCGATCCGCTCGATCGGGGGCGGACTGCTGCTGCTCGCGCCACTGGGGGTGCTGCTGCCGCTGGCCGGGGGCCGGGTGGACGCGTGTTCCTGGGCGTCGCTTGCCCGTACGGCCTTCACCGGGGCGATGGCGGCCCTGGCGGTCGCGCTGCTGCGCAGCGAGGTGACCGGGCAGATCATGAACGTGGACTCGGTGCTGCTGAACACCGCCGGGGTGGCGCTCGCGCATGTGCTGGTGGTGCCGGCCGTCAGGGCCGGGATCCGCCGCCGGGCGGACCGGGCGCGGGCCGCGGCCCTCCCCCGGGAGGACGAGGTGCAGACGGTGACCCCGACGATTCACAGGGTCGGGATCGCACCGTGGAGCGACGCCTCGACGGGCTGGCGACCCTAGCGTTGATGGCATCGGGAAGAGATTCCCGGGTACCTCGGCACCTCGGCCTTCGGTCCGGACGGATCGCAACGGTTACGAGAGTCCGACGACACGACGAGGAGTCGCCATCATGGCCACAAGCCTGGTCCGCCCCCGCCACCAGAAGATGATCGCCGGAGTCTGCGCGGGTCTGGCCCGCCGCTTCGGCACCACCCCGACCACGATGCGGGTGATCTTCCTGGTCTCCTGTCTGCTGCCGGGGCCGCAGTTCCTGCTCTACATCGCGCTGTGGATCCTGGTTCCGGCCGAGGACGGCTATCGCGAGGCGTGGTGAAGCGTCGCGAGGGGCGTGGTGAAGCGGACGCGAAGAGCCCGTACCGCGCCTACAGACCCGCCTTCTCCAGCTTCTCCAGCTGCTTGTCGACGATCGCCCGCGGCACCGGGAACTCGCTGAGCTTCTTGAAGTCCACGCCCATGAAGAGGGCGATGGTCGAGCCGGAGCGCACCGCGACCACCCTCATCGGGATCTTCGTCCCCTGGGCGGAGGCGGTCAGTCCGTAGCCGACACTGTCGTCACCGGCCGCCTTGAGCGGCGTCGACCGCACCTCGCTGTAGCGCACGGTCCGTCCGCTGAGGGTGGTGGAGAACCCGCCCGCGCAGTCGGAGAGCGCGGCCTTCAGCTCGCGCATGAACGTCTTGGCGCCCGCCGCGCTGTAGCTGCTGATCCCGGCCGTGACGCCCTTGTACGGCGCCTTGTGACCGTTCACCCCGCGCCGCACGGTCTCCTTGGCCGCGGGGCTCGGCTCGTCACCGGTGGCGTCGGCGAGCGCCTGGCAGGCGCGCTTGCGGGACTTCGGCTGGCCGCTGGCCCAGTTCTCGGCCTTGCGGCTGGTGACCCGATAGCCCTTGAGGTCGCCCTGCGCCAGGGCGGCCTTCTCCAGTCGGGTCGCGGCAGGGGTGGCGGACCGGCGGTCGGCGGACGGGGTGGCCTTGGCGTCGTCGTCCGAACCACCGCTGCACGCGGCGGTGAGGACAAGGAGGGGGCAGGCCAGGAGGGCCGTCGGACCAGTCGCTCGGAGCCGCCCGGTCCGCCCCGCCGGTCTGCTCGTCCTTGTCCGCCTCATCCGCCTTGTCCGCACGGAAGACACCCCCACAGTCGGCTGCCAGCGTGGCGCAGCGTGTCGGCAGATCCTGGCACAGGACGCGGCCGGGCCGCACACCCCGGTACGGATGTGCGGCCCGGCCGTGTGCCGAGACGGAGGATCAGCCCAGCCGCAGGCCGTTGCCCAGCGCGCCCACCGGGAGCCGACTGAACAGCCCCTGGTCGGGCTGGGCCTGGCCGGGGGCCGAGGGCTTGGCGGTGCCCTGGCCGGGGGCCTGGCCGCCCTGTCCGGGGACCTGCGAAGTGGCCGCACCGCCACTGGGCACCGGAGCGGGACCGGCCGCGGACGCGGCGCTGCCTCCGGCAATGATGGCGACAGTACCGAGGGCAACAACGCCGAGGGTCTTGAGGGTTCCCTGCTTCATCAGAAATCTGTCCTTGAGACGGGGGCTTGTCCGATACGAGAACGTAGTCATGGATTTCGCCTGCCCGCAAACACGGGAAATCGACTTCCAGACGTGCGGAACGCATCGGACGAGCTGGTGGCCCCCGTCCGTAGAATCAGTTGTCCTTGGCAGGAGAATCGCTGGTCACGGCGGACATCGAAGCCACCTGCCGGAACAGCCATTCGGACTTCAATTCAGCATACCCAGGCTTGATCACGTCATTGATCATCGCAAGACGTTCACCAAAAGGAATGAAGGCCGATTTCATGGCATTGACCGTGAACCACTGCATGTCGTCCAGCGTGTAGTGGAATGTTGATACGAGATGCTGGAATTCAGCGCTCATACTCGTCCCACTCATGAGACGATTATCCGTGTTGACGGTGGCACGGAAATGCAGTCGGCGCAGCAGCCCGATGGGGTGCTCGGCGTACGAGCTGGCCGCGCCCGTCTGGAGGTTGGAGCTCGGGCACAGCTCCAGCGGGATGCGCTTGTCCCGGACGTAGGAGGCGAGGCGGCCGAGGGTGATGCTGCCGTCGTCCGCCACCTCGATGTCGTCGATGATGCGGACGCCGTGGCCGAGCCGGTCCGCACCGCACCACTGGAGCGCCTGCCAGATGGACGGCAGGCCGAACGCCTCACCCGCGTGAATCGTGAAGTGGTTGTTCTCCCGCTTCAGATACTCGAAGGCGTCCAGGTGGCGGGTGGGCGGGAAGCCCGCCTCGGCGCCCGCGATGTCGAAGCCGACGACGCCGAGATCGCGGTAGCGGTTGGCGAGTTCGGCGATCTCCAGGGCGCGGGCCGCGTGGCGCATCGCGGTGAGCAGCGCGCCGACGCGGATGCGGTGGCCGTTCTCCCGGGCCCGCCGCTCGCCTTCGCGGAAGCCCTCGTTGACCGCCTCGACGACCTCCTCCAGGCTCAGCCCCCGCTCGAGGTGCTGCTCCGGGGCGTAGCGCACCTCGGCGTAGACGACGCCGTCCTCGGCGAGGTCCTCGGCGCACTCGGCGGCGACCCGGAACAGCGCGTCCCGGGTCTGCATGACGGCGCAGGTGTGCGAGAAGGTCTCGAGATAGCGCTCCAGCGAACCGGAGTCGGCGGCCTCGCGGAACCAGGCGCCCAGCTTGTCCGGCTCGGTCTCGGGCAGCGCGTCGTACCCCGTCTCGCGGGCGAGGTCGACGATGGTGCCGGGCCGCAGCCCGCCGTCGAGGTGGTCGTGCAGCAGCACCTTGGGGGCGCGGCGGATCTGTTCGGGGGTGGGTTGGTGGGTGTGCTCGCTCGTCATCTGCGAAGCGTAGCCCCTACGCGCGTAGAACGGGGCGATAGATACGGAACAGTGACCCGCACGGGTAGTGGAGTACACCAATCCTTCTGCGATCGTGTCGGCATGGCTCAGCAAGCGTTGCCCGAACGGGGCGCACGGCTGGGGCGGCCGATGGGCTCGGCCGCCACGCGGAGGACCGTACATGGTGTGGTGCTGCTGCTTCCGGGCGGGGAGCCCGTCGGCACGCGGCGCCCGTCCCGGATGTCGGCGGCGTCGGTGCTGCCACTGGCCCGAAGACTGGTGCGGGCCGGTCAGGACGAGGGCCTGGCCGCCCATGTCGTCCACTACCGGCGCCGCGGCTGGAACGGCTCCGCCGCGGACCCCGCCGCGGATGCCGAGTGGGCCGCGGACGAGGTGGGGCGGCTCTACGGCGACGTACCGGTCTGCCTCACCGGCCACGGCATGGGCGGCCGCGCCGCCCTGCGCGCCGCCGGACACCCGGCCGTCAGCACGGTGGTCGCCCTCGCCCCCTGGCTCCCGGAACCGGACGCGACCCTGGCACCCGATCCGGTGAAACAGCTCGTGGGACGGCAGGTGTTGATCGCCCACGGGACCAATGACGAGCGCACCGACCCCGATCTGTCCTACCGGCTGGCGGAGCGGGCCAAGAAGGTCAACCGCAACGTGTGCCGCTTCGAGGTCCACACCGACGGCCACGGCCTGCACCAGCACCGCTCCGAAGTCCGGGCCCTCACCTCGGACTTCCTCCTCGGCTCCCTCTTCGCCACGGGCTACTCCCGCCCGGTGGCCGACGCCCTGGCGGCCCCACCGCCGCTGGGTCTGCGCATGCCGTTGGCGGTGGGGTTCGGCTCGACGCTGCGACAGTGAGGTCCGCTGTGAAAGCGCCGCGCCCGTCCGGGCGCGGCGCCGTACACCGGAGGACAAAGGCGGAGGGGCCGCTCCGCTGGACAGGGGCGGGGCGGCCCCTCCGGGCTGGTGGGGTCAGGCTCGGGCGGGGAGGCCGCGAAGGGCCCGGCGGGCTACTTCCGCGCGGCGTTCGGCCTGGGCCTTGCGGGTTGCGTAGAGCGTGATCGCCGCCGCGCCCGTCACGGCCACCAGGCCCAGCAGGACCGTGCCTGCCCATCCGGTCGCGTGGAAGGCGAGCGCGCCCAGCGCGCCGCCCGCGCTGCTGCCGATGTAGTACGACGCCTGGTAGAGCGCCGCGGCCTGGGCGCGGCCGGTCTTGGCGGTGCGGCTGACCGCCGAGGACGCCGCCGCGTGGCCCGCGAAGAAGCCCGCGGTGATCAGCACCAGACCCAGCAGCACCGCGGCGAGCGAGTCCAGCAGGGACAGCAGCAGCCCGGCCGCCGTGGTGGTCACGGCCACGTACAGGGTGCTGCGGCGGCCGAGGCGGCCGACCAGCTTGCCGGTCGCGGCCGAGGAGACGGTGCCCACCAGGTAGATCAGGAAGATCGAGCCGATCAGGGACTGCGAGAGGCCGAACGGTTCGGCCACCAGCCGGTAGCCGATCACCGTGTAGACACCGCCGAAGACCGTCATGAACAGCGCGCCGATCGCGTACAGGCGGCACAGCAGCGGGTCGGAGAGGTGCCCGGCGACGGTACGGGCCAGGGCGCGCGGGCTCACCGCGGCCGGGGTGAAATGCCGGGCCGGGGGCAGCAGCAGCCGGAAGGCGACCGCGCACAGCAGCGCCATGACGCCGACCGCGGCCAGCGCGGCCCGCCAGCCCCAGCCGTCGGCGACCCAGCCGGTGAGGATCCGGCCGCTCATACCGCCGACGCTGTTGCCCGCCACGAACAGCCCGATCGCGCCGATCAGCGCCTTGGGCTGCACCTCCTCGGAGAGATAGGCCATCGCCGAGGCCGGGATCCCGGCCAGGGCCGCGCCCTGGATCGCGCGCAGTCCGATCAGCCAGCCCAGGTCGGGGGCGAACGGCACCAGCAGTCCGAGCGCCACCGCGACCGTGAGCGAGATGGTCATCATCGTGCGGCGGCCGAACCGCTCGGACAGGGCGCTCAGCGGCAGCACCGCGAGCGCCAGGGCCGCGGTGGCCGCGGAGACGGTCCAGCTGGCCTGGTCGGCCTGGACATGGAGATCGTCCGAGATCGCGGGCAGCAGCGCCTGGGTCGAGTAGAGCAGGGCGAAGGTCGCGAGCCCGGCGGTGAAGAGGGCGAACCGCATCCGTACGTAGCCGGGGCGGCCCGGACTCATCCGCTCAGGAGCGGAAGCCGTGGTGGGTTCGGAGGACAGCGCGGGGGAGGCGTCCACACGGTGGTTCCCGGTGGACGCCCCGGTATCAGCGGGAGGCATGGTTCGACCGTATGTACCCACGGCTGATGCGTCCAATGCACGGAATCGAGATAATCGTTCCAGGACAGCATGATCCGAGGTCAGGGGCGTACGTGTCACACATCAGTTACGAACACGACATTCCGGTGACAGCTGGAGTCGAGGAGGAGTCGTGGGCGATGGCGCTCACGCCCCGGCTCGCGCAGTTCGCCGCCGTCGCCCGTCACGAACATGTCACCCGGGCCGCCCAGGAGCTCGGGGTGCCGCAGTCGACGCTCAGCCGGGGGATCGTCCGGCTGGAGGACGACCTCGGCGTCGCGCTGTTCGCCCGGCGCGGCCGGACGGTGGCGCTCACCCCGGCGGGCCGGACGTTTCTGCGCTCGGTCGAACGGGCCCTCGCCGAGGTGGACCGCGCCGCCGAGACGGTACGGGCGGACGCCGATCCCGCCGCCGGACGGGTCTCGTTCGGCTTTCTGCACACCCTCGGCTCGGAGACCGTGCCCGGACTGCTCCGTGCCTTCCGGGTGGACCATCCGCGGGTCCGCTTCCAACTGGTCCAGAACTACGGCGAGGCGATGATCGAGCGGATGCGCGCGGGCGATCTCGACCTCTGTCTGACCTCCCCCGTCCCCGACGCCCCCGATCTTGTCGCCCGCCGTCTGGACGAGCAGCGGCTGCGGCTGGTGGTGCCGGACGACCACCGGCTGGCGGGCCGCCGCCGGATCCGCCTGGCCGAGGCCGCCTCGGAGGTCTTCGTCACCCTCGAACCGGGCTACGGGCTGCGCCGGATCACCGATGCACTGTGCGCCGAGGCGGGGTTCACCCCGAAGATCGCGTTCGAGGGCGAGGAGGCCGAGACCATCCGCGGTCTGGTGGCCGCCGGGCTGGGAGTGGCGCTGCTGCCGCCCCCGGCGGTGCCGCGCCCCGGGGTGGCCGAGCTGACGGTCACCGCGCCGCGCGCGGTGCGGGAGATCGGCGTCGCCTGGCTGGACGGCCATCCGGACACTCCACCGGTGGCGGCCTTCAAGCGTTTTCTGCTGAGCAGGAGGGGTCAGCTGCTCGACTAACATCTGATCAACTCCGGCTTGCGACAGGTGAAGACCCGGAGTCGACAAGAGTTCTTTCTCTGAAAGGGCAAACGGGGACTTGCGATCCAACAGAAAACTGCGCATGAGCAAGAAGCGCCGGATATCCATCGTCGCGGTGTGCGCCGCGGCGGCAATCACCGGCGGAGTGCTCTCCTCCAGCGCGTTCGGCACCGACGACGAGGAACAGCCCAAGGCCGCACGGCCGTCCACGGCTTCGGCGCCGGTGACGGTGACGGTGGCGGACAACGCCGGGACCGCCACCGACAACGCCACCTTCACCAACGGTGTGATGGCGCTGAAGGCGCCCGCCGCGCCGCGCAAGGCCGCGGCCGCGGCGCCCCACGGTGAGGGCTGGAAACTGGCCGGTCCGGGCACATCGCTGTCGACCGGCTACACGATCAAGTTCTATGACCAGAAGTCCGCGGACTGGCTGTCCCGTTATGCCAAGGCGTCGGCGACGGACCTCCGCCGGATCACCCATCTCCCGATCACCGTCGACACCAAGCCGGTCGGCTGGAACTACGAGCGGCCCAAGGGCGAGATCGTCATGGGGGTGCTCAAGCGTCCCTGCGTACCGCCCAAGGACGGCGGCAGCCACGGGTGGAAGGTCGTCCACGACGGCTCCGGCACCAAGAACCTCAGCTGCGGCTTCTACGCCTCGTCCGTGGCCGACACGGTGACCAGCGGCCATGCCTACATCGACAGCTCGTTCTTCACCACGGACGGCACACCGCTGCCGTCCTGGGGTGAAACCTTCATGCGCAACCACATCAGCCATGAGATCGGGCACACGCTGGGCATGACGCACGCCAACCGCAGCGCCACCCGCGGCGACTGCGTCAAGGGCAGCGACTCCGGCGAGAAGCCGGTGATGTGCACCCCGGCCGAGGCGTACCCGGACAACCGCGCGGGCACCTACGTCCAGCAGTTCGACGTCCAGGGCCTGCGCCACCTCGCCAAGGGCGCCGGTGCCACCCTCTCGCCGCAGGGCAAGGTGACCGGCCTCGGGGGCAAGTGCCTGGACGTCAAGGGCGGCAAGGCCACCAACGGCACCCAGATCCAGCTCTATCACTGCACCGGCGGTGTCCCCCAGTCCTGGCTGCTGGAGCAGGACGGCACCTTCCGCGCGCTCGGCAAGTGCCTGGACAACGCGGGTAACGCGGCCACCAACGGCAACAAGATCCAGCTCTCCGACTGCACCGGCAAGGCGTCGCAGAAGTGGTCGGTCAACGCCAAGGGCCAGATCGTCCATGTCGCCTCGGGCAAGGTGCTGGACGTGACCGGCGGTTCCACCGCCGACAGCACCAAGGTCCAGCTCTACTCGGCCAACACCACCAAGCGCCAGGTCTGGGTCACCCCGAAGTAGGCGCGCGCACAAGCGAGAGGGCCGGACGGGAAGCTTCCCGTCCGGCCCTTCCCGTGGCACACCGCGCGTTACGCGATGCGCTCCAGCACGATCGGCGAGGCGCTGAACTCCGTGTCCGCCGGGGCGTAGTCCACCGCGCCGTCCAGGGCCTGAAGGGCGTAGTCGAACTTTTCCGGGGTGTCGGTGTGCAGGGTCAGCAGCGGCTGACCGGCGGTGACGCGCTCACCCGGCTTGGCGTGGATCTCGATACCGGCGCCCGCCTGCACCGGGTCCTCCTTGCGGGCGCGGCCCGCGCCCAGCCGCCAGGCGGCGACACCCACCGCGTAGGCGTCGAGGCGGGTGAGCACCCCGTCGGCGGCGGCCGGAACCACCTGCCGCTCACGGGCGACCGGGAGCTCCGCGTCCGGGTCACCGCCCTGGGCGGCGATCATGCGCCGCCAGTGGTCCATCGCGGAGCCGTCCGCGAGGGCCTTGGCCGGGTCGGCGTCCGGCAGACCCGCCGCGTCGAGCATCTCCCGGGCCAGGGCGAGGGTGAGCTCGACAACATCGGCGGGGCCGCCGCCCGCCAGCACCTCGACGGACTCGCGCACCTCCAGGGCGTTGCCCGCGGTGCGGCCGAGCGGGGTGGACATGTCGGTGAGCAGGGCGACGGTGCGCACACCGTGGTCGGTGCCCAGGCCCACCATGGTGGTGGCCAGCTCCCGGGCGGCGTCGATGTCCTTCATGAAGGCGCCGGAGCCGACCTTCACATCCAGCACCAGCGAGCCGGTGCCCTCGGCGATCTTCTTGGACATGATCGATGAGGCGATGAGCGGAATGGACTCGACCGTCCCGGTCACATCGCGCAGCGCGTAGAGCTTCTTGTCGGCGGGGGCCAGACCGTCGCCCGCCGCGCAGATGACCGAGCCGACCTCGCGCAGCACGTCCATCATCTCGTCGTTGGACAGCAGCGCCCGCCAGCCGGGGATGGACTCCAGCTTGTCCAGGGTGCCGCCGGTGTGGCCGAGGCCGCGGCCGGAGAGCTGCGGTACGGCGGCGCCGCAGGCGGCCACCAGGGGCGCCAGCGGCAGGGTGATCTTGTCGCCGACGCCACCGGTGGAGTGCTTGTCGGCGGTGGGGCGCGGGAGGGAGGAGAAGTCCATCCGCTCGCCGGACGCGATCATGGCGGCGGTCCAGCGGGCGATCTCCGCCCGGTCCATCCCGTTGAGGAAGATCGCCATCGCGAGCGCGGACATCTGCTCGGGGTCGACCTCACCGCGGGTGTAGGCGTCGATGATCCAGTCGATCTGGCCGTCGCTGAGGCGGCCGCCGTCGCGCTTGGCTCGGATGACGGAGATGGCGTCCATGGTGGGGTGCGGGCCCTTTCTCGCGTGGTGCGGGCGCCGGATGTCGGGGCGCCCGGGAAGGAGGGAGTACGGCCCGGTGGCGGCCGGGCCGCACCCTAGCCTCGGGCGCCGGAGCGTCCGAGGTCGGCGGGGCCGAAGGCGTCCGGCAGCAGCTCGGCGAGCGGGCGGATACCGGAGGCCGTGTCGATCTGGAGGCCGGGGCCGCCGTGCTCCCACAGCAGCTGACGGCAGCGGCCGCAGGGCATCAGCACCGCGCCCTCGGCGTCGCAGCAGGTGAAGGCGGTCAGCCGACCGCCGCCGGAGGCGAAGAGCGCCGAGACCAGGCCGCATTCGGCGCACAGAGCGACGCCGTACGCCGCGTTCTCCACATTGCACCCGGTGACCGTGCGGCCGTCGTCGACGAGCGCCGCGGCGCCCACCGGGAAGCGGGAGTACGGGGCGTAGGCCCGGGACATCGCGTCCCGGGCCGCCGCGCGCAGCGACTCCCAGTCGGGAGCCGCCGCAGCGGATGTGCTCATGTGCCCTGTCCCTTCCGGTAGGGCTTGTTGTTGGCCTTGGGCATCCGCAGCCGTTGTGAGGCCATTCCCATCACCAGCAGGGTGACGACGTACGGGGTACCGGCGACCAGGTCGTTGGAGACGGTGTCCGACAGCAGGTACCAGACGATCAGCAGAACGGCACCCGCACCGGCCACCGCGCCTCCGAGATAACTCTTGCGGAACAGCCGCCAGCCCGCCAGCAGAGCGAGGCCGAGTGCCACCAGCAGGAGCAGCGCGTGCACGGTGGCACCGCCGTTGCGCAGCTGGAGGGCGTCGGAGTAGCCGAACAGGCCCGCGCCCATCGCCAGCCCGCCGGGCCGCCAGTTGCCGAAGAGCATCGCGGCGAGGCCGATGTAGCCGCGGCCGCCGGTCTGGCCCTCGTTGTAGATGTGCGAGCGGACCAGGGCGAGGAAGACACCGCCGAGTCCGGCCAGGGCACCGGAGGTGACCACGGCCGCGTACTTGTACAGGTAGACGTTGACGCCGAGGGACTCGGCCGCCGTCGGGTTCTCACCGCAGGACCGCAGCCGCAGTCCGAACGAGGTCTTCCACAGGACGAAGAAGCTCCCGATGACCAGCAGCACCGCCAGGATGGTCAGCGCCGAGATCTCGGTGACCAGCCCGCCGAGGATGCCGGCGATGTCCGAGACCACGAACCAGTGGTGGTTCTCCAGAGTGGACAGCCAGTCGGACAGACCCGGCACGGTGAATGTCGGGAGGTCGTCGACCTGCGGGGACTGCTTGGGCGAACCGCCGATGTCGCTCAGCGGCTCGAACCAGCGCTTGGCCAGATAGGTGGTGGCGCCCAGCGCGAGGATGTTGATCGCCACACCGGAGATGATGTGGTCGACCCCGAAGGTGACGGTGGCGATGGCATGGACCAGTCCGCCGACGGCGCCGCCGAGGACGCCCGCGAGCACACCCACCCAGGGGTTGGTCTGATACCCGGCCCAGGCACCGAAGAAGGTGCCGAGGATCATCATGCCCTCGAGGCCGATGTTGACCACACCGGCACGCTCGGCCCACAGGCCGCCGAGGCCCGCGAGCCCGATCGGCACGGCCAGGCCGAGCGCGGCGCCGATCTGACCGGCGGAGGTGACGCGGTCGAAGTCCGCCTGCTGGGCGGCGTCGACGAAGGTCCGCAGCACCGACAGGGCGACCAGTGCCCCGGCGACGATCAGCAGCACCTTGGCCAGGGACATCCGGGAGGCGGACCCCGCGGTCTTGCCCGGCGTGGTCGTGCTCTTGGTGGTGGTCACCGTGGCACTCATGCCGGCACCTCCTGCTTGTCACTCTTGGCGGCCTTGGCCTGGGCGGCGAGCTCCGCACCGACCTTCTGCTGCTGGCGCTTGAGGCCGTAGCGGCGCACCAGTTCGTATGCGATGACGACGCACAGGACGATCACGCCCTGCATCACGCCGACGATCTCCTTGTCGTAGCCCTCGAACTCCAGCCGGTTGGCACCGCGCTCCAGGAAGCCCCACAGCAGGGCGGCCAGTCCGATGCCGACCGGGTTGTTGCGGCCGAGCAGGGCGATGGCGATACCGGTGAAGCCCACGCCCACGGGGAAGTCGGCGGTGAACTGGTGGGTGTCGTTCAGCACGGTGGGCATGCCGATCAGGCCGGCCATCGCGCCGGAGAGCAGCATGCTGGTGAGGACCATGCGCTTGACGTTGACACCGCTGGCCTCGGCGGCGGACTCGGAGCGGCCCACCGCGCGCAGGTCGAAGCCGAACCGGGTGCGGCCCAGCATGAACCAGAAGCCGACCCCGGCGAGGACGGCGACGACGATGAAGCCCCAGATCGGGTCCAGGTCACCACCGGCCGGGATGGTGAAGAAGTGGCTGGACTCCGGCAGCGGCTCGGTGGCCACGATGTTGGTCTGCTTGTCCAGTACGCCCAGTCGGCCGTCCACCAGCAGATAGCTGATCAGGATGCCCGCGAGGGAGTTCAGCATGATGGTGCTGATCACCTCGCTGACGCCGCGGTAGACCTTGAGCAGACCGGCGATGGACGCCCACATCGCGCCGACGAGCATGGCGACCAGGATGATCAGCGGGATCTGCACCAGACCCGGCAGCCCCATCGCGCCACCGGCGGCGGCGCCGAAGAAGGCGCCCAGCCGGTACTGGCCGTCGACACCGATGTTGAACAGGTTCATCCGGAAGCCGATGGCCACCGCGAGACCCGCCAGGTAGTACGTCGTGGCCTTGTTGAGGATGTAGACCTGGCTGTCGGCCTTCACCCCGTAGTCGAACATCACGCCGAAGGCGTCGAACGGCGCCTTGCCGGTCGCCGCCAGCACCACCGCGGTCAGCAGGAACGCGCTGACGATCGCCAGCAGCGGGGCCGCGATCGCGAGGAGCACCCGCTCCTTGTCGAACTTCTTCATCGGTCCTCTCCCCCAGCCGGGGCCTCGTCGGCCGGTTCGGCGGTCGCCGGGGCGTCGGTGTCGGCCGGAGCGTCGGTGTCGGCGTCGGCCGGGGCGTCGGCGTCGGCCGTGCCCTCCAGATGGCCGGACGCCGCGCCGGTCATGGCCGAGCCCAGCTCCTCCGGGGTGATCGTGCAGGGGTCGGCGTCGGCGACCAGCCGGCCGCGGTACATCACCCGCAGGCTGTCGGACAGGCCGATCAGCTCGTCCAGGTCGGCCGAGATCAGCAGCACGGCCAGGCCCTCGCGCCGGGCGGCGCGGATCTGGTCCCAGATCTGCGCCTGCGCGCCGACGTCCACACCGCGGGTGGGGTGCGCGGCGATCAGCAGCTTGGGGTGGTGGCTCATCTCCCGGCCGATGATCAGCTTCTGCTGGTTGCCGCCGGAGAGGGAGGCCGCGGTGACCTCGATACCGGGGGTGCGCACGTCGTACTCGGTGACGATCCGCTCCGTGTCACGGCGCGCGGCACCCGGATTGAGCAGCCCGCCCTTGCTGTTGGGCGCCTCGGTGACATGGCCGAGGATGCGGTTCTCCCACAGCGGGGCCTCCAGCAGCAGGGCGTGCCGGTGGCGGTCCTCGGGGATGTAGCCGATGCCGTCCTCCCGCCGTTTGCGGGTGGGGGCGTGCGAGATGTCGGCGCCGTCGAGGGTGATGACGCCCGCGTCGGGGTCGCGGATACCCATGATGGCCTCGACCAGTTCGGCCTGGCCGTTGCCCTCCACACCGGCGATGCCCAGGACTTCGCCCTTGTGGATGGTGAGGTCGATGCCGTCGAGCACCGCGCGCTGCACCCCGTCCACATCGGTGGCGGTCAGCCGCAGTCCGTCGACGGTCAGCATCTTCTGGTCGGTGACGGTGGACTCGCGGGTCTCCGGAGAGGGCAGTTCACTGCCGACCATCAGCTCGGCGAGCTGGCGGGGGCTGGTCTGGGAGGGGACGACGGAGGCCACCGTGGTGCCGCGCCGGATGACGGTGATGTCATCGGCCACGGAGAGGACTTCACCCAGCTTGTGGGAGATGAAGAGGACGGTGAGGCCCTCGGACTTGAGCTCGCGGAGGTTGTCGAAGAGCGCGTCGACCTCCTGCGGCACGAGGACCGCGGTCGGCTCGTCGAGGATCAGCGTACGAGCGCCGCGGTAGAGGACCTTGAGGATCTCCACCCGCTGGCGGTCGGCGACGCCGAGGTCCTCCACGAGGACGTCGGGGCGGACCCCCAGGCCGTAGGCGTCGGAGATCTCCTTGATCCTGGCGCGCGCCTTGGCGCCGATGCCGTGCAGCTTCTCCGCGCCGAGGACGACGTTCTCCAGCACGGTGAAGTTGTCGGCCAGCATGAAGTGCTGGTGCACCATGCCCACGCCGCGGGATATCGCGTCCGCCGGGGAGTGCAGTTCGACCGTGGCGCCGTCGAGCGCGATGGTGCCCTCGTCCGGGCGCTGCATCCCGTAGAGGATCTTCATCAGGGTCGACTTGCCCGCGCCGTTCTCGCCGACGAGGGCGTGGACGGTACCGCGGCGCACGGTGATGTCGATGTCGTGGTTGGCGACGACTCCGGGGAACCGCTTGGTGATTCCGTGGAGTTCTACGGCGATGTCATGGACGTCGCCGGCGGGGGCGCCCTTGGGTGGGCTGGCGGCTTTGATGGCGCACTCCTGAGGGGCGTGAGCGGTAGAACTGGCCGGAGCGCGCCGGGAGCGCGCCTGCGTCGGAAGCGACGGGGATGTGCCATGGACCCGGGCGGACGGCGGGTCCCCCGGGTCCATGGCGGACGGTGATCAATCCTTGTAGGTGTCCGCCACCTTGATCTTGCCGTCGATGATCTTCTTCTTGGCTTCCTCGATCTTCGGCTTGATGTCGTTGATGAATCCGCCGGAGTACGAGAGGGAGACGCCGCCACGCTTCAGGTCGTAGGTCTGGACGCCGCTCTCGGGCTTCTTGTCCTTGGCCACGCTCTTGATGAAGTCGTAGACCGAGTTGTCCACGGTCTTGATCATGGAGGTCATGATCGTGTGCTTGTACTGGGCCAGGCCCTTGTCGTAGTACTGGTCGCCGTCGACACCTATCGACCAGGTGCCCTTCTTCTTGGCGGTGGCCTCGATGGCGCCCGCGCCGGAGCCGCCGGCCGCCGAGTAGATCACGTCAACCTTGTTGGAGAGCATGCCCTCGGCGATGTCCTTGCCGCGGTCGGGCATGCCGAAGCCCTTGGCGGAACCGACCTGGACCCACTGGACGTCCAGCGACGCCTTGGGGTTGGTGTCCTTCAGGCCCTGCTGGAAGCCGCCCGCGAACTTCTTGATCAGTGCGCTGTCGGTGCCGCCGATGAAGCCGACCTTGTTGGACTTGGTCTTCAGGCCCGCGGCCACACCGGCGAGGTAGGAGCCCTCGTGCTCGGCGGAGACCAGGCTGGCGACGTTCTTGAGGTCGACGACCGAGTCGACGATCGCGAAGTCGGTGTCCTTGTACTTCTTGGCGGCCTTGGTGAGCGAGGGGGTCCACGCGTAGCCGACGCCGACGACCGGGTTGTAGCCCTCCTCGGCGAGGCTGGCCAGCTTGTCGTAGCGGTCGGCGTCGGTGTCGCCGTCCTTCGCCGTCAGCTCGGTGCCACCGATCTTGAAGTCCTTCTTGGCCTTGTCGAAGCCCTTGGCGGCGGAGTCGTTGAAGGAGTGGTCGCCGCGGCCGCCCACGTCATAGGCCAGGCCGACGCCCTTGTCCTTCTTTCCTTCCGTCGAACTGCTGCCACAGGCGGTGGCGGAGAATGCGAGGGCCGCGGTGGCGATGCCCGCGGCAACTATCTTGGATACCCGGCGCACGAGGGTCCCCTCTGACTCGAAGCGCCTCCTTTGGCGCTGGCTCCGCGGCATCGTAACGCGCGTAGATGTCAGATAAAGCCCCCCTCGGAAGCCGTTATCGGATCGTCGCGAACGTGCCTTGACCGAGGGGTCGCGAAGGGGTCTCGGAGGGATCTACAGAAGGTTTCGGTCGAGCAACGCGGCGGCGGTGAACAGCTCCACGCCGACGCCGATGGCACCCTCGTCCACATCGAAGTCGCCGCAGTGCAGATCGCGCCGGGTGCTGTCGCCGGGCCGGCGGACGCCCAGCCGGGCCATGGCGCCCGGCACCCGCTCCAGGTACCAGGAGAAGTCCTCGCCGCCGAGGCTCTGTTCGGTGCCCTCGACCGCGGTGGAGCCGCGGCGGGCCACCATCGCGTCGCGCAGCAGCTGGGTGGAGCTCGCCTCGTTGACCACCGGCGGCACCCCGCGGATGTAGTTGATCTCCGACTTGGCGCGGTGCAGGGTGGCGATCTCGTCGACCGCGGCGTGCACCAGGTCCGGAGCCTCGCGCCAGGCGGGCAGGTCCAGGCAGCGGACGGTGCCGGACAGCTCGGCGTGCTGCGGGATGACGTTGCAGGCGTGGCCGGATTCCACCCGCCCCCAGGTCAGCGCGAGCCCGGAGCGGGCGTCGACCCGGCGCGCCAGCAGCGCGGGCACCTCGGTGATCACCTTGGCGGCGGCGGTCACCAGGTCGGTGGTCAGATGCGGACGCGCGGTGTGGCCGCCCGGTCCGTCGAGGGAGATCTCCAGCCGGTCGCAGGCCGAGGTGATCGGCCCGGTGCGCAGCCCGATCCGGCCGACCTCGACCTTGGGGTCGCAGTGCAGGGCCAGGATCCGGCCGACGCCGTCCAGCACACCCGCCTCGATCGCGTCGGCCGCGCCGCCGGGCAGCACCTCCTCGGCGGGCTGGAACAGCAGCCGCACCGGGCGGTGCAGCCGTCCCTCACGGGCCAGCTCGGCCAGGACCAGACCGGCGCCGAGCACCACGGTGGTGTGCACATCGTGGCCGCAGGCGTGGGCGCGGTCGGCGAAGGTCGAGCGGTAGGGGACGGTCTTGGTGTCCGGGATGGGCAGTCCGTCGATGTCGGCGCGCAGCGCCAGCAGCGGCAGCGCCGTCGACAGGCTGTCGCGCGGGCCGATGTCACAGATGAGACCGGTGCCGGAGGGGAGCACTCGCGGGGCGAGACCCGCCTTCTCCAGCCGCGCCTTGATCGCGGCGGTGGTGCGGAACTCGCAGTTGCCGAGCTCCGGGTGCATATGCAAGTCCCGCCGGAAGGAGATCAGTTCGGTGCGGAGCGCATCGGGCACCGCACCGGGCAGTGCCGCGTCGGCGGAGGGTGTGGCATCGGTCTCATCGAGGGACATCAATTGCTTCACCTGAAGAAGCGTAGAACGGCAACCGGGTCGCCCGAATGTCGATCAACAAAACTTCAACCGGATCGGGGAGGGAAAAGTACCCCTCCCGGTGCATGATCTCCCTAGTCAGGGGGTATAACAGCCTGCTTTGTCGTGAGAAGGGCCACACGGCCGTCCGAGCGACGCTGTCAGGAAGCTGCCATCGCGGTCCCGGGGGCCGCGGGTCTCCCCGGGGAGGACGCGGGCGGCGTCTGCGGTGCCGGAGCCGACGAAGGGCCGGGCGCCGGGGGCGAGGGCTGCGGCACCGTGACCGACGGCGCCGGGCTCAGCCGCTGGACGTCCCGGGCGGTGCCGGTGACACCCGACAGGAACCCCTGGGCGCGCGGTGAGGCGTCGCTCGTCAGCCAGGCCGGGTCCACATCGCAGACGGCGACCTGCACCCCGGTGCCCACCAGCGCCAGCGGCAGGGTGTGCACCACGGTCGAGGGAAAGCTCACGATGGTGTGGCCGATGGGGCCCCGGCGCGCTATCAGCTCCAGCGGCAGATCCGGCCGTACGATCTCCAGCCCCACCTCGGACGAGACCCGGTGCAGCTTCTCGGTGCTCTCCCGGCGGTGGGCGAAGTAGCGGGTGGCGCCGTGGGTACGGGCCAGGGCGGCGACCGCCTCCAGATAGCGCTCGAGGTCCACCACCCCGGTCTCCACCAGGGAGGTGCCCACCAGATCGGTGCCGCGGGTGAGTCGGGGCGGGCCGAAGCGGGAGCGGGTCCAGGCGAAGTCGTTGGCGATGACGGTCACCCCCGCGGGCGGCTCGACCGGCATGGAGCTGAAGACCTCGACCCGGCGCTTGTTGCCCGGGGTGAGCCGACGGCGTGCGGTGGCGGACACCGGCGCGAAGACCATGTCGCGCGCCCCTCGGCTGCTGCCGCGGCGGTGCCAGCGCTCCAGCCGCTCCCCGTTGGCGAGCTGGGAGATGAACTCCATGGTGGCCGTGCCGTCGTCCACCACGACCAGGTCGCGGGCGCGGGTGAGGGTCAGCAGCAGCTGGACGTAGCGCGAGAAGGGATCGCCGATGACGATCCGCCCGGCGCGGCGCAGCGGTCCGCGCAGTCCGCCGATGGTCTTCAGCGGGGCGCCCGCCCCGCCGCGCGCGTTCTCCCAGCGCACCGTGATGCTCTCGTCCCGGGCGAGCTCGGCCATCCGGCGCAGCTGGCCACGGGTCATCGGATCGTGCGGGGAGAGCACCACCACGGTGAGGTCCAGCGCGTCGCCCAGCGGTGGCAGCCGGTCCGGCGCCGCGGCGGACGCATCGGAACCACCGGAGCTGTCGGAACCACCGGACGTGGCCGGTGCCGTACCGCGCAGCGCGTCCGCGTACGCCCACTCCAGCACGTTCAGCAGCTGGACCGGGCTCTCCACGAAGGCGAGGGTGCTCAGGGGGGAGGAGGGGGCGGCGGGCATCGCACCGTCCACGGAGGGCATCGCACCGTCCAAGGGCAGGGCCCGGAACCGGCGAGCGGCCCCCGAGTGCTCGGGGCCGCCCGCCGTCTCCGGGCGCGGGCCGGTCTCACCGGCCGGTGGGTTCACGTCGAGGTGCCTCAGACCGCGACGGGCTCGCGCTCGGCGGCCTCGCCCTCGGCGATGACGCCCGGGACCCGGCGCAGCTTCTTCATCGGGCCGAGCTCGCTCTCGTAGACCTTCTTGATGCCGTCGCCCAGCGACTCCTCGACCACGCGGATGTCACGGACGAGGCGCTGGAGGCCCTGCGGCTCCACCGAGGCGGCCTGGTCCGAGCCCCACATGGCGCGGTCCAGGGTGATGTGGCGCTCGATGAAGGTCGCGCCGAGCGCGACGGCGGCCAGGGTGGTCTGGAGACCGGTCTCGTGGCCGGAGTAGCCGATCGGCACGTTGGGGTACTCGCCCTGGAGCGTGTTGATCACGCGCAGGTTGAGCTCCTCGGCCTTGGCCGGGTAGGTGGAAGTGGCGTGGCAGAGCAGGATGTTGTCGCTGCCCAGCACCTCGACCGCGTGGCGGATCTGCTTGGGGGTGGACATGCCCGTCGACAGGATGATCGTGCGGCCGGTCGCGCGCAGGGCGCGCAGCAGCTCGTCGTCGGTCAGCGAGGCGGAGGCCACCTTGTGGGCCGGGACGTCGAACTTCTCCAGGAAGGCGACGGCCTCGGTGTCCCACGGGGAGGCGAACCAGTCGATACCGCGCTTCTTGCAGTGCTCGTCGATGGCGCGGTACTCGTCCTCACCGAACTCCACGCGGTGGCGGTAGTCGATGTAGGTCATCCGGCCCCAGGGGGTGTCGCGCTCGATGTCCCACTGGTCGCGCGGGGTGCAGATCTCCGGGGTTCGCTTCTGGAACTTGACCGCGTCGCAGCCCGCGTCGGCGGCCACGTCGATCAGCTTGAACGCGTTCTCCAGGTCGCCGTTGTGGTTGATGCCGATCTCACCGGTGACGTAAACCGGCTGGCCGGGCCCGGCGGTCTTGTCACCGAGGGTGCGGAGGCGAGAGATGGAGCTCACTAAGACAGTTCCTTTCCGAGAATCCACGAGGCGATCTCGCGGATCGCGCCGTCACCACCGGGGGTGGAGGTGACCGCACGTGCGGCGCCGCGCACGACGTCGTGCGCACCTGCGACCGCCACGGGCCAGCCGACAAGGCCGAAGCACGGGAGGTCGTTGACGTCGTTGCCGACGTAGAGCACGCGCTCCGGCGCGATGCCCTGCTCCTCGCACCACTGCTTCAGTGCGAGATCTTTTCGGTCGATGCCGTGGAGCACGGGGACCTGGAGTTTGCGGGCCCGTGCGGCGACGACCGGGTTCTTTTCCGTGGACAGGATCAGCAGCGCCAGCTCCGCTCGGCGCAGGGCGGCGATCCCGAGCCCGTCGCCGCGGTGCACGGCGACGAGTTCGCGTCCTTCGGAGTCGATCAGCACCCTGTCGTCGGTCTGGGTGCCGTCGAAGTCGAGTACCACCGCGTCGATGTCCTCGCGGGTGGGGAGGGAGCCCGGCCGGTCCGCGTCCAGCAGCGGGGCCAGGGCGCGGGCGCGGGCCAGGTCGTGCGGGTCGTCGACCTCCAGCACCCGGGCGGCGTCGGTGCGCACCAGCTCGGTGCGGCCGAAGAAGCGGTGTCCGGCCTCGCGGAAGCCGCGCGCGTCCATCGCGTAGGCGGCGCCGGTCTCCAGGAAGTCCTGGGGGCGGTCCTGACGGCGCGGCCGGTACGCCTTGTCGTGGTTCACGCCCGAGCCGCCCGCGGCGGCAGGGATCGGGGCGGTCACGTCACTTTCCTGCTCGCCCTCGCGCCAGACGAAGCCGTGGAAGGGGGCGACCGTCAGGGCGCTGTCGGCGCCCTTCTCCACCACCGCCGCGGCGACCCCGTCGATGTCCTCGCGCACCAGGAACGGGCTGGTGCACTGCACCAGCAACACCACGTCCACCGGACCACCGCCGAGCGCCTCGTAGGCGTCCATGGCGTGGATCACCGCGGCCTCGCTGGTGGCGGTGTCGCCCGCGATGGCCGGGGGACGCTGGACGACCTCGGCGCCCGCGCCGCGGGCCGCGGCGGCGATCCCGGAGTCGTCGGTGGAGACGACCACGTCCGTCACCAGGCGGCTGGCCCGGCACTCCCGGACGGCGCGCGCCACCAGCGGCACGCCTCCCACGGCGGCGAGGTTCTTGGCGGGGACGCCCTTGGACCCGCCGCGGGCGGGGATCACGGCGAGTACTCGCCGGTCGGCGGAGGTGGGCATCGCGGCTCCTTCAGTGCTGATCGAGGTGGTCACAGCGGTGGTCACAGCTCCCCCATCCGACGGATGACGGGGGCCACACGCTGTACGCCGTGGCGGTAGGCGCCGCGGGCCGCCTCGCGCATCGTGTGGCGCACCACCCGGCGCAGACCCCCGACCCGGGCCTCGTCCTCGGGGGTGGCACCGGGGCGGGGCCGTCCGTCCGGCTCGAAGCCGTAGCGGGCGAGCCGTCCGGGCAGATAGCCGGGGGCGGTGGCGCGGGTGTAGTAGGGGTCGAGCGGCGGCAGGGTGTCCGCGGCGGCCAGTTCGGCGACCCGGTCCCGGGCGGCGTCGAACCAGGTCTCGTACGGCCCGTCGGCGGCGACGCCCTGACGGGCCAGCCACGCGGGGTCGGGCTCGGGCCGGTGTCCGGCGTCCAGCTGGTCCCAGGAGGCCAGGCAGCCGGAGCCGAGGAAGTGGTGGTTGCCCAGCGCCTCGCGGATCCCCAGATCGGTGAGGACGGCGGTGGGCACACCCCGGTGCAGGGACTCCAGCGCGGCCGTGGAGCTGACCGTGACCAGCAGGTCGGCAGTGTCCAGGACCTCGCCCATGTTCCCGTACGCCAGACGGAAGTTGGCGGGGACGCCGTCGCCGAGCCGGTCGATCAGCTTCTGGTAGGGAAGCTCCTCGATATGGGTGGTGTGCTCGCCGGGCTTGCTGCGCAGCTTGACCACCACCTCGCGGTCGGGGTGGCGGCGGGCGTGCTCCACCGCGCGGCGCAGCAGATAGGTGCGGTCGGCGCGGTTGTCGGGCACGGACGGCTGGACGGCGAAGACCACGGTGCCGCCGGGGTGGGCACGGCCGAGCCGGGCCTTCTCGTCGTAGCGGGCGCCGCCGAGGAACGGCAGCGCGCACTCCACGACGCTGTCCGCCGAGGCGCCCACGCCCCGGTAGACCTCGCGGAACCGCTCCGCGTCATGGCGGGAGTTGGCGAGCACGACATCGGCGCCGTGGCGCAGCAGCAGACCGTCGGCCAGCTTCTCGTAGACCACGCCGACATAGCCGGTGACGACCACGGGGCGGCGGGCGGCGCCGCGCCAGGCGTGGGCCAGACCGTGCACCATGGCCTGGACGGCACCCCCGACCAGGGAGAGCACGATCACGTCGTAGTGTTCACGGTCCATCGCGCGGACGAATTCGGTGCCGGTCACCTCGCGCAGCGCGTCGGCGCGCACCCCCACCTCGGCGAGCTGCCGGACGGTCGGCGTCGCGCGGCCGCGCAGCAGAAAACCGTCCAGGCGGCGGCCCGCCTCCGAGTCATCCGGGACGAGGCGCTGTGCGGTGAGCGCGCCCCATTTCCACCGGGTGTCGGAGTCGGCGAGCACGGCCACTCGCGGGGATGTAGGGATAGGTGAGGACACGCCGAAGACGCTAGGAAGCGATTTCGATTCACGGCCCAACGCCGGAGCAACAAAGGGTTAACAGCGCGTCGACGATTGGCGAATCGGCTGGCGGGAAGAGCGGGTTAACCGTTCCGACGTTCTTCGTTCACCTTGAGGTACTGCTCTGGTCAAGACGAATGCCAGACGGCGACCTAGCGTCACCCGCGTGGTTAAGCTCTCCGTCATCGTGCCGTTCTACAACGTGCAGACCTATGCCCCTGACACGCTCAGAAGCCTGCGTGCGAACGCGCGCGAGGACTTCGAATTCATTCTCGTCGACGACTGTGCCACCGACGGGACGCCGGAGATCCTGGAGCGCGCCGAGCGCGAGCTGCCGGGGGCCGTCTACGTACGGCACGAGAAGAACGGCGGGCTCGCCACCGCGCGCAATACGGGGCTGGACGCGGCCCGCGGCGAGTACCTGACGTTCCTCGACGGCGACGACTGGCTGGCTCCCGGGTACTACGCCCAACTCCTCGCCGCCATGGAGGACTTGGGGTGTGACTTCGTCCGCACCGACCATGTCCAGTGCACCGCCCGCGCGCGCTCGATCGCCCGGGCGCCGCACGGCCTGCGCGGGGTGGTGATGGACCCGCGGGACGCGATCCTGCCCGCCGACCGCTCCACCTCCGTCGACTATCCCTACGCCTGGGCGGGCATGTACCACCGGCGGCTGCTGGACCAGGGGCTGCTGCACTTCACCGACGGGCTGCGCACCGCCGAGGACCGGCCCTGGATCTGGCGGCTGCACCGTGAGGCGCGCACGTTCGCCGTGCTCGGACTGCACGGAGTGTTCTACCGCCGCGGGGTTTCCTCGTCACTCACGCAGATCGGCGATGTGCGCCAGCTGGACTTCATTCGCGCATTCGATCAGGTCATCGAGGAAACGGCCCGGGACCGGGATGCCGACACCCTGCTGCCGAAGGCCGTCCGCACCTATTGCGCAATCATTTCCCATCACCTCGGAAACATCGAAAGATTCGAACCCCAAGTGGCCAGGAAACTCCGTTCCCTGTCGGCGGCCGCGATGAAACGCATGCCCCAGGACGTACTGAAGGACGCGCTGGATTCCATGGACTACGAGCGCGCCGCACGGCTGCGGCGAGTCAAGCGCCGCCCGGCGCCGGAGGTGGCGGCCTGATGTCCGGCTACACCCCCCGCGCCGCCCGTAAGCGCACCCAGATCTTCCTCGCCTCGACCCTCTACGGGGCGGCGACCCTCGCGGCCGCCATCGACGCGCAGAGCATCGAACCGGCCGACCGCCGGCTGCTGCTCATCAGCAACAACGCGGCGACCCCGGAGACCACCCCGGCCGTGGATGACATGCCCGGCTTCGAGCGGCTGCGCGGCCGCTTCGACCGGGTGCTGTCCTGGAACGAGACGATCAGCCCGTTCCACCCCGGCGGCTGGTCCCCGCGCTCCGACGACGCCCCCCTGTGGGAGCGCCATCTGCGGCTGCTGTGGAACCTCGGCGACGACGACATCGAACTGGTCCTGGAGTCCATCCAGGTCAACCCGGCGATGGCGGTCGCCAATGTCTTCCAGGGCGCGCCCATCGACGTCTACGCCGACGGCCTGATGAGCTACGGCCCGACCCGCAACAAGCTGGATCCGCTGATCGGCACCCGGATCCGGCGGCTGCTCCATCTGGACCTGGTGCCGGGGCTGCGGCCGCTGCTGCTCACCGAGTTCGGTGTGGAGCCGGAGATCCTGCCGACCGAGGTGTTCACCAAGGTGCTCGCCGAGGTCTCCGAAGCCGCCCCGCGCGGTGTGGCCTCCGCGAGTGAGCAGATCGCCACCGGTGCCGGACCGGCGCTGATGCTCGGCCAGTATCTGTCCGCGCTGGACATCCTCACTCCGCAGGAGGAGGAAGAGCTCCATGTGCGGATGCTGCGCGGCGCGGTGGCCCTCGGCCACCGCACGGTCGTCTTCAAACCGCACCCCACCGCCCCGGCCCGCTGGTCGCGGCTGCTGGAGAAGAAGGCGGCGGAGCTGGGCGCGGAGCTGACCGTGCTGGACACCCCGGTGCTGGCCGAGGTGCTGTACCAGCGGATGCGCCCGGCCCTGGTGGTCGGCTGCTTCTCCACCGCGCTGCTCACCGCGAGCGTCTTCTACGGACTCCCCGTCGCCCGGATCGGTACCGAGGTGCTGCTGGAGCGGCTGTCGCCGTACCAGAACAGCAACCGGATGCCGGTGACCATCGTGGACGCGCTGCTGCCCGACCTGGAGGACCACCGCGCGGTGGCCGCCGGCGGCCAACCGGTCGACGAGCGCGCCGGACGGCGGCTGACCGGACTGGTCTCCGCGGTCGGCTTCTGCATGCAGGCCAAGATCTACCCCGGACTGCGCCCGGCCGCCGAGCGCTATCTGTCGGCCCATCTGGACTCCCACACCTGGCGCTACTTCAAGCGCCGCAGGCTCACCGCGCTCGCCCTGCCCGGCGCGGTCCCGTCCCAACTGGCCTTCATCCCGCGCAACGAGGCGGTGCGCCGGGTCGCCCGCCGGGCCCGCGCTCTGAAGCGGTCCGCACTGAAGCGGACGGCCACCGGATGAGCCGGATATCCCACCGGACACCCCCGCGCGACCACCATGAAGGAGTGACGGCGTGACGGCCGATGACCGAGCGCCCTCCATACGACGCCCGCGTCCGGGGGCGGACGCATGACCGCGACCACCGCCCCCGGCGCGGGCCCCGTATCCCTCGCACCCTCCCCCGCGGCCCCGGCCGGACCGGGGCCGCGCCCCGCGCGCACCGCCCATCCGCCGCGACTGCGCGCCCTGGACGGACTGCGGCTGCTCGCCGCGCTCATGGTCGCCGCGTACCACTACGGCGGCCGTACCGGTGAGATCGGCCAGGCGTGGGGCACCTCGCCCCGTGAGCAGTTCCCCACCGCCTCGTCCTTCTTCGCCTACGGCTGCCTCGGCGTCCAGATCTTCTTCGTCATCAGCGGCTTCGTCATCTGTATGAGCGGATGGGGGCGGCCGCTGCGCGCGTTCTTCGCCTCCCGCGTCTCCCGGCTCTTCCCCGCCTACTGGGCCGCGATCATCCTGGTGACCGCCGTGTTCGCGCTCCCCTGGGTCGCCTACGAGGCGGTCTCGCCCAGCGACGCGCTCGTCAATCTGACGATGCTGCAACAGCCGCTCGGGGTGGACCGGGTGCTGGGCGTGTGCTGGACGCTCTGGGCGGAGCTGCGCTTCTACGCGCTCTTCGCGCTGTTCGTCGTCCTCCCGGGCGCCAACCGCCGCCGTGTGGTGCTGTTCTGCGCCGTCTGGACCCTGGGCGCGGCCGTCGCCGAGGCGGCGAACCTGCCGCTGCTGGATGTGGTGCTGATGCCCGAGTACGCCTCGTACTTCATCGGCGGCATCGGCCTCTATCTGCTCCACCGCTACGGCCATGACGCCGTGGCCTGGGGCATCGTCGCGATCAGCTTTCTGATCGGCCAGCACTACGCGATCGCCGGGCTCTGGCACCCGGCGCATGTGGACGCCTTCTCCTACCGCTCGTCCACGGGCATCATCGCCGTCGTGGCCTTCGGCTATGTGGCGGTGGCGCTGATCGCCCTCGGCAAGCTGCACTGGGCGAACTGGCGCTGGCTGACCGTGGCCGGGGCGCTGACCTACCCGTTCTATCTGGTCCATGAGCATCTGGGCTGGGTGGTGGTCGGGGTGCTGCACCGCAAGCTGGGCCTCCCCTCGTATGCCACCCTCCTGCTGACCGTGGCGCTGATGCTGGCCCTGGCCTGGCTGCTGTACCGCTTCGTGGAGCAGCGGCTGACCCCGGTGCTCAAGCGGTCGCTGTCCGCGGTCCGGATGCCGTAACCGCCGGCCGCGGTGCGGGGCCTCAGCGCCAGCGCGCTGCGTCGGCACCCCAACGGCCCGGCGGACAGCTCCAGGTGAAGCCACCGCCGCCGGGCCGGGCGAGCGGTGAGCGGGCGTACCGCAGCGGGCCGTACGCGGAGTCCGTCTCCGCCAGCCACGGCGCCGGGTCATGGCCGGGCCCGCTCTCCGGAACCGGGGTGACCCCGTGCATCAGCCAGGACGCGGTGCCCGCGAGCGAGAGGCGCAAGCGCCGCCCGGCGCCGCTGTCCTGGCGTCCGGTCAGCGCCCGCAGCACCGCCGCGGCGATCAGATAGCCGGTGCCGTGGTCCAGCGCCTGCGCGGGCAGCACCCCGGGGCGGCCGTCCGGTCCGGCCTCCAGCGCGGCGATCCCGGTACCGGCCTGGACCAGGCTGTCGAAGCCGCGGCGGCCGGTCCACGGCCCGGACCAGCCCCAGGCGCACAGCTGGGCGGTGATCAGCCCGGGGTGGCGCTCGGCCAGGGTGTCCGGATCGAGTCCGAAGCGGTCCAGCGCTCCGGGGCGGTAGCCGCTGACCACCACATCGGCGCGGGCGAGGAGTTCATCGAAGGTCCGCCGGTCCCGCGGGTCGCCGAGGTCCAGCCGGGTGGACCGTTTGCCGAACCCGGTGTCGGCATGCGCGTCCGGGTCCTCGGGCAGCCGCGGGGTGTCCACGCGCAGGACGTCGGCGCCCAGGACGGCGAGGGTGCGGGTGGCCACCGGCCCGGCGATGACCCGGCTCAGATCGAGCACCCGGACGCCCTCGGCGGGCAGCGCCGCCGCGGGCAGCGGACGCGGTCCGGCGTCCGGCCCCGGCCGGGACTCGATCAGCGGAAGTCCGTCCAGCGGCACAGGGCTGGCGCCGGGCTCCGCCATGGCCACGGCCAGGGCGCCCGCCGCGTACGCCGTCTCCTGCGTCTCGCGCGCCGGGCGGGCCGCCAGCTCCGTACGCAGCCGCTCCACCAGCTGATCCGGCGTACCGCGTGCGGGGATACCGAGGGCGGCCAGCAGCCGGGCGCGGTGGTGCGGATAGTTGGCGTGGGTGCGGACCCAGCCGTCGGCCGCGTGCCAGAACCCGGACAGCGGGGCGAACGACACCGGCTGCCGTCCGTTGATCCGCACGTGCCGCTCGCTGACGAAGGCCGTGGCCACCGCGGCCTCGGCCACCCGGATCTCCGCGAGTGACTCCACCGGCCGGCCGGAGCGCCGGGCGTCCAGTTCGGCGGCGGCCAGCGAGCACACCCCCACGGTGGCGCGTGCCAGCTCCCGCACCGGCAGCCGGGCGGGCAGCGCCCCGGCCGACGGCGCGTAGGTCACCGTGGCAGCCAGATCCGGCGTTCCGCCGAGGGCGGCCCAGGCGTCCGCGGTCGTGGTGTCGGTCTGCCCGTTTCCCATGGGCTGATTCTGCGCCGGCGAGATCGCGGATATGCGGCGGCCGCGTGTGACAAAGAACGAGTGTGACCAAGGCGAAGGGCCCGCTCGCCGACCGGTGCGGTCGGCGAGCGGGCCCTTGCCCGTGCGCGGAGGGACTACTTCTTGAAGCCGTAGTCCATCAGCTTCTTGGCGTCGGAGGTGCGGGCGTCCACCGAGGTGGAGGCGAGCACCGTGCCGATGACCGTCTTGCCGTTCCGGGTGGCGGCGAAGACCAGGCAGTACTTGGCCTCGGGGCCGGAGCCGGTCTTCACGCCGATCGTGCCCGAGTAGCTGCTGAGCAGGTTGTTGGTGTTGCTCCACGACATGTAGCGGTAGCCACCGCTCTTCGTGGTCACCTTCTGCTTGGTCGACTTGGTCTTCACGACCGACCGGAACGTCGAGTACTTCATCGCGTTGCTGGCGAGCTTCGTCAGATCGCGCGGGGTGGAGTAGTTCGCCCCGTGCCCGATGCCGTCGAACGAGTCGAAGTGGGTGTTGGTCATGCCCAGGTTCCTGGCGGTGGTGTTCATCTTGCCGATGAACGACTTCACCCGGGCGGACCGCGTGGAGCCACTGCCGAACTTGTCCGCCAGCGCATACGCCGCGTCGCAGCCGGACGGCAGCATCAGCCCGTACAGCAGCTGACGGACGGTGACCTTGTCACCGACGATCAGCCGCGCCGAGGAGGCGTAGTTGTTGTCGACGATGTAGTCGCTGTACGCCTTCTGGACCGTCACCTTGGCGTCAAGGTTCAGGTTCGGCTGCGCGAGCACCACCCGCGCCGTCATGATCTTGGTGGTGGAGCCGGTGGAACGACGGGTGTCGGCCGCCTTGGTGTAGAGGCTCTTCCCCGTGCTGTTGTTCATCACATAGCCGCCCTTGGCGGCGATCGAGGGCGTGGCGACCGCGGCGGCCTGCGCGGTGGCGGAGAACGCCCCCGCCGCCAGCACGGCACCCGCGGTGACGACCGCCGCGGAGACGCGACGTACGCTCTTCATGCCGGTTCTCAAGATATTTTCTCCAAAATGCCCCTGCCGTACGGCGGCATAACAATGCCGCTCCCCTTGATGACGCGCGACAGGGGCCAATGGATGTGCTCCGTGCGGATGTTTTTCCAGAACTCCTCCGAACTCTTCCGCACGCGTTCGAACGCTTCAGAACACGTCAGCGCGTCAGAGCACGTCAGCGCGTCAGAGCACGAGTGAGAGCAGCAGCACACAGCCGAGCCCGGTCACCGAGATGAGCGTCTCCATCACCGACCAGGTCCGTACGGTCTGTCCCACGCTCATCCCGAAGTACTCCTTCACCAGCCAGAACCCCGCGTCGTTGACATGGCTGAAGAACAGCGAACCGGCGCCGATGGCGAGGACCAGCAGGGCGGTGTGGGTGGTGGACATATCGGCGGCCAGCGGTGCCACCAGACCCGCGGCGGAAATGGTGGCCACGGTCGCCGAGCCGGTCGCCAGCCGGATGGCGACCGCGATCAGCCAGGCCAGCAGCAGCGCGGAGATGTTCCAGTCCTTGGAGAAGTCCAGGATCATCTGGCCGACGCCGATGTCGATGAGGGTCTGCTTGAAACCGCCGCCCGCGCCGACGATCAGCAGGATCCCGGCGATGGGAGCGAGCGAGATCTCCACGGTGGAGGTGATCCGGTCCCGGGTGAAGCCCGCGGCCCGGCCGAGCGTGAACATCCCGACGATCACCGCCGCCAGCAGCGCGATCAGGGGCGAGCCGATGACGTCCATGGCTCGCTGGACCCCGTTCTCCGGGTCGTCCACCACGATGTCGGTGAGCGCCTTGCCCAGCATCAGCACCACCGGCAGCAGCACGGTGGCCACGGTGGCGGCGAAGCCCGGCCGCCGCTCCAGATCCTCCGACGGGCGCTGCGGGATCATCCGCTCCGGCGGGGTGACGTCCACCCAGCGGGCCGCGTACCGCGCGAACAGCGGTCCGGCGATGACCACGGTGGGCAGCGCGACCAGAACCCCGAGGGCCAGGGTGACGCCCAAGTTGGCGTGGACCGCGTCGATCGCGGCCAGCGGGCCGGGGTGCGGCGGCACCAGACCGTGCATCACGGACAGGCCCGCGAGGGCCGGGATGCCGATGCGTATCAGCGAGTAGTTGCCGCGCTTGGCGACCATCAGCACCACCGGGATCAGCAGCACGATGCCGACCTCGAAGAACAGCGGCAGTCCGATCAGTGCCGCGATCAACGCCATCGCCCAGGGCATGGTGCGACCGCTCGCCTTCGCCAGGATGGTGTCGACGATCTCGTCGGCACCGCCCGAGTCGGCGAGCAGCCGCCCCAATATGGAGCCCAGCGCGATCAGCACCCCGACGCCCGCGACCGTGGTCCCGAGCCCGGCCGTGAAGCTGGCTATCGCCTTGTCCAGCGGCGCCCCCGCGGCGGCGCCCAGCACCAGCGAACCGATGGTCAGCGACAGAAAGGCGTGCAGCTTGAACGTGGTGATGAGCAGAACGATGACGGCGATGCCGAGGAGTACGGCGATCCCCAGCTGTGCGTGACCTGCCGACGTGATCGGGTCGACGGTGTCCGCTGCCAGCATCTCAACGCTGAGTCTGGTCACGGCGGTTCCTTACGTAGCGGTACCTGGCGGTGTCACTTCTGCGCGGCCCGCCGCCGCAGTTCGGCGGCGGCCCGCTCGGCGATGGCCTCGGGCTCCGGGGAGATGTCCAGGGCCATGCCGTTCTCGTCCGGCTCGAGCGGTTCGAGCGTGGCGAGCTGGGAGTCGAGCATCCGGTCGGAGAAGAAATGGCCCGTGCGGGCCTTCATCCGCTCGGCGACCGTCGGGCGATCGCCGGTCAGATGGAGGAAGACGGCCTCGGGGTTGGCCGCGCGCAGCCGGTCCCGGTAGCCCCGCTTGAGCGCGGAGCAGCTGACCACACCACCGCGGTCGGCGTGGTCCCGGGCCCATGCGCCGATGGCGTCGAGCCAGGGCAGGCGGTCCTCGTCGTCCAGCGGGATCCCGGCCGACATCTTGGCTATGTTGGCCGGCGGGTGGAAGTCGTCGGCCTCGGCGTACGGCACGCCGAGCCGGTCGGCCAGCAGCGGCCCGACCGTGGTCTTGCCCGTTCCGGACACTCCCATGACGACAACTACCGGGGGGCTGTGCATTGCGGTGAAACCTCGCTGTCTTCGTCGACCTCGGCGCCGCGGCACACTCAACCCCACAGGTACGACGTATTCAAGAGTCCGTGACTCAAAAGTCATACTTATTTGCTCCGGGCGTGGCACGTAGGCTGATCCCATGGACGATCAGGGGCCCAAGGGGCGGGGGCCGCATGCCCGGGTGCTACAGACCATCGGGCCCGCGATCACCGCGGGTGACTATCCGCCGGGGACGGTGCTGCGCACCGATGAGCTGGAGCAGCGGTTCGAGGTCTCGCGCACGGTCGTCCGGGAGGCGGTACGGGTCCTGGAATCCATGCACCTGGTGGAGTCCCGCCGCCGGGTCGGGGTGACGGTCCGCCCGGCCGAGGACTGGGACGTCTTCGATCCCCAGGTCATCCGCTGGCGGCTGGCCGGTCCCGACCGCCCCCGCCAGCTCCGCTCGCTGACCGCGCTGCGCTCGGCGGTCGAACCGGCCGCGGCGGCCCTGGCCGCCGAACACGCCACCCCCGAGCAGTGCGCCGAGCTGACCGAGCACGCCCTCGGCATGGTGGCCACCTCACGGGGACAGCAACTGGCCGGATACCTGGTGCACGACATCGCTTTCCACCGGGTGGTCCTGCGCGCCTCCGGCAATGAGATGTTCGCCCGGCTCGGCGATGTGGTCGCCGAGGTACTGACCGGCCGCACCGAACACCAGGTGATGTTCACCGACCCCGACCCGGAGGCGGTCACCCTCCATGTGCGGGTCGCCGAAGCGGTCCGGGCGCGGGACGCGGAGCGGGCGGAGGCGTACACCCGCGAGATCACCGTGGGCGCGCTGCGCGAACTGGACATCCTGGCCCCGTAGATGAAACGGAACTGCCGGTTCGAGTGATTTGTTTGGCGCTCGTCACTCAGCGTGGCCGTCCGTGCCTAGGCTCATGAGGGCGGGGGGCTAGCTCGGGAGGTGGGCCGGTATGGAGGACGAGGAGAGCGCCGCTGTATTGAAGGCGGTCGGCCGTCAGATCAAGCTCTGGCGGGAGGCGGCCGGGCTGAAACAGGCGGAGTTGGGCGCGGCGATCGGCTACGGCGAGGAACAGGTCTCGGCGGTCGAGCGGGCGCGGCGGATCCCCAGTGTTGAGTTCCTCGACAAGGCGGATGAGGTGCTGGGGGCGAGCGGCAAGATCGCCGCGATGAAGACGGATGTCGCGGAGGCGCGGTATCCCAAGAAGGTCCGGGACCTGGCGAAGTTGGAGGCGGAGGCTGCGGAGCTGTCTGCGTACAACAACTCGGTCATCCAAGGGCTGTTGCAGACCGAGGAGTATGCGCGGGCGGTGTTCCGCGGACGACGTCCGGTGTTCACCGAGGAAGAGGTGGAGCAGCGAGTAGCTGGCCGCATGGCGCGACAGGAGATCCTCGATGCCGCGTCCGCACACCCGCTCTTCAACTTTGTCCAATGCGAGTCGACGCTGCGCCTTCGCATCGGAGGTAAAATGGTGATGCGGAGACAGCTCGAACGCCTGTTGGAGATTGGCCAGTTGAGGAACGTGGATCTTCAGGTCCTGCCGCTGTGTCGTGAGGAGAACTCAGGAGTCGATGGTCCGTTCCGGCTGTTGAAGCTCCGTGACGGCACGACGGTCGGCCATACCGAAGTCCAGCTCTTCAGCCGCGTGGTTGCCGTTCCCAAGGAGATCCACATCCTTGAGATGCGCTATGGGATCATCCGGGCGCAGGCGCTCACGCCCCATGAGTCACTGGCCTTCATCGAGAAAGTGCTGGGAGAGACATGACCCTCAAGCCCTTTGAGTGGATAAAAAGCAGCTACAGCACAGCCGACGGCCCCGATTGCGTCGAGGTTGCCTGGATGAAGAGCAGCTACAGCACAGCCGACGGCCCCGCCTGCGTTGAGGTCGCCGCCGACCCCTGTGGCACCATCCACATCCGCGACTCCAAGAACCCCGACGGTCCCCAACTCGCCGTCGCACCGGCCACCTGGACCGCCTTCGTCTCGTACGCCTCGACCGTTGCCTGACCTCACCCCCTACGCCCGGAGCACCGTCCGGCTGCACCCGCGCCGGGGCACCCCGGGCATCCGGGAGAGCCACATCGGCGGGCCCCTGTGGTGGCCCGCCGATGAGCCCTGGCCCGACTGTGCCGAGCACAAGGACGTCAACGGCAAGCCCCAGGGGCCGTACCCCCTGGTCGCTATCGCTCAGCTGACCGCCGCCGACTTCCCCGAGGCACCGTTCCTGCCCGGAACGGATCTCGTCCAACTCCTCTGGTGTCCCGAGTGGCACGACCAGCCCCACCCGGAGGGGTGGGGACAGTTGTGCCAACTGGTGTGGCGGCGGGCCTCGGATGTCACCGAGCCCCTCGCCGACCAGCCCGACCCCGAAGAGCACTGGGTGTACGACGAGGACATGCTGCCGCGGCCGTGTGTGCTGCGTCCGGAGCGTGCGGTGGAGTACCCCTGGGTGGAGGAGTTGGCCGACGCCCTCAGGGAGCAGTTGGACGAGGACCACTACCGCGACACGTCAGTTCTCTCCGGCTGGAAGCTGGGCGGCAGCATGGGCTGGGCGACCACGGACATGCCGTCATCGCTGGAGTGCGGCGTCTGCGGGCAACCACTCGCGCTGTTCCTCCAGTTCGACACCTACGAGGACACAGACAGCGAAGAGGACCGCGAACCGACCGGGATGACGGTCGGACGGGCCAGCCACGCCGGGCTGTTCATCTGCTCGGCCGACCCCACCCACCCGCCGTCCTTCTTCACCCAGTAAGAGGCACTGGCCGGTCGTTCCTCAACTGCTCGAAGAGCTTCTTCGCCCGCTTGTCGTCCCATTTCACCGCGCTGCCCTTGGGCGTCCGGAAGCCGAGGCTCGCCACGGGGACGTTCAGCTGTTTGCCGCTCCCGCCCGCGACCCCCTGCATCGCCTCGAACAGGGACGTGAGCGTCCGCAGGTCCATGTCCTTGTCCACGATGAGGGTGTCCAGGCCCGCCCCCACGGTCGGGAAGACCTCCCACGGGACGAGAACATGGCCCGGCTCCGCGGCCTTCTTCGCGAGGGCGGACAGGAACTTCTGCTGGTTCTGGCTACGGCCGAGGTCTCCCTTGGCCTCCTGGTGACGCTGACGGACGAAGGCCAATGCCTGGGCGCCGTTCAGGGTCTGGCAGCCCTTCTTCAGGTCGGCGCCCGACTTCTCGTCCTTGATGGGCCTGGGCAGGCACATCCGGACCCCGCCCACCGAGTCGACGACGTTCACGAATCCCGCGAAGCCGATCTCCGCGTAGTGGTCGATGCGCAGCCCGGTGTTGTGCTCCACAGTCCGCACCAGCAGTTCGGGACCGCCCAGCGAGAACGCGGCGTTGAGCTTGTTCTTCGACGCCCCCGGGCGCTTGCCGGTCATGGGGAAGGTGTACGGCGGGAGGGTCACCCACGAGTCGCGCGGCAGGCTCATCAGCGTGGTGCCGTGGGCGCCGGTGTGCAGCACCATCATCGAGTCGGTGCGACGGCCTTCGGCCGATCCGGTGTGCAGGTCCTTCTTGTCCTTGCCGGAGAGGCCGTCACGGCTGTCGGAGCCCACGATGAGGTAGTTGGTGCCCTTGCCCTTCGGGGGACGGTGCTCGACCCTGCCCAGGTCGACCTCGTTGTTGAGCTTGGACGTGGCCCAGACGTAGGCGGTGCCGCCGCCGAGCAGGGCCAGCGAGAGCACGACGGCCACCGTCCGCCACAGCCGCCGGGGCCACCGGCGGCGGGCAGCGGTCTCGTCGTCATCCTCGCGCGGCCGGTACGGGTCCGGCGGTATTCGCCGCAGCGGCACCGGCCGCTGTTGCCGCGACGGGAGGACGATGCCCTCGTGCGGCGCGTGCCCAGTGTCGGTCCAGGCGTCCGGCCAGTGGTTCGACATGGTTCTCCTCGCCCCGCTCACTTGGATGTCAGGCTCTGGTGGCGCCCGCCCGGGTCGACGGTCAGCTGGTCACCCGCCGAGCCGGAGCGCTGCATGCGGTGCCAGCGCAGCCGGGTGCCGAAGAGGGCGCTGACCACGGACTGGATGATCACCAGATACATCAACTGCCGGTAGACGAAGAGCTGGAAGGGCATCGCCCACAGCGACCTCAGCCGCTCCTTGTCCAGCCGCAGCGCGTATCCGGCGCCGAGCAGCTGCACCACGAGGAAGGCGAACCACACCCCGACCGACTGCAGGGGATCGGCGAACAGCACACCGTAGAGCGCGAAGACGTCCACGATGGGCGCCAGCAGCGGCAGCACGACCTGGAAGAGGAAGAGGTAGGGCAGCGCACGGCGGGCGAAGCGTCCGGCCGGGCCGACCTCGGCCAGCGCGCGCCGGTGCTTCCACATGGCCTGGAGGGTGCCGTAACACCAGCGGTAGCGCTGCCGCCACAGCTGGCCCAGCGAGGTGGGGACCTCGGTCCAGGCGATGGCGGACTCCTCGTAGACCACCCGCCAGCCGGCCCGCCACAGAGCCATGGTGAGGTCCGTGTCCTCGGCGAGGGTGTCCTCGCTGACGCCACCCACACCCATCAGCGCGTCCCGGCGGAAGGCGCCGATGGCGCCGGGAATGGTCGGCATGCACTCCAGCACCTCGTACATCCGGCGGTCGAGGTTGAACCCGAAGACGTACTCCAGGTGCTGCCAACGTCCGAGCAGCCGACGGCGGTTGCCCACCTTGGTGTTGCCGCTGACGGCGCCGATGGCGGGGTGGGCAAGAGGCTGGATGAGCTGGTGAATGGTCTCGGGTTCGAAGATCGTGTCGGCGTCGACCATGACCACGATGTCGTGGTGCGCGTGGATCAAGCCGGTGTTGAGGGCCGCCGCCTTGCCCGCGTTGGGCTGCCGGATCACCATGATCCGGGGGTCGTCGATCCAGGTGGCGAGGTCCGCGGTGGTGTCCGTCGACCCGTCGTCGATCACGATGACCTGGAGCTGCCGGTGGGTGGAGGCGAGCAGCGACCGCACCGTGGACTCGATGCCCGCTTCCTCGTTGTACGCGGGGACCAGGACCGTCACCGGTTCGTTGACCTCGCGTAGCCAGGGCGAGCCGGGCCGGAAGCGGTGCAGGCGCCGGACATGGGTCCGCGCGAAGACGACGAGCATCAGCAGCCGCACCAGGGCCAGGGCCCCGGAGATGACGAGCACCCAGGTCATGGCGGGGACGAAGGCGTGCCCGATGCCCTGGACCTGGATCAGCGCCTGGCCCTGCCAGCGGCCGACCGTGGACGCTGGGGAGTTGGCCGGGGCCTGACCGAGCCCCTCGGACACGGTGGCGAACTTCTCGATCTTCCGGTTCTTGAGGAGCTTCTTCACCTCGCCGTAGGCGGTGTCCGTCTGGCTGAACTGCCGGACCACACCCCGCTCCGGTTTCCGCAGCGGCCGGTCGGCCGCGACCACGAGGTACCCCTGTGCGGCGGCGCGCTGTGCGGCGGTCCACTCGCCGCCGCAGAGCGTGTCCGCCTGGGTGGTCATCGGCAGCCGCAGGAGTTTGGTGGTGACGCCGGTGGTGCCGGACAGCGCGGTCTGGGTGAGTGACAGTTCCAGGTGGGTGCGCGGCGCCGAAGCCGAGCTCAGGTCGGATCCGGTGTAGGTGTTCGAACCGAGCTCATGTCCCTCGGCACGGATCCGCCGGACCAGCTCCGGGTGCCGGACCACCTGGGCGCCGGAGACGAAGAAAGTGGCGTGTGCGCGGTGCTCGCGCAACAGGTTCAGCAGACGTGGGGTCCACACCGGATCGGGGCCCCCGTCGAAGGTGAGGGCGACGGTGCGGGCCGGCATACCGGCCGTTTTCACGGTGCCATCGGCGATGCGTACCACCGGCTCCCCGGTGTCGGCCGCCTTGGGTACGGGGTGGGTGCAGGGCTTTCGGGTCTGCGCGGACGCGACCTCGTGAGTGGTCCAGCCTTCGAAGACCAGCGCGGCGGCGACCGCGGAGACGACGATGATCAGCAGTAGCCAGTGACCGCGCGGCGCGGGACGGAGTGCGTGCCGAGGGCTCACCAGCGGCTGCCTCCGGTGGGTGAGGCCGTGGCAAGGGGCGCGGACACCCCGACACCCTCGGAGCCGGCGCCGGACCACGACCCGGTGGCCGGGGCACTGCCGTTGGTGGACCGCTCGGCGGTCCTGGGGGGATCCTGCGCGTCCTGCCAGATCACCCCGGACAGGGCCGCGACCAGCAGCAGCAGATAACCGAGGCAGACACAGCCGACGGCCAGCGCCGCGAGCCTCAGCAGCGACCTCCGGCCGCCGGAGGCGTTGACGAATATCTGCCCATTTTTCTTTCTGCGCCGCCGCTTCTCGGTCACCTTCTTCACCATGTGGCGGGAGTGTAGTGATGATCTTTAGAGTTCGTGACCACAACGGAAGAAGCTCTTCCGTTGCGCTCAGGGGGCCGCCGAGTCCGTATGTCCGGCCGATTCCCCCGCCAATGGGGGCCAGTGTTCGAACCAGCGCGCGTCCGCCTCGAGCTGAGCGGCCAGAGAAATGAGACGGGGCTCACTGTTGGCCGGGCCGAGCAACTGGGCGCCCAGCGGAAGGGTGCTGTCGGCGTCGGCGAACCCGGCCGGTACGTTCACCCCGGGCCAGCCCAGCACGTTCCACGGCCAGGCGTACGGACAGGCCGCGATCATCGCGCGGTCGGTGCGCCACCCGGAGAGACCGGACATCGCCCCGATCCGCAGCGGCGGGGTGGCGGTCGTCGGGGCCAGCACCACATCGAATCCCCGCTGGTGGAAGATCGCCCCGACCCGGCGGTGCAGCCGCACCTCCGCGGCACGGGCCCAGCGCAGCGGTCCGCCGCCCAGCAGCCGTCCATGGCGGACGGCGGCCTGGGTGCGTACGTCCAGCAGCGTCTGATCCGGAACGCGCGCGGCCCATTCGTGGAGGCCCGCCGTCGCGCGCGGCAGGAAGGCGAGCCCGACCATCCCGTAGCGCGGTTCGGCCTCCACGACGTCGTGCCCGAGGGCGGCCAGCCGCTCCGCGAGCCGCAGCACCGCGGCCCTGACCACCGGGTCCAGCTCCTTGGGCGTACCCGTGAACGCGGGCTTGAGCGAGAGCGCGATCCGCAGCCGCCCCGGATCGCGGCCCACCGCGGACAGTACGTCCACCGGCTCCGGGCGGTGGAGATCGTTCTCGTGGTTGCCGCTGGCGGCGTGCAGCAGCAGCGCGGCGTCGGCGACCGTACGGGCCAGCGGTCCGTTGCAGGTGATGCCGTTGAACGACTCGGCGTCGGGCCAGGTGGAGATCCGCCCGCGCTGCGGCTTGATGCCCACCAGATGGGTCCAGGCGGCGGGGATGCGGACCGAGCCCGCTCCGTCCGAGCCCAGCGCGCCGGGTACCACACCGGCGGCGACGGCCGCCGCAGCCCCGCCGGAGGAGCCGCCGGGGGTGTGCGCGGGGTTCCAGGGGTTGCGGGTCTCGCCGAAGGCCGGGCCCTCGGTGAACGGCCACTGGCCCAGCTCGGGGGTGTTGGTCTTGCCGACGATCACCGCCCCGGCGGCCCGCAGCCGCCGTACGGCCTCGCCGTCCTCGGTCTTGACCGGGAATTCCCCACAGCACCCGAAGGCGGTCGGCTCCCCCGCCACATCCATGTCGTCCTTGATCGCGATCGGCACCCCGAGCAGCGGCAGCCGCTCCCCCGCCGCCAGCCGCCGGTCGGCCTCCTCGGCCTCCAGCAGCGCGGCCTCGGCCCGGATCCGGCGGAAGGCGTTGAGGGTGCTCTGCGTCGTGGCGATGCGCTCCAGCGACTGTTCGACCAGGACGCGGGAGGACACCTCACCACCGGCCAGCGCACGGGCCTGTTCGCCCAGACCCTTGGGAATGACGCTGGTCACCCTGGACCTCCTCGATTCGCACGGTGAGCGGCGTGACGGTTACAACGGCCTACAGGTGAGCCTACGGGTGAGTTCGGCCACTCCCCCTTTACCCCGCGTGGGTCGTCACGCACCCTGGGGCCCGGAGGGGGGCCGATTCATCCCGTTCGTCACGATCATCTCCGAGCAGCGAGGACACCCGCATGACCGACATCGCGGCGCGCCGCATCGGCCTCCGCCGGCGCACCGGCGGCCCCACCGACGACGACCAGCTCAAGGAGCACATCGCGGGCTGGGCCCTCGTCATCGTGATCGCGATGCTCACCGTACAGCTCGGGCTGTTCTGACCGCAGGTCATCGCAGAGACCAGGAAGGGCGCGGCCGGGCGCCGCGCCCCGCGACCGGCTTCAGCGCACGAACCGCAGCTCCGGCCACCCCGCCGACGGACCGTGCAGCGGCTCGCCGCCGTCGCGGCCCCGCAGCCAGGCGTCGAAGAACGCCCGGACACAGGCCCGCTCGGCGGCCACCGCCCGGTGCGGCGCGACCGTGCCGATCACCTTGGTGAGGGTCTTCTCCGGCAGGCCGAGCTGCCGGATGATCTGCGGCAGCATCGCGACGACGTCGGTGTACGCCGCATGGCGCGAGCCGCGCAGCGTCAGGTCGGCGCGGGGGCCCGTGCTGTGGTCCCACAGCGCACGCCACGAGGGCACCGTGTGGTGGTCGTTGCCGTCCATACCCATCAGCAGCACGGGCCGGTCCACACCGTCCCGGGCGGCCGTCGAGAGATTCCCCGGGTTGTGGTCCTTCCTGACGTAGGCCAGCACACCGTCCAGATTCGCGGCCGCCGCGATCCGCTGGTCGTCGTGCATCCCCTGGACGGCCGCGAAGCCGCCCGCGGACTGCCCGAACATCCCGACGCCCGACACCTCCGCCCCCGCCGGGACCAGCTCCTCCAGCCGGTCGAGGACGAAGCGGGTGTCGGCCACCCGCACCGCGCAGGTCTTCTTCAGCAACTCGACGAACGTCCCCTCGCGCTCGGCCCGCTCGTACTCCTCCGGCAGGCGGCTGGTCTCCACCCGGCCGTCCGGGAACTCGACCGCCGACGCGTCGAAGGTGTGGTCGATGCAGACCACCACGTATCCGCGCGAGGCCAGTTCATCGGTGAGGGTGGTGCCCATGGAGCGCGGATCGCCGACGCCGGGTGAGTAGAGCACCACGGGGTGCCGGGCGGCGCGGCGCCTCGCGGGCGGGGCGCCCTGATGTGCGAAGGTCCGGGTCGCCGCCCAGTCGACGCGTCCCTTCGGCACGCCCCCGAAGGCGTTCAGCCGGTCGAAACCGGCCGCCTCGCCGGGCAGCATCTGCGGTGCGCGCGGATGCCCCGCGACGTCCCGGGCGGGATAGCGGACGGAGACCATCAGCTCGCGCGACGGCCTGGACGTCACCCAGGGATCGGGCCGACGGTGATCGACGAGATGACGGGAGACCGTGCCGACGGCGTACGGCCCGGTCGGGGCGGGCAGCGTCAGCCTGGCCCGCCCGCCGGAGCTGCGTGGTACGGCCCGCGCGGCGGGCGCGGCCACCGCCGCTCCCAGGACGGCGAAGGCCGCGGCGGCCAGTACTCCTCGGCGGTCCGGCCCGCGGCCGGAGGTGTGGGGATCCATACCGCAGAGACTTCCGTTCGCACCGGCCGCGCCGCCATCGTGCTGGCTACCGTCCCGGGGTGGGGCCTGCCCCCGTACCGCCTCCGTGGTCCAGCATGGTGCACCACGCCGTATGCCATAGTGGACCATCCGCAGACACCAGGCGCAGGGAGAGAGCATGATCACCGACGTAGCGGGCTGGCTGGGGTCCGCCGCCATCGACCCGGCCGTCCACACGCTGCGCCCCGACTACCGCGCGCTGCTGATCACCGCGGAGGGGCTGCGCCCCGGGCCGAGCGACGAGCTCGGCGAACGTCTGCTGGCGGACGCCGAGTCGGCCGCCCGTGAGCGGTTCGGCGACGGGCCGGTGGAGGAGCATCCGCATCTCGCCGCCTGGCGGGAGGCGTTCCGCGGTTTCGGGGCGAAGCCGCAGCGCACCCGGCCCGGCGCGGAGGCCCTGCTGCGGCGGGTGGGCGCCGGACTGCCCCGGGTGGACCGGCTGACCGACCTCTACAACGCGGTCTCGGTCGCCCATGCGCTGCCGCTGGGCGGTGAGGACCTCGACCACTACCGCGGCCCCGCGCGGCTGGTCCGGGCCACCGGTGACGAGACCTTCGAGACCACGGCCGGGGGCGAGGCCGCCGTGGAACACCCCGCGTCCGGCGAAGTGGTGTGGCGGGACGACGCGGGCGTCACCTGCCGCCGCTGGAACTGGCGCCAGTGCACCCGCACCCGGCTCACCCACACCACCACCCGGGCCTTCTTCGTCCTGGACGCGCTCGGTCCGCTGGACGACATCGCGCTGAAGGCCGCCGGTGATCAGCTGTCCGAGGCCCTGGCCGAGAGCAGCCCCGGGGTGCGGATCGCCTCCCGGCTGGTCGCGGGCGGCTGATCCGCGGCGGCGCGCGGTGGGTCAGAACAGCGACTGCTGGCCCGGCGACGGCGGCTCGTCCGCACCGAACAGCTTCGGCGGGGTGGTGAGCAGCGGTGCGATCCGCCGCGACCCGGGGCAGGAGACCAGTTCGTAGTCCGAGCGGCGGCCCGGCGGATCGTGGCGGGCGAACCGCCCGCCCACGACCGCGATCTCTCGGGTGCAGACCGGACAGGCGCGGCGGGGAGCAGACATGACCCCAGTGTCGCTCACCCGCCGCCGAGGTCGCGGGCGAGCTGCCGCGCGGACTCCCGGGTGAAGCTCCCCGAGATGACCTAACCGAACGCCCCTGAGCCCTCGGGTCGCTCAGAATGCATCAGCGGGGACATACACGCCCCACACCTCGCGCAACGCGTCGCACACCTCGCCCAGTGTGGCCCGTGCCGCCAGTGCCTCCTTCATCGGATAGAGCACATTGGCCGTGCCCGGCTCGCTCTCGGCCGCCTTCTTCAGTGCCGCCAGCGCCGTACGGACCGCCTCCCCGTCGCGCCCGGCGCGCAGCGCGGCCAGCCGCTCCCGCTGCCGGTTCTCGATCGCCGGGTCCACCCGCAGCGGCTGATAGGGCTCTTCCTCCTCCAGCCGGAAGCGGTTGACGCCGACCACCACCCGCTCACCCGCGTCCTGCTCCTGCGCGATGCGATAGGCGTGGCGCTCGATCTCCTCCTTCTGGAAGCCCTGTTCGATGGCGGCCACCGCGCCGCCCCGGTCCGCCACCCGCCGCATCAGGTCCAGGGCCGCGGCCTCGACGGCGTCGGTCAGCGCCTCGACGGCGTACGAGCCCGCGAACGGGTCGACGGTGGCCGTCACATCCGTCTCGTACGCCAGCACCTGCTGGGTGCGCAGCGCCAGCCGGGCGGACTTGTCGGTGGGCAGCGCGATGGCCTCGTCGAAGGCGTTGGTGTGCAGCGACTGGGTGCCGCCGAGGACGGCCGCGAGCCCCTGGACCGCGACCCGGACCAGATTGATCTCGGGCTGCTGGGCGGTGAGTTGGACGCCCGCGGTCTGGGTGTGGAAGCGCAGCATCTGCGACTTGGGGTCGCGGGCGCCGAATTCCTCGCGCATCACCCGCGCCCAGATCCGGCGCGCGGCACGGAACTTGGCGACCTCTTCCAGCAGGGTGGTGCGGGAGACGAAGAAGAACGACAGCCGTGGCGCGAAATCGTCGATGTCCATGCCCGCCGCGACCGCCGTCCGCACATACGCGATGCCGTCGGCCAGGGTGAAGGCGATCTCCTGCGCGGGCGAGGCCCCGGCCTCGGCCATGTGGTAGCCGGAGATCGAGATCGTGTTCCACTTCGGCAGCTCGGCCGTGCAGTACTTGAAGGTGTCGGCGACCAGCCGCAGCGAGGGGCCGGGCGGAAAGATGTAGGTCCCGCGGGCGATGTACTCCTTGAGGACGTCGTTCTGGATGGTGCCGGTCAGCCGGTCGCCCGTCACCCCCTGCTCTTCGGCGACGAGTTGGTACAGGAGCAGCAGCAGCGCGGCGGGCGCGTTGATGGTCATCGAGGTCGAGACCCGGTCCAGCGGAATCCCGTCGAACAGCACCCGCATGTCCTCGATCGAGTCGATGGCCACGCCCACCTTGCCGACCTCGCCGTGGGCCAGATCGGCGTCGGAGTCGTAGCCCATCTGGGTCGGCAGGTCGAAGGCGACCGAGAGCCCGGTGGTGCCGTGGTCGATCAGCTGCCGGTAGCGGGCGTTGGACTCGGTGGCGGTGCCGAACCCCGCGTACTGGCGCATCGTCCAGGGGCGGGTGGTGTACATCGTCGGATAGACCCCGCGGGTGAAGGGGTACGCCCCGGGCTCGCCCAGCCGCTCGGCCGGATCCCGGCCGGTGAGCGCGTCCGGGCCGTACACCGGCTCGACGGGGAATCCCGACTCCGACTCGCGCGCCATGGGTCCACGCCTCCTGGTGGCTGATACCGGCTCTTGTGCCGGTACGGGGCCTCTCTCACAGCATGCGTCGATGTTCGCCGAACGGCAGCCCCGGGAAACATTCGGGGCGAAATATCAGTGGACCGGGTGGACTGAGGGGATGAGATGCACCGGAGGCCGGTGATCCGCACCGCGCTCGCCACGGCCACGGCCGCGGCGCTGCTCGCGGGATGCAGGGCGGGGTCGGTGACCGCGGACGGACGGAGCCAGGACAGACCGCAGGCCCGGACGAGTGCGAGCGCGCCCGCGCGGGACGCCCCGCGGCCGCACCGCACCTTCACCCACAAGCCGCGGCACAAGGCCGAGCACAGACCGGTCCGGGCCCGTCCGGCGCGGCCCGAGGTCCGGGCGCCGCGGCGCGGTACCGCGCCCCGGGTCGCCCCGGCGGTGATCGCGGTGGGCACCAGCGGTGAGCGGGTGCGCGAGTTACAGGCGCGGCTGCGTCAGCTGGATCTGTTCGGCCGCAATCCGACCGGGTACTACGGCCCGGTCACCCGGGAGTCGGTGCTCTCCTACCAGCGCGGCCACGGGCTGGTGGCCACGGGTTCGGTCGACCGGCGCACCTGGAGCTCGCTGTGCTCCCGGAGCCGGCCGCCCGCGCGGGACGAGCTGTATCCGCCGACCACCCTGCCACCGGCCAAGCCCGACCGCCGCTGTCTGACCGGGCGGGTGCTGTGCATCAGCAAGAGCAGCCGCACCCTGTCCTGGATGATCGACGGGCGGGTGGTCTCGGCGATGGACGTGCGCTTCGGCTCGCAGTACACCCCGACCCGGGAGGGCCTGTTCCAGGTCAACTTCAAGAGCCGGGACCATGTCTCGACGATCTACCACACCCCGATGCCGTACGCGATGTTCTTCAGCGGCGGCCAGGCGGTGCACTACTCGGCGGACTTCGCCGCCCGCGGCTATGCCGGTGCCTCGCACGGGTGTGTCAACGTCCGGGACAAGAAGAAGATCGCCTCGGTGTTCGGCCAGGTGAGGGCCGGAGACAAGGTCGTGGTCTTCCCCTGAGGCGGTCGTCACCCACAGAAGAGTGGCGCGGGCAGGGCCGGGGGAACGTGCCCTGCCCGCGCCGGATGCGCGGTGCCGTCGGTACGGGGGGAACCTCGGCTCCCGCGCGGCCGATGACCAGTCGGCCCGTTTCTTACAGCGTCACCCCTGAAAAAAACGTCACACCTAAGACCTTGAGCGCTCAACCGGCGGTCGGATCGGCGGTCTTCGCGGGACTTTCCTGGGCCGCGGAGCCGGTCGTCACCGTGCCGTCGGCCGAGGTCTCGGCCGGTGCGGATGGCGTCGGAGGCGGCGGTTCGGAGTGGTGGCTGCCGGACCCGCCGTCCTGACCGGAGCCACCGGGATCACCTTCGCCGGAACCGCCGTCGTCAGAGCCGCCGGAGCCGCCGTCGTCAGAGCCGCCGGAGCCGCCGTCGTCCGAGCCCCCGCTGCCACCGGACCCGCCGCTGTCGTCCGCGCTGCCGTCCGTACCGCCGGCGTCATTGCCGTCGGAACCGGTACGCGGCAGCTGTGCGCCGTTGTCGGCGAGGAGCTGGGCGCAGTAGCCGTGGACGCTGGACCGGCCCGCGGACTTCTTCAGCTTGTACAGCGATCTGCGGTCCAGTCCGCTGCCCTCGCCGTACTCCGCGGCCAGATAGCGGCGGCAGGCGTCCAACGCCCACGGTCCGCTGTGCCGCCCGCTGCCCGGGGAAGAGGTGGGGTGACGCTTGTCACCGTTGTCCTTGCCCCAGCCCTTGCCGTCCTCAGTCGGCGCGGCCGAACCCTGGCCGCCGTTGGAGGACGGGCCGCTGGCATCGTTGTCGCCGGAGCCGCTCGGGCCGGGCGAGGAAGTGGTGCCGCCCTGGGAGATTTCCGGACGGACCGGACCGCTGCCCGAGGAAGGGCCACCCGGAATGCTCACCGAGGGGGCCGGGTCGCCGCCCCCGCTGAACGGCGTGGGCAGCACACCCGCCGCGGCCGCGACCGCGAAACCGCTGAGCGCACAGCCCGCCAGCGCGGCCACCATGCCCGCGCGCAGCTGCCGCCGGGCACCGAAGCGGCCGCCACGCAGAATACGCAGGCCGCCGCCGGACCGCGCGGAGTCGGGCATCGCGGCTTCGGCCGCCTCGGCGAACTTCTCACGGGCCGCCATGAAGGCGGATACGGCCGCCTCCTCACCGGGAAGCGGAAGCGCGCCGTCCGTGGGTCCGGACGCGAGGCGGGTCTCCTCGGCAACGGCGGAGAGCACAGCGGCCAGCCGTTCCGCTTCGGCACACGACTGGTCGTGCCGGTCAACTGGGACGCCGTGCTGCCCCACGACCGGTTCGCCACGAAGCAACCGCTCCGCGGCACTGTCATCCAGCCAGCTGTAGCGGTTGTCTTCGGCCATCACATGTCCTTCTGCGTTGGCGCGCACGAATCCGTCACACCCGCAGACTTCGCCACCCCCGAGTTGGTTGCCTTCCCAGGCGACTCACGTTGCACGGGAATCCCGTCGAGGGTGGTCGGATCACCCCCCGCCCGGGGATCGATCAGATCAGCGAGCTTCCGCAGTCCGCGGTGGGCCGCGGTGCGCACGGCGCCCGGCCGCTTGCCGAGCACCGAGGCCGCGCTCTTCGCGTCGAGGCCGAGGACCACCCGCAGCACCACGGCCTCGGCCTGGTCCTGCGGCAGCTGGGCGATGAGCCCGAGCGCGCGGCCGGTGCCCAGGGCCTCCATCGCCTCGCCCGCGGTGTCCGCCTCCGAGGCCCGGGTCTCCAGCTCCGTCTCGTCGCCGCCGATGGCCGGGCGACGACCGCGCATCCGTATGTGGTCCAGTGCGCGGTTGCGGGCTATCCGGGCCGCCCAGCCGCGGAAGCGGTCCGCGTCTCCACTGAAACGTTGCAGATCACGAGCTATCTGGAGCCACGCCTCCGAGGTGATGTCCTCCGCGTCGCCATCGCCGACCAGGGTGCGTACGTAGCCGAGGAGGCGAGGGTGTACCGACCGGTAAACGGTCCGGAAGGCGATCTCGTCCCCGTCCTGTGCCGCACGCACCGCGGCGGTCAGTTCCGCGTCGTCCCCCTGCACGCTCACTTCCTGCCCTCGGAGGTTCTGAGGTCCGCGATCGCCCGCGATGGTCTAGCCGTGGCCGTAAGGAGGGTACTGCTGGCCCGGCTGACCGGGCGGCGGCGGGGGCATCTGCGGGGTGCCGTACGGCGGCTGTCCCTGCGGCGGGACGCCGTACGGCGACGGGCCGCCCGCCCCATAGCCCGGACCGCCCATCGGCGCCACCTGCGGGGGCAGCGCCGCACGCTGCTCCTGCATGGCGGTGATCTGGCGGACCAGCAGCAGCGCCAGGACCGCCGCCGCCATCAGGATCACGGCCGCGAACATATCGAAGGCGAGGATGTCATGCAGACTCTCGACGTCGTCCTTCGCCTCCGACAGGGAAGGGGAGTAGTTGTCACTCTCCACCTTGTTGCGGAGGGCGGAGTAGCGGATGTTGCCGATGCCGTTCGCGACCATGGCGACGATCCAGGTGACCCACCAGGCGTTGAGCAGCCCGCGGTTGGCCGCGGCGGGGCCCTGAGGGGAACTGGCGCGCCAGATGTCATTGGCGATCTGCTTGGGGAACCACAGGTTCACCACCGGGGTGAACCAGGCACCGGCCGCCCAGCCGGTGCTGAAGCGGTGCCCGCCCGGCGCGAAGACCTCGGCGTTCAGCCGCAGCTTCCGGAACCAGACGGCCCAGACCACGGCGATCGCGAGGGTGAGCAGCATAAAGATGACCCAGGTGCCGAGGAAGAAGTCGTCCGCGTCGTCCAGGTCCCGCTGCGTGACCATTTCCCCGTCGAGCATGTCACCGATGACGCTCCACTGGCCGCCCCGGCCCACCAGCACCAGAATCAGCGCGGGCAGCGCCAGGCTGAACAGCACGGTGAGCGTGGTCGCGAGCCCACGGCGCAGATCGACACCTCCGGCCGGCATTCCGGCCGCGGGTGCGACGGGGTAGCCTCCGGGCGCCTGCGGCTGCTGATACTGCTGCTGGAATGTGCCACATGCCGCGCAGCGTCCGTCGGGCCCGACGGCGACAGCGCGGCAGTTCCCGCACGGATACATTTTGAGTCCCCCTGGGGACGTGGCCCGCACCAGGCCACGCGCGAAGTTAAGCAATTGACCGCGCCCACGGCGCGGACCTGCACGTTACGGGCATTCGCCCGGTCGCGTCCAGAGCCGAAGGGCCCCCCGGACGCGCTCCGGGCACCCGAGGTTTCATCCCCACCACAGGTGTGACGTATTCGAGGCATGCGACGCTGTAGGGAGTGAGGGCTCCACGCGGGCCCACGCTGGACGGCGGCCGGGGCCTCTCCTGTGGGGGGTGGCGGCCCCGGCCGTCCTTCCTCCTCCCGCGTCTCAGACGCCCAGCCGATCAGCGAGCTTGGTGAAGTCATCCCAGCTCAGCGGCGGCTTTCCGGGATCCCACAGCCGTTGGGCAAGCGCCGCGAGCGGCAGCCGGATGCCGTGGGCGACCTGCGCCTGGGTCTGTGCCCCTGGCTGGTCGGACCAGACCGCGAAGCGCGCGCCGAGCACCCGGTCGGGTCGGGTCAGCTCCTTGTCGGCGACGGGCTTGGTGCCGCGCAGGGTCCCGGGTGTCCACTGTTCGTAGATGCGTTCGCCTGTGGGGTAAAAGAAGCTGTTGGGCTCGCCGAGGACGTAGTAGAGGTACTCGGAGTTGAGATTGACCACCTTCCGGCCCTCGCTCAGATACTCCTCCGGCTGCCGGGCGGGCCACTTCAGCCGCCCCGTCCAGTACTCGACCTCGATGTTCCGGTCGGGGGTGACCACACCCCCGGCGAAGAAGCCGTCGTTCCACGCCTTGGGCTGCTTGCCCAGCGACCGCGCGACGGCCGCCCGGTCGTTCAGCCAGCCGGTGGCCAGGTCCTGGACCGTCGCCTGGGGTCCGTACTTCCGCTGGGCGGCGGCGGCCAGCTGCGGGAACGACGCCTGGGGGTCCTTGACGGTGAGCGCCAGATACTCATCGGCGCCCAGATGCCAGTAGCGGCCGGGGAACAGCGGTGCGTACTCGCGCATCAGCTCGTCCACGATCCGCGCGGCGCCCGGATCGGAGATGTCCACGGCGCCCATGAACCGGGTCCCGGAGGCGTTGCGCAGCTGGAGCTGGGGGTGGGCGTCGATGATCGCGCCAAGGTGGCCGGGCGAGTCGATCTCGGGGATGACGGTGATGTGCAGCCGCTGGGCGAGGGCGACGATCCGCCGGACCTCGATCTTGGTGAGATGCCGCTCGGCGACGATCTCGGGGTGGGTGGTGCTCTGGAGGCGGAACGCCTGGTCGTTCGAGAAATGCAGCCCGAGCTGGTTGAGCTTGAGATCGGCCATCTCGCGCAGCCGTGCCTCGATCCACGAGGCGGAGTAGAACTTGCGCGCGATGTCGAGGTTGAGGCCGCGCTGGGCGCGGGCGGGCCAGTCGTGGATCACGCCCGCGGGGACGCGGTCGCCGGAGCGCAGCGCCTGTTTCACGGTGCGGGTGCCGTAGAAGACGCCGGTGTCGTCGGCGCCGGTGATCCGGGCGCTGCCGTCCTTGACGGTGAGGGTGTAGCCCTCGCGGCCGCCGCGCTGTCCGTGTTTCAGCGCCAGGGAGAGATCGCCGCGGTGGGGCTTGCCGGAGACGGCCTCGATGTCCAGCTCGTCGGCGATCATCCGGGCCTCGTCGGCGAGCGGGCCCTTGAGGTTGGCCACCACCCGGCTGTTGTCGCCGGGCCGCCAGCCGGATCCGGTCCCGGGGGCGAAGTCACGGACCGAGGGGATGGTGCGGGGCGGGCGGGAGTGCGTCGTGCCGGGCGCCGAGGCCGAGGGGGACTCCGAGGGCGAGGCGGCCGGGGAACCGGACGGGGAGGATTGCGTGGGTTGCTGACAGCCGAGTGCTATGAGGACGAAGGTGGCGGCGGCACCGGCGACGGTGCCGCGGACGCAACCGGCCCGGGTGACTCTCCGGGGCATCCTCATGGCGCAAACCTCCCGCCTCAGGCGAAATCCGCCCTGCGCCTCGGCATCTCGTCCACTCCCTTCGACAAAACGTCCCCGTACGGGTGAATTTACGCCCTCTGCGGCACACCGGCCTGTTCACCTCGTTAGCGTGTACTGCTCACGCCCCCAGCACAGGCCCCTCATGCATCCCCTCAATGTCATGCCACCCCCTTGAACCGCTCGCCTCATGTGCCCCAGCCACGCGCGTCCAAGGAGCCCACGCTGTCCAGGTCCAGGTCCCGTGACGCAGTCCACAGCCTCGACCGGCTGAATGCCGCCACCGCCGAGGCGGCCGAGGAGGCGCTGCTCGCATGCTGCGGCAGCCGCCGCTGGGCACGGCTGATCGCGGCCCACCGCCCGTATCCGGATCGGGAGGCGCTGCTCGCCGCCGGGGACGAGGCCAGCTACGACCTGACCCCCGACGATCTGGACGAGGCATTGGCCGACGAGGCGATGGTCGGCCATCCGCTGCCGGCCGCCGACAGCCTGGGCACCCTCGCCGCTCACACCGCGCTGCGAGCCGCTCACGCCGAGTACGAGCGCCAGTTCGGCCATGCCTTTGTGATCTGCCTGGACGGCCTGAACCCCGACGAGATGCTGGACCGGCTGCTCACCGGGATCCGCACCCGGCTCGGCAATGAGCACGAGACGGAGCGGAGCAACGCCGCGGAGGAACTGCGGCGGATCGCCCGTGGGCGGCTCGCCCGGCTGACCCGGGAGCAGCCGGTTTGCCGGGAATCATGCGGTTCCGGGCCCCCTGATCGGCCGTACGTGCCCCTTTGATCACACCTCCGTGCCTCTTTGATCACACCTGAGCACCCCCGGGCGGAGGATCCGACAACACGTCGCTACGATGGCCAGGGCCGGTGGACCGTACCCGGCCGGGCCAGACCGACAGTGAAGCCGGCAGGCCCCAATCCCCGCTTCCGGAGGGTTTTCCGTGCCGGCTGGAACGCTGTATCGCGGCCGGGAAGGTATGTGGTCCTGGGTGGCTCATCGAGTCACCGGCGTCCTCATCTTCTTCTTCCTGTTCGTACACGTCCTGGACACCTCGCTTGTCCGTGTGTCCCCTGAGGCGTACGACGACGTGGTCGCGACGTACAAGAATCCCATCGTGAACCTGATGGAGTACGGCCTCGTCGCCGCCATCCTGTTCCACGCCCTCAACGGCCTGCGCGTCATCGCCGTGGACTTCTGGTCGAAGGGCCCGAAGTACCAGCGCCAGATGCTGTGGTCCGTTGTCGGTATCTGGGTCGTGCTGATGGCCGGGGCCTTCTACCCCATCCTCCAGCACAGCCTGCGCGAACTGTTCGGGAGCTGACCCATGTCCGCCGAGACCACCACCCCCGCGAACGACGCGGTCAGCGCGTACGACGTGGATCACCCCGCCCCGGTCATCGAGCCGCCGCGGGCCCGCACCCGTAAGACGCCCAAGGCGACCCGCACCAACTTCGAGATGTACGGCTGGCTCTTCATGCGCCTGTCCGGCATCCTGCTGGTCGTCCTGGTCCTGGGCCACCTGCTGATCCAGCTGGTCCTCGACGGCGGCGTCTCCAAGATCGGCTTCGCCTTCGTGGCGGGCCGCTGGGCCTCGCCGTTCTGGCAGGCATGGGACCTGATCATGCTCTGGCTCGCCACGCTGCATGGCGCGAACGGTCTGCGCACGGTCATCAACGACTACGCGGAGCGGGACAACACCCGCCTGTGGCTGAAGGGGCTGCTCTACACGGCGGCAGGATTCACCATCGTGCTCGGCACTCTGGTGATCTTCACCTTCGACCCGAACATCCGCTAGGCCCCGGGGCTGAGGTATCCACTCATGAAGATCCACAAGTACGACACCGTCATCGTGGGCGCCGGCGGCGCCGGTATGCGCGCGGCCATCGAGTCGACCAAGCGCAGCCGCACGGCGGTGCTCACCAAGCTGTACCCGACCCGCTCCCACACCGGCGCCGCCCAGGGCGGTATGGCCGCCGCCCTCGCGAACGTCGAGGAGGACAACTGGGAGTGGCACACCTTCGACACGATCAAGGGTGGCGACTACCTGGTCGACCAGGACGCCGCCGAGATCCTGGCGAAGGAGGCCATCGACTCGGTCCTGGACCTGGAGAAGATGGGCCTGCCGTTCAACCGGACCCCGGACGGCACCATCGACCAGCGCCGCTTCGGCGGCCACAGCCGTAACCACGGCGAGGCCCCGGTGCGCCGGTCCTGCTACGCCTCGGACCGCACCGGCCACATGATCCTCCAGACGCTGTACCAGAACTGCGTCAAGGAGGGCGTGGAGTTCTTCAACGAGTTCTACGTCCTGGACCTGCTGATGACCGAGGTCGACGGGGTCAAGCGCACCGCCGGTGTGGTCGCCTATGAGCTGGCCACCGGCGAGCTGCACGTCTTCCAGGCCAAGGCCGTGGTCTTCGCCTCCGGCGGCTGCGGCAAGTTCTTCAAGGTGACCTCCAACGCCCACACCCTCACCGGTGACGGCCAGGCGGTCGCCTACCGGCGCGGGCTGCCGCTGGAGGACATGGAGTTCTTCCAGTTCCACCCGACCGGCATCTGGCGGATGGGCATCCTGCTGACGGAGGGCGCCCGTGGTGAGGGCGGCATCCTCCGCAACAAGGACGGCGAGCGCTTCATGGAGAAGTACGCGCCGGTCATGAAGGACCTCGCCTCGCGTGACGTGGTCTCGCGCTCCATCTACACCGAGATCCGCGAGGGCCGCGGCTGCGGTCCCGAGGGCGACCACGTCTTTCTGGACCTCACCCACCTGCCGCCGGAGCAGCTGGACGCCAAGCTGCCGGACATCACCGAGTTCGCGCGCACCTACCTGGGCATCGAGCCGTACACCGACCCGATCCCGATCCAGCCGACCGCGCACTACACGATGGGCGGCATTCCCACCAACGTCGAGGGCGAGGTGCTGTCGGACAACGACACCGTCGTCCCCGGCCTCTACGCCGCCGGCGAGGTGGCCTGTGTCTCCGTGCACGGCGCCAACCGCCTGGGCACCAACTCGCTGCTCGACATCAACGTCTTCGGCCGCCGCGCGGGCATCGCCGCCGCGGAGTACGCCGCCACGGCCGACTTCGTCGAGCTGCCGGAGGACCCGGCCGGGCTCGTCCACGACCAGGTGGAGAACCTGCGCGACGCCACCGGCACCGAGCGGGTCACCGAGATCCGCAAGGCGCTCCAGGAGACCATGGACAAGAACGTCATGGTCTTCCGCACCGAGCAGACGCTCAAGGAGGCCGTCGAGGAAATCGGCCACCTCCGCGAGCGCTACAAGAACTGCAGCGTCCAGGACAAGGGCAAGCGGTTCAACACCGACCTGCTGGAGGCCATCGAGCTGGGCAACCTGCTCGACCTGGCCGAGGTCATGGCGATCTCCGCACTGGCCCGCAAGGAGTCGCGCGGCGGTCACTACCGCGAGGACTACCCGAACCGCGACGACGTCAACTTCATGCGTCACACCATGGCGTACCGCGAGGTGGGCGCGGACGGCGCGGAGTCCATCCGCCTCGACTACAAGCCGGTCGTGCAGACCCGCTACCAGCCGATGGAGCGTAAGTACTGATGAGCACCCCCACGCTTGAGAAGAACGCGGAGGCTCCGGAGGCGAGCGACGCCACTGCCTCGCACCTGATCACGGTCACTTTCCGGATCCGGCGCTTCAACCCGGAGATCTCGGACCAGGCGGTCTGGGAGGACTTCCAGTTCGAGATCGACCCCAAGGAGCGCGTCCTCGACGGTCTCCACAAGATCAAGTGGGACCTGGACGGCACGCTGACGTTCCGCCGTTCCTGCGCCCATGGCATCTGCGGCTCCGACGCCATGCGGATCAACGGCCGCAACCGGCTGGCCTGCAAGACGCTGATCAAGGACATCAGCCCGGAGAAGCCCATCACGATCGAGGCCATCAAGGGCCTCACGGTCCTCAAGGACCTGGTCGTGGACATGGAGCCGTTCTTCCAGGCGTACCGCGATGTGATGCCCTTCCTGATCACGACGGGCAACGAGCCGACCCGGGAGCGCCTCCAGTCCGCCGAGGACCGCGAGCGCTTCGACGACACCACCAAGTGCATCCTGTGCGCCGCGTGCACCTCCTCGTGCCCGGTGTTCTGGAACGACGGCCAGTACTTCGGCCCGGCGGCGATCGTCAACGCGCACCGCTTCATCTTCGACTCGCGTGACGAGGGCGGTGAGCAGCGGCTGGAGATCCTGAACGACAAGGACGGTGTCTGGCGCTGCCGCACCACCTTCAACTGCACGGAGGCCTGCCCGCGCGGTATCGAGGTCACCAAGGCCATCCAGGAGGTGAAGCGCGCGCTGATCACGCGTCGCTTCTGACCTCCACGGTCGCGCACCGTTCGCGGCGAGGGCCCCGCACTCCGGAAAGGGAGCGCGGGGCCCTCGCCGCTTCCCGGGCTCCGTCTGCGCCTGTCTCTTTCTGGAGGCCGCCCCATCCCGCGCCGCGGGAAACCGGAGTGAACGTCCGCGCTCCGTTCCGGCCCAGGACGACCGCCCCCTTCCGGACACGGGCCGCATTCGCCGCGTCTCCCATTGAGCAGACGCCGAAGTCCGGGCGTACCTCCTGTGGGAAAGCCGTTGGGCGTGTTGTGGAGCAAGGGGTGAGACCATGACCAGCGCGGACCAGCCCGTTTACGGGGCGCAGGCCGTACGACCCGATACCGACCGCCGTCCGCTGAGTGAACTCCTCGACCGCGTGGGCCGTTTGGAGCCCGGCCGGGCGTCCAGAATCGGGCTGAGGCTGCTCGATGTCCTCGACGCGGCCCATATCAAGGGCATGACGCACGGCGATCTCAACCCGGCGCGGCTGCTGCTCCTGCCCGACGATGAGATCGTGCTCAGCGGCTTCGGCCCCACCGGCACGGATCCCTCCCGCCCGGTCACCGACCCCGCGTACGCCTCCCCCGAACAGGTGCGGGGCGACGGCGGAACCCCCGAATCCGATCTGTGGTCCCTGGGCGCGATCCTCTTCGTCATGGTCGAGGGCCATCCGCCGCACCCCGACTGGAGTGGTCTCGACGCAACCAAGGCCGGGCCGCTCACCCAGGTGATCCAGGGACTGCTGCGCACCGACCCCCAGGCGCGGCTGACCGAACCGCTGGTCCGGCAGGCGCTGGCTCGGGTGGTGAACCATGACCAGCCCGCCGATGCGCGGACCATGGTGCGGATCCCCTGGCTGCACGGCACCTGTGAGGCGCTGTGGCCGAGAGGGCACCGTCGCGAGGGGCGGAAGGCCCTGCCCAGGGCGGCGTTGGCGGCCGGGCTGGCCCTGGTGTCGGTCGCCTCGCTGGTGGCGCTCGCCGCGAGCGGCGCGCTGACCGCGGGCGACAGCCGCGCCTCCGGCCCCACCCGTTCCGCGGCCCCGCCGAACGGGGCGCAGCCGATGCTGCCGCGCGAACCCTCCCCCTCGAAGCCGTCGCCCACCGCCCCGCCGTCGCCCACCGCCCCGTCGTCGCCCGCCGCCCCGTCGTCGCCCGCCGATCCCACCGATCCGGCCACACCTTCCGATCCGCCCGGCACGGGCGGGGGCGGGGGTGGTGGCGAGCCCACGGGATTCGTCCGCTTCACCGCCGACGCCGAGGGGTTCTCCATCGATCTGCCCAAGGGCTGGAAGCGGGTGGAGAGCGGCTCGCGCTTCCATGTGAAGTTCGCGCCCGAGGACGAGGACGACAGCCGGGACCTGGTGGTCACCTTCGGCAAGGGCCGCGAGGACGACGACCCGGTCGAGGTCTGGAAGAGCCTGGTGCCGTCGCTGGAACAGCTCTCGCCGGGCTTCCAGCGGGTCGACGACATCCGCAGAGTCGACTACCGCGACTGGAAGGCGGCGGACATGACCTGGTCCTCGGCCATCGGCGGCGATCCGTTCCGCACCGTCGGCCGCGGCTTCCTCGTCGGCGGCGGCCGCGGTTTCTCCATCCGGTGGACGACCCCGGCGGACGAGGCGGACTCGGCGGAGAACAAGCAGGCGCTGGACATCATCCTGAACTCCTTTGAGGAGACCAAGGACTCCACCAAGGACTCCAAGGACTGATCGCCGCCGCCCCTCGGCGGGGATCAGGCATGGACCTCTATACACCCGGTGTATACACATCGCGTATAGTGCCGTGCATGCCTCAAGCGCACCTCCTGCCCATCAAGACGGCCGCCGCAGTCTTCCCGCTGCTCGCCCTGGTGTTACTGCTGCCGACCGCCGTGGTCCTCTACCGGCGCCACGGCGTCATCTCGCAGGGCCGGACGCTGTCGCTGTGCGGCTTCCTCTACTACGCGCTCACCGCCTGCTGCCTGACGGTCGTTCCGCTGCCGCGCCGGACGGCCGACATGTGCACACGGTTCAGCGCCTTCGCCCAGCCCCAGGCGATACCGGGGAACACCTTCGCCGACATCTGGAAGGAGGCCCACCACAAGGTCACCCCCGGCGCGCTGGTCCTCCAGAACCCCGCCGTCGCCGGAGCCCTGCTCAATCTGCTGCTCCTGGTGCCGCTCGGCGTTTTCCTGCGCTACCACGTCCGCTGCGGACTGCGGGCCACCACCGCGGTCGGCCTGGCGTCCTCGCTGTTCTTCGAGCTGACCCAGTGGTCCGGGGTGTGGGGGCTCTACGACTGCCCGTACCGGCTCTTCGACGTGGACGATCTGCTCACCAACACGGCGGGCGCGGCGGTCGGTTGGCTGCTCGCCGGACCGCTCATCCGCGTACTGCCCCCGCTGGAGACCCTGGACGGCCGGGCCCTGGCGCTCCGCCCGGTGCCGTTCGGGCGGCGGCTGGTGGCGCTGATCGTCGATCTGACGGGGTTCCTGGTGGTGGCGGGCGTGTCGGGCCAGATGCTCGCGTACGGGGACCCGGGGGGCGAACTGTGGGTGGCGGCCGGGCTGTTCATGCTGTGGTTCATCGTCCTCCCGCTGAGGACGGGCGCGACACCGGGGAAGCGGCTGTTGCTGCTGCGGCTGGAATCCGCCGACGGCGGCCCGCTCCCCCTCGGACGGCTGGCCGTCCGCTCGGCCCTCCTCGGGGCCGCGGCGCTGCCGGTGCTGGCAGGGATGGCGGTGGCCGCGGCCGTGCTGACGTCCGCGTCCGCCATGCCCGGAGTGACCGAGCTGACCGGCCTGTTCACGGCCGCCCACCAGTCGGGCGGGGCCGAGACCGTGGCCCGGGCGGCCTTCGCCATCGCCCCGAGCGACCTCCTGATCGCCCTGACGGCGTTCGCCCTGGCCCTGCGCTACGGTCTGCGCACCCTGCGGGACCCGGCGGGGCTGGCCCCGCACGAGCGGGTGTCGGGGGTGCGTACGACGGCGTTGCCGCATACGCGGGCGGTGTTGCCGGATACCCGGGCGGTGTTGCCGGATACCCGGGCGGTGTTGCCGGATACGCGGGCGGTGGGGGCGAAGGCGGCCGGAGGTCCGCCGCCCCGGCTCCCCCTCCCCGTCACGCCTCCCCTCACGCGTGACGCGATGCCAGTTCCACGACCGTGACGTCCGGCGGCGCCCCGACCCGCACCGGCGGCCCCCAGGCCCCGGCGCCACGGGTGACGTAGAGCTGGGTGTCGCCGTAGCGCTCGAGCCCGGCGACGGTCGGGTTGGCGAGCGCCGCGACCAGATCGCCGGGCCACATCTGCCCGCCGTGCGTATGGCCGGAGAGCTGGAGGTCGACACCGTGGTCCACCGCGTCATGGATCACCACGGGCTGATGCGCCAGCAGCACCGAGGCCCGCGACCGGTCGCGGTCCCCGAGCGCCCTGCCGAAGTCCGGCCCCTCGCCCTCGTCCTCCCCCGCGATGTCGTTCACCCCGGCGAGATCGAAGCCGGGCAGTTCGGTGCGCTCGTTCTCCAGCGGGCGCAGGCCCAGCTCACGTACGTGATCGACCCATTGGCGGGCGCCGGAGAAGTACTCGTGGTTGCCGGTGACGAAGAACGAGCCGTGCCGGGCCCGCAACCCCCGCAACGGCTCGGCGGCCGGCCCCAGATCCGCCACACTGCCGTCCACGAGATCGCCCACGACGGCGATGAGGTCGGGGTTGGTGCGGTTGATCGCCTCGACGACCCGCTGGGTATGGGCGCGGCCCAGGATCGGCCCGAGGTGGATATCGCTGACCACGGCGATCCGGAACCCGTGCGCCCGCCGCGGCAGTTTGGCGAGCGGCACGGTGACCCGCTTCACCCGCGGCCCCCGCAACACGGTGGCCGCCCCGTACCCCACGGTCCCCACCGCCACAGCAGTGGCCCCGAGCGCAATCGCCCGCGCAACAAACAACCGCCGCGCCCCGCCCCGCTCCGCCGCCCCCGCCCCGGGGGTGGTGGGGGCGTCGGAGGCCGCGGGGGTTTCCGGGCTGCCGGGGATGCTGGGCGCGCCGCCGGGTGATCCCAGGTGACCGGGAGCGGCGGGCGTTCCCGCGGTGGCGGGGGTGACGGAAGTCCCCGAACGGCCCGGGACATCAGGACCACCGGAAGCGGCGGGGGTTTCCGACGCGGCGGGGGCGGCGAAGGCGCCGGGCGCGCTGGACGGTCCCGGGTGGCCGGGGGCGGCGGAGGCGCCGGGCGCTCCTGCGGCAGTGAGGGCGCCAGGCGTACCGGGAACATCCGACGCTCCGGGGCCACCGGGGACGTTGGCGGTGCCGAGGCTCTCCGGGGTGCTGAGCACCCCGTCAGCGGCGCCGGGCGTACCCGATACGACCGGGGCACCGGACGTACCGGGGCCTTGGGGCACGCCCGGTGCGTCGATCGGTGCGTCGATCGGTGCGTCGATCGGTCTAACGGCCCCCGCCACCGCAGACGTGCCGTCGGTCCCCTCCTCCCCGCCGGATGGCGCGACGCGTAGCAGGACCGGGCGCAGAACCTCGCCCACCAAGAGTGCGAGGGTCAGATAGAGGACCAGCGCGAGCCACAGGTAGCCGGGCCAGGCCAGCGCGCGCTGGAGCGCGAAGGGCGCTCCGGCGCGTCCCGCGATCAGCGCCCCGAACGTCGTCAGCGGCAGCACGAACGCCGCCACCGTGCCCGCCCGGCGGGCGAGCCCGCCGGGCGCCGTCGTGTCGCGGACCAGCCGCCGCCACAGATACCAGTGCACCCCGGCCAGCAGTCCGACGACGGCCAGTGCGATCAGGACGAAGAGCACGACCATCCCCGGTTTTCTCCCCTTTTATCCGGCCGTAACGGCTGGCGAACGACTACTCCGAGGTGTCCTTCCTGCGCAGAGCGCGCAGACCACGCAACCCGATCACCCCGATAGCCGTCCCCAAAAGAAACGAGGTGATCGCGAGCAGCAGATGCACCCAAAAGTACGCGGTGGGATCACCGGCGTCGTCGAAGGCGAGTCCGCTGCTGTCCTTCCACAAATTTTTGACAAAGGTGAACCAGATGACCCAGCTCCAGACCCCGAAGGCGAGCAGGAACCAGGACACGGGGCGGCTGAGCTTCATGGTCTCCAGTATGGGCACATCCCCCGACACCTCCACGCGGGGGTCCGACGCCCATACGACGGCGGTCCGGTCGCATGCGATAGCGACGGCGGGTACGTTCACCAACGTGCCGACATGTTCATATGCCTACACGCCCCCCACGCGCCCCTCTGTCCCTGCGCGCCCCTCTGCCGCCACGGCCGCCCCCGCTTCCCGGGCCGCCAGACGCCGTACCGCCGTACCGCTGACCGCCGCCGCCGTCCTCCTGCTGTCCGGCCTGCTCCCCGCCGCCCCGGCGTTCGCCGACGAACGCTCCGGCGGCGCCGATGGTCCCGATGCCGTGAAGCCCCCCGCCCAGATGTCCACGATCGGCGGAAAGCAGCTCGGCCGCCCCGGCACCCAGGTGGATCCGAAGGCGGGCGCGCCGCGGCTGCCGAAGGAGCTCAGCGGGCGGTCCTGGGTGGTGGCCGACGCCGAGTCGGGCGATGTGCTGGCGGCGCACAACGCCCACTGGCAGCTGCCGCCCGCGAGCACCCTGAAGATGCTGTTCGCCGACACCGTGCTGCCCAAGCTGCCCAAGAACCAGACCCACAAGGTGCTGACGTCGGACCTGGCGGGCATGGGCGAGGGCAGCAGCCTGGTCGGGGTCAAGGAGAACTACACCTACTCGGTGCACGACCTGTGGCTCGGCGTCTTCCTGCGCTCCGGCAACGACGCGGTGCATGTGCTGTCCGCGATGAACGGCGGCAAAGCGAAGACCGTGCAGGAGATGCAGGCGCACGCCCGCCAGCTGAACGCCCGTGACACCCACGTCGTCACCCCGGACGGCTACGACGAGAAGGGCCAGGTCAGCAGCGCGTACGACCTCACGCTCTTCGCTCGCTCCGGACTCCAGAAGGCGGACTTCCGGGAGTACGCCTCAACGGCGAACGCGAAGTTCCCAGGGGAGTTCAAGAAGGGCAGGGCAGGCAAGAAGACCCGCGAGAGCTTCGCGATCCAGAACACCAACCGGCTGCTGACCGGCTTCGGCATCCCGACCTACAAGGGCATCGCCGGGGTCAAGAACGGCTACACGACGCATGCGGGCTCCACCTTCACCGGGGTCGCCCAGCGCGGCAAGCGGGTGCTGCTGGTCACCGTGATGAATCCGCAGAAGTCCGAGCCGAACGAGGTCTACAAGGAGACCGCGAGGCTCTTCGACTGGGGGTTCAAGGCGGCCGACTCGGTGAATCCGGTCGGCACCCTCGTCCGGCCGGGCGAGGCGGGCGCCGGCCAGGACGGGACCTCCGCGCACGGGAAGGACGAGCACACCCAGGCGTCGGTCTCCTCGGGTCACGGCGGGTCGGGCAAGTGGACCGCGATCGGCATCACGGGCGGCACGCTGGCGCTGCTGGCCGCGGTGGCCTACGCGGTGCACCGCCGCTGGCCGCTGCCGGAGCTGGTGCGGCGCCGCGGCCGCGGCTGAGCACGGGGCACGGAGCACGGGGGACGGATCAGTCCAGGGGATTGGCGGGACCGGCGGGCGGCTTGGGCGTCGCGTCGGACCCGCCGACTCCGTCCTCCTCGGCGTTCTCGGCGCCCGCCTCGTCGCTCTCCTCGGCTGACCCGGTGGCGGTCCAGGAGGCGCAGTACAGCGTCAGTTTGGCGGTGAAGTTGATCCACAGCAGCAGCGCGATGGGCGCCCCGAACGCGCCGTACATGCTCTTGGCCGCCACGTCCCGCAGATAGCTGCTCAGCAGCAGCTTGAGCAGTTCGAAGCCGATCGCGCCGATGAGCGCGGCGACCACGACGCGGCGCCGCGGCGGCTCCACCCCGGGCAGCCAGGTCAATACGTAGCACAGCAGCAGGAAGTCGGCCACGACCGCGACGAAGAAGGCGGCGATCTGGAGCAGCCAGCCACCGATGCCGTCCTCGGGGATGCCGAGCAGCCGCGCGACGTGGCCGACGGCGGTGCCCGCGAGCGTCGAGACGGCGAACGAGACGAGGGCGACGCCGCCGAGGCCGACCAGAACGACCGCGTCCTTGAGCTTGCGGGCCACCGGATTGCCCGGGTCCTCCTCCAGCTCCCAGACGGCGCGCAGGCACTCGCGCAGCGAACCCACCCAGCCGATACCGGTGAACAGCAGCAGCGCACCCGCGACGACCCCGATTGTGCCCGCGTTGTCGACCAGGCCGCCCAGGTCGAGCTGACCGGAGATACCGGGGATCTGCTCGGCCAGCTTCTTCTGGAGCTGATGCATCCGGGACTCGCTGAGCGTCGCGGCGCCGATCGCCGCGCCGACCGCGATGAGCGGGAAGAAGGCGAGAAAGCTGATGAAGGTGATCGCGGCGGCGAGCCGGGTCCAGTGGACGCGGTCCAGCCGTTCGTAGGAACGCCATGCATGGGTGCGCATCAGCTGGGCGATCGCGGGGCCGACGACTGGCAGCCGGGTCAACCATTCCATGATCAGCAACTACCCTTCTGCACGGTTTCTCCCCCTCGGCGCACCCGGCGGGCGGCGCGGAAGGTCAGAGTCCGGGTTCCCCGGAACGCGGAGACGTAGCGCGGCACGCCGCGGGAACGCGTGCCTCGCCAGGGCATGACTCTGGCCGCCGACGGGTCATCAGCCGGCACACCGGCACCCACCACACACCGTTCATCACTCGTTCCGGTGAACGTGCTGACGCGGTGTCGGGCCACCGGGCGACGCGCGGCGAAGGGCTCGTTGACGCGGGACGCGGCGAACGGCTCCTGGACGCGGGAGGGTCAGTGCAAGGGCGTGGCCGGGCGGGAGAGATCGGCCTGACGGGGCACCACCGGCGTGCCGCCCTCCGGCGGCTCACTCGCCCCGAAGGGGTACTCGCGCTCCAGCCGCCACACCCCGTCGGCGCCCTGCTCGTAGAGGGCGAAGCCCCTGATCGTCCAGGCCGCCTCGTAGTCCTTCAGCTCTGTGAACGCCCGGTCCATGGCCCCCTCGTCGATGCCGTGGGCGACCGTGACATGCGGGTGGTACGGGAACTGGAGCTCACGGGCGCACGGTCCGGACGCCGCCCGGATCCGCTCCTGGAGCGCGGCGCACTCCTCCACGCCCTCCACGATCTTGACGAAGACGACCGGCGAGAGCGGGCGGAAGGTGCCGGTCCCCTCCAGCCGCATCGGAAACGGCCGCCCTTCGGCGGCCACCCGGGCCAGATGGGCCTCGATGGCCGGCAGTGCCGAGCCGTCGACCTCGGTCGGCGGCAGCAGGGTGACATGGGTGGGGATGCCATGGGCGGCAGGGTCCCCGAAGCCCGCGCGCCGCCCCTGGAGGTAGCTGCCGTACGGCTCCGGGACCGCGATCGAAACGCCGAGCGTTACGGTCCCCACTGCGTTCTCCCTCCTGGCCCTCCCGGGCTGCTGGGCTCGATGCCGCTGCACCGGTGCCAGTGTGGCGGCTGTGCCGCCTCCGCGGCTAGGTGCCTCGGTCCTTCGGCACACGGGTCCTAGGACCCCCTGGTCGGGGGTCCGGACCCGGGTGTACGTCCGTGCTCGCCGTCAGGCCGTCAGGGCTTGGCGGGCAGAAAGCCCACCTTGTCGTAGGCGAGGGCCAGCGTCTCGGCGGCGACGGCCCGGGCCTTCTCCGCCCCCTTGGCAAGGATCTTGTCCAACGTCCCGGGGTCCGCCAGGTATTCCTGCGTCCGCTCGCGGAATGGTGTCACCCACTCGACCAGGATCTCGGAGAGTTCGGTCTTGAGCGCGCCGTAGCCCTTGCCCTCGTACCGGCGCTCCAACTCCGGGATGGCGGTGCCGGTGAGGGTGGAGTAGATGGTCAGCAGATTGCTGATGCCGGGCTTCTTCTCCTCGTCGAAGCGGATCTCGGTCTCCAGGTCGGTGACCGCGCTCTTGATCTTCTTCGCGGAGACCTTGGGCTCGTCGAGGAGGTTGACGATGCCCTTCGGGGTGGACGCCGACTTGCTCATCTTGATCGTCGGGTCCTGGAGATCGTAGATCTTCCCGGTCTCCTTGACGATGTACGGGGCCGGGACGGTGAAGGTCTCGCCGAAGCGCCCGTTGAACCGGTCGGCGAGGTCGCGCGTGAGCTCGATGTGCTGGCGCTGGTCCTCGCCGACGGGGACGTGGTTGGCCTGGTAGAGCAGGATGTCCGCGACCTGGAGGATCGGGTAGGTGAACAGGCCGACGGTCGCCCGGTCGGCGCCCTGCTTGGCCGACTTGTCCTTGAACTGCGTCATCCGCGACGCCTCGCCGAAGCCGGTGAGACAGTTCATCACCCATCCGAGCTGCGCGTGCTCGGGCACATGGCTCTGGATGAAGAGCGTGCAGCGGTCCGGGTCCAGGCCGGAGGCGAGCAGCTGGGCGGCGGCGAGCCGCGAATTGGCGCGCAGCTCGGCCGGATCCTGGGGGACGGTGATCGCGTGCAGGTCGACCACGGTGTAGAACGCGTCGTGGGTCTCCTGGAGCGCGACGTACTGCCGGATCGCACCGAGGTAGTTCCCGAGGTGGAAGGAGCCTGCGGTGGGCTGGATACCGGAGAGCGCACGGGGACGATCGAGGGCCATGGCACCCATTCTCTCAGGTGTGGAACCCGACTCCGTCCGCCGGTGTATGAAAGGTGTGAGGACGACACAGAGGGCGCGGGAGGGGGACCTCGTCGCGCGGGACGAAGCGGGGATCATCGCGCGGGTGCGCGCCGGGGAGACCGAGGCGTACGCGGAGCTGATGCGGGCCCACGCGCCGATGGCGCATCGCACGGCGGTGCTGCTCGGTGCGGGTGCCGATGCCGAGGACGTGGTGCAGGACGCCTTTGTGAAGGCGTATCTCGCACTGGGGAGTTTCCGCAGCGGGGCGGCGTTCCGGCCGTGGCTGCTGCGGATCGTCGCGCGGGAGACCAGCAACGCGATCCGGTCGGCGCGTCGGCTGCGGACGGCGGTCGACCGGGAAGGGGCGCTGGGCGGGGCCGCGGCGGCCGTACCGGAATCGGCCGACCCGGCCGCGATGGCGATGGCGGGTGAGCGGCGGGCGCGGCTGATGGCCGCGCTGGACCAGCTGAGCGCACCCCAGCGGCGGGTCGTGATCCACCGCTATCTGCTGGATCTGGACGAGGCGGAGACGGCTGAGGCGCTGGGCTGGCCTCGGGGCACGGTGAAGTCCCGGCTGAGCCGTGCGCTGAGACGGCTGGAGCTGCTGCTCGGCCCGGACGACGAGGTGGAGCGGACCAGGGGAGGAGACCGAAGTGTGCACGGTGTGCGCGATGTGCGCGAGAGACGGAGTGCGCGGGGCGTGCGGGGAGCCCGGGCCGCGCGGGGAGGCGGAGCACATGGCCGGAGTGCGGGAGGCGGGGCCGTGCGGCGGCCCGGCCGGGCTGCCGGAGGAGCGCGGACTGTCCGAGGAGCACGGACTGCCCGAGGAGCTGCGGGCGCTGGGGCGCGCCCTGGACGGGCCGCCGGGCATGTCGCCCCGGGGCGCGCCGGATGAGGGCGAGACGGTGGTGGAGCGGGTGATGGCCCGGATCGTCGGCCTCCCGGTGCCGGTGCCGCCGGACCGCCGCCGGATCCGGGAGGAGCAGTGGTGGCGGGCCATACCCGGCCTGGCGGCCGGGCAGGGCACCGTCACCTCCGTCAGCCCTGGCGGCTCCGCTGCCCGCTCAGCCGGCACTGCCGACTCCGGCGACTCCGGCCGCTCCGGCGGCGTCGGCGCCGTCAGCCGGTCGGCAGACCCGGGGCGGGGTAGGCCGCCATCAGCTCGGCGACCTCGTTCCTGATCTTGGCGAGCCCGGCTGTGTCACCGCTCTTGGCGGCAGTCACCCCGCGGTCGATCCAGTCGGCCACGGTGGGCATGTGCTCGGTGCCCAGTCCGCGCGAGGTCAGAGAGGGGGTGCCGATACGGATGCCGGACGGGTCGAAGGGCTTGCGCGGGTCGAAGGGCACGGTGTTGTAGTTCACCACGATCCCGGCCTCGTCCAGGGCCTTGGCCGCGACCTTGCCCGGCACCTCCTTGGGGGTGAGGTCCATCAGGATCAGATGGTTGTCGGTGCCACCGGAGACCAGGTCGAAGCCGCGGGCGAGCAGTGCCTCGGCCAGGGCCTTGGCATGGGCGACCACGGCGTGGGCGTAGTCCCGGAAGGCGGGCTGGGCGGCTTCGTGGAGGGCCACGGCGATGGCCGCGGTGGTCTGGTTGTGCGGGCCGCCCTGGAGCCCGGGGAAGACGGCCTTGTCGATCGCCTTGGCATGGGCCTCGCGGGCCATCAGCATCGCGCCGCGTGGGCCGCGCAGGGTCTTGTGGGTGGTGGTGGAGACCACGTCGACATGCGGCACCGGGGAGGGGTGCGCACCGCCCGCGACCAGCCCGGCGATATGCGCGATATCGGCCACCAGCACCGCGTCCACCTCGCGGGCGATCTCCGCGAAGGCGGCGAAGTCGATCGTGCGGGGCACGGCGGTGCCACCGCAGAAGATCAGCTTGGGCCGCTCCTTGCGGGCAAGGTCGCGGACCTCATCGAAGTCGATCATGCCGGTGTCCTGGCGCACCCCGTACTGGACACCGCGGAACCAGGAGCCGGTGGCGGAGACGCCCCAGCCATGGGTGAGATGGCCGCCCATCGGCAAGGACATGCCCATCACGGTGTCGCCGGGCTCGGCGAAGGCGAGATAGACGGCGAGGTTGGCGGGTGAACCGGAGTAGGGCTGGACATTGGCGTGGTCGGCGCCGAAGACGGCCTTGGCCCGGTTGACCGCGAGGGTCTCGACCTGGTCGATGACCTGCTGGCCCTCGTAGTAGCGGCGGCCCGGGTAGCCCTCGCTGTACTTGTTCTGGAGCACCGTCCCCGACGCCTCGAGGACGGCCCCGGAGACATAGTTCTCGCTGGGGATCAGCCGCAGGGTCTCGGACTGGAGCTGTTCCTCGGCGCCGACGAGGGCGGCGAGTTCAGGGTCGGCGCCCGAAAGGGCGGGATGGGAGAGGGGCAGGCTCATGGCATTCCTCCGGGGCGATCGGGGTGATCCGGTCGTGATCCCTTCGGTGCCCAGGCGGGCGGCACCTCGTGGCGCTGGGGCCGCGCCCCGCTTCCTCGTGGTCGGTTCCACGCTCGGCTCGCCAGTCACGGTGCGCACCCCCACTCTAGTAGGCAGCCCCTCCCTCGCCCGAAGGGAGCCCGCGTTGTCCACCCCGGATGCCCGTACAGAGCGCGCACTGGAGGCCGCCGAGGCACATAGCGCGCACAACTACCACCCGCTGCCGGTGGTGATCGCCTCCGCCGAGGGCGCCTGGATGACCGATATCGAGGGCCGCCGCTATCTCGATCTGCTCGCCGGATACTCCGCGCTCAACTTCGGGCACGGCAATCAGCGGCTGATCGAGGCCGCCAAGGCCCAGCTGGAGCGGGTCACCCTCACCTCGCGCGCCTTCCACCACGACCGCTTCGGGGCGTTCTGCGCGCAGCTGGCCCAGCTGTGCGGTATGGAGATGGTGCTGCCGATGAACACCGGGGCGGAGGCAGTGGAAACGGCGGTCAAGACCGCCCGGAAGTGGGGCTACCGGATCAAGGGCGTTCCGGAGGGCCGGGCCAGGATCATCGCCGCGCAGAACAACTTCCACGGCCGGACGACCACCCTCATCAGCTTCTCCACCGATCCGGAGGCCCGTGCCGACCATGGCCCCTTCACCCCCGGCTTCGAGATCGTCCCGTACGGCGATCTGACGGCGATGGAGACCGCGCTCGACGCCGCGCCGGCGGACACCGTGGCCGTGCTGCTGGAGCCCATCCAGGGCGAGGCGGGGGTGCTGGTGCCGCCGCCCGGCTATCTGGCCGGGGTCCGGGAGCTGACCCGGTCACGGAAGGTGCTGTTCATCGCGGATGAGATCCAGTCCGGTCTGGGGCGCACCGGGGCGACCTTCGCCTGTGAGCAGGAGGGTGTGGTCCCGGATGTCTATGTGCTGGGCAAGGCGCTCGGCGGCGGAGTGGTCCCGGTGTCGGCGGTGGTGTCCTCCGCCGAGGTGCTCGGGGTCCACCGGCCCGGGGAGCACGGTTCGACCTTCGGCGGCAATCCGCTGGCCTGTGCGGTCGCGCTGGAGGTGATCGCCCTGCTGCGGACCGGGGAGTTCCAGCGGCGGGCCGCGGAGCTGGGCGAGCGGCTCCACCATGAGCTGCGGCTGCTCCGGGAGGCGGGGCGGGTGGACGAGGTGCGCGGACGGGGGCTGTGGGCGGGGGTGGACATCCCCGCGGACCGGGGCACCGGGCGGCAGATCTCCGAGCGGCTGATGGACCGCGGGGTGCTGGTCAAGGACACCCGTGGCGCCACGATCCGGATCGCCCCGCCGCTGATGATCAGCGAGGAGGATCTGCTCTGGGGCCTGGCGCAGCTCACGGCGGTGCTGTCGCCATGAGACCGCACCGCCCCCGCTCAGGGCCTAGAGGATCACATGCGGCAGAAAGCGGGCGTACTCATCGGTGACCAGCCCCGCGGACTCCCGGATGCCGAGCCCGGCCGCCTCGTCCTCCACGACCCACGCCCCGAGCACCACCCGATTGCCGTCGAAGTCCGGCAGCGGCGCCAACTCCTGGTAGCAGCAGGGCTCGTCGCGGACCACGGGCTGCTCGCCCGGCCGGTGCACGGTGACCCCGGCGCCCTCCCGGCCCAGCAGCGGCTTGGCCACATAGCCCGTTGTCCGGGCCAGTTCACGGGGTCCGTCGAGATAAGCGGGCAGCAGATGCGGATGACCGGGGTAGAGCTCCCAGACCACCGCCAGCAGCGCCTTGTTGGACAGCAGCATCTTCCAGGCGGGTTCGATCCACAGGGTGGATCCGGTGCCTCCGCCGTTGTCGAGGGTGTCCAGTACATGCGGGCCGAAGCGGTCGGTGACCAGCCACTCCCAGGGGTAGAGCTTGAAACAGGCGCGGATGAAGCCGAGTTTGCGGTCCACGAAGCGCCCGGAGAGCCGCTGCCAGCCGATGTCCTCCATGGAGATCGCCTCGGTGGCCAGCCCCGCCTGTTCGGCCGTCTCGCGCAGGTAGGCCACCGTCATCAGATCCTCGCCCAGTTCGTCCCCGGCCGAGTGCGCGAAGTACAGGGGTGTGCCCGGCGGCAGCAGCGCGGCCTGTTTCCGCCAGGCGTCCACCAGCCGCTCATGCAGGGAGTTCCACTGGTCGGCGCCGGGGAACCGGTCCTCCATCCAGAACCACTGGGCGCTGGCCGCCTCCACCAGCGAGGTGGGGGTGTCGGCGTTGTACTCCAGCAGTTTCGGGCCCGAGGCACCGTCGTAGCGGAGGTCGAACCGGCCGTAGACGCTGGGCTGTTCGGCCCGGCGGTGCCAGGATTCGGCGATCAGCCCGGCCAGCCGGGGATCGTCGATGCCCAGTTCCTTGAAACGCTCCCGCTCCACGATGTGCTCGGCGGCCGCCAGACACATCCCGTGCAGTTCCTCCACCACCTCCTCCAGCGCCTCGACCTCGGGCAGCGAGAAGGAGTAGTAGGCGCTCTCGTCCCAGTAGGGGCGCAGCGAGCCGTCCGGGTAGCGGGTCAGCGGATAGATGACCCCCTGTTCCTCGACCGTGGACTGCCAGCCGGGGCGGGGGTCGATCGTATGGCGCTCCATGGATCAGCCGCCGCCCGAACCGGAGCAGCCGAAGCCGCCCCGGTCGGCGGCCTGGCTCTTGTCGAAGGTGCCGTAGTCGGCCCAGCGGCCGCTCACATCGGCGTCGTAGTACCAGTCGCCGTCCATGCTCTTCTTGCCGCGCTTCTTGGCGGTCGAGGAGCCCGAGCAGGCGCTGGAGTCCACCACCCGATAGCCCTTCAGCGCGTCGTAACTGTCGCGGTCCACACAGCGCTTGTCCGGCTCGGACCCACAGGACGTCAGGGCCGCCGCCAGCGCGCCCATGCTGCCCAGGATCACCGTGCTCGACCGCAGCCGACGTGGAATTCTGCGCTCCATCGATGTGCCTCCCCCGTGGTGTGGACCGCCCACCCTAAAGGGGGCGGTCGCACATCCGTCCGGCGGGGTCGCTCAGGGCAGGACGCGGCACAGTGCCTCGACCGCGCCGGAGAAGGCGTGGTCGGGCGGTGTCCCGTAGGCGAACACCACCGCGTCCCGCCGCTCCTGATCGGCGTCCGGATGCCGGTAGCGGGCCAGGCCGTGCAGGGCCAGCCCCTGCCAGGCCGCGCCCTGGACGACCGACCGCTCGGTGCCGGGCGGGAGTTCGAGCACCGCATGCAGCCCCGCCGCGATCCCGGTGACCTTCACCGCCGGGGCGCGTTCCGCCAGCGCCGCCACCAACTGGTCGCGGCGGCGCCGGTAGCGCAGCCGCATCCCGCGCACATGGCGGTCGTAGGCACCGGAGTCCATGAACTCCGCGAGCGTCAGCTGATCCAGCGCGCCCGACTGCCACTCCCCCGTCCCCTTCAGCGCCAGCAGCGCGTCCATGAGATGGTCCGGCACCACCATCCAGGCGATCCGCAGACCGGGGGCCAGGCTCTTGCTCGCCGTCCCCAGATAGACCACCCGCTCCGGGGCGAGCCCCTGGAGCGCCCCGACCGGCTGGCGGTCATAGCGGAACTCCCCGTCGTAGTCGTCCTCCAGCACCAGCCCACCGGTCCGCGAGGCCCAGTGCACCACCGCGGCCCGCCGGTCGGGGTCCAGCGAGACCCCGGTGGGGAACTGATGCGCCGGGGTCAGCAGCGCGGCCCGCACCCCGCCCAGCCGGTCCAGCTTTGCCACACCCGCACCACGGCCGTCCACCGGCAGTGGCACGGTGCCCAGTTGGGCCCGGCGCAGCACGTTCCAGTGGATGTCCAGCCCGTACGACTCGACGGCCACCTCCCGGTGTCCGGCCTGCCGCAGCACCCGGCCGAGCACCGCGAGCGCCTGGGGGAATCCCGCGCAGACAACCATCCGTTCAGGTGCGGCCCGCACCCCGCGGGCGCGCGCCAGATAGTCGGCCAGCACCCGGCGCAGCTCCGCCCGGCCGCCCGGCCGCCCATAGCCGAACGCCTCGTTGGGCGCGGCGGTCAGCGCACGCCGCGCGGCGGAGAGCCAGGCCGACCGGGGAAAGGAGGAGACATCGGGCGACCCGGGCGTCAGATCGTAAAGAGGCCGAGCGGCGGCCTCGGGCCTCCGCGGCGGCGCGGGCACCGGCGCTACCACCCGCCGGGCCACCCGGGTGCCCGAGCCCTGGCGGGCGGTGAGCCAGCCCTCGGCCACCAGCTCCCCATACGCGTCGGCCACCGTATTGCGGGCGATACCGAGGTCCACCGCGAGCGAGCGGGAGGAGGGCAGCCGGGTGCCGGGCGCGAGCCGTCCCTCACGTACGGCATCGCGCAGCGAGCGCATCAGCGCCGCCCGCACCCCCGTCCCGCCGCCCCGGGGCAGGTCCAGATGCAGATCCGCCCCCATCGCATTGGCCCAGGATTCCGCCATGGAAATGGACCATACCCGTGGGCTACCGGAGCTCTAGCGTGGAGCCCATGACGACGCACCGCAGCGGCCCCCGGTAAGGCCATGGAATTCCGCGCACTCCACCACCAGGCGACCACCGACGCGCCGCTGATCCTCCCGGGCCCGTGGGACGCCGGCTCGGCCCGCGTCTTCGCCGACGCGGGATTCCCCGCCCTGGCGACGCCGAGCGCGGGGGTTTCGGCGTCCCTGGGCTACGAGGACGGTCACACCCCACCGCAGGAGATGTTCGCCGCGGTGGCCCGTATCGTCCGCGCCGTGGACGTCCCGGTGTCGGCGGACATCGAGAGCGGCTACGGACTCGCCCCACCCGAACTGCTCGAACGCCTCCTGGAGACAGGCGCCGTCGGCTGCAACCTGGAGGACTCCGAGTCCGACCAGCTCATGGACCCGATCCACCAGGCGCACCGGCTGGCGGAGTTGAGGAACGCGGCAGGCCCGGAGCTGTTCATCAACGCCCGCGTCGACACCTTTGTGCACGGCGGAGGGGACCTCGACGACGCGATCGCCCGCGCCCGGCTCTATGTCGAGGCGGGCGCGGACGGCATCTACCCGATCATGGCGCCACCGGAACTGCTGCCGCGTCTGGCCGCCGCGGTCGATGTGCCGCTCAACGCGGGGGCGTTCCGTCCGGACGGCCCCTCCCCCCGGGAGCTCGGCCAACTCGGCGCGACCCGCATCACGTTCGGCCCCCGCCTCTTCCGGGAGACGATGGCCGCGGGGCGGGACCTCGTACAACGGCTGGGCCCCGCCGCGTCCTCCGGGTGAGTACAACGGCTGGGCCCCGCTGCGTCCTCCGGGTGAGGGGGACGCAACGGGGCCCGGCCGGGAGTGCCCCAGGGGGTGAGCCCGGTGCAGAGACCGCCTACGGCAGCCACTTCTTCCAGACGGGCTTGTTCTCCTCGACCCACTTCTTCGCGGCCGCGTCCGCGGACATCTTGTCCCCGGCGATCATTCCCGCGACCTCGTTCTGCTGCTCGGTGGTCCACTTGAAGTTCTTCAGGAACTTCGCTGCCTTGCCGCCGTTCTTGGCGAAGTCGGCGTTGAAGTACTTCTGGAGCGGAGTCTTCGGGTACGCGCAGGTGATCTTCTTCGGGTCCGCGTCACACCCCGTCTTGTACGCCGGCAGCTTCACCTCGACCATGTCCACCTGGTTGTTCAGCCACTGCGGCGTCCACCAGTAGGTGAGGAACGGCGTCTTGTTCTTCACGTTCTGCTTGATCTGGGTGATCTGCGAGGCCTCATTGCCCGCGTAGACCGTCTTCAGGTTCAGCTTCAGGTTCTTGATGATGGCGTCGTCATTGGTGACGTAGTCAGGCGAACCCTCGAGCAGCTGGCCCTTGCCGCCGCTCTCGGAAGTCTTGAAGTCCTTCGCGTACTTGTTGAGGTTCTTCCAGTCGGTGACATCGGGGTGCTTGTCCGCGAAGTACTTCGGCACATACCACCCGATGTGGCCGGTGACGCCGAGGTCGCCGCCCTTCACCACGGTCTTCTGGTCCTTGAGGTACTGCTTCTCCTGCTTGGGATGGCCCCAGTCCTCGAGGATGCCGTCGATGTCTCCCTTGCCCAGCGCATCCCAGGCAAGAACCTCGCCCATCTGCTTGGTGTGGACCTTGTAGCCGAGCTCCTTCTCCAGGATGTACTTGGCTACGGCAACGTTCGCCTCCGCGCCGACCCAGGAGGGAACCGTCAGCGTCACGGCCTTGTCGCCGCCGACTTCGTCCTTCTTGCCCGTGTCGGCCGCACCGCACGCGCTCAGCGCGACCAAGCCGACGGCTCCGGTGGTGGCGACGAGAGTTCTGCGAACCCGCTTGCTGTTCATCATGGCGAATATGTTCCTTTTCTTCGGGGGTGTGGCACGGGGGGTGACAGCATCGGCCGTCATGTCACGGGACCTCAGCTCTCCTTGCGGGTAGCGGCGGTGGGCTGCGTGACCCGGTCGAGTACCAGGCCGAGGCAGACGATGGCCGCACCAGCCACCAGACCCACTCCGAGTTCTCCGCGCGCGAGGCCGAAGACCACGTCGTATCCGAGAGCCCCACCGCCGACCAGACCACCGACGACGACCACGGCGAGGACCAGCACCACGCCCTGGTTGACGGCGACGAGCAGCGCGGGCCGGGCCAGTGGCAGCTGCACCTGGCGCAGTTGCTGGGCTCCGCTGGCTCCCATGGAGCGGGCGGCCTCGAGGGCCGCCGAGTCGACCTCCTTGATTCCCTGGGTGGTGATACGGACGACGGCAGGCAGCGCGTAGGCCACCGCCGCGGTGATCGCCGCGACGCGGCCGACGCCCATCAGCGCCACGACCGGGATGAGATAGACGAACTGCGGCAGTGTCTGCAGCACATCGAGCACCAGCCGCAGCCGGCGTTCCACCCATCCGACCCGGGCCGCGAGAATGCCGATCGCGAAGCCCAGCACGAGGGTCAGCGCGAGGCCCACGAGCACCTGCGACAGCGTGTCCAGCGTCTTCGGCCAGACGCCCAGCACGCCGACGGCCGACATGGCCAGGACGGCGGTGAGCGCGGTGCCCCAGGTGCCGACCAGCAGTGCGAGAACAGCGACCAGCAACAGCAACAGCCACCACGGGGCGTTCAGCAGCCCGTCACGGAGCGGGTTGAGCATCCACTCGGTGATGTGGTCGGCCCAGACCTTGGTGCCGCCCAGGACGGGCACGTCCTGGTAGAGGTTGTTGGTGATCCAGTCCTGGAACTTGTTGACAGGCGTGGAGATCTCGTACACCCAGGCTTCCGGCCACAGCGTCGCCCCGGCCAGCCGGCCGGCCACGGTCGCCACCACCGCGCCGGCCGTCACCAGCGCCCAGGCCCTCCAGCCGTGCAGCAGCCGCCGGGCCCCGGTCGCTTCGGCCGCCGAGGTCGCGCCGAACCGTTCACCCGCAACCCCGGTCGTACGGTCCAGCCAGACGGCGATCAGGACGATCGGCAGGCCCGCGGCGAGTGCCTTGCCGACATCCGTCGTCGACAGCGCGGTGAACACCTCCTCGCCCAGACCGCCCGCACCGACGATGGACGCGATGACCACCATCGACAGCGCCATCATGATCGTCTGGTTGAGCCCGAGGAGCATCTGCTGACGGGCCAGCGGCAGTTGAGCGGTCCGCAGCCGCTGCCAGAAGCTCGCCCCCAGCGAGGACGACGCCTCCAGTACGGCCGGGTCGGCGCCGCGCAGACCGAGCGCCGTGAGCCGGGTCATCGGCGGCGCGGCGTAGATGACCGTCGAGAACAGCGCGGCCGGTGTGCCGGTACCGAAGATCAGCACCATGGGCAGCAGGTAGGAGAAGGCCGGCATCACCTGCATGGTGTCGAGCACCGGCCGCAGCATCCGGTTGAAGCGCTCGGACAGACCGGCGGCGAGCCCGAGCAGCGCGCCGAGGAGAGCCGAAACGGCGACCGCCACCACCATCAGCGCGAGGGTGATCATGGTGGGGTCCCACATCCCGAGCAGCCCGCAGACGGCGAACGCTCCGAGCGTGATGCCCGCGACCTTCAGACCGGCCCGGCCGAGGCCCCCGGCCCGCCAGGCGAAGAGAACGGCGGTGGCGGTGACCCCGATCCAGCCCAGCGCGTCCAGCACGTTGTAGACCGAGTCGACCGCGTCCGTGGCCGCGTTGCTGAAGTACAGCAGGAAGTACAGGAACAGCGGGTGGGTGTCACGATTGTCGATGATCCACTGGTTCAAGGAGTCCAGCGGCCCCTTGACATCGTGACTGAGCGCAGTGGGCCAGGCACCGCTGCCCCACAGCCCCGCGGCGATGGGTATCAGCACCGCGGCGAGGACAGTGAGAGGCACGAGCTTGCGCCCGAGAGGGTGGGTCAGCAGCGCCTTGAGCCCTCCGGCCCGCTCGGGCGCGCCGTCCGGCGCTCTCTTCTCGAGGGACGTCTTGTCGGGGGCGGTGGTCACGCTCATGCCGGCACCACCCCGGCCTCCACCCCCGCGACCACGGCGAGCAGCCGCTGGTGGTCGACGACGCCGATGCACTGGCTGCCCTCGACCACCCGGACCGGGCCACCGCTGCGGGCGGCCACCTCGATCGCCTCGGCCACGGTGACACCGGGGGCCACGGAGGCACCGTCGGTGGCCTCGTCGCCCTCCGCGGGCCGCATCGCCTTGCGCACGGTGATGACCTGCTCACGCGGCACATCACGGACGAAGTCCCGTACGTAGTCGTCGGCCGGGGAGTCGACGATCTCCTCGGGGGTGCCGAGCTGGACGATCCCACCGTCGCGCATCAGCGCGATCCGGTCGCCGAGCCGCAGCGCCTCACTGAGGTCGTGGGTGATGAAGATCATCGTGCGGCCCTCCTCGCGGTGCAGCCGGATGACCTCTTCCTGCATATCGCGCCGGATGAGCGGGTCCAGCGCGCTGAACGGCTCGTCGAACAGCAGCACCTCGGGGTCGACCGCGAGGGCGCGGGCGAGTCCGACACGCTGCTGCTGACCGCCGGAGAGCTGGCCGGGGCGGCGCCGCTCCAGTCCGGTGAGGCCGACCTTCTCCACCACTTCGGCGGCCTTGGCGCGGCGCTCGGCCTTGCCCACGCCCTGGATCTCCAGACCGTAGGCGACGTTGTCCAGCACCGAGCGGTGCGGCAGCAGCCCGAAGTGCTGGAAGACCATGGCGGCCCGGTGGCGGCGCAGATTGCGCAGCCGGTTCTTGTCCATGCCGAGCACATCCTCGCCGTCGATGCTCAGCTCACCGGCGGTGGGCTCGATCAGCCGGGTCAGACAGCGCACCAGCGTGGACTTGCCGGAGCCGGACAGCCCCATGACCACGAAGACCTCGCCCGGCTGGACGTCGAAGGAGACATCGCGGACGGCGGCGGTACAGCCGGTGCGGGAACGCAGTTCCTCCGCCGAGAGCTCGGCCTCGGCGGAGCCGGGTATGCGGTCGGCCTTCGGTCCGAAGACCTTCCACAGGCCACGGACGGAGAACACGGGTGCCGTGCCGTTCTCGGACTTCTCAGGGGAATCGGGGGTCTTGGAGACCATAGTCGCGGACATCAGGCGTCACCTCCGGGAGCGGGTTGCGGGGCTCGGTCCCGGGATCGGTGTTGGTCCTGGGTGAGCAGTTCGGCGCACTTCTCGCCCACCATCAGAACGCCGATCATCGGGTTCACCGCGGGCATGGTGGGGAACACGGACGCGTCGGCGATGCGTACGCCGTCCAGTCCGCGAATCCTCAGGTCGGGGCCGACCACGGCGAGTTCGTCCGTGGTGGCGCCCATACGGCAGGTGCCCGCCGGGTGGTAGACGGTGTGCGCGACCTTACGGGCGTACTCGCTGATCTCCTCGTCCGAGGTGATCTCCGGCCCGGGGCACACTTCGCGCTTCAGCCAGCCCGCCAGCGGCTCGGCCTTGGCGATCTCACGGGCGATCCGGATGCCGTCGACCAGGGTGCGGCCGTCGTAGTCCTCCTCGTCCGTGAAGTAGCGGAAGTCCAGGGCGGGCTTCACCTCCGGGTCGGCGCTGGTGAGGTAGAGCCGACCGCGGCTGCGCGGCTTGGGGATGTTGGGAGTCATCGACACCCCGTGCTCGGGCTTCTCGTAGCCCAGCCGCTCGGGGTTGTCGGTGAACGGGATCTGGTAGAAGTGGAACATCAGGTCCGGGCCCCGGGATTCGGGGTCGCGCCGGATGAACAGACCCGCGTCGGAGTCCATCGCGGAGTTGTCCGGGATCGGGCCGTCCGTCTCCCACACGATCACCGACTCGGGGTGGTCGAGCAGGTTCTCACCGACGCCCGGAAGGTCGTGGACCACCGGGATGCCCAGCGCCTCCAGATCGGCCTTGGGGCCGATACCGGAGTGCATCAGCAGCCGCGGGGTGTCCACCGCGCCCGCGCAGACCAGCACCTCGCGCGCGGCCTCGACGAGGATCTCCGCGCCGTCCTTGGTGCGCACCCGCACCCCGGTGGCGCGGCCGGTCTCGTCCAGCTCCAGCCGGTACGCCCAGGTCTCCAGCATCAGATGGAGGTTGGGCCGGTCCAGGAAGGGGTGCAGATAGGCGACCGACGCCGATGAGCGCTTGTTGTTCTCGGGGTGGTAGGCGAGGTCGAAGAAGCCCACGCCCTCGTGGAACGGCTTCTTGTTGAAGCCCTCCACCCGCGGCACCCCGGCGGCGGCCTGGGCGGCCTCGACGAAGTCACGCGCGATGGCGTTCCGGTCCTTCTCGTCGACCGCCACGATGTTGTTGCGCAGCCGGTCGAAGTACGGGTCCATGGACGCGGCGTCCCAGCCCTCGGCACCGGCCTCGGCCCATTCGTCCCAGTCGCCGGGCAGCGGCTTGAAGGAGATCAGGGTGTTGTGCGAGGAGCATCCGCCGAGCACCCGCGCCCGGCTGTGCCGGATGTGGGAGTTGCCGCGCGGCTGCTCGGTGGTGGGGTAGTCGTAGTCCAGGTCGCCGCCGAGCAGACCGAGCCAGCGGCGCAGGGTGAGCACATCGGGGCGGTCGATGTCGGTGGGGCCGCCCTCGATGACGGCGACGCGGATGTCCGGGTCCTCCGTGAGCCGGGAGGCGATCACCGATCCCGCGGTGCCGCCGCCGATGACGACGTAGTCGTAAGCCTCAGGTACGGGCATGGTGGGGATTACTCCTCGCGGTCTTGCTCAGGGGCCCGCGACAGCGCGGGCCATGGGCTTGACGCCCCTTGGGGGTGGTGTTTCTCGTTATGGAACCGCCGGGCGCCCTCACCGGGCGCGGCCAGGTCCTGGCCCGGGTGGCGGGCCGGGCCCGGCGGTGCCCGGAAGGCGCGCCGGCGGTGGGGTGTCAGCCGCCGAACCAGCGCACCGGGCTGGGCCGCAAGTTCTCGTAGACATGCTTGGACTCCCGGTATTCGGCCAGCCCGGACGGGCCGAGCTCACGCCCGACCCCGGACTTGCCGAACCCACCCCATTCGGCCTGCGGGAGGTAGGGGTGGTAGTCGTTGATCCACACGGTGCCGTGCCGCAGCCGTGCGGCGACGCGGCGGGCCCGTGCGGTGTCGGCGGACCAGACGGCGCCGGCGAGTCCGTACTCCGTGTCATTGGCGAGTGTGACGGCCTCGTCCTCGGTCTGGAAAGACTCGACCGTCAAAATAGGCCCAAACGTTTCCTCGCGCACCACGCGCATCTCGCGATGGCACTGGTCGAGGATGGTCGGCAGATAGAAGTAGCCGGTGGCGGGACGGACCGAGGACGCCTCGGGCTGCTTGCCGCCGCAGCGCAGCAGCGCGCCCTCCTCCAGGGCGGAGGCGACATACGCCTCGGTCTTGTCCAGCTGCTGGGCGGAGACCAGGGGGCCGCATTCGACGCCCTCCTCGGTGCCGCGGCCCAGCTTGATCTTCTCCGCGCGGCGGGCCAGCTCGGCCACGAAGCGCTCCCGCACCGACTCCTCGATGATCAGCCGGGCACCGGCGGAGCAGACCTGGCCGCTGTGGATGAACGCGGCGTTCAGCGCCTGGTCGACGGCGGTGTCAAAGCCCTCGGCGGTGGAGCAGGCGTCGGCGAAGACCACATTGGGGTTCTTGCCACCGAGCTCGAGGGCGACCTTCTTCACCGTCGGCGCGGCGGCCTGGGCCACCTTGGTGCCGCTGACCAGACCACCGGTGAAGGACACCAGGTCCACATCCGGGTGCTCGGACATCCGGGCACCCACCGGGTCGCCCGCACCGGTCACCAGATTGGCCACTCCGCTCGGAAGCCCGGCCTCGACCAGCAGCTTCACCAGATGAACGGTGGACAGCGGGGTCACTTCGCTGGGCTTGATCACAAACGTGTTGCCCGCCGCCAGCGCGGGGGCGATCTTCCAGCTGGCCTGGAGCAGCGGATAGTTCCAGGGGGTGATCATCGCGCAGACGCCGACCGGCTCATGGACCACGACGCTGTGCACATCGGGGGTACCGGCGTCCACCACGCGTCCGGCGGACTCGCCCACGACCAGCTCGGCGAAGTAGCGGAAGGCGTTGGTCACGTCGTCGACGTCGACCCGGCCCTCCTCCAGGGTCTTACCGGTGTCCTGGCTCTCGATGAGCGCGATGGCCTCCCGGTCGCGCTGGAGCAGATCGGCCACGCGCCGCAGCAGCGCGGCTCGCTCGGCCACCGGGGTACCGGGCCAGGGGCCCTCGTCGAAGGCCCGCCGCGCGGCGGCGATGGCCGCGTCGGTGTCTTCGGCGCCACCCTCGGCGACCACGGCGAGGGTTTTGGCGTCCGCGGGGTCGAGGACCTCCCGCTGCGCGCCGGATGCGGCCGCCCGCCACACCCCGTCCACATGAATGGTCTCGACTGCCGACACGTCGTTCTGCCTTCCGGTTCTGCGATCTTTCCCACTGGTCACACCAGCAACTTGGACCCCTAACCCAAAGGCCCGAACGTATGCGCACTTCATCAGGGAAAGTGGCCGGGGTCACGTCACATGAGGTTGCGATCCGGTCACGGCGCAATGCAGGAGGCCGTGGGGCAGAAGGTGTCCAGGGCCGCCCGGTGGATCTCCTGCTCGCTCGCCCGGTCTCCGGAAGGGCCGATGACCAGCACCGCGTACATCGTGCCGCTGGGCGCGGCGAAGCGGCGGTCCATGATCCGGCGGTGGCCGTCGCTCGTGCTGTCGTAGGTGTACTCCAGCTGCACCGGGTCCATGGCCGCGGTGCCGAGCGGAGCCAGGGTGACCTGCTCATAGCCGCGGTGGCGGGAGGCCAGCCGCTCGGCCTCCCGCGCCGACTCGTACGGGGTGGCCTCGGGGCCGTGCAACTCAAAGATCTGGATCATGGTGCTGTCGTCGGGCGAGGTGTAGAAGACGCTGGGGCCCTCGACGGTGCGCAGCCAGCCGTCCGGGACGGCGAGGTGGAACCCGGCCGGGTCGCTCTGGGTGCTGTAGCCCGCGGGCGGATCACCGCCGGTCAGCGCCGGTGACGACGGGGTCCCGAACGGGGTGGCCGACGGGGACGGCAGCCCCGGCAGATCCGTCGGCACATCCGTGGGCGCCGAGCTGGGCCCATCGGTCTCGGGGCCGGGTGTGGGCAGGTCATCGGGCGAGGGCACATCCGGGGCCGACGTCGGCGAAGGGCTTTCATCCAGCCCCGGCAGCGGAGCGGCCCGGTATCGGGTGTCCCCGTCACCGCCAAAGGCCACCCAGCCGGAGAACGCGACCCCGACGGCCAGGAAGATCGCCACGGCCAGCGCCTGGAAGACCCGACGGGTCTCGGCACCCGGCGGCGGTGGTGGCGGTGGCGGTGCCCACTGCGGCGCACCGGCCGCGAGGGTGTCCTCCCACTGCCATGCGGCTTCCCGCCGCTGCCCCTCACCGTCCGGCCACTGCTGCCGGTCGCCCGGCCCCCCGTGCTCCATGAACGCCCCCCATAGCGGAACTCTTGTGCCGATAAGGCGAGTTAGCCGACATACGGAGAACCCAGTATGAGGGACACCGCCCCATCTGCCACCGTCTCGATACCGGATACTTCGCCGGATGCGCGGCGGTTCCCGCGCGCTGTGCTGTGCCGCGCTGCCCTAAGGCTCCGACCCCGCCGGGCAGTACGCGGTGGGACAGAAGGCGTCGAGCACGATCGTCTGCCGCTTCCGCTGCTCCGGCCAGTCCTCGGCCGGGCCCGCCACCAGCACCGCGTACTGCACTCCGTTCTCCCCGGAGAAGGCGCGGTCGAGAATGCGGCGCGGGCCGTACTTCTCGCTGCGGTAGCCGTATTCGAGCTCCGCGTCCGCCCCGTCACCGGGGCCGAGCCGCTCCAGCCGGTAGCGGTGGTAGCCGGGGGTCTTCTTCCGCAGCCCCGACTCCGCCTGCCGCAGCGCCTCGTACGGGGTGATCTCCGGCTCGGTCAGCGCGAAGACCTGGATCAGACTGCCGGCGTCGGACGACTCGTAGAACACGCCCGTATCGCGCTTGACGCGCTGCCAGCCCATCGGGACATCGAGGGTGAATCCCTCCGGATCCCTGGTGCGCACATATCCCGCCGGTGCTCCGCCGCCCGCGTCCGAGGAGACCGACGGCGATGCGGACGATGGCGATGCGGACGACGGTGCCGACGGCAGCGCGGATGACGGGGATGCCGACGGAGACGGCACACCGTCCGCCCCGGGCCATCCCGCGCTCGGCGTGGAATCACTCCGGGCCCGGTCGTCGCCGCCGTCCCCCTCCAGCAACTTCCAGACGCCGACGCCGATTCCACCGACCAGCAGCACGGCGAACACCGACAGCAGCACCACACCCTGATACGGCCAAGGAGGTCTGCGGCCCGGAGCCGGAGGCTCCGCACCCGCGCCCACCCAGCGCTGTGTCTCCTCATCCCAGCGGGGGCCATGCCCGCCGCCCGGCGTGGTCATCTCAGCCGCCCAGCAGCACGCCGACCGCCTGCCCCACGGCGACCCCCGACGCGAGCATGCCGATGCTGGCGCTGGCGTCCTGGAGCAGGGCGCGCATCCGGGCCAGCCGCCCGACCCCGGCCCGGCCGGTGCGCTGGATCTCGTCCTGAGCGCTGGCCAGTTCATTGGACAGCGCCTGGACCTCCGGACCGGGCACCACCCGCTCCAGGTCGGCGGCGAGCTGCCGGACCGCCTCCAGCAACTCCTCGTACGCCGGGTCGCACGACGCCTCGCCCCGCGGTGCGTTCACGATGTGGTGGTGGTCGCCGAAGCCGACCGCGCTGCCGCGCACACTGCCGATGCGGATGTCCCCGAACGTCCGCCCGCCGCCACCGGTGCCCGTGGCGCTGCCCGCCGTGCCACCGGTGCCCGTGGCCCCGCCGTCCGTCGCGCTGTGCTCGCCGTCCGTGTCAGCCGTCGTCATGGCCGCCTCCCGCTCCATTGCGTGGGGTGTTGCTGATCGTGTTGTGGTCGCCGAAGCCGAAGGCGCTGTTCTCGGCGGACTCGATGAAGATCCCGCCGCCGCTCACATTGATGACCTTCTGCTCGAACTCACCGGTCTCCCAACCGGCTTCGGCCAGCGCCTGCCGGACCCCGTTGGCGACCCGGTCCTCGACGCTCTTCAGATAACGGCTGACATCCATCTCCTGGAACAGCGAGGCGCCGGTGTCACTGCCCAGCTCACGCACCGACGCCCAGGGGCCGTCGGGGATCGCGGCGTCATAACCGCCCGCGTACATCCGCCAGAGGAAGGCGGCCGACTGGAAGAGCTGGATCAGCGCCCGGCCCGCCGCCGTGGGCGTACGCCCCAGCGCCCATAACGCCTTGCCCGGCAGCCCGCCCCGGCGGTGGGAGTCGGAGATCCGGTCGACCGCGCGGAAGGACGGGCGGATCGGACGCAGCACATGGGGCGCGAACTCCAGCATCAGCATGCCGCCTTGGGTGTGCACCCGCACGAAGACGGTGACCACGACCTCCTCGCGCCATGCGCCGACCCGGACCCGCAGGAAGTGGCGCCGGATCTCGCCGCCCTCCTCGACGGCCTCAGCCCGCTCCCGGGCGAAGTCCGCCTCGCCGTAAGGCACAGAGGACCGGTTGCGTAATCCGGTGACCTTGAGGAACACGCACTCGTCCAGCTCCAGACCGCGCAGCCGGTCGCGGACCCGGTCACCGTAGGCGCCGGGCGGCTGGGCGGGGAGCCGGGCGGCGCCCTCGGACACGCCCCCGGCGGACGGGGTGCGCAGCGCCTCCACCAGCGGCCGGATCCGCTCCAGGATCACGCGGTTGTCGAGCGGCAAGGCGGTGGCGCCCTCGCGCGGGCGGAGCTCCACGGCGAGGGTCCAGGTGGCATGGGCGGTGCCCGCGCCGAGGAAGGGGTGCTGATCGTGGTAGAGGATCACCGGGGCGTGCTGCTCCCGCCGGATCAGGGCGTGCACCCGCTGGAACCGGGTGCCCTCGAACCGCTCGGCCGGATCCGCGCCGGGGTCGGCGAAGGCGACCGGATCCAGCTCGGTGGCCAGCACCCGGGCCACATGCTCCCGGTGCAGGGCGACCGCACCGGCCATCGCGGCGGGGATCAGCAGCGCGAACCAGGCGGCGGTGGGATCCGCCCCGGCCGGCAGTACCGACGGCAGCCCGCCGGTCAGCACGCCCGGATCAGGATCGTCCGCGAGGGCCAGCTCGAGTGCGCCGGCCACATAGGAGATCAGCGTCAGCCATCCGGCCAGCCGCAGCACCGCGGCTGCCCGCCGCCGGTAGACCCCGACCCGGTCGGCCCCCGGATAGTCGGCGCGGAAGGGGCCGGACGCGCCGCCCCTGGCCCAGGAGGCCAGCAGCAGCAGTCCGCTGGACAGCAGAAAGGCGAAGAAGAAGCTTCGGGCGAGCAGGAAGTGCAGCAGCCATAACGCCGCCAGCAGCGCCGTCCAGCCCGCCTCCAGACGGCGGGCGCGCAGCGCATGGGCGAGCACCCGGGCCGCGTCGATCCCGAGGGACGGCGCCACGGAGCGCTCCTCGTGGACATACAGCTCGTCCACGACGGCATCCCGGAAGTCGTCGTCGAGATAGGTGCCCGCGCACAGCAGCCGGGTCGCCTCACCCCTGGTGTGGGGTGAGGGCGATAAGGGGACGGGGCGCGCGGGCTCCGGCCGCAAGCGCGGCTGACGTACGGCATGATCGGCGCGACTGTCCCTGGCCATGCTCTCCCCCCGAGGCCGGCGTCAACTCCTCTCACGGTAGGGGAGGATGAGCCGTCATCACAGGGAATGGCCGAAGGGTCACTCTCCGGAGTGAATACCGGAGTGTGACCCTTCGGATGGCTGCCCGACGGAGAACGGGCGGGGACCAGGCGTCAGATGAGGCCCAGACCGCGCACGGCCTCGCGCTCCTCCTCGAGCTCCTGGACCGAGGTGTCGATCCGGGTGCGCGAGAACTCGTTGATGTCCAGGCCCTGGACGATCTCGAACCTGCCGTCCTTCGCGGTGACCGGGAAGGACGAGATCAGGCCCTCCGGCACACCGTAGGAGCCGTCGGAGACCACACCGGCGGAGGTCCAGTCACCGGTGTCGGTGCCGTTCACCCAGGTGTGGACGTGGTCGATGGCCGCGTTGGCGGCGGAGGCGGCCGAGGACGCGCCGCGCGCCTCGATGATCGCCGCACCGCGCTTGGCGACGGTCGGGATGAAGGTGTCGGCCAGCCACTGCTCGTCGTTGACGACCTCGGCGGCGTTCTTGCCCGCGACCTCGGCGTGGAAGACGTCCGGGTACTGGGTGGCGGAGTGGTTGCCCCAGATCGTCAGCTTCTTGATCTCGGAGACCTGGACACCGGTCTTCTTCGCCAGCTGCGACAGGGCGCGGTTGTGGTCCAGGCGGGTCATCGCGGTGAAGCGCTCGGCCGGTACGTCCGGGGCGGCGGCCTGCGCGATGAGCGCGTTGGTGTTGGCCGGGTTGCCGACCACGAGGACCTTGATGTCGTCCGCGGCGTGGTCGTTGATGGCCTTGCCCTGCGGCTTGAAGATGCCGCCGTTGGCCTCGAGCAGGTCGCCCCGCTCCATGCCCTTGGTGCGCGGACGGGCACCGACGAGCAGCGCCACGTTGGCGCCCTCGAAGGCCACGTTCGGGTCGTCGGAGATGTCGATGCCGCGCAGCAGCGGGAAGGCGCAGTCGTCGAGCTCCATCGCGGTGCCCTCGGCGGCCTTCAGCCCCTGTGGGATCTCCAAGAGACGCAGCGCGACCGGCACATCCGGGCCGAGCAGCTGACCGGAGGCGATACGGAAGAGCAGCGCGTAGCCGATCTGGCCTGCCGCGCCGGTGACGGTGACATTGACGGGAGTGCGGGTCATGGCGGTCTCCTGCGCTGTGTTTTCTGTCAAGATCTCTTGGTGTCGAGATACCTGCGTCAGGCTATCCGACGCCGTCGCGGGCCCGGTCTCCCGGGCCACTGTGTCACTGCTCACCGCACACACACGCTTGGGCGGCCGCCTGCCAGAAGGGGGAGTGCAGGCGGCCGCCCATGGCCGCACCCGTGGGGGGTCCGCCTGCGTCTGCCCCGATTCCACGGGGTCATTCCCAACGAATCCAAAATCGTCCGGACGAGTTCCGAACGCCCCCGTCACCCGTTCGCGGTACGGTCCGTACAGCCGCGTGCTCCGCTGGTCAGCGTGGCGCAGGCGGTGGCCTGCGCAATGGTCTTCACCGAAACCATCCGGGTGTACGCCTCCCCGCCGGTGTTGACCTCACCGCTCCGGCTGACCGACGCTCCGCCGCCCCCACCCGGGGCGCTGACGCGTATCTGATCGCCGGGGGCTGCCCGGGTGATCCGGGCCCAGGCCGCGCCGCAGATCTCGCTGTAGCGGACCTCGACATAGGCGGTGCCCACGGTGAGGTTGGCGGAGGTGATCGCCTTCGCGCCACCGCAGCCCATGGCCTCCGGGTCCTTGCCGGTACAGCCCTTCCCCGCGCACTTCACCCCGCGGGGCAGGCTGGGCGCGGTGGTGGCCGGGGCGGTCTTCGGGGCCGCGACCGGCTTCCCGTCGTCGCCGTCGCCCGTGCCGACCAGGAACACGGCCCCGGCGACGAGCAGCAGCGAACCCACGGCGGCCCCGGCGAACAGCGCCATCCGCCGGCGCCCGCCCCGCCCTTCCTCGGAGGAGTCAGGGGCGGCAGGCACGCCGGGAGCCGAGGGGGCGGCGCCCGGGTACGGCGCCGTCGGCGGGGCGGTGGCCGCCGCGGTGGGCATCCGCGGCCGCTCCGGTCCGGGCGGGGCCGCTGCACGGTCGGCCTCGGCGGCCTCGGCGCCCTTGACGGCCTTCTCCGAGGGGTGGCCGTTCCTCTTCCCCTGCTCCGGAGCGAACTCCTCGATGGCCGCCCGCGCCTGGGCGACGCTGATGGCCTCCATCGTCACGTCGTGCCGGTTCTCCGACCGGCTCCAGGCCCGCTCCGCCAACTCCCACAGCGTGATGAGGTGATGGGCTCCGGCGCCGGTCGCCTCGGCCAGCGCCTCCACCGCGCGCTGCGGTGGCAGCAGACGCCCGTTGAGGTAGCGCTCCCATGAGCTCTTGCTGTAGCCGGTGCGGTCGGCGACGGCCACCACGCTCATCCCGCTGCGCTCGACGATCCTGCGCAGCTGACCGGTGAACTCCCGCACCTGCGGATCGAGTTCTTCCGGCAGCTCCCTCCAGCGAGGCATTGCCTCCCCCTGTTCCCCCCGTGTGGATCCGGTGAATCTCCTGTGCTGGTACCGCGATTGGCACCCCAAGGATCCGAACTCCCTCTCCACGGGATGCCGTGGCCCAGGATGTCAGTTCCCCCACCGGGGGCGCATTGCGGCTCTCGATATACGCCGAAAGCGCCCTCGCGCCCCAGCTCATCGTTGCGCAGCCGAGAACTCGTACCGGAATGGTCACTTCCGCGCCACAGGCCGCCCACGTCCATTGATCGCGCACAGCCGACGCACAACCCTGATGACCGGACGGTCCGTCCTTCTTCGGGGGAGAGGGCGGACCGTCGCCGGGTCGAGGAGACCCACCACAGACGACGGCGGCCCGTCCTCCCACGGGGGAGAGGACGGGCCGCCGTATCTCAGGGCCGCCGTACGCCCCGGCTGGGTCGTACGCCCTGGCTAGCGCACGGTGAAGTGCACCAGATCCTCCAGGAACGGAATCGTCACTTTGGGATTCGGCTGGGCCATCAGGGACAGCAGCACGATCGCCGCGCCCAGCAGCCCGTACGTCAGCATGTCGGTGAACCGCGACCGCACCGCGAGCATGCCGACCTCCGGCAGCGCCCACCGCAGCGCCGCGCCCGCCAGCAGCGAGAGCCCGATCACCACGGTGCCCGGCCGGAACGCGTCCAGGGCGACGATCAGCAGCCCCAGCCCCACACCGCCCATCACCGTGAGCAGCGGCCACTGGCGCACGGGTGCCGGAGCGCCGCCGGGAGCCGCCCGGCCACCGCCCTCCGGGCGCGCGGTGTCCCGGGTGATCAGCGGAAAGCGTCGCGATGTGCGGGCGGGCCGCCCGGTCTGCGGCTCCCCGGCCGCCGGTTCGCTCGCCTCAGCCGTCATGACCGGCACCGCCGCCGTCGGCCGCCTCCGCCGTGTGCTCGGCCGCCTCCACCACATTGACCAGCAGCTGGGCGCGGGTCATCGGACCGACCCCGCCGGGGTTCGGCGAGATCCAGGCCGCGACGTCGGCCACCCCGGGGTGCACATCCCCGGCGATCTTGCCGTGCTCGTCCCGGCTGACGCCCACGTCGAGCACCGCGGCGCCCTGCTTGACGTCCTCCGGCTTGATCAGGTGCCGCACCCCGGCCGCCGCCACGATGATGTCGGCCTGGCGCAGCACCGAGGGCAGATCACGGGTGCCGGTGTGGCACAGGGTGACCGTGGCGTTCTCGGAACGGCGGGTCAGCAGCAGCCCGATCGAGCGGCCGACGGTGATCCCGCGGCCGACGACCACCACATGCGCGCCCTTGATCTCCACACCGTGGTGGCGCAGCAGCTGGATGACGCCCTGCGGGGTGCACGGCAGCGGGCCGGACTCGTTCAGGACCAGCCGCCCGAGGTTCATCGGGTGCAGTCCGTCGGCGTCCTTGGCGGGGTCCATCAGCTCCAGCACGCGGTTGGTGTCGATGCCCTTGGGCAGCGGCAGCTGAACGATGTACCCGGTGCACTCCGGGTCCTCGTTGAGCTCCCGGACCACCGCCTCGATCTCCTCCTGGGTGGCGGTCTCCGGCAGATCGCGCCGGATGGAGGCGATGCCCACCTCGGCGCAGTCGCGGTGCTTGCCCGCCACGTACCACTTGCTGCCGGGGTCCTCGCCGACCAGCACCGTCCCGAGACCGGGGTGGATGCCCTGCGCCTTCAGCGCCTCCACACGCTTGACGAGGTCGGACTTGATCGCGGCTGCTGTTGCCTTGCCATCGAGAATCTGGGCGGTCATGTCTTTATCCTCCCGGATGCGGGGACGTCGGATCCAATCAGGTGCGGTCTGTATCGCGCAAAGGCCGCACCCCCGGGGCTCGGGAGTGCGGCCTTGCGAGGCTCACCCGCTCAGTGGAAGAAGTGGCGCGTACCGGTGAAGTACATGGTCACGCCCGCCTTCTGCGCGGCCTCCACGACCTGCTCGTCACGGACCGAGCCGCCCGGCTGCACCACGGCCCTGACCCCGGCGCGGGCCAGCACCTCGAAGCCGTCCGGGAAGGGGAAGAAGGCGTCGGAGGCGGCGTACGAACCGCTCGCCCGCTCCTCGCCCGCCCGCTCCACGGCCAGCTTCGCCGAGTCGACGCGGTTGACCTGGCCCATGCCGACGCCGACCGTGGCGCCGTCCTTGGCCAGCAGGATCGCGTTGGACTTCACCGCGCGGCAGGCGCGCCAGGCGAAGGACAGCTCGGCGAGGCCGTCGGCGTCCAGCGCCTCCCCGGTGGCCAGGGTCCAGTTCGCCGGGTCGTCGCCCTCGGCCTGGAACCGGTCCTTGGCCTGGACCAGCGCACCGCCCTCGACCGGGCGCTCCTCGACGGTCGCCTCGGGGGCGTCGGCGCAGCGCAGCACACGGATGTTCTTCTTGCGGGCGAGCACCTCGACCGCGCCGTCCTCGTAGTCCGGCGCCACGATGACCTCGGTGAAGATCTCGGCGACCTGCTCGGCCATGGCGACCGTCACCGGGCGGTTGACGGCGATGACCCCGCCGAAGGCCGACAGCGGGTCACAGGCGTGCGCCTTCCGGTGCGCCTCGGCGACATCGGCGCCGACCGCGATCCCGCAGGGGTTGGCGTGCTTGATGATCGCGACGCAGGGAGCGGCGTGGTCGTAGGCGGCGCGGCGGGCGGCCTCGGTGTCGACGTAGTTGTTGTACGACATCTCCTTGCCGTGCAGCTGCTCCGCGTGCGCCAGGCCCTTGCCCGAGCCGTCGGAGTAGAGCGCGGCGGCCTGGTGCGGGTTCTCGCCGTAGCGCAGCACCTGGGCGCGGGTGACGGTTGCGCCCAGGAACTCGGGGAAGCCGGAGTCGGCCGCGGCATAGTCCCGGGCGAACCAGTTGGCCACCGCCACGTCGTACGCCGCGGTGTGCTGGAACGCCTCGGCCGCCAGCCGCTTGCGCCCCTGAAGGTCGAAACCGCCGTCGGCGACGGCCTTCAGCACCTCGTCGTAACGCCCGGGGTTGACGACCACGGCCACGGACGGGTGATTCTTGGCGGCGGCGCGCACCATGGACGGCCCGCCGATGTCGATCTGCTCGACGCACTCGTCGGGCGAGGCGCCCGAGGCGACGGTCTCCCGGAACGGGTAGAGGTTGACGATCACCAGCTCGAACGGCTCGACGCCCAGCTCGGCCAGCTGGTCGCGGTGTGCCTCCAGCCGCTGGTCGGCGAGGATGCCCGCGTGGACCCGCGGATGCAGGGTCTTGACGCGGCCGTCGAGACACTCCGGGAAGCCGGTCAGCTCCTCGACCTTGGTGACCGGGACACCCGCGGCGGCGATCTTCGCGGCCGTCGAGCCGGTGGAGACGAGCTGGACACCCGCCGTGTGCAGCCCGCGGGCCAGCTCCTCGAGCCCCGTCTTGTCGTAGACGCTGACCAGCGCGCGGCGGATGGGCCGCTTCGTACCTTCGGCGGTCACGGGATCCTTACCTTTCGTCCCTCAATGCGGTAGCCGTGACGCGCCAGACGCCCCACGACCTCGACGAGCAGCGAACGCTCGACTTCCTTGATCCGCTCGTGCAGAGCGGACTCGTCGTCCTCGTCCCGGACCTCGACCACGCCCTGGGCGATGATCGGGCCGGTGTCGACGCCGTCGTCGACGAAGTGGACAGTGCAGCCGGTCACCCGCACACCGTGCGCGAGCGCGTCGCGCACACCGTGGGCACCGGGAAAGCTGGGCAGCAGCGCGGGGTGGGTGTTGACGCAGCGGCCGCCGAAGCGGGCGAGGAACTCGTCGCCCAGGATCTTCATGAATCCGGCCGAGACAACGAGGTCGGGCTCGTATCCCGCGGTCGCCTCGGCCAGCGCGGCATCCCACTCGGCCCGGCTGCCGTGGTCCTTGACCCGGCACACGAAGGTGGGGATTCCGGCGCGCTCGGCGCGCTCCAGCCCCTCGATACCCTCCCGGTCGGCGCCGACGGCCACCACCTCGGCGCCGTAGGAGTCCACGCCCTCCGCGGCGATGGCGTCGAGCAGCGCCTGGAGGTTGGTACCGGAGCCGGAGACGAGAACGACGAGGCGGGCGGGGCGCCCGGGGCGGGCGGAGGAAGGCGGGGAGGCCACGGCGGGGTTCTTTCTCGCGGGCGGTGCTGCCATTTGTATGGTCGTACAAGGCCGTGGACTCGAGAATTCCGGGGAACTCTACGAAGCCGCCGACCGTCAGCAACGATACCGGCACACCAAGCGGCCCCCGGGGGACGGGGGCGGGCACGGGAGGTAGCGTCGGGACTGCGAATCCAACTGAAGCCGTGGGAACGACCGTCGCGCCCACACCGCCGAGCCGCCCGGCACCAGCCGACCGCGGGCCCGGTGTGCAGGGCGACGACACAAGGGGAAGACACACTCCAGATGCCGGACCGACGCCGCCGCGCGGCTCATCGCCTCACTCCGACTCCCGCCTCGACCGGGGGGCGGCGATGAGGTATGCCCGCACGTCGCGTACGGCGCCGCTGATGCATGAGCAGCAGTCGCCGTCCTCCTCGCCCCCGCCGTCCTCCCCCGGCACGTCGGAGGGCGCTCCCGGGGCCTCCCCGGGCGGCTCCCCCGGAACCCCATCCGGCGGTCCGGGCGGCAGCAGGCCGGAGGACAATCCGTTCGCCCCGCCGCCGGCGGACAGGCCGGACCAGCCCTGGCAGCCGCGCCATCGCCCGGACGGCGACAGCGGCCCGAACGGCCCCGAGGGGCAGAACGGCCAGAGCGGACACAACGACCAGGGCGGCCAGGACGGCCAGAACGGTCAGAACGGCGGCCAGGACGGACAGCAGCAGCCCCCGGCGTGGGGCAGCCAGTGGAGCAGCCGCCAGCCCGGCCGCCAGAGCGGCGGCTTCGGCAACCTCCCCGGCGCCAACCGCCCCAGCGGCCCCACCGGCCAGAGCGGCCCGCGCTGGGACCCCACCGACCCGGCCCAGCGCCGCGCGCGGTACGCCCTGCTCTCGGGCATGTGGGGGTTCTTCTTCGCGCTGTTCAGCCTGCCGCAGATCGCGCTGCTGCTCGGTGCGCTGGCCCTGTACTGGGGCATCAGCGCGCTGCGGGCCAAGCCGCGGCTTCCGGCGCCGCCCCCGGCCCCCGCGCAGGCAGCGCTGAACGCACCACCTCCGCCGCCCGGGGCCACTCCGGCCCGGCTGCCGGCGCCCGGCTCCGCCGGGTCGAAGCCGCAGTCCACGGCGGCGATCAGCGGTCTGGTGACGGGCGCGCTCGCGCTCGCCATCGTGGCCGCGACCTTCAGCCTCCAGTTCGTCTACAAGGACTACTACACCTGTGTGGACGACGCCCTGACCCAGACCTCCCGCCATCAGTGCGAGCGGCTGCTGCCCGAGCAGCTGCGGCCGCTGCTCAGCACCGAGGACTGACCGCACACCACGGCCCGGCAGGCGCGCTGTCCGCCTGCCGGGCCGTGGTGTGTGTCCGGCGCCTTACGTGTCCCGGCCGCAGGGCGGCCTTCCGGGGGCGCTGTCCTCCGTGGGCATCACGGGGCGCGCGTCGCCGCTGGACGAGGGCTCCGCGCTCTCGCCCCCAGGGGTGCCGGACGCTCCCGACTCGGCCGGTGCGGTGGACGGCTCGGCCGCCACGGACGCGGTGAGCTTGCGCCAGGAGGTCAGCCGACGGCGCGGGTGCGGCGCCGTGCCGAGGGCGGGCTGCGCGGCCTCCGTGCCGCCGTCCCCACTGGTCACACCGGTCACACCGGTCACACCGGTCACAGTGGGAGCGCCGTTCGTACCGTTCAGGCCGACGCGGCCGCCGTCGCCGTTCGTCCCCCCGATCACACCGTTCACCGGCTCGGCCGTGACAGTGTCCTGGAGGGCGTACGCGCCCGTGGCCACGCCCGCGCCCCGGCGGCGCGCCCCGCGCTTCCGCTTCCCGCCCGCCGCGCGGTGCCTACGCGGCCGCAGCCACTGCCACCACGGCTCGGACATCGCCTTGCGCAGATCGATGTCGTCCATGGGCGACGGCAGCTTCGGCTGTGCCGCCGCCTTCGCCACCGCCTCCGCGTGCACGGCCTCCCGCTCGGCCTCCCGCTCGGCCTTCCGGGCGGCCCGCTCCGAGGCGCGCGCCTGCCGCTTCCGCGCACGCAACTCCGCGCTCGCCACCCGGGCCGCCTTCCACTCGTCCCAGGTCGAAGGCGTCGGGACGTACAGCCGGACCCAGCGCACCAGCACCGCTCCCGGCACCCCGATCAGCGCCGTCCAGCCGAGTGTGGCCCCGCCCGTACGCCACCAGTTGGGGCCCAGGTCGGAGAGGATGCCGATACCCAGCGGGCCGCCGGAGACGGCGGCCAGCAGTGCCATCGCGGCCGCGCAGCCCAGCGCGGCCAGCCCGGCCAGCACCGTGGTCTCGGTCAGGGTCCAGGAGGGGCGGTCACCGCGGCCCAGCCGCCGTGCCGCCGCGATCCCGATGAAGAGGGCCAGCGACAGTCCCGCGGCGATACCCGTCAGCCAGATCAGCGGCACTCCCGTCCCGGCGCCGGGCAGTGCGGCGGCCAGGGGGAAGTCCGGCAGCTTGGGGGTCGAGGTGACACCGAGCGGGGCGATCACACTGCCCCCGCCGACCGCAAATCCGGCGCCGACCCCGTACGCGGCGCCCCAGACGATCGCGTTCGGCAGCATCGCCAGGCTCACCAGCAGCACCGCGAACCGCCCCGACCACACATCGCTGAGCTGGAGAAACGCCAGCTGGACCGCGCCGGAGTGACTGAGCATCGAACCGGCGGTGAGCAGCGCCCCACAGCCCAGCAGCACCACCAGGGAACTCGCCCCGGCCCGGAGGGCGGCCATCAGCGGACGGCGTCGGCACCAGCTGCGGCCGCGCACCCACACCAGGACGCGTACGGCCGTCTCGGCACCCCGGATCCGGCGGAGCGGGCCCTTCAGCCGGGCCGGGATCCGCACCGGGAACCGCCCGTCGGCCACCCACACCCCGAGGGCCGCGACGGCTCCGACGACCACCGGCAGATGCAGCAGGGCGCTGACCGCGTTGACGTGCAGCGGTCCGGACGAGGCGTAGAGCACGGTCGCCACACCCACCAGCAGATAGCCGCCGGTCACCCATCCGAAGGCGGTGCGCGGATCCCCGGCGGACTCCTCGGGCACCCACTGCCCGTCGCCCTCGGTGCTCTCCTGCTGGTAGACGGCGTGCTGTGCGGCCCGGTAGAGCAGCCAGCACGGCAGCAGGCCGACCACCAGCGGAATCAGTCCGACGGGCATCGAGTGCCCGGAGAGCGATTCGGTGCGGACGAGTTCCGAGCCATGGCCGAGCAGCCACAGGTCGGCGGCGACGTGCAGGGCCCCGTCGGGGCTCCTCACCGGGGAGGGAGAGGTGATCCACAACAGGAGTACGGCGACGGAGAGCACGCCCAGGCCGAGCCCCGCGGCGACCACACCGCCGAGGAACCCTTCCCGGGCGGCGGCGGAGGGACGCTGGAGCGCGGCACGGCCGCGTGAGGACAACGTCGGGCTGCGATCGGTCGTCTGGGTCACGACGACCATGCTGCCAATAACAGCCGTTTCATCCCTACATCAAGCGATTAGTCGCCGTGTCGCGGTTAGTCCGTTTATGCGTCTTTTATTCGCTCAGGGCCGGATGGGTGACACCGGCCCGTGGCCGAGTCGGCGGAAGACCCCACCGAGGACGATGAAAAGGCGCGGGGCCCGCACCACCGATGAGTGATGCGGGCCCGCGCCCGTGAGCCGTGAAACCGGCGCTACGACGGCGTCAGCCGGCCAGCGCGGCGCGCGCGAGGCGGGCGGTCTCGGACGGCGTCTTGCCGACCTTCACGCCCGCGGCCTCCAGGGCCTCCTTCTTCGCCTGCGCGGTGCCGGAGGAACCGGACACGATCGCACCCGCGTGGCCCATGGTCTTGCCCTCGGGGGCGGTGAAACCCGCCACATAGCCGACGACCGGCTTGGTGACGTTGGCCTTGATGAAGTCCGCGGCCCGCTCCTCGGCGTCGCCGCCGATCTCACCGATCATCACGATCAGGTCGGTGTCGGGGTCGGCCTCGAAGGCGGCCAGGGCGTCGATGTGGGTGGTGCCGATGATCGGGTCACCGCCGATGCCGACACAGGACGAGAAGCCGATGTCCCGCAGCTCGTACATCATCTGGTAGGTCAGCGTGCCGGACTTCGACACCAGACCGATACGGCCGGGCTTGGTGATGTCGGACGGGATGATGCCCGCGTTCGACTGACCCGGCGTGATCAGACCCGGGCAGTTCGGGCCGATGATGCGGGTCTTGTTGCCCTTCTTGCCCGCGTAGGCCCAGAAGTTGGCCGAGTCGTGGACGGCGATGCCCTCGGTGATCACGACGGCGAGCGGGATCTCGGCGTCGATCGCCTCGTTGACCGCGTCCTTGGTGAACTTCTCCGGGACGAAGATGACCGTGACATCGGCGCCGGTGGCGTCGATGGCCTCCTTGACGGAGCCGAAGACCGGGACCTCGGTGCCGTCGAAGTCAACGGTGGTGCCGGCCTTGCGCGGGTTCACGCCGCCGACGATGTTGGTGCCCGAGGCAAGCATCCGACGGGTGTGCTTCTGGCCCTCGGACCCGGTCATCCCCTGGACGATGACCTTGCTTTCCTTGGTGAGGAAGATAGCCATGGTTTCTGGTGACCTCGTCCCTTACTTCGCAGCCAGCTCGGCGGCACGCTCAGCCGCGCCGTCCATGGTGTCCACCTGCTGCACCAGCGGGTGGTTGGCGTCGGTGAGGATCTTGCGACCCAGCTCCGCGTTGTTGCCGTCGAGGCGCACGACCAGCGGCTTGGTGACGTCCTCGCCCTTGGACTTCAGCAGCTCCAGGGCCTGGACGATGCCGTTGGCCACCGCGTCACAGGCGGTGATGCCACCAAAGACGTTGACGAAGACCGACTTGACGTCCGGGTCGCCGAGGATGATCTCGAGACCGTTGGCCATCACCTCGGCGGAGGCGCCACCACCGATGTCGAGGAAGTTGGCGGGCTTCACACCGCCATGGTCCTCACCGGCGTACGCGACCACGTCGAGGGTCGACATGACCAGACCCGCGCCGTTGCCGATGATGCCGACCTCGCCGTCGAGCTTGACGTAGTTGAGGCCCTTGGCCTTGGCCGCGGCCTCCAGCGGGTTGGCGGCGTCCTTGTCCTCGAGCGCCTCGTGCTCCGGCTGACGGAACTCGGCGTTGGCGTCCAGGGAGACCTTGCCGTCCAGCGCGATGATCTGGCCGTCGCCGGTCTTGACCAGCGGGTTCACCTCGACGAGCAGGGCGTCTTCCTTGATGAAGACGGTCCACAGCTTCTGGAGGACCTCCGTGACCTGGCCCGCGATCTCGGCCGGGAACTTCGCGGCGGCGACGATCTCGGCGGCCTTCTCGGCGGTCACACCCTCGATGGCGTCCACCGGGATCTTGGCGAGCGCCTCGGGGTTCTGCTCCGCGACGACCTCGATCTCCACGCCGCCCTCGACGGAGGCCATGGCGAGGAAGGTCCGGTTGGTGCGGTCCAGCAGGAAGGAGACGTAGTACTCCTCCTTGATGTCCGCGGTCTGGGCGAGCATCACCTTGTGGACCGTGTGGCCCTTGATGTCCATACCCAGGATCTGGGTCGCCTTCTCCACGGCGTCGGCCGGGTCGGAGGCCAGCTTGACGCCGCCGGCCTTACCGCGGCCGCCGGTCTTGACCTGCGCCTTGACGACCGCGCGGCCGCCCAGTCGCTCGGTCACCTCGCGCGCCGCCTCAGGCGTGTCGATGACTTCACCGGCCAGCACCGGTACACCGTGCTTGGCGAAGAGGTCCCTCGCCTGGTACTCGAACAGGTCCACGCGCGTCCGTCCCTTTTCCTGGATATCGCGGTCGTTGTCTGCGCGGGCGTGCCGCGGTGGCAGCGTGAGGACGCGATCTTTGACGAGGGCGGCACACGTGCGCCGGGTACGCGGCATGTCCGCATCGCAGGTTATCCCTGTGAACCGGATGACCCTAAATCGCAGGTCACACTCGAGCGGTGATTACGGTCACAGATCGCTGCCATGGGTATCTATTTCGATGGTGCCTCGCCCGACGGTGTTGTGTGGCCGTGGCGGCGGCGTTGCGCCGGCGTTGTTCCGGCGTTGTTCCGGCGTTGTTCCGGTGGAAACGCCGCGACCGGGCAGCCCCCTCCCCAAAGAGAGCCGCCCGGTCAGCGACAGTCCCCTCCCCAAAGAGGACTGCCGTCAGGTACAGCGATCCGTACGGCCGGAAGGCCGCGCGGGTGTCAGACGGCCGGCAGCTCGGCCGGAACCGCCGGGAGGTCCGCCGGGACCGTGGGCAGCTCGGCCGGAACGGTCGGCAGGCCAGCCGGAACCGTCGGGACGTCCGCCGGAAGCGTGGGCAGCTCGGCCGGAACGGTCGGCAGGCCAGCCGGAACCGCCGGGAGGTCCGCCGGAACCGTCGGGAGCTCGGCCGGAACGGTCGGCAGCTCGGCCGGGACCGTCGGCAGGCCAGCCGGAACCGTCGGCAGCTCAGCCGGGACCGTCGGCAGGCCAGCCGGAACCGTCGGGACGTCCGCCGGGACGGCGGGCAGAACCGGGAGCGCCGGGATGTTCGCGGCGTCGGTCAGGTCGGTCGGCACCGCCGGGAGCAGGCTCTTCGCGCCGTCCCTGGCGTTACCCGCCGTGACCTGGGCGTCGGCGACCGCGGAGGTGCCGAGGTCCTGGGCGAACGGCACCGTGCTGGTGGCCAGCTCCTGCGCGAACGGCACGGTGGTGACCACCACGCTCCGGGCCACCGGAACAGCACCGGCGGCGGTGTCCTGCGCGAACGGAACGACGTTGGACGCGGTGCCGAGCGCGTGGCCCTGGGCGCTGCCGGTCACGTAGCCCGCGTACGGGGTCGCGTGGTCCACCGCGTCACCGGCCAGCACACCGGCGTCACCGGCGGCGCGCTGCGCGACCGGGACGACCTTGACCACGGTGCGCTGCGCGGCGGGCGGCAGCACGTCGGAGGCGGCGCCGTCGACGGTCGGCCGGGCGGCGTCCACGGCGGCCTGCGCCTTGCCGGTCAGCTGCTCGGGACGGACACCCGCGCCGGAGAGGGCGCCCAGCAGCTCGTCGGCCGAGCCGGGGACGGCGGGCAGCTTCGGGGTGGCGGGGAGCTTGGCCGGGACGGCGCCGTCGACGGACGGCACGGAGCCCGCGGCGGGCAGCGCGGAGGTGTCGGGAACGGTCGGCAGCGAGCCGAGGGCCGGGATCTCCGGCGCCACGCCGGGAACCTCACCGGTGGGCAGGTCGACGTCGGTGGCCCGCTTGACCTTCTTCACGGCCTTGCCGGCCTTCTTGGCGACCTTGCCCGGGGTGGCGTGACCGGTCACACCGCCCACGGTCTTGGAGACGTCCGGCACGCGCGGCAGACCGTCGGTGGCGGGCACGCCGCCCTTGACGGTGTCGGTGACCGTCGAGGTCGCGCCGTCCACGGTCTTCTTCGCGGTGTCGGTGACCTCGGAGGTGTCGGTGAGGCCGCCGGTCGCGCCCTTGACGGTGTCGGTGACCTGGTCGGTCGAGGCGGTGTCCCGGGCGGTGTTGCTGACGCCGTCCACCGTGCTGGTGACGCTGTCGGAGGAGGGAACGGCGGGCAGCTCGTCGGCGCTGGCCGCGGCGGTGCCCAGGGCCCAGATGCCGGTGGCAGCGGCGGCGACGAGGATGGAACGACGGATGGTGTTGCGCATGGCGTGGAAGTCCTTCGAATTCACAAGGGGGTTGTCGGACGGGCAGACCTGACCCGCCCCCGCGCGGCAGGTCTTGTGCAGACGGGGGTGAGGTCTGCCCTAGCCGGGGAATTCGAGGACTTCGTTGAACCGCTCGCGCGTCGGCGCCGAGCTCTCCGCGCGGATCGCACCGGGCCGCAGCCCGAAGCGGTCCGCGTCGGACGGCGGCAGAGCGGCATGGGTGTCCCCGCCACGGGGAGTGCCGCTGTCGCCGGTGTACTGGGAGACGGTCCCGAAGGGGGACCGCGGAAGGGGCAGCGGCGCCGGGGCGCCACCGTCCTGGGCCGCAGCCGCGGCCGCCCGGACGACGGGACCGTGCCCGGCATCGTCGGCCGTGCCCGACGGGAAGGTGACGGCCGATGCCGCCAGGGGGCCCGCCGGGGCCGTGGTGTGCGCGGACGAGTGGGTGCGCGGGGCGGAATCACCCTGCGCGGCACGGTCCGTGCCCGGGCCGTGGCCCGGTGCGGAACCGCCGGAGCCCGCGCCGCCGGTGCTGCCGACACCGAGGTCGGGCAGGTCCACGGGCAGGCTGTCGCCGGTGTCGCGCACCAGGTCACCGACCGGGTCGGTGACCTGGTGCGCCTGGCGCTCGACCGGCTCCCGGACGCGTGCGGCCTCGGCGACCGCGTCCCCGGTGGCGTCGGCCGCCTCGGCGGCCTGGTCCCGGGTGTGCTTCCCGGCCCGCTCGGCGTGGTGCCGGGCGGTATCGGCCTTGGCCTCGGAGGGGTCGAGCAGCCCGGAGGCGCTGGAGCTCTTGGCCTGATGGACCGGCGCGACCGGCTGTGCCTGCTCGGCGGCGTGAGCGGTACCGCCGAAGAGGAACGCCAGGGCCAGGAAGCCCCCGAGGAAGAACGCCGCCATCAGCGCTCGCCGTGCGGCCACGGTGCGCGGCAGGCGCACAGCGGCAGGCAGGGCGAACACAGCGGACAAGAGCGGGCCTTCCCTGGGAGATGAGGACGCGTTGGCTGGAGCCTAGGAGCGCACAGCCACACAGACAGGACGAACGTGCCAACCAGACGGTCGGATTCACGTCCTGGGCGACGTGGATGATCCTTGCACGACCGACTGGGGGCGGCGCAAGCCCCTGGTCACTGATGCATCGCCATGTCCGGTATCGGCAGTTGGCGCCGCTCGATCGCCGCGGCCATCACCTCCGGGAAGAGATCGGGGGTGCAGGCGAAGGCGGGTGCGCCGAGCGCGGCGAGTGCCGCCGCGTGCTCGCGGTCGTAACTCGGAGCCCCCTCGTCGGACAGCGCGAGCAGTGTCAGGAACTGCACCCCGGACGCCTTCATCCCCGCGACCCGCCCCAGCATCTCGTCGCGGATACCGCCCTCGTAGAGATCGCTGATGAGCACGACCACGGTGTCGGCGGGCCGGGTGATCTGCGACTGGCAGTACGCCAGCGCCCGGTTGATGTCGGTGCCGCCGCCGAGCCGGGTGCCGAACAGGACGTCCACCGGGTCGTCGAGCTGCTCGGTGAGGTCCACGACGGAGGTGTCGAAGACGACCAGGCGGGTGGCGAGCGAGCGCATCGAGGCGAGCACGGCGCCGAAGACGGAGGCGTAGACGACGGAGGCGGCCATCGACCCGGACTGGTCGATACAGAGCACCACGTCCTTCTTCACCCCGCGCGCCGCGCGGCCGTGACCGATCAGCCGCTCGGGGACGACCGTGCGGTGCTCGGGGAGGTAATGGGCGAGGTTGGCCCGGATGGTGCGGTCCCAGTCGATGTCCCGGTGGCGCGGACGGCTGATCCGCGCGGAGCGGTCGAGGGCGCCGGTGAGCGTGGCGCGGGTGCGCGTCGCGAGCCGCTTCTCCAGATCCTCGACGACCTTGCGGACGACGGCCCGCGCGGTGTTCTTCGTGGTCTCCGGCATCGCCTTGTTGAGGGTGAGCAGGGTGCCCACGAGATGGACGTCCGCCTCCACCGCCTCCAGCATCTCGGGCTCCAGCAGCAGCGCCGAAAGACCGAGACGGTCGATGGCGTCGCGCTGCATGACCTGGACCACCGAGGTGGGGAAGTACCGGCGGATGTCGCCGAGCCAGCGCGCCACTTGGGGCGCGGAGCCGCCGAGCCCGGCGGAGCGCGGCCCGGCCGCGGCGGCCCCGCCGCCGCGCGCGGTGACGCCGGGGGAGCCGCCGGTGGGGCCGGGGCCATCGCCGCCCCGGGCCCCGTAGAGCGCTTCGAGGGTGCGGTCCATGGCGGCATCGGCCCCGCTGAGCGAACAGCCGGTGCCGTCGGCCCCCTGCCCGCCCAGCACCAGCCGCCACCGCCGCAGCCGCTCGTGGTGGTCGGTGGCAGGTGTGTGGGTGGTCATCCGGCTGCCTCCAGCGCGTGGTGGTCGTCAGGAGTGGGGGCGGGGGCGGAGCCCAGGCCCAGCAGGAGCCGCACCGTCGGCTCGGCGGCCGCCGCGCGGCCCGCGTCCAGCCCTGGCCCGAACCCTGGCGCCGCGGGGGCGGCTTGACCGCGCGGTCCGCCGCCGACGCTCTCGTCCGCCCCGGACGGGCCGCGGCGCACCAGCTCGCCGAGGGTGCGGCGGACGCCCGCGTCGTACGCGGAGAAGGTGCGCCGCAGCAGCGGCAGCACATCGGTGAAGGCGTCGGCGGGCACGCCCGTCAGCCAGCGGTCGACGAGGCCGAGCAGCCGCTCATCGTGGACCAGCAGCATTCCGCCGCCCGCCTCGCCGCCGAGGAACCCCTCGATCCAGGCGGCGGCTTCGGTCGGCGCGGTGCCGGACGAGAGGGCGAGCCCCATCAGCCGGGCCGCCTCGTCCTCCGCGAGCCGCCCGTCGTCCAGCAGCAACCGGGCGGCCCGCCCCCGGATCACCCCTGGGACACCGGGCCCCCCGTCCCGCCCGGCAACCCCCCGCAACACCCCGGCCCACCGCCCTCGCAGCCCAACGTCGCGGTCCGCGACGCCAAGCGCGCCCGCCCGCCCCTCGGCGGCGAGGGATTCCCGCTCCCGTACTTCTGCCGGTGCCGGGACCGACGCGCCCTGAGCCGCATCCGGTTCCGAGACCTCTCCCGGCCCCGAGCCGGACGCGGGCGGCGATGTCGGCTCGCCCGCCGGTCCCGCCGCCGCAATACCGCCCGCCGCCGAGGCCGGTGCCGGAGCGGACGCCGACGCCGGTGCGTCCACCGGTCCTGGCCCGGCCGCAACGGTCGGCGCCGACGTCCGCGACGTCTCCGTCAGGAGGCCGATCGCGCGATGGACGGCTTCCATATGGGCGCGCATCTCGGACGCGCCGTCGGGGTCGAGGCCGACGCAGGCGGGTGGCAGGCCGACGAGGATGCGCTCGGCGAGACCCGCGGCGACCTCGGTGAGGGCGGCGGTGTCGGTGGCGCGCACATCGCCGTAGCGCACCGACCGCACCAACGAGGGCAGTGCCTGGGCGAGATGGCCGACGTCGGTGTCGAGCGCCGCGCGGTCGGCGAGCGCGCGCATCACGACGGGCAGGGCGCCGGGGAGCGCGGCGAGCAGACAGCGCTCGGCCAGCTCGGTGACCTCGGCGAGCGTCGTCGCGCCGACGGCCCCCGACTCCGCCTTGGCGGTGGCCGCGGACAGCACGGTGGTGCCCCAGACACCCGCCTCCGCCACCCGCACCGCCAACTCCGGCTCCCAGCACAGCCGCCATGTCTCGCGGAAGGTGCCGGTGCTGCCGCGGGAGGCGGCCGGGGTGCCCCACTCGACGCCGAGCAGCCGCAGCCGGTGCAGCAGACGGCTGCGCGCGGCGTCGTTCTCCTTGCGCAGGTCCAGCTCCAGTTCGCGGTCCTGGGCCTCCGGCTTGAGGCGCAGCGAGCGCTGTGTCCGCGTCAGGTCGCGCTGAAGCGGTACGGCCGGTGCCGAGTCGGGCACCTCTCCGAGGACGTCCCCGACGATCAGCCGGTCCCGCACCAGCGCGAGCGGCACCTCCGAGCCCTCGCACATCACCGCCCGCACGGCGTCCATGGTCTCCGCGAGCCCCGGGAGCGGGCGGCCGCGCAGGGCCGCGAGGGTCTCGGCGAGCCGCACCGCCTCGATGACATGGGCCGACGAGACGGCCACGTCCTCGTCCCGGAACAGCCGGGCGACCTTCGTCAGCCATCGCTCCAACGGCCGGTCGGGGGCGTGGAAGAGATGGCTGTACCAGCCGGGGGAGGCGATCCCGGCGCCGTAGCCGCTGTGCCGGGCCAGCCGGCGGTGGGTCCACGGCACCCAGCTGATCTCGGCCTTGACCTTCGGCAGCCCCCTGAGGAGCGTACGGTCGGCGGTCACCGTGGACCGCCGGGCGAGCGCGGGCACATGCCAGGCCCCGCAGACCACCGCGACCTCGGCACCGAACTCCCGCCGCGCGTCCCTCAGCCGAAGCCGCATATGGGCCTCCCGCGCGGCGTCGTCCTCATGGCCGCCGTCGCCGTGCTCGGCCCGGAGCGCGGCCATGGCCTCGCCCACGGCGGCGAACGGCGCGGCGGAGGCGGTGGGCCCCGGGCCGGGACCGGGGCCCCGGTGCTCCACGACGTCCTCCCACCAGCGCTCCGGATCGTCGTACCCGGCCGCCCCGGCGAGGGCCGCGAGCGGGTCGAGACGTACCCGCGCGGCCTGTCCGGCCCCCTCGGACGGTTCATCCGGTCCCGCATCCGCCTCCGGCACCGGCCGCTCCTCGGCCGCCATGGCCAGGGTGTTCGCCGCCGGGAGGTCGATGAACCGGACGGGGACATCGCGGGCCAGCGCCCACTGGATCGCCGCCCATTCCGGCGAGAACCCGGCCAGCGGCCAGAAGCCCGCGCGCCCGGGGTCGTCCGCGGCGTGGGCGAGCAGGGCGACGGGCGGGCGCATGCCTTCGTCGGCGGCGAGCCGGACGATCGCGTCCGCCTCCGGGGGACCCTCGATGAGCACCGCACCGGGCTCGTACGCGTCGAGCGCCGCCCGGACCGCACGCGCCGAGCCGGGCCCGTGGTGCCGCACCCCGAGCAGCAGCGGCCACACCGCGTCCCCACCGGCACCGCTCGCCGTCACGCGCTCACCTCACGGCAGGCGCGGTAGAAGTCCTTCCAGCCGTCCCGCTCGCGGACGACCGCCTCCAGATACTCCTGCCAGATGACCCGGTCGGCCGCCGGGTCGCGGACGACCGCGCCCAGGATGCCCGCCGCCACATCACCGGCGCGCAGCACACCGTCACCGAAGTGGGCGGCGAGAGCGAGACCGTTGGTGACGACGGAGATGGCCTCGGCCGTGGACAGCGTGCCCGAGGGCGGCTTGACCTTCGTACGGCCGTCGGCCGTCACCCCCTGCCGCAGCTCACGGAAGACCGTGACCACCCGGCGGATCTCGTCGATGCCCTCCGGGACCTCGGGGAGGTCCAGCGAGCGGCCGATCTGGGCGACGCGCCGCGCCACGATGTCGACCTCGTCCTCCGGGGTCGCGGGCAGCGGCAGCACCACTGTGTTGAAGCGGCGGCGCAGGGCGCTGGACAGCTCATTGACCCCGCGGTCGCGGTCGTTGGCGGTGGCGATGAGGTTGAAGCCGCGGACCGCCTGGACCTCCTCCCCCAGCTCCGGGACCGGCAGCGTCTTCTCCGACAGGACGGTGATCAGCGTGTCCTGCACATCGGCCGGAATACGGGTCAGCTCCTCCACCCGCGCGGTCATGCCGTCCGCCATCGCCCGCATCACCGGGCTGGGCACCAGAGCGTCCCGGCTGGGGCCGTGGGCCAGCAGCTGGGCGTAGTTCCAGCCGTAGCGGATGGCCTCCTCGGGCGTGCCCGCGGTGCCCTGGACCAGCAGGGTGGAATCCCCGCTGACGGCCGCCGCCAGATGCTCCGAGACCCAGGTCTTGGCGGTGCCGGGCACACCGAGCAGGAGCAACGCGCGATCGGTGGCGAGCGTGGTGACGGCGACCTCGACGATACGGCGCGGGCCCACGTACTTGGGTGTGATCACGGTGCCGTCCGGCAGGGTGCCGCCGAGGAGATAGGTGGCCACCGCCCATGGGGACAGCCGCCAACGCGCCGGGCGGGGACGGTCGTCGGCGGCGGCAAGCGCGCTCAGCTCGTCCGCGAAGGTGTGCTCCGCATGCGGACGAAGGACCTCCGCGGCTCCCCCCGCCACCCTGTCGGACTCGGCGGATTGGGTTGATTCGGTGGATTCGGTGGATTCGGTCCCGGACACAGTGACGGTCACAGCTCCCCCACAGACTCGTTCCTCGCTCCGTCTCCGGACGCGTGTTCCGGACGCTGAATCCACCCTGCACCACCCCACTGACATTCCCTCGGGGCCCAACAAAGCCGCAGTTCACGGCAGTTGTCAGTGGGTGCTCGTACGGTCGTGGACATGAATCCGCAGGGGGAACGCTGGACGGCGGAGCAGGTGCTCGCGCTGGCTCCGGACGCCGCTTCGCGCACGGCGGGCGGCAAGCTGGCCGCGGCCGGTCCGTGGTCGGGTACGGGGGCGCGCGGCCCGGGCATATGGGGGGTGTGCGCGGGCAGTGGCAGCATGCCGTACCGGACGGTGGTGGATCTCGGCAGGCCGGGATACCGGTGCAGTTGTCCGAGCCGGAAGTTCCCGTGCAAGCACGCCCTGGGGCTGTTGCTGCTGTGGGCGTCGGGCGGCGGGGTGCCGGAGGGCGACGAGCCCCCGGAGTGGGCCGAGGGCTGGCTGAGCGAGCGGCGCGAGCGCGCGGCGGACCAGGCGGCGGGGCGGCGTGACGATGCCGGATCGGGGGCCGGCGGGGGCGCGGGCGCCGGGGATCAGCGGCCCGGCGGGAGCGCGGGCGGCACCGCCGACCCGGAAGCGGCCCGGCGCCGCGCCGAGCGGCGCGCCCAGCGCATCGCCGCGGGCGCCTCGGAGTTGGAGCGGCGCCTCGCCGATCTGCTGCGCGGCGGGCTCGCCGCCATCGACCGCGCGGAATACGGGGTGTGGGACGAGACGGCGGCGAGGATGGTCGACGCCCAGGCCCCGGGCCTGGAGGCGCGGGTGCGGGAGCTGGCCGCCATCCCGTCCTCCGGAGCGGGCTGGCCCGCGCGGCTGCTGGAGGAATGCGCGCTGGCCCACCTCCTCAACCAAGGCTTCCTCCATATCGACCAGCTCCCGGAGGAACTGGCCGCCACCACCCGCGCGCGGATCGGGGTCACCCTGCCGGTGGCCGAGCTGCTGGCCTGCGCCGAGCCGGTCCGGGACCGGTGGCTGGTCCTGGGCCGCCAGGACAGTTCCGACGGACGGCTGACCACCCGCCGCGTCTGGCTCCGCGGGGAACGCACGGGCCGGATGGCGCTGCTGCTGTCCTTCGACACGGGCGACCGGTCCCCGGAGCCCACCCTGCCCACGGGGCTGCTGCTGGACGCCGACCTGGTGTACTACCCGTCCACCCGCCCTCTCCGCGCGGCTCTCGCCGAGCGCCACCCCACACCGCCGAAAGCCGACAGCGAGCGGACGGTGCCGCCCGGCGGCGATGTGGCGGCGGCCCTCGCCGTGTACGGCGAGGCGTTGGGGCAGGATCCCTGGCTGGAGGGCTGGCCGGTGGTGCTGTCCGGGGTCACCCCGGTCCCGGGGGACGAGGGCTGGCAGCTGGCGGACCCGACGACCGGGCTCGCACTGCCCGTCGATCCGCGCTGCGCGGGACGCACCGACCTGTGGCAGCTGCTGGCGATCGCGGGCGGCCGCCCGATCACCGTCTTCGGGGAGTGCGGCCACCGCGGTTTCGCGCCGATCACCGCCTGGGACCCGGAGCCGGTCCCGCTCACCGCCACCCCAGCGCGAGGAGGCCGACGTTGACGACCCACACCACAACCCCAGCCGTGCCCTCCGACGCCTCCTGGGACGACCTCGTGGCCGCCGCGCTGCTCGGCACCGGGCGCCGGACGCCGCCCGTCACCCCGCTGCCGGGGCAGGACACCGCCGCCGCGCTGCTGGACGCCGCCGCGCTCAGCACCGTGCGGCGGCGGGCCGGGCTGCGGCCCGCAGCCGCGCGGCCCGTACCCACGCCCGCGCCGCCCGACCCCCGCCCGGCCCTGCCGTCGGCCGCCCGCGCCCGGCTTGCGATGCTGCTCGCCGACCGTTCGGCGGCCGGGCGCGGCAGCCCGCGTTCGGCGCCCGACCTCGCCGAACTGCTCCCGCAGTGGCTCACCCTGGCCAACCACCACGGCTACCGGGCGCCGGACGCACTGCTTCCGGCGCTGCTCGACGCGGCTCGGGCCCGTACCGATCTACGGCCCGAGGCACTGACCCTCGGCGGGCCGCGCGCGCTGTGGCTGGCCCGGCTCAACGCGGAGTGGAAGTTCGCGCTGCGCGGCGGGGTGGGCCGGGCCACAATGCCCCCGGAGGGGGCCGTCCCCGCTGTACCGCCCGCCGACCCCTCCCCCGCGGCGGGACCGGACACCGACGGCCGCTCCGACGGCCGGCGGCTGTGGGAGGAGGGGCTGTTCGCCGAGCGGGTGTCCTTGCTCTCGGCGGCCCGCCACCACGATCCGGCGGCCGGGCTCGCGCTGCTCAGCGGCACCTGGGCCACGGAGCGGGCCGAGGACCGGCTGATGTTCCTGGACTCGCTGCGTGACGATCTCTGCCCCTCCGACGAGCCGTTCCTCGAACAGGCCCTCTCCGACCGCAGCCGGAACGTCCGGGCGACCGCCGCTGAGCTGCTCTCCGCCCTGCCCGCCTCGGCGCTGGCCGCGCGCATGGCCGAGCGGGCCCGGGGCTGTGTGTCCCTGACCGCCACCGGACGGATCGCTGTCGAGGCCCCGGCCGCATGCGACAGCGGAATGCAGCGCGACGGCATCGTGCCCAAGCCGCCCTCGGGGCGCGGCGAGCGCTCCTGGTGGCTGGGCCAGCTGGTGGAGGCGACCCCGCTGGACCGCTGGACCGAGTGGTTCGGCGGGCTCGGCGCCGCGGAGATCGTGGCACTGCCGGTGGTGGACAGCTGGCAGGCGGATCTGCACGCCGCCTGGTGCCGGGCCGCCGTGCGGCAGCGCAGCGCGGAGTGGTCCCGCGCCCTGCTGGGCGCCCCGGCCCTGCCGCCCTCCTCGGGCGACGCCGCCCCCGCCGTCTGGCGCGACCCGGCGAAGCTGCTGTCCGCGCTGCCGCCGGGGGAACGAGCCGGATGGGTCGCCGAGTTCATCGCCTCCCACGGCCTGTCCGACGCGTTCCGGCTGCTCGGGGTCTGCGCGGTGCCCTGGGCCGAGCCGCTCGGCCGGGCCGTGGTGGACGCGCTCGACATCGCTCGGGACGCGGGCAGCTACCCATGGAGCTTCAGCGGGGTCATGGGCTTGGCCGAGCGCTGTCTGGACCCGGGCCAGGCGGACCGCCTGGAGGTGCTCACGGCGATACCCGACGAGGGTGAGGACGCGGCTCCGGGAGCGGGTGGCTACTGGTCGGAGGCGTTCCAGCGGCTGGTGGGCACGCTACGGCTGAGGGAAGCCATCCGCGCCGAACTCACCCCGCCCATGGGATGAACACGCCCGCGCGCCAGGTGCGTTACCGGGCCCGGAGGCCCGGCGGATGCGTACGCCCGCGGCGTCGCGGCCGCCCGTACGGCCCGGAGGCTCGATGCAAACGCCCGGGAAGCCGGTGGCCGCGCGGTGTGAACCGCCGTACGGAACGGCCGACCACGCGGGGGGCCCGCGGCCCGGCCGCACGGCGGCACACGGCGCGGTGAGCGACCGCCGGGCACCGGGGCCGCGGGCACCCGGGTCCTACGACGGTGTGGGGAGACGGCGCGGCGCCGAGCCATGCGGTTCCGCCGCGCGGCGAAGTGCCCGCGGCCGGACTCCGGGCCGCGGCACACACCGACAGGGCTGGAGGGAGAAACGGGGCGGCACCGAGCGGTGCGGCTCCACACGCAACGATGTGGCCCCGGGCGGCCGGACACGGGGCCGTTGGCTGATACACACGCCGTCACACGGCGCGCGGACCGCCGGGCCGCACAGCCGCGGCGGGGCCCCGGGGCGCGGCCCCGGGATGAGGCTCAGGCTCAGGCGGCCACCGGGCGGACGTTCTTCTGGACCCACTCCACGATGGACCCCGTCGTGGCGCCCGGCGTGAAGATCTCCGCGACGCCCTGCTCCTTCAGCGGGGCGATGTCGTCCTCGGGAATGATGCCGCCGCCGAAGACCTTGATGTCCTCCGCCTCGCGCTCCCGCAGCAGCTCCAACACCTTGGCGAAGAGTGTCATATGGGCACCGGAGAGGATCGAGAGCCCGATCGCGTCGGCGTCCTCCTGGATCGCGGTGTCGACGATCTGCTCGGGGGTCTGGTGGAGCCCGGTGTAGATGACCTCCATACCCGCGTCGCGCAGCGCCCGCGCGATCACCTTCGCCCCGCGGTCATGGCCGTCCAGCCCCGGCTTGGCCACCACCACACGGATCGGACCGGTCACACCCATCACAGCCTCCAAGACCTAGCATGCGTCCGCGATCTGGCGCGCGCTCCCAGGAACGCCGAACGCACCCATGTGAACGAACGTTATCTCCAGCATCCCCTACCCGGCAGTTTCGCGGCGCGCAGCGAGGGGGAAATCACACGTGGGACACGTTCACTGAAGGCCGTACCCGCATCCGCGATCGCATCAGCCGCAGAGACTTCGGACGCCGGGCCGGCCACACAAGGGGAGCCGCAGCGGGGACCGCCGCACCGCGCAGCGCCGCTCATCGCCATCGGCAGTTATGGGCATGGGCATGGCGCAGCACGGTGCGGCGGTGCGGTCATATCGCCATGACGTTCACCATGGCCATGACCTCACCCATGGCCATGCTCATGGCCACGTCCACGGCTGCCCGTGCGGGCACACCGGGAGGTCGGCCGCCATGGGCCTCAAATGTTTTCGAGCCATCGCCCTCGACCTGGCGATCCTCGCCGGACATCTGGTGCTCTACCCGACCGGCATCCTGCCGGAGCGACCGCCCGCCCCGCCGCCGCCCGACGCCGCCGCCCGGCTCCCCACCGAGGGCCGGGCCCGCCGCCCCGTCGTCCTGCTCCATGGCTTCATCGACAACCGCTCCGTCTTCGTCCTGCTGCGCCGCGCTCTGCACCGGCACGGCCGACAGCATGTCGAAGCCCTCAACTACTCGCCGCTCACCTGCGACCTGCGCACCGCCGCCGCGCTCCTCGCCCGCCATATCGAAGAGGTCTGCGCCCGCACCGGCCACAGCCGGGTCGATGTGATCGGCCACAGCCTGGGCGGACTGATCGCCCGCTACTACGTCCAGCGGCTCGGTGGCGATCTCCGCGTCCACTCCCTGGTGACGCTCGGTACCCCACACGCGGGAACGCGCGCGGCGCCCTTGTTGTCCGCACATCCGCTCGTGCGTCAGATGTGCCCGGACTCCGATGTGATAGCGGAGTTGCGGCAGCCTGTCCCCGAATGCCGTACCCGCATGATCTCTTTTTGGAGCGATGCGGATCAGTTGATGATCCCGGCGGAGACGGCCCGGATAGACCATCCGGATGTGATCTCCCGGAACATTCGCGTCAGAGGAATCGGACATCTCGCCCTACCAGTGCATTCCGCGGTCGCCGCCGGAGTCCTGGAGGCCCTGGACACCGCCGACGAGGCCCCGGCGGACGCACCGGACACCTTCTCGGTGGCCTGACCGCGGCCCGACCCAGGGCCCGACCGCGGCCCGACGGCGGGAGCGCAAGGGCCGCGCGGGGACGGAAATTGCCGAACATCAATCGAACGCCCAGCCAAGGAAGCACGTACAGTCCGCCGAAAGACGACCAAATGCCCTTTCCCATGATGCTCAAAACTTGCTGAAGATTGTCGCTGCCGCGTACCGCCGGGTACAGTCGCCGCTAATTCTCCTGCTGCCGAGGCGAAAGAGAAGTTGGTGGTGAACGACCGTCACCCGTCGGTGGGCTCCAACCCTGCCGACCCCGCTCCTGACGCCTCATATCCGTACTACGAGGCATACGGTCAGCAGCAGGACACAGCGCACGGCTACGCCGGGTACGACGGCTACTCCACCGGCAGCTTCGACCAGCTCGGCGCCGCCTACGGCGACGGGGACCCGCTCTTCGGCGCGCTCCCCGGAAGCAACAGCGCCTACGACGGCTATGCCGCCGGGCACAGCGGCCAGTACGACGCCTCGCAGTGGGACGCCACCGGTCGGCAGATGACCGGTACGTACGACATGGGCCACTCCGGCCACTTCGAGACCGGCGCCTACGACACCACCGCGATGTGGGCAGCCTCCGGCTATCAGCTGCCGACCGACATCCCGTCGCAGCCGACCGCGGAGACCGGTGGGCAGTGGGACATCAATGCCTGGGGCACCGACGCCACCGGTCATATCGAGATCCCCGCACAGTGGGACAACTCCGGCACGGCGTACGACACCACCGCGTTCGACGCCACCGCCCTACAGGACGCCACTGCCCTACAGGACGCCACCGCGCTCCACGACGCCACCGGCCTCCACGACGCCACCGCGCTCGACAACACCGGCTACGACACCGGCGCCTACGAGACCTTCGAGTCCTACGACTCCTTCGACGGCCCCGACATGACCTCGGGCGTCAACACCGGCCAGACCCAGTTCTGGGACACCACCGCCTTCGCCACCGTCGACGAGACACCGCAGGACACACACCACGACGGGGCCCACGACGCGCCCCACGACGACCACCCCGGCGTCCCCGAGGCCGAACCAGAACCCGAGGCGGCGGCCGAACACGAGTCCGCGCCCGATGCCGACGTGACGCTCCTGTCCCCGCCGTCGCCTTCGCGCACACCGCAGTCCGCGCGCCGTGGAAGCGGCGGCGGCAACGGCCGGGCCCGCCGGCGCACCGTGTCGGCCCGCCCCAAACGCTCCGCGCTCCTCACCGTCGCCGTCCCGTCCGTCTGCGCCCTCGGCGTCAGCGCGGTGGCCGCCGCCTCCGTCGGGATGAGCAACGACAAGAAGGACAGTTCGACCACCCAGGCCGCCCCCGCCGCGCCGCCCGTCAAGGCCGCCGCCGCCAACAGCAAGCTGGACACCCAGCTCGCCGAAGTCCGCGAAGGCGCCGATGACTTCCGGGACCGTGCCAGCCGCACCCAGGAGCGCATCGACCTCCAGGCGCGCCAGGCCGCCGAGAAGAAGCGGAAGGTCGCGGAGGCCGCGCGCAAGGAGGCACTGCGCCCCAAGTTCGCGCTCCCCGTCGCCGAGCACGGCCTGAGCGCCACCTACGGCCAGGCGGGCATCAACTGGATGTCCCTGCACACCGGTATCGACTTCCCGGTCAGCTACGGCACCCCCGTCATGGCCGCGACCGACGGCACCGTGCGGACCCAGTGGAACGACGCCTACGGCAACATGGTCATAGTGACCAGTCCGGACGGTACGGAGACCTGGTACTGCCATCTCAGCAGCGCCAAGATCCGCTCCGGGAGCGTCAAGGCGGGCGACACCATCGCCTTCTCCGGGAACTCGGGCAACTCCACCGGCCCGCATCTGCACTTCGAGGTGCACCCCGGGGGCGGGGAGGCCATCGACCCGCTGCCCTGGCTGCGCGGCCACGGCCTCAACCCGTCGTAACCCCGGACGCGCCCCCCAACGCCCCCGTCGTCACCCCAGCCCCCGAAGTCCGCCCCTCCAGCTACAGCTTCTCGACCGGCGCGTACCGCAGCAGCAGCCGCTTCGGCTTCTCGTCACCAAAGTCGATCGTGGCCTCCGCGTTGTCCCCGCTGCCCTTCACCGCCACGACGGTGCCGAGCCCGAAGCTGTCATGGGTGACCCGGTCGCCGATGGCCAGGGAGACCGCGGGCCGCTCCGTCGCCCGCCGGGTGGCAAAACCGCTCGCCCCCGCGCGCGACCGCGACGACCCACCACCCGAGAAACCGCCGCCCGAGAACCCGGAGCCGCCCGCGATGGCGCCCATGGACGCCGACGGGGTGGCCGGACCGGTCCGGCGCCACCGCACATACCGGTCCGGGATCTCCTCCAGGAAGCGGGAGGGCGGGTTGTACGCGGGCTGCCCCCACGCACTCCGCATCGTCGAGCGCGTCAGATACAGCCGCTCGCGCGCCCGTGTGATCCCCACATAGGCGAGCCGCCGCTCCTCCTCCAGCTCCTTGGTCTGGCCGAGCGCCCGCATATGCGGGAAGACGCCGTCCTCCAGACCGCTGAGGAAGACCACGGGGAACTCAAGGCCCTTGGCCGTGTGCAGCGTCATCAGCGTGATGACCCCGGTGCCCTCCACGTCCTCGTCCGGGATCTGGTCGGAGTCGGCGACCAGCGCGACCTGCTCCAGGAACTCGGCGAGCGTGCCGGGGTTCTCCTCGCCCCGGTCCTGCTCGAACTCCAGGGCCACGGTGGCCAGCTCCCGGAGGTTCTCGATCCGGGTCTCGTCCTGGGGGTCCGTGGACGCCTGGAGCTCGGCGAGATAGCCGGTGCGCTCGAGCACCGCCTCCAGCACCGTGGCCGGGCCCGCGCCCGACTCCACGATGGTGCGCAGCTCCTCCATCAGCGTGTTGAACCGCTTCACCGCGTTCGCCGAGCGGGCGGCCATGCCGTACGCCTCGTCGACCCGGCGCAGCGCCTGCGGGAAGGTGATCTTCTCGCGCAGCGCCAGCGCGTCGATCATCGCCTCGGCGCGCTCGCCGATACCGCGCTTGGGCACGTTCAGAATGCGGCGCAGCGGGACGTTGTCCTCGGGGTTGGCCAGCACCCGCAGATAGGCGAGGACGTCCCGGACCTCCTTGCGCTCGTAGAAGCGCACTCCGCCGACGACCTTGTACGGCAGCCCGACGCGGATGAAGATTTCCTCGAAGACACGGGACTGGGCGTTGGTGCGGTAGAAGACGGCGACATCCCCGGCCTTGGCGTCGCCCGCGTCCGTCAGCCGGTCGATCTCATCGGCGACGAACTGGGCCTCGTCGTGCTCGGTGTCGGCCACATAGCCGGTGATGGTGGCCCCGGCACCGGCCTCGGTCCACAGGTTCTTCGGGCGGCGGTTCTCATTGCGCTCGATGACCGCGTTGGCTGCGCTGAGGATGGTCTGCGTGGAGCGGTAGTTCTGCTCGAGCAGGATGGTCCGCGCGTCCGGATAGTCCTCCTCGAACTGGAGGATGTTGCGGATGGTGGCGCCGCGGAACGCGTAGATGGACTGGTCGGCGTCGCCCACCACGCACAGCTCGCCGGCCGCGGTCTCCTCGGTGTCCATGCCGACCAACTCGCGCACCAGGGTGTACTGCGCGTGGTTGGTGTCCTGGTACTCGTCGACCAGCACATGGCGGAACCGGCGGCGGTAGTGCTCGGCGACATCGGGGAACGCCTGGAGCAGATTGACCGTGGTCATGATGATGTCGTCAAAGTCCAGCGCGTTCGCCTCGCGCAGCCTCGACTGGTACATCGCATACGCCTCGGCGAGCGTCTTCTCGAAGCCGTCCGCGGCCTGCCCGGCGAAGGTCTCCTCGTCGATCAGCTCGTTCTTCAAGTTGGAGATCTTGGCGCTGAAGGACTTGGGCGGGAACCGCTTGGGGTCCAGGTCCAGATCCCGGCAGACCAGCGCCATCAGCCGCTTGGAATCAGCCGCGTCGTAGATCGAGAACGATGAGGTGAAGCCCAGCTTCTTGGACTCGCGACGCAGGATGCGCACACAGGCGCTGTGGAAGGTGGAGACCCACATGGCATTCGCCCGCGGTCCGACCAGCTCCTCCACCCGCTCCTTCATCTCGCCCGCGGCCTTGTTGGTGAAGGTGATGGCGAGGATCTGGCCGGGGTGCACTCCGCGCGCGCCGAGCAGATACGCGATGCGGTGGGTGAGCACACGGGTCTTGCCGGAGCCGGCGCCCGCGACGATCAGCAGCGGTGAGCCGGTGTGCTCCACGGCGGCCCGCTGCTGCTCGTTCAGCCCCTCGAGCAGGGCCGCCGGGTCCACGGCGGGCCGCGCCGCGCCGTCCCGGTAGTACGCCTCCCGGGCCACGCTCGGCACGGGCGCGTCGAAATCGCCGCTGAAGAGGTGGTGCGGTACGTCCTCACCACCGCCGGGACCGTGGTGCTCGGGGCTCTCGTGGCCCTCGTGGTCCTCGGGCGGTGGGGGCTCCTCGCCCGAGGGCCCGAGGTCCGCCAGGAAGCTGTCGTCAAAGAGGCTGCTCATCGCTCACCGAGTCTAGGCCGCGCCACTGACAGCCTACGTGCGAAAATCACGAAACGGTTTCGGGCAAAACGAACACCAGCCTTCACAGGAGCCCCACGAGTTGGCTACCGTCCTCCGTCAGGCAGTCCGGACACCTGTCGGCGACCAGCGTCGGCACGGACGGCCTCCGCCGAGTCCGGCCACGTCGCGAGGCAGCCGGAGCCGGGGACCCACACGTTCCACCGGGGTGAATCGGCCCGGCGACGGCACACCGTGCCGCCCCGACGGGCCGTAGGGCAGCCTTCCGTTCCGCCCGAACCCGACAGCTAACCCGGTAGGCGGTCCACGGAAGGAGTCGCCTCCCTTGGCGTCGCACCGCAAGCCGCGGACCCGAATACCGGCAGCGCTGAACGGTCAGAGCCGCCGGACCGCCGTCGGGGTCACCACGGCCGCCCTGGCCTCGGTCACCCTGCTCTCCCAGACGGCGAACGCCGCGCCCGGCGATCCCAAGCCCGCCACCCAGTCGATCGAAGAGGTCAAGAAGAAGGTCGACACCCTTTACCACCAGGCGGAGAGCGCCACCCAGAGCTACAACGCCGCCAAGGAGCGCACCGAGACCCAGCGCGCCAAGGTCGACAAGCTGCTGGACAGCGTCGCCAAGCGCACCGAGAAGCTCAACGAGGCCCGGCGCACGCTCGGCACATACGCCGCGGCCCAGTACCGAAGCGGCGGCATGGCCACGAGCACCGCCGCCATGCTCTTCTCCTCCGACCCGCGGGACGTCTTCGACCAGTCGCATCTGATGGACCGGCTCACCGGCCGCCAGAAAGAGGCCGTCGAGGAGTTCCAGACGGAGCGCACCAAGGCGGCCAAGGAGCGCGCCACCGCCACCAAGAGCCTCGCCTCGCTGACCTCGTCGCAGAAGACGCTCAAGACGAAGAAGCAGACCGTCCAGACCAAGTTGTCCGAGGCGCGGCGCCTGCTGTCGAACCTCACCGCCAAGGAGAAGGCGCGGCTGGCGGCGATCGAGAAGGCGAAGCAGGAGGAGGCTCGGCGCAAGGCGGCCGCGCTCGCCGAGAAGCAGCGGCAGGCGGAGGCCGAACGTCAGCGGCAGGCCGCGGCCGAGCGGCAGCGGCAGCAGGAGGCCAACGACAGCTCCGGCTCGTCCACGCCGTCCACCCCTGCCCCCTCCGACAGCACCAAGGCGGCGAAGGCCGTCGCCTTCGCCGAGGCACAGATCGGCAAGCCGTACGTCTGGGGCGCCACCGGCCCCAACTCCTTCGACTGCTCGGGGCTGACCCAGGCGGCCTGGAAGTCCGCCGGGGTGTCCCTGCCGCGCACCACCTGGGACCAGGTGAAGGTCGGGACGCGGGTGTCGACGTCCGAGCTCAAACCGGGCGATCTGGTCTTCTTCTACGACGACATCAGTCATGTCGGGATCTACATCGGCGACGGGATGATGATCCACGCGCCGAAGCCGGGTGACTCGGTGAAGAAGGCGCCGATCACCGAAATGCCGATCTACGGCAGCGTGCGCCCCGCCTGACGTCCGGGCCGCGCCCCGTCCAACGCACGGGGCGCGGAGCCCGGCCGCACGCGGGGGCACGCGGCGCCCGCTGATACGCACCCCCGCGCGCCCGGCGCGCGATCCATCGTGCCGGGCGCCGGCGTGGGGACGAACGCGGGGCGGCGCCCCGGCCGCGCCGTACGCCACCGTTCCGCCCCGTCGTGGGACGGGCGGACCCTGGGCACCATGCATGGCACGCGCCCCTGTCCCAGCGCGCAGCGGGGACAGGGGCGCGTGGCCGTACGCCGGGCGCGGGCCCGCAGGACCTTACGTGCCGGGCTTGCGGCCGTAGACGTAGACGTCGTCGCCGTTCTTCAGCAGGCTCCAGTACTTCTTGGCGTCGGCCTTACGCATGTTGACGCAACCATGGGAGCCGGGCGGGGACCACACACTGCCCGCGATCGAGTGGAACGCCTGACCGCCGTCGAAGAACTGGCTGTACGGCATGGCGACGTCGTAGATCGTCGACCAGTGATCGATGTCCCGCCAGTAGATCTTCTTCAGACCGGTCCGGGTCTCATAGCGGTCACGCCCCGTGCGCACCGGCACCGGTCCGTAGACCAGCCGGGAGCCGTCCTGGACCCAGCTCAGCTGGCGGGTGAGGTCAACACAGGCGATCCGTCCCCTGTTGGTGGGGCACCTCCCCGCCGCGTTGGGGTTGTGGCCCGCCGCCCGCTGCGCGTTCTTCAGGCTCATCACCCCCCAAGTGATGGGCCCGGCATAGCCGATGGTGGGGCTGATGCCGTTGTTGATCTGGAACTTCTGGATCGCCAGACAGTCGGTGCGCGACTGCCGTCCGTCCACCGGGCGGCCGAGGAACTTCTCGACCTGCTTCTGATACGGCCCGGTGCTCGTCGTGCACGACGGTGCGGCCTGAGCCGGGGTGGCGAGGGCGACCGCGAGCGGCATCACCATCCCCGCCAGACCCAGCGCGACTCCCGTACGCCGTATCCGCCTGGTCCCGAACCGCCTGAAAAACCCTGGGCCCTTGTCGCTCGTGAGCCCTCTGTGCGCCCCCACTACCCCCATTGCCCGCTCCCTCCGGCCGTCTTGTGTCCTTAAGACAGCTCGCGAGTGCAAAGGGTTGCGCACGAATTGATGTGCGGTATCAAGCCGTTATTGATCGAAGTGGGCGGGGGCCGGGGAAGATCAGGTCCACAGCACGGCGATGAAGATGTTCACGGTGGTGAGGGCACCGACCGCCCCGAACGCGGCCGACTCCACCTTCTCCTCGTCCCGCTTCACATAGACCAGGCACAGCACCACGATCAACAGCGCCAGCTTGACCCCGATCTTGATGTTGTTGACGGCGCCGCCGTCGGCCTGGTTGAGGCCGACCAGTGCCACTCCGGTCACCAGCATGGTCAGCGCCCCGTGCAGCATTCCGGGGGTCATCCGTGCGGTGCCCGCACTCATCTGCTTCATCTGGGAGAGAAATCCGCCCAGCAGCGCGGCTATACCGACGATGTGCAAACCGACAAAGGCGTTGATGAGGACGTCCATACGCACGGACATTAGCGCCGCGCATAGCACCACCTTTCACGTGGGTGGGCCCTGATCCCAGCTTCGGTCACGGCCGCCACGCAGTGCCACCCACCCCGCGCGCCCCGTGATCAGCCCATGGCACTGGAACGACGAAATACGTCCATTCCCGTGCATCGCCCCGCACCGCCCCCGTCTCCCGGCCTAGCTTCCTCCTCCAGATGGCAGTCCGCCTCCCGTCAACCGAGGGTCCCCGCCTCATGGGTGGGCTGCCATCTCCCCGTCCCCGACAGACCGGCACCACCCGCTCAGCCGGCACCACCCACTCAGCCAGGAACACCAGCACAGCCAGGAAGGTGTACCGCCGCCGTGGCGTCGCACAGGAAGTCGCGCAGCAAGCCCAAACGCTCGCTCGCCAGCAGCACCGCCCGGACGGCCGCGCTCCTCGCCCTCACCGGCGCCGCCTCCGCGACCGCCCTCGAGGGCACCGGGCACGCCGACCCCCACCTCACCACCGCTCAGGTGAAGGCCGAGGTCGACCGGTACCGACAGGAGGCCGAGGAGGCCACCGAGAAGTACAACGGCGCCCGGGAGAAGGCCGATACGGCCCGCCGCGCACTGGGGGAACTGCGCGACGAGGCCGCCCGCAGAACCGCCCGGCTGAACACCGCGCGCAACGCCCTCGGCGCGTACGCCACCGCCCAGTACCGGGCCGGTACCATCGCCCCCACCCTCCAGCTCGCGCTGTCCTCCTCCCCCGACGAATACCTCCAGCGGGCTTCGCTCGCGGAGCGCGCGGCCGGGCGCCAGGCCGCCGCCATCAACGGCATCACCCGCCAGCGGAAGGCGCTGCGCCAGGTGCGCACCGCGGCGGCCGACCGGCTGGCCGAGCTGCGCGCCTCACAGGAGGCGCTCTCCCGCCACAAACAGGCCGTCGAGAAGAAGCTCGCCGCCGCCGACCGGCTCCTGGACCGGCTGACCGCGGAGCAGCGCCGCCGCCTCCGGGCCCAGGCCCAGGAGCCCAGCCCCCAGGCCACCGACGCCGGCCACACAGCCCCGGCCCCCGCCGCCACCGGCCGGGCCGCCCGCGCCATCGCCTTCGCCTACGGGGCCCTCGGCAAGCCGTACGTCTGGGGCGCCACCGGCCCCCACGGCTACGACTGCTCCGGACTCACCCAGGCCGCCTGGAGCGCCGCCGGGGTCTCACTGCCACGCACCACCTACACCCAGATCAACGCGGGCCACCGGATCAGCCGCTCCCAACTGGCCCCCGGCGACCTCGTCTTCTTCTATTCGGGCATCAGCCACGTCGGGATCTACATCGGCAACGGCCGCATGATCCACGCCCCCCACCCCGGCGCCCCGGTCCGCGTTGCCCCCATCGACCAAATGCCCTTCGCGGGCGCAAGCCGCCCCGCGTAGCGCAGAGCCCACACCCCGGACTCACGGCCGCGACCCCTCAGCGTTGCGACCCCAGCTCACCTTGGACGCGCTCGCGCAGCTCCACCGCCCGCGCATCGCGGTAGCCGTCCAGGAGCCGCAGCGCATCGCGCCAGTGCCGCCGGGCCACGGCCGTGTCGTCGCCGCAACTCCCTGCAAGGGAACCGTGGATCCGCCTGGGCCCCGACCCGGCGTAGGGCCGAGGAAAAGTCACCCGGTGGAGACTGGGGCCATGTGCGCCATGTCCTCTGAAGCCGCGGTGGTGCTGTCGGGTTACGGCCCGGTGGGCCGGGCCTATGCCGACCGCCTCCTGAACGCGTCCGGCGACGTCCCGCTGCGGCTCGCCGCCGTCCGCACCAGCGCCGCCGAGCGCCCCGCGCCCCGGCTGGCGCCGGGCCCGCTGCCGCCGCTCGCCGAAACCCTGGAGCGTACGGGGGCGGTGGTGCTGGCGCAGGCGGTCCCGTCCTCTCCGGCGGTGCGTGAGCAGGCCGCCGCCGACGCGCTGCTCGCGCTGCGCCGCGGGGTCCATGTCGTCTCCGCCACCAAGAGCCATCTGCTCAGCCACTGGGCCGAGTTGGGCCGGGCGGCGGCCGAGGGCGGCGCCCTGATCCGTATCTCGGGCGCCACCGGTGCCGCGCTGCCCGCCGCGGACATGGCCAGGACCGGGGTACGCGGCCTCGGTTGCCGTACGCTCCGCGCCTGCCCCACCGGCACCGCCACGTTCGTCCTGGACCGCCTGGCCGCCGGGGACGCGTTCCCCGCCGCCGTCGCCGAGGCCCGGCGCCACGGGATCGCCGAGGCCGATCCGTCGGCCGACCTCTCCGGCGCGGACGCCGCCACCAAGGCCCGGCTGCTGGCAGCCCTGTTGTGGGGCTGGGACGCGGCGGCCGTCCGGACGGACCTCGGCGGCGCGGCGATCGACGACGGCACGGCGGAGGCGGCCCGCGCGGCCGCCGAGCGGGGCCACCGGCTGCGCGCGGTCGCGACCGCCTCGGCGGGGGAGCCGCTCCTGGTCCGGGTCCGGCTGGAGGAGACCGCCCCCGGCGACCCGCTCCACGCTCTCCGGGGCCCGGAGAAAGCCGTGGTCTACGGCTGTGAGGCGGGTGACATCACGGTGAGCGGCGGGGCCTCCAGCCCTCTGGGGGCGGCCCTCGCCATGGTCAAGGACACCCTCGACGTCGCCGTGCCGAAGGGCTTCGGCTTCGGCTGATCCACCTACGCGGCCGCCGCCGTTTGAAACGCGAGGACCCCGCCGCGACGGAAAGGCTCATACGATGGTCAACGACCGGACATTGTAAGTAGGTTGTTCAGAGGCTGATGATGGGGGCGAACGAAGATGTCGGGCACGAACTGGATGTCATCGAAGTCGGAGTTCGCCCAGCCCCCGGTCGATCTGCGGACGGACATTCCCCACTCCGCCCGCGTCTATGACTACCTCATCGGCGGCAAGACCAACTACGCCCCCGACCGCGCCGCGGGCGACGCCTCGGCGCTGGCCTACCCGAGCCTCCCGATCTCCATGAAGCAGACGCGGATCTTCATGCACCGGGTGACCCGTTACCTCGCCCGGGAACACGGCATCCGCCAGTTCCTGGACATCGGCACCGGTATCCCCACTCAGCCGAACCTCCACGAGGTCGCCCAAGAAGCGGCCCCCGAGGCGCGGGTGGTGTACGTGGACAACGACCCCATCGTGCTCACCCACGCCCGCCATCTCATGACCAGCACGTCGGAGGGCCGGACCGAATACATCGACGCGGACATCCGCAACGTCGACTCCATCCTCGGCGCCCAGCAACTCCACGAGGTCCTGGACCTCAAGCAGCCGGTCGCCCTGTCCCTCATCGCGATCATGCACTTCGTCCTCGACGAGGACGACCCCCAGGGGATCGTCCGCCGCCTGATGTCCGAGCTGGCCCCGGGCAGCTTCCTGGCCCTCACGATCTTCACCGGCGACTCCAACCCGGAGGGGGTCGCGGGGGTCGGCCGCGAGTACAACGAGCGCGGTATCCCCCTCCAGATCCGCGACAAGGCGGAAACGGAACGGTTCTTCGAGGGCCTGGACCTGATCGACCCCGGCATCACCCTCGTACACCACTGGCGCCCCGACGAGCGGGACGCCAGTGAGGGTGTACGTGACGCGGACGTCTCGATGTACGGCGGCGTCGCCCTCAAACGCGACTGAAGGCTATGAACTCGGCCCAGGCGGTGGGGGTGAGCGTCAGCTGAGGTCCGGACTCCTGCTTGGAGTCACGGACGTGGACGGTGTGGGGACAGGCGGCGACCTCTACGCAGGCGCCGCCTTGGGTGTCACTGTGACACGCCCGCGTCTCCCCAGGCCGGGAGCTCCGCGCACGCTGCGTAGTGGGTGACGAGAAGCTGCGGGTGGAGGTGTCGGACGCCAGCGAGGTGATGCCTCAGCCCCGACGGGCCCGCCCCGAGGACGAGTCGGGGCGCGGACTGGCACTGCTCACCGCGCTGGCGGACGGCTGGGACGCCGAGCCGCGCGCCTGTGGCATCGGCAAGACGGTGTGGTTCGAACTCAAGCTGCTGGAGGGGGCGTGAATACGGCCGCGAGGCCGTTCTCCAGCAGCGCGAAGGCGTGCTCGGCGTCGGCGACGGCGCCCGCGTAGCGCTCGTCGGCGGACTCGCCCTCGACCAGACGATCCCCGTTGTCCATGGACAGAGCCCACTGGACAGCGACGATCTGAACGGCGGCGATGCGCGCGGTGAGCTCGGGGGTGCCGGCGGTCTCCTGGAGGGCCTCGGCGAGGGCGTATTCGGAACCGATCCGGAACCGGCTCATCCGGGCGAACAGGGCGGGGGTCCCCCGGACCATCCGGAACAGCGCGCTGATCTCGGGGACGTCGTTGAGGCCGGTGATGGGGTCGCGGTGGCGCAGGCCGTCGAGGAAGTGCGCGCGGAGGGCGGCCAGCGGGGTGGTGTGCGGCGGGCGGCCGCGCACCACCCGGGCGGGCTCGGTCTCGTGGTCGGCCATGCGGTGCACCACGAGGTCTTCCTTGGCTGGGAAGTAGGCAAAGAGCGTGCGCTTGGAGACCTCGGCGGCCTCGGCGATCTGGGCCACGGAGACCTCGTTGAAGCCGCGCTTGAGGAAGAGGGCGATCGCGGCCTCGGAGATCGTCGTCCGCGTCCGTTGCTTCTTGCGCTCACGCAGTCCGGGCTGGTCGTTCACGGCGTCCACACTACCAGGCGACACTACACTTGGTAGATTTCTGCATCTGGTATACATTTACCCTCAGTGAAGCGAAGGGACATGTGATGGTGTCGGAGATCGAGACGGACGTCGTGATCGTGGGCGCGGGCCCGACCGGGCTGACGCTGGCGTACGAACTGGCGCTGGCGGGGGTCAGGACGGTGGTGCTGGAGCGCCTGGAGGAGCGCATCCGGCAGGTGAAGGGCGGGACGATCCAGCCGCGCACCGCGGAACTGCTGGAGCTGCGCGGGCTGTTGGAGCCGATGCTGCGGCGGACCATAAATCGGGACCCTGCGGGCGGGCACTTCGCGATGCTGCCGGTGGAACTGGACTGCACACCGTGGGACACCGCCCACCCGTACCCGATCGGGCTGCCGCAGTGGGAGATCGAAGAGGTGCTGGAGGAGCGGGCGACCGCGCGGGGCGCGGTGGTGCGGCGCGGCACCGAGGTGTCGGCGGTCGAGCAGGACGCCAACGGCGTGACGGTGAGGACAGCGGAGGGCGTGCGCATACGGGCGCGTTACGCGGTGGCGTGCGACGGCGCGCGCAGCACGGTGCGCAAGCGGCTGGGGCTGGACTTCCCGGGCCGCCCGGGAACGTATCTGGCCGTGCTGGCGGACATCCGGCTGTCGTCGGCCTCGTCGCTGGTGCCGCACGAGGCGGGGCACATCAGCACGCTCACCCGGCAGACGGACGACTACTGGGCGATGCTGGTCCCGCTGGGCGAGGGCCGTTACCGGCTCACCTTCGGGCACGAGGAGGCGGAGACCGACCGGGACACCCCCGTGAGCGCGGAGGAGATCAGCACGGCGCTGCGGGCGGTGTACGGGGAGGAGACGGTGCTCGGCGGGGTGGACAACTCCTCGCGGTTCACGGACGCCACCCGGCAGATCGAGAACTACCGCATGGGGCGGGTGCTGTTCGCGGGGGACGCGGCGCACATCCATCCGCCGCTGGGCGGGCAGGGGCTGAACCTCGGCGTCCAGGACGCGTTCAATCTGGGCTGGAAGCTGGCGGCGGTGGTACGGGGTGACGCGCCGGACGGGCTGCTGGACAGCTACCAGACCGAGCGGCATCCGGTAGCGGCCCGGGTGCTGCACCACACCTCGGCACAGCGGGTGCTGGCCAACCCGTTCGCGAGCCCGGATGTGTCCGCGCTGCGCGACATCATGACCGATCTGCTGCGGATGCCGGACACCAACCGCCACCTGGCGGGGCTGATGTCGGGGCTGGCACTGCGCTACGACCTGCCCGGCGCGCATCCGCTCACGGGCGCGCGGCTGCCGGACGCCGAACTGTCCGCCCCGGCCGGGCCCATACGTCTGTCGGGACTGTTCGAGGCGGGGCACGCGGTGCTGCTGGATCTGGCCGGGGTGGTTCCGGAGGAGATGCGGCTGCCGGAGCGGGTGGATCTGGTCCGGGCGCGTCCTGAGGGGGCGGGGCCGGAGGCGGGCGCCCTGCTCATCCGCCCGGACGGCTACGTCTGTTGGGCCGCCGACGACGTCGAGACCTGCCGTACGACCCTGCTGCCCGCCCTCTCCGCACACTTCGGCGAGCGCTTCGGCGAATAGAGCGAGCGCCTGGTGCAGGACATCGGATACGCTGCGGCGAATTTTCGAACGATCGTGCACACAGGTGGGGATATACCGAAATGCGGCATGGACGGCAGTTGGTGACGGGGGCGGTCGGCGCGATGGCTTTGATGGGGGCGCTGACCGGCTGCCTGTTCGGGGCGGACGGGGACGGCGGAGCCAAGGCCAAGGCCCCCGCTCCCCCCAAGCTGGGCGGCAAGCGCACCGCATGCGAACTGCCGGTGCGGTTCAGCCTGGAGAAGTCCTGGAAGGCCGAGGCGGTGGACGCGGCGGTCCAGGACCAGATCGGTCCGCTCGCGAAGCAGGGCCCGGTCACCCTCGTCTGCGAGATCGACGCCAAGCCCGCGGGACACATCGGCTTCCTGCGCGTCTACACCGGCACCAAGGGCGCCGCCGCCCCCGGCGGCGAACCCCGGGCCCTGATGCGTGCGTTCGTGGCTGCCGAGAACTTCGAGAGCAAGGTCGGCTTCCGCCAGACCAAGGCCGGTGACCTGCCCGCCACCGAGGCGAGCTACTCCGTCACCGACCCGTCCGCCGGAGAGACCAGACGCCAACGCGCCCTGGCCGTGATGACCAAGAGCGGCGGCGTGGTCATCCACCTCGGCGGACTCGACACCGACGAGCACAAGGCGATGCTGCCCGCCTTCCGCTTGGCGAAGAAGTCGCTGGAGACGACGGGCTGACGGCCCGCGGCCCGCCCGCCCCGTCAGACCAGACGGCGGGCCGTCGCCCAGCGGGTCAGCTCATGGCGGTTGGAGAGCTGGAGCTTGCGGAGGACCGCCGAGACATGGCTCTCGACCGTCTTCACCGAGATGAACAGCTGCTTGGCGATCTCCTTGTAGGCATAGCCGCGGGCGATCAGCCGCAGCACCTCGCGCTCGCGCTGGGTGAGACGGTCGAGGTCCTCGTCGACGGGCGGGGCGTCGCTGGAGGCGAAGGCGTCGAGAACGAAGCCGGCGAGGCGGGGTGAGAAGACCGCGTCGCCGTCGGAGACCCGGAAGATCGCGTCGACCAGGTCGGTGCCGGTGATGGTCTTGGTGACATAGCCGCGGGCGCCGCCGCGGATGACGCCGATGACGTCCTCGGCGGCGTCCGAGACGGACAGGGCGAGGAAGCGCACCGGACGGTCCGGGTCGGCCATCAGGGCGGCGCTGCGGCGCAGCACCTCGACGCCTCCGCCGCCGGGGAGGTGGACATCGAGCAGGACCACCTCGGGGCGGGTCGCGCCGATCACGGTGACGGCCTGGTCGACATCGGCGGCCTCGCCGACCACCTCGACGCCGGTGCGGGCGGTCTCGCCGATCTCGGCCTGGACGCCGGTGCGGAACATCCGGTGGTCGTCGACGAGCACCACACGGACGCGGCGGGCCGACGCGCTGTCGTCGGCGCCCGCGTCCGCGCCCGCCGCGCCGGTCGCGCCGCCGTTGTGGGTGCCGCCCGTCGCCTCGGTCATGTCGTCGCCCTCTCCATCTCCAACTCCACTTCCGTGCCCCCGTCGGGCGCGGACCTCAGCCTGGCCGTGCCGCCGTTGCGCTGCATCCGGCCGATGATCGACTCACGGACGCCCATCCGGTCCTCCGGCACCGCGTCCACGTCGAAGCCGGGGCCGCGGTCGCGCACGGAGATGAAGACCGTGGCCCCCTCGACCTCGGCGTAGACCTGGACGGCCCCACCCTCGCCACCGTACTTGGCGGCGTTGACCATCGCCTCGCGGGCGGCCTGGATCTGCGCGCCGAGCCGTTCGTCCAGCGGGCAGTCGCCGACGACCACGACCTCGATCGGAACGCCGTGGTAGTCCTCGACCTCGGCCGCCGTCTTCTTCACGGCCTCGGCCAGGGTGTCCGGCTCCTCGTCCTCGTCCTTGCCGGTGCCCTCGGGTTTGTAGAGCCAGGCGCGCAGCTCGCGCTCCTGGGCGCGGGCGAGCCGGGCCACTTCGCGGGAGTCCTCCGCGTTCCGCTGGATCAGGGTGAGGGTGTGCAGCACCGAGTCATGCACATGGGCGGCCACTTCGGCCCGCTCCTGGGCGCGGATGCGCATCAGCCGCTCCTCGGAGAGGTCCTGGGTCATCCGGATCACATAGGGGCCGGCGAGCAGCGCGATGCCGACGAGCACGGCCAGGGCCGCCTGGAGCACCGCCCCTATGTGCTTGGCCGATCCCTGGAGCACCACGATGCCGGTCACCCCGGCCCCGACCAGCAGCACCCCCGCCGCGGCCCGGGCCAGCGGCAGCACCCGCTTGCTGCGGCTCAGCTCGACCCACTGGGCCCGGCGGGCGTTGTCCGCCTGCCGCCAGAAGAGGGCGACGCCGGCGCCGATCAGCAGCAGCGGCCAGATGTAGGTGTTGGCACGGCCCAGCTGGAAGCCCTTGACGAAGATCCCCATCCCGATGAGGAGGGCGAGCAGCGCGAGGAACTGGCCCTTGTCGGGCCTGCGCGCCAGGATCCGGCCGCGGCCGTCGGGGCCCTGGGTGACCAGCGGGCGGGTGGTGGTCGTCTCCACGCCGCCGACGCCGAGCGGGACGATGAACCAGAACAGGGCGTAGACCAGGGCTCCGAAGCCCTCGGCCATGAACAGAGCAACGAAGACGATGCGCACCCAGGAGACCGGCAGCCCCATGTGCCCGGCGAGCCCGCGCGCCACACCGCCGAGCAGACGCCCCTCCGCGCTGCGGTACAGCTTGCGCGGTGGCGGCTCGGTGGGGGTGGTCGGGGGCACGGCGCCGGTCATGCCCCGATCGTCACACGGCCGGGGCGGGAGCGGTATCAGGGTCGCCCCTGATCATTCCCCGAGGCGGCACGCGGTCCGCGTCACTTGGCGACGAAGCCCTCACGGACCACGTCGAAGATCGGGCGGTACTTCGCCCACTCCGCGTCCGGTGCGCTCAGATAGATCGCGTACTGCTTGCCGCCCTCCTCGCCGAAGCCGAGGTCGATCGCGCGGAACAACCGTGCCTGGCCCTGGAAGGTGAACTCCCACACCGCCGCGGGCTCGTCCCGGAATTTCGTCTTCTGCAGGCGCATCCGGTGGTAGATCGGATAGTCCTGCTTGAACGCTCTCTCGAGCTCCTCGAAGTGTGAGACCTGGTCCTCGGGTGCGAGGTCCAGGACATCGATCTGGAGCCTGGCGAGTCGCCCGGGGGCCAGGTAACGGACCTCCTGGGTGCCGTCGACGGCGCTTTCGGAGCCGGTGTCCAGGGTCCACCCGTCCGGCACCGGCAAGGAGACACCGAGCTGCTTCTCCTTCACCAGGTGGTAGCCCTCGGGGGTCGGCGGCGGGGTGTAGGCGGGCTTCTTGGTGTGGCGGGGCTCCGAGGTGGCGCTGGCCTTGTCCCCCGAACCCTGGACGCCGGGCAACTCCTTGTCCAGGCCGAAGACGTAGACACCGGCCGCGACCGCCACGACGGACAGTGCGGAGCCCGCCGCGATCCACTGCGACCTGCGGCTCTTCTTCGGCAGGGGGGTGGAGCCGGAATCGCCGTGCGCCGGGCCGGAGTCCGGGTGTCCGGGCCCCGGGGGCGCGCCCGGCGCTTCCGGAGCGGGCGCGTGGGCGGCGACGGCGGAGGTGGACGGTGTGTGCGGCGCGTGCGACGTGGGCGGTGTGTGGGGCGTGGGCGGTGTGTGCGACGTGGGCGGTGTGTGGGGCGTGGGCGGTGTGTGGGGCGTGGGCGGTGTGTGGGGCGTGGGCGGTGTGTACGGCGTGGGCGGCGTATGAGGCACCGGAGGATGAGGTACCGGCGGCGTACCGGGCGTCGCGGTCACATGGGTGGTGGACCCCGACGGCGTCCCACCCGGCGCCGGGCCGAACCCCGGCAGCGGCAGCGCCGTCGTGTCCGCCTCCGAGGCCGGGACCCGCAGCGCCCGCTCGGTGTCCTCGGCCGACGGCCGATGCTCCGGGTCCTTCGCGAGCAGCGCCTCGATCAGCGGGGTCAGCGGCCCGGCCTGCTTCGGCGGTTCCAGCGGGTCGACGGCGATGGCGTAACCGGTCTCGATGGCGGTGGGCTTGCGGAACGGGGCCCTCCCCTCGACCGCCTGATAGAGCGTCGCCCCCAGTGCCCAGAGGTCCGACGCGGGACCCGGGGTGCGGCCGCGCACCCGCTCGGGGGCGATGTAGTCGATGGATCCCACGACCTCACCGGTCTTGGTGAGGGTGGAGGTGCCGGTGGCCATCGCAATGCCGAAGTCGGTGAGTACGACCCGGCCTTCGGGGCCGAGCAGGACGTTGCCGGGTTTGACGTCACGGTGCAGAACGCCCGCCGCGTGCGCGGCGCGCAGCGCGGCGATCATGCCGCGGCCGATGCGTGCGGCGTCGGCGGGGGATACCCTCCCGCCGTCCTTGAGCAGATCGGCGAGCGTGGTGGAGGGCACGTACTCCATCACGATGCACGGCAACCCCTCGTGGTCCACGACGTCATGGACCACCACCACATTGGGGTGGGTGATGCGGGCCGCGCTGCGCGCCTCGCGCCGGGTGCGCTCGTGCAGCGTCGTCAGTTCGTCGTCGGTCAGGTGCATCGAGACGTGCAGCTGCTTGACCGCGACCTGGCGGCCCAGCAGTTCGTCCTCGGACCGCCACACCGTGCCCATGCCACCGCGGCCGACTTTCTCGACCAGCCGGTAGCGACCGGCTATGAGCCGCCCTTCCTCCGACACCGCGTTCCCCTCCCGCTTACCCGGCCCGGCAGCCGCTACCGCGTCCCGCATATGTTCGATGGGCCACGATAGCCGCCGCGACCTCCGGGGCGATGTCAGGGAAGCCCCAGGGTTGTGCCGGATGTCGCCGAGCGGACTGTCTTGTCACCATGGCCGTATGACCGATGCACCCACCGTGGCGGACGAGGCCGATGGCATGCCTGGTTCCCGCGATCCGCACGCGCACCCGCCCTTGAGGCGCAGTCGTGACCACAAAGTGATCTCCGGGGTATGCGGCGGGCTCGGCCGGTTCTGCGATCTGGACCCGGTGATCTTCCGCGTGGTGCTGTCGGTGCTCGCCGTCGCGGGCGGTCTCGGCCTGATCGTGTACGGGTTCTGCTGGCTGCTGGTTCCGCTCCACGGCGAGGAGGAGAACGAGGGGCGCAAGCTGCTGTCCGGCCGGGTGGAGGGGCCGGGGCTGACGGCGGTGCTGGTCGCGCTGGTCGGCTGCGGGCTGTTCCTGTCGATGCTCAACGAGGGCAACGTGATGTATTTCGCCGTCATGCTGTCCATCGCCGCGTCGGGCGCGGCCTATTGGTCGCACCACCGGCGCCAGGCGGAGAGCGTGGGCGCGGTCGACCCGGCCACGGCGCAGGCGGTCGCGGACGCGCCCCCCGAGACCCAGGCGCCGCCCACCCGGGGTGGCCCGGGGCCCTCCTGGTGGCGGGATCCGATCGTCAAGGACGGCACCACCGGGCCGATGGGCGCTGCCTCGGGCTATTTGTGGGGGCCGGACGACGGTCCGGACAAGGGCGCCGCGTATGACCGTCGCAGGGCGGCGATGACCGAACGGGCACGCAGGGGGCACGAGACGATCTCGATCGGCGGCTGGACGTTCGTGGTCGCGGTCCTCGCCGGGGTGCTGGGCGCGAGGCTGATGTGGTCCGGCCATCCGCTCGGCACCAGCCTGGAGGTCGGATTCGCCTGTGCGCTGGGGGTCTTCGGGCTCGCGATGGTGATCAGCTCGCGGTACGGCAGGACCGGGCCCGGCACGGTGTTGCTCGCGTTGATCACCTGTGGACTGCTGGCGGGCGCGGCGGCGCTCCCCAAGTCCGTCACCCCGGACTGGTCGCGCACGACATGGGCGCCCACCTCGGCGGCCGCTGTGCGGGACAGCTACGAGATGGGCGGCGGCGTCGGTGAGCTGAAGCTGCACCGGCTGCCGCTGAAGGAGGGCCGCACGGTGACCACCAGGGCGGAGGTGGGCGCGGGCAAGCTGGCGGTCACGGTGCCGCGGGACGCCCGTGTGGAGCTCAGCATGCATGTCGGCCTCGGGGACATCCGGCTGCCGGGCGATGACAAGAAGGACATCGACATCGAGCCGAACCGGGACCGCAAGGTGACGCTGGACCCGGCTGGAGGCGGTGAGCCCCACGGCACGCTGAAGCTGACGCTGGAGATCGGCCTGGGGAATGTGGAGGTGACGCGGTCATGAGGAAGCATCCGTTCGAACCGGCCAAGCTGGTGGCCGGGCTGGTGATGCTCGGGGTGGGGCTCGCCTATGCGATGGACGCGGCCGGGAGGTGGGACGTACGGCCGCTGGTGCTGCTGCCGTTGGCGGGGGTCGGGCTCTGTCTGGCCGGGGTGGTGTCGGCCATGACGTACGCGATACGCAGGCCGGGGCAGCGGACGGCCGAGGGAGAGGTGCCCTGACCCGGCGCCTGGCCTGGCCACCCCTGGGGACCCGGCCGCCCCGGACCCGGCCGCCTCCCGGGGCACGCCTGTCTCCCGGCGGGCCCGTATCCACTGCTCAGGTACCCCGGGCCGCTCAGCGCTCCGCGGGAAGTGCCGCGAGGTGCCGTCATGCGTCCGCGGCTGCGTCGTGGCCGGCCGCGCCAGCGCGGCGGAGCCGCACATCGACACAGCCCCGCGCCCCTTCAGGGCGCACCCGAACCGCACCGGACGTCAGCGAGGCCGCTTAGGCGAAGAGCTGCGATCCGTGCCTGCGACGGCGCTTGGCGATCGCGACGTCCAGCGACAGATAGGGCGCACCGGCCAGCACCAGCGGCAGCCACGCCATCAGGTACATCAGGTCGTTGCCGTAGTAGTACGGCTCCGTCTGCCAGCTGACCGTCAGCCACAGGCTGAGCGAGATCATCGCCCCGCCGAACGCGGCCAGCCGGGACAGCAGACCGACCAGGGTGCCCAGTCCCACGGCCAGTTCGCCGTAGGCGATGGCATAGCCGAAGGCGGAGGGATCCTTGAGACCCTGGTCGATCAACCAGGGGATGGCCGCGGTGTCGTGGACCTGGCGCATCAGAGCACCAATCGAGCCGCTGCCGCTGTCGGCCAGGAAGGTTGAGTCGGTGATCTTGTCGATCCCGGCGTAGACGAAGGTGACGCCGAGGAAGAGCCGCAGGGGCAGCAGCGCGTAGTGGGCGGCGGTGGCCCGCACCCCTACGGGCTGCCCGCCCATACCGCCGACCCCGCCCATGTCGCCGACCCCGCCCATGTCGCCGACGCCGTTGACACTGCCCGCGCTGTCCGCGGGACCGCTTCCGATCGGACGCTTCGCATGGCTCATGACGACCGCCTCTTCCGTTGACATCTCAACAATTCCATACGAAGAGGAAGCGCAACATGACTCAGACAAGAACGGTTTTCGGACGGGGCCTGGTCCGGTCGGGGACGGCCGTCCGCCGAGGAATCCGATCAGCCCGGGACGTCGGTCAGTTGAGGATGTGGATCCAGTCGGGGACGTCGATCAGTCGAGGACGTCGATCGGATAGCGGTTGGTCTCGGCGCCCGCCGCCGTGACCACCTGCACCTCCACCCGGCCCGGCTCCACATCCACCGGCACCGGCACGGTCAGCGCGGTGTCCGTCGGGTTGCCGAAGCCACCGGCCACCGGCACCAGCGGCACATGGACGTGCACCGCCCCGATCCGGACCACCATCCGGGCCAGCCGGTCCGGGTCCTGGGCGCCCGGCGGTACGAAGCCGTTGCCGCGGATCTCGATGTCGTCGCCGGTGCGGATCGGGGCGTCGCGGTCGAAACCGCCCTCCTCGGGGCGGACCCGCACCACCGACAGCACCGTGGGCCGTCCGCCCTCCGTGTACTTCCCGGCCAGGTACATCAGGGTGGAGACGATCGCCAACAGGGCCGGTCCCCACGGCAGATCGGGCAGCTGCCACGGCTCGCGCGCCAGCCGGACGGCGGCGAAGGCGAGCGCGACGGTGTGGACGACCACGTACTGCGCGTCCGCGAAGCTGCCGCGGCCCGCGTCGTCGGTGAGCAGATCGGCGGCGCGCGGACGGACCGCGCGCACCTTCTGGAGCCGCTGCGCCCGCACCCGGGCGGCCACCACCAGCCGGGCCATCACCGCGGCGAGACAGCTCAGCCCGGTGACGGTGAGCAGCCCGGCGACGCGGCCGAGCGCGAGCCCGTCGGTCAGCCGGGGGCGGTCGCCGGGGTCGAGGGCGAGTTCGCCGCCGAGGACGAGCACCGAGAAGACGGCGAACCCGAGCCAGGCCGCGGCGACCGTACGGGAGGTGGAGAGCCGGTTGTCCTCGCCGACGAGCGGGGCGAGCGGGCCCCCGGCCGCGTGGTGCAGCCGGGCGGCGAACGTCAGCAGGACGGCCGTGACGACGGCGGCGGCGATCCCGGCGGTCCGCGCCACCGACCAGCCGGTGCCGAGCGCGGTGGCCAACTGCCCGATCAGCAGCGCCGCGACCGCGCCCCATACGACCAGCAGGGTCCGCCGCCACACCGCGTCCCGCCACGCCGTGCACTCGGCGCGGCCGCTGTCGACGACCGTACGGGCGGCCTGGGCGAGTTCGTCCGAGACCCACTGCCGGGAGGCCCCGGCGGAGTGCGCCAGCGCCGCCGGAAGGCCCTCTCCGGCCGCAAAACGCTCCCGCATGGCCACGAAGGCGGCCACCGCCCTGCGGTGGCCCTCACGGGCACCCTGAGGACATGCACAGCCGGTGTGGCCGGGCCCGTGCGGGTGCCCCTCCACCGTCGTGGCGTTCTCCGCCGTCTCCACCGCCACGAGGGTCGCTCCGTCGTTCGCTCGTACTGTTTCGGCACCGCCGTTCGGATTCCGGACCGGGCCGAGCGGCGCCAACTGATATGTGACGAGAGGGAATTGTGCCGTACCGCGGAGGGTGTCAGCTCAACAGGTCCGGCTCGGCGCGGGTGATCTGGAGATACAGAGGTTGATAGTTGATCCACGCCACAAGATCGTTTCCAAGCTGCTCACGGAGCCGCGCGGCGCTCTCGTCGTCGATGAGGACCGGCTTGCCCGCGGCCTTCGCCGCCAGCTGCGCCCGGCACGAACGCTCCATCGTGATGAACCACCACGCGGCCGCGTCGACCGAGTCGCCCACCGTCAGCAGACCGCGATTGCGCAGGATGAGGGCCTTGTGGCCGCCGAGCGCGGCCGCGATCCGGCGCCCCTCGTCGTCGTCCACGACCACCCCGGTGGGGGCGTCGTAGAGCGCGTGGTCCTCGAAGAAGGCGCAGACCTCCTGGTTGATCGGCTCCAGCAGCTCACCGAGCGAGGACAGCGCCCGGCTGTGCACCGAGCGGCTGTGCGCGACCGCGACGGCGTCCGGCCGAGCCCGATGCACGTGAGAGTGAACGACGAACGCCGCCTGGTTGACGTGATAGCGGCCCTCGACCACCTGGCCCGCCTGATTGACCAGGATCAGATCGCCGGCGGTGATGTGAGCGAACGGCATCCCGAAGGGGTTCACCCAGAAGCAGTCGGTCAACTCCGGGTCGCGGACGGTGATATGGCCCGACACCCCCTCCTCGTAGCCGTAGCGCCCGAACAGCCGCAGCGCCGCGGCGAGCCGCTCCTTGCGATGGCGCCGCTCGTCGTCGGGGGAGGTGTGCTGCGGCGGCAGGGTGATGTGCAGCTGGTCGGTGGGTATCGGCTCGGGCGTCGGCCGGGGCATCGGCATGGGGGTGTTCATGGGCGGCTCGCTCACTCCTCGCGCTCCTGGGGGTGCTCGCAGCGGAAGCTACCTCCGGGTATCGCGGGAGGCCAGAGCCGCGACCTACAGGTTGTCGATGTCGGCGAGGTCGATGTCGACGGTGAAGGGGACGGAGAGCTTCAGCCGGTCGTGATGGACACCGGTGGGACGGTAGGCGCGCGTCTCGGGATCGAGCTGGAAGACATGGACCACGGGACGTTCGCCCGCGTGTGCCCTCTCGACACGCCAGAAGTACGGGATCCCCGCGTTGGCGTACTTGTGAGGCTTGGTGTCGTGATCCCGGGCCTCGGACTCGGGAGACACGACCTCGACGGCGAGCATCACATCACTCACCTGGTAATAGGTCTGCTCACCGCTCCGCACGGCGTCGGCACGTACGACCGAGATATCCGGTTCCGGACCGTTGCGTTTGTCGATGACCACGGTCATCTCCCGCCGGACCCTGAACTCGGCGGGCACAGTCCTACGCAGCCCGCTGACCAGCAGGTCAATCATCACGCTGTGAAAATCCCGCTGCGGACTCACGAAAACCAGACTCCCGTCGATCAACTCGGTGTGCGGCGGGAGGTCGGGCAGCGTCAGCAGGTCGTCCACGGTGTAGCCATCCGGCGGCGGCACCGGCCACGAAGTGGTGGGCAGCGGCTCAGCGGTCATGGTTCCTCCCATGGACGGGATTCTCGGCCGTACGATCAGCGTACCCAGCACTTACGGCGACGCCGCCGCCCAAACGAATGAGCGACGGCGTCGGCGTTGACCACGGGGAGGGAGAGGTCACTCCCACTCGATGGTGCCGGGCGGCTTGCTGGTGATGTCCAGGACGACCCGGTTCACCTCGTCCACCTCGTTGGTGATGCGGGTGGAGATCCGCGACAGGACGTCGTACGGCAGCCGCGACCAGTCGGCCGTCATGGCGTCCTCGGAAGAGACCGGACGCAGCACGATGGGGTGGCCGTAGGTGCGGCCGTCGCCCTGGACGCCGACCGAGCGGACATCGGCGAGGAGGACGACCGGGCACTGCCAGATGTCGCGGTCCAGACCGGCGGCGGTCAGCTCCTCGCGGGCGATGGCGTCGGCCTCGCGCAGCAGGTCCAGGCGCTCCTTGGTGACCTCGCCGACGATGCGGATGCCGAGCCCGGGGCCCGGGAAGGGCTGGCGGTGGACGATCTCGTCCGGGAGGCCCAGCTCCTGGCCGACGTTGCGCACCTCGTCCTTGAACAGCCGGCGCAGCGGCTCGACGAGCTTGAACTCGAGGTCCTCGGGGAGGCCGCCCACATTGTGGTGGGACTTGATGTTGGCGGTGCCGGAGCCGCCGCCGGACTCCACCACATCGGGGTAGAGGGTGCCCTGCACCAGGAACTCCACGGCCTCGCCCGCGGCGCCCGCCTCGGCCACCAGCTCGGCCTGGGCCTGCTCGAAGACCCGGATGAACTCCCGGCCGATGATCTTCCGCTTCTCCTCGGGGTCGGAGACCCCGGCCAGCGCGGACAGGAACCGCTCCTCGGCCTCGACGACCTTCAGCTGGACGCCGGTGGCCGCCACGAAGTCCTTCTCGACCTGCTCGGACTCACCCTTGCGCATCAGACCGTGGTCGACGTACACGCAGGTCAGCTGGTCGCCGATGGCCTTCTGGACAAGGGCGGCGGCGACCGCGGAGTCCACCCCGCCGGACAGCCCGCAGATCGCGCGCTTGGCTCCGACCTGCTCACGGATGGCCGCGACGGACTCCTCGACCACATTGGAGGTGGTCCAGGTGGGCTCGAGACCGGCGCCCCGGTAGAGGAAGTGCTCCAGCACCTGCTGGCCGTGGGTGGAGTGCATCACCTCAGGGTGGTGCTGTACGCCGTAGAGCTTGCGCTCGTCGCATTCGAAGGCGGCGACCGGCACCACATCGGTGGAGGCGGTGACGGCGAAGCCCGCCGGGGCGGCCGAGCAGGCGTCGCCGTGCGACATCCACACGGACTGCTCCTCGGGGGTGCCCGCGAAGAGCGTGGAGCCGGGCTTGGTGACGGTCAGCGGCGTGCGGCCGTACTCCCGGGCGCCGGTGTTGTCGACCGTGCCGCCGAGCGCGACCGCCATCAGCTGGAAGCCGTAGCACATACCGAAGACCGGGATCCCGGCCTCGAAGAGCGCGCGGTCGACGCTGGGCGCGCCCTCGGCGTAGACCGACGACGGCCCGCCGGACAGGATGATCGCCTTCGGCTTCTTGGCGAGCATCTCCTCCACCGGCATGGTGGACGGGACGATCTCGCTGTAGACCCGGGCTTCGCGGACCCGGCGGGCGATGAGCTGGGCGTACTGCGCGCCGAAGTCGACGACCAGGACGGTGTCGGGGGCGGCAGCAGGGGACGCTGATGGCACTTCGGCGGCCTTCCGGCGGTGGTGATCGGGGTGGTACTCGGGGCGCTCCGGTCCGCACAGGGAACCCGCACAGGGGACTGTTCCGGCGCGTTGGACTTTCGATTCTAACGGGCTCATAATCGACGCCATGTCCACGCGCATGACCTTCGTCTTTACCTATGGCACCGGCCCGTCCGGCTGCCAAGGTCGTGCTGCTTGAACTGACAAGCGACTTCCCAGGCGCCCCGGGCCGGCCAAGGCCCGGGGCGCTGGTGTTTTCTCCTCCGGGCTCTTCCGCCGGACTCCGGGTCACGTCCCGACAGACACTCGAGAGACCAGGAGATACGGATATGAGCACGACAGCGAGCAGTACGGCCGGGGCAGCGGACGCCACCGAGGTGATCCGCACCGCCCGTGAACGGATCGACGCCCTCGACGGGCGGATCCTCGACCTCGTCCGGGAACGGATGGATGTCTCGGCGTCCATTCAGCGGGCCCGGATCGCATCGGGCGGGCGGCGGGTGCACCTCTCCCGTGAGATGGAGATCCTCGACCGCTACCGGGAGGGGCTCGGCAAGCCCGGCACCACCCTCGCCATGACGCTGCTGGAGCTGTGCCGTGGCCGGATCTGACGTTCCGCGCCATCACCCGTACGGCGCGTGACCGGCCCGCGAGCGGGCTCGTTGAGCCCGGTGCCGCGCCAGCCAGGAGCGGCCCGGAAAATCCACGCGTGGCTCAGATCCGCCGAAGCGATGAGACGCGCCCCCTGCGGTGATTCAGGCGGTGCGCGTCGTGGGACCTCGCTCCGGCGAGGTGACCGGTCGGCAGGGGACAGCAGCCCGGTCACCACCTCAAGGACGGTCGGTCCCGGGGACGCCTGGGACCGACCGTATCCGGTCGAAACGGTTGCGCCCGGTGCTCCGCATCCACCACGATGCAGGAAGGCGAAAAGCCCCGGGTCACCTCCCGCCATTGGTACAACCACGCGGGCGTACGCCCCTCCATACTCCCCCCATGAAGTCCGGCCCCGAAGCCAGCGGCGCAACCCCCCGGCGCCGCTTCTCAGCACCGGCGCTGCCCTGACGCCGGTGCTGACCGCCTAGGGCCCCGAGGCGCCCGCCCCGCTCGGGCGCCCCGGGGCCCTTCGCATGCGCTGCTCCCGGATCTCGTCAGCAGCTCCGAGTCGGCTCCGATCCCTTCGCGCCCGTTTCCCGGCTGCCTCTGACTGCCTTCTGACCGAGCCGCCGGATTCTGTGACCATTCTGTGAGCAAAAACGAAGGCAACCTTTCAGCCACCGAGCCGGTCATGTACGTGCAAACGCACGGCCATACCGCGCCCCCACCGCGACGGCCTTCCACCTGCGCACCGCCCACCAGCGGCGCGTACGGACCCAGAAGAGGTCTTCATGAAGATTCGCCGCGTTCTGGCGACCGCCGCAGCCACGGCCGCCATCGCCCCCGCCGCGCTGCTCGCGGCTCCGGCCGCCTTCGCCGAGGAATCGCCTTCTGCCTCGCCGTCCGCGTCGGAGACCGCCACTCCCCCGGCCACGCCGACCCCGGACCCGACGCAGACCACGCAGACGCCGACCGGCGAGCCCACGAGCCCCACCCCGACGGCCACCGAGAGCCAGACCACCACTCCCTCGGCCACGCCCACCGACACGGCCACCCCCACCGGCAAGCCGACGTCCCCCACCGACGAGCCGACCGAGCCCGGTGAGTGCACGGACAACGGGGACTACAACGAGGACCCCGACCTCAGCACCACCCTCGTCGGTCTGCCCTCGAAGGTCGTGGCGGGCAGTGGGTTCCACACCTTCACCTTCGAGGTCAAGAACGACTCCGACCGCACGTACAAGCGCGTGGACTTCGGCGTTGTCGCGGGCACCGTGCACCTCGACGACCTGGAGGGCACCGGCAAGTACCTCACCCTTCAGTACAAGGACCCGGACACCGGCGCGTGGCAGAACATCTCCACCGACGATAACGACCCGGGCGCCGGCTATGTCGGCTACACCGATGTGCGTCCGCACGAGACCCTCACCGTCGATCTCCGGCTGAGCGTGGCCAAGAGCGCGCCCGAGGGCTTCGGTTACGCGATCAGCATCGGTGTGTACGCGGACGACAAGGGCAACTGCGTCTACTCGACCGGTGAGTACTACGAGTTCGACGTGCTCAAGGCCGGTTCGAAGCCGGGCGAGGTGCCCCCGGCCGAGCCCAAGCCGCAGGGCGGCAAGAAGCCGCTGCCGCACAAGCCGGAGGGCAACACGGAGATCAACCCCAAGGGCAGCCTCGCCGAGACGGGTTCCTCCTCCGCACTGCCGACGATCGCCCTGATCGGCGGTGTGGCCATGGCCGCGGGCGGTGGCGCCGTGTTCGTGGTCCGTCGTCGTCGCAGCGGCGGCGCCGCCGCGTAACGGCCACCGGGCCGACGCGCAGGCAACAGCCGCAGCGAGGGGCCGCCCCCACCGTCGGGGGCGGCCCCTTCGCCGTCGCGGACGTCAGCTCCCGGGCGTGGCCGGGGGTACCACGGGCACCGGAAGCAGGGGCAGCTTCAGCGCCCCGAACGCGTCCGCCGGAACCGCCGGAGCGGTGGGCTCGACGGGCGACAGCCGCTGGTACGGCTCGCCCTGGGCGGGGCGCGGATCCGCCTCGCCCTTGTTCGGCCACAGCGACATGGCCCGCTCGGCCTGCGCCGTGATGGTCAGCGACGGGTTGACGCCGAGGTTCGCCGAGACCGCGGCGCCGTCGACGACATGGATGCCCGGGTGTCCGTACAGCCGGTGGTACGGGTCGATCACCCCGTGCTCGGCGTCCTCACCGATCGGGCAGCCGCCGAGGAAGTGCGCGGTCAGCGGGGTGCCCATCAGCTCCCCGACATTGCTGCCCGCGAAGCCGTTGATCGACTCGGCGAGATGGCGGGCCGCCTCCGCGCCCTCGGGGATGTAGTCCGGGTTGGGCTCACCGTGACCCTGCCGGGCGGTCAGCAGTCCCTTCCCGAGCCCCTTGGACTTGCGGTACGTGGTCAGCGAGTTGTCATGGGTCTGCATGACCAGGCCGATGATGGTCCGCTCGGACCAGCGCCGGTTGGACAGCGAACGCACCGCCATCGTGGGGTGCTTCAGATTGGCGCCGAGGAACTGGAGCCAGCGCGGCACCCGGCCGCCGTTGGGGATCTGGAGGATGGACATCAGGCCCATCGCGTTGGAGCCCTTGCCGTAGCGGACCGGCTCGATATGGGTGGTCTCGTTGGGGTGGATCGACGAGGTGATCGCCACCCCGCGGCTGAACTCGGCCTTCTTCTCCGCCGGATTCTTGGCGCGGTAGCGGCGGTCGGTGGTCTGGGCGCCCACCAGGGCCTCGGAGTTGGTGCGGGTGAGGAAACCGAGCCGTTCGGAGAGCCGGGGCAGCAGCCCCTTGTCCCGCATGGTGTGCAGCAGGGTCTGGGTGCCGTAGGTGCCCGCGGCGAGCACCACGTAACGGGCGCGCAGCGCGGTGGGCTTGCCCTTGCGCCGGTTGTCGGTGGGCACGGTGGTGACGCGGTGGCCGCCGTGCGGATCGTCGCTCACGGCCACGACCGTGGTCATGGGGTGGACGACCGCACCTGCCTTCTCGGCGAGATAGAGGTAGTTCTCGTTGAGGGTGTTCTTGGCGCCGTGGCGGCAGCCGGTCATGCACTCACCGCATTCGGTGCACGCCGTGCGCTCCGGGCCCGCGCCGCCGAAGTACGGATCGGCCACCGTCTCGCCCGGCGCGGCCTGCGCGGCGGCGGAGCCGTCGGCGTCCTGGCCGTCCCCGAAGAAGACGCCGACCGGGGCCATGTGGAAGCTGTCCGCCACGCCCATCTTCCCGGCCGCGGACTTCAGATGGACGTCGGACGGGGTGAGCGTCGGGTTGAGCCGCACCCCGAGCATCCGCCGCGCCTGGTCGTAGTAGGGCCGCAGTTCGTCCTGCCAGTCGGTGATATGCCCCCACTGCGGGTCCTCGAAGAACGGCGCGGGCGGTACGTACAGGGTGTTGGCGTAGTTGAGCGAACCGCCGCCGACCCCGGCGCCCGCGAGCACCATCACCTTGCCGAGCACATGGATGCGCTGGATGCCGAACAGTCCGAGGGCCGGGGCCCACAGATAGTTGCGGAGGTCCCAGGAGTTCTTGGGCAGGGTCTCGCGGGTGAAGCGGCGGCCCGCCTCCAGGACACCGACGCGGTATCCCTTCTCGGCCAGCCGGAGGGCCGACACCGAACCGCCGAAGCCCGAGCCGATGACGATGACGTCGTAGTCGTAACCGGCGTCGTCGGTGGCGTCGGTGGCGGAGCCGGTGCTGTCGCCGTGCTCCTGGTGGTGGGCGGACTTGTCCCCTGACAACGGGTACCTCCGGTCGATACGTGCTGGTCAGCGCAGGCGCAGTGCCTTCATCGCGCGCAGGCTGCGGGTCATGAAGGCCGCGTACTTCTCATCCGTCATCCCGAAGGACGGGCCCAGTGGCATCAGCCGCTGGTGAGCGACCGTCTGCGCCTCGGTGAACTTGAGGATGCCCTCCGAGCCGTGCCGGCGGCCGAGCCCGGAGTCGCCCATGCCGCCCATGGGGGCGTTGACACTGCCGTAGGCGGCGCCGTACGCCTCGTTGACGTTGACCGTACCGGCGCGCAGCCGGGCGGCGACGGCCCGGCCGCGCCCGCCGTCCTTGGTCCAGACGCTCGCGTTGAGCCCGTAGGGGGTGGCGTTGGCGCGCTCGACGACGTCGTCCTCGTCGGTGAAACGGTAGATCGAGACGACCGGGCCGAAGGTCTCCTCGGTGCACACGGCCATCGGCGGCTCCACACCGTCGAGGATCGTGGGCTCGTAGAAGTAGGGGCCGATATCGGGCCGGGGACGGCCGCCCGCGACGACCGTGGCGCCCTTGACGACCGCCTCTTCCACATGGCGGGTGACGGTGTCCAGCTGGCGGTCGGAGACGAGCGAGCCCATCTCGGCGCCGTAGCCGAGGGCCTTGCCCAGCCGCATCGCCTTGGTGCGGGCGGCGAACCGCTCCAGGAAGGCGTCCGCGATCGACTCGTGGACGTACAGCCGCTCGATGGAGATGCACAGCTGCCCGGCGGAGGCGAAGCAGGCGCGCACCGCGCCCTCGGCCGCCTTCTCGATGTCGGCGTCGCGCAGCACCAGCATGGCGTTCTTGCCGCCGAGTTCGAGGGAGCAGCCCACCAGACGCGCCGCGGCGGCCTGGGCCACCCCGCGGCCGGTGCGGGTGGAGCCGGTGAACGAGACGTAGTCGGCGTGCTCGACGACCGCGGGGCCGACCACCGGTCCCTCGCCGATCACGACCTGCCACACCCCGGCGGGCATTCCGGCCTCGAGCATCAGCTCCCGCGCCCACAGTGCGGTCAGCGAGGTCTCGGTGTCGGGCTTCATCACGACCGCGTTGCCGGAGACGAAGGCGGGTATCGCGTCGCCGACGGACAGCTCCAGCGGATAGTTCCAGGGCACGATCTGGCCCACGACCCCGCGCGGCTGGCGCAGTTCGGTGACCTTGGTCAGCGTGGGGACGACGCCCACGCGGGCCTTGGGCCGCAGATAGCTGGGGGCCTTGCGGCCGTAGTGGCGGGCGGCCAGCACCACGCCCTGGATCTCCTCATGGGCGTGCAGCCGGGTCTTGCCGGTCTCCAGCTGGATGAGGTCCAGGATCTCCGACTGCCGGTGCAGCAGCAGATCGTGGAAGCGGAGGAGGACGGCGGCGCGGCGGCGGACGGGCAGGGCCGCCCAGGCCCGCTGGGCCTCACGGGCCCGGGCGAAGGCGGTGGCGACGTCTTCCGGAGTGGACTCGGGCAGCTCGGCGGCGAGGACCTCGCCGGTGAACGGCGTGTGGTTGACGGTGCTGCCGCTGCCCACGACGCCCTTGGCGAGCCGGGCGACCAGCTCGGGGGTGACGACATCGGCTGCGGTGCGGGTGCCCGGGGCCGCGACCGGATTGCCGTCGGCGGGGGCGGTGCTGGTGCCGCTCTGTGCGCGTGCGCTGTCCTGCGTCTCCGTCATGCGGCAGAGAGTAGGCGGCCGCGGCCGGTTTGGGTACCCGTCGGTAACTCGCCTTCACCGGTCACACACAATCGCGCCAGCGATTGCTGGCGCGACGTGTGTTCACAAGGCGGCCGACGGCTCAGTCCGTGTCGAGCCGGAACTTCTTGTTGATCTTGAAGTTCTCGAGGATGTCCTTGTACATCTCGTCGCCGGTCTTACGGGCATCGCCCTCGGCGGGCATGGTCACCGTCAGCTGCCAGGCGATCTTGTTCGTGACGACGAAGACATGATCCCGGTCCATATACGGGATCCGGACGTCGTCACTGCTGGTGCCGGGCTCGAAGTAGGTGGTCTCGAAGTCCGCGGCGGGGTCGCCCTGCTGGCGGGTCGCCCTGGTCTTGGAGACCTTGGGCTCCTCCATCTCCGACAGAGCGCCGCTCTTGTTGAACGCGATGATCTGGGCGGCCACCTTGTCCGTCGTGGTGACCTTGCGCTGTGTGTCGCTCGCCAACGCCCTCAGCCTGATCGTGTAGACACCGCTGGGGTCCTTGAACCGGACCTCGGGAGCGGCCGCGGTGTCGTCGTCCTGCACCCGCTTGTAGTTCTCCGGCACCGCCAGGGACGCCCCGACCACATCGCGCTCCTCGCGCACGGTCCAGCCGGACGGCAGCGGGCTCTCGCTCGCGAACGGCTTCGCGAGCACCAGCACCAGGGTGGCGGCCACCACCAGCACCAGCGCGCCCAGACCCAGCTGGGCCTTGCGGTTCTTGTGCAGGATGGGCGGGACGAAGCGGCTGCCGGAGGGCTCCGGTACCGCGGACGGCGCCGCGCCGAATCCCGCGCCGACGGCCATCGTCGGAACGCCGCTCGCGGCCATCGTGGGCGCACCGGCCGCGGAGACGGTCGGCGTGTGCCGCGGCGGACGGGCCGCGGTCTCGAGCGCCTGCCGGATCTCCTGGGCGGACGGACGTGCCGAGGTGTCCTTGCGCAGCATCCGCATGATGATGTCGCCCAGCGGGCCCACGGCACGCGCGGGCGTCTGCGGTTCGGCCTGCAACACGGCCTGGAGGGTGGACGGGGAGTGGCTGCGGCGGAACGGGGACATACCCTCGACCGCCGTGTACAGCACCACACCCAGCGACCACAGGTCCGACTCGGGACCGGGCCGCTGACCCAGCACCCGCTCGGGCGCGATGAATTCGGGCGAGCCGACAAAACCACCGGTCTCCGTGAGCCCCTGCTCGCCCTCGATCTGGGCGATACCGAAGTCGGTGAGCACCACCCGGTCGTCCCGGCCGAGCAGCACATTGTCCGGTTTGACGTCGCGGTGCAGCACCCCGGCGTCATGGGCGGCGGACAGCGCGCCGAGCACGGCGAGACCGATCCGGGCCGCCTCGCGCGGATCGAGCGTGCCCTCGGCCAGCCGGTCGCCCAGCGACTGCCCGCTCACCAGCTCCATCACGATCCAGGGCCGCCCCTCCTCGACCACGACATCGTGGACGGTGACGACGGAGGGGTGGTCGATCCGGGCGGCGGCGCGCGCCTCGCGCTCCATCCGCCGATAGACCGTCTGCCGCTCGCTGTCCGGGAGATGGTCCGGGACCCGCGGCTCCTTGACCGCCACCTCGCGATCCATGACCTGGTCCTGAGCACGCCAGACGGTGCCCATCCCGCCGTGGCCGAGCCGGGAGACCAGCCGGTAGCGCTCGCCGACGACCCGCCCGACGTCCGGGTCCGAGGACCGGGCGGCGGGCGGCCGCTGCGCCGCGAGCTGGGTCGGCTCATAGGGGCTCACCGGCGGCTGCGCTCCCTGGGGAGGCGCCTCCGGGGCGTCCGGCGGCCGCAGAGCGTAGCTGGTGGGCTCGTTCGCCCATCCCCCGTCGTTCGTCATGGCTCAATCTTTACCGGTCCGGCGGCGGAATCCGCCACCGGCCCCCGGGTCCTGCGGAACGCTCGTGACAAAGCCGTTGCGGCGGGGCTCAGTTCGCTGTACCGGAACGGGTGAATGTGCGGACAGCGGTATCGAAATGCCGCTTTCCCACGCCTTTTTGCGCCACCGGGGCAGAAAGCCAGAGATCGACCATGTCGCTGTTCTCGTCCCAGCTCAGATCGAACGTCTGCCGCGAGCCGCCGTCGTCCGCGGAACCGTTCCAGATGAACGCCCAGAGGGCGGCGGGCCGTCCTCGATGGGTGGTCTCGATGACCTGGCCGCTGCGGTAGCCCGGGTAGTCCGAAGGCCCCTTGGCGTCCGCCTGCCGGCTCAGCCCCAGCGGTCCCTTGGGGTCCTGCTGCTGGATCTGCACACCGATCCGGAACTCCTTGCCCGGGGAGTAGTAGTAGATCCGGTCGCGCTCGACGGAGCGGCTGTATCCCTCGGGTACGGCGAGCGAGAAGCCGAGCGGATCCTTCACCCGCTCATAGCCCTCGGGGATGGCATCGGACGGGGGTGCGCTGGGCTCCGGGGTGCGCGAGGGGCGCGAGTTCTTCCCGCCGTCATTGCGGCCGTTGTCGGTGTTGTGGCCGTTGTCGCTGGTGTGGCTCGAAGTGCCGCTCGCCCGCTTGTCGTCGCCGCCGTTGTTCAGCAGCGCCACCGCGCCCGCGCCCGCCCCGGCCAGCGCAAGGACGGCGGCGACCGCCACAACGGCCTTGCGGCCGCCGGGGAACCGGCCCCCGCGGCCAGACGTTCCGGCCTTTCCGGACTCTCCCGACTCTTCAGGCTTTCCAGGCTTTCCGGCTGTTCCGGACGCTGCCCCGGTGGCCGCGCCGACCGGTACGGCCCCGGAATCCGGCCCCGGGACGGGGCCCGGTGCGGTTTCCGGTACCAGCGCCCGGCCCGGCCGGGGCTCGGTCCGCGGCAGCGGCATCTCCGGGGTGTCCGCCGACCCCACGTACGCCCGCAGCAGCCGCGCGGTCTCCTCCGTACTCAGCCGCTGCTCCGGCTCCCGCCGCAACAGCCCCTCGACGACCGGCTTCAGCCCTCCGGCCGCCTCGGGTACCGCGATCTCGTCGAAGACCACGGCGTGCAGCACCCCGGCCAGGGAGTCGCGGTGGAACGGGGACTGGCCGCTCACCAGCGTGCACAGCAGCACCCCGAGCGACCACAGATCCGACTCCGGTCCGGTCCGCCGCCCCGACATCCGCTCCGGCGCGGTGTATTCGGGCGACCCGACGAACGAACCGGTCTCGGTGATCGTCGTGGCCCCCGAGACCTGCGCGATCCCGAAGTCCGTCAGCACCACCCGCCCGGTGCCCGACTCCATCAGCACATTGGCGGGCTTGAGGTCCCGGTGCAGCACCCCGCGGGCGTGCGCCGCGCGCAGCGCGTCCAGCAGCGCCAGCACGATCCCGCCCGCCTCGCGCGGGCCGACCGGGCCCTGCGCGGCCAGCCGGTCGGCGAGCGAGACCCCGTCGACCAGCTCCATGACGATCCAGGCGCGCTCGTCCTCCTCGACCACATCGTGCAGGACGATCACATTGGGGTGCTTGATCTGGGCGACCGTACGGGCCTCGCGCAGCGTGCGCTCACCGAGCAGCTGGGCGTCCAGGGCCGACAGCCCCTCGTCGCCCACATGCAGTTCCTTGACCGCGACGTCCCGGACCAGCAGTTGGTCCACCGCCCGCCATACCGTGCCCATGCCGCCGCGCCCGAGTCGCGACACCAGTTCGTACCGGCCCGCGATCAGGTAACCCTCGCCCCCGAAGTTGCGCATGGCCTCATCTTGCCTCACGTCCGAAGCCGATCTTCGGGCGCGGCCACGGCCGCCGTACCCGGCCGCCATACCTGACAGAAGATGTCCGGTACGCGCTCTACCGTCGGCCCTATGACCGATGCGCACCCCTCCCGCCGTATCTCCGACGAACAGCGCCGCGCCCGGGTCGGGCGGCGCCATCTGCTGGCGCCGTCCACGCGCGCGGCCACCGTCGAGGAGGTGACGGACGCGGTGGTGGCCCTGCACGCCACCGACCCGGCCACCGTCTATCTGTCGGCGTGCGCGCGGCTGCGCGAACCCCGGCCGGAGGCGGTGGACCGGGCGTTCTACGAGGATCTGTCGCTGGTGCGGCTGCTCTGTATGCGCCGCACGATGTTCGCGGTGACGGCCGGTCTTGCCCCCGCGGTGTACGCGGGCGCCGGGCGGGCCATCGCGGTCCGCGAGCGCGCCACACTGGTCAAGCATCTGCGGGAGCGTGCGACGGGCTGGGACGAGGGGCGGCTGGCCACGGTCGAGAAGGAGGTCCTGGCGGCGCTCGCGATACGGGGCGAGGCCACCACCTCCGAGCTGTCCCAGGACGTGCCCGCGCTGCGCGAGACGATGCTGATGTCGCCGGGGAAGCCGTACGAGGCGAAGCAGAGCGTCGGCAGCCGGCTGCTGCGGCTGCTGGCCGCCGACGGGCGGGTGCGCCGCTGCCGTCCGCGCGCCACCTGGAACAGCAGCCTCTTCCCGTGGGCCCCGGCGGCGGCGCTGCCCGAGCTGCCGGTGCGCGAGGCGAAGGCGGAGATCGCGGGGCGCTGGCTGCGGTCCTTCGGACCCGCGACCGAGGCCGATCTGAAGTGGTGGACGGGATGGACGGTGACCGACACCCGGCGGGCGCTGGCCGACATCCGGGCGGTGGCCGTGGAGTTGGCGGAGGGGCCGGGGTTCGTGGCGGAGGGGGACGAGGAGCCGGTGGCGGAGTGCGAGCCGTGGGCCGCGCTGCTGCCGAGCCTGGATCCGACCGCCATGGGCTGGCGGATGCGCGACTGGTACCTCGACCCGGAGCAGGTGCCCGCGCTCTTCGACGGCACCGGCAACATCGGCCCCACGGTGTGGTGGAACGGCCGGATCGTCGGCGCCTGGACCCAGCGCGGCGATGGCGAGGTGGTGTGGCGGCTCTTCGCCGATGTGGGCCGGGAGGGGCGGACCGCGCTGGAGACGGAGGCGGCGCGGCTGAGCGGCTGGCTCGGCGCAACGCGGATCACCACCCGCTTCCCCACAAAGCTGGAGCGTGAGTTGACCCGCTGAGCGCTCCGCGGGACGTGCCGTGAGGTGCCGTCGTGCGTCCGCGGCTGTGTCGTGGCCGGTCGCGCCCACGCGGCGGAGCCGCACACGACACAGCCCCGCGCCCCTTCGGGGCGCCACCGGACCTCGTGACGCTGTCCTGTGGTGGCCGGAGGGCGGCGCCTTGTCGGATGATCGACGCGCCGCCGGAACACACGACCGGCCGCCCACCCCGGCGGGCGATTGAGCCCGGTCGCGGCGTGAGGAAATCTAGAAGCTGCCGATGTCACCGGGGCGGACCGCGGCCGCCCCGCATCGACGCAGACAGAAGGCCGGCCGGACACCGGACCGGGGGCGCGTGAAGCCGCCCCGCGGCGGGGGTCCACGGGGCGGCGGTCCGGATGGGCGCGCAGGCGGCGCGCCACGAGGCGTACGGGTCGCTAGTGGGCGACCTTCCAGGTACGCGAGTCGGTCAGCAGCTTCCGCAGCGCCGGGTCCCGCACCGCACGGGTGGTGTCGGTCGCCCTGGCCTTCACGCGGTGGGCCTTGCCGTCGGAGCGGACACCGAGGGACGCCGGGGTCACGGACGTCTTCCCACGTGCGGAGCGCACCTCGTCACCGTCCACGTACCACTTCAGGGACGCCTTCTTCGGGATGTGCACCGTCAGCGTGGCCTTGGCCCGGACCGGCTTGTCGGTGGGTGTCGGGCTGCTGACCACGCTCGCGTGACGGTAGAAGCCCGCGATCATCGCCTCACGGCCGGGCAGGCTGAACTCCCGGCCCAGGGTGCGCATGATGGAGTTCTCGGTGGGGCGGTTGATGCCCTTGGGGTAGTAACGCCCGCCCTCGTACGCGCCGACCGCGCCACCGTCCGGCGAGGTCTGGCCCAGCCAGCGGTACCACTTCTTCTGCTGGCCGGCCATCTGGTCCGCGCTCAGTGTGGAGGCGTTGGACTCCTCGGGCTCCGCGCCGGTGTAGGTGCCGTTGTCGGGATAGACGTACTCGTCGGCCAGCTTGCCGAGCGAGTGGCCGGTCTCGTGGACGGCGACCTGGTCGGAGTCGGCGTGGTCGGAGGAGGCGGTGGCGATGCCGTCATAGCCCACCTGCGAGGTGACGGTGTAGCCCGCGCCGCCGTACTTGGCGGAGTTGGAGAGCACGACCACCAGATCGGCCTGCGGGGCCTTGGCCGCGTAGGACTCGACCTTGTCGGTGTTGACGCACAGCAGACGCTCGAGGTCGTCGCACCAGAAGTACGAGCCGAGGGCGGTGTCCTTGACGACGTCCTTGCCGGGGTCGCCGGAGACACCGGACTGGTTGGAGACGGCGTCCACGGACCACACGTTGAACAGGTCCCCGTACGAGGCGTACGGCTCGACCGCGGAGATCTCCTTCCACTTGGCGCGCAGATCGGCGTGGAAGTCCTCCTGCTGGGAGGCGGTGTAGCCGTCGCCGATGAAGACGACGTCCACCTTGTCGTCGACCGGCCCCTTGTCGATGACCGAGCCGACGTCCCCGTCGTCCGCCTTCTCGGCGGCGGACAGCGAACGGGCGGCGCGGGTCAGGCGCTTGGGGGTCGCGGCCGGGACCTCGGTGTGCCGGGGGTGGGCGCCGGGACGGCTGAAGTACTCGACCTCATGGGTGCGCGGTGCGGGGTCGGCGGCCGGGGCGTCGGCAGAGTGCGGAGCGGAGGTGTCCGCTCCGCCCGTGGTCGCCGTCGCGGTGGCGGTGAGCGCCGCGGCCAGGGCGATACCCCCGGCGGTCGCCGCGATACGGCGAGGGACGCGTCGGCGTATGTGTCGTCGCACAGTGGCTCCCGAAATCCCGTAAGCGTCCGATTAAGCACGGTTAATTAGCGGCTCAACCTACGGGGCGCGAGGGGAGGGGGCAACACGAACGCGACAAGTACCAGGGAAATCTGACATGGCGTCCGCCACACTCCCGTCGGCCTCGATGAGCCCGCCCGGCCGCGTCACACCGCCTCGTCGCGGGCCAGCCGCAGCAGCCGGTCCAGCACCCGGCGGCCCCCGGTCCGCACCCCGTCGTGCTCGAACTCGTCCGTCACCCAGGTCCGCAGCCCCCCGATGGCGCGGGCGGTGGCGAGGGCGTGCGCGGTGTCCACGTACAGGTCGTCGTGGTAGACGGCGGCGGCCACCGGCACGGTGTTACGGGCCAGCCGCTCCGCGTCGTACAGCGGGCCCCAGCCGGTGCGCTCGGCCAGGAGTTCGGCGGTACGGCGCAGCGGGCGCAGCGCCGCGTGGGTGTCCAGCATCCAGGGGTGGACGGTCTCGGCGGTGAAGAGCACCGGTTCGTCGCCCGCGGCCGCGGCCTCCGCGTCGAACCCGGGGAACTCGGTGCGGATCCGGTGCGCGGACCAGTCGGTGGCGCGGCCGTCCTGGGCGTAGATGGACTCGTGCAGCAGCGCGTAGAGCGGGCTGGCGGCGCGGGAGAGCACAGCGGCCACCCGCTCGCGGAACGCGTCGGCGAGCCGGGGCCCGTCGGGGGTCGGCGCGAACGGGTCCTCCAGCAGGTGGTGGAGCTGATGGGAGCCGTCGCCACCGCCGAGCAGTATGCCGAGCTGCTGGAAGGCGGCCGGGGTGAGCCGGGTGCCGTCCGGCAGCACCTCCTCGTGGACGGCCAGATGCCGGACCACGGCACGGACGGTCGCCGCGTCGCCCGGGTAACGCGCGTAGTGCGCCAGGGACGTGCGCTCCATACGCGGATACGCGGCGCGGTAGACCGTGTCGGCGTCGGCGTCGAGCGACGGCAGCCCGCCGGTGATCAGAACGGTGTCCAGCGCCTCGGGGGCGTGGGAGAGGTAACTGACCGCGCAGAAGCCACCGTAGCTCTGCCCGAGCACGGTCCAGGGGCGGCCTCCGGTGAGCCGCCGGCGTATCAGCTCGCAGTCGCGCACGATCGCGTCGGCGCGGAAGTGGGCGAGGTAGTCGGCCTGTCGCCCGGGAGCGCCGCGCAGCGGCAGGGTCTGCCGGGTGGCGGGGGTGGAGCGGCCGGTGCCGCGCTGGTCGAGCAGGAGCACGCGGTACTCGTCCAGCGCCCGGTCCAGCCAGCCGGCGCGGCCGACCGGGCGAGGTGCGCCGAAACCCGGTCCGCCCTCGAGGTAGAGCAGCCAGGGGAGCCGGTCCCGTCCGGCGCCCGCGCGGTCCGCGGCGACGACCTCGCGTCCGTAAAGGCTGATCCGCTCGCCCTCGGGGGCCGTATGGTCGAGCGGTACCTCGAAGTGGTGGTCGGTGAGGAGCAGTCCCGGCTGACGGACGGTTGTTGTCTCGCATCCCGGACTGGCGGGAGCTGTTTTCCTCGCCTCAAGCATCTTTTAATCCTCACGTAAATGGACTTAGCTCGGCGATTAAGCTACATCCGGGGAGAAGAGGGCACCGTGGCCGAAAGAAGCGCCGGGGACGGGCGGGCGGCGGACGCGACCGGGGACATCGGCCGCCGGGTGCTGCGGCTGCGCACCGAGCGCGGGTTCACCCAGCGCCAGCTCGCCGAGCCCGCCTACACCGCCGCCTATGTCTCCACCCTCGAAACCGGCAAGGTCCGCCCGTCCGAGGCCGCCCTGCGCCATCTCGCCGGACGGCTCGGCGTCAGCTACGAGGAGCTGACCACCGGGCGCTCCCCGCGGGACGCCACCCGGCTGCGGGCCGGACTGACCGACGCCCGGCGGGCGCTGGCCACCGGCTCCGCCGAGGACGCGGCCGCCCTCTTCCATGAGCTGCACGCCGAGGCGGAGCTGCTCGGCTTCGCCGAGGAGCGGGCGTCGGCGCTGCTGGGTCTGGGCGACTGCGCCCTGGAGACCGGTGAACTGACCACCGCCCGGGATCACTTCGAGGCGGTGGAACAGCTGCTGGCCGAGGAGCCGCTGCCCCGGCGGGTGCCGGCGATCCGCGGCCGGGCCGTGGCCCATCTGCTGGCGGGCGAACTGCGCTACTCCTGCTATCTGCTGGAGAGCGCCATCGACGAGCTGAACGCCTCCGGGCTGCACGATCCGAACGCGCTGCTGCTGCTCTACACCGCGGCCATCGGCCCGTACATGGACATGGGGGCGCATGCCCGTGCGGTGCGCGCCGCCGAACTGGCGCTCGCGCTGGCCCCCAACGTGGACGATCCCGGCCTGGTGGCGCGGATGCACCGCGGGGTGGCCCGCACCCTGATCGCCGAGGGCCGCACCGCGGAGGCCGACGCCTCGCTCGCCAAGGCCCAGGAGCTGTACGAACAGCTGCGGATCCACACCGACCTGGCGCACTGCCACTGGATGCGCGGCTATGTGCACGCCCAGGACGGCAATCTGGAGCGGGCGGAGCACGAGCTGCGCACGGCGCGCGACATGCTGGCGTCCAAGCGGGCGGCGCTGTTCACCGTGCAGGTGGAGGTGGAGCTGGCGGACGTACTGCGCCGCCGGGGCCGCGCCGCCGAGGCGGAGGCCCTGCTGCTGCCGCTGCTGGCTCGTTCCGCCGACGCGGAAGGGCAGGCTCCGGCCCGGACGGACGGGACCGGGCCCACCGCCGGGCTCACCGCCGAGCGCGGCGCGGTGCACGCGGGCGGCGCCCACCGGCTGCTGGGGCTGATAGCCGACGAGCGGGGCGACGCGGACACGGCCGAGGAGCACTACTGTGCGGCGCTGTCGCTGCTGGAACGCACGGGCGCGGCCGGGGACCTGGCCGATCTGTGCCGGCTGCTGGGCGATCTGCTGCGGCGCGAGGGGCGGTTGGAGGCCGCGATGGACGCGTACCGCACGGGACTGGGCCACCGGGCGGCACCGGGCACCACCACACTGGGCCCGGCTCCGGCCGAACCGCCGGTGTGACAGGTGCGTCCTGTGCGACAGGAGCGTCAGAAAGACCGAAAGCCGGAGGCAACAGCCGGAGGAACAGCACGATGCACGGCGGCCACGCAGAACAGGGAAGCGCACCGAAGCGTGCGCGCGGACCAGCGCGTCACCGGGGTGATGCGCCCGCCGTCCGTGGTTTCCGACCCCGGCGATGCCGGGCGGAGGCCGGTCCCTCCCCCCGCGGGGGGCCGGTCAGCGCTGGGTCTGCGCACACGGCGCGGCGGGCGGTCAAAGGGTGGACAGGCCGCCGCGTGTGGGGGTCGCGGCGGCCTGGGCGCGGCAGCGCCCCGCTGACTGGCCCTTGCCGGGACCGGTCAGGTCCGCGGCAGTCACTACGCGCCGAGAGGCCCGACGGCGCGGTGACAGGGCCGGGGTCTGGGTCGACCCCGCGGGGTGGTGCAGCATGTGCTCAAGTCTGCCCGGTGCGCGGCCGGACCGGCATCCACCGCTGGTCTTCTGTCACCCCCGCCAGCCGGAGGGGGTGCCTCCCCCCATTGGGCGGAGTGAAACGCTCCATTTTCCATCGGTCATACGGCAGGCTGTCCGGGCAATGGGCATGACAGCTGAGGAGAGTGAGCGGCCGGTGATCCGTGTTGCTGTAGTGGATGACGAGGCGCTCGTGCGCTCCGGCCTGCGGCTGATCCTGGGCACGGCCCCGGACATCGAGGTGGTCGCCGACTGTTCCGGCGCCGGAGCGGTCCAGACCGTGCTGCGCAGCGAGGCCGACGTCGTCCTCCTCGACATCCGGATGCCGGACGCCGACGGGCTGACCGTACTGAGACAGTTGCGGGCCGCACCCCGCTCCCCCGCCGTCGCCATGCTGACGACCTTCGACGTCCAGGAGTACCTCGCCGCCGCGCTGCGCGCCGGAGCGGCGGGCTTCCTCCTGAAGGACACCGATCCGGAACAACTCGTCCGTGCCGTACGGACCCTCGCCCAGGGCGGCAGCGTCCTGGACCCCGGTGTCACCCGGGCCGTGATCGGCGGCTTCCTCGCCGCCGAGGCCGAAGTGACCGCCTCCGAGGCCGTCGAGGCCCTCACCCCGCGCGAACGCGAAGTGCTCGCCCTCCTCGGCGAGGGCCTTGCCAACCCGCAGATCGCCGAGCGGATGGGGCTGGCCGCCAGCACCGTCAAGGACCATGTCCGGGCGGTGCTCGGCAAGCTCGGTGGTCTCAACCGTGTCCAGGCGGCCATCGTCGCCGACCGCGCCGGACTCATCGCCGGCCGCCCCCCGATAGGCGGGACCCGATGACAGTCTCCTCCGTTCGTCCCTCCCCCAGCCCGCTCTTCGAGGACATGCGGACCCCGGCCAACCCGCCGCGGCGGCGGCTGCCGTCCTGGGCCACCCGCTGGGGCTCGCTGCTGATCCCGCTCGTCCTGGCGGTGGCCGACGCGCTGCTCGTCAACGGCGTCACCTTCGACCTGGAGTTGAACGTCTCGCTGGTGGCCGCGGCCGCCCTGCTGCTGCGCCGCCGCTTCCCCGCGCTGGTCTTCCTCACCACGCTGCCGGGGATCCTCATCGGCTACATCTGGTTCGCGCCGATGATCGCGCTCTACACGGTGGCCCGGCGCCGCCCGGACCGCAGACTGCTGGGCGTCCTGGCGCTGCTGCTGGCCGCCGCGCACTTCATACCGTGGCCGGTCTCCGACTTCGAGCCCACCGCCTACCGGGACAACACCCTCGTCCTGATCGACGCCTGTGTGACCTCGGTCGGCCCGATCGCGCTGGGGCTGCTGGTGCGCACCCGCAGCGAACTCGCCGCCCGGATCGACGACCTCACCCGCAGCCGCCGCCACGCGGACGAGCTGATCGCCGAGCAGGTGCTGAGCACCGAACGGGCGCGGCTGGCACGTGAGATGCACGACGTCGTGGCCCATCAGGTCAGTCTCATCAGCCTCCAGGCCGGAGCGGTGCAGATCAGCGCCGAGGACGCCAAGGCGCGCGAGGGCGCGCGGACGATCCGCGAACTGTCCGTGCGCACCCTGGACGAACTGCGCCATATGGTCGGGATTCTGCGTGCGGCCGGAGGCGATCTGGAGGACCTCACCCCGCAGCCCCGGCTGGCCGATCTGCCCCGGCTGATCGAACTGAGCGCGCTGGACGTCGCCTACGAGGCGGACCCCGCCGGGGAGTCGGACGACGAGGAGGGCCGTACCGCCGAGGCGGTGGAGCGCGCCGCCTTCCGCATCGTGCAGGAGTCGCTGACCAACGTCCGCAAACACGCGCCGGGGGCGCGGGTGACGGTACGGGTCAGGGATCTGGAGGAGTCACGGGAGTTGCGCGTCGAGGTGCGCAACGGGCCGCCGGACGCGTCCGCCGCGTCGCCGGGACTGCCCGGCGGTGGACACGGGCTGGTCGGATTGCGGGAGCGGGCCCAGCTGCTGGGCGGCACGCTGAAGGCGGAGCCGACGGACGACGGGGGCTTTGTGGTGCGGGCGGACTTCCCGAAATGCCCGCCGCGGGCCGGGTGTTCGTGACGGCGTGAGAGCCGGGTGGTGGACGGGCGGGGCTCAGGCCGACAGGGGGCCGACCGCGTCCTCGTCGTCCTCGTCCGGCTCGGTCGCCGCGTCCAGGTCCGGGTGGACGTCGAACAGCCGCCGCACCCCGAGCGCCGCCAGCACCCGGTGAACATGGGAACCGTGCGCGGCCCCCTGGGGCGGCAGGATCAGCCGCAGCCGGCCGGAACAGGACCGCATCAACCGACGCGCCGCGATGAGCACACCGACACCGCTGGAGTCGCAGAACCGGACCTCCGAGAGGTCCAGCACCAGCCAGTGGCGGCCCTCGGCAACCGCGTCGTGGACGTGCTGCCGGACCGCGGGCGACGTCACCAGGTCCATCTCTCCGGAGACCTGGAGTACGACCCACTCCCCCCGACGGTCCTCCATCACCTTCAACGTCACGCGCCCGAAGCCCTTCGCTCGCCGCTAACCGGAATTTTCTGTTCCCGGGCGGCTGCCCGCCCACCGCCGCATGAAACTTCCCCCTGGCACACGCCGTAGGGAATGACCCTATGCCCCGGCGAAGCGTTTCGTCTCGCCAATCCTGCGCAAAGTGAGGGGGTCAATACCATGTGCAGCCTGCTCGTGCCGCACTTTGCCGCATGGACGCGTGTTGTGTCAGCCCCCGGCACTACATTCGATATGAAGGTTGGGCACAGTGTCCGGAGAGCCGGCCGGACGACGCAGGGATGGGGGCCGTATGCCGAACGACGCACCGCCCCGCTGGGACCGCAGGATGCAGCAGCGACTCGCACGCGGCGAAGCGGCCGCACTCGGTGAGCTGTACGACCGATTCGCCTCGCTTGTCCATCATCTCGCCCATCGCGTCCTGGAGGACGAGGAGGCGGCCGACCGCGTCACCCGCGAAGTCTTCGGCTACATCTGGGAGAACCCGGACGCCTATGACCCCAAGAAGGGTTCGATGCGCTCCTGGGCCGCCACCCTCGCCCACCGCCAGGCGGTGCAGCGGCTGCGCACAGCCCAGGCCGCCGCGGCCGAGGAGGGCGACGTGACCACCGAGGACATCGAGGAGCGGATCCGCGAGGCGTCCGTGGGCGCCCGCGCGGACTACATCGTCACCTCGATGCCCGCCCCGCTGCGTGCCGCCCTGGAGCTGGCCTACTTCGACCGCCGTGACTACCGCCAGGCCGCGGCCGCCCTCGGGGTGACCGAGGACGAGGCGAGACGCCGGCTGCGGCTGGGCCTCCAACTCCTCTCCACGGCCTATGTCCAGCCCCCGCGCGCCGTTCCGCCGCCCGGTTACGGACGGGCGCTGTGAGCGGGTCCAGCGGTCCGGAACCGTACGACGAGGACGCGTTCGGTGACGACGCTTTCGGTGACGACGCGTTCGGCGATCAACGCGGCGCGGGTCGTCACGGCAGGGGCCGCCCCTCTGAGGCCCGTTCCGGCGACGAGAGTGACGAAGGTCACGCCGAGGGATCGGGGGACGGACGAGACGGACCCGGCAGAGGCGATGAAACCGGCATTCCTCCTGAACCCACCGGACCACCCCGGATACCGCCGCCCCGCCCGGCCGCCGAGGACTGCGGCCACTGGCCGGGTGCCCTGGACGCCGGGATCCCCGCGCCGCGACGGCCCGGTGCCGGGCCCGTGGATCCCCCGGCCGCCGTCCCCGGACCTCCGCCCGCCGCGCCCGGACCCGAGCCGACGCCGGAGCCCGCGGCCGAATCCGCACCGGAGCCCGCGGCCGAACCGGCACCGGAGCCCCCGCCGCGGCCCGCCGCGGTGCCGCGGCCGCCCTCACACGATCTGCTCCGCTCGCTGCTGGGCGCCTGGGCGCTGACCGCCTGCTCCCCGGAGGAGACCGCAGCCGTCGAGGACCACCTCAACGAGTGCAACTCCTGCGCCGAGGAGGCGTTGCGGCTGCGCGAGGCCGTCGGGCTGCTGCACTCCGAGCACAGCCTCGACCTCGACCCCCTGCTGCGCTCCCGGGTGCTCGCGGGCTGTCTGGGCCGCCGCCCGGCCCGGATCCCGGTGCCCGGCTGGGCCGCCGCGTACGACGCCGAGGCCGCCCGGCTGGACGCGCTGCTGCGTGACATGGGCGAGGCCGAGTGGCGGGCGCCGGTGCGGCTCAAGTGGTTCGACGGACAGCGGCTCACCGGGCGGGACACCACCGTCGGCGGGGTGATCGGCCATCTCATGGTGGTGGACGGCCTGATCGCCGCCTCCCTCGGCCTCCCCGACCCGCTCGGCGCCCCCGCGCCCGGCTCCCCGTCGGCGCGCACCGAGGCGTACTGGCGGACCGGGCCCGGAGCCGTCCACGGCGCCGAGCCGCCGGGGTCGGTGCGGGAGTTGTGGCGCGAGCAGGGCCACGCCCTGGTCCGTACGGTGTCGTTCGCCGGGCGCGGGGTGTCCGATCTCGACGTGCCCTACGGCGACTTCACGCTGCCCCTGTGCGACGCCTTCCTGGACCGCGCCTTCGCGTGCTGGGTGCACGCCGGGGACATCGCCGAGGCCGTCGACTACCCGTATGAACCCCCGGCCTCCGCCCATCTCAAGGCCATGATCGACCTGTGCGCCCGGCTGCTTCCGGGCACCCTGGCCGAGCGCCGCCGCGCCGGGCTCGCGGCCCCGCCCCGGCAGCTGGTGGCGGCGGGCTCCCCGGGCCGTACGCTCCATCTGGAGGTCGAGGGCATCGGCGGCGGCGACTGGTACATCCCGCTGGACTCCCCGGCCGCGCTGGCGTCGCCGGAGGAGGAGGTGGCGCATATCGCCCTGGACGGCGAGGCGTTCTACCAGCTGGCCGCGGGCCATGTGCCGCCCGCCGAGGCCGCCGCGGGACAGTCCGGCGACATCGAGGCCATCAGGGACGTGCTCTACGCGACCGCCTCGCTGTCCCGCCTCTGAGCGCGATCCGCCGAGCAGGCCTAAGCGGCTGAAGTCCGGTGCGGTTCGGGTGCGCCCCGAAGGGGCGCGGGGCTGTGTCGATGTGCGGCTCCGCCGCGGCTGTGTCGATGTGCGGCTCCGCCGCGTGGGCGACCAGCCGCGACGCAGCCGCAGACACAGGACGGCACCTCGTGGCACTTCCCGCGGAGCGCTCAGTCGAAGACGACCGTACGGTGGCCGTTCAGCAGCACCCGCCGCTCGCTGTGCCACTTCACGGCACGCGCCAGCGCCTGGCACTCCACGTCCCGGCCGACCGCCACCAGCTGGTCCGGGGTCAGCTCATGGCCCACCCGCTCGACCTCCTGCTCGATGATCGGGCCCTCGTCCAGATCGGCGGTCACATAGTGCGCGGTGGCACCGATCAGCTTCACCCCGCGCGCATGCGCCTGGTGATACGGCTTGGCGCCCTTGAAGCTCGGCAGGAAGGAGTGGTGGATGTTGATGATCCGGCCCGAGAGCTGCTTGCACAGATCGTCCGAGAGCACCTGCATATAGCGGGCCAGCACCACCAGCTCCACTCGCTCGGTGCGCACCAGCTCCAGCAGCTCGGCCTCCGCCTGCGCCTTGGTGTCCTTCGTCACCGGGATGTGGTGGAACGGGACCCCGTAGGAGCCCACCAGCTCCTCGAAGTCGGTGTGGTTGGAGACCACCGCGGCGATCTCCACCGGCAGCGCCCCGATCCGCGACCGGAACAGCAGGTCGTTCAGACAGTGCCCGAACTTGCTGACCATGAGCAGGATGCGCATCTTCTGGTCCGCGCGGTGGATCTGCCAGTCCATCCGGAACGACTCGCCGACCGCCGCGAAGCTGGCGCGCAGATCCTCCACCCGCACCGGCGGGTCCGCGTTGAAGTGCACCCGCATGAAGAAGAGCCCGGTGTCGCGGTCCCCGAACTGCTGGCTGTCCTCGATGTTGCAGCCGGTCATGAAGAGGTAGCTGGACACGGCGTGCACGATGCCCCGCTTGTCCGGGCAGGACAGCGTCAGGACGTACTGATCGGGACTGCCGGACCGGTCGGCCCGGTCGGTGGCGGAATGCGACTCGCTCATGACTCCATAGCGTCGCACACCTGTGAAGATCCTCAGACCGCTTGCGTCATGATCGCCAGCACTTCGAGCGTCCGCGGTGGCTGGTCCGGATCCTCGCCGTCGTTGGTGGCGAGCCGCACATGGGCCTCCCGGGCCGCCCGGACCGCCTCCGGCCACCCGTGGTGGTCGAGATAGGCCGAGACCGGCGCGTCGGCACCCACCTGGTGCATGATCCTCAGCACCCGCAGCACGGCGACATCGACGAGCGCCGCCTCCTGCGAGTCACGGAAGATCGTCCCGACGTACTTCTCGGCGGACCAGTTGTCCAGCCAGGTGTCCTCGACCAGCCGGTAGACGGCGTCGGTGACATCCCCATATCCATCCTGGCCGGCCAGCCAGCACTCCCGCTGGAAGACCGGATCGGCGAGCATGTGCAGCGCCGAGCGCACATTGCTGCGCCAGCGCCACCACGGCATGTCGTTGACAGGCATGCCGCCCATGGTGCTCGAGCGACGGCCTCGACGGGAAGACTTCTCCGAACCTTGCACAGCCATCGATCGTACGTTCTTCACAACCACGGTCGAGCCGCCCCCCGGCTGTTCATCCTCCGGCCACCCCGCATTGGGTCGCCATAGCGGTGAAGTTCCGCGCGCAAGGACATTCTCGGTCGGTATGACCGTTCGGCGACGCCTGTCCTCCCGACCCTTCAAAGCCGCGGTCGCGGCACTGTGTATGGCGGTCGGCGCACCGCTGCTCGCCGGGTGCGGCACCCTGGCGGAGGGGGCTGAGGGCGATCCCATCACCGTGATGACCTGGGCGCCGGAAGACACCAAAGCGACCAATATGCCGGGTATGCCCGCCATGGCGCAGGCATTCGCCCGCTGGGTCAACGACTCCGGCGGGATCAACGGCCGCAAGCTGAAGGTCGTCACCTGCAATGAGCGCAATGACGCGATCCAGGCCGCCCGCTGCGCCCAGCGGGCCAAGGAGGAGGACGCGGTCGCGGTCGTCGGCTCGTACAGCCAGCACGGCCGCTCGTTCATCTCCCCGCTGGAGGTCGCGGGCATCCCGTACATAGGCGGCTACGGGCTCACCCAGGAGGAGTTCGAGAGCCCGTACTCCTATCCCGTCAACGGCGGCCAGGCGGCGCTGCTGGTGGGCAACGGACGCCAGCTCGCCTCCGTCTGCAAGCGGGTCTCCCTCGTCCGCCCGGACACCATCGCGGGCGATGAACTGCCCGAGCTGCTCGACACCGGTCTCCGGGCCGGAAAGCGCCGGCCCGCGCACGACGTCCGAGCCCCCGAGGACGCGGGCGACTACACCCGGCAGGCCCGAAGCGCCCTGGAGGGCGCGGGCGCCACGAGTTCGCCGGGCGCCCTCGCCCAGGGCGAGCTGGACGACGCCTGTGTCACCGCGGCGCTGGGCAACCGCACCGGCACCTTCTTCGACTCCTTCCGCCGGGTGCAGGAGGACCATGCGAAGGTCCGTATCGCCTCCGTCCTGGGCAGTGTGCGGCAGTCCCTCGTCGACAGCACCGGCGGCAGCAGCAGCGCCCTGGAGGGCACCTACGCCACCGGCTGGTACCCGGCCGCGGACGACCGGCGCTGGGCCACGATGAACAAGGTGATCAGCAAGTACGCCTTCGACGACAACCGCATCGACCCCGCCGACCCCGGCACCCAGACCACCTGGATCGCCTACACGGTGCTGCGCTCGGCGCTGGAGTCGCTGGACAACCACAAGATCACCGCCAGTACGGTGCGCAAGGCCCTGGACCACGGCCACGCGGTCGACACCGGCGGGCTGACGCCGACGCTGCGCTGGGGCTACGCCGACATGCTGAACGTGCCCAACTACCCGCGGATCGTGAACCCGGACGTCACCTACCAGGTGGTGCGCGACGGACGGCTGGTCGCCGTGCGCAAGGGCTTCGTCAACGTGGGCAGGACGATGGAGCGTTACCACCCCGCGGGCTGAAACGCCGCACGCACACACAGCGCACGGGGGCGGGGCCGGTCGGCCCCGCCCCCGCCCGTCTCACAGCTGGGTGGCGTCGTGCTTGGTGAGCCCGTACTTCGAGGCGATCGGGTTCCACAGCCCGGCCGCCTTCTTCTTGGCCGCGGTCGCCTGGCCGCTGGCCCTCTCGGCCGCCCCCACATGCGGGGAGTTACGGGCCCTGCCCTTGTGGCAGCCCTTCTTGCCCGCGACCTGATCGGCCCAGGCCGCGTACTGGTTGTCGGCCGCGGCCGAGGACTTCCACGCCTTGGTGAGGGACGCGGTCAGCTGCTCATGGTTCGGCAGCTTGTCCACCGAGAGCTTGCCCAGCCGGGTCACCAGGTTGTTGCGCTGCCCCGCCGCCGTGCGCAGATCCGAGGCAGCCGTGGACAGGTTCTTGCAGGACCTGATGTTGCCGACGGCCGCGATCACCGACGCCCGGCTGTTGTTGCTGTCGGCGAGCAGCAGATCCAGCGCCTTCGCCTGCGGCTGCGCGGGGTCGGCGGCCTTGCTCGGCCCGTCGTCCCCGGTGCCCGGTCCGGCGCTGTTGAGGGTGGAGTTCTTGTCCTTCTCCTCGTCGTCACCGCCCGCGCTGAGCGCGGCCCCGGCGGCGAGCCCGGCGATACCGCAGCCCGCCACGACGATGCCGATGAGCACCGCGGGCGACAGACGGCGACGACCGCCGCCGCCGCGGCGGCGGCCACCGCCCGGCTCCCCGCCGGAGGGCGGGACAACCGGGCCGTGGGCGTCGAACTGCGGGAGTTGCTGGGTCTCATCGGGCGCGTCCAGACCGGCACCGCCGTCGGAGCGGAACAGACCGTCGAACTCGGCGGGCGGCGGCCGGTCCCCCGGGCGGCCCGGCCGGATGGCGAAGGGGGCACCGGGGCGCGGCGGCTCGCCCGCCGGAACGGGCCCCGGGAGCACCTGGGTCTCCTCGGCGGCGTTCACCGGCGCCTGCGGGGGCATCGGCTGCGCCGCCCGCCCGCCGCGGTGCGCGCCCCGGCCGGGGCGTACCGCGCGAAGCTGGGTGGTGGACTCGGCGGGTGATTCGGCCTTGGGCGTCTCGGGCGGCAGCGGTGCGCTGGCGGCCGCCTTGGGAAGCATGGTCGTCGGGGTGTCCTGGGGCGGCTGTACCTGCCCCGGACCACCGGGTCCCTGACCGGGACCGCCGGGTATCGGGCCGAGCCCGCCGGGTATCGGGCCGAGCCCGCCGGGTATCGGGCCCGGGGCGCCGGGCGCCTGGCCGGAACCGGGAACGGGCGGCAGATACTGGGTCGCCTCGGCGTCGGCTGCTGCGGGCTGGGGCGGCAGCAGCTGCGTCTCGTCGGCGGCGTCCGGGAACGGCTGCGCGGGTCTCTCCGGCGGCAGCTGTCCCTGGGACGGGGGCTGCCCCTGGGAGGGCAGCTGTGCCGGGGAGGGCGGCGCGGCCCAGCCCTGCTGCTGTCCGTACGGCTGCCCCTGCGGCGGCAGCGGCGCGGGCTGGCCATAGGAGCCGCCCTCCGGCGACTGACCGTGGGAACCGCCCCCCGGCGGCAGCGGGTCCGCCGCCCACGGCTCGCCGGGCGACGCGCTCTGCCCACTCTGCGCGCTCTGCGGCCCCCAGGGCTGACCCCATGCCTGGCCGCCCGCCGGGGCCGCCTGGTGCTGCTGATCCGAGGGCCGCTGGTCGCCCTGGGCAGGCAGCACGACGCCCTCGCGCACGGGTTGCGTGGGCTGGGCGGGCGGGGCCGCAGGCACGTGCGGCTCGTTCCCCTGTCCGCTCTGCGTCACCGGGACTCCTTGGCTGTGCGGAACTTACGCAATCGTCGGGTCACGCTACCGGTTCGCCGATGCGTCCGGAGCCCGCCGGAGCGCGCGGAGAGGGAGAGACTGGTCACCGCGAATCCGGTCACACCGCTGTGACCAGGGACGATGCCCGGCGCCTTGGCGCGGTGGCAACCAACGGCCACCGCCGGGCGCCGGGCGGGATGCGCCCCGCGGCACGGCGGCGAATGTCACAAACCACCAATTAACGCCGACCTGTGCAGGGCTCATGCATGCCGCGCGGCCACCGCCGCGGGGGTCAGGCGGCCTGCACCTCCAGCCGCGCCCCGAACTCGCGCACCACCGGTTCGTCCCGGTACGGCTCCAATCGCTGCTGGAAGTCGTCCAGATACTCGCTGCCGCGGCTGGACCGCAGCGCCCCCAGCAGATCCACCGCCTGGGTGCCGATCTGGCACGCCTGCTCCACCTCGCGCTCCTGTACGTGCGCCGTGGCCAGCAGCAGCAGCCCGATCGCCCGCCGCCGCACCCGCCCCTCCGGATGGCCCTCCAGGGCCTCTTCGGCACGCCGCCGGGCCGACTCGGCCTGGCCGAGGTCGCGATGGCAGTGGGCCAGCTCATCGGACAGATAGGCGCGGTCGAAGTGCTGGATCCACACCGGGTCGTCACCGGACGCGCCACCGCTGCCGTCGGCCCGCTCCATGGCGTCCAGCGCCCGCCCGCCCGCAGCCTGGCTGGAACGGGCGTCGCCCAGCAGGGCATGGCCACGGGCCTCGGCGGCCAGGAACATCGCCTCGGCGCGCGGCGGCACCTGGCCGCGCGAACCTTCCTGCGCGGCCTTCGCCAACTGGGCGATCTCCCGCGGATTTCCCAGCTGGGCGGCGAGATGGCTCATGCTGGCGGCGAGCACATAGCCGCCGTAGCCACGGTCCCCGGCGGCCTGGGCCAGCCGCAGCGCCTGGATGTAGTAGCGCTGGGCGAGTCCGGACTGGCCGGTGTCCACCGCCATGTATCCGGCCAGCTCCGTCAACCGGGAGACCGCTCCGAAGAGTTCCCGGCCGACCGTCTCCCGATAGGAACCGGCGAGCAGCCCGGAGACCACACTGTTCAGATAGTGGACAACAACGGGGCGGACATGTCCGCTGCCGTAGCGGTGGTCCAGTTCCACGAGCGCGTCGGTCGTGGCGCGCACCGCCGCCACGTCGGAACGGCCCACCCGGGCCCCGGCCGTGCGCGCCACCTGGACATCGGCACCGGTGATCAGCCAGTCGCGGCTGGGCTCGACCAGCGCGGAGGCGGCGACCGTGGACCCGCTCAGGAAGTCGCGGCGACCGACATCGCTCCGCCACAGCTCACAGACCTGCTCTATGGCGCCGACGACGGTGGGCGAGAACTGGAGCCCGACCCCCGACGCCAGGTTCTTGCCGTTGGCCATCCCGATCTCGTCGATCGTGACCGTACGGCCCAGTTTGCGGCCGAGCGCCTCGGCGATGATCCCCGGGGCGCGCCCCCGGGGCTGCTGGCCGCGCAGCCAGCGGGCGACCGAGGTCTTGTCGTAGCGCAGATCGAGACCGTGCTCGGCGCCGCACATATTGACCCTGCGCGCCAAGCCGGCGTTGGAGCACGCGGCTTCCTGGATGAGCGCTTGCAGCCGTTCGTTCGGCTGTCGCGCCACAAGCGGCCTAGCGGCCATGGCTTACCCCCTGTGACTGCTGTGCGTTCTCGGCTCTTGCCGTCCCTTTTGATCAATGCCCCGCGGATATCGCGGATATACGGCGAATGCCGGTGAATACGAACCTTGCCCGCATTGACCCCATCGACCGCATCGTTCGCGTACGGCACCGACACGAGACCGGGGCAGCCCCCCGGACGACGCGGCACGGCGGCCGGAAACTCGTACGCCCGTCACGCATGGTGGCTACCCGCTCACAGAGCCGCCACCTCATACGCGCCCCCGGTCGTGCACCCATGCGCCCCGCATGACGTCGGCGCGCACCCCCGGCCCCCGGCCGCCCCCGCCCGGTCGGGTGCCCGGCCGTAACCCTTGTTGACGGCGGAAGTTGTCCTGTGCGTGGAAGAGACCATGGACGTGACAGGAACATCACAGATCCCCCGGCAGCGCGGCGAGCGGCTGGTCGACACCGCGGTGCGCTATGCCGAGGAGCGGCACTGGGACGTGCTCGCCGGCGCCTGGCTGGAGCCGGTGGCCGGGGTGGAGCGCTGTTCCTGCGCGGCCGCCGACTGCCCGTCCCCCGGGGCCCATCCGCTCGGCCGGGACTGGGTGAACCAGGCGACCGGCAGCCCGGTCGTGGTCCGCCGGATGTGGGCCACGAACCCGCACGCGTCGATCCTGCTGCCCACCGGCCGCACCTTCGACGCCCTCGACGTCCCCGAGTCGGCGGGCTGTCTGGCGCTGGCGCGGATGGAGCGGCGGAACGTCGAGCTGGGACCGGTCACCTCCACCGCCACCCGCCGGATGCTCTTCTTCGTCCTCCCCGGCGGCGCCGCCAAGTCCCCCGAACTGGTGCGCAATCTGGGCTGGCCGCCGGACGCCATCGATCTGGTGGCCCGCGGCGAGGGTGACTACGTGGTCGCGCCCCCGACCCGGGTCGGCCGCCACGGACCGGTCCAGTGGGCCCGCCGCCCCACCGCCGCCAACCGCTGGCTCCCCGACGCCGAGGAGCTGGTCAGCGCGCTCGCCTACGCCTGCGGACGGGACGGCCGGCGGGAGAGCGGCTGACGGACCGGATCCCTCCGGACCTCCCCCGCGTAGGGTGTTCGCCCACGGGGCACGACCGGCCCCGCACAACACATGACGTGGGAAGAACGGGGTGGATCCGGTGCCGGAGGACACAACTCGGCCGCGCCAGGAGGGCGTCGCCGCGGTACGGGTGAGCGGGCTGTGGAAGCGCTACGGCGAGCAGATCGCGGTCCACGGCATCGATCTGGAGCTGCCCGCGGGCCAGTTCATCGGCCTCGTCGGCCCCAACGGGGCGGGCAAGACCACCACCCTCTCGATGATCACCGGGCTGCTGCGGCCCGACTCCGGCACCGTCGAGGTCGCCGGACATGACGTCTGGCGCGACCCGGCCGAAGTCAAGGCGCGGATCGGGGTACTGCCCGAGGGGCTGCGGCTCTTCGAGCGGCTGTCCGGCCGCGAACTGCTGGCCTACACCGGGCGGCTGCGCGGTCTGCCCGGGGCCGAGGTCGACAAGCGCGCCGCCCAGCTGCTGGACGTCCTGGACCTGGCGGGCGCCCAGAACAAGCTGGTGATCGACTACTCGACCGGTATGCGGAAGAAGATCGGCCTGGCCGCCGCACTCCTCCACAATCCTGAAGTCCTCTTCCTCGACGAGCCCTTCGAAGGCGTCGACCCGGTCTCCGCGCAGACCATTCGCGGCGTGCTGGAGCGCTACACCCACTCCGGTGCCACCGTTGTCTTCTCCAGCCATGTGATGGAACTGGTGGAGTCGCTGTGCGACTGGGTCGCGGTGATGGCGACCGGACGGATCCGGGCGCACGGACCGCTGGCCGAGGTGCGCGGCGACGCCCCCTCCCTCCAGAACGCCTTCCTGGAGCTGGTCGGCGCCCAGCGGCACGGCGCGGGCCATGACCTCGACTGGCTCGGCGGCGGTGCCCGATGACGGTCACCGATCCGCTGGGCACCACCGCCCCGGCGCCCCCGGCCGCCCCGACCGGATCGCTCACCCCGGTCTTTGTCACCCTGAAGCTGTCGCTGCTGCGCAACGGGCTGCGGCAGTCCGCGGGCCGCCGCGCGGCGTACATCACCTCGATCGTCTTCACGCTGCTCTTCGCCGCGCTGCAACTGCTCGGTCTGGTGCTGCTGCGCGGCCATGACCACGCCGCCGCGCTGGTCACCGTGGGCAGCGCGGTGCTCGCCCTGGGCTGGGCGGTGGTACCGCTGTTCTTCCCCGGCGGTGACGAAACCCTGGACCCGACCCGGCTGGTGATGCTGCCGCTGCGGCCGCGCCCGCTGATCGTCGCGCTGCTGCTGTCCTCCCTCATCGGCATCGGCCCGCTGTTCACCCTGACCCTGGCGGCGGGTTCGGCCGTGGCGCTCGCGCACGGGGCGGCCGCCGTCGTGGCGGGCGTCGTGGCCGTGGCGTTGAACCTGCTGGTGTGCGTGGCGCTGGCACGGGCCGTCGCCACGGCCAACATCCGGCTGCTGACCAGCCGCAAGGGCCGCGATCTGGCGCTGCTGAGCGGGCTGTTCGTGGCCGTCGGCCTCCAGTTCGTGAACGTCGGCTGGCAGCAGCTCTCCGGCAAGAACGGTCTTTCGGTGCTGGAGCCCGCCGCCGATGTGCTGCGCTGGGTGCCGCCCGCCGCGGCGGTCGACGCCGTCCAGGGCGTGAGCGAGGGCGCGTACGCCACCGCCGCCGCCCAGTTCGCCCTGACCGCGGGCGCGCTGGCGCTGCTGCTGTGGTGGTGGCAGCGGAGTCTGACTCATCTGATGACCGCGCCGGACGCCTCCACGCTCCAGGCGGACGCCCCCGGGCGGGAGTCGGGGCGGCGGGACGCGGGCGGTCCGCTGGGGCGGCTGCTGCCCGCGGGCCGCACCGGCGTCGTGCTGCACCAGACCCTCCGCTACGCCGTGCGGAACCCCAAGACCAAGGCCAGTTGGGCGACCTCGCTGGCGATCGGGCTGCTGCTACCCGTCATCACCTCGCTCCAGGGCGCCGGGTCCGTCTACACCGCCCTCTGGGCCCCCGGGCTGCTGGGCATGCAGATGTACAACCAGTTCGGCCAGGACTCCTCGGCGTTCTGGATGGTCTCGCAGACGATCTCCTCGCGCCGGGACGCCTATCTGGAACTGCGCGGACGGGCGATGGCGATCGGCCTGGTCGCCCTGCCGTACACCACCCTCGCGATGATCGTCGCCGCCGCGTTCATGCACCGGTGGGACGCCGCGCCCGAGACGCTGGGGATGGGCCTGGGGCTGCTCGGCGCGCTGGTGGCGACCGGCGCCCTGACCTCGGCGCAGTTCCCGTACTCCATCCCCCAGGACAGCGGCTACAAGAACGTCGCGCCCGGACAGACGGGGATCGCGTGGATCAGCATCTTCGGCGGGATGATCGCGGGCGCGGTACTCAGCGCACCGGTGCTGGGCATGACGATCTGGTTGCACCTCAGCGGCGGGCATGAACTCCTGTGGCTGGTACTGCCGGTGGGCGCGGTCTACGGCGTGTTGATCGCGGAGGCCGGGCTGCGGCTGGCCGCGCCGCGCACGCTGGCCCGGCTGCCGGAGATCCTGACGGCGGTGAGCAAGGGCTGAGGCGGTGCCGTCGGCACCGCCTCAACTGGTGAAACGTCACTGCCGGTCGGGACCGGGACTAGTCGAGGTACTTGCTGTAGACCCAGCCACTGGTCCCGGCCCGGATTCCCGAGGTGGTCCGCTTCAAGATCTTTCCGTAGGACCAGCTCTTCTCGAAGACCCGGGTGCGGCAGTAGTACCGGAATGAATCCCCTCGGTAAAGCGTCCCTATCGCACGGTAACGCTGACCGGGGCCGGTACGGAATCGAGCACCGCTGGTGTCGACCTTCAAATTGACATTCGGTGAATTGAACCGGCAGGCGGACGGCCCGACCGCCGACGCCGTGGGCGCCAGCGCCACCGAACCCCCCAGCATCAGCACCGCCGAGAGCACGACCAAAGAGGCTTTACGCTTGATCTTCACGCAATCTCCCCCCGTGATCAGTTAATTCATCGCGCTTCCACGAGCGTAGCACCAGCCAATCCCGCTCCACCGCACCGGAAAAAGCGGGCGATTCCGGAGAAGTTGAATTCCGGAAGAGGGGCGGATGAATATGAGGGAATGTCAGGCGAGGGCGTCACGGGTCAGCCGGGCGGCATCCGTATGGCCGGACAGCGCCATCGTCAGCTCGAACTCCCCCAGTACGCACCGGATGACATGCTCCACTCCCGCTTGTCCGTCCAGCCCCAGCCCGTATGCGTAGGGCCGCCCCAGCAGCACCGCGCGGGCGCCGAGCGCCAGCGCCTTGAACACGTCGTCCCCGGTGCGGATCCCGCTGTCGAAGAGCACCGCCAGCCGGTCGCCCACCGCGTCCACCACGCCCGGGAGCGCCTCGGCGGCCCCGATCGACCCCGCCACCTGACGGCCGCCGTGGTTGGAGACGACCACCCCGTCCATCCCCGCGGCCTCCGCGCGGCGGGCGTCATCGGGGTGCAGGATCCCCTTGAGCACGATCGGCCCGTCCCAGTGCTCCCGCAGGAACGCCAGATCCTCCCAGGTCTTCCCCGGATCGCCGAACATCCGCACAAAGTGCAGCACCGCCGCGTCCAGGTCTTCGTGCACCGGTTTGGCCAGCCCGGCCTGGAAGGCGGGATCGGTGAAGTAGTTGGCGGTCCCGACACCCCGCAGGAACGGCAGATACGCCTGGTCGAGATCGCGCGGCCGCCACGCCAGCAACGGAGTGTCCAGGGTCACCAGCAGCGCGGTGAACCCCGATGACCTCGCCCGGTCCAGAAAGCTCTTGGTGACCTCGCGGTCCTTGCCCCAGTAGAGCTGGAACCACCGCTCCCCGTCCCCCATCGCCTCGGCCACCTGCTCCATCGGCGTACTGGACGCCGAGGACAGCACAAACGGCACCCCCTGCGCGGCCGCCGCGCGGGCCGCGGCGGCCTCCGCGTCCGGGTGCATGATCGACAGCACCCCGATGGGCGCGAGGGCGAGCGGCGCGGCCAGCCGCGTACCCAGCAGCTCCACCGACAGATCCCGCCGACTGGTGTCCCGGAGCATCCGCGGCACGATCCGATACCGGTCCAGCGCCGCCCGGTTGGCCCGCTCGGTGGAGCCGCTGCCCGCGCTGCCCGCCACATAGCCGACCGGCCCGGGACCCAACCGCGCGGCGGCCATCTCCGCCAGCCGGGACGGATCGGCGGGCAGCCGGGGCACGGCGCCGGTCATCCCCTTGAGATAGATCTCGTACTGGAACGCAGCCCAGTCCTTGCCCGGTTCCGGCTCCGTGCTTCCGCCGCCGATCATCCGTGGTCCTCCCGCGTCCGGTTCCCTGCCCGATGTCCTGACGCCATGGCTTCCCCGAACGCCTCGTTGGACACCGGAGCCGCCGCTTCGCCGCCGGCGTCACAGCAGGCCCGATACGCACACAGGGCATGACGAATAACCTCGGACCAACTTCCCAAGCCATCGGGAAATCCACCCGGTTCGGACACCGTCGACCTTAACGATCAGCGAAATGGCCGAGGAGCAGGCTGTCATGGACACCCCCTAGGATCTCCCTACGCGATCGCGCCACGGGAGATCCGAAAAGGGGGCGTGATGGCGACAGTTACTCGTATGGGGAGATCGACTTGCCGTTCAACAAGGTGACTTTGCTGCGCATCGGTGCGCCCGTGGCCGTCCTGGCGCTGGCGCTGACCGGCTGTGGATCTCATGGCAAAAAGGGCAGCTCGTCCAAGTCCAAGAAGCACAAGTCCAGCTCCTCGAACTTCAGCAGCGGGCACAAGAGCGGTGCCAAGAAGAGCCGTTCGGCCGCGAGCAAGCTGCTCAAGCCAGGTCAGTCGGCCTCGCGGGCGTTCCGGGAGGACACCGGCGTGAAGCCGTTCTACCGGATCGCCGCGCAGAAGGTCGACATCGGCACCAATGCCGACGCCAAGGCGCTGGTCTCGGACCCTGCGGACGCCAAGGGCAAGGTGCCCGCAGTGGTGTACGTGACCTACACCCATGTCACCGGTGATGTCGTCCCGGAATTCCCGAGGGTCGGCGACTACGCCGATGTGCTCGCCAACGGGCAGCGGGGGACGAAGGTCATCGGCAACGTCAAGGAGCCGAAGGGCTGCGCGGACTCGGACGACGTCAAGAACTGGAAGGACGACCAGAGCTACACCTTCTGCAACACCTTCCTCGTGCCCGAGCACCCGAAGTCCATCAGGGTGACCTGGACCGAAATCGGCGGCGACCCGTTCACCTGGAAGTTCTCATGACGGAGCAGCCGCGGGGGCTGCTGCCGATCACCCGGAGCGGTCTTGTCTCCGACGCCCGGCTGGAACGCGCGGTGCGGCGGATCGGCGCCCGGCACCGGATGGACTACTTCGACGACGACGCCGTCCGCGCCATGTTCACCGAGCACAAGCGGCTGCTTGCCCGCACCGGCCGGGGCAGGGGCGTGATCGGCATCCTCGCCCTGCTCGTGGGGTTCTGCTGGCCGCTCTTCGTACAGCAGTCGCCCACCTATGTGGTGGCGTCGGACCCGTACTCGGGGCGGTCGGCCAAGGACGCGATCTCGCTGGGCGCGGCGGTGCTGCTGGTGGTGGTCGGCGTCTGTCTGGTGGTCTCCACCTACCGCGCCCATATGCGGCAGCTGCGCCACCCCCGGCTGACCGGCTACCGCCAGGTGCTGGCCGCCGCCACGGCCTACGGCGTACCGGTGGCGCGGGTGCCGGACTGGCTGATCGGCAAGGACCGGAACGGCGGCCGGGCGAGGGCCCCGCTGCCCCGCTACGAAACCGGCCCCACCCCGGGAACTCCGGCGCCCGCACAGCCGACGGACGGGCAGCGGGTACCCGAAAAGCCAGGCGCGGTCGCCGAGTACGAGCGCATCGCGGACCAGGGCGGCTGGCATGACGAGACCGGCTGGCTGCTGCTCTTCGCGGGCGGTGGCGGCCTGCTGTGGGCGGCCACCGAACTCGACTCCCTCCTGCCCGGTGTGCTGGCTCTCGGCGTCTGCACGGCGCTGGCGGTCTGGGTCTGGACGATCGGCGCCGCGCAGGGCAGGCACAAGGACGCGCTGCGCGACCAGGCCCGCTCCTATGTCCAGGCGCTGATGGCGGCCCAGGCGGCGGGCTCGGTGATCCCTGAGCTCTCGCCAGAGCTCCAGGCGCTCATCGACGACTGAACCCGGCGGGAGCGCCCCGTGCGCTCCCGCCCCTCAGACCGGAAGCGCCGCGGCCAGGAAGGGCTCCACCACCCGGCGCCAGCCGTCCGGTTGGTCGTAGTGGACCAGATGGCCCGCGTCCACCACCTCCGCATACTGCCCGCGGGGCAGCACCCGCACCATCTCCTGGGCCTCGGCCCGGCCCAGCTCGCCGTCCAGCCCCCGCACCACCAGCGTGGGGCACTCCACCAGCGCCAGATCTTCCCAATGGGCGTCATGGACCCAGGTCTCACGGGCCCTCAGCATCTGCCGCCGGGAGAAGACCGGCCGCCAGCCGTCCGACCGCTCGGCCATGACCTCGGCGAAGAACTCGCCCCGCGATGGACTCGGCCGCTCCAGCACCGGATCGTCCTCGCCGAACCACTTCCGCACATCGGCCAGCGTCGCGAACGGCACCGGCCATGACCTGAACCACTCCGTCCACTCCCGCTGCGACGCCGCGCCCAGCGCCGAGGCCCGCATATCGCAGATGACCAGGGCCCGGACCAGATCGGGGCGATGCGCCGCGAACTGCCAGGCCGTCAGGGCGCCCATCGCATGGCCGACAAGGGTGACCGGCGCCAGACCGAGCTGCTCGACGGCGGCCACCGCGTCCTCCACATAGGCGCCGCGGTCGAACGGCCCCTCTGGGGGCTTCTCACTGCGGCCGTGGCCGCGCTGATCCAGGGCGACGGGCCGATGCCGGGTGGAGAGCCAGCGGGCGGTCTCCGCCCAATGAGCGGCGCGGCCCATCAGCCCATGGAGGAGCAGTACTCCCGGCCCGCACGCTCCCGCCCGGCCACAAGCCTTCGGCGGATCGGTGAACTCCCAGGCAGCGAGCCGGACGCCGCCGGCCCCGCTTACGTTGATGCGGCGCACCATGTGTTCTGGCACCTCCATCCCTCTCTCGAGCAAGCCCACAGTATCGAACCCCTATTCGAATGTGAGGGTGTCGCCGCCCAACACCCCTCGTTCGAGTGACCATGCTCAAGGATTGGTCGTCTCCGCCGAGGGGAGACAGCTAGCGGGAGGCGGACTGCTCGGGGAAGGGAGTCCGCGGGGGACGACCCTGGGAGCTCGGGGCTCCGGGTCACCACGGCCCCGGGTCGCACCGGCCGCGTTCGCGCGGTCCGCGCGGCCCGGGGCCCAGCGGGGGGACATGGGGAAGCGGGGCCCCGGCACCTCTCGGCGCCGGGGCCCTCGCCCAGGAACACCCGCCCGGCCCCACTGCCCGTCGGGTCCATTGGAGCCCCCTCCCCTGACCCCAGAAACGCCTCGGCGCGCGAGCATGCACGCATATGCGTCAGCGTCGCACGCGGCGGCGCGGCCCGCTCGGGGTTCCCTCAACTCCGGTGTCGGGAATATCCGTCGCCGCAGGTGGCGGCGGACGAACTCAGAAAAGGGGCAAAAGTGTCAGCGCTTGGCCACGAAGACGTGGGAGGCGATCTCCGCCTCCAGCTCCGCCGCCTCACCGCTACTGCCGACCAGCACACCACCCGGCGACTCGGTGACACTCACCACCGAACCCGGCTGCACCCCGGCCCGCCGCAGCGTGTACATCAGCTGGGCGTCCGTCTGAATGGGCTCGCCGATCCGGCGCACCACCACCGTCTTGCCCTCGGTGCCGGGCTCCAGCTCGCGCAGGCTCACCATGCTGTCGTCCAGGAACGGATCGGCCTCGGCCTTCTCGCCCAGCTCCTCCAGGCCCGGGATCGGATTGCCGTACGGCGACTCGGTCGGATGGCGCAGCAGCTCCAGCACCCGCCGCTCCACCGCCTCGCTCATCACATGCTCCCAGCGGCACGCCTCGGCGTGGACCTGCTCCCACTCCAGCCCGATCACATCCACGAGCAGGCACTCCGCGAGCCGGTGCTTACGCATCACCCGGGTGGCCAGCCGACGACCCTCGTCGGTGAGCTCCAGATGACGGTCACCCGCGACCGTCACCAGACCGTCGCGCTCCATCCGCGCCACCGTCTGGCTGACCGTGGGGCCGCTCTGATCGAGCCGCTCGGCGATCCGGGCGCGCATGGGGACCACGCCCTCCTCCTCGAGCTCGAGGATGGTGCGGAGATACATCTCCGTGGTGTCGATGAGTCCGGACATGCGTGCCCCTAGATGTGTCGTGCGGTGGCCCTGACCCAATTCTGACGCATCCCACCGACAACGGGGCCGAGTCGACCCCTTCCATCCCGACGGAGGGGACTGCTATTGACAGCGTCATGATCCAAACACACACCGGAACAACACCGAAGGGCACCCGCCTATGAGCGACTCCGAAGCGGCCGGACGCTTCTTCGACGCCGCCATCGGCCTGCTGCGACGCGTACAGAACGAGGAATCCGAACAGATCACCGCCGCGGGCCGGCTGATCGCGGACACCGTCATCGAAGGCGGCCGCCTCTTCACCTTCGGCGCCGGACACTCCTCGCTCCCCGCCCAGGACGTCGTCTACCGCGCGGGCGGCCTGGCGCTGATGAATCTGCTCCCGGCCCCCGGCCTGGTCGGCGTGGACGTCATGCCCGCGACCCTCGGCAGCGCGCTGGAGCGGATCGAGGGGCTGGCCTCCACCGTCCTGGAGCAGAGCCCGCTCCGCGCCGGGGACCTGCTGATCGTCGTTTCGCTCTCGGGCCGCAACGTCCTGCCCGTCGAACTGGCGAGAACCGCCCGCGCACAGGGAATCACCGTGATCGGGGTGACCTCGCTCGCCTACGCGACCGGCACGGCCCCCCGCAATCCCTCGGGCGACTTCCTGAAGGACCACTGCGACCTGGTCCTCGACAACAAGATCTCGATCGGCGACGCCGAACTGACGGCCGAAGGAGTCGGTGCCCCCTTCGCCCCCGCCTCCACGGTGGTGACGAGCGCCCTGATGCAGGCGGTGATCGCGACAGCGGTCGAGGAACTGGCGAAGAGCGGCAAGGAACCGCCGATGCTCAGAACAGGCAACGTGGACGGCGGCCACGAGTGGAACAAGCACGTGATGACCGACTACGCGGACCGCATCTTCTACCACCGCTGAACGGGCAGCCGCCGACGAAACACAGATGGCAGGAACCCCCCCCCCACCGGGGGGCAGCCGCCGACGAAACGGGAGGGGACGGCGTCGCAGGGGTGGGGGGCCTGGACACTCGGGGTCCCCCATGCCGAAGGCCAGGGGCGTATTTGTGGCGCCAATTCCCGGCCCACCCAGCTTCTCCGGGCACCGGCGCCTAAATAGACGGTCCAGGCCCCACCCCGGAGGCCCCGGCCCCGCACCCGCCAGCGCACCCCGGGCGCACCCGCACCCACACCATCAGCAGCCGCCCGCCCGACCGGCGAGGTCCACCGCCGCCGCCACCCGCGCCGCCACATCTTCCGCGTACACCGCATCCGTACGGTCGAACGCCCGACGCGTCGGCCCGCGCAGAAACGTGGCCACCCCCAGCGTGCGGCCCCGGCTGCGCAGCACCGCGCAGAGCCCGTGCACAGTCCCGTCCGGCCATTTGCGGGCCGCCGTCCACTGCGCCAGCGCCACCTCGTCCGTCCGGGACGCACTGGTCCGTACCGCGCCGCACCGCTCCACCGCCTGGAGCGCCGGATGCCCCTCCGGGTACGCCACCGGGATCCCGCCCGGAACCGTCGGCGGACACAGCCCCGGGCTGTCGCACGGCGTCGCGACAACCCGCACCAGCCGAACGCCGTCACCTTCCAAGGGCATCCGGACCAGATCGACCAGCGCATGGTCCGCGAACCCCGCCAGCGCGAAGTCCAGGTGGACCGTGGCCGCCTCCATCGGGTCCTCGCACTCGGCCGCGGCCCGCGCCGCCCGGTGCAACTGGCTGCTCCGGAAGCGCATCCGGGCGCTCTCCTGCTCGTGCGCCTTCACGTCCGTCACGTCCTGGAAGATCCAGGCCACCCCGAGCGGCACCGGTTCCTCGGTGAGCGGCGAAGCCAGCCGCATGAAGCCGCTGCGCCAGCAGCGCCGCAGCGAGGCGGCCCCGGGAGCCCCGGGGCCGACCGCCCGCACCACGGCCTCGCCCTCCTCGAGGTCCTCGTAGCGGATGGCGTCCGCCATCTCCAGGTCCTCGTCCGCCTCGCGCAGCGTCACCCACAGCTCGGTGGGCGCGGGCGGGGCGCCCTCGGCCAGGACGTGCTGGAGGGCGCTCTCGACCTCCTCCACGCCCTGGTCGAGAAGATCCCCCAGCGGACGGCCGAGCACGGCCTTGCGCCCGGTGCGCAGGGCGCGCGCCGCGTTGCCGTTCACCACGGCCACCCGCAGATCGGCGTCGACGAGGACCACATTCCACGAGGCGTCCTCGAGCAGCGCCTCGCTCAGCGCGATCGACCGTTCCAGATCGATCTGCGAGTGAACCTCGCTGAAGGCGCAGTACACCCCGCTGGGACGGCCGTCCTCGCCGGACACCGGCGAGGACTGGGTGCGCACCAGAACCCGGCCGCCGTCCTTCGTCACCAGTGCGAATTCATGGACCTGGCGGGCTCCGGTGTCCAGCACCGCCATCAGCCGCCGCTGGACCTCGTCCGCGTCCGCCTCACGGGCCGCCCACCCCGCGAGCCCCTTGCGGCCGACGGCCTCGGCCGCCGTCCAGCCGAGGACGCGCTCGGCCTCGCGGTTCCAGTGCGTCACGATGCCGTCGGCGTCGAACGCGCACAGCGCCGCGTCCATGCCGTCGAGCAGCGCGGCGAGCAGATCGGAGTCGTCCCGGGCCTCCCGGTCGGGCCGGTCGGGGGCGGGCCCAGGGGCCGCGGACTGCGCGGGCACGGACCGCGCGGAACGCGCGGAACGGGCTGGACGCGCAGGTTCGGATCGTGGTGAAGCGGTCACCGGACACCCCCTGCTGGACGTGGCTGGCTGTGGTGGTGCACGTCGGGATATTGAACTCGAACGTGACGCGCGCCACACCACATTCCACCAAATCGTTGCCTCCCAGAAATTCGCTTGTGTGTGGCACGGGAGGGTTTTTAGGGTGTGGAGTACACGAGAAGGGAGGTGGTTCGGCAGATGTATGAAATCCGGACGCGTGAGGTGGCTGCGGGCTAGCGGTCCGTCGTCGCGCTCTGCGCATCGCCGGACTGGCGCACGAATCATGTGCGCAGCCGGCCCAATCCCAAGCAGTCACCCGACCCGCGGGTTGCCGGTACGTCCGACCGGCCTTCTGGTGCCATACGGCACGAGGAGACGACCCGCGGGTCGTCTGCGTCTGCGCTCCGCGAGACGTGCCGCGAGGTGCCGTCATGCGTCTGCGGCCACGTCGTGGCTGGTCGCGCAGTTCCCCGCGCCCCTACGGGGCACCCCGCCGCGTATCCGCTCCGCAGGACACGCCGCGAGGTACCGGCCCTGCGGCTGCGCCCTCGCCGGCGGCTACGTCGTGGCTGATCGCGCCCACGCGGCGGAGCCGCACATCGACACAGCCCCGCGCCCCTGGAGCCCCTCAGGGGCTCAGCCGTTCCACCTTCCACTGCTCGCCCTCGGCCGACGGCACCCACACATACCGCAGCCGGTCGTGCAGCCGGTTCTCGCGCCCCTGCCAGAACTCCACCGTCTCCGGCACCACCCGGAAGCCGCCCCACTCCGGCGGCACCGGCACCTGCTCACCCGGCGGATAGCGGTCCGCCAGCTCCGCGTAGGAGCGGTCCAGCTCGGCGCGGGAGCCGACCACCGAGGACTGGGCGCTGGCCCACGCCCCCAGCTGTGAACCGTGCGGGCGGGTCCGGAAGTAGGCCGCCGTCTCGTCCCGCCCGGTGCGCTGGGCGGTGCCCAGGACGATCACCTGCCGGGCGATCGGATGCCAGGGGAAGAGCAGCGAGACCTGCGGGTTCTCGGTCAACTCCCGGCCCTTGCGCGAGCCGTAGTTGGTGTAGAAGACGAAGCCGCGCTCGTCGAAGCTCTTCATCAGCACCGTGCGGGAACTGGGACGGCCGGTCGCGTCCGCGGTGGCGACGACCATCGCGTTGGGCTCGAAGAGCCCGCTTGCCACGGCCTGCTCGAACCAGCGGGTGAACTGCTCGTACGGATCGCCCGCGAGATCGGCCTCGGCGAGGCCCTCCGCGCGGTAGTGCTCGCGCATGGCGGCCGGGTCGTACATACGGGCAGACGCAGACATACGGGCAGACGCAGCGGCAGCGGACGCGGCGGAAACTGACGGCTCCGGGTCAACGTGAGGCACCCGCATATCTTGCAACATCACCGGTCCGCCGCAGGGGGTACCCCGAAAGAGCGAGGACTTCCCCACCATCGCGAGCCCATCGCGAGCACTCTCCCCCATCGCGGGGACCGGTAACCCTCTCTCCGGGGGACGGCGGGTGTGCCGCTTCTCACGCTTCCCCATGGGTAGCGTAGCCATCAGACTGTGGCTGACCATGCGCCTGTCAGAGTCTGGTGCCACACCATCTTCAGGCACGGCTGGGTGACCACCAGCCGCACGGGGCACACCACCGGATAGCCGGTACGGACCGCGAGCCGCGTCGACGCGGCCGTGGAACCGTCCCGGCGCCGGCGCCGACCACATCACGAGGAGCCGCCTGATGTCCGATTTCGTACCCGGACTCGAGGGAGTCGTCGCGTTCGAGACGGAGATCGCCGAACCCGACAAGGAGGGCGGCGCGCTCCGTTACCGAGGCGTCGACATCGAGGACCTCGTGGGCCATGTGTCCTTCGGCAACGTCTGGGGTCTGCTGGTCGACGGCGCGTTCAACCCCGGCCTGCCCGCCGCGGAGCCCTTCCCCATCCCCGTGCACTCCGGGGACGTCCGGGTCGACGTGCAGTCCGCGCTGGCCATGCTCGCGCCGGTCTGGGGTCTGAAACCGCTGCTGGACATCGACGAGGAGCAGGCCCGCGAGGACCTCGCGCGCGCCGCCGTGATGGCCCTGTCGTACGTGGCGCAGTCGGCCCGCGGCCAGGGGCGGCCGATGGTGCCGCAGCGCGAGATCGACAAGGCGGAGACCATCGTCGAGCGGTTCATGCGGCGCTGGCGCGGTGAGCCCGACCCCAAGCACGTCGCCGCCGTCGACGCCTACTGGACCTCCGCGGCCGAGCACGGCATGAACGCCTCCACCTTCGCCGCCCGGGTCATCGCCTCCACCGGCGCCGATGTCGCCGCCGCGCTCTCCGGCGCGGTCGGCGCCATGTCCGGCCCGCTGCACGGCGGCGCGCCCTCCCGGGTGCTGGGCATGATCGAGGAGATCGAGCGCACCGGGGACGCCGGGGCGTACGTCCGCCAGGCCCTGGACCGGGGCGAGCGGCTGATGGGCTTCGGCCACCGCGTCTACCGCGCCGAGGACCCGCGGGCGCGGGTGCTGCGGCGCACCGCCAAGGAGCTGGGCGCACCGCGGTTCGAGGTCGCCGAGGCCCTGGAGCGGGCCGCCCTGGACGAGCTGCACAATCGCCGCCCGGACCGGGTGCTCGCCACCAACGTGGAGTTCTGGGCGGCCATCGTGCTGGACTTCGCCGAGGTCCCGGCGCACATGTTCACGTCGATGTTCACCTGCGCCCGCACCGCCGGGTGGAGCGCGCACATCCTGGAGCAGAAGCGGACCGGACGGCTGGTCCGGCCCTCCGCCCGCTACACCGGACCGGGCTCCCGCAGCCCGCACGACATCGAGGGCTACGGGGACATCTCGCGGTAGGGCCCGTCTTCCAAGGGGCCGCTCAGCACCCCGTCCAGGATGTCCGCCCACTGGGCGACGACCCGCTCCCGGCGCGCGCCGTCGTCTCTGAGCAGATTGGCCAGGCCCAGACCGCGGGCCATGTCCAGCAGCCCTTGCACGGTCTCCCGCACCCCTGGCACGGACTCGTCGGCGCCCAGCAACTCCACCGCCATCCGGTGCGTCTCCCGGCCGATCCGCGCCTCCAGCGCGGTCACCCGGGTGCCGAGCTGCTCCTCGTTGGCGGCCGCCACCCACAGCTGGAGGGCGGCCCGGAACAGCGGGCCGGTGTAGAGGCCGACGATCGCCCGCACCACCGCCCGGTTACGGCCCTCCCCCCGCGGAGTGGGGAGGGCCCGCAGCTCGGCCGAGCGCTCCTCGGCGACATGCTCCACGGCGGCCGTGAACAGGTCCTCCCGGGTCGGGAAGTGGTGCTGGGCCGCGCCGCGGGAGACCCCGGCCCGCTCGGCCACCACCGACACCGTGGACCCGGCCCAGCCGTACTCGGCGAGACAGGCCACCGCGGCTTCCAGCAGCCGCTGCCGGGTGGCGCGGCTGCGGTCCTGCTTGGGGTCGCGCAGCACGGTACGGGGGCCGGTAGCCCGCGTCACCGCCCGGCCTCCGCCGCCGCGGCGCCCGCCGCCCCGGCCGCGCCCGCCCCGGCCTCGTCCGCCGTGCCCGGCACCCACGCCGGATCCCGGCGCTCCAGGAACGCCGTCATCCCCTCCCGCGCCTCCGCCGAGCCGAACAGCCGCGCCGACAGCTCCGCCAGCGACTCGGCATCCCGGTCGAACGTCCGCAGCACCTCCGCCGTCACCAGCCGCTTGGACTCCGCGAGCCCCTGCGGGGAGCCCCGGCGCAGGCCCTCCAGCACCGGCGCGAGCAGCGCGTCCGGGTCGCCGGCCGGGTCCGCCAGCGTCACCAGCCCGATCCGGGCCGCCTCGGCCGCGTCGAACTTCTCCCCGGTCAGGTAGTAGCGGGACGCCGCGCGGGCGTCCACCCGGGGCAGCAGCGGCAGCGAGATCACCGCCGGGGCCAGGCCCAGCCGCGCCTCCGTGAAGGCGAAGCTGGACCCCGCGCCCGCCGCCGAGATGTCGCACGCCCCCAGCAGCCCCAGACCCCCGGCCCGCACATGCCCCGCGACCCGGGCCACCACCGGCTTGGGCAGCTCCACGATCGACCGCAGCAGCGCCACCAGGCCGAGCGTGCCGGTGGTGGCCGGCGGCTCCTTCAGATCCGCGCCCGCGCAGAACGTATTGCCAGTGTGGGTGAGCAGCACGGCCCGGGTGTCCCCGTCCCGTCCGGCCGCCGCCAGCGCCTCGTGCAACTCGGCCACCAGCCGGGCCGAGAGCGCGTTGCGGTTGTGCGGGGAGTCGAGGGTCAGCGTGGTGATGCCGCGGGCGTCGGTACGCCGTACCAGCGGCGGAGGCGCGTCGGTCATGTCGCGGTCGAACTCCTTTCCCTGGCGCGCAGCTCGCGCCTGAGGATCTTGCCGGTGGCGGAGCGCGGCACGGTGTCCGTGAACTCCACGCTGCGCACCTTCTTGTACGGGGCCACCTGTTCGGCAACGTAACGGATGAGGTCGTCGCCCGAGACGCGGGCTCCGGGCACCCGCACCACATACGCCTTGGGCAGCTCATTGCCCGCATCGTCGGCCACCCCGATGACGGCCGCGTCGGCGACGTCGTCGTGGGTGAGCAGCACAGCCTCCAGATCGGCGGGCGCGACCTGGTAACCCTTGTACTTGATCAGTTCCTTGACCCGGTCCACCACATACAGCCAGCCGTCGGCATCCACATGTCCGACGTCCCCGGTGCGCAGCCAGCCCTCCGCGTCGATCATCGCGTGGGTCTCCTCGGGCCTGCCCAGATAGCCCTTCATCGCCTGTGGGCCCTGGATGAGGATCTCCCCGTCCACCCCCACCGCCACATCCCGTCCCGACTCCGGGTCCACGATGCGCATCCGGGTGCTCGGCAGCAGCCTGCCCACCGTCCCCGGCGGTACGTTCTCCGCGCCCCGGGGCACCAGATGCGAACCCGGGGACAGCTCCGTCATCCCGAACGCCTGGAGCAGCGGCGGCACCCCCAGCCGCTCGGCGCACGCCTGCGCCAGCCGCGCGTCCAGCGGCGCCGCCGCGCTCAGCACGAACCGCACCGACGACAGATCGTGGCCCTCCACCGCCGGATGCTTCGCCAGCGCCAGCACGATCGGCGGCGCCACGTACACCGCCTGCGCCCGGTGCTTCTCGATCGCCGTGAGGAACTGCTCCAGATCGAACCGCGGCAGCACGATCACCGTGCTGCCGTTGCGCAGCGGCGCGTTCATCAGCGCCGTCAGTCCATAGCTGTGGAAGAACGGCATCACCGCCAGCACCCGTTCGTCCGGCAGCGTCGGCACCATCTTCTCCACCTGCGCCAGATTGGTCGCCACGTTCCGGTGGGTCAGCATCACCCCCTTCGGGGTGCCCGTCGTCCCCGACGAGTACGGCAGCACCGCCACGTCCTCCACCGGGTCGATCTCCACCACCGGCTCCGGCGCGGTGCACGCGAGCATCTCCCGCAGCGAACGGTGCCCGCTCGCCTCGTCGCACACAAAGATCTCGCGCACCCCACCGGCCCGCTCCGCGGCCTGGCGGGCCACTCCGAGCAGCGGCGACACGGTGATGATCCACCGTGCCTCCGCGTCCCTCAGCTGCTTGGCGAAATCCTCCGCCGTCGCCAGCGTATGCACCGTGGTGACGGCCGCGCCGGTGCGCGTCACGCCGTAGAACGCCGCCGGGTACATGATCGAGTTGGGGCTGTGCAACGCCACCATCTCGCCCTTGCCCACTCCGGTCTCGGCCAGCGCGGCGGCGATCCTCCGTGAGGAGTGATCGAGCGCGGCATAGCTCATGCTCGCCCCCGTCACCCCGTCCACCAGCGCGGTCCGCTCACCGAACTCATCCGCCGCACGGGCCAGCACGGCCTCGTGAATGGGCAGATCGACGGGCGGGAGATCGGGATAGTCGCTGTGCAGCACCATGGCGTTCCCCTCGAATCCGATTACCTTCCCGTGGGTCCTGCCCAACTCTCGTCCCTGCTGCGCGTGTTGTACGTCATCAGTACGACTTCGGCAGTCCCAGCGTCTGGTGCGAGACGAAGTTGAGGATCATCTCCCGGCTCACCGGAGCGATCCTCGCCACCCGCGCCGCCGTGATCAGCCGCGCCAGCCCGTACTCCGTGCTCAGCCCGTTGCCGCCCAGCGTGTGCACCGACTGGTCCACCGCCTTCACCGCGGCCTCGGCGGCCGCGTACTTCGCCATGTTCGCCGCCTCCCCCGCGCCCGCGTCGTCACCGCTGTCGTACAGATACGCCGCCTTCGCCGTCATCAGCCGCGCGAGCTCCAGCTCGATATGGGCCTGCGCCAGCGGATGCGCGATGGCCTGATGCGCGCCGATCGGCTCCTTCCACACCTGACGGGTACGGGCGTAGTCCACCGCCTTCGCCAGCGCGAAGCGGCCCATCCCCAGCGCGAACGCCGCCGTCATGATCCGCTCCGGGTTCAGCCCCGCGAACAGCTGGAGCAGCCCCGCGTCCTCGTCCCCCACCAGCGCGTCCGCGGGCAGCCGTACGTCATCCAGCACCAGCTCGAACTGCCGCTCGTCCGCGGCCAGTTCCATCGGGATGTGGTGGTACTCGAAACCGGGGGTCTCACGAGGGACGATGAACAAACACGGCTTGAGCTTGCCGGTCCGCGCGTCCTCGGTCCGGCCCACGATGAGGGTGGCGTCGGCGGTGTCCACTCCCGTGATGAACACCTTGCGGCCGGTGAGCACCCAGTCGTCGCCGTCGCGGCGGGCGGTGGTGGTGATCCGGTGCGAGTTCGACCCCGCGTCGGGCTCGGTGATCCCGAACGCCATCCGTACGCTGCCGTCGGCCAGCCCGGGCAGCCAGCGGCGCTTCTGCTCCTCGGTGCCGAAGCGGGCGATGACCGTGCCGCAGATGGCGGGCGAGACGACGAGCAGGAGCAACGGGCAGCCCGCCGCACCCAACTCCTCGAGCACGATGGACAGTTCGGCTATGCCGCCGCCTCCGCCGCCGTACTCCTCGGGGAGGTTGACCCCGAGATACCCCAGCTTTCCGGCCTCCTTCCACAGCTCGTCGATGTCGCCGCTGTGGCTCTGGCCGAGGGCGGCGACGGCGGCGCGGAGATCGGCGCGTTCGGGGGTGTCGGTGGGGGTGTGGTGGGCCGTGTTGGTGGTCATGTGCGGCTCCTCGTGGTTGCTGCCGTGTGGTTGCGGTGCGTTGTCACGGGGCGGGGCCTTGGGTCTCCGGTGCGGCGCCCTGGACCGGATATTTACGGCGCCGGTGCCCGGAGAAGTCGGGTGGGCCGGAAATTGGCGCCACAAATATCCGAAAGTGTCCAGGACACCACCCCTGCGACCCCGTCCCCTCACGTGCGCTCGTCCTCCGCCACCACCGCGAGCAGGGCGCCGACCTCGACCTGACGGCCGGTGGCCACATGCAGCGCGGTGAGTACTCCGGCGGCGGGTGCGGTGATGCGGTGCTCCATCTTCATGGCCTCCAGCCACAGCAGCGGCTGTCCGGCCTCGACCCGATCACCCACGGCCACCTCGGCGACCCGGACCACCGTGCCCGGCATGGGCGCCAGCAGTGAACCCGGTTCGGTACGGGCAGTGGGGTCGGGGAAGCGGGGCAGGGCGGTGAAGGCGAAAGATCCGAGGGGCGAGTCGACATGGACGCGGTCGCCGTAGACCGCAACGTCGAACGTCCGCCGGATGCCGTCGACTTCGAGGACCACCCGGTGCGGATCGGCCCGTACGATCCGGAGGTCCGGGAAGTGGTCGGCCACAAGACCGTCACGGGTGAGCCGGTAGCGGACCTCGTGCTCGGTGCCGTCCGGCTCGCCGCGGTAGGTCTTGATCTGCGGCTGGGAGGGGACGTTGCGCCATCCGCCCAGTCGCCCGGCGATGGATGCGGGCCGGTCGGCCGCATCGGCTACTGCCGCCACCAAGGCAGCGAGCGGGGCCGCCGCGTCATCCGCTTCGGTGAGCTCGTCGAGATGGCGCTCCAGGAAACCGGTATCCATCCGCTCCGCGATGAACTCCGGGTGGCGTAGCGCCCGTACGAGCATCTCGCGGTTGGTCACCGGACCATGGATGCAGGCACGCTCGAGCTCGTGCGCCAAGCGCCGCAGCGCCTCCGCACGGGTGGGCGCCCAGGCGATGACCTTGGCCAGCATCGGGTCGTAGTGGACGCCGATCTCGTCGCCGTCCACGATCCCGGAGTCGATACGCAGTCCCGGCGGAGAGCCGCCGTCGAGACGGGAGGGGCCGGGGTCGCAGGGGTGGTGTCCTGGACGCTGTCGTGTATTTGTGGCGCCTATCTGGGGTTCACCAGACTTCTCGGAGGGCCGGCGCCAAAAATATACGGTCCAGGGCGCCGCCCCGGAGGCCCCGGAACCGGACCCGCCCCCGAACCCCGGCGCACCCCCCACCAAGCCGAACCGATGCATCGCACCCGTCTGCGGCTGCCACCCCCGCCCCGGGTCCTCCGCGTACAGCCGGGCCTCCACCGCGTGCCCCCGCGCCTCCGGCGGCGCCTCGCCCAGCCGTTCGCCCTCCGCGACGCGCAGTTGCAGCGCCACCAGGTCCAGGCCGTACACCTCCTCCGTCACCGGGTGCTCCACCTGGAGCCGGGTGTTCATCTCCAGGAAGTACGCGCGCTCCCCCGAGACCAGGAACTCCACCGTGCCCGCGCCCTCGTACCCGATGCTGCGCGCCGCGTTCGCCGCCGACTCGTGCAATACGGTGCGCAGCGCGTCGCTCAGGCCCGGCGCCGGGGCCTCCTCGATGACCTTCTGGTGGCGGCGCTGGAGGGAGCAGTCGCGGGTGCCGAGGGTCCACACCGTGCCGTGGGTGTCGGCGAGGATCTGAACCTCGACATGGCGGGCGCCTTCCATATAGGGCTCGAGGAAGACCTCGCCGTCCCCGAAGGCAGAAGCCGCCTCCGCCCGCGCGGAGTCGAGTTCGGCGGCGAGCGCGTCGAGGTCGCGCACCACCCGCATACCGCGTCCGCCGCCGCCCGCCGCCGCCTTGACCAGCAGGGGGAGGTCCGCGGCGGTGACCCGGTCGGGGTCGGCGGGGGCGAGGAGGGGGACGCCGGCCTCGTGCATCAGCTGTTTGGCGCGGGTCTTGGAGGCCATGGCCTCCATCGCGGCGGGCGGTGGCCCGACCCAGACCAGTCCGGCGTCCGCCACCGCGCGGGCGAAGTCGGCGCGTTCGGAGAGGAAGCCGTAACCGGGGTGGACGGCGTCGGCACCGGCGGCGAGGGCGGCTTTGACGATGAGGTCGCCGCGCAGATACGTGTCGGCGGGGGCGTCGCCCGGCAGCCGTACGGCGGCGTCGGCCTCGTGGACATGGGGGGCGGTGGCGTCGGCGTCGGAGTGCACGGCGACGGTGGCGATGCCGAGTTCTCGGCAGGTGCGGAAGATACGGCGGGCGATTTCGCCGCGGTTGGCGACCAGGAGAGAGCGGATCATTTTCCTCACATCCGGAAGACGCCGAAGCCGCGTGCGCCTTCGACCGGTGCGGTGTGGATGGCGGACAGACAGAGGCCGAGCACGGTGCGGGTGTCACGGGGGTCGATGACGCCGTCGTCGTAGAGCCGCCCGGAGAGGAACATGGGCAGGGACTCGGACTCGATCTGCTGCTCGACCATGGCGCGCAGCCCGGCGTCGGCCTCTTCGTCGTAGGGCTGGCCCTTGGCGGCGGCGGACTGGCGGGCGACGATGGACAGGACGCCCGCGAGCTGCTGCGGCCCCATGACGGCGGATTTGGCGCTGGGCCAGGCGAAGAGGAAGCGGGGGTCGTAGGCGCGGCCGCACATGCCGTAGTGGCCGGCGCCGTAGGAGGCGCCGATGAGGACGGACAGGTGGGGGACGCGGGAGTTGGAGACCGCGTTGATCATCATGGCGCCGTGTTTGATGATCCCGCCCTGCTCGTATTCGCGGCCGACCATGTAGCCGGTGGTGTTGTGCAGAAAGAGCAGGGGGATGTCGCGCTGGTTGGCGAGCTGGATGAACTGGGCGGCCTTCTGCGACTCCTCGCTGAACAGCACACCCTGGGCGTTGGCGAGGATGCCGAGGGGATAGCCGTGGAGGGTGGCCCAGCCGGTGGCGAGGCTGGTGCCGTAGCGGGGCTTGAACTCGTCGAAGTCGGAGCCGTCGACGATGCGGGCGATGACCTCGCGGGGATCGAAGGGGATCTTGAGGTCGCCGGGGACGATGCCGAGGAGTTCCTCGGGGTCGTACCTGGGCGGTTCGGCGGGGCCCGGGTCGGGGTGGGCCTTGCGCCAGTTGAGGCGGGCGACGACGCGGCGGGCCTGGCGCAGCGCGTCGGGCTCGTCGATGGCGAAGTAGTCGGCCAGTCCTGAGGTGCGGGCGTGCATCTCGGCGCCGCCGAGGGACTCGTCGTCGCTCTCCTCGCCGGTGGCCATCTTGACCAGGGGCGGACCGCCGAGGAACACCTTGGAGCGCTCCTTGACCATGATGACGTGGTCGGACATGCCGGGGATGTACGCCCCTCCGGCGGTGGAGTTGCCGAAGACCACGGAGACGGTGGGGATTCCGGCGGCGGAGAGCCGGGTGAGGTCCCGGAAGAGGGCACCGCCGGGGATGAAGATCTCCTTCTGGCTGGGGAGATCGGCGCCGCCGGACTCGACGAGGCTGACGACGGGCAGCCGGTTGATGTGGGCGATCTCGTGGGCGCGCAGGGACTTCTTGAGGGTCCAGGGGTTGCTGGCGCCGCCGCGCACGGTGGGGTCGTTGGCGCTGATCACGCACTCCACACCGGAGATCACGCCGATGCCGGTCACGAGGGAGGCGCCGACGGGGTAGTCGCTGCCCCAGGCGGCGAGCGGGGAGAGTTCGAGGAAGGGGGTGTCGGGGTCGAGGAGCATTTCGATGCGCTCGCGGGCGAGGAGTTTGCCGCGCTTGCGGTGGCGGGCGAGGTATTTCTCGCCGCCTCCGGCGAGCGCCTTGGCGTGCTCGACGTCGAGTTCACCGAGTTTGGCGAGCATCGCCTCGCGGTGGGCCGTGTAGTCGGCGCCGCCGGGGTCGAGCGCGGACGCGAGCACGGTCACAGAAGTACCTCCGGTATGTCCAGGTGGCGTGAGCGCAGCCATTCGCCGACGGCTTTGGCCTGCGGGTCGAAACGGGCCTGGGCGGCGACGCCTTCGCCGAGCAGACCGTCCACGGTGAAGTTCAGGGCGTGGAGGTGGGGCAGGGCGTGGCGGGTGACGGGCAACTCGGCCGTCTCCGGGAGCAGGGTGCGCAGCCGGTCGGCGGTGAGGGTGTGGGCCAGCCAGGGCCAGGCGTCCTCGGTGCGGGCCCAGACGCCGATATTGGCGCTGCCGCCCTTGTCGCCGCTGCGGGCCCCGGCGACGAGGCCGAGAGGGGCGCGCCGGGTGGGGCCCGGCGGGAGCGGGGGCGGCAGGGGTGGTTCGTCGACGGGTGCGAGGAGTTGGCTGCCGGGGGCCGGGGGGATGGTGGTGCGGGTGCCGTCGGGGAGGACGGCGGTGTGGGTCACGGCGTCGGCGGGGATCGCGGCCGCCTCGAACACGCCGTAGGGGGAGGCTTTCCCGGGCGGTGCGGTGACATGGAAGCCCGGGTAACTGGCGAGGGCCAGTTCGACGGCGGCCGAGCTGACCGCGCGGCCGACGGTGTCGGGGTCCTGGTCGCGGACGACGAGCCGCAGCAGGGCGCCGGCCTCTTCCTGTACGGCGGCGTCCGGGTGGTCGGTACGGGCCAGGGTCCAGCGCACTTCGGCGGGGCGGCGGCGGGCGAGGGCGGCTTCCATCTGGCTCTGTACAAGCGCGGCCTTGGCCTCGATGTCGAGGCCGGTGAGGACGAACACCATCTCGTTGCGGTGACCGCCGAGCCGGGTCAGCCCGGCCTTGAGGGTCGGGGGCGGCGCCTCGCCGCGTACACCGTGGACCCGCACCCGGTCGGGGCCGTCCGGGCTGAGCCGGACGGAGTCGAGGCGGGCGGTGACATCGGGGCCGGGGTAGCGGGCGCCCGCGGTCTCGTAGAGGAGCTGAGCGGTGACGGTGCCGGTGGTGACGGCGCCACCGGTGCCGGGGTGTTTGGTGATCACGCAGGAGCCGTCGGCGGCGATCTCGGCGAGCGGGAAGCCGGGGCGGCGGATGTCGTGGTCGGTGAAGAAGGCGTAGTTGCCGCCGGTCGCCTGGGTGCCGCACTCCAGGATGTGCCCGGCGACCACGGCTCCGGCCAGCGCGTCCCAGTCGTCGGCGGCCCAGCCGAAGTGGGCGGCGGCGGGCCCGGTGACGAGGGCGGCGTCGGTGACGCGTCCGGTGACCACCACCTCCGCGCCGCCCTGGAGGCAGGCGGCGATCCCGGCGCCGCCGAGATAGGCGTTGGCGGTGAGCACGCCGGGGCCCCACTCGCGGGTGGTGAGCAGATCGTCGCCCTCGACATGGCCGACGCGGACGGCGATGCCCAGCTTGTCGGCGAGGGCGCGGATGTCGTCGGCGAGTCCGGCCGGATTGAGTCCGCCCGCGTTGGTGACCAGCCGTACGCCGCGCTGGACGGCGAGGCCGAGGGTGTTCTCCAACTGCCGCAGGAAGGTGGTGGCATAGCCGCGGCCGGGGTCCTTCATCCGGTCGCGGCCGAGGATGAGCATGGTCAGCTCGGCGAGGTAGTCGCCGGTGAGGACGTCCAGCGGGCCGCCGGTGAGCATCTCGTGGACGGCGTCGAAGCGGTCGCCGTAGAAGCCGGAGGCGTTGCCGATGCGGAGCGGGGCGGGTGCGGCGGTCATGCGGCATCCCCGCCCGGGAGGCGGCCCTTTCCGGGCGGGCCGGCGAACGCCTGGGCGATGTCCAGCCAGCGGTCGGCGTCCGGGCCGTGCGCGGTGACGGCCACATCGGCGCGGTGGGCGCGCTGGGTGACCAGCAGACAGAAGCCGAGGGCGTCCCCGGTCACCCGCTGGGCCGCGTCCTCGGGACCGAAGGTCCACACCTCGCCGTCGGGGGCGGTGAGTTCGACCCGGAACTCCTCGGCGGGCGGCTCCATACCGCGCGCCGCGTACGCGTAGCCGCGCGCCCGCACCCCGATCCGGGCCACATGCCGCAGCCGGGCGGTGGGGACGCGCGTCATGCCGAGGGCGTCGGCGATGTCCTGCCCGTGGGCCCAGGTCTCCATCAGCCGTCCGGTGGCCATCGACTTCACGCTCATCGGCGGCCCGTACCAGGGCAGCCGGGCGCCCGGCGGTGCCTCGGCGAGCGTCCGGCACAGCCACTCGCGCCCTTCCCGCCAGCGCCGCAGCAGTTCCGCGGGCGGCAGCGCGGCCCCCTGCTCGGCGCCCTCGTCCACGAACCCGTCCGGTGCCGCCCGTGCCTTGCGCACCTCCGCAGCGAAGCCCTCCGGGTCGAGCGCGGCCTGTGCGGCACGTTCGTCGGTCCAGGCGAGATGGGCGATCTGGTGGGCAACAGTCCAGCCGGGCGCGGGGGTCGGGGTCCGCCAGCCCGGATCGTCGAGCCCGGCCACCAGGCCGTCCACCTCGTCCCCCTCGGCGCGCAGTTCGCCGAGCAGGGCTTCCGTATCGGACACGCGTGGCTCCCGTCGTCGGGGGGTGTCATGCGGGCGTTGTGGGTGAGCGTGGCAGCACCCCGAGAAACAATCAAGCATGCTTGCATGATTTTCGGCCGGATGACGACGGGGCGGGCGCGGTCGGTCATGACGCGCGCGTCAGCGGAGCGGCAGCACCATCGCGATGAGTTCTGGGAGTTGATCACGAGTCTCATCCAGGATGCGCATGCCACACCAACGAGCCCCAGAACGGGAAGCAACACCTTAATTCTGTGCAAGCCCCTTAGACTGAGCCACCTCGCAGGTACCCCGAGAATGGATTAACCGGATGGCTCAGATCGCCCGGCAGGGCGCGAGGAACGCGCGAGTCAAGAACCCCACGGCACCCAAGTTGTCGGCAAATCCGCGATTGGCAGAGATGCCCCGCGACAACTTCGAACACGATGCAGTCATCAGGGGGGTGCGGTACGACGGGACCAGCTTCGTCGGCCTCTCGGTCGAAGCCCTCGAAGCCGAGGGATGCAGCTTCCAGAGCGTGCGCTTCACCGGCACTGACCTGCGGCAAACACAGTTCAGCGACTCGCGGTTCGAGACCTGCGACTTCGCCCAACTGGTCACGCAGGACGTCTCGCTCATCCGCTGTCACGTCACTGGCAGCCGCATCACCGGGGCCTCATGGACGTCCGGAACATTCCGCGACGTGCGCATCGAAGGGAGCCAAAGCAGCCCGGCAATGTACCGGCACATGAAGCTCTACAGCGTCGTATTCAGCGATTGCAAATTGATCGGAGCCGATTTTCAGGCAGCCGAATTGCACAACGTGCGATTCGAAAACTGCGACCTCAGTGGAGCGCAGTTCGCAAACGCCAAAATGGGCGTCGTCCGCTTCGAGAATTGCACCCTCATCGACGTAGGCGGCGGTGCCAGCCTCAAAGGGGCGACGGTGCAAGGCCCAGGGTCGGTGGAGCTGGCCCTGAGCCTTGCCCGCGAAGCGGGAATCCTGTTCGAGCCGTAGACCGTCAGGCAGCGACCGGCAGGTAGCCCGCATACTCCGGACTGGAGGTCGCGCGGGCTACCGCCTCGAAGTCGATGCTCTCGTCGAATGTGCACGGCTGGTCGAGCAACGGGTACTGCCGGGGCGGGAAGCGTGCCCCCTCAGCCGTCGGCCTTCGCGGTGACTGCGGACGGACCGGGGAACTCGTCAGGCAGTGCGTCCATCAGAAGCTCGTCGACCGGGCGCCCCAGCCAGTAACCGGACTGGCGCAGCCGCCCGGACTTCCGGAATCCGGCCTTCTCGTAGGCGGCGATGCCAGCTTGGTTGGGCTCCAGTACCTTCAGCCACACCATGCGCAGGGCGCCCAGGTGGAACGCCCAGTCGAGGGTGAGGCGCGTGGCTTCGGCCGCGTATCCCTTCCCTCGCGCGTCCGGGGCGAGGACGATGACGAACTCGGCGGTGCGTACGAAGGTGTTGATCTGCAAGACGGTCATGCCCACGGCAGTCATGTCGTCCAGCCGCACCACTTCGAACTGTTGGTAGCGGTCGTTTCCGCGCTGCCGCTCCCATCCGGCGGCACGGACCTCCCACGCCTGGGCCCACTGGTTGCCGTACCCCAGGATCGTGCGGGCGTCATTCTCCCATTTGTGATACTCGGGCAGCATGTCGTGACGGGGCATGCCGAGGCCGAGCTTTTCGCCGGTCAAGAGGATGTGCGGGTCACTCACGGGACTTCTCCGTTCCGGCCCTCGATGGCGGGGCCGGGTCCGTCTGGCGTGTAGGTGGGGTTGTAGAGCGCTGTGTCCGCGGGTTCTTCGACTGGTACCCCTCTCGGGTCAGCTATCCATGCGTGCAGCCGTACGGGGTCCGTGGCAACGCCATGCCGCCACTCGGCGCGCCGTCCGACAGCGGCGAGGAGCACGGCGGCGGCGGTCGACTGTTCCAGACACGCCCAACGCCCCGGGATCACTCGCGAGGCCCAGCGCACGGCACGCACAGCGTATCGAGCCTGACGGCGCGTAGCGGGCGGAAGTGACCGGCCACAGCAGGCGAGCCGCACCAGGCGGGAAAACCGCCTCCCACGGTGGCCGAACACCTTTGCGGCTGAGGTGAGAAGCACGGCGGGGACCGCGCCCATGCGCCACCACAGAGGTACGGGCGTCCGTCCGGGGAGGACGGCGGGCACTTCGATGGTTCCCCATGACGGGGCTGCGTCATCGAGCCGTACGACGGCGGCGCCCATGGCCGCAGCCTCCGCAGAAGCAGGGTGTAGCTCGGTTCGTCCGGTGTCGTAGTCGATGAGTACGCAGGCGTGAGCAGTGAGCGCCGCCACCGTGCGCGCACCGCTCACCGTGCACCCGCCTGAGCCTGTGTGGTCCATTCGATGACGGGTGCGTTCTCGACGGCCTCTAGCCACGCTTCGGCTCCGAGCGTGGGCAGCAGGGATGCCCATATGGTCTCGGCCCCGAGCGCGGCGGCGTGGACCGTCGCGCGCAGAGGTGCCGGGTCGATGAGTCCCAGAGCGGCGAGCCGCCCGCCGGCGAGGTCGAGCACGCGCCGCAGGTTGATCCGTAGACCGCGGTGGAAGTCGCCGGCGAACACGCCTTTTGTGGCGCGGCGGCGGTGCTCCTCGGGAAGTAGGTCACCGCAAGCGTCGACGAGCAGCGGCTTGTACCGGCGAGCCGAGAACCGTTCCCAGGCGGGAGCGGACACCACCGCGTCGAGGACAGCGCCGTCAAAATACGGGTTGTGCAGCTCGATGCCGAGAGAGTCGGCGAGTTGGACATCCGCATACGCTGCTCGCGTCACGTTCCGGATGGCGGCGGTAAGCACCGCGTTGGCACCTCCATCAGCCCTGAACGGGGCGGGCACGGGCGCAACAAGCCACGCGGGCCGGACAAGCCACGGACGGGCGATGCGATGCGTGTCACCGCGCAGCGCCGCCCAGACCAGCGGGCCAGCGCTGAGTCTGCGCAGACGCGCCCAGTCCTGCGCGTCCCGGATCACCCGCAGCAGCCGCCCCCGGCGGGCGAGGTCAACCAGGTGCGTCGGCGAGGGCAAGAACAGGTTGTCGCCGCCGTCGCCGGTCAGATGGCCTACCGCGCCTTCAGCGGCCACCGCGCGAAGTTGTGCTGAGAACATCGCCCAGACAGCGGCCGACGGCGCGGGCTGGTCGGTGGCGGGCAACGGCTCGTCGACGGGCGTGAACGGAAGGTGGCGCGCTTCGAGCGGGAACAGAGTCTTGGTCACGCCCGGAATCGTGAGGGCCCGCGCATAGTGCAGGTCTCCGCCCTCGCCGACGCCCGACGGGTAGGCCGTCATGCCGATAATCGGCCCGTACCGCGCGGCGAGCACGGTGAGCGTGGTCGAGTCCATCCCCGCCAGGTCCGTTGACGACGGCACCCCGGCGACGCGCACCCGGACGCCCTCGTCCAGCGCTCGGCGAACAGTCTGCCGCGCCTCGTCGAGCCGACGCTTGCCCGGTGACCACCACGGCGACAGCGAAACCGTCCCGCTGGCGCTCAGGGCCAACCGGTGCCCAGCCGGAACAGGGGTGACTCCGGCCCATGCGCTCCGGTCGGGCGCCGGTGCCTGCTTGTCCAGCAGATACGAGGCGAGCCAATCGGTATCCACGCTCCGCCCTGTCAGGCTGGATAAGGCAAGCGAGCTCGACCCCCACATCACGCCACCGGGGGCGTTCACCGTGTAGACGGGACACGCGCCAGCCGCATCGGTGACCACCTCAACGGCTCCCCGTTCGTCCGTGCGCACCACGGTGTACGAGCCGGCCCACGCACCCGCCACCGTCGCCAGGTCGGAAACAGCGAGCGCGCGGGCAAGCTCCGTCTCATCAGCGGAGCACGGGCCCAACACGGCAAGCCGCTTGTTGCCGTCGTCTGCTGTGCGTACATGACGCGATGACCAGTTGCCCACCGCCCATAACGCGGGCTTGCTCCAGATCACGCGGGCGCCCACCGGCACAACCGGCAAGCCGCCCGGCGCGCCCCCTCCAAACCACCGCATCGGAACCCCTTCACCTCCTCACTTTGCGGGGAAACTTGAGCGGCGGCCCCCGCTCGGAGGCCGCCGCCCGTTCGTCAGTCGTACGGGTCTTGCTTCGACTCGACGCTTGAGTTGTCGCTGCCACGCGTCAGGGTGGCCGCGTCGCCGAGGACGATCACCGCAGGCTGTTCGCTGTCTTCCGTGCGCACCGCCGGGGCTATTTCGCCGACATCACGTGTCATGTGCGTATCCCTCCTCTCTATCGCATCGATGGAGCGGAACAACCGCCTTTGCACGGTCGGGTATCGACCTCCCGCGCGCAAGGTGGCAGACGCGCCCCGTCCGTTCGCGCCAGAGCGCGTTGAGCGCGCACAGACGGGACGGGGTGTCCCTCACCGCAGTGCGGCACCCTCGTGAGCCCGCCGCCCAGGAATCGGCGCGCCGCCGGGCGGGCGGGGCGGGAGCTTGAGCGCGTCCGCGCTTCTCGCGTGCCCCCGCCGGGAGACTCACCCGACACTCCGCCATGAGCAGACGGAGATGCCGGGATCTTGAGCCCACCTCGGCCGCTCGACCTGTCCAGGGTTGGGGGGACCGAGGCGAGGGTTCCAGCGGCTATGCGCTGAGGCGCTCGCCCCGTACGAGCAATGCCAGTTCGTTCCAGCGCCTGATTGCCCCCGGTACTTCGCGGATGCGACGCATCGGCTAAGGCCGCCGTGTAGTCATCCCGCTTGCCGTGCATGACCCACTTGCACGCTTCCAACTCCTGCGTGGCGATTTCCTCGCCCTCGTGGAGGCCGCCGCCGTCGTCGGGTCGGCTACGCCGCTGGCGCGGGCCGGGGTCAATGAAAGTGATCAGGTCGCGCACTGCTTTCGCGAGCCGCACGAAGTCTGGGTCCGCGATCCGGAGCGAGAGCTCGACATGCTTGAGCGCGAGGATCACGTCCTCCTGAGTATCGGCCGCCAGCCGGGCGCGTACCCGCGGAACTAGGACGGCAGCGTGCAGACGGAGCCGCGTGGCGGTCTTTGAGTCGTCCATTCCGGAGTCCAGCACATCCACAACGGTCTGGCGGGGCCTACTCCAGTCGGTCTCCAGCCAGCTCACGGCGCCTTCCTCTCGTCGCATCGACAAGCCGCCTGCGGGGCACTGCGGGCCACTGCTGCGGTCTCAAGGCCGCTGTCCGGCATGCTGACCGGACTGGCCGGGGCAGGCGCACCACGATCCGTCCAAGAACCGCCGACGATCGCGGCCGGGGCAGCGAGAGCAACCACCGCTAAGCCAGCGAACGACCGCCACATCCGGTCCGGCTTCACGTGCTTGCTACTCATCGGCACTTGGTCTCGACCGCGGCCTTCCTCGCGGCGATGGCCCTCTCAAGCTGGAGCGCGTACAGCTCGACCTGCCCGGGGTCCACGGTGAGGAGGCTGGGCTCGGTGGTGCCGTCACGATGGTGCACGGTAACGGCGAACGCCGCGTGGCCGACGCGGTGGTCGTACGACACGTCTTTTTGGTCCAACGTGACGTGGCTGATCATGACTGTCTCCATCCTGTCGTCAATCGGAGTGCGGGCTCGTCCTCCCGTGGATCAGGCACAGGACGGGCCCGCTAGCCGCCACAGCCATCCAGCAGGGAGGTTGCGGATCGCGAGCCGGAAGGGTTGCGGCGACTGACAGTCACAGAATGCTCACCGAAGAAAGAGGAAGTACCCCAGACTGGGGTACTTCCTGACTGTTGCTCAGCTTGACTGGCGCTTGCCGCCCCGTCAGGCCACGGCTTGGCCCATCCAAGCGGCGAGCGTTCGTACGTCTTCGCCAACACGGCGGTATTGCTGGGCGAGGACCCGTACCGCTTCGCGGGCCATGGGGTGATAGCGGGTCTGTTGAGGCGCCACCTGGCGGGCATCCTGCAATGCTGTGAGGGCTTTGTCCCGGGCGCCGACGGCAAGGAACGCGCGGGCGGCGTCGATATGGTGATGTCCCCGCCGGGTGCGTGGTAGCGATGGGGGCAGACGCAAAGCGCTTGCTCTCTTCGCTGCCTCTTCGGGGTTCTTGAGTTCGACTTGCGCGGCGATGTCGTGTACGGCGACGTTCGCCGGGCCGAACGTGAGGTGGTAGTGCACCCGGTCCGTCTTGTCGGGAATCCGCTTGGCGAGCTGGGCAGCCTCGACGAGGTGGTGTTCGGTCGCCTGCTCATCTCGGCCGCGGGACGCGAGCGTCGCCTCACGGAGGCGCAAGCTACCCAGCAGCGTCACCGCCGCCGGTGAGGATGTCCCGACCCCTTCGGTCAGTTGGTCGCGAGCGTGGGCCAGGAGTCGCAGCCCGGCCCCGTACTCACGGGCGGCTTGGAAGCCGCCGGCACGTGACCATTGGGCAAGCGCAAGCGTCAGCGGGTCGCCGGAAAATTCTGCTGCCCAGCGCTGCCGGTCATCAAGCTGGCCGGCGAGGTCTGCATAGCCGAGGCGGTAGGCGAGGCAGTGGGCCATGTAGTAGGAGGAGGCCAACATCTTCGCGGCCTGCCGTTTTCTATCGCCTTCCAGCAGATGCACCGCGGCCGTCAGCTCCTCCAACAGCTCTGGCAGGACTAGGCCGAGACGGGTGTAACGGGCTGCGGCACGGTGCCGGGTTGCCTCCTCGAGGTTGCCGGCAATCTCTCTCAGAGGGCGCGGCGTGGTCCGCCATTCCGGAGGTAGATCGAATGCACGTACCACGGTCCGGATGGCGGCGATGGGGGCGTGTGCCTTCTCGTCGGATCGTTGCTGTCCTCGGTAGGGCTGGCCGGTCAGCTCTTCCACGCTCACCGCCAGTGTTCGCGCCGCGGTGGCCAGAAAGCCGTGTGTGGGCAGGCGCTCGCCTCGCTCGACTTTGCGGATGTTCCCTAGGGAGAGGTGGGAGTGCTCGGCGAACTCACGCTGGGTGTAGCCCGCGAGGTTTCGGTAAGAGGCGATCCTCGCCCCAATGCTCTCTTCAGCATGATTGGGCATACTGGACTCCGTTTCGACTTCACCACTCGAAACGGTACTCCGCAGGCTTGGGCCTGGGGTACGCGTCGGCCCCACCGGGAGCTCCCCAGGTGGGGCCGTCTACCTCGTCCACGTCGCACAGCCCACCATGGCCGCCATGCGGAGAACAGCGAAAGCGCCCCGCCCACGGTAGTGGTGGCGGGGCGGGGCCGTCGTGACGGGCTCGGGCGTCAGGGCAGGTGCTCGGCGAGCACCTCGGCGAGGTGGCGGGCCGGGCGGCCGGCCAGTTGGTCGAGCTGGGTGCGGCAGGAGTAGCCGTCCGCCAGGACCTCGGCGGTGTCCCCGGCGGCCCGCACCGACGGCAGCAGCTGCTCCTCGGCACAGGTCACCGAGATGTCGTAATGCCCCGCCTCGAAGCCGAAGTTGCCCGCCAGACCGCAGCAGCCGCCGCTCAACTCACCGGTCAGCCCGGCGCGTTCGCGCAGTCTCCGCTCGGCGGCGTCGCCGAGGACGGCGTGCTGGTGGCAGTGGGTCTGGCCGACGACCGGACGGTCGACCACAGGGGGACGCCAGTCGGGGGCGTGGTCCTCCAGGGCCTGGGCGAAGGTGGTGACGGAGTCGGCGAGCCGGGCGGCGCGCGGATCGGAGCCGAGGAGTTCGGGCAGATCGGTGCGGAGCGCGGCGGTGCAGCTCGGTTCCAGGCCGACCACCGGGAGCCCGGCGTCCAGGGCGGGAGCCATGACGTCCAGGGTGCGGCGCATCACCGCGCGGGCGCGGTCGAGCTGACCGGTGGAGACCCAGGTCAGCCCGCAGCACACCGGTTTGGGCGGCACCACCACCCGCAGCCCGGCCGCCTCCAGTACGGCGACCGAGGCCCGGCCGACCGACGGGGAGAGATGGTTGGTGAAGGTGTCCGGCCACAGCACCACGGTGCGGCCGGTGTCCGGGCGGCGGCCCGCCGCCGCCCGCACGCGATCGCGCCACCAGCGGGTGAAGGGCTCGCGTGCCAGCTCGGGGATGTCGCGCTCCGGTGCGATGCCGCCCGCACGCTTGGCCAGGGCGGCCAGGGGGCCCACGCCCGCCAGGGCGTTGAGCACCGGTGCCGCCCGCAGGACGGCACCGGCCCGCAGCCACACCGGCAGCCAGCCCATCGAGTAGTGCGCGGCGGGCCGCACCCGCCCCTCGTAGTGGTGGTGCAGGAACTCCGCCTTGTAGGTGGCCATGTCGACCCCGACCGGGCAGTCACTGCGGCAGCCCTTGCAGGACAGACACAGGTCGAGCGCGTCGTGCACCTCCTGGGAGCGCCAGCCGTCGCGCACCACCTCGCCCGCGAGCATCTCGTGCAGCAGCCGGGCACGGCCCCGGGTGGAGTGCTGCTCCTCCCCCGTCGCCCGGTACGAGGGGCACATCACGCCCGCGCCGGACACCGACTCGTTGCGGCATTTGGCGACGCCGACGCAGCGCCGCACCGCGGCCGAGAAGTCGCCGCCGTCGTGCGGATAGCCGAACGCGACGTCGACCGGGCGGCGCGGCAGGGAGTCGAAGCGCAGATCCTCGTCGAGGCGCTGGGGGCGGGCGAGGACGCCGGGGTTGAGCCCGCCCTCCGGGTCCCACAGGTCCTTGAAGCGGGAGAAGAGGCCGACCATCTCCTCGCCGTACATCCGCGGCAGCAGCTCGGCCCGCGCCAGCCCGTCGCCGTGCTCGCCGGAGAGCGAACCGCCGTGGGTGACGACGAGGTCGGCGAGGTCGGTGGAGAAGTCGCGGAAGACCCGCACCCCGGCCTCGCTCATCAGGTCGAAGTCGATCCGGACGTGGATACAGCCGTCGCCGAAGTGCCCGTACGGGGTGCCGCGCAGCCCGTACTGCCCGAGCAGCGCCCGGAAGTCGCGCAGATACGCGCCCAGCCGGGCGGGCGGCACCGCACAGTCCTCCCAGCCCGGCCATGCCTCGCTGCCGTCGGGCATCCGGGTGGCGGTCCCGGAGGCGTCCTCGCGCACCCGCCACAGCGCGCGCTGCCCGGCCGGGTCGGCCACGACGGTGTGGTCGGTGGTGGCGGTCCCTGCGGCGCGGGCGATCTCCTCGGCGCGGGCGTACGCCTCCTCCCGCGTTCCGCCGCCGACCTCCACGAACAGCCAGGCGCCGCCCTTGGGCAGCCCGGACGCCCCGGCCACCAGGTCGGCGGCCATGCCCTCGACGGTCAGCGGCCCGTACGGCAGCAGGGTGTGCGCGGCCTCGGCGGCGGCGCTCTCGTCGGGGTAGCCGAGCACGGCCAGCGCGCGGGCGCCGGGCGCCTCGACCAGCCGGACGGTGGCCTCGGTCAGTACCCCGAGGGTGCCCTCGCTGCCGGTGAGGGCACGGGCCACATCGGCGTGCTTCTCGGGCAGCAGCTCATCGAGGGCGTAGCCGGAGATCCGGCGGGGCAGCTCGGGGAAACCGGTGCGCAACAGCGCCAGGTTCTCTCCGGCCAGCGACCGCATCCCGTCGCGCAGCCGGGCGGGCAGTCCGTCCAGGCCCTGGGCGGCGCGCAGCCGCTCGCCGCCGTAGGTCAGCACGTCCAGGGCGTGGACGTTGTCGGCGGTGGTGCCCCAGGCCACCGAGTGGGAGCCGCAGGAGTTGTTGCCGATCATGCCGCCGAGGGTGCAGCGGCTGTGGGTGGAGGGGTCGGGGCCGAAGGTCAGTCCGTGGGCGGAGGCGGCTCCGCGCAGATCGTCGAGGATCACCCCGGGCTGGACGACGGCGGTCCGCGCCTCCGGATCCAGCGCGAGAATGCCCCGCATATGGCGGGTGAAGTCCAGGACGATGCCGAGCCCGGTCGCCTGTCCGGCGATCGAGGTGCCGGCGCCGCGGGCGACCACCGGCACTCCGCGCTCCCGGCAGGCGGCCAGCACCGCCGCCACATCGTCCGCGTCCCGGGGCGCGACCACACCGGCGGGCACCCGCCGGTAGTTCGACGCGTCCATGGTCATCAGTGCCCGGCTCGCCGTGTCGAAGGAGACATCCCCGTTGACGGCTCGCCGCAAAGCACGCTCCAGTTCGCCTGCCTCGTGATCAGCCATGCCCCCATGGTCCATGCCGAGGGCCCCGAAGAGAATGTCCAATTCCGATCGGATGCGGGTTCGTTCGGGGAGCGCTGCCACGGCCCGGTTGCCTCGGCGTCAACGGAATGCGGACGGGTGCGTCAACAGGGTGCACACAGCGACGTCAACAAGGCGTGGACAGATCGTCTCATTCACCGGACGGCGGGCGGGAGCGCGGGGGCCGACGGACTAGGCTGCGGTCGTGGCTGAGATCCGGATTCCCGCTGACATCAAGCCCGCCGACGGTCGCTTCGGCTCGGGCCCCTCCAAGGTACGCACCGAGGCGCTCAGTGCCCTGGCCGCCACCGGCACCTCCCTGCTGGGCACCTCCCACCGCCAGCCCCCGGTCAAGAACCTGGTCGGCAAGGTGCGCGACGGGGTGCGCGAGCTGTTCCGGATCCCCGAGGGGTACGAGGTCATCCTCGGCAACGGCGGCTCCACCGCGTTCTGGGACATCGCGACGCACGGTCTGATCGACTCCCGCTCCCAGCACCTGTCCTTCGGCGAGTTCTCCTCGAAGTTCGCCAAGGCCGCGAAGCTGGCGCCGTGGCTGGACGAGCCCACCGTGATCTCCTCCGACCCCGGCACCCACCCGGAGGCCGAGGCCGAGGCCGGGGTGGATGTCTACGCCTTCACCCACAACGAGACCTCGACCGGTGTCGCCATGCCGATCCGGCGGGTGGCCGGTGCCGACGAGGGATCGCTGGTGCTGGTCGACGCGACCTCGGGGGCGGGCGGTCTGCCGGTGGACATCGCCGAGACCGACGTCTACTACTTCGCCCCGCAGAAGTCCTTCGCCGCCGACGGCGGGCTGTGGATCGGGATCTTCTCGCCCGCCGCGCTGGAGCGCGCCGCCCGGATCCACGGGTCGGGCCGCCATGTGCCGGAGTTCTTCTCGCTGCCGACCGCGATCGACAACTCGCTGAAGAACCAGACGTACAACACCCCGGCGCTGGCCACGCTCTTCCTGCTCAACGACCAGCTGGAGTGGATGAACGGCCAGGGCGGTCTGGACTGGGCGGTGCGGCGCACCGCGACCTCCTCGCGGACGCTGTACGGCTGGGCCGAGGGATCCAAGTTCGCCACCCCGTTCGTGACCGACCCGGCCAAGCGCTCGCAGGTCGTCGGCACGATCGACTTCAACGACGACATCGACGCCGCCGCGGTCGCCAAGGCGCTGCGGGCCAACGGCATCGTGGACACCGAGCCGTACCGCAAGCTGGGCCGCAACCAGCTGCGGGTGGCGATGTTCCCGGCGGTGGACCCGGCCGATGTCGAAGCGCTGACCGCCTGCGTGGACTACGTCATCGAGCAGCTCTGACGCGTAGGCCCCCGGTTCGCCGCGGGGAGGGGTCCGTGGCCGCTGCGGCGGCCCCGGACCCCTTTTCACGTCACGCCCCTCAGCGGCGGCGGAACAGCCTGCGCACCCCGAGGAACAGCACCATCGCCCCGCCGAAGGTGAGCACGGCCTTCGTCAGCGTGCCGTTCTTGTCGTCCTCGCCGCGCCCGGCATGGGAGCCGCCCTTGCCGCCGTTCTTCTTCTGCTCCTTGGCGGTCGCGTCGGGCAGCAGCTCCCCGTCGAGCGGCTCGGCGCTCACCCGGGAGTACTGACCCTCGGTGCCGTACATCAGGGTGCCGCCGTCCGTGCTGAAGGTGACGGACTCGCCCTGCCGCTGGAGCGGCAGCCCCGGCTCCTCCTTCAGCTCCTTGGGCTTTCCGTTCCGCCAGCGGTATTCGGCGGCCGTGAAGTAGCCGCGGAGCACCAGCCTGCTGCCGTCGGGGGCGAAGGCCCCGTCGGTGACCTCCATGTCGACGGGTGCGATCCGGCGGAAGACGTTCGTGCCCGAGGGCGTGAGGGTGTCCGGCCCCTCGTACAGCCCGCCGTCCTCCTCACTCTTGCTGGCGATGTAGACCTTGCCGGTCTTCGGATGGACCATCATCGCCTCGGCGTTCCGCGGCCCGCCCTGGTACTCGACGGTGAACTGGGTGGCCTTCACGGTCATATCGCGCAGCTTCTTCGGCTCGGGGAAGCGGTAGATCCACACATGGGACCACTGGCCGCCGAGGTTGTCGCCGATGTCGCCGACGTAGACATTGCCGTCCGGCCCGACCGAAACGGCCTCGACGTCCCGCGGTTTGCCCACTCCGCGCATCGCGATCCGCGCGACCGTCTTCCCCGTCCTGCTGTCCACGGCGTAGACGTACGGGCCGTCCGAGCTGTCGTTGTGCGTCCAGTAGACGCCGGGGTGGGCACGGCTCGCGGCGAGGCCGCTGGACTCGGCGATCCGGGGGTCCTTGATCTGGAAGGACGACGGTGACGAGTCGTCGGCCGCGGCAGGAGGGGCGGCGGACAGGGCCAGCAGCACGGCGGCACCGAGGAGAGACGGAAGCGGACGCATGGGCTCAAGCCTGCCATCCCGCCGGGGCACGCCGGTCGGGAACCGGTCCGGCAGCCGCCGGAGGCACCCGCCGCCCCGGTCCGCCAGAAGGAACCGGACGCATAACGCCACCCGTTACGGGAAGACAACGACCGGAATTCATCTGGGAAACTCAAAGGAATTCCTGAACCGCAGATAATTTGATCTGATCCCGGGATCATTTCAGCGGAAAATTTATCGGTCATTGACGGCATAGCGGGCGGGCCCATTGCATTCAAGAATGGGCCCGCTCTACGGTCTCTGGCCATGAGCAATTACAGCCAGTCCCCCTATGGGCAAACCGCGCCCGCATATCCGGGTGCTCCGCAGAACGACGGTGCGGCCCCGGCGGCACCGTCCAAGAAGTTCGCGATCCTCGGGGCCGTCGGATCCGCCGTCGCGCTGGTCGGGTCCATGGTGAACTGGATCGTCTCCGGCGAGTCCGGCACGGACGGCGGCGTCAAGGGGATGGACGGCGATGGTGTCATCACGCTGATCATCGCCCTGGTCGCGGCGGTGCTCTTCCTCGTCACCCTGGCCCGCGCCAAGGCACCGGTCTACCTCGGCGGCGGACTTCTGGGCGTGGCCGCGGCGATCGTCGCCGCCATCAACATGGCCGACCCGGCCCGTCTGCTCGCCCAGAAGCTGGAGGACAAGGGCATGCCCGCCGAGGCCGCCGAGAAGGCCGCCGAACAGGGTGTGGATCAGCTCGACATCAGCGCCGGCCCCGGAATCTACATGGTTCTGATCGGCGGTCTGCTGGCCCTCGCCATGGGCATCGTCGGATTCATGAAGGCCCGCAAGAGCAGCTGATTCACATTTCTTTCACGCTTCCGCCGCACCAGCTCGATCCGGCGGAATCCGCAGACCCGCATTTTGACCGCACGGGGGGTCAAAACGCGGGTCCTCGGGTTTTCCGGGACGAAAATTCCGGCGGCGTGCTTTCCGACGTGTGCCCGGGGACGTCCCCTCGCCCCCGCAGCTGCCCCCTTGATTGGAGCGCACTCCAAGGGCTTGGCTGACTCCATGAAGTACACGCAGCTCGGACGCACAGGTCTCAAGGTCAGCCGACTGGTCCTCGGCACCATGAACTTCGGCCCGCAGACCGACGAGGCGCACAGCCACGCGATCATGGATGCCGCGCACGAGGCGGGGATCAACTTCTTCGACACCGCCAATGTCTACGGCTGGGGCGAGAACAAGGGCCGCACCGAGGAGATCATCGGCAACTGGTTCGCCCAGGGCGGCGGGCGGCGCGAGAAGACCGTCCTCGCCACCAAGGTGTACGCGAACATGGGCACCGGAGACGAGGTCTGGCCCAACGACGACAAGCTCTCGGCCCTCAACATCCGCCGGGCCGTGGACGCCAGCCTCAAGCGGCTGCGCACCGACCACATCGACCTGTACCAGTTCCACCACGTGGACCGCTCCACGCCCTGGGACGAGATCTGGCAGGCGATCGACGTCCTGGTCCAGCAGGGCAAGATCCTCTACGTGGGCTCCTCCAACCACGCGGGCTGGCATCTCGCCAAGGCCAACGAGACGGCGCGGCGGCGTGGTTCCTACGGGCTGGTCAGTGAGCAGTGCCTGTACAACCTCGCCGAGCGGCGCGCCGAGATGGAGGTCATCCCGGCCGCACGGGACTACGGCCTCGGGGTGATCCCCTGGTCGCCGCTGCACGGCGGGCTGCTCGGCGGCGCGATCCGCAAGGAGCGGGAGGGCGGCGGCGGGCGTACCGCGTCAGGGCGCAGCGCCGACGCGTTGAGCAACACCTCGGTGCGCGAGCAGGTGCAGGCGTACGAGGATCTGCTCGACAAGCACGGTCTGGAGCCCGGTGAGACGGCGCTTGCGTGGCTGCTCACCCGGCCCGGGGTGACCGGCCCGATCGTCGGCCCGCGCACCACCGAGCAGTTGGCGTCGGCGGTCCGGGCGTCCGAGCTGACGCTCGGCGAGGAGCTGCTGCGTTCGCTGGACGAGATCTTCCCGGGTCCCGGCCCGTCGCCGGAGGCGTTCGCCTGGTAGCGGCCCGGTGAACGCAGCGGCCCGGTGACCGGAGCGCGGCCGCGCGACGCGACGGGGTCAGCCCCCGAGCGCGGCCGCGACGGCGACGACGAGGAGCATCAGCACCAGCGCGCCGCTCATGATCATGTTTCTGGTCTTCGGGTCCACACCCCGAGATTAGCCGGGCCGCTCAGCGGCCGAGCGGCCAGGCCGCCACCACCTCGTAACGGGGCTGGCGCCCGGCGACTCCGGGGGTCGGCGGATGGCTGCGGACCAGGCTCAGTTCACGCACCGGCCACACCCGGCCCGCGAAGCCGGCCAGCTCGGCGACGTAGGGCGCGAGGCTGGTGGTGCCGCGGTTGCGGGCGATCGTCAGATGCGGGTGGTACGGCCGGTGCCGGTCCATCGGCACCCCGGCCCGGCGGGCCCCTGCCGCGGCGGAGTCGGCGAGCCCCTTCAGGGCCGCGCTGTCACCGTCCACCCCGACCCACACCACCCGGTCCGAGAACCGGCCGCCCCCCGCGAGCCGCAGCTCATGGGGCTCATGGCGGTGGGCGGCGCGGGCCAGCCGGGTGTGCAGCTCGGGCAGCAGCCCCTCGTCCACCTCGCCGAAGAAGGCGAGGGTGAAGTGCCAGCCCGCCCGCTCGGTCCAGCGCAGCGCGTCGGCGCCCGGCAGTGCGCGCAACGCGTCCACCCGGGCGGCCAGCTCGGCGAGGGCCTCCTCGGGCGGCAGCACGGCGGCGAAGAGTCTCATCCGCCCAGTCTCGCGCAGTCGGCGCCGGGGCGGACCGCGCGCGGCAACCGAATAGGGCCTACGCCGCCGGGGCCAGCCGCTCTTCCTCGCTCCGCGGGACGAAGACCACACGGGGGTGTCCCCGGCGCAGATCCAGCTTCATCCGCAGGCCCCCGACCCGGACCAGGATCAGGCCCACGGCGACCGCGGCGGCGGCCGAGACCAGCCCGCCCGCGGCAAAGCCCACCCGGGCGCCGAAGGTGTCGGTCAGCCAGCCGACCAAGGGGCCGCCGATCGGGGTGCCGCCGACGAAGACCATCATGAACAGGCTCATCACCCGGCCCCGCATCGCGGGATCGGTCGCCAGCTGGACGCTGGAGTTCGCCGTGACATTGAAGGTCAGGCTGAAGATGCCGATCGGCACCATGAGCGCGGCGAAGAGCCAGAAGACCGGGGTCACCGCCGCGGCCACTTCCAGCACGCCGAACATCAGCGCTGCCATGATCAGCAGCCGCCGCCGGGCCACTACCCGGCGGGCCGCCAGCAGCGCACCGGTGACCGAGCCGATCGCGATCAGCGAGTTGAGCAGGCCGTATGTCCCGGGGCCCGCATGGAAGACATCGTCGGCGAAGGCGCTCAGCCAGATCGGGAAGTTGAAGCCGAAGGTGCCGATGAAGCCGACGAGCACGATCGGCCAGATCAGATCGGGCTGACCGGCGACATAGCGCAGCCCCTCACGCAGCTGCCCCTTGCCGCGCGGGGTCCGCTGATGCGTGTGCAGCTCGCCGGTGCGCATCATCAGCAGGCCGATCAGCGGGGCGCCGAAGGAGAGGCCGTTGATCAGGAACGCCCAGCCGCTGCCGACAGCGGTGATCAGCACACCGGCGATGGCCGGGCCGACCAGCCGGGCGGACTGGAAGTTCGCGGAGTTCAGGCTGACCGCGTTGCGCAGGTCCCGCGGGCCGACCATCTCGTTGACGAAGACCTGGCGGGTCGGGTTGTCCACGACGGTGACCATGCCGAGCAGGAACGCGATCAGATAGACATGCCAGACCTGGACATGGCCGCTGAGGGTGAGCGCGGCGAGCGCCAGACCGCACAGCCCCAGCGCGGTCTGGGTGATCAGCAGCAGCCTGCGGCGCGGGTAGCGGTCGGCGATGACCCCGCCGTACAGGCCGAAGAGCAGCATCGGCAGGAACTGGAGCGCGGTGGTGATGCCGACCGCGGTGGAGGAGCCGGTGAGGCTCAGCACCAGCCAGTCCTGGGCGATACGGGACATCCAGGTGCCGGTGTTGGATATGACGGCGCCGGTGGCGAAGAGGCGGTAGTTGCGAACCTTCAGCGAGCGGAAGGTACCGCCCTTGGCACGCCCTGCCGCGGGGGCGCCGGGGGTGCGGGAGTCGGAGTGGGGATGCGGTGCGGGTGCGGAGTGTGCTCCGGGTCCCGTACTCAAGTGGCTTCGCCTCCTGATGGTTCGGGGTTCTTACAAATGCGCGAGCTTCTCCAGCACGGGCGCGGCGGCGCGCAGGGCGTCCCACTCCTCGTCGGACAGCTGTCCGACCAGCTCGGCCAGCCAGGCATTGCGCTTGCGCCGGCTCTCTTCGAGCATGGCCTCCGCCCGCTCGGTCTGCGAGACGACCTTCTGCCGCCGGTCCTCCGGATGCGGCTCCAGCCTGACCAGTCCCTTGGCCTCCAGCAGGGCCACGATGCGGGTCATCGACGGCGGCTGGACATGCTCCTTGCGGGCCAGCTCACCGGGGGTGGCGCTACCGCACTGGGCGAGGGTGCCCAGGACCGACATCTCGGTGGGGCTGAGCGACTCGTCCACCCGCTGGTGCTTGAGCCGCCGGGACAGACGCATCACCCCGGACCGCAGGGCGTTCACAGCGGTCGCGTCGTCTGGTGGTGTCTCCGCCGAGGGCTGGAGACGGGACGGATCCGGCATGGTCTTTAGCATAACTCATTACCTCACCTAAGGAAAACCTGGATGAAGCCTTTCATCTCGCCGTCACCCAAAAGAGTGAGACAACTCCGAAAAGTGACGCACGGTGGGCCACGGGGCGGCGACCCTTGGCCGTATGGGATCGAAGGTGCTCAGCCTGCGGATGGACGGTGAGCTGCTGGACCGGATCCGGCAGCATGCCGCGAAACGCGGAATGAGCGTCCAGGACTATGTCATCCGGACGCTCATTCGCGAGGACTTCGACGAGCGTTTCACGACGTCCGTCGACGAGACGGAGCGCTTCTACGGCCAGGTCGGCTGACCCGGCCGCGCCCCCGGCGGACGCCGGGGGCGCGCGCTCCGGACAGGGTGATCAGGCCGCCCCGAGCGCCTGCTCGATCGGGTGGAGCAGGAAGTAGACCAGGAAGCACAGCCCGACCACGCCCAGCAGCCACGGGATCTCCCGGGTGCGCCGGGTGGCGATCCGCAGCAGCAGGAAGGCCAGCACACCGATGCCGATCCCATTGGTGATGCTGTAGGTGAACGGCATCGAGATCATGGTCAGGAAGGCCGGGATCGCGATGGTGAAGTCGCTCCAGTCGATCTCCTTGACGTTGGCCGCCATGATCAGGAAGCCGACGACCACCAGCGCGGGGGTCGCGGCCTGCGACGGAACCACCTGGGCCAGCGGGGTGAAGACCAGCGCGAGCAGGAAGAGCCCGCCGGTCACGATGTTGGCGAGCCCGGTCCGCGCACCCTCCCCGACACCCGCCGTGGACTCCACGAAGCAGGTGTTGGCCGAGGCCGAGCCGAAGCCGCCGCCCGCGACCGCAATGCCGTCCACCATCAGGATCCGGCCCATGCCCGGCAGCTGACCGCGCTCATCGGTGAGCTCGGCCTCCTCGCCGACGCCGATGATCGTGCCCATCGCGTCGAAGAAGCCGGACAGCAGCACGGTGAAGACGAAGAGACAGCCGGTGAGGATCCCGACCTCATGGAAGCCGCCGAACAGGCTGACATCACCGATCAGCCCGAAGTCCGGGGTGCCCACCACCTGCTCCGGGACATCGGGGACGGTCAGCCCCCACATGCCGTCCGGGATGTCGACGGCCGCGTTGATCACGATCGCGGCCACCGTCATGGCCACGATGCCGATCAGGATCGCCCCGCGCGTCTTGCGGACGACCAGCACAAAGGTGAGCGCCAGCCCCACCACGAAGATCAGCACCGGCCAGCCCTGGAGCTTGCCCTCGATCCCGAGCCCCATCGGCACGCTGGTCTTGGCCTTGTCCGGGTTACGGGTGACGAAGCCCGCGTCGACCAGGCCGATCAGGGCGATGAACAGCCCGATGCCGATCGCGATGGCCCGGCGCAGTCCGCCGGGGATCGCGTCCATCACCCGCTGCCGCAGCCCGGAGGCCACCAGGATCATCAGCACCAGGCCCGCCAGGACCACCATGCCCATCGCGTCCGGCCAGCTCATCTTGGGGGCGAGCTGGAGCGAGACCACCGCGTTGATACCGAGGCCCGCGGCGAGCGCGATGGGGACGTTGCCGATGATCCCCATGAGCAGCGTGGTCAGCCCCGCCATCAGCGCGGTGGCGGTGACCAGTTGGCCGTGGTCGAGGTGCTGATGGAACTTGTCCTCACCGGTCTGGAGGATGATCGGGTTCAGCACGACGATGTAGGCCATCGCAAAGAACGTGGCCAGACCGCCGCGGAGCTCCCGGGAGACCGAGGAACCGCGCTCGCTGATCTTGAAGAACTTGTCGATGCCGTTGGTGGGCGGTGCCGGGGTCTGCCGCTGGGCATCGGCAGGCGCGGGGGCCGAGGGGGACATGCAGGACCTCAGTGGTGCGTGAACATCAACGATGGGTCCTTTGGATGATCGAACAAGAAAAGCCGACTCAGACCCGGAACGGTTCAGTATGAATCTATAAACAGCCGAACACCAAACGTCTGCTCCGAACAGCCCGGATGCGGCGCTATCCGGCCCGGAACGGCGTCCTGCCCGGCGCTTAAGCTGTGCCCATGACGAAGTGGACCCCCAAGCACGAGGCGCCGCCGCCCCTGGAGGGCAACGTTGTGGCGACCATCACCGGCGGCACCATCGTGTGGTTCGTCCTCTTCCTCGTCCAGCTCCCCTTCTACGGCTGGTACGCCGACCACGGCCATCTGTGGTGGCTGGGGACCTGTCTGGCCGGGGGCGGCCTCGGGCTGCTCGGCATCTGGTACGTACGGGCCCGGGAGGCCGCGATCCGCCGCTCCCGGAACGGCTGACGAGCTGCCGGCCGGCGGCCGGTGTGCGACGCCCTGACAGGTGAGCGGCCCATCGCGCACGTACCGTCGAAGGCATGCCGGACCGGGCCGCCCCGGGACTGACCGCCGCCGAGGTCGCCGAGCGCGTCGCGCGCGGTGAGGTCAATGACGTCCCGGTGCGCTCCTCCCGCTCGTTCACCGAGATCGTCCGCGCCAATGTCTTCACCCGCTTCAACGCGATCATCGGCGTACTGTTCCTGATCATCCTGGTGGTCGGTCCGCTCCAGGACGGGTTGTTCGGCTTTGTGATCGTGGCCAACACCCTCATCGGGATCGTCCAGGAGCTACGGGCCAAGAAGACCCTCGACTCCCTCGCCGTGATCGGCGAGGCCCGGCCCACCGTCCGCCGGGACGGGGTGGCCACCGAGATCCCCACCGGCCGGATCGTCCTCGGCGACCTCATCGAGCTGGGCCCCGGCGACAAGTGCGTCGTGGACGGCGAGGTCACCGAGGCCGAGGGTCTGGAGATCGACGAATCGCTGCTCACCGGGGAGGCCGACCCGGTGCTCAAACAGCCCGGCGACACCGTGATGTCCGGCAGCTTCGTGGTCGCGGGCGGCGGCGCCTTCACCGCCACCCGGGTCGGCCGCGCGGCCTACGCCGCCCAGCTCGCCGAGGAGGCGTCCCGCTTCACCCTCGTCGCCTCCGAGCTGCGCAGCGGTATCAGCCGGATCCTGAAGTATGTGACCTGGATGATGGTCCCGGCCGCGGTCGGCCTGGTGATCAGCCAGTTCGTGGTGAAGGGGAACGACTGGCGGGAAGCGGTGCGGCGGATGGTCGCCGGAATCGTGCCGATGGTCCCCGAGGGCCTGGTGCTGCTCACCTCCGTCGCCTTCGCGATCGGGGTGATCCGGTTGGGCCGCCGGCAGTGCCTGGTGCAGGAGCTGCCCGCGATCGAGGGGCTGGCCAGGGTGGACGTGGTCTGCCTGGACAAGACCGGCACCCTCACCGAGGGCGGGATGGACGTCCGTGAGCTGCGGCTGCTCGACGGCCACGACATGACGTACGTGGGGCAGGTGCTCGGCGCGCTCGGCGCCAGTGACCCGCGTCCCAACGCCAGCCTCCAGGCGATCATCGACGCCTATCCGCGCCCGGATAGAGCCGAGGGCGACGGCTGGCGCTCCCGGGACGTGCTGCCGTTCTCCTCGGCCCGCAAGTACAGCGGCGCCACCCTCGACTCCCCCGGCGGCGAACGCACCACCTGGCTGCTCGGCGCACCGGAAGTGCTGCTGGCCGAGGGCGATCCGGCCCTGGCCCAGATCGACGAGCTGAACGCGCGCGGGCTGCGGGTGCTGCTGCTGGCCCGTACCGAGACCTGCGCGGAGAGCGGCGCGGACGCCCTGAGCGGCGATCCCCTGGGCCCCCGGGCGGTCACCGCGGTCGCCCTCGTCGTCCTGGAGCAGCGGCTGCGGCCGGACGCGGCCGACACCCTGCGCTACTTCGCCGAGCAGAACGTCGCCGCGAAGGTCATCTCCGGTGACAACGCGGTCTCCGTCGGCGCCGTCGCCTCCGAGCTCGGCCTCCCCGGCGCCGCGCGCGCCCTCGACTCGCGGCGGCTGCCCGCCGAACGGACCGGGATGGCGACGGCACTGGAGGGCGGCACGGTCTTCGGACGGGTCACCCCGCGGCAGAAGCGGGACATGGTGGGCGCGCTCCAGTCGCACGGCCACACCGTCGCCATGACCGGTGACGGCGTCAACGACGTGCTGGCGCTCAAGGACGCGGACATCGGTGTCTCGATGGGCTCGGGCAGCGAGGCCACCCGCGCGGTCGCCCAGATCGTGCTGCTCGACAACAGCTTCGCGACCCTGCCGTCGGTGGTGGCCGAGGGCCGCCGGGTGATCGGCAACATCGAGCGGGTGGCCCGGCTCTTCCTGGTGAAGACCGTCTATTCGGTGCTGCTCGCGGTGCTGGTGGTGTGTTTCCGGGTGGAGTACCCGTTTCTGCCCCGCCATCTGACGCTGCTGTCCACACTCACCATCGGTGTCCCCGCGTTCTTCCTGGCGCTGGCCCCCAACAAGGAGCGCGCCCGGCCGCACTTCGTCCGCAGAGTGATGCGGTACGCCGTCCCGGCCGGGGTGATCGCGGGCGCGGCCACCTTCGCCGCGTATCTGCTGGCCCGTCACTACTACACGGGCCGGGGCGCGCTCCAGGCCGAGACCAGCGCGGCGACGCTGACGCTGTTCCTCATCGCGCTGTGGGTGCTGGCCATCGTGGCCCGCCCGTACACCTGGTGGCGGATCGGGCTGGTGCTGGCGATGGGCGTGGGCTTTCTGATCGTGCTGGCCACGCCGTGGCTCCAGCACTTCTTCGCGCTGCGCCTGGTGGGGACGGTGATGCCATGGGCGGCGGTGGGCATCGCCGCCGCGGCCTCGGCGGCGCTGGAGTGGGTGTGGCGCCGGATCGCCGCCGACGGTGACGGTGGCGATCCGGCGTCCTGAACCACGCCCGGACCACCGCACCTCCACCCGCTCCCCGACCTCACCGTCTTCACGGTGGTGTGGCCGGTGCCCGCGGGGGCGTTGTCGATGAAGTCGACCCACGGGTCCACGGTGAACCGGGCCGTGCAGGTGGAGGTGTTGGCGTCGGTGGCCGAGGTGACGGGCGCATTGATTCCCCCACAGAAATGCCAGGGCTCCGCCCGCGATGTCGCGGTCGGAGCCGGAACTGACACAACTGTACGATCTTCACCGGGCGTTCACCATGTCGCGGATTCTTCACGAGGTGGACCTCACTCGGAAACCCGCCCGCGACGCTTCCCCAACTCACCAGTAATGTGGGGGATATGACCGGTCACCGCTTTCGCGCAGACGAAATCGACACCAGCAAGCCGCACTCGGCGCGCATGTACGACTACTTCCTGGGCGGCAAGACGCACTACGCGGTCGACACCCAGGCCGCCGAGCAGGTCGAGGCCGTCTGGCCGGACGTCAAGCCGTGGACCCGCGCCAACCGATCCTTCATGCACCGCGCCACCCGCTGGCTCGCCGCCGAGGCCGGTATCCGGCAGTTCCTGGACATCGGCACCGGTATCCCGACCGAGCCCAACCTCCACCAGGTCGCCCAGGGTGTGGCGGCGGAGGCCCGGGTGGTCTACGCGGACAACGACCCGATCGTGCTGGCCTACGCCCAGGCCCTGCTGCTCTCCACGCCCGAGGGCCGCACCGCGTACATGCACGCCGACATCACCGAGCCCGAGGCGATACTCGCCGCGGAGGAGCTGCACTCCACGCTCGACCTGACCCAGCCGGTCGCCCTGTCGCTCAACGCGGTCATGCACTTCATCGCCAACGAACAGCAGCCGTACGACATCGTGCGGCGGCTGGTCGAGCCGCTGGCGCCGGGCAGCTATCTCGTGCTCTCGCACGGCGCGCTCGACGCCCGCCCCGGGGTCTCGGACGCGGTCACCAACCTCTACCGCAGCAGCGGCATCCATGTGCAGGGCCGCACCCACGAGGAGGTCCTGCCGTTCTTCGACGGCCTCGAGCTGGTGGAACCGGGTGTGGTGATGCCGCACCGCTGGAAGCCGGAGAGCGAACGGGCCCGGGCCGAGGCGGAGACCCTGGACCTGTGGATCTACGCGGGCGTGGCCCGCAAGCCCTGACGACGGCGCCGAAGCGCCGTGGTGCCGGGAAAGGCGAACGGCCCCGCCGCTGTCCCGGAGGGTTGGGACGCGGCGGGGCCGTTCGCGGTGTCACCGGTCAGGCCGTCAGCACTTCTTGATCTCGCCCGAGGACTCGAAGTGTCCCGAGTACGTCCACAGTGCCCCGCCGATGTCCTGGACCGAGTACCACACCCCGCCAGAGGTCTTGAGGGCGCACCAGACCCGGGCGGTCTCACCTCGCTTGAACGAGCCCGCCCTCCGCGACCTGGAGCTGGCCTCCGTGTAGACCGGGGCTTCCTCGAAAGCCTTCAGCTCGACATAGCGGCCCGACCTGGAGGCCGAACCGCGGTCATCCGCGTGGGCCACCGGCGACACCATCGCCGTCAGCGCGACCGCCGCTCCGACAAGCGCCGTCCCCCGTGCCAGCTTGCTCATGGGCACACTCCCTGTACGTCCGAACTGTCATCGGTCCGGACCCGGGGTCCCCGCACGGCCGGGTGTTCCCCCGGGCGCCGTGCCCCCGCGTCCTCCCGTCAGTCTGCCGGTGCGGGGGCCGGAGGGCGTTAGCGCTCGATCCACAGTGGTTGCCCCTGCGTCGACTCGTGGCCGCCGCACCGGGGCCGCCCGGTCGCCTGGGCCGGGGCCCTAGTCGAACCAGCGCGCCCGGGCCAGCTCCTCCGTACGCGTCAGATCCTCCAGCAGGGCCGCCACCTCGAAGCGGCGCGACCACTGGCCCGCGGCCCAGGCCAGCCCGGCCGCGACCCCCTCGACCGTCGAGGCGTGCAGTGTGCCGTCCACATACCGCCAGTCGAGCTCGATCCCGCTCTCCGTGTCGCCCGCGACGAGCAGTTCCTCGTGCTCGACGTACGACAGCGGGGCGTCCGGGAGGAGTTCGCGCACCGCCTCCGGGACCGCGTGCGGATCGCCGTGGGAGACCACCGGCGCCGGATAGACCTCGGTCAGCCGCCGCACCTGGAACAGCTCCGCCAGGTCCGCCGCCCGCGCGGGGCTCACCGGCAGCAGCGCCCGGCCGTCCGCCTCGGCCTGCGGCATGAGGTCCGGCGCATCCGCGACCAGGGCCTCGCCCGCGTCCACCACCCGCGGGCGGCCGTCCACCACGGCCCGCAGCTCGTCCGGCAGGGTCACCTGCTCAGGGTCGAGGTCGGCCAACTGCCCGTAGAGCGCGCGCAGCTGGGCCGCGGTCACCTCGAGCTCGGGGTCGGCCAGCCGGGCCAGCAACTCGGCCGCGCCGCCCGGCTCGTCCAGCAGGGCCGCCACCGAGGTCCGCACCCCGAGCGCCCGCAGCACCTGCTCGTCCTCGAACCCGGCCGCGTCCACCGCCTCGTAGAGCCCGGCCAGCAGCGGATCGCCGCCCGCCGCGCGCAGTCCGGCGGGGCGGCGGCCGTCCAGCACCGGGTGGCCGCGCAGCCACCACGCGGTGTACGAACGCACGCTCTCCGTGGTGCCGTCCGGCAGCAGCACCCGCACCGGCGCGGTCAGCGCGTCGCGCAGCGGCGGCTCGGCGAGCATGGCCAGCGCCTGCGGCCAGGCGTCGTCGTCCACGAGGTCCAGGTCCCGTACGGCCACGATCTCGGTCGCCACCGGGGGCACCGGGGTCTCCGGCAGCCGGTCCAGCGCGTCCTCGCACCACACGTCCACCGCGTCCAGCACACCGACATCGTCCGGCTCGGTGAAGTCTCCCTCGCGGGGCTCCAGCTCATCCGGGTCCAGCACCACGTCGGTGGCCCGGGCGAGGGTGAAGTTCGCCAGCACTCCGACCGCGGCCAGCGGCTGTTCACCCCAGCGCTCGGCCAGCTCGGCGTCGCAGGCGGCGAGTTCGCCCTCCCGCATCACCCGCTCGAAGGCGCTCCCGGGCAGGACCAGTTCCCCGGCGGGGGCCGGCTCCCCGTCCTCGTCCGGCAGCGCCAGCGCGGCCAGCCACGGTTCGTCGCCGGGCGCCAGCCGGGCCTGCTGGACGAGGCCGAGGACGGTGTCGGCCAGGGTGTCGGCGTCCAGCGCCGCGCCCAGCCCCTCGCCGTCCTCTGCGAACGGGTCGTAGTCGTCCTCCGCCTCCAGCGAATGCGCCACGGCGGCGCGCACCTGGGGGGTGGTCAGCACGGCGCGCGGGGTGGCCGGGGTCGCGCCCAGCTTCTCCAGCAGCGGATGCGCGGCGTCCGGATGGGCGACCTTCAGGCCCAGCCGGGCCAGGGTGCGATGGGTCTCGGCGACGCCCCCGCCCTCGCCGATGTCGGTCTCCCCGGGCAGCGGGAGCAGCACCTGCCGGGGCCCGATCGTCGTCCGGCCGTCGGCCAGCGGCACCGGCAGCCCGCTGAGCCGGTCCGGGTCGGTTCCGGACAGCGCGTCGTACAGCCGCCGCCACCAGGACGGGTCGCGTTCCACCCCCGCCAGCCGGTCGATCACCTCGCCCAGCGGCACCCGCGCCACGCCGAGCACCCGCAGCTCCGACCGCCGCTCGAGACCTGCGGGCAGCAGCGTGGGGAACAGCTCGGCCAGCACCTCGACGGTCGCGGTGCCCGCGCCCTCGACGAGCTCGGCGTCGCGGGGCCGTAGCGCGTACGGCTCGCCCTCCAGGGCACCGGGCGCGAGGACGTCGTCGTCCCAGCCGCCGAGATCAGGGGCGGCCGGTCCCGGGGTGCCGGTGGCCGCACCCACCGCGGGCCCGCCCTCCGCCGCGTCCGGGCCGAGCGCGTCCGGCGAGCCCAGCCAGCCCGCCACCGGCTCCCGGCCGCTCTCGCCCGCCGCGGGCGCCGCCGCACTGGGCAGGAACGGCACCCGCGGCAGCCGCTCCAGCACCCGCTGCCGCAGCTCACCGTCCAGCTCGCCCCGGCCGAGCTGCCCCGGGACCAGGCCGATCGTGCCGACCCCCACCGGATGCCAGTCGCGCAGCAGCGCCGCGTACGCCTCGGCCACGCGGTCCAGCAGGAAGTCCGTGAGCGGGCCGGGCGCGGTGTGGCGGCGGGTGGGCTCCAGCGGGAAGGAGGCGATCAGCAGCGCGGGCAGCCCCAGCGGCTCGTCCGTGGGCGTCGGCGCGTGCACGACCGGGGCCGTGGCGGGCCGCACCGGCGCGCCCTCGGCGTCCACCGGAACCGCCCAGGTCACCGACCACACCGGGCGCAGCCGCTCCTCCACCGGGCGGTCGGCGAGCAGCGCCGCGTCCAGCCGTCCGCCCGCGCTCTCGGTGCGCCAGCGCGTCGTACCGCGCTCACCGCTGTCCTCGATGACCGTGTACGGACCCTCGGCGCGGCGCCGCAGCGTCCGTACGCCCTCGGGGGTCTCGACCACGACCTCCGCCAGGCCCGGCAGGGTCAGCAGCAGTGCGTCGTCGACCGCGGTGAGCAGCCGCTCGGCCACATCCAGGGCGGCGCCGTCGCGCAGCGGCAGCACCACGACGGTGTCATAGCCGTCCGGCGCGGTGCCCTCGGCGGGCAGCGGCAGCCGCAGCAGCGGGACGTGCCCGTCCCGGCGGCGCAGCTCGTCCGCCAGACCGGGCGCGGCCTCGGCGGTGCGCAGGGTCAGCTCCCGAGCCTCGGCCAGCGACCAGCGGACCCCGCCGCTCCGGCCGACGACCGCGGGCTCGTCGCTCACCGCGAGCACCGCCGCGAACCCGACGCCGAACCGGCCCACGGCGCTCTCCGGCTCGTCCCGCTTGGCGGAGGCGCGCAGCGTGGACAGCGACTCGACGCCGGCGGCGTCCAGCGAGGCGCCGGTGTTGGCGGCGGCCAGCACGGCCGGCTGGCCGTCGGTGGCCGGGTGCAGGGTGAGCCGGAGCCGTCCGGGCACCCCGGCGCGGGCGGCGGCGTCCGCCGCGTTCTGGGCCAGCTCGACGACCAGCCGGTCGCGGTGGCCGCCGAGCGCGAGGTCCTCCTCGGCGTTGGCGTCCTCCCGGAAGCGGGCGGGCGAGGCGGCCCAGGCGTCCAGCACGCCGCGCCGCAGCCGCGCGGTCCCGAACGGGTCCGCGTCCTCGGTCGCGCCTCGCACCATCGCCGTGCTGCTCACGTCTCGCCTCCGGAGTTCCTGATCCGTGCCCTGCGGTCCTGCTTACGGGTGCCCGCTGCCGGGTTCCCCACGAGACGCGATTCTCCACCGCCCCCGTCGGATCGCCCACGTGCCGCCCCTCCGCGGGGTCCCGCCCGCACGGGGACGTCCACATCCGGACGCCCCTGGTGATGAGGGACCCTAACGGCGAACGTACTCCCCCCGCGATCCACCCCACCGCCCCGGTCCCCACCGCGCCCGCCGCCGACGGCGGCGGGTGGGGTGACTGCCGGACTACCCGGGGCAGCCGCCCACAGGTCCCGTGTCCGGGCCCGACGGGCTGGTGACACACACGGTCTCCACCCGACCGACGCCGACGGCGGCGGGCGGGGTTGACGGGCCGCCCGGGGCAGCCGCCCATGGCCCCGTGGCGAGGCCCGGGGGCTGGTGGGACCGCTCGGCCCCACCCGATCGACGCCGACGGCGGCAGGCCGGCTACCCGGGGCAGCCGCCCACGGGCCCCGTGGCGGCCCGACGGGCTGATGACGCGCGGCGACGAGAGCCCCGTCGGCCGCCCGCGGGCGGGGCGCCGCACCCCACCCGCGGCGCAAGGCGGCACCGGACCGCGACCGAGGGCGGATAGCCGACGGTCATCGCACGGTTGAAGGCCATGACGCCCTCGTCCGGGGGCGGACCCGTGCCAGCCGACGCCGTCCACCGGGGCCGGGGCCCAGGACCGCCGCCCGCGGAGGGCTAGGAGTGGCCCAGTTCCTCCGCCGGGGAGTCCGGCTCGACCGAGCCGCCGGTGCGGTCGGGGTGGAGGGGCAGCGGTTCGACGACCGTTTCGTCGAGGACGGGCTCGGCCGGGCGGGGCGGCTTCGGCATGACGGCGGCCTCGGAGTGGGCGCCGCAGCCGTACGCCAGGGAGACCACACGGCCGTCCGCCGGACTGAACTCATTGGCGCACACGCCGAACGCCTGCCGTAGCGAGCCCGCGATCGGCACCAGGAAGCCGCAGCTCGCGCAGGTGCCGGGGGCCGCCTGTGCCATGGGGGTCCGGGCGCCGAACGCGTCGTCCCAGCGGTCGGCGGCGACATGGAGGCCGTACCGGGACAGCACCCGGGCGCGGCGCATACCCAGCTCCTCGGCGACGGACGCGATCGAGCCTGTCGCGGGCGGTGCCCCCTGGGCGGCGGGCGCCCCGGGTGTCACATCGGCCTCCTCCACCGCGGCGAGCTGCTCCATCTCCTCGGAGACCATGGAGTTGGGCGGCGGGACGTCCTCGCCCGAGAACCCCGCCTCCAGCCGCAGATCCTCGGCCTCGGTGGGGAGCAGATCCCCCGGCCCCATGTCGCCGGGGCGCAGCCGCTCGCTCCATGGCACCCATTCGGGCGCGAGTAGCGCGTCCGGGCCGGGCACCAGCACCGTTTCGTCCAGGGTGACGACCTTCGCCCGCGAGGCGCGGGTGACGGTGACCGCCCAGCGCCAGCCGCGGTAGCCGGGCTCGGGGCATTCGAAGAGATGGGTGACGACGCGGTCTCCCTCCGCGACGGCTCCCACATGCTCGCCGACCGTTCCGGGCCGGGCCGCGTCCGCGGCTGCCTCGCGGGCGAGTTCGACCGCCTCGGCGCACAGACGGTCGGGGGTACGGCTTCGCATCGCAGCACTCACAGGATCGGTTCTCTCTTCCACGCCGTCGCAGCCGTCTGACGAGTGCGCCAGCCGACGGCCGGACGGCGGGACTGCGGACGGAGCGGACCGTAGGACCGCGTCGACGTCCGCGCCCGTTCCGGCCTCGGGCGCACCTTGTACGTTCCATTCTGCGGGATGGCAACTCAGTACGTGGCCAGGAACGACCGTCGGTGGCGCGCTACGCACGCTACCTTGTCCGGCCGGGCCACCCCCACCCCCGTCCCGCCCCGATCCTCCGTCATCCGCCCCATCCGAACCGCGTTTGCGCTGGACAGAGGGCGGTTACCGAGGGACGACGAAGGCGTGGGACCGAACCGAACCGATCCGGAAAGCCGTCCAAGGTCTCACGTCCCGGCCGCGTTGGCTGCACCATGGTCAGGTGGCAGGCATGCGGTTCCACGGCAGCGGTCCGATCCAACGGTCGGGCCGCTGGATCGCCCGCGCGCTGCACCTCCCCTTCACCGCGACCGGCCGCGGTATCCGCCGGGCCACCCATGCGCACGGGGCCGGTGAGTCCGGGCTCGGCAAGCTGATCGAGCTGCACGCGGTGAACTCGGCGGGCGACATGTTGATCACCGTCGCGCTTGCCTCCACAATCTTCTTCACGGTCCCGACCGACGAGGCACGCGGCCGGGTCGCGCTGTATCTGGCCATCACCCTGGCCCCGTTCGCCCTTCTGGCCCCCGTCATCGGCCCGCTGCTGGACCGCATTCCGCACGGCCGCCGCGCGGCGATGGCGGGCGCGATGCTCACCCGCGCGCTGCTGGCGCTGGCGATGGCGGGCGCGGTGGCGGGCGGCGGTCTGGAGCTGTATCCGGCGGCGCTGGGTGTGCTGGTGGCGTCCAAGGCGTACGGCGTGGTGCGGTCCGCGATCGTGCCACGGCTGCTGCCGCCCCGCTTCTCGCTGGTCAAGGCGAACTCCCGGGTGACCCTCGCCGGGCTGCTGGCGACCGGTGTCGCCGCGCCCCTGGGGGCCGGGCTGCATCAGCTGGGGCCGAGCTGGCCGCTGTACGGGGCGTTCGCGATCTTCATGGCGGGCACGTTCCTGTCCTTCACGCTGCCGCACAAGGTGGACTCGTCCCTGGGCGAGGCGAGGGCGCAGCTCACCTCGGGCGCGCATCATCTGCATCTGCCGGCCTCGGTGCACCGGCCCCGTCCCCGGCCCACGGCTCCTCCCCGGCCCACGGCTCCTTCGGGCGCGCGGTTCGGACGCGGGTTCGGCGGACGGTCCGGGGCGGCGCCCGGCGGGCGGTTCGGCGGTGCGTTCAGTTGGCTCTCCGGCGGGCCCTTCGGCGGACGCTCCGCTCGGCTCGGCAGTCCGCCGGGCGGCCGGGAGCGACGGCCGGGACTGCGCACCGTCGGCCCGTCCGTCCTGCACGCCCTCCAGGCGTGCGCCTCGCTCAAGGCGTTGTCCGGCTTCCTCACCCTCTTCCTCGCCTTCCTGCTGCGCGATCAGCCGGTGGGCGGGCTCAGCCCCGAACTGTCCCTCGGCCTGGTCGCGGTCGCGGCGGGCGGCGGCAACGCCCTGGGTACGGCGATCGGCGCCTGGCTGCGGGCCCGCGGCCCGGAGCGGATCATCGCGGTGGTGCTGACCTCGGCCGTCGGGGTGATCGTCGTGGCGGCCGCGCTGTACGGCGCGGTGACGGTCGCCGCCGTCGCCGCCACGGCGGGCATCTCCCAGGCGCTGGGCAAGCTGTCGCTGGACGCGCTCATCCAGCGCGACGTACCGGAGGAGGTCCGCACCTCCGCCTTCTCCCGTTCGGAGACCACACTCCAGATCGCATGGGTCGTCGGCGGGGCCGTGGGCATCGCGCTGCCGCTCAATGGGGAGCTGGGGATGGCGGTCGCCGCGGTGCTGGTGGCCCTGGGCGCCGCCGCGAGCGTACGGGGGCTGCTGTCCGCCGCCCGGCAGGGCGCGCCGCGCCCCCGGGTGGCCTGACGGGCGGGCCGGCGCGGGGCACGAGCCGGGGCGGGACGGACGCGGAACGGCGGCCGGAGGCGACGGCGAAACACGTCGGAAGGAACCCCCGCGCGGCGTGATCGGAATGGACCGATAGCCTGCCCGCATGACCGCTGCGTTGTTTTCCAGGGGCAAGGGCCGCCGCGCCGCCACCGCCGCCTGTGCTGTTGCCCTCGGGCTCATCGCCCTCTCCGCCTGCGACAAGCCGACTCCGCTCGCGACGGTGACGGTCGGCTCGACCACCGTGACGGCGGAGGCGGCCCACGGCTGCTACAACGAGAGCGAGCAGCTCAGCAAGTCGGCGCTGGAGAAGTGCCTGGCCAAGGCGCCGGAGAAGACGATCAAGGTGACCACCGGCGAGAAGGTGCGCATCGGCGTGGACCCGAAGATCGCCGAGTCCGGCTGGGCCGTGGTCGCCGGCACCCCGGTCATGAACGAGCCGAGCAAGGAGACCTACCGCAGCTTCGACAGCGAGACCCTCCTGTCGCAGCAGAACCCCCAGACCGGGCAGCCGTCCCCGGTGGACAAGGTCACCCTCACCGTCGTCCAGGTGGACGAGGAGGGCAAGGGCAGCAAGCGGCCCAAGGGTCTGTGGCGCTTCAAGCTCGAGCGGGACTCCTGACGGACGACCGGCGCCGATGCGAGCGCTGATCGTCACGGCCGTCGCCGCGGAGCGGGACGCCGTGGTACGGGGCCTCGGACGCGCGGCCGCCGAGGCCGTCGCACCCACCGAAGTCGCCCTGCCCGGCGGCGTGCTGCACCGGCTGGAGTGGTCCGGCGCACCGGCCCTCACCGTCGACGTCACGGCCGCCGGGGTCGGCCCGGCAGCCGCGGCGGCGGGCAGCGCCACCGCCCTGACCGCCGCCGCGCTCGCGCACGCCCCCTACGACCTCGCCGTCTCGGCCGGTATCGGCGGCGGATTCACCGGCCCGGCCGGTGCCCAGGCCGCTCCCCGCGCCCCGCTCGGCTCGGTCGTGATCGCCGATGCCGTGGTCGCCGCCGACCTCGGCGCCGAGACCGCCGACGGCTTCGCCGCCGTCACCGACCTCGGCTTCGGCACCGTCGAACATCTGCCGCCCGCCGCCCTCGTCGCCGCCGCCGCCGAAGCCGTGCACGCGGTCCGCGGCACCGTGCTCACCGTGTCGACCGTGACCGGCAGCGCCGAGCGGACCGCGGAGCTGCTGCGGCGTCATCCGCGGGCCGCCGCCGAGGCGATGGAGGGATTCGGGGTGGCGGAGGCCGCCGCCGCGCAGTCCGTGCCCGTCCTGGAGGTACGGGCCATCTCCAACGCCGTCGGCCCTCGCGACCGGGCCGCCTGGCGGATCGGCGAGGCGCTCGAGGCTCTGGCCGTCGCCTTCGGGAACCTCGTCCCCGTCCTCAGAACCTGGACCCTGGAACCGGGCGCCGGCCCGGACTTCGTCGACCGGGAAGGAATCCGGCAGTGACCGAGCGCCTGAAGATCGCGTACTCCCCGTGCCCGAACGACACCTTCGTCTTCGACGCCTGGGCACACGGTCGCATTCCCGGGGCCCCGCCGCTGGACGTCACCTTCGCCGACATCGACATCACCAACGGGATGGCCGAGCGCGGGGAGTTCGACGTACTGAAGGTGTCGTACGCCGTGCTGCCCTGGGTGCTGGACGAGTACACGCTGCTGCCGTGCGGCGGGGCGCTGGGCCGTGGCTGCGGACCGCTGGTGCTGACCCGGGAGCCCGGCCGGGCGCCGGACCTGGCGGGGAAGACGGTGGCGGTGCCCAGCGAACGTTCGACGGCGTATCTGCTGTTCCGGCTGTGGGCGGCGGCCGAAGTGCCGGAGGGCGTGGGGCAGATCCAGGTGCTGCCGTTCCACGAGATCATGCCCGCGGTGCGGGACGGCGCGGTGGACGCCGGACTTGTCATCCACGAGGCCCGGTTCACCTATCAGAACTACGGTCTGCACTGCCTCGCCGACATGGGCGAGCACTGGGAGTTGACCACCGGGCTGCCGATCCCGCTCGGCGCGATCATCGCCAAGCGCTCACTGGGCGCGGAGCGGCTGCGCGCCATCGCCGATGCCGCCCGCACCTCGGTGCTGATGGCCTGGGACGATCCGCGGGCGTCCCGCCCGTATGTGCTGGCGCACGCCCAGGAGATGGACCCGACCGTCGCCGACCAGCACATCGGGCTGTATGTGAACGAGTTCACCGCCGGGCTGGGCGAGGACGGCTACGCCGCGGTGCGCGGGCTGCTGACCCGCGCGGCGGCCGAGGGGCTGGTACCGCCCCTCGGCCCCGATGCGCTGGCGTTCGTCTGACGTCCCCACGACGTCCGTCCCCACGACGTCCGTCTCCATGACGTCGCTCCGCCGCCTCTCCGGCGCCTCTTTGTCCGGAACTCGTCGCTGAACGTGTCTGATTCGTTACACCCCGGGGTGACCTCGGGAGGGTTCCGGGGTGGCTCGGGGCAGTCCCCGGATGCGTGACCTCCGGGCTCAGACGTCGAGCTGATCGGCCACCGCGCGCAGCATGCCCGCGATCTTGTGGCCGTGTGCCTTGTCGGGATAGCGGCCGCGCTCCAGCTGCTGGGTCACGTTCTCCAGCAGGGTGGTGAGGTCCTGGACGATGGACGCGAGCTCGTCCGGCTTGCGCCGCTGTGCCGCCGCCACCGAGGGGGCCGGGTCGAGGATCGTCACCGAAAGTGCCTGATCACCGCGGTTTCCCGCCACCACGCCGAATTCCACGCGCTGCCCCGGCTTGAGTGCGTCCACGCCTTCCGGGAGCACTGACGAGTGCACGAAGACGTCACCGCCGTCATCGCGGGAGAGAAAGCCGAAGCCCTTCTCACTGTTGAACCACTTGACCTTGCCGGTAGGCACGTCTGTCCTCGTCCTCGTCGCTCGTCGGAAAACACGGAAAAACAGCTCTGGATAGCACTACAGCGGGTCGTAGGACCCGCCACCACCAAGGCTAATGGTCCCGAGCCTGGTGACAAGACGTACCCGGATGGTTCCGGGTGGTTCGTATGGGCGCTCAGGCACCGATCTACCCTGGTGCGGTGAGCAATGAAACCCCGCACCAAGGAACCTCCCCCGGCCACACCGAAGACGGGCCCGGCGACCGTCTGGTACGCATCGGCGTGATCGTGTTCGCCGTCGGCGCCATCGCCACTCTCGCCACCGTCGCACCCATGTTCCTGGGTGCGGATCCGCTGCCGACGGCCGCGTACCTCATCTCCATGCTGATGGGCGTCGGCTTCGCACTCGCCGCGGCCGGAGTGCTGCGGTCGATCACGGCGCAGCGGCGGGAGGCCACCCGCACCCCGGACGGCCGCGAAGCCTGACCGGGGGTCAGCTCCCGGTGGACTCCCCGTCGAGGTGGCACTCCAGCCACGCCGGGAACGCCGTCAGGTCCTCGAGCACCACATCGGCCCCGGCCTGACGCAACTCCTCCGCACCGCACGGCCCGGTGGGCACCGCCACCGACAGCGCGTCCGCGACGCGCGCGCCCCGTATGTCACCGGTGTGATCGCCGACGTAGACCGTCGCCCCGTACTCGCGCAGCGCCTCCGCCTTGGCCTCGGCCCACAGCCAGCCGACAACCGCGTCCGGCACGATGCCCAGATGGCTCAGGTGCAGCTTGGCGTTGGGCTCGTGCTTGGCGGTGACCACCACGCTCCGGCCCCCGGCCCGCCGCACCGCCTCGATCGCCTCGCGGGCGCCGGGCAGCGCGGGCGTGGGCCCGATCGCGTACTCCGGGTACAGCCCGCGGTAGAGATCGCTGATCTCCGGGATCCGCTCGTCGGGGAACCAGTGTGCGAGCTCCTGCTCCAGCGGCGGCCCCAGCCGGGTGATGGCCAACTCGGCGTCCACGAAGGTGCCGGTGCGGGCGGAGAGCTCTTCGAACGCCGCCTTGATACCCGGCCGGGAGTCGATGAGCGTCATGTCGAGGTCGAAGCCGACCGTCACCGTGTGCGAAGCCATGCCCCTCATTGTGCCGTTCGCCCATGGGCGCGCTTCCTCCGCCCCTGGGCGCGTTTTCGCGAGGCTGCCCCGCCGCGGGGGTCAGCCCCGGCGCCGCGCCCGCCACACCAGGAACAGCACCGTGGCGACGGCCGCGGCCCGGACGACCACCGGCCAGGTGTCCGCGAGCGCGTCCTTCATCCCGTCCTTCGGGATCGGGTCACCCCACTTGCCCTTGCTGCGCCCCCAGAGCCAGGCCATACCACCGGCCGCGACCAGGCCGGGCATGGCCAGCACCGCCCACTTCGCCTCGGCGCGGGAATGCCGTCCGGTCGTGTACGCCAGGACCCAGCCGAAGCCCAGCAGCAGGATGTTGCCCAGCACGGCGCCCGCGACCAGCAGCCCGATCGAGAGCAGCAGCAGGGGGCCGAGCCCCGCCAGCCACCCGGCCCCGGCCGCCGCGCCACCCCCGTCGTCCGCCGCCGCGGCCTTGCCGCGCCCGAACAGGGCACGCCGCACCATCCCCCGGCGGCGCGCCGGGGCGCCGCCGGAGTCCGCTTCGGCTTCCGCTTCCTCCTCGGCCGCGGCCCGCTCGGCGGCGTCCTTCTCGTACCGCTGCTGCCGTTCCCGTCGCTCCTGCTCGGCCAAGGTGCCGCCGAGCAGTTCGGGGATCTCGATCCCGCCGACGAACCCCTCCACGGCGCCGTACTGCGCGTCGTGCTGCTCGGGCTGGGCGAACGGGCCCGGCTCCACATGCCACCAGTCGGGGTTGGACTCGCGCGGGCCGAGCTCGTCCTCGCCCGCGAGGTGCGGCGGTGACGCGGCGGCCGAGCGCGGGGCCGGGATACCGGGGGTGTCGGGGGTGACGGGCGTGTGCTTGATCAGGGAGGTGCCGTCGCCCGCCCCGCCGTCCCGGCCGCCGCCGCTCCCCTCACGCGGCGTGGGCACCTTGCCGGTCAGCCCGGTGCGTTCGGCGAGTCCGGCCAGCCTTTCCCGGGCCGCCCGGGCCGCGCCCGCCGCGCCGCGCGGGGGCTCGGGGACGGCCGGGCCCGACGCGCCCGACGGGGCCGGTGCGGAGGTTCCGGAGGAGGTACCGCTCGGCGTTCCGGTTGACGCCCCCGCGCCCGCGCCCGCGCCCGCGCCCGCGCCGGGGTCGGGGGTCCGGCCGCCCGCGGCGGCCACCACGTCGGCGGGCGAGCCCAGCTTGGCGAGGATCCGCTTCACCCCGGCCGTGCTGTCCGTACCGCCGGTGGCCCGCCGGTGGTCGATATCGGCGCGGAGCCCGGAGACCAGCCGCATCCGGTCGCCCGACGACAACCCCTGCTGCTGGGCCAGGTCCCCGACGCGGCTCAGATAGTCGTAGACGAGCTTTTCGCTCTCGATCCCCACCAAGACCCCTGAGAATGCGCACGGTCGGCGTACCAAGACGGCTTCGACCGTACCGTGCGGGAGCGGTTCCCCGCCGCACCACCGGCGCCCGCCACCCCCGGGTACTGTGGATCGAATGACCAGCTCGCGGAATCGGGAGGCGCGCGTGGCGGCAGACACCGGCCCGGCGGACAGCGGCCGCGGCGCGCCGCGCACCCTCGCCGAGGAGTTGCGCACCCGCCCCGACGACGCCCTCGCCACGTTGCTGCGCGCCCGCCCCGACCTGCTGTCCCCGGTCCCCAACGACCTCACCCAGCTCGCCACCCGCGCCGGGACCCGCGCCTCGGTCGTACGGGCGGTGGAGCGGCTGGACCGGTTCGCGCTCCAGACCGCCGAGGCGCTGGCGGTGGCGCCCGACCCGTGCCCGTACGAGACGCTGCGCGACCTGATGACGGGGACGGGCGAGGAGTCGGGCCCGCCGGTCGAGGCGCCCCTGCCCGCCGCGTCGCGCGCGCATATCGCCGCCGAGCTGCCGCGCGCCGTGGCCACCCTGCGCGGCCAGGCTCTCGTCTGGGGCGGCGACGACCGGCTGCGGCTGGTCCGCACCGCCCGTGAGCTGCTGGCCCCCTCCGCCACCGCACCGTCTCCGACCGGGCTCGGCCCCACCGTCCACGAGGCCGCGTCCGGGATGTCGCCGGGCCGCCTCCAGGAGCTGCTGGCCGCGGCCGGACTGCCGCCCACCCATGACCCGGTGACGGCCCTGGCCGCCCTGGCCGGGCTGTTCGCCGACCGCGCGCGGATGGCGGCGCTGCTGGCCCAGGCGCCCGAGGGTGCCCATGCCGTGCTGGCCAAGCTGGTCTGGGGTCCGCCGTACGGCGAGGTGTCCGTGGCCTCGCCGACCCCGCCCGTCGCCTGGCTGCTGGACCGCGGGCTGCTGCTGCCGTCCGGGCCGCGCAATGTGGTGCTGCCCCGCGAGGTCGCCCTCCGTCTGCGCGGCGGCCGGGCGCACCGCGCCCCCGAACCGCTGCCCCCGCCGCTGCCGCCCGCCGCCGAACACCGCCCAGAGGCTGTGGACAGCACCGCCGCGGGCCAGGCGTTCACCGCGCCGGCCACCGTCGAGGAGCTGATGGGCCAGTGGGAGAGCGCCCCGCCGCAGGTGCTGCGCGCGGGCGGGCTGAGCGTGCGCGACCTCAAGCGGACCGCCGCCGTCCTCGATGTGACCGAGCAGATCGCCGCCTTCTGGATCGAGCTGGCGTACGCGGCCGGACTGCTGGCCTCCGACGGCGAGACCGACGAGCGCTTCGCACCCACCCCCGCCTACGACGAATGGCTGCGGCTGGCCCCCGAGGAGCGGTGGGCCGGGCTCGTCTCCGCCTGGCTCACCGCGACCCGTACGGCGGGCCTGGTCGGCGGCCGTGACGCCAAGGGCCGTACGCTCGCCGCGCTCGGGCCGGACCTGGACCGCTCACCGGCCCCCGAGGTGCGCCGCCGGCTGCTCACGCTGCTCGCGACGCTCCCGGCCGGGGCCTCGGCGGACATCGACGGGCTGCTGGCGCGGCTGCGTTGGGAGCGGCCGCCGCACCGGAGCGCCGCGCCCGCTGTCCCGGCACCCTCGGGTCCCGCGGGCGCCTCGGGCTCCTCGTCGGCGTCCGGCGCTGGTTCGGTTTCCGGTTCCGGTCCGAGTTCCGTTTCCGGTTACGGTTCCGGTTCCGGTTCCGGTTCCGGTTCCGGTGACGATCTGCGGTCGCGGCTGGCCCGCTGGACCCTCGCCGAGGCCGAACTCCTCGGCATCACCGGCCGCGCCGCCCTCTCCTCCCACGGCCGCGCACTCCTCGGCCTGCCCCCGGAGGGCCCTTCACCGAAGGGAACGGAGACCACGGCCGAGCAGCCGACCACCCCCGCCGAGACGGCCACCGCGACCGCGAAAGCCGCCCGCATGCTCGCCCCGCTGCTCCCCGAACCCCTGGACCACGTCCTCCTCCAGGCCGATCTGACCGCCGTCGCCCCCGGCCCCTTGCAGCGACCGCTCGCCGCGATGCTGGGCGTGCTGGCCGAAGTCGAGTCCAAGGGCGGCGCCACGGTCTACCGCTTCACCCCCGCCTCCGTACGCCGTGCGCTCGACGCCGGCCGTACCGCCGACGATCTGCACACCTTCCTCGCCGCGCACTCCCGCACCCCGGTACCCCAGCCGCTGGCGTATCTGATCGACGACGTGGCCCGTAAACACGGCCATCTGCGGATCGGCGCCGCCTCCGCGTATCTGCGCTGCGACGACGACGCGCTGCTCGCCGAGATCCTCGCCGACCGCCGCTCCGCCGCGCTGCGGCTGCGCCGTCTCGCCCCCACCGTGCTGGCCTCCCAGGCCCCGCCGGACGCGCTGCTCGACGGACTGCGCGCCATGGGGTACGCACCGGCGGCCGAATCCGCCGAGGGCGATGTGCTGATCACCCGCGCCGAGGCCCGCCGCACCCCGCCCCGTACCGCGCCCACACCGGTGCCGGACGGCCCGCCGAGGCCCGACACCACCCTCCTCGGTGCCGCCGTACGCGCCATCCGCGCCGGGGACCTCGCCGCCACCGCGCCCCACAAGCCGGTACCGGCGGCAGCGGGCGCGGCCACCGACGGGGCCGGGGCCGCCACCGGCGCGTCCGGCCGACTGCCGCGCACCACCTCGGCCGACACCCTCGCCACCATGCAGGCCGCGGCCCTCACCGGCTCCGCCGTCTGGATCGGCTACGTCAACGCGGACGGCGCGGCCAGCCAGCGGGTCATCGCCCCGGTCCGGGTCGAGGGCGGCTTCGTCACCGCGTACGACCACACCGCCGACGAGGTCCGCACCTACCCGCTGCACCGCATCACGGGCGTCGCCGAACTGGCCGACGAGGCCGGATAGCTCACGCCGCGGACGAGGACGAGGGCTTGGTCCAGCGGTGCCACCAGTGGTGGCGCCGGGGGTGCAGCGCGCGGCCGAGCAGCCGTCCGATCAGGACGTAGCCCAGCAGGGCACCACTCGTATTGAGGATCACGTCGTCGACGTCAAAGGCACGGCCCTCGACGATCAGTCCCTGGGCCGTCTCGACCATCACCATCACCAGCCCGGTCACCAGCACCACCCGCACCGCGCCCCGCGCCCTCGGCATCAGCATCGGCAGCAGCACCCCGAAGGGCGCGCCGAGCAGCACATTGCCGCCGATCTGCTTGACCGTGTCCTGAAAGGCGGGCTGGTCGAGGTACGCGCGCAGCGAGGCACCCGGACGCAGATTGGTGTGGACGAGGTCGGAGGAGCCCGGTGAGGGCACGAGCGTGGCCCTGGCGAGCGCCACCGCGAAACCGACCATGCAGACGAACGCCAGCAGCAGCACCAGCACGCGTGCGGCTTGTGCCCACAGCGAATCGCGCTGGAGCGGCGGTCGCGTAGGCGTCGGCTCCGGCTTTGCCTCCGTCTTCGCGGACACCGCCCGCGTGGTCTTGGCCGCCGTCGCCGCCTTGGCCGCTGTCTTCTTGGCCGGTGTCTTCGTCGCCGCCGCCTTCTTGGCCACCACCTTCTTGGTGGTCGTCTTCTTGGCGGTCGTCCTCTTAGCCGTGTCCGTCGTCGTCTTCTTCGCCGCCGCCGTCGCAGCCTTCGTGTTCTTCGTCGTCGCGTTCTTCGGAGTCTGCTTCGGGGTCTGCTTCGGGGTCTTCTTCGCACCGGTCGTCTTTGCCACGCCGGTCGTCCGGATCTCCCACCCGGCGATTGTGACCACAGGGACCAACCTCCCACCGCTGTTCTCTGTCCCCGCTTGCCCTTGGCGGTGGGGAGTATCCCTGTGGCTCTGCGCGACCCCTTCGCTACATCCCCCCGCCGTTTCCGCCCGATGAGGGACACTGGTTCTTTGGCCACCCGGCCGCCCTCGCCCCGGCCCGCCCGGCGGACACCAGTGACACTCGGAAGGATCCAGGCGCGTGAACGGACCCCTCATCGTCCAAAGCGACAAGACGCTCCTGCTCGAGGTGGACCACGAGCAGGCAGACGCCTGCCGCCGCGCCATCGCGCCCTTCGCCGAGCTGGAGCGCGCGCCCGAGCACATCCACACCTACCGGGTGACCCCGCTCGGGCTGTGGAACGCCCGAGCCGCCGGGCACGACGCCGAGCAGGTCGTCGACGCCCTCGTCGAGTACTCCCGCTACCCCGTACCGCACGCCCTGCTGGTCGACGTCGCCGAGACGATGGCCCGCTACGGCCGGCTGCGGCTGCTGAAGCACCCCACCCACGGTCTGGTCCTGGAGACCAGCGACCGCCCGGTGCTGGAGGAGATCCTGCGGTCCAAGCGGATCCAGCCGCTGGTCGGCGCGCGGATCGACCCGGACACGGTGGTCGTCCACCCCTCCGAGCGCGGCCAGATCAAGCAGACGCTGCTGAAGCTGGGCTGGCCCGCCGAGGACCTGGCCGGATACGTCGACGGCGAGGCCCACCCCATCGAGCTGCACGAGGACGGCTGGGCGCTGCGGCCGTACCAGAAGCAGGCCGTCGAGGGGTTCTGGCACGGCGGCTCCGGTGTGGTCGTCCTCCCCTGTGGCGCCGGAAAGACGCTGGTCGGGGCGGGTGCGATGGCCACCGCCAAATCGACCACGCTGATCCTGGTCACCAACACCGTCTCGGCCCGCCAGTGGAAGCACGAGCTGGTGCGCCGCACCTCGCTCACCGAGGACGAGGTCGGTGAGTACAGCGGTACGAAGAAGGAGATCCGCCCGGTCACCATCGCCACGTACCAGGTGCTGACCACCAAGCGGAAGGGCATCTATCCGCACCTGGAGCTGTTCGACTCCCGCGACTGGGGCCTGATCGTCTACGACGAGGTGCATCTGCTGCCCGCCCCCGTCTTCAAGTTCACCGCCGACCTCCAGGCGCGGCGGCGGCTCGGTCTGACGGCCACACTCGTCCGCGAGGACGGCCGTGAGTCCGATGTCTTCTCCCTCATCGGGCCCAAGCGCTTCGACGCGCCCTGGAAGGAGATCGAGGCCCAGGGCTATATCGCGCCCGCCGACTGCGTCGAGGTCCGCGTCAATCTGACGGAGACCGAGCGGCTGGCGTACGCCACAGCCGAGCCCGAGGAGAAGTACCGCTACTGCGCCACGACCGACTCCAAGCGCAGGATCACCGAGGCGCTGGTGGCCCGGCACCGGGGGCAGCAGACGCTGGTGATCGGTCAGTACATCGACCAGCTCGACGAGTTGGGCGAGCATCTGGACGCGCCGGTCATCAAGGGCGAGACGACCAACGCCCAGCGCGAGAAGCTCTTCGACGCCTTCCGGCAGGGTGAACTGTCGGTGCTCGTGGTCTCGAAGGTCGCCAACTTCTCGATCGATCTTCCCGAGGCCACGGTCGCCATCCAGGTGTCCGGCACCTTCGGCTCCCGCCAGGAGGAGGCCCAGCGGTTGGGCCGGGTGCTGCGTCCGAAGGCGGACGGCCATCCGGCGGTCTTCTACTCGGTGGTCGCGCGGGACACGATCGACCAGGACTTCGCCGCGCACCGTCAGCGGTTCCTGGCCGAGCAGGGGTACGCGTACCGGATCGTGGACGCGAACGAGCTGCTGGCGGACGAAGGCACGTAGGGGCGCACGCTGTTGGCTGGCGCGCTGTTGGGGACGCGCGCTGTTGGGCGGTGCTCAGTGTCTGGGTATCGTCACGCCCCGCGCGTCGTCCGCGTACGAGCCGAGCACGGCGACGCTGAACGCCGTGGTCGCGAAGATCCGTACCGCGCGGAGGGCTTGGCCCACCAGGTGGCGGGGGTGGGTGGCGGCGGCCGCGGGGCCGTCCTGGACAGTGCTTGCGGTGGTGCTGATGGCTGCGGTGGTCATGGTTTCAAGCATGCTGCGCCGGAGGCACCACGGCATCGACCTGCCGGTGTAATCGGCACGTACCGACGTACGACCCCAGGGCCATGCAGCCCCCTACGGGGGGAGGAGTCCAACCCTGAGGCGGACCCCTGCCACGGGATGACCTGCGGGTGCACGAAGCGGTGGCCGGCGCGTCAAAAAACCGTTCGCGACCGCGATCCGCCCTGGCTACAATCGCGCGTCTGCCGCCTCCCGATCATGGGGAGAGCCGCCGCCCGGTCGGAAACTGGTCGGCATCTCGAGCTCGTCGCACCTTTCTTCACTCGCTTTGCTGGACCCCGCCGGAGGCTACGCCGTGCCCTCGCACGCCCCTGACCCGACCGACCCGTCCGATCTGGCCGACCCGTCGGACCCGTCCGACCCGCTCGCCCGGGAACGCTCCCACCTCGCCGCGTCCCGCGCGGCCCTGCGCGCCATGCGCGCCGACGTCGAGGCCCTCGACCTCCGCGACGTCACCGCCAACTGGGTCAACTCCGAAGCGCTGCAACACCAGGTCGAGGAGCGCATCAAGGCGCTCGCCGACCTCGCCGACACAGCGCTCTTCTTCGGCCGTCTGAACTATCTCCACGCCCCAGGCGCGGAGGCGGTGGAGGGGACGGAGGAGGAGCGGCTCGCCGCGGGAGGCGGCTCATCGGACACGTTCTACATCGGGCGGCGGCATGTGCACGACGCCGACGGCGACCCCATGGTCATCGACTGGCGCGCCCCCGTCTCCCAGCCCTTCTACCAGGCGTCGAAGAAGGCGCCGATGGACATCGCACTGCGCCGCCGCTTCGGCTACACCGGTGGCGAGTTGACCGCCTACGAGGACGAGCACCTCAGCGACCCGGCCGAGGCCGAGCACTCCAGCAGCCTGCTCCAGGCCGAGATCGAGCGCCCGCGCGTCGGGCCGATGCGGGACATCGTCGCGACGATCCAGCCCGAGCAGGACGAAATCGTCCGCGCCGGAATCGGTGGCACCGTCTGCGTCCAGGGGGCGCCGGGCACCGGGAAGACGGCGGTGGGCCTGCACCGGGTGGCGTATCTGCTCTACGCGCACCGTGAGCGACTGGCCCGCTCCGGCACCCTTGTCATCGGCCCGAACCGCTCCTTCCTCCACTACATCGAGCAAGTCCTCCCGGCGCTTGGTGAGTTGCAGGTCGCCCAGGCGACCGTGGATGACCTGGTCGCGCATGTGGAGGTGCGCGGCACCGACACCGCCGAAGCGGCCCGCCTCAAGGGGGACGCCCGGATGGCGGAGGTGCTGCGCCGCGCGCTGCGGTCGCATGTGACCACCCCGGCCGAGCCCTGTGTGGTGGTGCGCGGCTCCCGCCGCTGGCGAGTGCCCGCGTACGAACTGGAGGAGATCGTCGAGGAGTTGCTCGCCCGCAATATCCGCTACGGCGCGGCCCGTGACGCCCTGCCGCAGCGGATCGCCCACGCGGTGCTGGTCCGCATGGAACAGGGGGGCGAGGCGCCCGACGACCGGGTCCAGGACGCGGTGGCCCGCAACACGGCGGTCAAGGCGACGGTGAAGGCGATCTGGCCCGCCGTCCACCCGGCGAAGCTGGTCCTGCGGCTACTCTCCGACGCCGACTTCCTGGCCGAGCACGCGGACGGGATCCTCGACGCCGATGAGCAGAAGGCCGTGCTGTGGGCCAAGCCCGCCCGCGGTGTGAAGTCGGCGAAGTGGTGCGCGGCGGATACGGTGTTGATCGACGAGGCGGCCGATCTCATCGAACGCACCCACTCCCTCGGCCATGTGGTCCTGGACGAGGCGCAGGACCTGTCCCCCATGCAGTACCGCGCGGTCGGCCGCCGCTGCACCACCGGCTCGGCCACGATCCTCGGCGACCTTGCCCAGGGCACCACCCCCTGGGCGACGGCCAGTTGGCAGGAGGCCCTGACCCATCTGGGCAAGGCGGGGGCCGCGGTGGAGGAGCTGACCCAGGGCTTCCGGGTGCCGCGCGAGGTCATCGCGTACGCCTCCCGCCTGCTGCCGGACATCGCCCCCGGCCTGACCGAGGCCACCTCCATCCGCGAGGCGGCGGGCGACTTCGCCGTGCGGCAGGTGGACCCGGCAGGGCTCGACGACGCGGTCGTGGCGGCCTGCCGGGAGGCGCTGACGCACGAGGGCTCGATCGGTCTGGTCGCCGCGGATGCCCGGATCCCGGTGCTGGCGGAGCGGCTTGCCGCGGCGGGGCTGACGTATCTCGCACCGGGCGAGGAGACCAGCGCGGAGGCCCGGCTCACCCTGGTCCCGGCGACGCTGGCGAAGGGCCTGGAGTACGACTACGTGGTACTGGACGAACCGGCGGCGGTCGTTGACGGTGAACCGGACGAACGGACCGGGCTGCGGCGGCTGTACGTGGCACTGACGCGGGCGGTGTCGGGGCTGACGGTGGTGCATGGGGCGGGGTTGCCGGAGCGGTTGCGGTAGGGGTGGGTGCGGAGCGGTTTGGGTGCGGGTGCGGGGCCGGGGCCTCCGGGGCGGGGCCTGGACCGTCTATTTACGGCGCCGGTGCCCGGAGAAGTCTGCTGAACCCCAGATTGGCGCCACAAATAGCACGAGAGCGTCCAGGCCCCCACCCCTGCCGACCCCGCCCCCTCCTCGCCGTCGCCGTCTGCCCGTTCAACCCACCGGAACGGGAACGTCCAGCGCGCTGCGCCACTGGCTGACGGCGGCGGCGTCCACGGGACCGTCCCATCCGTCGGGGCGGGCGGCACTGCCGATGTGGAAAGCGTCGATCCGCGCGGTGCGGAGGGCGGGCAGATGGCCGAGGTGCAGTCCGCCACCGGCCATGATGTGCGGCTCGTAGCCGGGCAGACCGGTACGGGCTGCCTCGACGAGGAGCGTGGGCAGCCCGTCGTCGATGCCGAGGGCCGACCCGGCGGTGAGGTAGGTGTCCAGACCGGGGAGGTCGGCGAGCTGCTTGCGGAGCGCGTCGCGGTCGGCGGCACGGTCGATGGCGCGGTGGAAGGTCCAACGGCTCTCGTCGACGCCGGGCCCGGCACCGATGACGTCGGCGAGAGCGCGGACGGCGGCGAGATCAACGTCGCCGGTCTCGGTCAGGAACCCGAGAACGAACTCATCGGCCCCCTCGGAGCGGAGGGCGGCGGCGCTCCCGCAGAGGGCGTCGAGGGCGGCGGCGTCCCCGGCGGCGAAGCCGTCGGAGGCGCGGAGCATCACCCGCACCGGAATGTCCACGGCCGACCGCACGGCGGCGAAGGTCTCACGGGAAGGGGTGAGCCCATCGGCGGCCATGTCGGTGACCAGCTCGAGGCGGTCCGCCCCACCGGCCTGTGCGGCGATCGCGTCCGCAGGGTGGAGCGCGATCACCTCGAGAATTGGTCTAGACATGCTCTTCAGCTTGCCACACCCCACCCGGGACGAAACCGGTACCCCACAATTGGCTCATGTCCGCCCCTGCGCGCCACCCCGCCCATGACACCCTGCTCGCCCGCTGGACGACCCTGCTCACCAGCGCCCGCGAGGTCACCGAGCCCGCTGCGGCCCCGTACGGCGAAGACCTGCTCGCCCGCTGGGCCGAACCCCAGCGCCGCTACCACACGACGGACCACCTGATCGCGGTGCTGGACCGGATCGACGAGCTGCTGGCCCAAGTCGCGGCCCCCGACCCCGACGCGATCCGCCTCGCGGCCTGGTTCCACGACGCGGTCTATCTGCCCGAGCGCTCGACGAACGAGGACCGCAGCGCGCGAGTGGCCGAGCGGGCGCTTCCGGAAGCGGGCGTCTCCGAGGCCCGTACCGAGGAGGTGGCCCGTTTGGTCCGCCTCACCACCGACCACGATCCGGCCACCGGCGACACCAACGCCGAAGTCCTCTGCGACGCCGATCTGGCCGTGCTGGCGGGCTCCCCCGAGGAGTACGGCGCCTACGCTGCCGCGGTGCGGGAGGAGTACGGCTTCGTCCCCGACGACACCTTCCGCGAGGGCCGGGCCAATGTGCTGCGCCATCTGCTGGGCCTGCCCCGGCTGTTCCGTACCACGGTCGCCCACGACCGCTGGGAGGAGACGGCCCGGCGCAACATGGCGACGGAGCTGGAGCTGTTGGAGGCGTAGGTTTGCCCCCTCCCCGCTCTAGCCTCCGTCGCCATGCGACACCGGACCACCTTTCACAAAGTGGCCCTGTTCGCCACACGAATCGGCATGACGCGCGAAGCCGAGGGCTGGTTCGGGTAAGAGCAGCAGGGTCAGGCGACAGGGAACTCGCCGCGTATGACGGCGGAGACGAACGACGACCAGCCCTGTGCCGAGAGGATCAGCGCTGGGCCGTGCGGGGACTTGGAGTCGCGGACCGGGACGGTGCCGTGGGTCTGGGCGAAGGTGCGGGAGAACTCGACGCATTGGCCGCCGTTGGCGTCGCTGTACGAGGACTTGCTCCACTCGGCAGCGGTGAGATCCAAGTCAGCACTCATGCGCGGTACTCCTTCGCCAGGGTCTTGATCAGGGTCAGTGATCGATCCGGGGACAGCGCATGCGCCCTGAGCAGATCATAGTCATCCAGGGCTGAGGCGACCGTCCGAGGAGAGTCGTGCATTCTCCCTCCTACCCGGGTCTCCGTGTACAGCACCGTGGGCGAGTCCGGGAAGCGCAGCAAGGTGAAGGGCTTCGTGGAAGCGGCTGGAGCACCTGCGGAGAACGGCAGGACTTGAAGCGTGATGTGGAGTGACGCGGCAGCCGTCAACAGGTACTCAAGTTGCCCGCTCATGACGTCGGCACCGCCAACCACTGTTCGCAGGCAGGCCTCGTTCAGGATGACCCACAGGAGCGGCGGAGTCTCCATCTCGAACACGTCACGCCGACTCAGACGCGCTGCGACCTTGCCCTCGATCACCTCGGCTTCTTCCTGCGAGAAGTACGCGCGGAAGATGGCCCCTGCGTAGTCCTTCGTCTGAAGGATGCCGATCACGAGGTTCGCCGAGTAGTCCAGTACCCGCGACGCCTTGCGCTCCAGGTTGAGATACGGGGTGAACCACGAGGGGTGATCGCCCTCGTCAATCCTCCGGAGCATATCCGCGAACAACTGCCCCGTGCCGAAAGCGGTGTCGCAGCCCTTGGCGAACTTCTCACTCGGTCTGGGCAGAAGCTTCCCGGCTTCCACTCGGCTGACGTACGCCTCCGAGTAGCCGGCGGCCTGGCCCAGGCGCTTCTGCGTGAGCTTGCGGGCGAGACGCACCTGCTTGACGTCACGACCGAAGCGCTGGAGCGGATTTAAGTGAGCGGGTGGGGTCGTCTCGTCCAACGCTGTGACCTCTCGCTATGTGATCACGGCCAGCGTCGCAGCAGGTCGCAGACTTGCACGCTGTCGTTCAAGGCGTCTCATTCTATTGGCCGTCGCGTTGCCCTGGTCACCAATTGACTACACACGGTGCCCATTCGGGGTCTCCGGGGAACAGCTGAGTGGAGCTGATGTCATGAACGGCCTACGCCTTCTGCCATGGTCCAGCCCAGAGGGCAAGCCCTGCTACTTGTCGACTGACGACGACAACAGCCGGTTGAGCCTGAAGGCAGACGAGATCGAGGCACTTCAGCTCGACATGGGCGCCCAACTGCTCGGGCACGCCAGGGCGCTGCTCGACGATGAGAGGGTAGGCGTCGGAGAACTTCGCTTCCTGGCCCGCCGACTGGTCGAGGCGCTGACGGACGCATTACGGGTCGCCGAGAGCAGGGGTGGACGGCTCCTTGCGCCCGTCGAAAACGACACCGATGAGTTGGACAACGACCACCGCCGGGACGTTGGCTCCGCGCCTGAGATCCCTGCTGACGTCGTGGCCCCTCAGTGACAACCCGGGTAGCGGACCGGCCGACGGCACTCCGGAGCCTCAGCGGGTGGCGGCTGGCCATTGAGTGCGTAGCACAGGGCGGTGTGCAGGTGTTCAGCCGAGACAGGCGTCAAGCGGAGTTCGGCGGTGCCGACGCGGTGAATCACATCTCGCTGTCCGTCTTCCGCTTCGATGACCAGTCGCTCGTGACCCCGCACCTGGCTCGGCTCGTCGGGCATGACTCACCGCTGATGCATCTCCGGCGGAAGGCGGACGGCGGGATGTTCTCGCGGTTCGCGGAGCACGCCGAAGAGTTGTGGTCCGGTGGCGTACCCGTCCCGGCGGAGCGGACACGGTAGCTGCCGGGAAACCCGCTCGGGGATGGAATGCCCGAGCCCCAGGCCGTGTTGTGCCCGGCATGTCCTCGCACGTCAGCGCTCGCGCCCCCATGCCCGTCGCCGTCTACGTCCTCGGGCTGTCCGTCTTCGCGCTCGGGACGTCCGAGTTCATGCTGTCCGGGCTGCTGCAACCCGTGGCGCGGGACATGGGGGTGTCGATTCCGACGGCTGGGCTGCTGGTGTCCGCGTTCGCGGTCGGGATGGTGGTGGGGGCGCCGGTGCTGGCGGCGGCCACGTTGCGGTTGCCTCGGCGGACCACGCTGATCGCGTTGCTCGCCGCCTTCGGGCTCGGCCAGGTGGCGGGGGCGGTGGCGCCGTCGTACGGGGTGCTGTTCACGTCGCGGGTGGTGAGCGCGCTGGCGTGTGCCGGGTTCTGGGCGGTGGGCGCGGCGGTCGCGGTGTCGCTGGTGCCGGTGAACGCGCGGGCGCGGGCGATGGCGGTGATGGTCGGGGGCCTGAGCATCGCGAACATCGCGGGGGTGCCCGCGGGGGCTCTCCTCGGGCAGCACGCCGGGTGGCGCGCCGCGTTCTGGGCGGTGGCCGGGCTGTCGGCGCTGGGTCTGGTGGGCGTGGTCGCGCTGGTGCCCCGTACGGAGGTGCCGACCGGTGAGGACACCCCCCGGCTGCGGAACGAGCTGCGGATCTACCGCGACCGGCAGGTCTGGCTCGCGCTGATCAGCACCGCGCTCAACGGCGGCGCCGTCTTCTGCCTGTTCTCGTACCTCGCACCGCTGCTGACGGAGGTGGCCGGGCTCGCGGAGAGCTGGGTGCCGACGGTGCTGGCGCTGTTCGGGGTGGGGGCGCTGATCGGTACGGCGCTCGGCGGGCGGATCGCGGACGCCCATCTGTTCGGCACGATGTACGTCGGCATAGCGGCCTCGGCCGCCGTCCTGGCCGTGCTGGCGCTCACCGCGCGGTACCCCGTCGCGGCCGTGACCCTCGCGCTGCTGCTGGGGTTCACCGCCTTCTTCACCGCGCCCGCGCTCAACGCCCGGATGTTCAACGTGGCAAACGCCGCCCCGACGCTGGCGGGCGCGACCACGACCGCCGCCTTCAACATCGGCAACACGGTCGGCCCGTGGCTGGGCGGACTCGTGATCAGCGCGGGCTGGGGCTATCCGGCGGTGGCCTGGACCGGTGCGGTGATGGCCACCCTCGCCATCGGGACGACCGCACTCGCCTCCCGGATCCACCAGGCGGAGAGCGGCTCCCGGGTCGTCATGGGGGCGACCGCGGCGCGGGACGCGGAGTCCGCGCGCGCCACGCACTGATACGCGGCGCCGTTCCCGCCAACGAGAGTCCGCTCACCGGCGAGGTGCCCCTGCCGGCAAGGTCCTCACCACGGGTGCGTCCTCTCACCACAGGCGCGCCCCCATCCCCGACGCCCCCCGTCGTGACGGGGGCCCGCCGCGGGGGCGTCCCTTACGCCCCCGCCGCGCGCCGCCGCTTCGGGCGGCGCAGACCCGCCGCCGTCAGCCGTCGCAGCAGCTCCTTGCTGCCGACCTCCTCGGCCCCGGCCCGGACCGCCGCCTCGTAGAGCTCGCTCGGGATGTCGTAGTGGTCCCGTTCGAAACCGCGGCGGGGCGCGCCGATCCGGGACGCGAACGCGTGGAGCTCGTCGTACGAGACATCGCTGACCAGGTGCGACCACATCCGGCCATGGCCCGGCCAGGACGGCGGGTCGATCAGTACGGCCATCAGAGGGTGGTTCCGAGCGAACCCACGCGCGCCACCGCGACCGCCGTCTTGCCGCACACCCAGTGTGGATCCGGGCCCAACTCCGGCTCCACGTCGAGGGCGTGGAGATCGCCGCCCTCGGTGCAGACGGGGCACAGCGGCCAGCGGCCGTAGCGCTCCAGCAGGGCGTCCTGGACGTCCTGGGCGACCAGTCCGGCCACATACGCGGCACCCTCCGGCCACTGCTCGACCCACCACCGCCGGTGCGCGATCGCATCCTCGACCAGCGAGACGATGTCCGCCTGGGCGACATTTCCCGCTGCGAGATCGGCCAGGACGAGCGCACGCGCCGCGTGCAGTGCGTGTTCGAGCTTCATGGGTCCCATTGTCACCTTTGCTTCATTCTGGTGCCTTCCCATCACCCTCCGTAGACACTCCGCCGGTGGGGCGCGGGGCGCCGGCAGGGTGTCGAAGGGTTGACGGACACCAGGAGCGGAAATACTTTTCAGATGTGAGCAGTAAGCTGAAGGAAACTTTCACCCCGTCCGAGGCCCCCGCTCCCGCACCGGCCGCCCTCGCGGCGAAGGTCCGTACGCTGGCTCCCTCCATGACCCGATCCATGCAGCGCGTCGCGGAGACCGTGGCCGGTGATCCGGCCGGTTGCGCCGCGCTCACCGTCACCGCGCTCGCCGAGCGGACGGGTACCAGCGAAGCCACCGTCGTACGCACCTCCCGGCTGCTCGGCTACCCCGGATACCGCGATCTGCGCCTCGCCCTCGCCGCGCTGGCCGCGCAGCAGGCGGCCGGACGGGCCCCGGCCGTCACGGCGGACATCGCGGTCGACGACCCGATCCCCGATGTGATCACCAAGCTGGCGCAGGAGGAGCAGCAGTGTCTGGCGGACACCGCCGCCGCACTGGACACCAGCCAGCTGGAGGCGGCCGTCTCGGCGCTCGCCACCGCCCGCCGGATCGATGTCTACGGTGTGGGCGCTTCCAGCCTGGTCGGCCAGGACCTGGTCCAGAAACTCCTGCGCATCGGGCTGATAGCCCATGCCCACGCCGATCCGCATCTCGCGGTCACCAACGCCGTGCAGCTCCACTCGGGCGACGTGGCCATCGCGATCACCCACTCGGGCCGCACCACGGACGTCATCGAACCGCTGCGGGTCGCCTTCGAACGCGGGGCGACCACCGTCGCGATCACCGGACGGCCGGACGGCGAGGTGGCGAGTTACGCGGACTTCGTCCTCACCACCTCCACCGCCCGCGAGAGCGAGCTGCGCCCGGCGGCCATGGCCAGCCGGACCAGTCAGCTGCTGGTGGTGGACTGCCTGTTCATCGGGGTCGCACAGCGTACGTACGAGTCCGCGGCGCCCGCGCTGTCCGCCTCGTACGAGGCGCTCGCCCACCGGCACGACCCGCGCCCCGGCCACCGCTGACCACCGCTGACCACAGCCCGCACGGAAAGAGCCGCTTCGCATGACTTCCGCCGCCGACCAGAGCCAGGGCCAGGGCCCGGCACAGCTCCGGGCCCAGCTGGACACCCTCACCACCGAGGCGTTCCGTCCCGAACTCGCCGAGATCGACCGGCTCAAGACGCTGGAGATCGCCCGGATCATGAACGGGGAGGACGCCGCCGTCCCCACCGCCGTCGCCGCCCAGCTCCCCAAGATCGCCGCCGCCATCGACGACATCGCGGCCCGGATGTCCCGCGGTGGCCGGTTGCTGTACGCGGGCGCGGGCACCGCGGGGCGGCTCGGGGTGCTCGACGCGAGTGAATGCCCGCCCACCTTCAACACCCCGCCGGGGCAGGTCCTCGGTGTGCTCGCGGGCGGGCCGGAGGCCATGGTGACCTCCGCCGAGGGAGCGGAGGACAGCAAGGAGCTGGCCGCCGGGGACCTCGACCGGCTCGGGGTGGGCGAGGCCGACACGGTCGTCGGCATCTCGGCCTCCGGCCGCACCCCGTACGCCGTCGGCGCGGTCGAGCACGCCCGCGCCAAGGGCGCGCTCACCGTCGGGCTGTCCTGCAACGCGGGCTCGGCGCTCGCCGCGGCGGCCGACCACGGCATCGAGATCGTGGTGGGGCCGGAGCTGGTCACCGGCTCGACCCGGCTGAAGTCGGGCACCGCCCAGAAGCTGGTGCTCAACATGATCTCGACGATCACCATGATCCGGCTGGGCAAGACCTTCGGGAATCTGATGGTCGATGTGCGCGCTTCCAACGAGAAGCTGCGCGCACGCTCGCGCCGGATCGTCTCGCTGGCCACCGGCGCCCCGGACGAACGCATCGAGAGCGCGCTCGCGGCCACGGACGGCGAGACCAAGAACGCCATCCTCACCATCCTGGGTGAGGTGGACGCGCCGACCGCCGAGAAGCTGCTCGGCGAGGCGGGCGGCCATCTGCGCGCGGCTCTGGAGGCAGCCCGGGCGCGCTGAGTGCTCCGCGGGAAGTGCCGCGAGGTGCCGTCATTCGTCCGCGGCGGCGTCGTGGCCGGCCACGCCCATGCGGCGGAGCCGCACATCGACACAGCCCCGCGCCCCCTCGGGGCGCACCCGAAGCGCACCGGACGTCAGCGAGTCCGCTTCGGCCTTGCCCGTCGGGCCAGGCCAACGGACCGGAGAAACGCCGTCGGGGCGGCACCCCTGGGAGAGGGTGCCGCCCCGACGTACTCAGGACGGTTCGACCGACGAAGACGTCGATCAGAAGTCCATGTCACCGCCCGGCATACCGCCCGGAGCGCCCGCCGCGGCGGCCTTCTCCGGCTTGTCGGCGATGACGGCCTCGGTGGTCAGGAACAGCGCGGCGATCGACGCGGCGTTCTGAAGCGCGGAGCGCGTGACCTTGGCCGGGTCGATGATGCCCTCGGCGATGAGGTCCACGTACTCGCCGGTGGCCGCGTTGAGACCGTGGCCCGGGGTCAGGTTGCGCACCTTCTCCACCACGACGCCGCCCTCGAGACCGGCGTTGACCGCGATCTGCTTCAGCGGGGCCTCGAGCGCCAGGCGGACGGCCTGGGCACCGGTGGCCTCGTCGCCCTCGAGCTCCAGCTTCTCGAAGACCGACACGGTCTGGAGCAGGGCCACGCCACCACCGGCGACGATGCCCTCCTCGACGGCGGCCTTGGCGTTGCGCACCGCGTCCTCGATGCGGTGCTTGCGCTCCTTGAGCTCGACCTCGGTCGCGGCACCGGCCTTGATGACGGCCACGCCGCCGGCCAGCTTCGCCAGGCGCTCCTGGAGCTTCTCGCGGTCGTAGTCCGAGTCCGAGGACTCGATCTCGGCGCGGATCTGGTTGACGCGGCCCTGCACCTGCTCGGTGTCGCCGGCGCCGTCCACGATCGTGGTCTCGTCCTTGGTGACCGTGATCTTGCGGGCGCGGCCGAGCAGGTCGATGCCCGCGTTCTCCAGCTTGAGGCCGACCTCCTCGGAGATGACGGTGCCACCGGTGAGGATGGCGATGTCACCGAGCATGGCCTTGCGGCGGTCACCGAAGCCCGGGGCCTTGACGGCGACGGACTTGAAGGTGCCACGGATCTTGTTGACGACCAGGGTCGCCAGGGCCTCGCCCTCGATGTCCTCGGCGATGATCAGCAGCGGCTTGCCGGACTGCATGACCTTCTCGAGCAGCGGGAGGAGGTCCTTCACGCTGCTGATCTTCGAGTTGACGATCAGGATGTACGGGTCGTCGAGCGACGCCTCCATACGCTCCATGTCCGTCGCGAAGTACGGGGAGATGTAGCCCTTGTCGAAGCGCATGCCCTCGGTGAGCTCGAGCTCGAGCCCGAAGGTCTGCGACTCCTCGACGGTGATGACGCCTTCCTTGCCGACCTTGTCCATCGCCTCGGCGATGAGCTCACCGATCTGGGTGTCTGCGGCGGAGATGGAGGCGGTGGAGGCGATCTGCTCCTTGGTCTCCACGTCCTTGGCCTGCTCGAGCAGCTGGGCGGAGACGGCCTCGACGGCCTTCTCGATGCCGCGCTTGAGGGCCATCGGGTTGGCGCCCGCGGCGACGTTGCGGAGGCCCTCCTTGACCAGCGCCTGGGCGAGGACGGTCGCGGTCGTCGTGCCGTCACCGGCGACGTCGTCCGTCTTCTTCGCGACCTCCTTGACCAGCTCGGCGCCGATCTTCTCGTACGCGTCCTCGAGCTCGATCTCCTTGGCGATGGATACACCATCGTTGGTGATCGTGGGGGCGCCCCACTTCTTCTCGAGGACGACGTTACGGCCCTTGGGGCCGAGGGTGACCTTGACGGCGTCGGCGAGCTGGTTCATCCCGCGCTCGAGGCCGCGCCGCGCCTCCTCGTCGAACGCGATGATCTTGGCCATGTGAAGTGGTCCTCCCAAGACTTAGGGGGTACCTCCCAGGCCGTTAGGCCGTGGGGGCGGATTGCTCCGGACCGCGCTGGCGCCCGCGACGGACGGCCTGCCTGCCGTGCGGTTCCTTGCCCCGTACAGCATTGGCGGGCCTCACCGACCCGGTCCTTCTGTCACTCTCACTCGGAGAGTGCTAACGCAATGATTAGCACTCGCCCCATGAGAGTGCAAGCGCCCGAAGGGCATCCATGGGGGGTGGTGGTCGGGTGACGGGTGGGCGCAAGCACCCGTAGGGCGTCGATGAGGGGTGGTGGTCGGGTGACGGGTGGGCGCAAGCGCCCGAAGGGCATCCATGGGGGGTGGTGGTCGGGTGACGGGCGGGCGCCAACGCCAGAGGGCCCGCACCCCCGTCGGGGTGCGGGCCCTCTGACACTTCAGTCAGCTGCGTCGCGTCGGCGCGTCAGCCAACGGCCACGCGGACCATGTCGGCCTGCGGGCCCTTCTGACCCTGCGAGATCTCGAACTCCACCCGCTGGCCTTCCTCGAGGGTGCGGTAGCCGTCCATCTGGATCGCGCTGTAGTGGACGAACACGTCCGCACCACCGTCGACCGCGATGAAGCCGTACCCCTTCTCCGCGTTGAACCACTTGACGGTGCCCTGAGCCATTCCTAACTCCCCTATTGCTGGCCCTTTTTGCGCAGGACCGCACTCCGCGGACCCGGGTCAGACCTCACCCCCCGGTCAGGAGGGTGTGCGCCGGAACGCGTCGACCGCCGCTGAATGTATCCGTCCCAACGCCCTGTGCAACAGGTCAATCGGACGAGAATTCTGGGCGCGGCCGATGGGCCAAAAGTGAAGGATTCTCACGAAGGGGGGACAACTCGGGCCGGACATAGGGCACCAACCCGACAAATCATGCTCACATTTCGCGCACAACTTGACGGGTTCCGTATGCGGTTCCAGCCTTCGGCCAGTTCGGAATCAGGCCAACTGTATCGCGATTCCACACACGGAATCACCCCGTCCGCTTTTCTCCGGACGGGGTGATTCCGATAGTGAAAAGGTGATCAGGGGTCAGCAGCCGCCCGCGACCGCCGGGATGATCGAGACCCCGGCGCCGTCCGGAGTGGCCGTGGCCAGGCCGTCCGCGAAACGCACATCGTCGTCGTTGACGTAGACGTTCACGAAGCGGCGCAGCTTGCCGGTGTCGTCCAGGACCCGCGCGGAGATGCCCTGGTGGTTCTTCTCCAGGTCCGCCAGAACCTCGGCGAGGGTCGCGCCCTCGGCGCTCACCTCGGCCTGACCGCCGGTGTAGGTGCGGAGGATGGTCGGAATTCGGACATTGACGCTCATACGAGTCCAGCCTCTCGGAACGAGTCAAGGGTGGGGCGGATGGTGGCGGAGGGGCCCGTGGTGGGGGCTACCGCGTCGAGGGTCTTGAGGCCGTCGCCGGTGTTGAGGACGACGGTCGTCAGGGCCGGGTCGAGGAGCCCGTCCTCGATCAGCTTCTTGGTCACGCCGACGGTGACCCCGCCCGCGGTCTCCGCGAAGATCCCCTCGGTGCGGGCCAGCAGCTTGATGGCGTCGACGACCTGCTCGTCGGTGACATCCTCCACGGCCCCGCCGGTGCGGCGCGCGATGTCCAGGACATACGGGCCGTCCGCCGGGTTGCCGATGGCCAGCGACTTGGCGATGGTGTTCGGCTTCTGCGGACGCACCACGTCATGACCGGCCTTGAAGGCGGCGGAGACCGGGGAGCAGCCCTCGGCCTGGGCGCCGAAGATCTTGTAGGGCCGGTCCTCGACCAGGCCGAGCTGGATCAGCTCCTTGAGCCCCTTGTCGATCTTGGTGAGCTGGGAGCCCGAGGCGATCGGGATGACGATCTGGTCCGGGAGCCGCCAGCCGAGCTGCTCGCAGATCTCGTAGGCCAGGGTCTTGGAGCCCTCGCCGTAGTACGGCCGCAGATTGACGTTGACGAAGCCCCAGCCCTCGCCCGCCGGATCGCCGATCAGCTCGCTGCAAAAGCGGTTGACGTCGTCGTAGGTGCCCTCGATACCGACCAGGTCACCGCCGTAGACGGCGGCCATGACGACCTTGCCCGCCTCCAGGTCGTGCGGGATGAAGACGCAGGAGCGGAAGCCCGCGCGGGCGGCCGCGGCGCCGACCGCGCCCGCGAGGTTGCCGGTGGAGGAGCAGGACAGGGTGGTGAAGCCGAAGGTGCGGGCGGCCTGGACGGCGATGGCGACGACCCGGTCCTTGAAGGAGTGGGTCGGGTTGCCGGAGTCGTCCTTGATGTGCAGCTCACCGGTGACACCGAGTTCACGGGCGAGGTTGTCGGCCTTGACCAGCTTGGTGAACCCTGGATTCAGGCTGGGTGTGTCCGCCACGTCCGCCGGGACGGGAAGGAGCGGGGCATAGCGCCAGATGTTGTTCGGACCGGCCTCGATCCGCCGGCGCAGGCCCTCCGGGTCGCCGGTCGGCAGTTCATACGCGATTTCGAGGGGGCCGAAGCACGCCGTACACGCGAAGATCGGGCCGAGGTCGAAGCGCTCACCGCATTCGCGACAGGACAGCGCGACGGCGGGGCCGAAGGAGGGCGTGGGCGACGTGGACGCCGGGGAAGCGGCGGGGGAAGTGGTTGAGCTTTCGACGGATTGCACAGCCATGGAGGCGAGGCCCTTTCTCCTCATCTTCCTCGGGACGCATTTCGCCACGAGCCGGAATTGGCACCTTCCCTAGCTGGGAGCCTCGCTACGAGAACGAGACCAGCTGGAGGGTTGCCGGGGCTTCAACGGGCCGTTCCCTCTGCCCCTCTGGATGAGCGGTATGGCACCGGGCTCGGGCCCGGGCGTTTGTCCGCGCGATGGGCGCCATACAGCCGGGTCGACCCCGACATATGACGGTCATGCGCGTTGTTCAAGACTGTAACCGAAGGCCCGGAGGGTTGAGACAGCCGTCCGAAGCGCGAGATGGATCACAGCGGGGATCACAAGTGATCACAGCAGCAGGGAGACAGACAGGTGCTGGATGAGGTGGAGCGCTGGCTGGACCGCCGCTCCTGGTCGGCCGACGACCGTCCGCTGGACCGCCTGCTGGCCGCCAAGCATGCCACGGGCAGCGCGGTGAGCGTGGTGCTGCCCGCGCTGAACGAGGAGTCGACGGTCGGGGAGATCGCCGCGGTGATCCGCCGTGAGCTGATGGACGGGGCGGCGCCGCTCGTCGACGAGCTGGTCGTGCTGGACTCCGGCTCCACCGACCGCACCGCGGAGGTCGCCGCGGCGGCCGGTGCGACGGTGATCCACCGCGACTCGCTGCTGCCGCGGCTGCCCGCACTGCCGGGCAAGGGCGAGGTGCTGTGGCGTTCCCTGCTGGCCACCAGCGGCGAGATCGTCTGCTTCATCGACGCCGATCTGCGGGAGTTCGAAGCGCGCTTCGTCTCCGGGATCGTCGGTCCGCTGCTGACCGACCCGGAGGTGCAGTTGGTCAAGGGGATGTACGACCGGCCGCTGGGCGACGCGGCCGGACAGGGCGGCCGGGTCACCGAGCTGGTCGCGCGTCCGCTGCTGAATCTGCACTGGCCGCTGCTGGCCGGATTCGTACAGCCGCTGGGCGGGGAGTACGCGGCGCGGCGCTCGCTGCTGGAGCGGCTGCCGTTCCCCGTGGGGTACGGGGTGGAGCTGGGGCTGCTGGTGGACTCGCTGCACACGGTCGGCCTCGACGCGCTGGCCCAGGTGGACATCGGGGTGCGCAAACACCGCCACCAGGACGGGCAGGCGCTGGGCCGGATGGCCGCGGCCATCTACCGCACGGCGCAGCTGCGGCTGGCCCGCGGCCATCTGGTGCGGCCTCGGCTGACCCAGTTCGACCGGGGCGAGAACGGCTTCGAGCCGCGTACCTCGGCCGTGGACACCGAGGAGCGGCCGCCGATGATCGAGATCCCGGAGTACGCGGAGCGGCGGGCGGCCTAAGCGCTCCGCGGGAGGTGCCGCGAGGTGGGGTCGTTGGTCCGCGGCTGCGTCGTGGCTGGTCGCGCCCACGCGGCGGAGCCGCACATCGACACAGCCCCGCGCCCCTTCGGGGCGCAACCGAAGCGCACCGGACTTCAGCGAGGTCGCTGAGAACCGGGCCGCCCCACGGGCCGCGTACGCCCTGCCGGACGCCGCGTACGCCCAACGGGCCGAGAAACCGCACGCACGTTTGCGCGGTGTGCCCGATGGCTAGGCTCGCGACATGGCTGCCCCGCGCACTGCCCAGATCCTCGTCGCCTCCAACCGCGGCCCGGTCTCGTACGCGCTGGGTGAGGACGGCTCGATCTCCGCCAAGCGCGGCGGCGGCGGGCTGGTCTCCGGCCTCAGCGCGATCGGCCCGGACGCCGGTGCGGTGTGGGTGTGCTCGGCGCTCGGCGACGGCGACCGGGAGGCGGCCCGGCGCGCCGGGAGCGGTCATCTGGACGCCGCCGACACCGGCGGGCAGCAGGTGCGGATGCTGGACATCGCGCCGGATGTATTCGCCGCCGCGTACAACGGCGTGGCCAACTCGGTGCTGTGGTTCGTCCACCATCTGCTCTACCAGACCCCGGTGGAGCCGGTCTTCGACGCGGAGTCCGCCGCCCAGTGGGCGGCCTTCGAGACATACAACACGGCCTTCGCGGACGCGCTCGCCCAGGAGGCGGCCGAGGGCGCGGTGGTGCTGGTGCAGGACTACCACCTGGCCCTGGTGCCGGGGCTGTTGCGGGATCGCCGCCCCGATCTGCGGATCGGCCACTTCTCGCACACCCCGTGGGCCCCGCCGGACTACTACCGGCTGCTGCCGGACGATGTGGCGGAGGCGGTGCTGCGCGGCATCCTCGGCGGTGACCGCGCGGCGTTCCTCACCGAGCGCTGGGCCACGGCCTTCGCCGACTGCTGTGCGGCGGTGCTGGGTGCCGAGATCGTCCGGGACGGCGGCGGCACGGCCACGGCGGTGCGGTTCGAGGGGCGGGAGACCCGGCTCGGGGTGCACGGCCTGGGCGCGGACGCGGAGTTCCTGCGTGAGCGATCACGCGCGGCGGATGTGGACGAACGGCTCTCCACGCTGCGGGCGCAGATCGGCCCCGGCCGGAAGACGATCGTCCGGGTGGACCGCACCGAGCTGTCCAAGAACATCGTGCGGGGGCTGCTGGCCTACCGGCGGCTGCTGGAGATCCACCCCGAGTGGCGCGAGCGCGTGGTCCATGTGGCGTTCGCCTACCCCTCGCGCCAGGACCTCGCCGTCTACCGCGACTACACGGCCCGGGTGCAGGCCGTGGCGGATGAGATCAACGCGGAGTTCGGCACGGAGGGCTGGCAGCCGGTCGCCCTCCATGTGAAGGACGACTTCGCCCGCTCCCTCGCCGCCTACCGGCTGGCCGACGTGGCGCTGGTCAACCCCATCCGGGACGGGATGAACCTGGTCGCCAAGGAGGTGCCGGTCGTTTCCGAGCGGGGATGCGCGCTGGTGCTGTCCCGCGAGGCGGGGGCCTACGCGGAGTTGGGCGAGGACGCGCTGGTGGTGAACCCGTACGACGTGGAGGGCACGGCGGCGGCGCTGCACGAGGCTCTGCGCATGGACGACGCCGAGCGCGCCGACCGCACCGGACGCCTCGCCGCGGCGGCCACGGCGCTGCCCCCGCAGCAGTGGTTCCTGGCCCAGCTGCGGGCGCTGGAGGCGTAGCGGCCACCCGGCCCGGCCGATCCGCGCCCGGGAGCTCGACCGGCCGCCAGGCGGCCACCGCCTCCGTGACCTCGCCGGGGGCGGTCCCGAGCGGGATCCGGGCCGGGCGCCCGGGGCACGGCCGGAACGAGGCGGGCCGTGGGACGGCCCCGAGCATGGCTGGGCGGACCGGCCTCTCGGGAGGCCATGCGCACCCGCCTGCCGGGCGCGGCGGCAGCGCCCCGAGGGGCGGCTACCCCCGGCGCGCGGCCGTCGCCAGCGCGTCCAGCAGGGACACCACGCCCGCCGGGCCGTCGACCACCAGGTCGGCGCGGTCCGCCAGTTCGGTCACCTCCGTGCTGCCGCTGCACACCAGGACGCCGCGGAGGCCCTCGTCCCGCAGCCGCTCCACAGCGGCGAAGGCGGCCAGGTCGCCGAGGTCGTCGCCCGCGTAGAGGACGGTGTCGGCGCCGGTGGCACGGATGTGGTCGGTGAGGGCGACGCCCTTGTCCATACCGGGCGGGCGCAGCTCCAGCACCAGGCGGCCCGGTTCGACGATCAGCCCGTGGCGTTCGGCCAGCGCGTACAGCGGGGCACGCAGCCTTTCGAAGGCGGCGTGGGGGTCCTCGGCGCGGCGGGTGTGGACGGCGACGGCGCGGCCCTTGTCCTCGGTCCACAGGCCCCGCCCGCCGCCGTGGGCGTCGAGCACGGCGGGGAGTTCGGCCTTGACGGCGGCGACGCCCGGCGGCGGCGCGGGGGCCCTGAGCTCGCCGTCCGCCGCCTCCCAGCGCTCGGCCCCGTAGGCACCGAGCACCACCAGACCGGCCAGCTCCTCGACCCCGGCGAAGCCGCCGTAGTCCACCGCGACCCGGGCCGGACGGCCGGTGATCACGGCGACGGAGCGCAGCAGCGGGGCGAGGCGGGCGAGCGCGGGGACCGCGCCGGGATGGGCGCGGGCCTGGTCGGGGTCGGGGACGATCTCGGCGAGGGTGCCGTCGAAGTCGAGCCCGACGACGGCGCTGCCGGGCCGCTCGAGGAGGGCGGCGAGGCCCTCGCGCCCGGCGGCCGTGGTCGGTTCGGGAAGGGGGTGGCTGCCCATGCCGGTGACCCTACCCAGCCGGGCGCCCGGTCAGCGGCGCATCCGCCGCTCGTCCCGCACACGGCGCAGGCGGTTGACGGTGACGGGGTCGTGCTCCAGCGCCCGGGGATCGTCCAGCAGCGCGTTCAGCAACTGGTAGTAGCGGGTCGGGGAGATGCCGAGTCGCTCGCGTATCGCGCGCTCCTTGGCGCCGGGGGCCGACCAGCCGCGCCGCTCCAGGGCGAGCACGTCCCGGTCCCGGTCCGACAGCCCGCCCGGCTCGGCGCCCGGCTCCGGCTCCGGCTCCGGCTCGGCCTCCGGCTCCGGCTCCGGCTCCGGCTCCGGCGCGGCGTCTCCCGTCACCTCCGTCATGCCCCCGAGTTCTCCATCGCGTCGGCCGCGCGCTGGATCTCGCCCAGCACGCTCGCCGGGTCGCCGCCCTTGGCCACCGTCGAACCGATCTTCTCCTTGATCAGCTTGCTGACGGTCGCCCAGGAGGTCTTGTCCGACGGGTAGAACTCGGCGCTCTCCAGCTCGCCCAGGAAGCGCCACAGCGACTTGTACTCCCGGTCGCGGAGCATCGTCTCCTGGACGGCGGTGGTCACGGGCAGCAGATCGTACTGGGTGGCGAAGTCGAGCACGTTTTCGTCGCTGTAGACGAAGTCGAGGAAGCTGCCGATCTCTTCACGGTGGCCGTGGGTGTTGAAGGCCATCAGCCAGTCGGCGACGCCCATCGTCGAGCGGGACTTGCCCTTGCGGCCGGGCAGCGCCGCGGTGCCGTAGCTGATGCCGTGGCCGGACGCCTGCTGCATCAGGGTGGGGTGTCCGTTGAGCATGCCGACCTCGCCGCGGGTGAAGGCGTCGAAGACGTCCTGCCGGTCGGTACGGGCCGGGGAGCGGGGGCCGGTGAGGCCCTTGCCGACCAGCTCGTCCCGCAGCCATTCGAGGGTCTCGATGTTCTGGGCCGAGTCGATGGTGTAGCTGCTGTTGCCGTCGGTGTAGCCGCCCCCGCCGCCGAGCATCCACATCATGGTCTCGGCCTGGGTCTCCTCGGGGCCGAGGGGCAGGCCGTACGGGATGCGCACCCCGATCCCCTTGAGGGCCTCGGCAGCGTCCTTCAGCTCGGCCCAGGTGCTGGGCGCGTCGGATATCCCGGCCTGGTCGAAGAGCTTCTTGTTGTAGAAGAGCAGCCGGGCGCTGGCGACGAAGGGCAGCCCGTACTGCACCCGGTTGACCTCGCCCGCGTGGGCGATCGAGGTGATGAACCCGGCCTGGGTGGGGATGGAGAGCATCTGGTCGGCGCGGTAGAGCTTGCCGTCGGCCGCGTAGTCGGCGTACGCGCCGATCTGGGCGATGTCGGGGGCGTCACCGGCCTTGACCATCTCGGCGACGCGCTTGTCGACCTCGGTCCAGCTGTAGACCTTGACGTCGATCTTGACGTTGCTGTGCTTGCTCTCGTAGGCGCGGGCCATCTTCTCCCATGCCTTCTGGGAGCTGTTGGCGGCGCTGTCGCCGTAGTCGGCGGCGACCACCTTGAGGGTGACCTCACCCCCCGAGCCGCTGCCGCCGCCGCAACCGGTCAGCACCGGCGCCGTGGTCGCCACCGCGACTCCAGCCGTCGTCAGACCCAAGAACCGTCGCCGCTGCACCGCTGCTTCCCACCCTGTTTGGCTTGATTCATCCCCGGGGTTGATCCCCCGGGGTCCCCCGGGGTTCGCCCCCACGGTCGAGCGAGTCTGCCTTGCAAACCTCCACAAGGTCTACACCATGGGCATATCGCTTCGGTATCGGGGCTCCGCCTTCCCAGCTCAGGTCGGTCCATGCGGATAAGTGGAATGTGTCACGCCGCCACAACTTCCTTGCGGGGCCCGGAATCAAGGGGCCTGGAGTCAAGAGGGAGAACGCGCCGAGGGCGGGAGGACCGGACCCGGGGTCCCTCTTCCGGGGAGAAGCGGCGAGTGGACTAGACCTCTCACGGTGGATCGCGGGAGACTGTTTCCCGTGAAACACATCATCGCCCTGGATGTGGGCGGCACCGGCATGAAAGCCGCCCTGGTCGGGGCGGACAACACACTCCTGCACGAGGCCAGGCGGCCCACCGGACGGGAGCGCGGCCCCGAGGCCGTCGTCACCGCGATCCTGGACTTCGCCGCCGAGCTGCGCGCGGTGGGCGAGGAGCGCTTCGGCGGACCGCCCGCGGCGGCGGGCGTCGGCGTACCCGGGGTGCTCGACGAGGCGCGCGGGGTGGCCGTCTTCGCCGCCAACCTCGGCTGGCGGGACGTCCCCCTGCGCGCGCTGCTCTCGGAGCGGCTGGGCGGGATCCCGGTCGCGCTGGCCCATGACGTCCGGATGGGCGGGCTGGCCGAGGGGCGGATAGGAGCGGGTGAGGGCGCCGACCGGTTCCTCTTCGTGTCGGTCGGCACCGGGATCGCGGGCGCCATCGGTATCGAGGGCCGGATCGACCCGGGGGCGCACGGCTCCTCGGCGGAGATCGGCCATGTGGTCGTACGGCCCGGCGGCCCGGTGTGCGGCTGCGGCGGGCGGGGCTGTCTGGAGACGCTCGCCTCGGCGTCCGCGGTCGGCCGCGCCTGGGCGGCCGCCAGCGGCGACCCCACCGCCGACGCCGCCGACTGCGCCGAGGCCGTGACCTCCGGGGACCCGCGGGCCGAGGCGGTGTGGAGGGAGATGACCGGGGCGCTGGCCGACGGTCTGGTGATCGCCCACACCCTGCTCGACACCGGGATGCTGATCATCGGCGGCGGACTCGCCGAGGCCGGGGAGACCCTGTTCGGCCCGCTGCGCGACGAGGTCGAGAAGCGCCTCACCTTCCAGCAGCTTCCCCCCATCGTCCCCGCGGCCCTCGGGGACACCGCCGGATGCCTGGGCGCGGGCCTGCTCGCCTGGGATCTACTCGCCACGGAGGTTTCCGCCTGATGGTGCAGCGAACGGTTCTCACGGGCGCCCGGGTCGCGCTGCCGTCCGGGGTGGTCGAGAACGGACGGGTGACGGTCGAGGGCACCCGTATCGCCGCCACGGACACGGGGCCGGACGCGGGGCCGCACACGGGCGCCGCGCGGGCCACGACGCGCGATCTGAGCGGCTGCTGGATCGTCCCCGGCTTCGTCGACATCCATGTGCACGGCGGCGGTGGCGCGTCCTTCTCCGCGGGCACCGCCGAGGAGGCCCTCACCGCCGTACACACCCACCGGCGCCACGGCACCACGACCATGCTCGCCTCCACCGTCACCGGCGACCTGGACGACCTCGCCCGGCAGGCGTCGGTCCTCTCCGAACTGGTCCAGCAGGGCGAGCTGGCCGGGATCCACTTCGAGGGGCCGTTCATCTCCCCGCACCGCTGCGGCGCCCACCAGCCCTCGCTGCTGCGCGCCCCCGATCCGGCGGACGTCCGCAAGCTGATCGACGCGGCCCGCGGCACCGCGCGGATGATGACCCTCGCGCCCGAACTGCCCGGCGGGCTGGAGTCCGTACGGCTGCTCGCCGACAGCGGCGTCATCGCGGCTGTCGGCCACACCGACTCCACCTACGAGGCGACGCGCGGGGCGGTCGAGGCGGGCGCCACCGTGGCCACCCACCTGTTCAACGCGATGCCGTCGCTGCTGCACCGCGAACCCGGCCCGGTCGCCGCGCTGCTGGAGGACGAGCGGGTCGCCATCGAGCTGATCAACGACGGCACCCATCTCCACCCGGCGGTGCTCCAGCTCGCCTTCCGCCGCGCGGGCGCCGATCGCGTCGCGTTCATCACCGACGCGATGGGCGCGGCGGGCATGAGCGACGGACGCTATCCGCTCGGCCCGATGGAGGTCGAGGTCAGGGACGGGGTGGCGCGGATCAGCGACGGGCCGACGGCCGGATCGATCGCGGGCTCGACCCTCACCCTGGACCATGCCTTCCGGCGGGCGGTGACCGTCGACGGGCTGAGCGTCGACGAGGCGGTGCGGGCGCTGTCCTCCACCCCCGCGAAGGTGCTGGGCGTGGCCGGCCGGGTGGGCTCGCTGGAGCCCGGGAAGGACGCGGACCTCGTGGTCGTCGACGCGGACTTCCGGCTCCGGGGTGTGATGTGCCGCGGCAGCTGGGTGGTCGATCCCGAAGTGAACTGATATACCCCGGTGTTGAGCCACCCCGCCACCACCGGGGGGTGGGCCGTGCGCCACGGCTTTGGCATGATCGCTGGACGGCGGGTAACACCTGCCGCACAGGACGGGCACCGCCCGCCGCACAGCCGCACGCTTCAGCAAAGGAATCTCCGTCCGGCGGGGGGACGGGAGAGGGGATGCCAGGGTGATCCTGACGGTCACACTCAACACCGCCCTCGACATCACCTACCGGGTGCCGCAGTTGCGTCCGCACACCACCCACCGCGTCACCGACGTCGCCGAACGGCCCGGCGGCAAGGGGCTCAACGTGGCCCGGGTGCTGGCCGCGCTCGGCCATGACACCGTCGTCACGGGCTTCGCCGGCGGGGTCACCGGCACCGTGCTGCGCGACCGCCTCGCCGCGCTCACCGGGTCCGGCGCCGGCCCCGGGGCCACGGCGCCCCGCGGCCGGATCACCGACGCCCTGGTGCCCATCGCCGGTACCACCCGGCGCACCATCGGCGTGGTCGACGGCTCGACGGGTGACACCACCCAGCTCAACGAGCCCGGTCCGATCGTGACCACCCCCGAGTGGTCCGAGTTCCTCACCGGATACACCCGGCTGCTGCGCGAGGCGGCGGCCGTCGCGCTGTGCGGCAGTCTGCCGCCCGGCGTCCCCGTGGGCACCTACGCCCAGCTCATCCGGGAGGCGCACGCGGCCGGAGTGCCCACCCTGCTGGACACCAGCGGGGAGCCGCTGCGCCGCGGTATCGCCGCCCGCCCGCATGTGGTCAAGCCCAACGCCACGGAGCTGGCGGGGCTCACCGGCAGCACCGATCCGCTGCGCGCCGCCCGGGACACCCGGCGGCGCGGGGCGCGGGCGGTGGCCGCCTCGCTCGGCGCGGACGGGATGCTCGTGGTCACCTCGCAGGGCACGTGGCGGGCCCGTCCGCCGCGGCGGCTGGCGGGGAACCCGACCGGGGCCGGGGACTCGGCGGTGGCGGGGCTGCTGTCCGGTCTGGTGGAGGAGGTTCCGTGGCCGGACCGGCTGGCCCGCGCGGTGGCCCTGTCGGCGGCGGCCGTACGGGCCCCGGCGGCGGGTGAGTTCGACCGTGCGGTCTACGACGAGCTGCTGGGGCGGATCGAGGTGACGGAGCACCCGGCGGCGGCGTGACCGGCCGGGTGCCCGACGCGCGCGTCGGTCAGGGCGTCAGTCACCCGGCTTCTTGTTGGTCAGCCACATCTGGTCGAGGTTGGCGTTGCACTGGTCGCCCGCCTCGCAGGACACCGTGATGGTGTTGGTGCCCGCGTTCAGCTCGACCAGGGACCAGCTGTTCGTCCAGCCCTTCTCCCAGTCGCCCTTCGGGCCATGGGCGAAGTTGTCCATGTTGACCGGGCGGGACTGCTTCTTGCCGTTGATCGTCAGCGACATGCTCTGCTTCTCGCCGGGCACGCCGTAGCCCACGTACAGCCGGTAGGTCTTGCCCTTCTTGACGTCCACGCTCCAGCTCGCGGACGCGCCGGGGGTGTTGAGACCGGCGACGTACTGGCCGCCCGCGGCCTTGGCGCCCTTGATGTCGCCCGCGACCGCCGCGCCGCCCGCCAGCTTCATCTTCGCGCCGTCCTCGGTGGGCAGCGTCACGTCCGGCTTCGCGGTGGGGCCGGAGCTCTGGCGGGGCTTCTCGCTCTGCTCGGCGGTCGGCTCGTTGCTCGGCCCGGCCTGGTCGCCCTTGTCGCTGTCGTCCCCATTGGTGATCATCGCGATGCCGATGCCGACGACGACCACCGCGACCACCGCGATCGCGCCGATCAGCAGCCCCCGGTTGTTGGGGCCACGACCGCCGCCACGGCCGCCGCTCGGGGCCGGGGCGGGCTGCTGCCGGGGCGCACCGCCGGGCAGGGTCTCGGGGGCGGCGTAGTGGGCGTTCTGGCGGCCGTAGCCGCCCTGCTGGCCGTAGCCCTGCTGGCCGTAGCCCTGCTGCTGCCCGGGTGCCTGCCCACCATAGGTGCGCTCACCCACCGCGCGGACCTGGTTGTACGAGGTCCGGGGGACGCCGGGCTGAGCCGGACCCGGATAGCCGTAGCCACCGGTACGGGCACCCGGCTGAGCCGACTGGCCGGACTGCTCGCCCTCGGAGCGGTACAGATAGGCGAACGGGTCGTCGTTCTCCGGTGTGTCCGAGCCGTTGTTGCCGGCCGTCATCCCTCGTCACTCCCCTGTGCATTGGCCATCGGCGTCACGATGCGTTGCGCCACGACTGCTCATACCAGGGCCGACAGGGCCTCGGCAGGTGGTGCGCTGTCCGGATGGCCAATATTCATGATCGGTTCACTGTCGGCGGCAGGGCCGCATCGGCGCAGCCTACCGTGACAGGGACGTATGGAAGCGCCGCCCGGGTTCCACCAGGATGCGGCCAGAGTGGCACCCGGGGCTACCCGGCCCGTCTGCGCTCCTTGGATCGGGACCGCTTCTCCACATACATCCGCTGGTCAGCGGATTGCAATACTTCCTCGGCCGTCATTCCGCAACCCGCCCAGCTGATACCGAAGCTGGCCCCGACCCGGACCGCCCGGCCGTCCACCCGGATCGGCGGGATGATCGCGTTCCGCAGCCGGACGGCGAGGTCCTGGGCGTCGGCGCGGCCGAGTCCGTCGGCGAGGACCACGAATTCGTCACCGCCGAGCCGGGCGACGGTGTCCCCGTCCCGGACGCCGTTGGTCAGCCGGCGGGCGACCTCGATCAGGACGGCGTCGCCCGCGTGGTGCCCGAACCGGTCGTTGATGGACTTGAAGCCGTCGAGGTCGCAGAAGAGCACCGCGAGCCCCTTGTGGCCGTCGTCGATGTCGCTGTCCTCGTCGGGCGGAACGGTGTGCACATGACTGTCGAACGGGCCGCTGCCCGGAGCGGGCGGGCTGCCGAAGCTCTCGAACTCGTCGACGAAGCCGTAGCGATGGCCGCCCGTGTCGGTCTGGGCGGCGACCGCGGCGGTCTCCACCACCCCGCCCGGCAGCGGCGGGGTGCCGCACAGTCTGCTGCCGAGGCGGGCGCGCAGCTCGGCGCTGTTGGGCAGACCGGTCAGCGAGTCATGGCTGGCGCGGTGGGCGAGCTGGAGCTCATGGCGCTTGCGCTCCTCGATGTCCTCGACGTGAGTGAGCAGGAACCGCGGGCCGTCGGCGGCGTCGGCGACCACCGAATTGCGCAGCGAGACCCAGACGTAGGAGCCGTCGCGCCGGATGAGGCGCAGCTCGGAGCGGCCGCCCTCGGCGGAGGTGCGCAGCAGGGTGCCGATGTCCTCGGGGTGGACGAGGTCGGAGAAGGAGCAGCGGCGCATCGCGGAGGAGTGGCGGCCCAGCAGCCGGCACAGGGCGTCGTTGATGCGCAGCAGCCGGCCGTGCTGGTCGCCGCCCATCTCGGCGATGGCCATCCCGCTGGGCGCGTACTCGAAGGCCTGCCGAAAGCTCTCCTCACTGGCGCGCAGTGCCTGCTGATCGCGCTCCAGCCGGAGCAGGGCGCGCTGCATATTGGCGCGCAGCCGGGCGTTGCCGATCGCGATCGCGGCGTGGAAGGCGTACATCTGGAGCGCTTCGCGGCCCCAGGCGCCGGGGCGGCGGCCGTTGCTCGGGCGGTCCACCGATACCACGCCGATGAGCTCGCCACCGGAGGCGCCCGCCGCGTACAGCGGGGCGAACAGCCGGTCCATCGGATGCCATTCGTCGGCGAAGCGGGGGGCGGGGCCGGGGGTGTGCCACTGGGGGACGTCGTCGTCGTCGAGCACCCAGCCCTCGGTGTACGGGATGAAGCGCAGATCGCCCCAGCGGTCGCCCATGGACAGCCTGCGGTCCCAGGAGGCGCGGGAGCCGACCCGCCCGGCCATCAGCGCCTCGGCCCCGGCGCTGCCGCCGACGGCGGCGACCACGAGATCGCCGTCCGGCTGGACCAGATTGACGGCCGAGAGCTCATAGCCGAGCCCGGTGATAACACCGTCCGCGACCGTTTGCAGAGTGTCGGCGAGGCTGCGCGCGGTATTCAGATCGGCGACCACCTGATGCAGCTGCCGCAGGGTCGCAAGGCGGATATAGGGCTCCGACTCGGTCTCCATCGCTCGCACTCCCCCGAGACCTCGACAGCAACTCCTGGCTTCTTGTCGTCCGATTGCCACGGCCACTGAATCACAGCGAGCTGCCCACTCGGTACACAGGGTCAACAATTACTGGCTGCTGTGACTCATGTCACAGAACGTATTCAACCCTTGGAGAGAGGGGATGGGAGCGCTCTCATCTTTGCGGTGCGCAAATTCCGGAATGACAATGCCTGGTCATCCCCGGCGTTCCCTGGTAACCGGGGCGACGCCCGACGTAGAACCGAAGACCTAAGCCCGTTTTGGGTCTTGAGCCCGATGCGCGGAAGAAGCGCGTGACGTTAGCGTTCGGGACGTGTTTCCGACGACGCCTTCCGCTCCCGCTTCCACCCCCGCCGAGCCCTCCGTCCCCCATCCTGGTGGGGTGAGTGAGGACGATTTCCGCGCCGCGCTGTCGCGCCTCGCCGCGGGTGTGGTGCTGGTGACCGCACACGACCCGGAGGAGGGTCCGCGCGGCGAGGACGTCGGCATGACGGCCACCGCGTTCATGTCGGTGTCACTCGATCCGCCGCTGGCGATGGTGAGCGTGCGCAACGGCTCCCGGATGGATGAGCTGCTGGAGCGGCAGCCGCTGTGGGCGGTGTCGGTCCTGGCGGAAAGCCAGCGTCATATCGCGGGACGATTCGCGATGAAGGGGCGCATCAGCGACAGACTGCTCTTCGAGGACATCACGGTCGTACGGGGCGCGGAGAGCGGGGCGCCGCTCGTCTCCGACGCGCTGGCCACGCTGGAGTGCCGCACCGAGCAGCGGGTGACAGCCGGGGACCACACGCTGGTGGTGGGCCGGGTGCTGTCGGCGTCGACGCCGTCGGGGGCGGAGGGCGGCCCGCTGATGTACTTCCGGGGCCGCTACCGGACGATGGGCTGAGCGGGTGCGGCTGTATGCCGGTGGCGGCTGCGGCTGCGCGCCCGTCGCCGCTCGGTGCGGGTCCCGACTCGGCGCCGGCGGCGGTTGGGCGCTCGTCACGGCTCGGCCTGGGGCGCGGCTCCGGCCGGGTGCCGTTCGGTGCGGTGTGCCGCGAGTGCCGGTCACCGCGCGGTGGCGAGGCGCGCGGCTCAGTGCCTGGTACCGCTCGGTGCGGGCGCCGCTGAAAAACGACCTCGATGAAGTCCGGTGCGGTTCGGGCGCGCCCCGAAGGGGCGCGGGGCAGTGTCGATGTGCGGCTCCGCCACGTGGGCGCGACCAGCCACGAGGCAGCCGCAGACGAACGACGGCACCTCCCGGCACTTCCCGCGGAGCGCTCAGTGCCAGTCGCGGCCGGAGCGGCCACGCTTGGTATCACCGCGCTGCTTCTTCTCCCGCAGACGGCGCTCGTTGATACCGCGCGGAATACGCGTAGGACGGCGCGGCCTCGGTGGCGGCGCGGTGGCCTCCGCGAGCAGCGAGGCAAGCCGCACGGCGGCCGTCTCGCGATTGCGCCACTGGGAGCGGTGCTCGGACGCCCTTACCGTCACCACCCCGTCGACCAGCCGCCCCGCCAGCCGCTCCAGCGCGCGCTGCTTCCACACCGGCGGCAGCGCGGTGGTGCGGGCGAGGTCGAAGCGCAGCTCGACCTGGCTGTCGCTGGTGTTGACGTGCTGTCCGCCGGGCCCGGAGGACCGCGAGAAACGCCACATCAGCTCGGCCTCCGGCAGGGAGACCGAGCCACGGATGACATAGGGCGCGGACATGCCCCCATGGTCCCGTGCCCACCGGGGCTCCGTCACCTCGTTTTGTCCCGGCACCTCGTTTTGTCCCGGCCCGCGCGGGTTCGGCATCAGGATTTGGCAAAGAAAGTAAAGGGAGCTGGAACCCGACACCGCCCCGATGGCGTTGTGGAGGGTGACGGTAGCTTCGTCCGGTACGAAGCCCGACGCTCGGATCCATCGAGACCACGAAAGGGACTCCCCATGGCTGTAAGCCTGTCCAAGGGCGGCAACGTCTCGCTCACCAAGGAGGCACCGGGCCTGACCGCCGTCACGGTCGGCCTCGGCTGGGACGTCCGCACCACCACGGGCACCGACTTCGACCTGGACGCCAGCGCCATCGCGGTGAACACGAACGGCAAGGTCTACTCCGACCAGCACTTCGTGTTCTTCAACAACAAGGCCACTCCGGACCAGACCATCGTCCACACCGGTGACAACGTCACCGGCCAGGGCGAGGGCGACGACGAGCAGATCAACGTCAACCTGGCGGGTCTGCCGGCCGACATCGAGAAGATCGTCTTCCCGGTCTCGATCTACGACGCCGAGTCCCGCAGCCAGAACTTCGGCCAGGTGCGCAACGCGTTCATCCGCATCGTCAACCAGGCGGGCGGCACCGAGATCGCGCGTTACGACCTCAGCGAGGACGCCGCCACCGAGACCGCCATGGTCTTCGGCGAGCTTTACCGGAACGGCGCGGAGTGGAAGTTCCGCGCCGTCGGTCAGGGCTACGCCTCCGGCCTGGTCGGCATCGCCCAGGACTTCGGCGTCAACGTCTGAGGTTCCGCCGGAACCGCCGGTGCATAACGGCACATAACACCGAGGGCCGGATACCGTGGCAGCGGTATCCGGCCCTCGGTGTGAGCGGCCCACCGTGAGGAGAACCCCCGTGTCTCCTTGCGGTCGCCGTCGGCCGTCGGCCTCGGCGTCCAGTATTCCGGGGCGGCCGCCGGACGTCGTTCGCACAGCGTCCACTGTTATTGGCATGGAGTGGACAACGACACCGCCAACGAGGCCTGAGCGGGGCTGAGGAGGGCTCGCTGCCGGTAGTCCCGGGGCGGCATGCCGTAGGCGTTGCGGAACGCGCGGGTGAAATCGGCGGCGCGGGTGAAGCCCCAGCGGGTGGCGATGGCGTGGATGGTGTTGGAGCCCAGCGCCGGATCCGCGAGATCGCGGCGGGCCCGCTCCAGCCGCTGCTCGCGGATCCAGGCCGCGACGGTCTCGTGCTCGCCCTGGAACAGCCGGTGCAGATAGCTGATCGAAATGTTGTGCGCGGCGGCGATCGTGGTCGGGGTCAATCCCGGATCGTGCAGATTGTTTTGCACATGGGCGCGAATGCGCAGCACCAGACTCCGGGTGCGCGTTTCCGGCGGAAGGGCACGGTCCGCCTCCAATGTGTGCGCGAAGAGCGAGGACAGCAGATCGACCAGGACCGTGCCCAGACGGGGGCCGTCGGACGGCAGATAACAGCTGGTGTCCGACACCAGTTGGGTGAGGAACTGTATGAGCAGGGCGCCGAACCCTTCCCGTCCGGACATTCCACGGGCGAACAGCCGGTCCATGCTGTTCTGCGGCAGATGTAGCAGCCGCTTGGGGATTTCGATCCCGATCCCCGAGAAAAGATCAGCCCCATTCGTGCAGTTGACCTCAACATCCCGTGAGCTGTCGTAGACCTGTATCTGATAAGCGCCGAGCACGGCCCGCTCATTGCCCCAGCTGATGCGGTTGGTGCCGTGCAGCGGGATCCCGATGTGGTACTGCTCGGGGTCGGACTGGCGAATGAGCTTGGGGGTCCGGCGATAGCGGAGGGACTGGTGGGTCGTGGGCCACACATGAAGCGCGCCGAGCTCCAGCACGCGCTGATGCGCCTGGTAGTCCGCCGCGTATGCGCTGTACAGATCCAGCGGCGCATGGGTCCGCCCGATGCGCTCGCACCAGTAGTCGAACCGGTCCGCCCCCGGCAGATCCTCCGTCCGGAACACGGTCTCGTTCAGCATCCTGTTGTCTTCTCCCCTCCTGACCTGCCGCGACGCCCTGGTCACACGCCGCACGGCAGGCTGCCACCCGCCTAGTCAACATCCACTCGAGTCCATCACAAGGCGCGGACATGACACCGACCCGGCCGGAGTCAGGCCCTGTTGTCAGTGGTGGGTGCTGGACTCTCCCCATGGACGCTGAACAGCTGCTGACGAGGGTGGCCGCCCTCATATGGCCGGACGTCGGCGATCTGACGTGCGAAGAACCCGGACATACAGCAGGAGACCTGGATCGCCGACGGCCCCGACCCCGACCGGTGGCCCGTCTACGCCACGTACGCCGAACCGAGGGGGGAAGCGGTTTCACAACGCTCCCGGCGGGCCTCTGTGAACCGCCGTGGGCGGAAGACGCGTCCCTACGCCCCGAGGGAAGCGGGCGCCACCGTCCGAGCGCGCTCGTGCAGTTCCCGCGCTGCTCGATTCTTGAGGTGCGGACGGATCAGTCCCACCATCGCCCGCATGCGGTCATCCGCTCGGCCCGACTGGACCAGCGGGTAGTCGTCCAGCGCCTGGTGCCACGTCGCGCAGGCCGCCTCCAGATGCCCCACCTTCATCTGACGCTCGGCGAGCACAGCCCGCTCCCGGACCCGAGTGCGGCGATAGACGCTGTAGCGCAGGACGTCCGACTGCATCATGGCCACGATGGACCCGTGGATATCGCCGAGCTCATAGCGCACCTGACTGATGTGGTAATTCAGGGAGGACGGGTCATAGGAGCCGAACGCCTTCTCCCTGGACTCCGCCTTGTCCATGGCCGACTCCGCTTCCCGAAGACGCAGGAGCGCCGTACCGCGGTCACCGATCTGCGCTGCGGCATGGGCCTGTTGACCCGCCAGGAACGCCCGCATCCTGGGACCGGCATTGGGCGACGCCGATGCGGCCGCGTCCGCCAGGCGCATGGCCTCGCGGCCGTGGCCGAGGTCAACCGCCTGAACGCTCATACCGCGTAACGTCGTGCAGTAGGTCAGATGGTCTTCCGAAGCACCGGCCAGCTCCAACGCCTTGACGTAATACCGCTGCGCCAAGCCGTGCAGGCCCTCGTCAACAGCCATGTAGCCCGTCAGATAGCAGAGGTCGGATGCGGCCGACATCATCGCTTTGCGCACGGTCTCGGGGGCGCCCGCCGTCAGATAGGGCGCGACGGTGTTCACGAGGAATGCCGCCGCCATGGGGCGGGTGTGACGTCCGCCGAACTGGTCGTCCACTTCGGAAATGCGCTCGGTCATGGCCGTGACCATCTCCACCTCGGCCATTCCGGCCCGCTGGATCTGCCCCTTCCCGGCGACTTCCATCCGGCCTACGACATCGGGCCAGTGAGGCACGGTCAACGCGACGGAGAAAAGGCTCGCGCCGAGGACGCTGCGGCGTGAGGGGTCCATGTCCACCCTCCCCAAGTCGACCAACGCCTCCACCGTACTCGGGCGCGCGTTCGACTCGTCAGCGGTCACGGGGAATCCCGCTTCGGCCTGCGTGACCGGGCGGCCCAGCTTCCGGGCGAACGCTTCCAGGATCAGCGGCCGGGTGGCCTCCCTGGGCATATGGCCACGAAGCCACTGATGAGCGGAGGGTTCCCGGTACTTCTGCGGCGTACCGCGCTCGGTGCCGATGCGGTTGATCTCCTGGATCCACTGCCGCAATGTCCATCCGGTCGCCCGGAACAACCTCTCCAGGCCCGCGTTGGGCTCCCGCTGGCTCACTCGCCTCAACTCCTCGGCAAGGCAGGGCGCTTAAAGCTCTTAAAAGCTGCCGCGCACATCACCGTACCGCGATGTGTAGCGGTTCGGTTGCATAGAGCGAGAAGGGACCCCCGCGGCCGTGGCACCGGCCCGGGGGCATGGTCAACGCTGAACAGGAGCGTCAACATGCGCGAGCGTATCGCCCGATTCATGGTGTGGTGGCGGGGGACATTACGACCCGTCACCCTCAGCCACCTCACGATGCCGGAACCATCGCAGTCCGCGCCGGTGCGCGTCCCCGCCCCGGCGCGCGTACCGGCCGCTGTCCGCCGCGCGGACCCGCCCACGCTGCCTCTGCCACGTCTACCGGTCAGGGAACGCTTCCCCATCGTGTGGGACACGGACCCGGTGCCGCTGTACATCCTCCAGCACGAGCGGCGGCAGACGCTGGGGGTGCGGTGAACACCGCGCGGCCCGAACCGGGCCAGGAGGTCTACGACAGCGCCACGGGACGGGTGGGCGTTCTCCAAGCCGTCTGTGACGTCAAGGAACTCATCTTCGACCCCCGGATGCCGGGCCCGCTCATCGCGTTCCTCCGCCCCGTGAAGGGCGGGCAGGAATGGACGGCTGACCCCAAGGACGTCACGTTCCCCGAGAGAGCACAACCGAGTCCCGACTCCGGCGACGCATGCCATGCACCATGCCGAATCAGGGAGCAACCACAGCAATGACAGCGGTCGGCCCTCGGTCTGTGCCGGGGGCCGACTCACGCCTGGAGAAGACCGGAATCCATGAGAGCGGCCGCGAGAGGTCGACCTCTACCCGACTCCGACGCCGCGTCAAGGAAATAACCTACGGGGCCAAACGAATTGGCCATCCCGTGACCCTGTCCTGGCCCGGTGGGTTACCCCGGACCGACCAGCAAGGGCGGCCGGAAGCCGTCGGCCCGGGGTGGGGGATGTGTGGCTGATCGGGCGATAAGTGCCCATATCCCAGGCGCTGTTCAGCGCCAGAAGCTGACCGATTTCGCCTGCGCACCCACACCTGCGAGTCAAATTCTTGTTACGGACCTGTCAGAACCGGTCATTCGGTGACAGTCTCTGCTCGACCTCGCCACGCACATCGGCTGACACGTGGCAAGGCGCGTACCTCACGCACCACTCCTGCTGTACCGGGCGGTCCACCCACGGCCGTCCGCACCCCCTACGCAGGGCCGCGACCCGGCGGCCCCCAAGCAAGGAGACCGAGTGAGACCCAACGCTTCCTCCCCCCGCAGACGGACCGTCCGCGCGGCGGCGTTCATCGCCTCCGCCGCCATGGTGGTCATCGGTGTCCAGACCGGCCAGGCCAGTGCCCAGCCGGACCGCGGCCGTGAGGCGGGCGCGTCCGCGCTGCCGTTGAGCGCCGCGCAGCGGACCACCGCGATCAAGGCGGCACAGGCCGACGCCTCCGCGCAGGCCGAGAGCCTCGGGCTCGGGGCGAAGGAGAAGCTCCTCGTCCGCGATGTCATCAAGGACGCGGACGGGACCGTCCACACCCGCTACGAGCGCACCTACGCGGGGCTGCCCGTGCTCGGCGGGGATCTGGTCGTCCACGAGAAGAAGAGCGGCGCGCGCTCCGTCAGCAAGGCGACCGGCGCCCGGATCTCGGTGCGCAGCACGACCGCGGGGATATCGGCGGCCGACGCCGCGAAGAGTGCACTGAAGACCGCGGCGAAGGTCACGGCCAACGCCGAAGTGAGCGACCCCCGGCGGAACCGGTCGCCGCGCAAGGTGATCTGGGCGGCCACCGGCGAGCCCGTGCTGGCCTGGGAGACCGTGGTCACCGGGACCCAGCACGACGGCACCCCCAGCGAGCTGCACATCATCACCGACGCCACCACCGGCAAGCGGCTGTTCCAGGACGAGGCCGTGGAGACCGGCACCGGAACCAGCCAGTACAGCGGCACGGTGCCGCTGGGCACCACCCGCGGCGGCTCCGGCTACAGCCTGACCGACGGCACCCGCGGCAACCACAAGACGTACGACCTGAAGCAGGGCACCTCGGGCACCGGCACCCTGTTCACCGACGCCGATGACCGCTGGGGCGGCGGACGGCAGACCGCCGGGGTGGACGCCCACTACGGCGCCGGGCAGACCTGGGACTTCTACAAGAAGGTGCTGGGCCGCAACGGCATCCGCAACGACGGCGTCGGCTCGTACTCCCGTGTCCACTACGGGAACAACTACGTCAACGCCTTCTGGTCGGACTCCTGCTTCTGCATGACCTACGGCGACGGCTCGGGCAACGCCCACCCGCTCACCTCGCTCGACGTGGCCGGTCATGAGATGACCCACGGCGTCACCGCGGCCACCGCCAAGCTCAACTACAGCGGTGAGTCCGGCGGTCTCAACGAGGCCACCTCCGACATCCTCGCGACCGCGGTGGAGTTCTACTCGGCCAACTCCGCCGACCCCGGTGACTACCTCATCGGCGAGAAGATCGACATCAACGGTGACGGCACCCCGCTGCGCTACCAGGACAAGCCCAGCAAGGACGGTGCCTCCAAGGACTACTGGTCCTCCTCGCTCGGCGGGATCGACGTCCACTACTCCTCCGGGCCCGCCAACCACTTCTTCTACCTGCTGTCCGAGGGCAGCGGCGCGAAGGTGATCAACGGCGTGAGCTACAACAGCCCGACCTACGACGGCTCGAGGATCACCGGCATCGGCCGGGACAAGGCGGTCCGGATCTGGTACCGGGCGCTGACCACATATCTGACCTCCACCTCGAAGTACGCCCAGGCCCGCACCGCCACCCTCAACGCGGCGCGCGACCTCTACGGCTCGACCTCCACCGAGTACAAGACGGTCGCGGCGGCCTGGACCGCCATCAACGTGCGATGACCGGGCGGTAGGGCAGGACAAAGCCGTATGAAGCAGACAACGGACCGCGCCGGAAAACCGGTGCGGTCCGTTCCTGTTGTCGCCGCTGATCGGCACTTACGCTGCTGTCATGACTCAACAGGTACGCGGCGTGGTCGCCCCCGGAAAAGGCGAAGAGGTCAGGATCGAGACGATCGTGATCCCCGACCCCGGCCCCGGCGAGGCGGTGGTGCGGGTGCAGGCATGCGGTGTCTGCCATACCGATCTGCACTACCGGGAGGGCGGTATCAACGACGACTTCCCCTTCCTGCTCGGCCATGAGGCGGCCGGGATCGTGGAGTCCGTCGGTGACGGCGTCACCGAGGTGGCGCCCGGCGACTTCGTGATCCTCAACTGGCGTGCGGTCTGCGGCCAGTGCCGCGCCTGCCGCCGCGGCCGCCCCTGGTACTGCTTCAACACCCACAACGCGTCCCAGCCCATGACGCTCACCGACGGCACCGCGCTGACACCCGCGCTCGGCATCGGCGCGTTCGCCGAAAAGACGCTGGTGGCCGCCGGACAGTGCACCAAGGTCGACCCGGAGGCGTCGGCGGCCGCGGCCGGGCTGCTCGGCTGCGGGGTGATGGCCGGAATCGGCGCCGCGATCAACACCGGCGCGGTCGGGCGCGGCGACTCGGTCGCCGTCATCGGCTGCGGCGGAGTCGGCGCCGCGGCGGTCACCGGAGCCCGGCTGGCCGCCGCCGAGAAGATCATCGCGGTGGATGTGGACGACCGGAAGCTGGAGTGGGCGCGCGGGCTCGGCGCCACCCACACCTTCAATGCCACACAGGGCGACGTCGTGGAGAAGATCCGCGAACTGACCGACGGCAACGGCGCCGATGTGGTGATCGAGGCGGTCGGCCGCCCCGAGACCTACCGGCAGGCGTTCTACGCCCGTGATCTGGCCGGCACCGTGGTGCTGGTCGGCGTCCCCACCCCGGAGATGAAGCTGGAGCTTCCGCTGCTGGACGTGTTCGGCCGCGGTGGCGCGCTCAAGTCCTCCTGGTACGGCGACTGTCTGCCGTCCCGCGACTTCCCCATGCTGATCGACCTTTACCAGCAGGGCCGACTCGATCTGGACGCCTTCGTCAGCGAGACCATCGGCCTGGACGACATCGAGGAGGCGTTCGCCAAGATGCACCGCGGTGACGTGCTCCGTTCGGTGGTGATGCTCTGATGACCCCGCCGCCCGTACGCATCGACCACCTCGTGACCTCCGGCACCTTCTCGCTGGACGGCGGCACCTGGGAGGTGGACAACAACGTCTGGCTCGTCGGCGACGACCACGAGGTCTATGTCATCGACGCCGCGCATGACGCGGACGCCATCATCGAGGCCATCGGCGGCCGCAGGCTGCTCGGCATCATCTGCACCCACGGCCACGATGACCACATCGACGCCGCCCCGGCCGTCGCCGACCGCACCGGCGCGCCGATCCTGCTGCACCCGGAGGACGAGGTGCTGTGGCGGATGCGCCATCCGGACCGGGCGCCGGACAAGCCACTGGCCGACGGCGATGTGCTCACCGTCGGCGGCACCCAGCTGCGGGTGCTGCACACCCCCGGCCACTCCCCCGGTGCGGTGTGTCTGCACGCCCCCGCGCTGACCACGGTCTTCTCCGGGGACACGCTCTTCCAGGGCGGACCCGGCGCGACCGGGCGCTCGTACTCGTCCTTCCCGACGATCATCGAGTCGATCCGGGAACGGCTGCTGGCCCTGCCACCGCAGACCGTCGTCCGCACCGGGCACGGCGATACGACGACCATCGGCGACGAGGCCCCGCACCTCGACGAGTGGATCGCCCGCGGGCACTGAGACCAGCGGGCACTGAGATCAGGGCGGACAGGGCGCCGGGGCCGGGACCCCGGCGCCCTGTGCGTCCGGTGCCGCCCCGGCCCATGACACCATCGACCGCGTGATCGACCTGGGCTACTCCCTCTCCCGCCGCTTCCCGGACCCACCGCAGACGGACTACCGGAGCGCGGACCAGCACACACTGCGGCACGATCTGTTCTGCGGTGATGTGTATCTCGCCGACACCCGCGCCGACCGTGAACTGTCCACCGCCTGGGGCTGGGTGCCGGTGCTCGACTTCGCCTGGGCGCTGTGCGACATCGTGGAACGGCTCGACCGGGACCCGCGCGGCAGCCGCTCCGCGACCCCCGTCCACGCGGAGCTGGACTTCACCGAGTCCACCGACCGGCTGCTCTTCGAGCGGCGCTTCGGCTGGGTGGACATCACCGCCGACTGGATTCCGGCCGGTGAGCCCCCGCTGACCTTCGGCCACGCGGCGCTGCGCCGCGAGGCGCGCGACTTCCTGCACGATCTGATCGCCGATCTCGTCGATATGCACGAGGGTCTGGGCGACAACCCCGTGGTGTGGGACCTCCAGTCCCGTTTCCCCCGCATCTGACCCCGCCGTCTTCGGAACGGCCTTGACTTCAACCATTGTTGAAGTTGGAGGCTCATCGGGCAGGGGGCACCGATCACCCGGTGCGCCACCAGCCTTGGGAGAGCGCCATGCACGCCGTACGACTGCACGCCTTCGGCCCCGCCGAGAACCTCGTCCTGGAGGAGACCGAGGACCCGGTGCCCGGCCCCGGCCAAGTGCGGATCGCGGTCGCCGCGGCCGGAGTCCACCTCCTGGACACCGCGCTGCGCGCGGGGATGACCAGCGCGGTCCACGCCGCCCCCGAACTGCCCACCATCCCCGGCCGGGAGGTCGCGGGCACGGTGGACGCGCTCGGCGCGGGCACCGACCCGACGTGGCTGGGCAAGCGGGCCGTCGCGCATCTGGGCATGGTCCCCGGCGGCTATGCCGAACGGGCCGTGGTCGCCGCCGAGAGGCTGCACGAACTGCCGGAGGGGCTGGACGAGGCACAGGCCGTCGCCATGATCGGTACCGGCCGGACCACGATGGGCATCGTGCAGTTCGCGGAGCTGACGGCGGACGATGTGGTGATCGTGACCTCGGCGGCGGGCGGGATCGGCCAGCTGCTGGTCCAGTACGCGCAGAACGCGGGCGCCACCGTCATCGGACTCGCGGGCGGCGCGGCCAAGGTGGCACGCGTCCGTGAACTGGGCGCCCCCATCGCCGAGGACTACAACGACCCGGCCTGGCCCGAGCGGGTCCGCGCCGCACTGGCCGGACGCGCGGCCACCGTGTTGTTCGACGGCGTGGGCGGTGACGCGGCGCGGGCCGGGGTGGAGCTGCTCGGCCGCGGAGGGCGCCATCTGGTCTTCGGCTGGTCCTCGACCGGGCTGCGCGGGGGCGGCCCGCTGGAGCTGGAGGAGAAGGAGCTCACCGAGCGCGGGATCACCTCAACTCCCGTGCTGGGCCCGCCGATGCTGGAGCGGGCCGGTGGCCCGGACCCGATGCGCACCCTGGAGGAGCGGTCACTCGCGGAGGCGGCGGCCGGGCGGATGATCCCGGCGGTGCAGCGTTTTCCGCTGGCGGAGGCGGCCGCCGCGCACCGGGCGCTGGAGAACCGCGCCACGATGGGAAAGGTCGTTCTGATCCCCTGAACCGGCCGAAGGGCAAGGGAAATGACCGGCCGACCGAGCACATTCCAGCCGCAAGGCTGCACTCATCCAGGCTTGGGCCTGTCAGCATCCTGACAGTTCGCTGAGCCCGACCGCCGCGTCGATCGTGTCGCATCCGTACTCCCGCCCGGGGTGCCGGGTGAGCCTGCCGACCGGCCCGGAGAGCGAGACCGCGGCGATCACCCGGCCGCCGGGGCCGCGGACGGGTGCGGAGACGGTGGCCATGGCGGTCTCCCAGCCGCCGAAGCTCTGGGCCCAGCCGCGACGGCGGACCCCGGAGAGCATGGCCGCGCTGAACCGGGCGCCGCGCAGCGCCTCGTACAGCAGCTCGGGCTCCTCCCAGGCAAGGAGCACCTGGGCGACGGCCCCGGACTTCAGCGGGAAGGCACTGCCGACCGGCACGGTGTCGATCCCGGTGCCGTGCGCCTCCGCGGCGGCCACGCACACCCGCAGCTGACCGCGGCGGCGGTAGAGCCGGGCACTGGCGCCGGTGCGGTCGCGCAGGGCGGTGAGCACCGGTTCGGCGGCGAGCGACAGCCGGTCGGCCCGCGCCTCGACGACCATGTCGCCCAGGCGCGGGCCGAGCGCGAACCGACCGTCGCGGTCCCGGGCGACCAGCCGCAGCCGCTCCAGGGCGAGGGCCAGCCGGTACACGGTGGGCCGCTTGAGGCCGGTGGCGGAGACCAGGGTGGCCAGGGTCGCCGGACCGCTCTCCAACACCCCCAGCAGCAGCGACGCCTTGTCGAGTACGCCGACGCCGCTCTCCAGCCGGGGCGGGCTGGGCTCCGGACCGGCCGCCCGCCGCGCCGCCGGGTCCGCTGTTGTTGTCATCGTCAAGGTGGCCATGGCAAGTGTCCTCAGCCGAGGTGGGCGGCCAGCGCGCGGAAGACGGCCTCCCGCTGCTCGGCCAGGTAGAAGTGGTCTCCGGGCAGCACCGTGAGGTCGAACCCGGCGGGGGCCACCGCGGCCCAGGCCCGCAGATCGGCCGCGGTGACATGGGGGTCGCGGTCGCCGACGAGGCCGACGACCGGGCAGCTCACGGGGATGGGGGTGCGCGGCCCGTAGGTGCCCACGGCCGTGAAGTCGGCGCGGAGCGCGGGCAGGACGAGCTCGCGCAGCTCGACGTCCTCCAGCACCGCGGGCTCGGTGCCGCCGATCCGGCGGACCTCCTCCAGCAGGGCGCGGTCGCCGCGGAGGTGGGTGTCCCCGGGGGTGACCCGGTGGGGTGCCTTGCGGGCCGAGACAACGAGGGCGTCGAGGCGGATACCGTGCCTGCTCTCCAGCCGCAGCGCCACCTCGTAGCCGACCGAGGAACCCATGCTGTGGCCGAAGAGGGTCAGCGGGACGTCCGCGAACGGCAGCAGCGCGGCGCTGGCTTCGTCCGCGAGCCGCTCGATGCTGTCGATGGCCGGTTCTGCCAGCCGCTCCTGGCGGCCGGGGTAACGGGTGGTGAGAAGCTCCACCCCGGGCAGCACACCGTCGGTGGCCGCCCGTCCCCAGCGGTGGAAGAAGCCCGCCGAACCGCCGGCGTGGGGCAGACAGACCAACCGTCTGCGGACCGCCCCCTCCGGCGCGTATCTGCGGAACCACCTGCTGTCGACACCGACGGCCATCGTCTGCTCGCCTCCCCGTGCGAGGAATCCGTGATGCACCCTACGGACCGGGCAACCCGGATTCCTCTGGTCTTGTCTAGCGGTGTGACTCGGTGTCCGGCAACGCGTCTTCATGAAGCTGCCAGCGGGGTTGTGGAAATCAAGAATGCCGTTCATCTTCGGCTGCCCGGGGATCGCGCGGCCGACCGCCGAATCGGCGCAGACCACGGCGTGTTCACGGTGCCACCGGTAATCCGGTTGAGGGCAGGTGCGGCCGGAGCTACCGTGCCGGGTGTGATGAGCCCTGAGTCGGACAGAACGGAGCCGCCGGTCACCCGGCGGCGGGTCGTGCTCTGACCGACAACCGACCTTTCTCTTCCGTCGGTTTCGCCCCCGGTGACCGGACAACAACCTCCGTGTGTCCGGCCCTTTCCGGCTGCTCTTCCACCTTCTTCCGGTGACACAGGTCGCCCTGGTGCCGCCCTCTGGTGACGCAGCCGATGCCCGGCGCGCGGACGCTCTTGCCCGCTTACGCCTCACTGGAGCCGACCCTTGCCTGTGTTCCTCCATGTCCTCGGCCTCGCCGTCTTCGCCCAGGGGACATCCGAGTTCATGCTGTCCGGTCTCGTACCGGGCATCGCCCGTGATCTGTCCGTGTCGGTGGGCGCCGCCGCGAGTCTGACCTCCGCCTATGCCATCGGGATGATCGTCGGTGCGCCGGTGATGGCCGCGTGGAGCGCACGTCTGCCACACCGCCGCGCACTGGCGGGCTTCCTGGCCGCGTTTGTTGTCGTGCATGTCATCGGCGCGGTGACGACGGACTTCACGGTGCTGTTCGCCACCCGCGTTGTCGCCGCGATCGTCAACGCCGGTTTCCTGGCGGTCGCGATGTCCGCCGCCACCGCCCTCGTCCCCCCGGCGCTCCACACCCGCGCCACCGCCGTGCTGCTCTCCGGGGTCACCCTGTCCTGCGTCGCCGGGGTACCCGCGGGTGCGCTGCTCGGTGACCGCTCCGGCTGGCGTGCCGTCTTCTGGGCGGTCGCCGCCCTCTGTCTGCCCGCGCTGGCGCTGGTGTTCCGGCAGGCTCCCGCCGACGCCGCCGCCCCTCACCACGATGCGTCGATCCGCCGGGAGGTACGGGTGGTGAGGTCACGCCCGGTGCGGCAGGCGCTGGTGCTCGCCGCCACGGTCAACGGCGCCACGTTCGCCACCTTCGCGTATCTCGCCGTCATCGCCACCGACATCACCCATCTTCCCGAGGGCGCGGTGCCCGGTCTGCTCGCCGCGTTCGGTGCGGGCGCATTCCTCGGTGTCACCACCGCGGGCCGCACCGGCAGCGGCGAACTCCGCACCGGACTGTTCCTCGCCCTGTGCGCGCTGCCCGTCGGCTGGACACTGCTCGCGCTGGCGGGCCCGTACCCCGTGCCGCTCATCGTCATGACGGTGATCCAGGGCGGGTTGTCGTTCGGCATCGGATCAGCGCTGGTCGCCCGCGTCATGCGGGTCGCGTCCGACGCGCCGGCCCTGAGCGGAGCGTTCGCCACGGCCGCGCTCAATGTGGGCGCGTTCGCGGGCCCGTTGGCGGCGGAGGCGGCGGCCGGGGCCCTGGGCGACTACCGGGGGGCGGTGTGGGTCAGCGCGGCCCTGGCCGCGACGGCCACCGCCGCTCTCGCGGTGTCCCGTACGCGGACCCGAGCCAACCGGCGCTGAGCGCCCGGCGGCGGATCGCCGTCGCGCGCGACCCATTACTCTGCGGGCACACCCTGAGCCGCTTCCGGACGGGCCGTCCGGCCGCGGCCGGGGGCTCACGGGGAGAACGGTGACAGAGGTCATGTCCATGGGCGGGGACAGCGGATCCGGAAACCGGCACGGCTCCTGGCACACCGCCGCCAGGGTCGTATGCGGGGGTGCGGCGGGGCCGGCCGGGGTGGGTGGTGTGGCGGTCGGCGCCGTGACCGGGTGGGTGGCGGCCGTGTCGATGGGGGTGGCGGTCGGGGTCACGCTGGTGACGGTCGGGTGGTGGCCCCGCACCCGGGCGCGGCTCGGGGTGGCGGCCACGGTGGTGTCCATGGTCTCCGCGGTGGCGACCGTGCTCTCGGGGGACGCCGGGGAGGACTCGCCGGTCGGGGTGCTGATGCTGGTGGAGTTCGCGGCGGTCACGGCGCTGGTGTTCATGGTGGCCCGGTTCGCGCCCGCGCCGCAGGCGGTGCCGCTGGTGCTGCTGCTGTCGGCCGCCGGGTCCACGGTGATCCTGCGGGTGGGAGCGTACGCATCGTTCCTGGAGGCGTTCGGACAGTGCGCGTTCATGGGGCTCGGGGCCATCGGCGCGACACTGGCCGGCGGGTACGTGCGGATGCTGGACACCCGGCGGCTGAACTCGGTGCGGGCCGCGCGCCGCGGCCAGCGGCTGGAACTCGCCCGGGATCTCCATGACTTCGTCGCCCATGACGTCTCCGGCATCGTGGTACTGGCCCAGGCCGCCCGGCTGGTGGGTGCCGGGCAGCCGGAACGGCTGATGCCGCTGCTGCGGCAGATCGAGGCCGCCGGACAGCAGGCGCTGCGCTCGATGGACCGTACGGTGCGCATGCTCGACGACACCGATACCGGCACCGACACCGACACCGGGGGCGGGGGCGGCGGGGCGGAGGACCGGCCACGGGCGTACGGGCTGGAGGACCTCACCGATGTGGTGGAGCGGTTCCGCTCCTCGGGGCGGGCCGAGGTACGGCTCGAACTGGCACTGACCGCCGAGGCCATCGCCCGCGTACCCCGCGAAGTGGCGAGCACCGCGCACCGGATGGTGGTGGAGGCGCTCACCAACGTCCGCCGTCATGCCCCCACGGCCGCCACCGTACGGATCCGGGTGGCGCCGGAGCGCCCCGGCGACGCGCTGGCCGTCAGTGTGGTCAACGGCGCCGAGGCCGTCGGCTCGGGCTCCGGCGGCCGTCTCGGCGAGGACGGCCGCCGGAGCGGGACCGGGCTGCTGATGCTGACCGAGCGGGTCGAGGCGCTCGGCGGCACGCTCAGCGCGGGCCCGGTCGCGGGGGGCGGCTGGCGGACGGCCGCCGTTCTGCCGCTCGCCGACGCCGGTAGTACGCCACGGTGACCACGCCCAGCAGCGGCCCCCAGGCCAGCAGGGGCGCGTAACAGGCGGTCTGGAGCCAGTACAACGGCCCGTAGGGATCACTGATGTCCGCCAGGTTCTCCGGGGCGTTCCAGATGAACGCGCCGATGACGGTGATGCAGGTGACGGCCAAGGCTCCGAGGGACGCCGGAATCACCGCGCACAGCACGGGAATCCGCCTGCCGCCCAGGAACGGGACCCAGCGCGGCACCACTTCGCCCCATGGCTGGACCAGCCCCAGCGTGAGCAGCCCGAGCCCCTCCGCGAACAGGCTGAGCGCGATGACGTACACCGTCATCGAGCCCGGGAAGTGGCTCTCGTGCAGATCCGAGGTGGGGGCGAAGCCCAACGGCACACCGAACCCCATCGCGCACCGCCACAGTCCGGTGGGCAGCAGGGTGAACGGCACGGCGTGCGCCGCCCAGCGGGCCGGCCGCGAGGGGCGGGGGGACGGCGCGGTGTGGGGTGGCCGGGGTGCCAGGTCCCGTTCGGTGCTCATCGTCATGGTGTCTTCTCCGTCGATCAGCCGGTGCGCTGCCAGCGTGACGGAGCGGGGCAGGTCGCCACATCCACCGATCGGCAGGCCGTAACGGGTCCGGAGCCGGTACGGAATGTGCCGTTCGGCAGAGGCGCGAACCAGCCCCGGAGGCGGATTCCCCGCCCTCGACGTTCCAGGGCTACGGTGAGCGCTGTGACCACCCGCATCCTGCTGGCCGACGACCAGGACAGCGTCCGGATCGGCTTCCGGCTGATCCTCGACTCACAGCCGGACATGGAGGTCGTGGGCGAGGCCCGGGACGGCCTGGAGGCGGTCGAACTCGCCCGTAAGCTGCGCCCGGACGTGGTGCTCGCCGATATCCGGATGCCCCGGATGAACGGGCTCGAGGTCACCCGGCTGCTCACCGGGCCCGATGGTGAGGACCCGGTCAAGGTGATCGTGGTGACCACCTTCGACCTCGACGAATACGTACACACCGCGCTGCGCAACGGCGCCTGCGGCTTCCTCCTCAAGCGCTCCGGGCCCACCTTGCTGGTGGAGGGGGTACGGGCGGCGATGGCCGGGGACGCCTTGATCAGCCCTTCGGTGACGGTCCGTCTGCTGCGTCAGCTCCAGGAGCCGGAGAAGCCACGGGCCAAGCGGCCGGTCACGGCGCTGACCGAGCGCGAGGTGGAGATCGCCAAGCTGGTCGCCCAGGGGATGACCAATGCCGAGATCGCGGCGGAGCTGTTCATCTCGGCCGGCACGGTCAAGACGCATATTGCCCATACACAGCGGAAGCTGGACGTCCGTAACCGCGTCGGGATCGCCGCGTGGGTCTGGGACAGCGACCGACTCGGTTGACCCCCTGCCGTAGCGCCGTGTGCGTCCCGCCATCCACACCCTGTGGACAACGCAGCCCGGCCCGGCCCTCCGGGGACGAACCGGGCGCGTGCGGCGACTACTTGGACTTGGGAACGGTGGACGCCACATCGTCCAGCACGGCATCGGTCACCAGACCGGTGTCCTCCAGGACCTCCATGTGGTCGTTGACGGTGTTGTTGGCCTGGGTGGCCAGCCGCCGGATCAGGGCGTTCTTGGTGGTGGCACGGACCTCGCCGATGGTGATGAAGATCTTGCCGTGCGAGGCGCGCAGCAGGTCCACGAAGGTCTGGTCGAACTCGCGCCCCTTGGCCGCCTTCAACTGGTCCACCCAGCCCTGCTGCTCGGCGCTGGCCTCATCGGGGAGCGGGACGTTGAGGGCCTTGGCGTCCTCGCGCGTGAGCTGGTCCAGCTTGCTGTGGCCGTCGAGCAGATGCATTCCGGCCCGTTTGATCGCCTCGCTGGAAGCTTGGCTCTGCGCCATCCGCCCGGCCGGTATCTCCCACAGCCCGGCCTGCCGGACCTTGACCAGGAACGTCTTGTCCAACTCGGTGAGCCCCCCGCCCCCATCGCCCGCCGCACCGCCGTTGCCCGCAGCCGGCAGGTTCCCCGCCACCGAATGCGCTTCCGAGTCATCACCACGCGACATCCAGATGGACACCCCGGCGACAATCGCCACCAGAGCGACCACGGCGGCGAGCACGCGGTTGACGGGAAAGGCGGCGCCGTGGTTTCGCGCGTTCCGGGCGTTCCGGGCGTGAGATTTCATCATGCCTCCTGGGGGGCACAACGGTCCGTCACTGAGGAGCCGTGGCCGTGTGCGGAGATCGGCTGGACGACTGGGGTACGCACCACCCGGATCTTTGCACTCAGCAAAAGTCCATCTTCGTCACGTGCGCTCAAAGCAAGCCCGACGGCGATCAACTTCCCTTACAATTCCGCGCCGGAGGGGGCATCTTCGAGGCGGCCCGCCCCGTGCACCCACTCACCACCCCGCGACGCGCCGCCGCGCACCTCGCTCGCCCGCATGCCCGCCCGACGGCTCACCACCGGCTTCCGTGAACGCCCGCAACGCCTCGATGAGACCGCGCCGCTGCCCCACGGACATGGCCTCCACGATCCCCGTGAGCTCCCCCTTGCGCCGCTGGGTGACCTCCTCCACCGTCCGCCGCCCGGTCTCCGTCAACGCGATCACACTCGCCCGGCGGTCCACCTCCGAGGCCCCGCGGGCCACCATCCCCGCCGCCACCAGCCGGTCGATCATCCGCATCGCCGTGGACGGCTGCACCCCCAACTCCTCGGCCAGCCGCGACAGGCTGAGCTGCCCGCTGTTCTCCAGCACCACCAGCATCCGGAACTGCGGCAGCGTGAGTGTCTCCTCCACCGCCGCCAACGACCGCGCCGAGACCGCGACCAGCAGCCGGGAGGCGACCAGCAAGGCGTTCACCATCGCCTCGACATCGGACTCGGGAACGGGCAGGGGCGAGCTCGTCGGCATGCGCCCTTTCTACCCCGGAGTCCCCGGAAATGTGGTGGCTCGCCGAAGCGGACCGTGCCACCCTGCGCCCATGACGCTGACGACGCCTACGCCCCGCGCACCGAACCAGCCCGGGAGCCATGCCGCGTAAGAACAGACCGACGCTGCCGACTGGTGAGTGGTGGCTGGTGGTTGGTGGTTGGTGGGAGCAGCGCGTCTGATACCTCGCTCAGATCGGCCGATAGGCGGACGGCTCCGTGTCCGGTGGCAGCCCCCGGCTCATGGTGATGTAGACCGGTCCGTACGGTGTGGCCGTCTGCAACGCCTCCCACTGGTCGAGCTCCTCCGAGCAGTACCGCTTCAACAGCGCGCGCAGCATGGCGAATTCCTCGTCCGACAGCGGTCCCTCCCCGATCGATTCCATACCCGCACCCTCCCCTGAAAGGTCACGCCCATGCCTGCGTTCTTTGCACCCGATGGCACCGAACTCGCCTATGACGTGGTCGGAGACGGACCGCCGCTGATCGTCATCCCCGGCGGCCCGCTACAGGACCCCGTCTACCTGGGCGACCTCGGCGGTCTCTCCGCCCACCACCGGCTGATCACACTGCACCTCCGCGGTACGGGCCGTTCTGCCACCCCGGAGGACTCCACCACCTACCGCTGCGACCGCCTCGTTCCCGACGTGGAAGCCCTCCGCGTCCACCTCGGCCTCGACCGCGCCGACCTGCTCGCCCACTCCGGCGGCACCAACCTGGCCGTCCGCTACGCGGAACACCACCCGGACCGCATCCGCAAACTGGCCCTGATCACGCCCAGCCCCATGGCGCTGGGCATCACGATCTCCTCCGATCTCCGCCGCGAAACGGCCCTCCTCCGCCAGGACGAACCCTGGTTCCCCACGGCGTTCGCCGCCCTGGAAGCGATGGTCTCCGGCACTGCCACCCCCGACTCCTGGCAGGCCATCGCCCCCTTCCGCTACGGCCACTGGGACGCCACCGCCCAGGCCCACCAGGCCGCGGAGAACACCCAGCGCAACAACGAGGCCGCCGCCGTCTACGCCTCCGAAGGCGCCTTCACCCCTGACACCACCCGCACCGCCCTCAGCGACTTCCACCAGCCGGTGCTGCTCCTCGCCGGAGAGTTCGACCTGAACTCCCCTCCCTCATCCGTAGCCGCCCTCGCCGAACTCCTCCCCACCCCTCACCTCACCACCCAACCCGCCACGGCCCACTTCCCCTGGCTGGACGACCCGGTCCACTTCGTGTCGACCACGACGGCATTCCTGGCCTGACGCCCTCACCGCATATCCAGTGAGCGTTACCCCTCAATCCAGGGGGAGGAGACAGCACATGACATCGACTGCGTTTCACATCGGCGGGGATCTGAAAGTACGGCGGCTCGGGTTCGGAGCCATGCACCTGCCGACGGAGCCCGGCCCGGCGCGTAAGACCTCTGTCGCGGTCGCCCGGCGGGCCGTGGAGCTGGGCATCACTCTGATCGACACCGCGTATCTCTATGGCGGGGGAGCCAACGAGGAACTCCTGGCCGAGGCCCTGCACCCCTATCCGGATGGGCTGCACATCACCACCAAGGTCGGTGTTGCCCGGTCGGGCCCGTCGGGCGAGTGGAAGCTCGACGGGCGGCCGGCTGTTCTGCGCGATCAGGTCGAGCAGGCCCTGCGCCGACTGCGCGTCGAGCGGATCGAACTGCTTCAGCTGCACCGCATCGATCCGGAGACGCCGCTCGCCGACCAGGTCGGAACGCTGCGCGAGCTGCGGACCGAGGGGAAGATCGGCCGGATCGGACTGTCCGAGGTCACCGTCGACGAACTCAACCAGGCACGGGAGATCGTCCAGATCGCGAGCGTGCAGAACCGCTACAACCTGCTCGCCCGCGAGCACGAGCCCGTACTCGCGGCCTGTGAAGCGGCAGGCATCGCGTTCCTGCCATGGCGCCCTGTCGCGTGGGGGGAGTCCGGGGCGAGGTCCGAGGTCGCCGCCGTGGCCGCCGCTGTCGACGCCACCCCCACGCAGGTTGCGCTCGCCTGGCTCCTCGGCCACTCGCCGGTCATCCTCCCGATCCCGGGCACTGCCCGGATCGACCACCTGGAGGAGAACCTCGCCGCGGAAGGTCTCCACCTGCCCCAGGCCCACCGCGATCGCCTCGACCGGCTGTCCGAGGCGGGATAGGGCCCTGTCCCGGCTGATGGGGCAAGGGGACGGTCACGTGCGGTTCAGGCCGCTCTCCTCGCCCCGCGGTGCGCTGCGGCTGGGCCGGGCGCGGGTGCGGGTGCGGGTGCGGGTGCGGTTCAGAGTTTGTCGGCCGCGCGGACCTGGTGGAGGTGGATGAGGACGTCGTAGGCCCGGCCGAGGGCGAGGGTGGGCAGGGGGTCGGGGGTGAAGGTTGAGCCGGCGTCGTAGACCGGCCGGGCGCGGTCGAGCCAGGCGCGGGCCGCGGCGGGTGCGGTCCGCAGGTCGAGGTAGAAGTCCCGGTACCTGACCCGGTCCAGGGTGTGCTCGTTCATGCCGGGGCGCGCCGCCGGGACGGTGACCGGCTTCCAGTCCCCTTCGAGGGAAGCCTTGGTGAGGAAGGAGCCGCCGGCGAAGCTGAAGCCGATCGCGGCGTAGTCGCGGCCCAGGCGGTCGCGCAGCACGGCGCCCTGGGTCCGCGGGTACATATCCGGATGGGTGGAGAGGTAGCCGATGTGGCCGTTGTGGGCCGACAGCAGCATCTTGTGGCCGGTGTGGTGCCGCCACCACAGCACGTTGTCGGCCATGGCCTGGTCACGCAGGCGCTCGGCGGCAGTGACCGAGGCCGGGTCGGCGAGGTCGATGGCGGCGAAGGAGAAGGTCTGCGCGATGTTCCGGGCGTGCTGCACCGTCCACGCGTAGTCCTTGCCGCCGGCCTCCTGGTGCTCGGCGACCAGTTCGAGTGCTCCCTGGGCGAGTGCGGCGTTCTCCTTGCGTTCCGCGACCGGCTTGCGCAGGTAGGCGAAGATGTCGTCGAAGGGGCGGAGTCCGGCGTACAACTCGGTGAGCCGGGGCAGTGCCTCCGGCCGGGTTTTGCTGACGGACGACAGCACGCGCTCGAAAATGTGGTCGCCGAGCTTCGGCGCCCCGAGGTCGTCCCCCATGAAGTGGACCCGGTGGTCGGGGTGGCGGCGGTTGTGCTTGCGCATCCAGCCGATCAGGCTGACGAACTCCTCGCGCTCCCAGGGGGATCCGGCCAGTGTCATCAAGTTCGGAAGCGGAAGGCGTCTCAGGCCAACCAACGGACGCAGTAGGCTGCCACAGCAGGTACGGCAGTGTCGGGGCTCCCCTCCCTGGCCCGGCTCGAACGGGCTGGTCCCCTCCACAACGGGTCGGCGCTGTGGGGAAGAGTTCACACCGACCGACGCAAGGCCGCTTGCAGCGTACTGCTCGACTGACGTTCCGACATCACCCATTGACATCAACGGTGGCGGACATCGGCGGCACACGATGCACTGCGGCCGCCGCCCGCCCGCCAGTTGGGCCCCCGATACGTGTGGAGCGTGGCGGATGCTTGCACAGCGGCGGGAGGTGGCGGGCCACGGGTGCGTATCAAGCCAGGCCGGCACGCGCCCGTTCGATGTCCGCTGCCGCGCTAGCGTCCGTCCCATTCCTCGCGGAGCACTCCATAGACGATGGAGTCCCGCCACGCGCCACGGACGTGGACGTGGCCGCGGATTCGGCCCTCTTCCGTCATGCCTGCCGCCAGAAGTGTCTTCTCCGATGCGATGTTGAGGGGAGCGCGAGCGGCCCACACACGATGGAGATCCAGGTCGGTGAAGGCGAGGGCGAGGAGCAGCCGGACGGTCTCTCTGCCGTAACCCAAACCCCAGGTATCGGGGCGCAGTGCGAATCCGATGGTCGCGGCGCGTTGTTGGTGTGGGTCAAGCGCGAGGCGGGCAAATCCGATCAGCTCGGCGGCGTCACGGCGGACGACGGCAAGCGCGTATTCCTGGCGCGGGGTCGCCGACGCCGAAGCCACCGAGCGCGCGACGATGCCGCCGACCTCGTCGCGCGAGCGTGGTGTAAAGCTGAGGTGTTCGGTCGCTTTCGGACTGCCGTAGATCGCAAGGACCGCGTTCACGTCATCACCGGTGAACTCGCGAAGCGAGAGGCGAGCGTCGTCACGGAGGACCGGAAACATGGCGCGACTCTACTCTCGATGTTCAGCTCGACAGGGCACGTGCGGGGCGGCTGCTGAACGCCGCGATCTCCTCACGCAGTTCTGGGTCCGGAATCGGGGGACCGGATTGGCTGGCCAGTTTCACCTGCGTCGTTGCCCTGGCTCGCGGCTGGCCGACCTCCCTCTCCGCGCATCAACAGCTTCGGGAAAAGCCTCGCCCCGGGACTAAGGCCGATTGCCGGCTTCCGCGGTCGCATCCGGGGGGTGCAGGGCTTGGCGCCGGTAGTCCCTGGGCGGCATGCCATAGGTGGCGCGAAAGGCGCGCGTGAAGTCGGCTGCGCGGGGGAACCCCCAGCGGGCGGCGATGGCATGGATGGCGGTGGGGCTCATCACGGGGTCGGCGAGATCGCGGCGGGCGCGTTCCAGCCGCTGATGGCGGATCCAGGCCGCGACCGTCTCGTGCTCAGCCTTGAAGAGACGATGCAGGTAACTGAGAGAGATGTTGTGCGCGGCGGCGATGGCGTGTGGGGTCAACTGGTGGTCGTGCAGGTTCCGCTGGACGTGGGCCCGGATGCGCAGCGTCAGGGTCCGGGTGCGGGTTTCCGGCGGAAGGGAGGGTTCGGTGTCCATGGCGTGGGCGAACACCGCAGAGAGCAGATCGGTCACGACCGTCCCCAAACGGGGGCCATCGGATGGCTGGTAGGGGCTGGAGTCCGCCGCGAGCTGGGTGAGGAACTGCACGAGGAGGGCACCGACCCCTTCCCGGCCGGGCAGTCCCTGGGCGACCAGCCGGTCCAATTTCTTCCGCGGCAGGTGCAGCATCATCTTGGGGATCTCGAGCCCGATTCCCGAGAACAGTTCAGAATCATTGGCGCACATGACGTCGCAGGCACGTGAGGTGTCGAAGAGCTGTATCTCGTGAGGGCCGTAAACAGCTCGCTGATCGGCCCAAGTTATTCGACTGGTTCCGTGCAGAGGAATCCCGATGTGATACTGCTCGGGATCGGACTGACGGATGAGCTTGGGGGTTCTGTGGAAGCTAAGGGCTTGGTGACGCGTAGACCACACATGGACTGCACCGAGACTCAGCACGCGTTGACGCGCCCGGAAATCCTCCGCGTATTCACTGTGGAGGTCCAGCGGCGCATGGGTTTGCGCTACACACTCACGCCAGAATTCGAACCGGTCCGCAGCAGCCAGGTCCTCCGTCCCAAAATTCGTCTCGATCAACATCCCACTTCCCCCGTTTCATGACGGTCTACAATCCGTTGCTGGTCGGCGATTTCCCGGCGATGCTTGATTAACGCATCGGCGGTGGTGTCGCCGCTGGAGGTGCTCACTGATTCTGGCATTGACTGCGCCGTTCCCCTTAAACACAGGCGGTCGAGGGTCTGGAGGAGGTTGGAAAATTTTCCGCTCCCGTGGGTGTCATGGGTTGTGTGAGCAACATTGACAGGCATCCCCCTCTCTCAGAATGTGCACCCTTGGTGAGAAGCGCTCGCCAAATTGTGCCAGTCCGTGCGACTGGTACGCCGCGTGCGCCCGTAGCCTGCCTCCTTCTGGCTACAGCTACGTCAAGAAGGTCACCCACAGCCACGGTGACATCAACGGCATCGGATGGAGGCGCACACGAGCGTCCTTGTCCGGCCACAGCGACCGCAGACCGCGCTACCAAGATCGACCTTGGTCGAACTCCTTGAAGCGGGTGTCACCGACTGGGTCTGCCCCCGCAGCCCTGGCCGCAGGGTTGGTCCCTCCTCCATCACGTGGTGCGGCGCTCCACGGTGTTCAACCCAGACAGGGGCCGCCGCCCGGGAGAGCCCAGAGGTCGTTGTCCCGGCGGCGCTGGAGGAGAATGCGGCCCTCCTCGTCGGTGACGACAGCGGATGCGGCGACCACCAAGCTGTTCGGCTCAGGTGCGTCCGGGTCGTCGCAGTACTCGGTCCGTGCCATGGTCAGTCTTCCCCTACCGGTGTCGCTGTCGCCCACACCGCGTCGAAGCCGGCCGTGTAGGTGTCGTGCATGCCGCCTACCCCGCTTCGCCGCAGATGCCACACCGGGGCGGCGAAGGCGTCATGAGCGCGAGTCGGCACCGGGATTCGATCCCGTGGCCGAACTTCTCTTCCTCACCCCGCAACCGGACGTTCTCGCTGTCGGCGTCACCGATCGCGATGCGGACCGCGCAGCCTTCGGCAGCCCGTTCCCGTTAAGGGTGCGGAGCTGTTCCCGGACAGCCAGGAGTGCTTCGGTGAGGCTCCCGGCGGCCTCCGCGCTCGTCGGGCCTCCCGCCTCCGTCCGAGCGGACCGTGACTCCTTGACCTCGGCGACTCGCAGATCGCGGTCACGATGAACGTCTACACGCACGTGCACGACGACAGTCGGCGTGAGGCGATGGGCCACATGGATCGGCTGCTCAAGCACCGTAAATAGGGGACTGCCGTCACCCTCTGCCGTCAACGCCCCCACGATCCAAGATCGCGGGGGCGTTTGGCCTGCTCAGACACAGAGCCGACTGTCGGGTTCGAACCGACGACCTTCGCTTTACAAGAGCGGTGCTCTACCAGCTGAGCTAAGTCGGCGTCCCCAGCAGTGTACCCATCCCGCAGGGGTGATCCGTTCGAAAATTCTCACGCTTCGGCTAGAGACAGATCACGCCTCCTCGGGATAGCGTCACGCCAACCCACGTCAGTGGACCAATCCACCTTTACTCGGATCGTCCGGCACGTTCCTGCCGGTGAAGGGATCAGATCGCCATGGCTACGGTCACGTACGACAAGGCCACCCGGGTGTACCCGGGGACCGACAAGCCCGCCGTCGACCAGCTCGACATCGCCATCGAGGACGGTGAATTCCTCGTCCTCGTCGGACCGTCCGGCTGTGGGAAGTCCACCTCGCTGCGGATGCTCGCCGGGCTCGAGGACGTCAACGGGGGCGCGATCCGGATCGGTGACCGGGATGTCACCCACCTGCCGCCGAAGGACCGGGACATCGCCATGGTGTTCCAGAACTACGCGCTGTACCCGCACATGACCGTCGCGCAGAACATGGGCTTCGCGCTCAAGATCGCGGGCGTCAACAAGACCGAGATCCGGCAGAAGGTCGAGGGCGCGGCCAAGATCCTCGATCTCACCGAGTACCTGGAGCGCAAGCCCAAGGCGCTCTCCGGTGGTCAGCGGCAGCGTGTGGCGATGGGCCGCGCGATCGTGCGGGAGCCGCAGGTGTTCCTCATGGACGAGCCGCTGTCCAACCTGGACGCCAAGCTGCGTGTGCAGACCCGTACGCAGATCGCGAGTCTCCAGCGGCGCCTGGGGATCACCACCGTCTACGTCACCCACGACCAGGTCGAGGCCATGACGATGGGCGACCGGGTGGCCGTGCTGAAGGACGGGCTGCTCCAGCAGGTCGACTCGCCGCGCAACATGTACGACCGCCCCGTGAATCTCTTCGTCGCGGGCTTCATCGGCTCCCCCGCCATGAACCTGATCGAGGTGCCGATCACCGACGGTGGTGTGAAGTTCGGCAACAGCGTGGTCCCGGTCAGCCGTGAGGCGCTCAGTGCAGCGGCCGACAAGGGCGACCGTACGGTCACCGTGGGTGTCCGGCCCGAGCACTTCGATGTGGTCGAGCAGAACGGCGCCGCCGCCAAGACGCTGACCAAGGAGTCCGAGGACGCCCCGGCCGGGCTCGCCGTCACCGTCAACGTCGTCGAGGAGCTCGGCGCCGACGGGTACGTCTACGGCACCGTCGAGGTCGGCGGCGAGGTCAGGGACCTGGTCGTGCGCGTCAACGGTCGCCAGGTGCCGGAGAAGGGCGCCCAGCTGCACGTGGTGCCGCGGCCGGGTGAGATCCACGTCTTCTCGACCTCGACCGGGGAGCGGCTCAGCGACTGAGCCCGCCCCTGAGGGAGTTCACGGCGCCGTTCGTCCGCTCGCGCGGGCGGGCGGCGCCTTTGGTTGTACGGGAAGCGTGCGGCACCGCCTCATTGGCTCGTCGCGTTGTCGATAAATTCCCCGACAATTGCGGCATTTTGGACAGCGACGTCAACGCATCAGCCCCCAAGAGTGGCATTCCATCACCCACCTCAGTGACTGAATGTCGCCAAATCGTCGCTCCTCGCTACGATCACCGCGTACCGCAGTCCCGATCGACCCGCGAGGAACACCCCCGTGAAGACCCCCGTGAACTCCGCAGCCCGCCGCATCGGCAGAACTCTCGCCCTCGTCCTCCCCGTCGTCCTCGTCCTCTCCGGGACGCTCGCGGTCACCCGCGTCCCGTGGGCCTCGCCGAGTGCCGAGTCGCAGATCCTCACCGCCTCCGCCGGCAGGGCCTCCACCCAGGCCGCCCATCGCGCCCCGCATGAGCTGCTGCGCGACCGGCTGCTCACCGAGCTCCAGCAGAAGGACCCGGCGGTGGCCCTCACCCACCTCCAGGTGGCGACGAACGAGCGGCCCTCCCTCGCCAAGCACTGCGCCTCCATCGCCCGTGCGCTCGGCCGCGCCGCGGTGGCCAAGTACGGCGGCACCGCCCGTGCCCAGGCGTACGCCCGCCCTGTGTGCGACACCTCGTTCGCCTCCGGGATCACCCAGGCGTACCGCTGACCGCGCCCCCTCATCCCGCTCCGCCTGCGGCGGTCCCGGCACCGCATATGGTGCGGTCCATGACCGATGACGACGACCGCAGGCTCGGGCATCACCCACCGGCCGCGCGCCCCACCCAAGCCGTCGTCCTGGCCGGAGGCCAGGGCTCGCGGCTGCGCCCGTACACCGACGACCGCCCCAAGCCGATGGTCGAGATCCCGGGCACCGGGACCCCGATCATCGGCCACCAGCTCGCCTGGCTGGCCGCCGAGGGCGTCACCGACGCCGTCGTCTCCTGCGGCCACCTCGCCGCCGTCCTCCAGGACTGGCTGGAGTCGGCGGATCTGCCGCTGCGGGTGACGACCGTCGTCGAGAAGGAGCCGCTGGGCCGCGGCGGTGGTCTGAAGTTCGCCGCCGCTTCGCTCCCCCACCCCGACCGGCCCTGGTACGCCACCAACGGCGATATCTGGACCCGGTTCTCGCTCCGCGACATGGCGGACTTCCACCATGAGCGCGCCGCGGTCGCCACCCTCGCGCTGGCGCGCCCACGCATTCCGTGGGGCGTGGTCGAGACGGACGAGTTCGGCCACGTCCTCGACTTCATCGAGGCGCCGCCGTCCCCCTATCTCATCAACGCGGGTGTGTACGTCTTCTCCGCCGAGTTCACGTCACTGCTGCCGAACCGCGGCGACCACGAGCGCACCACCTTCCCCCGCCTCGCGCGCGAACGCCGCCTGGCGGGCTTTCCGCTCCCCCACGGGGCGTACTGGCGGGCGATCGACACCGCCAAGGACCTCACCGAGGCCGCGAAGGAACTGGCCGCGGGCCCGGCCCCGCACGGCCACGGCCCCCTGAGCTCCTCCCCGCCCGTTCCCCACACCTGAGGTCGGTGGTGCGCGGCCCGGCCGCGAGCGGTGTGCGGCTGGGCGGGCGCAGGGGCCCAGCCGCACCGCACACGTCAACGTCCTTGGCGGGCACGGCCGCTGACCGACCGGCTACGGGATCTCGCCCTGCGGCAACGCGCCGTTGCGCTCCAGTGTGGTGAGCCACTGGGCGACCACCGTGTCGATGAACTCTTCGGTGACCTGGCCGCGGTCGAGCAAGAGCCGGGCAAGGACCGGCCCGTAGAGCAGGGTGTACTCGGACTCACTGAGCTGAACGCCGGAGGGCTCCAGGAGCCCGTTGAGAGCGGCCCGGCGGTCCTGGCCGATGCGTACGAGGGCTTGGGCGCTGTCGGGGTCGTGATCGGCCTGGGCGGCGACGGCCAGCACCGCGGAGCGGGTGGCCGGGTCGCTGATGCCGTCGCGCAGGCTCGTCAGCCAGGCGGTGGCCACGGTGCGCACATCGCTGCCCCGCTCGGGATAGCCGACGTCGGGGCCTTCCAGGATCAGGTCGAAGAGAAGCGCGGCCCGGTTGGGCCAGTGGCGGTAGAGGGTCTGGCGGGTGACGTCGGCCCGCTCGGCCAGCAGTGCGTAGGTGAGCCCGGTCGGGCCGACCTCGGGCAGCAATGCGCGTGCGACGGTCAGGACACGGTTGCGGGTGCGCTGAACGCGCGGGTTGTCCGGGGTCGGCCGGCGACGGTGGAGGGGCGGCTGCATGGCTCCACCCTATCCAGAAATCATACGTGCAGTGTGATTTGAGCCACACCATGCATCACACCCTGCGAGCGCCGCATCGGAAAGGCCATCACCAGCACACGGGCCCCGCACCTAAGGTGCGGGGCCCCTGCGCAATGCGGACGTCAGCCGAGGAGGCCGCCCAGGGCGGCTTCATCGTCGTCGCTCTCGCCGTAACCGCTGTCTCCGTTGTCCTCCTCCGCCGGGGCGCCTTCCGGCTCGCCGCCGGTCACGCCGCCTCCGGCGCCGCCGCCGAGGGACGGCGGGCTCATCGTCGTCCTCGGGGCGACGGGAGCGCGGCGCGGGGACTGCGGGGTGGTGCGGAGACCGGGCTCCGACTGGCTCGGGCTGCCCGAGCCGTCCATCGGCCCGGTGGAGCTCGGCTCTCCCGGGACCGACGGCGACGACGAGGCGGACGGGCTCGGGCTCGTCCGCAGACGCTCGCTCGGGGACGGAGCGCCGCTGGTGCCCACCGGGCCGCGCGTTCCACCGCGCGGGCTCTCCATGGACTTCCTCGGCAGCGGCGAACCCGGCACGCGGTTCGTCGGCACATCCCTCGGCTCCGGCGCCCGCACCATCTCCGAGGACCGTACGGCGCCGCCCAGCGTCGAGCCGACCAGCAGGGCCAGCCCGGCCACGACCATCGCCATCACGGTGCCCCGGCGCAGCACCCGGCGCCGCAGGTCCCACAGCGCGGCGCGCGGGCCCAGCCGCCGCCAGGCCTCGCCCGCGAGGCGGGCATCGGCCGAGTACACCGGGGCGCCCGCGATGATCAGCGGGCTCCAGGCGGCGAGGTAGATGATGTCGGGGGCGTCGTAGACGGGGACCGTACGCCAGCTCACGGTCAGGATCAGCGCGGCGGAGAGCAGCGCGCCGAAGGCCGCCGCCAGCCGCTGCCACAGCCCCAGGACGGTGAGCACCCCCACCACGATCTGGAGGAACGCGACCGTCAGCCCGGCCCCCACCGGATGCTCGAGCGCGAGGTCGCGCAGCGGTTCGGCGATCGGCCAGGGGTGCAGCGACCGCAGCCAGGTGACCATCGAGCCGCGCTCGCCACCGTCGAAGTAGACGGGGTCGGAGAGTTTGCCCATCCCCGCGTAGATGGAGATGAAGCCGAGGAAGATGCGGAGCGGGAGGAGGACGATGCCCAGGTTCATCCGCCGCCCGGGGTAGTAGGCGTGGCGTACGGACTCGGAATGGCGGCGCTGGCGCGGAACGGCGGTCTGCCGGGTCGCGCCCGGCTCCTCGTAACGGGCCCGGTCCTGAACCGAGCTCCGGTCCCGGTCCCGGCCCGGGTCCCGGTCGGCGAACTCCCCCGCTCGCGGGGGGCGTTGTCCGGTCCCGCCCCCGGCTCCGGGCCGCGGCACCGTCTCCGTACGCGGGCTGCGCGGCCCGATGACGGTGGGCGGGCCCTCGTCGAGCGTGATCCGCGGCAGCACCTGGGTGGCACCCACATCGTCGGCGCCCTCGGCCAGCCCGGAGCGGGACCGGCCCTCGCCGACGCCGTCGGTCATGCTCTCCTCGGAGTACCGCACGGCCTGGAGGAGCCGGGTCGCCGCCGTGTCACCGCCGGGCCGGGTGCGACCACTCCACACCACGGGCGGGCGGCGCCGGGCCGGGGCCGGGATGCGGGCGAACCGGGCCGTGTCCGCCAGCGCGCTGCTCACCACCGGGGCGCTGAGCTGCACCCGGAAGCTCGGGGCGTTGACGGCGACCTGCGCCGGATCGCATGGCACCTTGGCCATGGTCAGCTGCGGCTCGTCGTCGAATCCCGTCGCGCGTCCCGCCAAGGGCGTGCGGGCTTTTCTGGTCTCCACACTCAACTAACCGAGTGACTGGCGGGAAAGACACTGGCTGTGACCGTCTTGTGCTGTCCGAGGCCCGTCAAGTCAAGATCGTCGAGCGGGAGGCGCACCGGGCGCCGCCCCGGCACACCGCGCCCCTACGCCCCCGGGACACCACGTCGCTACGCCCCGGGCGCGCATGCGCCGCCAAGCGCTCCGCGGGACGTGCCGCGAGGTGGGGTCGTTGGTCCGCGGCTGCGTCGTGGCCGGTCGCGCCCACGCGGCGGAGCCGCACATCGACACAGCCCCGCGCCCCTTCGGGGCGCAACCGAGCACCGGACTTCAGCGAGGCCGCTCAGCCGCGCCGACGCGCCGCCTCGTACAGCACCACGCCCGCCGCGACGCCCGCGTTCAGGGACTCCGCGCCGCCCGGCATCGGGATCCGGACGCGCAGGTCACAGGTCTCGCCGACCAGCCGCGACAGTCCCTTGCCCTCGCTGCCGACGACCACCACGACCGGGCCGTCCAGCACCTCCAGGTCCTGGAGTTCGACCTCGCCGTCGGCGGCCAGGCCGATCACCGTGAGCCCGGCCTTCTGGTAGGACTCCAGCGCGCGGGTGAGGTTGGTCGCGCGGGCGACCGGGGTGCGGGCGGCGGTGCCCGCGGAGGTCTTCCAGGCGCCGGCGGTCATCCCGGCCGCGCGTCGCTCCGGCACCACCACACCGTGGCCGCCGAAGGCGGACACCGAACGCACCACCGCGCCCAGGTTCCGCGGGTCGGTGACGCCGTCGAGGGCGACGATCAGCGGGTCCTCGCCCTCGTCGAAGGCGGCGGCGCTCAGGTCCTCGGGGTGGGCGTACTCGTACGGCGGGACCTGGAGCACCAGGCCCTGGTGGTTGAGCCCGTTGGTCATCCGGTCCAGCTCGGGGCGCGGGGCCTCCATCAGGTGGATACCGCCGCGGTCGGCGGCCAGCTTCAGGGCCTCGCGCACCCGGTCGTCGCTGTCGATGAACTGCTGGACGTACAGCGTGCTCGCCGGAACGCCCTCGCGCAGCGCCTCGACCACCGGGTTACGGCCCACCACCAGCTCGTTGGTGCCCTTACCGGCGCCCCGGCGCGGGGTGGGGCGCCCCGTGGCCTTGCGGGCGCGCGCGTTGGCGATGCGCTGTTTGGCATGGCCCTTGCGCATCTCGGCGGGCGGGGTGGGGCCCTTGCCCTCCAGTGCCCGGCGCCGCTTGCCGCCGCTGCCGACCGTCGCGCCCTTCTTGTTCGCGGTGCGTCGGTTCCTGCGCTGGCTGTTGCCCGCCATGAATGTCACCTATCTCTTCACTGCTCAGCGCTGCGCGGCAAGCGGGAAAACGTATGTACGGTCATCAGTGTGCCGCCCGGCGGGCCGGGCGACACAAAGACGGAGGTCAGAGGGGATCAGAGGGAAGTCGAGGGGAGGCCGGAGCGGCCCCTCAGCGGCTGCCCAGCTCCCACCGCGGCCCCGACGGGGTGTCCTCGATCACCAGACCCGACTGCTGGAGCTGATCGCGGATCGCGTCGGCCGTCGCGTAGTCCTTGCGGGCCCGCGCGGCCTGCCGCTGCTCCAGGACCAGCCGGACGAGCGAGTCGACCACACCGTGCAGATCCTCGCCGCGGTCCGAGCCGCCCGCCCACTGCTCGTCGAGCGGGTCCAGGCCCAGCACGCCGAGCATGGCCCGCACCTCGGCCAGCCGCGCCACCGCCGACTCCTTGTCGTCGGCGGTCAGGGCGGAGTTGCCCTGCCGGACGGCGGTGTGGACGATCGCGAGCGCCTGCGGCACCCCGAGGTCGTCATCCATCGCCTCGGCGAACGCGGGCGGCACCTCGGCCGCGGGAGCGACCGCCTTCCCCGCCTTTTCGGTCACCCGCTGGACGAAGCCCTCGATCCGGGCGAACGCGGACTCCGCCTCGCGCAGGGCCTCCTCGCTGTACTCGATCATGGACCGGTAGTGCGGGGTGCCCAGGTAGTAGCGGAGCACGATGGGGCGCCAGCGCTTGACCATGTCGGCGACCAGCACCGAGTTGTCGAGCGACTTGCTCATCTTCTCGCCGCTCATGGTCACCCACGCGTTGTGCGCCCAGTACGCGGCGAAGTCATCGCCGAACGCCTTGGCCTGCGCGATCTCGTTCTCATGGTGCGGGAAGATCAGATCGATACCGCCGCCGTGGATGTCGAAGGCCCGGCCGAGGTACTTGTGCGCCATCGCCGAGCACTCCAGGTGCCAGCCAGGACGGCCGCGGCCCCAGGGGGTCTCCCAGCTGGGCTCCCCGGGCTTGGCCGCCTTCCACATGGCGAAGTCGCGGTGGTCGCGCTTACCGGTCTCGCCCTCGCCGGACGGCTGGCGCAGCCCGTCCAGCTCCTGGTTGGAGAGCCGGAGGTACTCCGGGAACGAGCGCACGTCGAAATAGACATTGCCCTCGGCGACATAGGCGTGACCCCGGTCGATCAGGGTCCGCATCATCTCGATCATCTCGGGCACATGGCCCGTGGCCCGCGGCTCATACGTGGCGGGCAGGCAGCCGAGGACGTCGTACGCACTGTTGAAGGCGCGCTCGTTCTCGTAGCCGATCGCCCACCACGGGCGGTTCTGCTCGACCGACTTGGCGATGATCTTGTCGTCGATGTCCGTGACATTGCGGATGAAGGTTACGTCGTAGCCGCGGTGCAGAAACCAGCGGCGCATGATGTCGAAGTTCAGGTTGGACCGGACGTGTCCGATGTGCGGAGCGGCCTGCACGGTCGCGCCACACAGGTAGATCGAGACGCAGCCCGGCGTGAGCGGGGTGAAGTCACGGATCTGCCGGGCGCTGGTGTCGTACAGGCGAATAGTCACGCATCAAGGGTAGTGGGAAGCCGGGAGTGCCCTGCGACCGATCCACCCCAGGGACACACAAGCGTGACACTCGGGACGCTCCGGCAGATCTCCCGGCCTCTCCCGGCCTCTCCCGGCCATTCCCGATGAGCCCCCGGGGCCGCCATCCCGGCCACCCCGCGGGGCCCTTCGCTCAGAGGGTGCCGAGGACCTTCTTGGGCGTGATCCGCACCACGATCCGCTGGTTGTCCTGCGCGGCTGCCGGGTTGAACTCGGCGTACTTCTTGCCCGCGTACTTCAGCGACAGCTCGTCGATCAGCTCGTCGCCACCCTCGGTGGTGTACGAGGCGGCGCCGCGGATCTCGGCGTACGTGTACGGGGAGTCGGCGGGCTGGACCAGGACCGACACCCGCGGATCCCGGTCGATGTTCCGCTGCTTCTGCCGCCCCATCGTGGTCGAGAACAGCAGCTCGTCCCCGTCACGCTTCACCCACACCGGTGACATCTGAGGGCTGCCGTCGGGCTGGAGGGTGCCGACGATGATGAAGACGGGGCTGTCGAGGAGACGCTTGAGGTTCTCGGAGAGTGCGGTGGCCACGGCGGATCCTTCCCTCACGACGGGTCATTCCCGGGGACATTCACGGTGGGCTGGGCTCTGGCTGAGCGGACTGCGGGGACTGCGGGGACTGCGGGGACTGCGGGGACGAAATGCGGGTCGCGGGTACCCGATTCCGTACCTACCCAACGCACCGTCAAAGCTCAGCACCCTCGCGGGGAACAGGGCCCGTACGGACCACGAGCGCCGTGGCGACCGCAGCGAGCCCCTCGGCCCGCCCGGTCAGCCCGAGGCCGTCCGTCGTGGTGCCGGACACCGATACGGGCGCGCCGACCGCGGCCGACAGCGCCTTGACCGCCTCCTCACGGCGCTTGCCGATCTTGGGACGGACGCCGATCACCTGGATCGCCACATTGCCGATCTCGAACCCCGCGGCCCGTACGATCCGGGCCGCCTCGGCGAGCAGGGTGACCCCGGCGGCGCCGGACCACTCGGGGCGGTCGGTGCCGAAATGGGCTCCGAGGTCGCCGAGGCCGGCGGCGGAGAAGAGCGCGTCACAGGCGGCGTGGGCGGCCACATCGCCGTCGGAGTGCCCGGCCAGGCCGTATCCGCCGTACTCCTCGCTGTCCCACAGCAGACCCGCGCACCACAGCTCACGGCCCTGCTCGAAGGCGTGCACATCGGTGCCGATACCCACCAGGGGCAGACCCGCCGGGGACGGTGGGGATGATTCAGAAGCCATCGTTGGCCCTCCTGCGCGCGAGAACCGCCTCCGCCAGCACCAGGTCCAGCGGCCGGGTCACCTTGAACGCCTCCTCGTGGCCGGGCACCACCACGACCTCGACACCGAGCCGCTCGACCATGCCCGCGTCGTCCGTCGCTCCGTCGCCCTCCAGAGCGATCTTCGCGTGGGCCTCCACCAGCGTGGCGCGGTCGAAGCCCTGCGGGGTCTGGACGGCGCGCAGCCGGGCGCGCTCGGGGGTGCCGACGACCGGTTCGGGCTCACCGGCCCGCTCACCGGTGCGCGGCTCGACCTGCTTGACGGTGTCGGCCAGCGGCAGCGCGGGGACGACGGCGGGCGCCCCGTCCCGTACGGCGGTGATGACCGCGTCCACCGTGTCCACGGGGACCAGCGGCCGCGCGGCGTCGTGGACCAGCACGGTGGAGATGTCCTCGGGTACGACGGCCAGGCCCAGCCGCACCGACTCCTGACGGGTCTCCCCGCCGGGGACGACCACCACATCGGCGCTGCGGCCGGTCAGTGGATAGGCGTCCAGCAGCCGCTGGACCTCGTCGGCGCCGTCCGGCGGGGCGACCACGACCACAAGAGAGACGGAGCGGGATCCGGCCATCGCCCGGACGGCGTGAACCAGCATCGGCATACCGTTCAGCGGGCGCAGCGCCTTGGGGGCGCCGGGACCGAGCCGCACGCCACGGCCCGCGGCCGGGATCACAGCGGCGGTACGGGCGGGGCGCTCGGGCGCGCCGGAGTCGCCGGGACTGGTGGTTACGGACATTGAGTTGGCGTTCAGGTTTGCTTCCTCGACCGAAATGGGTATGGCCACAGCGTGCCGGGCGCGATGCCCCGACCAGCCCCTTCCGTGACAACTGGTCGAGCCAGTGCCCAGGGCCCGGCACACCTTTGCACCATCTGCACCGCGATCCATCTGCACCGCGACACAAACACGTCGCGTCACAACCACACATCGCGTCACAAGCACATACCGACACCGGCATATACCGACCCCGGCACACGCTGGCCCGGCACACAGTGCAACGGACCGGGACCCCAGGGTCCCGGTATGCGCACATGCCGCAGCGCCCGGCGACAGACGGCTTAGGACATCAAGTCTGAGTCACTCGGGCACCGCGGCATTGATGTGTCAGGACGCGAGAACCTCGTCAAGCAGGGCCTCGGCCTTGTCCTCATTGGTGCTCTCGGCGAGAGCCAGCTCGCTCACCAGAATCTGGCGGGCCTTGGCGAGCATGCGCTTCTCACCGGCGGAGAGTCCGCGCTCACGCTCTCGGCGCCACAGGTCGCGCACAACCTCGGCGACCTTGATCACGTCGCCGGAGGCGAGCTTCTCGAGATTTGCCTTGTAGCGACGGGACCAGTTCGTCGGCTCTTCCGCATAGGGTGCGCGCAGCACCTCGAAGACCCGGTCCAGCCCGTCCTGGCCGACCACATCACGCACACCGACGAACTCCGCATTGTCCGCCGGCACACGAACCGTCAGGTCACCCTGAGCGACCTTCAGCACCAAGTAGGTCTTGTCCACGCCTTTGATCTGGCGAGTTTCGATGGCCTCGATCAGCGCGGCCCCGTGATGGGGATAGACCACGGTGTCGCCAACCTTGAACGTCATGTGACAGGTACCCCTTCCGTGGCTATCCAGGGTAACACGGGAACGCCTTCTTCTGAATGGCGTTTTCGCAGGTCAGGGCATATCTCGGGGCTTGACAACAGCGACCGGAACGTGCTGGGAGAGGTCAGCGGAACCGGGTATTCGCAGGTGGGAGCCGCTGTACGGGCGGGCCGAAAGCCATGGGTTACCCGCCCCGAGAAGGCACCACGAGCGACCGTACGTCCCGTTTTGCCGGAGTCCAGTCGATGGACTTCCGCTACTCCGTTCGGGCCAGGAGGTGTCAGATCCGGCCTCGATTCACGAATTGATCACGAGAGGACCAGATCACTCCCGTGATCAATTCCGGGACATCCACGGATTCCTTACCGATAATCTCCGGGCCGGATCAACGAACCGATATTCAGGACGGCTCCAGAAGGGCCCGCGGACCCGCCCCGCGCCCAGGAGGCGGGTCGGGTGCGGGGCCAAGAGGGTGGATCGGTAACCTAAGCCCGCTGATCCAACTTTTACCTCGTCCTAGGAGATGCCGCCGCCGTGAGCAGCAGCCTTCGACGCGGCGCCCTCGCCGCCGCCGCCATCGTGGTCTCGGTCGCCCCGCTCTCCGCCTGCGCGGCCGGGAACGACGCGCAGACGCAGGAGATCAAGCCCGACAACGCCGCGACGTCCGTCGGCACCATCAAGATCCAGAACGTCAATCTGGTGACCCAGCCGGACCTCAAGGCCAAGGGCCCGGCCGTCGTCACCGGCAAGATCTTCAACGTCGGCACGCGGAACGAGACCCTCAAGGACATCACCCTTCCGGGCACCGGCGCGCGCGTGAAGCTCGCCCCGGCGGAGAAGGGCTCCGGTCCGATCGTGGTCCCGGCCGGTGGCTCGGTGATCCTCGGCGGCAAGGGCAACCCCTCCGCGGTCATCGCCAAGGGGCGGGAGGCCGCCCGGGACGGTGACGCCCAGCGCGTCGTCTTCGACTTCAACCGCACCGGCGACGTCCCGATCACCGCGTTCGTCGTCCCGGCGCAGCACTACTTCGAGGGCTGGGGCCCGTCCGAGGTGCCCACCGCCACGCCGGGCAAGCCGTCCGGCACGCCGACGGCCACACCGTCCGACGCGGCGAGCCATGGCACCAAGCCCGGGGACAAGCCGTCCGGTTCGGCCTCCACCAAGCCCGGTGGCACCACCAAGCCCGGTGGCACCGACCAGACCGGCCAGCCCGGCAACGGCATCGCCTCCGGCGAGCCGACGTCGAACGCCCACTGATCTCACGGAGAGGGCCCCGGAAGCAGTCGCTTCCGGGGCCCTCTCCGCACACCTCGGCCCGCCTGGGCCGCGCTCCGGCCTACGGCTCGAACTTGTAGCCCAGACCGCGCACGGTGACCAGGTACCGCGGGGTGCCCGGGTCCGGCTCGATCTTGGCGCGCAGCCGCTTCACATGGACGTCCAGCGTCTTGGTGTCGCCCACGTAGTCCGCGCCCCAGACGCGGTCGATCAGCTGCATCCGGGTCAGCACCCGGCCGGCGTTCCGCAGCAGCATCTCCAGCAGGTCGAACTCCTTCAGCGGGAGGTCCACCTTGCCGCCGTCGACCGTGACCACATGCCGGTCCACATCCATCCGGACCGGTCCGGCCTCCAGGGCCGCGGGGGTGACCTCCTCGGGCTCGCCACGGCGGCGCAGCACGGCTCTGATCCGGGCCACCAGCTCGCGGGAGGAGAAAGGCTTGGTCACATAGTCGTCCGCGCCTATTTCGAGCCCGACGACCTTGTCGATCTCGCTGTCCTTGGCGGTGACCATGATCACCGGAACATTGGAGCGGCCGCGCAGCTGCCGGCACACCTCCGTACCGGGCAGCCCCGGCAGCATCAGGTCGAGCAGCACCAGATCGGCGCCGTTCCGCTCGAACTCATCGAGCCCCTCGGGGCCCGTAGCCGCGATCGCGACCTCGAATCCTTCCTTGCGGAGCATGTACGACAACGCGTCGCTGAACGATTCCTCGTCCTCGACGACCAGAACTCGGGTCACGGAAGGACCTCCGGGGCTGAAAGTGGTTCATTGGAGAAGGTCTCGTACGGCCGGTCCTGGTCCGCATCCTCACCATCGAGGTCGGCCCCGGTCTCGTACGACTCGCTCGACGAGCGGTCCCGGTCCCGCGCCGCACCGGCTTCCGGGAGTCTCAGGGTGAAGGTGGAGCCCTGTCCCTCGGCGCTCCACACCGTGACCTCCCCGCCGTGCGAGGCGGCCACGTGCTTGACGATGGCGAGGCCGAGGCCGGTCCCGCCGGTCTGCCGTGAGCGGGCGGGGTCGACGCGGTAGAAGCGTTCGAAGATCCGCTCACGGTCCTTTTCGGAGATGCCGATGCCCTGGTCGGTGACGGCGATCTCGATCAGATCGCCCCCGGTCGCGGGGATACGGCGGGCGGCGATGCCGACGCGGGTCCGGGCCGGGCTGTAGTTCACCGCGTTCTCGACGAGGTTGCCGAGCGCGGCGGCCAGCTGGCCGCGGTTGCCCCAGACATGCAGTTCGGCGGTGCCGCCGGTGGCCATGGTGATGTGCTTGGTGCCCGCCTGATGGCGGCAGCGGTCGATGGCCTCGGCGACCAGTTCGTCGACCCGGACCGGCTCGGCGTCCTCCAGCGGGTCGTCGTTCTGCACCCGGGAGAGATCGATCAGCTCCTGGACCAGGCTGGTCAGCCGGGTCGCCTCGACCTGCATCCGCCCGGCGAAGCGGGTGACCGCCTCAGGGTCGTCGGACGCGTCCATCACGGCCTCGGACAGCAGCGACAGTGCGCCGGTCGGGGTCTTGAGCTCATGGCTGACGTTCGCCACGAAGTCGCGCCGGACCGCCTCGATCCGGCGGGCCTCGGTGAGGTCCTCCACCAGCAGCAGCACCAGCCGGGAGCCGAGCGGGGCCACTCTGGCCGATACGGCGAGGGCGTCGCCGCCCCGGCCGCCGCCGCGCCGCGCCAGATCCAGCTCGATCTGGCGGATCTCGCCGTCCCGCCGGGTCTCGCGGGCCATCGCCAGCATCGGCTCGACCGCCAGTTTGCCGCCGCGCACCAGGCCCAGCGCATACGCGGCCGAGCTGGCCTTCACCACGGCGTCCGCCTCGTCGAGGACGACCGCGGACGACCGCAGGACCGAGAGGACGGTGTCCACACCGGGTGGCAGCACGGCATCGGTGTGCAGCGAGGAGCGCGTAGGCTTCGCCTGTTCGCGCTCGCTCCAGCGGAACGCCAGCATGGCGATCACACCGGTGCAGAGCCCGGCGAGCGCCGCCACTGCGGCGATCGCCGCGTTCACGTTCATGCATCCAGGTTATGCGGGGCACCGGACCCCACTACAGCCCCGCAGCGATCCCCTCGAACAGACGTTGCCGAGAGTTCACCGAGGGGTCGGCGCCGGTTCACTCCGGACCGTCCGCCGAGGGGGTCGGGCACGGTGACGCGAGGGGCATGTTGCCGAGAGTTCACCGAGGGGTCCGGTGTGGTTCACCTCCGATGCCGGAGCAGGACGCGTTTCGGCCGGAACGTGGGAGTGTGGGGGCGCGGGCGCGAGTCCACGCCGGCCGGTCGGAGATCGATCAGATCTCCACGGAGATCCGTCAGCGAGAGTCAGTGAGAGAAGGTCAGTGATGCGGGACGCGTACCACGAGGAGCTGGATTCGATCGGGGAGGGCCTGGTCGACATGGCCCGGCTGGTCGGTTCGGCCATCGGCCGTGCCACCACCGCCATTCTGGACGCGGATCTCAAGCTCGCCGAGAGCGTCATCGCCGCCGACGAGAAGGTCGACGATCTCCAGCGCGAACTCGAGAGCCGTGCGATAGCCCTGCTGGCCCGGCAGCAGCCGGTCGCCACCGATCTGCGGATCGTCGTCACCAGCCTGCGGATGAGCGCCGACCTCGAGCGCTCCGGGGACCTCGCCCAGCACGTCGCCAAGCTCGCCCGGCTGCGCTTCCCGAACACCGCCGTCCCCCGGGATCTGCACGCCACCATCCTGGAGATGGGCCAGCTCGCCCAGCGGCTGATGGCCAAGTCGGGCGAGGTCATCATCACCAAGGACGTCGACCTCGCGCTCCAGCTGGAGCAGGACGACGACGCGATGGACATGCTCCACCGCACCCTCTTCCAGCACCTGATGGACGACCGCTGGAAGCACGGCATCGAGACCGCCGTCGATGTGACTCTGCTGGGCCGCTACTACGAGCGGTTCGCCGACCACGCGGTCTCGGTCGCCAAGCGCGTCGTCTACCTGGTCACCGGTGAGCACGCGGACGAGCTCGCCCAGCAGCAGGACACCGTCGAAGGGGCGTGACACCGTCCCGTCTGCATGCCTCCGCGCGCCGTCCGTGCGCCCCTGCGCACGGACGGCGGATCGGCACCATGAGCAGCAGGTGACCCTTCTCGAGGAGGCGACACATGGCGGACCTCGCCAAGCCCAGCGTCACGCCCACCCCCGCCACCCGTCCGGCGGCCGACCGGCGCCCCCCGCTCGCCCCGCTCGCCGCCTGCGGCTGTGGCTCGAGCTGCGGCTGCGGCTGCCAGTCCGGCGGCCCCTGCCAGTGCGGCGGTTGCTGCGGCTGACCCATCCGTACGCATGAGGGCCCGGGACCGCGATGCGGTCCCGGGCCCTCTTCGTCCTCAGCGACATCGAAGCCACGATCATGGCCAAGGCGGGCCACCTCTACGAGCTCCGGTACGAGTTCACGCCGTCCTGAGAGTGGGCGTCGGCGAGTAGACGGACAGCCAACTGAAGTGTGGACGCTGCGCTATCGCCGGTGTCTCCAGTCGGGACAACAATGAGAGGGCGTCTGAGACGTGTTGGACGGCCGCGTCACGATTTTCTGGCGAGCCGCGACATCGCCGAGACGCGAAGTTCATTCTGCGGCTCTGCCCCGCCGACGCCGGCGGGGCAGTCTGCTCCCAGCGATACGAGGTACACACCTGATGCGACTGAAGAGGGCTCTCTCCGGCCTGGCAGCGGCTACGACTCTCAGCGTTGCCGGCATAGTCGGCCTGTCGGCTTCTCCTGCCGCGGCGGCCGCCGTGGACTTCGACTACGAGCGACCCTCCGTCGGCGACCTCGACGCCGTGATCGACGCGTGGAAGGACAACCGGATGCTCGGTTCCGTCACGTGGCAGGCCGATCCCGGCTCGGGCAGTAGCAAGGGCGACACGCTGTGCGTCGGCGACAACTGGAGTGACGGGCGCTACATCGTGGGCACCACCGGCGAAGGCCACAGGGTGAGCACCAAGGGGCACACCTCGGGTTACAGCAAGTGTGTGACGCTGAACGTGCCCGAGGGCATGCCCATGAACATGCGGATGGCCATCCACGGATCGAACGGCACCGTGACGTCGTCCCCGTTCGAGGTCAGGGGCTGATCTCGTTTCTCGGCCAGCGGCCAGCGGCTAGCGACTAGGTGTGCACACCTCATGCCCAGCGGCCGAGAGCGTGCCCGGAGGGCACTGAGGGCCCAGAGTGGGCCCAAGCCGTGAAACGCCCCCGATCCGCGCCATAAGCGCAGGTCGGGGGCGTGATCACAAACTTACTTCTTCTTGCCCTGGTTCTTGACCGCCTCGATGGCGGCCTTCGCGGCCTCCGGGTCGAGGTAGGTGCCGCCCGGGGTGATGGGGCGGAAATCGGTGTCGAGCTCGTAGGAGAGCGGGATGCCGGTGGGGATGTTCAGGCCCGCGATGTCGGCGTCGGAGATGCCGTCCAGGTGCTTGACCAGGGCGCGCAGGGAGTTGCCGTGGGCCGCGACCAGGACGGTGCGGCCGGTGAGGAGGTCCGGGACGATGGCGTCGAACCAGTACGGGAGCATGCGGACGACGACGTCCTTCAGGCACTCCGTCTGCGGGCGCAGCTCCGGCGGGAGCGTGGCGTAGCGCGGGTCCGAGAACTGGGAGTACTCGTCGTCGCGGGGCAGCGGGGGCGGCGGGGTGTCGTAGGAGCGGCGCCAGAGCATGAACTGCTCCTCGCCGAACTCGGCGAGGGTCTGGGCCTTGTCCTTGCCCTGGAGGGCGCCGTAGTGGCGCTCGTTGAGGCGCCAGCTGCGGTGGACCGGGATCCAGTGGCGGTCGGCCGCTTCCAGCGCGAGCTGCGCGGTGCGGATGGCGCGCTTCTGGAGGGACGTGTGCACCACGTCGGGGAGCAGGCCGGCGTCCTTCAGCAGCTCGCCGCCGCGGACGGCTTCCTTCTCGCCCTTCTCGTTCAGGTTCACGTCCACCCAGCCGGTGAACAGGTTCTTCGCGTTCCACTCGCTCTCGCCATGGCGGAGGAGGATCAGCTTGTACGGTGCGTCGGCCATGCGCTCGAGCCTACTGGACCGGTTGGAGGGGGTCAGTGGCGTACCAGTGGGCGGACTCCGGTAATCCGGTAGCGGCCCGGAGGCGGGATCTGTAAGGTGCGACTTCCAGGGTAGCTGCTTACATTGCGCGATGGGCGCGTATGGATCCACGGGGGGTCGCCGATGTCGCCGATGTCCGTCGTCCGGCTGCGACAGGCAGCGAAGGAGAGTGTTTCGGGGCTGCCCCGGGCGTTCTGGTGGCTGTGGACCTCCACGCTGGTGAACCGGCTGGGCGGTTTTGTCGCCACCTTCCTTGCCATGTACCTGACTGTCGAGCGCGGCTACTCGGCGACCTTCGCCGGTCTGGTCGGGGCGCTGCACGGACTGGGCGGGGTGGTGTCGGCGGTGGTCGCCGGGGTGCTGACCGACCGGCTGGGGCGGCGGCCCACCCTGCTGGTGTCCCAGCTCTCGACAGCCGTCACGGTCGCCGTGCTCGGCTTCGTCCAGAACCCGGTCGCCATCGCGGTCGTGGCCTGTCTGGTGGGCATGACGAGCAACGCGTCCCGGCCCGCGGTACAGGCGATGATGGCCGACATCGTGGCGCCCGAGGACCGGATCCGGGCCTTTGCGCTCAACTACTGGGCGATCAACCTCGGCTTCGCCTTCTCGGCGATGGCGGCCGGACTGATCGCCCAGCACGGCTATCTGACCCTGTTCCTGAGCGATGCGGCGATGACCCTGCTCTGCGCGGTCATCGTCTTCGTCAAGCTGCCGGAGTCCCGCCCGGAGCGGAACGCGGACGGGCCCGCCGCGGACGCGCCGGAGATCGGGCTCGGCACGGTGCTGCGCGACCGGCGGTACATGGCCGTCGTCGCGCTGTCGTACCTGCTGACGATGATCTTCACCCAGGGCTTTGTGGCCCTGCCGGTGGCGATGGGCGAGGACGGGCTGTCCAGTTCCGACTACGGGCTGGCCATCGCGACCAACGGCGTGCTGATCGTGGCCGTGCAGATCCCCGTGACCCGCTTCATCGAGCACCGCGCTCCCGCGCCGCTGCTCGTCGCCTCCGCGCTGCTCACCGGATGCGGTTTCGGACTCACCGCCTTCGCCGGGTCGGTGGGCATGTACGCGCTGGCCGTCACCGTCTGGACGCTCGGCGAGATCATCAACTCCCCCACCCAGATGGGTCTGGTGGCCCGGCTCTCCCCCACCCATGGCCGCGGCCGCTACCAGGGGATGCTCGTACTGTCCTGGTCGCTGGCCTCGCTGACCGGTCCGCTGCTGGGCGGCACGGTCATCGACCACTTCGGCGCGGACACCCTGTGGGCGGGGACCGCGGTGGTCGGCGCCGTGGCGGCCGCCGGGTACGCGGCGCTGGGGCGCAGACTGCGGGCCCGGCCGGTGGAAGCCGTGGATGAGGTGAAGGGCGGGGCGGCGGTGGTGCGGGACGCCGACACCGTCGGCTGACGGTTCCCGGGCTACGGCGTAGGGCGGGGCAGGAGCGGGCTGATGTCGATGCTCGGCAGCCGCGACGGCAGCCGGTGGTCCGTGGGCAGCGCCGGGCCGGTCGGGAGGCCGGTCCGGAGGCCGGTCGGGAGTCCTGTCGGCAGCGCCGGGCCGGTCGGGAGGCCGTACGTGGGGAATCCCGTCGGCAGACCGTACGTGGGGACGGTGCCCGGGGCCGGGTCCGAGCCGTAGGGGCCGCCGGGCGGTTGGGTCCAACGGGTCACCGGGGTCCCCGGGTACGTCACCTCGCCTCGGCCGCTCCACAGCACGAACGCCAGCCCCGTCAACCCCAGCAGCACCGTGAGCGCCAGGGTCCGTACCGCGCCAATACGACGGCGCGCGGGCTCGGACACCCGGGGCGCGATGCTGACCTCCCGCACCTCGTCCTGAGGCGCGCCGTCGGCCGCCCTGGTCCCGGCCCGGTCCGGCAGGGGGCTGCGTTCATCCACCCCGAGGGCGGCCAGATGCAGCCCCAACCGCTGGGTCTGGCCGGGGAGTTGGACGGCGGTCTCGGCCCAGGAGCGGATCGTCTCGGGCGCGATGCCGTCGGGCGGGACGAGGGTCCCCGGCCCGGTCCAGTGCATCGCCCAGTACGCGGTGCCACCCGCCACCAGCTGCGCCCCGATCAGTACGGACAGCGCGGCGGCCAACGGCTCCAGCGGCTCCCGCGCCGCCGACTCGGCCGGGTCGAGAGCCGGGTCGAGACGGGAGTTGAGGGCGCGGGCGAGCGGCATCCGGCGGCCGCTGTCCACCAGCCGCAGTACCCGGTGGATGGTCAAGGGGCCGGGCCGCTCCCCGCCCGCCTCCTCCTTCTCGACCGTACGCACCGCCTCCGCCAGCGGGGTCAGGATCCGGGTCGCGCGCTGGGCGGCCAGCAGGGCGAGCCAGTCGCGCCAGGGCACCGTCTCCCCCGCCCCGGAGAACAGCGAACGGCCCAACTCGGCCGCGTAACGGGCGGGTACGGCCACGGTCTCCGGACCGTCGGCGTCCGGTGCGGCCGGGCCCGGGGCCGCGGGGAGGCGCTCCAGCCGGCGGAGGCGGGTGGCCAGATCCGGGTGCGGGTCGTCGGGGTCGGCGGGCCGCCGCATCGCCTCGCTCAGCACCTCGGCCATCAGCTCCCGCAGTTCGGGCGCCTCGGTCAGCTGGGCGAAGATCCGGAACGGATCGTCCGGCACACATCCGCGCGCCCGGCGCATCGGTAGAAGGAACTCCGCGATGAACTCCGGCCACAGCCGCTCCAGTACGGCCGTGGAGCGCAGCGCGGCGGCCACCGTGTCCGCCCCGGCCACCCGGGCGGCCTCGCGGTCCGCCTCCAGCTCCTGCCGCCGCCGCACCGGCCGGGTGAGCCGGCGGAAGACCCGTGCGTACAGACCGACCAGCGCCCCCGGCCCGCCCGCGTACATCCGCACCAGGTCATTGGCGGCCGAGGCGTCCCGGATCGCCTGCCGTGCGGCGTCGAGCCCGGCGGTACCGCGGTGGGCGAGGGCGCCGAAGCGGTTGTGGCGGCGGGAGTAGTGGCCCAGCTCATGGGCGACGACGGCGCGCAGTTCGGCGGGCGGCAGCCCCGCCAGCAGGGGCATCCCCAGACAGAGGGTGCGGGAGCCGGGCACCAGCCCCAGGAACGAGGCGTCCTCGGTCACGGACGCGTTGACCTCGGTGGTCAGCCGGATGTGGTCCGGGCGCCGGGTGCCCACGGCGAGGGCCAGTTCCTCGACCACCGCCCATAACGCGGGCGCCCCGCGCCTGCTGACCCACACCGTGCCCGCGGGCGGTCCGGCGGGCCGGGCGGTACGGATCACCGCCCACACCATCCCGGCGATCGCCGGGGCGAACGCTGCGCACAGCAGGATGATGTTGGTCGGGGGCGTGGTGGCGGTCGGCTGTCCGGCGCTCCACAACGCCACCACCAGGAAGCCCACCCACAGCAGCACCATCAGCGCAACCAGCGCGTAGAACCCCGCGAGCAGCGCGATGGCCAGCAGGGCGCGGACGGCGGCGATCACCGGTGCCCCCGGCCGGAGTCGTGCCCGGGCCCCCGCCCCGGCTCGCGCTCGCGCTCCTCCGCACACAACCCGTCCAGCAGCCATGCGTCGGCGGCCGACAGCGCCGCGTACAGCGGGTCGCGCGGGCTGAGGCTCATCAGCCGCTCGCCTTCGCGGTCGGAGCCGGGCGGGATGCTCAGCAGCAGGGTGAGCCGGGCGCGGGCCTTGTGCAGATTGCTGCCCACGCCCCGGGTGGTGATCCCGAGTGCGGTGGATATCTCCTGATAGCTCATGCCCGAGGTGGCCATGACGATCACCTCGCGCTGGCGCGGCGGCAGGGTGGTGAGCGCGCGCAGGGTGGCCAGCGCCTCCGAGGTCTCCTCCACCGTGGCGGCCGGGGAGGCCGGGACGGTCAGCTCGGCCGGCTTCCAGCGATTCCGCCAGCGCCGCCCGTCACGCGCCAGCTTGCGCCGCATGGTGGTGAGCACCCAGCCCTCCGGCGAGGGGCAGGACCGCACCGTGGGCCAGCGCTCCATCGCTTCGATATACGCCTCCTGGAGGGCGTCCTCGACGCCCTGCCGATCGCGGCCGAACCGCATCAGGGCGTGGGCGGTGAGCCGGCGGTTGGTGCGGGCGTAGAACGCGTCGAACTCCTCGTCGCGCGTGGTCTCCTCGGCCGTGTCGCTCATGCCGGACCCCCGCCCCGCACATCCGCTGCGCCCCGGCCGCTCTCCGCGTCCGGCCGGCGGACGGTCAGCGCCGCGCCGTCCGCCCGGTGGTCGGTGAGCACCGTGCCGGGCCCCGACCCGCGTACCAACTCCACCAGCAGCCGCGCCCGGATCCGTTCTCCCGAGCGCGCCGCCAGCCAGCGAATGACGTCCCCCATCAGCCGCAGCACCCCCACCGTCACGACCGTTGCCACCGTGAGCCACGGATTGTCCATGAGCACCGTTGTGTCTCCCCTTCATGGTTCCCGGCTGGAAGCCGGTTCACTATGAAGAGCCGTCACGGAGCGGTTTTCTTCACCGCGACGTCGAAGATTTTCGCGGCGGTGGGCAGACGGCGGCGTGCGGCGGCCTGCGGTACGCGGGGTCAGCCCGCCACGTCGCGCGTCAGATGGGCGAACGCCTCGAGGTTCCGGGTGGACTCACCGCGCGCCGTACGCCATGCGTATTCCTTGCGGATCGCGGTGGCGAAGCCCATCTCCAGCAGGGTGTTGAAGCTGCCGTCCGCGTTCTCCAGGACGGTGCCGAGCAGCCGGTCCAGCTCGTCCGGGGTGACGGCGGCCAGGGGCAGCCGCCCGACCAGATAGATGTCGCCCATCGGGTCGATGGCGTAACTCACCCCGTACAGCCGGGTGTTGCGCTCCAGCAGCCAGCGGTGGACGGTGTCGTGGTTCTCGTCCGGGTGCCGGATCACAAAGGCGTTGATCGAGAGGGAGTGCCTGCCGACGCGGAGCGAGCAGGTGGTCGACAGCTTGCGGGTGCCCGGCAGCGTGACGACGTACGTCCCCTCGGACGGGCTCTCCCACTCCAGCTCGGCGTCGCGCAGCGTCTGCTCGATCACGGTCCTGGCGGCGTCGGCGTTGGCTCCGTTACCGGCACCGGCGGCGTTGGTGTTGGCGTCACCCATGGGCCGATCGTAGGCGACGCCGCTCACGCATCGCCTCCATGTAGACCTCCGCCGTCGCCGCGGCGGCCGTGTCCCAGCCGAAGGACCGCGCGTGCCGGGCCGCCGCCGCGCCCATCCGCTCCGCACGCCCCGTCTCGTCCGCGAAGGGACGCAGGGCGCGGGCGTAGTCGGCCGGGTCATGGCCGCTGACCAGGGTGCCGCTGACACCGTCGCGCACGGCCACCGGCAGACCGCCCACCGAGGCCGCCACCACCGGGGTGCCGCATGCCTGCGCCTCGATCGCCACCAGTCCGAACGACTCGTTGTAGGACGGCATGACCAGCACCGACGCCGCCCGGTACCAGTCGGCCAGCTCGTCCTGGGCGACCGGTGGCCGGAACCGCACCACATCGCAGATCCCCAGTCGCGCCGCCAGCTTCTGGAGCCGCTCCGGCTTGGCCAGCCCGCTGCCGCTCGGCCCGCCGACCACCGGCACCACGAGCCGCTCGCGCAGCGACGGATCCTCCTCCAGGAGGTGGGCCACCGCGCGCAGCAGGATGTCGGGGGCCTTGAGCGGCTGTATCCGCCCGGCGAAGAGCGGTATCAGCGCGTCGGGCGGCAGTCCGAGCCGGGCGCGGGCCGCTGCCCGGCCGTCCGCCGGACGGAACCGCTCCAGGTTCACCCCCGGGTGCACGATCGCCAGCCGGTCGCGCGCCGCCTGGTAGTGGCGCACCAGCTCCTCCGCCTCCTCGGCGGTGTTGGCGATCAGCCGGTCGGCGGCGCTGACGATCTGCTGCTCGCCGATGACCCGGGCCGCGGGCTCGGGGGTGTCACCGGCCGCGAGGGCGGCGTTCTTGACCTTGGCCATGGTGTGCATGGCGTGCACCAGCGGTACGCCCCAGCGCTCGGCGGCCAGCCAGCCGACATGGCCGGAGAGCCAGTAGTGGGAGTGGACCAGGTCGTAGTAGCCGGGGCGGTGGCCCGCCCACTGCCGCATCACCCCGTGGGTGAACGCGCACAGCTGCGCCGGGAGGTCGTCCTTGGCCAGCCCCTCGTACGGACCGGCGTCCACATGCCGCACCAGCACCCCGGGCGCCAGCTCGACGGAGGGCTGGAGCCCGCCGTTGGTGGCACGGGTGAAGATCTCCACCTCGATGTCGAGGGCGGCCAGCCGCCGGGCGAGCTCCACGATGTAGACGTTCATCCCGCCCGCGTCGCCGGTGCCCGGCTGGTGCAGGGGGGAGGTGTGCACGCTGAGCATCGCGATCCGCCGTGGCCGCCGTGCCACGCGCCGAAAGCGCGCGTGGGGATGGCCGCCGAACGTCACAGGGGATCGGCCTCGCAGACCGCCGAGGCGGGACGCGTGCTGGCTCACCGCGCGATACCTCCTACCCGGGGGCATGCTGCCCCTTCTCACCGTTGCAACCGTCAACGCCGGAATGCCTCGTTCCCATTTCCGCTTTTGCCAAAGCGTGACGTTCGAGGAGTGGGACGGGCGCGGTGCGTGACCGCCGACCGGACGGCGATGCCTCCCGAGTCACCCCATAAGCTCTGGCCATGCCCGCCCGCGTACCGTCGCCGACCCGCCCGATCGGTTCGGCGACCCGCGGGACCACCCATCCGAACCGGCTGCGCCGCATGGACCGCTGGATCGCCGCCGCCCACGGGCCCGCCCTGCGCCGCACCGAGGCACCCGTCGCGGTCGACCTCGGCTACGGTGCCGCGCCCTGGACCGCTGTCGAACTGCTGACCCGGCTGCGCACGGTACGGCCCGGCGCCCGGGTGGTCGGGGTGGAGATCGACCCGGTGCGGGTCGCCGCCGCGCGGCCGTACGAACGCGAGGGGCTCGCCTTCGCCCACGGCGGCTTCGAGGTGCCGCTGCCGGGCGGCGCCCGTCCCACGCTCATCCGGGCGGCCAATGTGCTGCGGCAGTACGAGGAGGGCGAGGTCGCCGAGGTGTGGCGGCGGCTGTGCGCCCGGCTGGCCCCGGGCGGCCTGCTGGTGGAGGGGACCTGCGACGAGATCGGGCGGCGGCACGTCTGGGTCGCCCTCGCCCCGGACGGTCCGCGCACCGTGACCTTCGCGGCCCGGCTCGGCTCCCTGGAACGCCCCTCCGACCTGGCCGAACGGCTTCCGAAGGCGCTCATCCACCGCAATGTGCCGGGCGAGCCGGTGCACACCTTCCTGCACGACTTCGACCGCGCCTGGGCGGCCGCCCCGTACGCGGCGCTCAGCGCCCGGCAGCGCTGGATACGCAGCGCCCAGAGGCTCCGCGCCGCGGGCTGGCCGCTGGTGGACGGGCCCCGGCGCTGGCGGCAGGGCGAGCTCACGGTCCGCTGGGACGCGCTGGCGCCCCGGCCCTGACACTCAACGTCTCACCGGGGTCCGCGGCTACGACAGGTGCACCGCGTCCAGCAGCGCGTCTATCAGGAAGCGGTCATGGTCGTACGTCAGCCGCAGCCGGGCCGCGGAGGGCGGCAGCCAGACCAGCCGGTCGACCTCGCGGTTGGGGACGAAGGGCTCCTCGTGGACCGCCTCCGCCGCCCAGTAGCGGACCTCCTTGGGGCGGCCCTTGGCCAGATAGCGGAGGGTGGGCAGCGGGGCGCCGGGGGCGCAGTCCATACCGGTCTCCTCCGCGACCTCGCGCACCGCACCGCGCAGCGCGTCCTCACCGCGCTTGAGCTTGCCCTTCGGATGCGACCAGTCGTCGTAGCGGGGGCGGTGCACCAGCGCGACCTCCAGCCGCCCGCCGTCGGGGGCGCGCCGCCAGAGCACACAGCCCGCCGCGAGGACGGGCGGGGCGGGCGCCCCCGCGCCTCCGTTGGCCGAGCCCTGGGAATTCCGCTGAGCCATCTGCCGTCCCGCCTCCCCGGTCGCCGCGGATAGCTGGTGCCTGCTCGTGCCTGCTCGTACCTGTTCCGTGCCTGCTGGTGTGTCCGGTCTTCAGGTCGCTCTGGTCGCCGTGCGCCGCCAGATCCGGCCGAACGCGAAGCGGGCCGCCTCCACCTCATGGCGCTGATCGGCGTGCAGCACGCCGAGCGCGTACGCCGTGGCCGGGGCGATCCGCGGGGTGCGCGCCGCCGCCGCCGCGGCGGCGGCCGCCTCGGACGCGTCGCGGTGGCGCTCCAGCGCCTGTGCGGCGGCGAGCAGCCGTACGGACAGCTGGGGCTCCACCGGGCCGTTCACCAGGCCGGACCCGGCCCCCTCATCCGGTGCCTTCGGCGGCTTCGGCTCCGTCGGCTCCAGCACCTCCAGCGCATAGCGGCGCATCCGCAGCAGCCGGCGCACCTGGTGCCAGGGCGCGTCCTGCTCTTCGCTGGCGGGCGGGGCGTCGGCGGCGGGGGTCGCGGCGAGCCCGTGGATCAGGGCCTCGGCGTTGTACGGGTGTCCGGCGCGGCCCAGCGGCAGCCCGTCGACCGCCTCGACCAGCCGCCGGTGCGCCAGTTCGGCGAGAGGGGGCAGCACCTGCTCGGCGGGGCGCTGGGCGGCGGTCTCGTCGAGCGGCACCTCGGAGGCCAGCAGCGCCACGGTGTCGGCGACCGCGTGGCAACGGGAGGAGCCGAGCGCCTGGAGGGCGGCGGTGTGGGCCCGGGTCCGGGCCAGGGTGAGCTGGCGTTCCAGCAGGGCCCCGGCGCGGGCTGCCCCCACGGTCAGCCCGGCGCCCCGGCCCCCGTCCACACCACCGGCCCGCTGGGGGGCGGTGGGACGTCCTGTGCTGTCCGGTCCGTCGGCGCACTGGTCGGACCGTTGGTCCGGCCGTTTGCCGACCGCCGTACCGGACGTCTCCTCGGCCCCTTCCGCCGGGTCCGCGCCGTCCGCCGTGCCCCGGCGCGGGGCGGGCGCCGGGTCCGGGGCGCCGGTGGCGAGGGAGACACTGCGGCGGGCGGCCCGTGCGGGCCGGGCCGCGGCAGCCGTGCTCGCGGCGGACGCCGTCGTCGTACCCCCGCCGCCGGCCGCCTCACCTGCCGCCGCTCCCACCGCGGCCGCCTCCTCCCCCAGGGGCCGGTCCGGCGGGCCGCCGGTACCGGAGAGGCGGTGGAGGGCACCGCGCAGCCGGGACAGCCGCTCGGTGTACGCGTGCTCCAGCGCCAGCGTGCCGGACAGCCAGGCCAGCTCGGCGCGGAGCTCATCGGACCAGGCGGTGTCGGTGAGCGGGCGGTAGACGGACAGCGCGCCGCTGATCCGGCGGGCGGCCCGGTGCAGCAGCCGGGCGGCCTCCGCGGCAGCCTCGACGTCGGAGCCGGCCTCGCGGTGCAGCCGCAGACTCCGCAGGAAGTCTCCGGCCTGCGCGTTCAGATAGGCCGCGAGCACATCCCCGGCCATGGGCGGGTGCGTGTCCGGGACCGGGTCCGCGATGCGCTCCACCGTGTCGTACCCCCCGGGCCCCCCGGGACGCGCGCCACCCCCGGGGCCTTGGGGGCCGTCCGGACCGGCGCCACGGGGCGGGGTGCCGGGCGGCTGGCCGGCGTCCGTCCTCCCGACCAGCGGCAGGTCATGTCGTTGAACCACGCCGTCGCCTCCGGGCGTCTATGAGCATTTCCTGTACGTTCCGCAGCGGCTGTCCGTCCGCGTCCGTGGCATGCCGCGTCCACTCGCCGTCCGGGCCCAGATGCCAGGAGGCGGTGGAGTCGGACATACCGGTCTCCAGCAGGCGGTTGAGCGACGCCCGGTGGGCGGGGTCGGTGACCCGCACCAGCGCCTCTATCCGGCGGTCCAGATTCCGGTGCATCATGTCGGCGCTGCCGAGCCACACCTCCGGCTCACCGCCGTTCCCGAACGCGAAGACGCGCGAATGCTCCAGAAAGCGCCCCAGGATGGAGCGGACCCGGATGTTCTCCGAGAGTCCCGGCACGCCGGGACGCAGCGCACAGATCCCGCGCACCCAGACGTCGACCGGCACCCCGGCGCGCGCGGCCTGGTAGAGGGCGTCGACCACGGCCTCGTCGACCATCGAGTTGACCTTGATCCGCACCGAGGCGGGGCGGCCCGACCGGTGGTGGGTGATCTCCTTGTTGATACGGGTGATCAGCCCGTCGCGCAGCGACTTGGGGGCGACCAGCAGCCGCCGGTAGGTCTCCCGGCGGGAGTAGCCGCTCAACCGGTTGAACAGGTCGGACAGATCGGCGCCCACCTTGGGGTCGGCGGTGAGCAGCCCCAGGTCCTCGTAGAGCCGCGCCGTCTTGGGGTGGTAGTTGCCGGTGCCGACGTGGGAGTAGCGGCGCAGGGTGTCGCCCTCCTGGCGGACCACCAGCGACGCCTTGCAGTGGGTCTTCAGCCCCACCAGGCCGTAGACCACGTGGCAGCCGGCCTCCTCCAGCTTGCGCGCCCACTTGATGTTGGCCTGCTCGTCGAACCGGGCCTTGATCTCGACCAGCACCAGCACCTGCTTGCCGGACTCGGCGGCGTCGATGAGCGCGTCGACGATCGGCGACTTGCCCGAGGTGCGGTAGAGCGTCTGCTTGATCGCGAGGACGTCCGGGTCGGCCGCGGCCTGCTCCAGGAACGCCTGGACGGAGGTGGAGAAGGAGTCGTACGGGTGGTGCAGCAGAACGTCCCGCTCGCGCAGCGCGGCGAAGATGTCGGGGGCCGACGCGGACTCCACCTCGGCCAGGTCACGATGGGTGCCCGCCACGAACTTGGGGTACTTCAGCTCCAGCCGGTCCAGCGCCGCTATCCCGAAGAGCCCGGTGAGGTCGAGCGGGCCGGGCAGCGGATAGACCTCCGCGTCGGAGATCTTCAGCTCGCGCACCAGCAGGTCCAGGACGTACGGGTCGATGGACTCCTCGACCTCCAGCCGCACCGGGGGCCCGAAGCGGCGCCGCAGCAGCTCCTTCTCCAGGGCCTGGAGCAGGTTCTCCGCGTCGTCCTCCTCGACCTCCAGGTCCTCGTTGCGGGTCACCCGGAACATGTGGTGCGCGAGCACCTCCATCCCCGGGAACAGCTCCTCCAGATGCGCCGCTATCACGTCCTCCAGCGGCACATAGCGCTGCGGCGACGCCTCCAGGAACCGGGAGAGCAGCGGCGGAACCTTCACACGCGCGAAGTGATCATGGCCGCTCACCGGGTTGCGCACCACCACGGCGAGGTTGAGCGAAAGCCCCGAGATGTACGGGAAGGGGTGCGCCGGGTCCACGGCCAGCGGGGTCAGCACCGGGAAGATCTGCTGCCGGAAGAGGGTGAAGAGGCGGGACTGCTCCTTCTCCGTGAGATCCGGCCAGCGGATCAGATGGATGCCCTCCTCGGCCAGCGCGGGGGCGACATCCTGCTGGTAGCAGGCGGCGTGCCGGGCCATGAGCTCACGGGACCGGGTCCAGATCTGCTCCAGCACCTCACGGGGCTGGAGCCCGGAGGCGGAGCGGGTGGCCACGCCGGTGGCGATGCGCCGCTTCAGGCCCGCGACCCGGACCATGAAGAACTCATCGAGGTTGCTGGCGAAGATCGCGAGGAAGTTGGCCCGCTCCAGCAGCGGGGTCGCGGGGTCCTCGGCGAGCTCCAGCACCCGCTCGTTGAACCCCAGCCAGCTGCGCTCACGGTCCAGGAACCGCCCCTGGGGCAGCTCACCGTTCTCCGCGTCCGGACCGGAGCCCTCGTAGATGTCCGGGTCGGCGTCGAGGTCGGGGTCGAGCGACCGCACCGGCGGGACGACAACGGCATGCGGCCGGTGGGCCGCGATCGAACCGACCGAGGGCTGGGGCTGAGGCTGCGGGGGGACCGGTGCCTGACCGCTGGAGTGGCTCATGACCTCATTGTTCCGCGCCGGAGCGGAAGACGGCGTGGCGGACGCGGGTGCGGCTGCGGCACGGAGCCTCCGGTTCGACGAATGCGGCACAGCGGACTGCATTCAGTGATGCTTGCAACCGAGATTGAATCGCCGGTAACGAAGACATGGCGCGTGGGAAATCGGGAACCGACCCACAGGCGACTCGCCCCGCAGGCAACTCGGCCCACATGCGTCTCGCCCGAACCCCGCCTGCGCGGCGGCGGGGGCTCGTCCCCGGGTTCCCGCCCGGCGGCGGGGATCTGGTGGGGGCGTCCGGCCCCCGCGCGAAGCCCGGCCCGGCAGGCGCCCTCCGGCCGCGAAGGTCGCGGCCCGGACCCTACCCCGGCGCCCCCTCCCGCATACCTCCGGGCCCCGGCCAGGGACGTACGGGCCCCCGGAGACGTCCTGCCGCCCGGCCGCGGTGGACGTCTCGCGGCTCCCGCCCGGGTCTGGGCCGGGCCCATCCGCTCCAGGCCGCCCGCGCGGCGGCGGCGCCCGGCCCCGGCTCCCGCCCAGCGGTGGGGGTCTGGTGCGGAGGCGTCCGGCCCCGGCGCGGAGCCCGGCCGGCAGGCTCCCGCCCGGCCGCGGGCTGTCCCGGGGGCGGCGCCCGCCCGGCCGCGGGCCTGTCCCGGGGCCCCGACCGGTGGGATTCCGTCCGGCCGCGGGGTCCGGTCCACCGCACCGCCCGGACCCGGCCCCGGCTCCCGCACGCCAGGGGCCGCAAGCCCCGGGGCCATACGCCGGGGAATCCGCATGGGCGAGGTCCCACGCCCAGGGCCCGGCCGGTCCGTCCGCCCCCTGAGACGTCCGAAAGGCCCCGGAGACGTCCGGCCTCCGGGGCCTTTGGGAACCGTTCCCGGCGGGGCTCAGGTCTCCGTGCGGTACATCAGGTCCGTCTCGTGGGTGACGAAGCCCATCCGTTCGTAGACGGACACGGCCGCGCTGTTGTCCGCGTCCACGTACAGCATCGCGGTCGGCAGCCCCTGCGCGGCCAGGTGGCGCAGGCCGATCGCGGTCAGCGCCCGGCCGAGGCCGCCGCCCTGGGCGTCCGGCCGCACCCCCAGCACATACACCTCGCCCAGACCCTCCTCGCCATGCACCTTGGTCCAGTGGAAGCCGACGATCTCGCCCGCGCGCTCGGCGAGGAAGAAGCCCCGCGGGTCGAACCAGACCTCCCCCATGCGGTCGTCCAGATCACGCTGGGTGAGTGAACCCTGCTCGGGGTGGTGGGCGAAGGCCGCGGCGTTGGCCGCGAGCCAGGCGGCGTCGTCCTCGCCGGGCCGGAAGGTCCGTACGGTGATCCCCTCCGGCAGCGTGGGCTCGTCGATGCCCAGCTCCGCGGGCGGCCCCAGGGGCCGCCGCATCTGACGCAGCTCACGGAACAGGGTCAGCCCCAGCACCTGCGCGAGGTGGCGGGCGGAGGCATGGCCGCCGTGCGCCCACACCCGCAGCCGCTTGCCGGACTCCCTCAGCAGGGTCACCCCCAGCGCCCGGCCGTGCCCCTGGCCACGGTGGGCCGGGTGGACGACCAGTTCGGCGGCCGGGGCCTCCACCGGGTCGGTGTCCTCCAGCTGTGCGTAGCCGACCAGCTCCCCGCTCGGCTCGCGCAGCACCAGATGCCGTACTCCCGGCCGCTGCCCCCGCAATTGCAGCCGGCCCTGCTCGGACACCGCCTGCTGACCGTCGGTGCGCGCGGCTTCCGCGATCAGGCGCAGCACATCCTGGACCACAGCGGGCGTGAGCTCCTCGAGGACCTCGATACGCCGGGCGCCGGCCGTCTCGTTCACCACGTCATTCATGGTGCCGAGCCTACGACTCGGCCGCGCCGCACCGGCGTTCCCCGGCGAGGGACATTTCCCCCCAATGGGCGAACCACCGGGTAGCGGTCTTCGGTACGCAACCAGCTCGTAACCTCATTCCCCTGCCCCGCTACGCGCGTTGACCGTATGCTTCGGCCGACCGACCACCACGGGCACATGCGCACGCATGCCCATCACCACGGGGTCAGACCACCACGGGTAAGAGGGGGAGACATGCCAGCGAGACCTCAACGGCGCGGGGCGGCACGCCGGTTGGCCACGGGGGTCGCGGTCCTCGCGGCCACGGCCGGCGTTCTGTCCGCCGCGAACCCGGCGGGCGCCGACACCACGGCCGCGCCGGGCCACCGGCAGGACCGCACCGTCGATGTACAGCTGCTGTCCTTCAACGATCTGCACGGCAACCTGGAGCCGCCGCAGGGCTCCTCGGGCACCGTGACCGAGACCCAGGCGGACGGAACCACCAAGTCCGTCCCGGCGGGCGGTGTCGAATACCTCGCCACCTCGCTGCGCAAGGCCCGCGCGGGCCATCCGTACTCGGTCACCGCGGCCGGCGGCGACATGATCGGCGCCAGCCCGCTGATGTCCGGTCTCTTCCACGACGAGCCGACCATCGAGGCGCTCAACAAGCTGGATCTGGACGTCACCTCGGTCGGCAACCACGAGTTCGACGAGGGCCGCGCCGAGCTGACGCGGATGCAGAAGGGCGGCTGCCACCCCAAGGACGGCTGCTTCGAGCAGGGCAAGAAGTTCAAGGGCGCCGACTTCCCGTATCTGGCGGCCAACGTCACCGACGAGAAGACCGGCAAGCCGCTGCTGAAGCCCTACACGGTCTGGAAGCACAAGGGCGTGAAGATCGGCTTCATCGGCGTCACCCTGGAGGGCACGCCGGACGTCGTCACCGCCGACGGCGTCAAGGGGCTGAAGTTCCACGACGAGGTCAAGACGGTCAACAAGTACGCCAAGGAGCTGTACCGCAAGGGCGTGAAGTCGATCGTCGCGCTCATCCACGAGGGCGGGATGCCCGCCTCCTCCTCGTACAACGACGACTGCGACAGCCCGGGCGCGGGCGACGGGGTCTCCGGCCCGATCGTCGACATCGCCAAGCACCTGAGCCCGAAGGTCGACGCCCTGGTCACCGGTCACACCCACCAGGCGTACGCATGCACCATCCCGGACCCGTCCGGCACCCCGCGCACCGTGACCTCGGCCGCCTCCTTCGGACGGCTCTACACGGACACTACGCTCACCTACGACCGGCGCACCGGCGACATCGTCCGGACCTCCGTGAAGGGCGCCGACTCGGCCAACCACGTGGTGAACCGTGAGCAGCCCAAGGCCCCGGACATGACCTCGCTGATCGGGCGCTGGAACAAGCTGGCCGCGCCGATCGCGAACAAGCCGGTCGGCTATGTCTCCGCGGAGATCCCCGGACGCGGCTCCACCGCCTACGAGACGCCGCTCGGCGATGTCATCACCGACGGCCAGGTGGAGGCGCTCTCCCCCGCCGACAAGGGCGGTGCGCAGCTCGCGCTGATGAACCCGGGCGGTATCCGCTCCGATCTGGCGTACAAGGCGTCGGGCAGTGAGGGGGACGGTGTGGTCACCTACGGCGAGGCGTTCACCGTGCAGCCCTTCACCAACATGATGAACGTGCTCGACCTGACCGGCGCCCAGCTGATCACCGGACTCCAGCAGCAGGTCAGCGGAGCCAATGCGAACAGCCCGAAGATCCTCCAGGTGTCCAAGGGATTCACCTACACCTTGGATCTCACCAAGTCCGGCAAGGACCGGATCGTCACCGACTCGGTGAAGCTGAACGGTGAGCCGATCGACCCGGCCAAGACCTACCGCGTGGCGATGAACGAGTTCCTCGCGGGCGGCGGCGACGGCTTCCCGGTCTTCAAGGAGGGCAAGAACAAGCTGGTCGGCGCCTCCGACCTGGAGGCGTTCACCTCCTACCTGGGCGCCCACTCCTCGGCGTCCTCCCCGCTGGCCCCGCCGGCCGCGGACCGCATCACCGTCAAGAAGTGACCCCGGCGCGACGGCCCGGCCCCCGGACGGGGGCCGGGCCGTTGTCGTCTTCCCGTTCCCCCGGCTTTCCGTCCGCTCTGCCCGGCGTCGATAGATTCGCGGCATGGAGCAGATGCGCAGGACGCTGCGGTCCGACGACGTCGAGGCGAGGATCCGCGAGGACATCGACGCGGGGACGTACCGGCCGGGCGACCGGCTGCCCGACCCCGAGGAACTCGCCACCGAGCTGCGGAAACTCACCAAGGCGGTCGACTCCGCCTACCGGCGGCTCGTCGAGGAGGGGGTGCTGATGGAGGGGCTGCTCGAACCCGGCTTCTTCGTCGCCGACCCCGCGACCGACCCCACCGTACGCACCCTCCTCCAGGCGGTGCGCGGCCATCAACTCCGGCTGCAGCGGCTGGAACAGCGGCTCGGTGAGCTGACCGAGCGAGTGGTCTCCGTGGAGCGCGGGCTGCGGGCGGTCCGCCGTGAAAGCGGCGGCTACGACCAGCAGTTCTGACCGCGGCCCCACTGCTTGGGCCACCGGCGAAACCCCCGTACAGGCGCACACACCCACTCGCCCATGCCTCCGCCCGCCCTGTGAACCCCCCGCGCCGGACCCCCGCCCCGCCCTACCCTGGAGGCTTCACAACGGCCGACACCGCCACGGGGGGACCGGGGCCCTATGGATCCCGCAGCCAACAGCGTCCGACTCGCGCCGGACGTCGTCGTACCGCTGATCACGCAGCTCTTCGCGGCCGAGGGCCCCGGGGGGCCACCGGCCGACCGTCCGGTGCGGATATCCGCCCTGGTCTCCTTCCAGGGCGACCGCCGGACGCGCACCGAACGCGATCTCACCCGGATCGCCGGCGCGCTGGTCGCCGAGGCGCTCCGGCAAGCCACTCCCGCCCAGGCGCTCCAGGAAGCCGCTCCCGCCGAGGCGCGGAACGGCCGGGACGGCGAGGCGGAGCGGGCGGTCACCGACGCGCTCGCCCGCAGCCTGCACGCGCTCGGCACCGTCGACATGGACGACGTACGGGCGGTGCGGCTCGGGCCCGAGGCGTTCGCCCGGCATCTGGCGGTCGCCGCCCCGGACGCCGACCGCGAACTGCCGCACGCCGCCGCCCGGTTGCACACCGCCATCCTGCACGCGGTGTGCGACCAGATCCTGCGCTTCCTCGTCCGGCGGTCGGCGTTTGTCGCCCGCGGCCTCGCCGAGCGGGCGGCCGCCACGGACGCCGCGTTCGAGGAGGTCTACGCCCGCGGGATCATCGCGGGCCATGACCACCTGACGATCTACGGCATCGACCTGGCCCACTCCCCCGACACCTGGCCGCTGGACGCCGCCTACCTCAGCCTGGAGACCGAGACCGACGCGGGGCCCACCGCCCCCGCGGAGCAGGCGCTCGCCGGACACGACCGGGTGCTGCTGTGGGGGGTGGCGGGGTCGGGCAAGACCACGCTGGTGCAGTGGCTGGCGGTCTCCGTGGCCCGCGGACGGCTGTCCGGCCAGCTGGCCCGGCTGCGCGGCCGGGTGCCGTTCGTGCTGCCGGTGCGCCGGTTCCGGCAGGGCGGCTTTCCGCCGCCCGACCGTTTTCTGTCCGCCGTCCGCCACCCGCAGGCGGACACCCAGCCCGACGGATGGGCCGAGCGGGTGCTGTCCGCGGGCCGGGGGCTGTTGCTGGTGGACGGGATCGACGAGGCGCCCGAGGGCGACCGGGAACAGCTGCGGCAGGCGCTGCGCGAACTTCCCGCGCGCTATCCGGGAAACGTCTGGCTGGTCACCTCCCGCCCGTCCGCCGTCCGCGAGAACTGGCTGGCCGCCGAGCGCTTTGCGGAACTGAAGCTGGCCCCGCTCAGCTCCGAGGGCGTTACCGCTTTCATTCAGCGCTGGCATGCCGCGGCGCGCGAGGACGGCACCGATCTGGACCGGCTGGGCTCGTACGAGGAAACGCTGCTGGACGCCGTGCGGATATCCCGTGAACTGGGGCGGCTGGCCACCAATCCGCTGATGTGCGGACTGATCTGCGCCCTGCACCGGGACCGCCGCGGCTATCTGCCGCGCGGCCGCAAAGCCCTCTATGACGCGGCCCTTTCCATGCTGCTGGAACGCCGGGACCGCGAGCGGGCCATGGTGCCGCCCGATGGAATCGACCTGCCGCAGGAACCGAAGATCCGGCTGCTCCAGAAGCTGGCGCACTGGATGCTGGTCAACGGACGGTCCGAAATGGACCGGGCCGTGGCCCTGGAGACCTTCGCCCAGCACCTTCCCTCCATTCCCCATGCCGCACGGCAGGGCGAGCCGGAGGAGATCTACCGGCATCTGCTCCACCGCACCGGACTATTGCGCGAGCCCACCCCCGGGTCGGTCGATTTTGTGCACCGCACCTTCCAGGACTATCTGAGTGCGAGAGCGGTGGTGGAACGGCACGATTTCGACTTCCTCATCGACCACGCCCACCTGGACGACTGGGAAGAAGTGATCAGAATGTCGGTCGCTCTGGCCCGCCCCGATGAATGCGCTTACCTCCTGGAAGGGCTGCTGGCCGCCCGAAAGGGCACCCGCCCGGTCCATGCCCGCCATCGCAAACTGCTGGCCGCCGCTTGTCTCGAACATGCGACGGAGCTGGACCCCGCGGTGCGTTCCCGAGTGCACCGCTATACCCGGGATCTGGTCCGTCCGACGTCCCTGGAGGCGGCTCGCGCACTGGGCTGGATCGGCCCTATCGCACTGGAAATGCTGCCCGATCCCACCGGGGTATCCGATGAAGAAGCCCATCGTCTGGCCGTCACCGCCACCTCGATAGCCGACGACCGCGCCATCGACTATCTGACCCGGCTGCGGGACCGTACGTCCTGGGCGGTGCGTTCACAGCTCGCGCGGGCCTGGCGGCGCTATGACACCGATCGCTACGCGGACGAAATCATCGCGCATCTCGAGGAAGGCGAACTCGACTTTCCGGTGTCCGACGCGGCCGAGCTCAGCGCGCTGCGCCGGCTCGGCGGCCGCCCCTGCGTCCAGATCGCCGGGGCCTTCACCCCGGAGCAGCTGACCGAGGGCCTGGTCGCCGAGCGGCTGACCGAGCTGTGGCTCTCCTACGACCTGGGGGACGGCCTGGACCTGAGCTGGCTGGCCGCCTTCCCCCGGCTGCACACCCTGCGGCTGAGCCCCCGCAACGCCGGAGTGACCGGGGTGCCCGAGGGCGTCCAGGTCATCGTGACGGGCAGCTGAGGGCGCCCACAGTGCCCGTACGGGCGCTCTCCGGCCGTACGGGCAGGGAAACGGGCGGGGAACGCGCGAAGGGGCCGTGGCGCCGTCCTGGACGGTGCCACGGCCCCTTCGTGGCCCTTGGATCAGAGCCTTGAGGTGCCGGGAGGGCTTACGCCTCCTTGCTCAGGTTCGGGCCTGCACCACCGGTGGCGGACTCGATCGGCGGGGTGTCGGGCAGCGCCGACTTCTCCTCGCCGCGGAAGGTGAACTTCTTCTCCTCACCCTCACCCTCGGTGTCCACGACCACGATGTGACCCGGACGCAGCTCGCCGAAGAGGATCTTCTCCGACAGCACGTCCTCGATCTCGCGCTGGATCGTCCGACGCAGCGGCCGGGCGCCCAGGACCGGGTCGTAGCCCCGCTTGGCCAGCAGCTTCTTGGCGACGCCGCTGAGCTCGATGCCCATGTCGCGGTCCTTGAGCCGCTCGTCCACCTTGGTGATCATGAGGTCGACGATCTGGATGATGTCTTCCTCGGTGAGCTGGTGGAAGACGACGGTGTCATCGACACGGTTCAGGAACTCGGGCCGGAAGTGCTGCTTCAGCTCCTCGTTGACCTTGTTCTTCATCCGCTCGTAGCCGGTCTTCACATCGCCCTGGGCGGCGAAGCCCAGGTTGAAGCCCTTGGAGATGTCCCGGGTGCCGAGGTTGGTGGTCATGATGATCACCGTGTTCTTGAAGTCCACGACCCGGCCCTGGGAGTCGGTCAGCCGACCGTCCTCCAGGATCTGGAGCAGCGAGTTGAAGATGTCCGGGTGGGCCTTCTCGACCTCGTCGAAGAGGACCACGGAGAACGGCTTGCGGCGCACCTTCTCGGTGAGCTGGCCGCCCTCCTCGTAGCCCACATATCCGGGCGGGGAGCCGAAGAGCCGCGAGACGGTGTGCTTCTCGCTGAACTCCGACATGTCGAGCGAGATCATCGCGTCCTCGTCGCCGAAGAGGAACTCGGCGAGGGTCTTGCTGAGCTCGGTCTTACCGACACCGGACGGGCCCGCGAAGATGAAGGAGCCGCCGGGGCGCTTGGGGTCCTTGAGGCCCGCACGCGTACGCCGGATGGCCTGGGAGAGCGCCTTGATGGCGTCCTTCTGGCCGATGACGCGCTTGTGCAGCTCGTCCTCCATGCGCAGCAGCCGGGAGGACTCCTCCTCGGTGAGCTTGAAGACCGGGATGCCGGTGGCCGTGGCCAGGACCTCGGCGATCAGCTCCTCGTCGACCTCGGCGACGACGTCCATGTCGCCGGCCTTCCACTCCTTCTCCCGCTTCGCCTTGGCGGCCAGGAGCTGCTTCTCCTTGTCGCGCAGGCCCGCGGCCATCTCGAAGTCCTGCGAGTCGATCGCGGACTCCTTCTCCCGGCGCACATCGGCGATCTTCTCGTCGAACTCGCGCAGGTCCGGCGGTGCGGTCATCCGGCGGATCCGCATCCGGGAACCGGCCTCGTCGATCAGGTCGATCGCCTTGTCCGGCAGGAAGCGGTCCGAGATGTAGCGGTCGGCCAGAGTGGCGGCGGCGACCAGGGCCGAGTCCGTGATCGAGACGCGGTGGTGCGCCTCGTAGCGGTCGCGCAGGCCCTTGAGGATCTCGATGGTGTGCGGCAGCGACGGCTCGGCGACCTGGATGGGCTGGAAGCGCCGCTCCAGGGCCGCGTCCTTCTCCAGGTACTTGCGGTACTCGTCGAGCGTGGTCGCGCCGATGGTCTGGAGCTCACCGCGGGCCAGCATCGGCTTGAGGATGCTGGCGGCGTCGATCGCGCCCTCGGCGGCACCCGCACCCACCAGGGTGTGGAGCTCGTCGATGAACAGGATGATGTCGCCGCGGGTGCGGATCTCCTTGAGCACCTTCTTCAGGCGCTCCTCGAAGTCACCGCGGTAGCGGGAGCCGGCGACCAGGGCACCCAGGTCGAGGGTGTAGAGGTGCTTGTCCTTGAGGGTCTCGGGCACCTCGCCCTTGACGATGGCCTGGGCCAGGCCCTCGACGACCGCCGTCTTGCCGACGCCGGGCTCGCCGATGAGGACCGGGTTGTTCTTGGTGCGGCGCGAAAGCACCTGCATGACCCGCTCGATCTCCTTCTCGCGCCCGATGACCGGGTCGAGCTTGGATTCGCGGGCGGCCTGGGTGAGGTTGCGGCCGAACTGGTCCAGGACGAGCGAGGTGGAGGGAGTGCCCTCCGCCGGGCCGCCGGCAGTGGCGGCCTCCTTGCCCTGGTAGCCGGAGAGCAGCTGGATGACCTGCTGCCGGACCCGGTTCAGATCGGCGCCCAGCTTCACCAGGACCTGGGCGGCGACGCCCTCGCCCTCGCGGATCAGGCCGAGCAGGATGTGCTCCGTGCCGATGTAGTTGTGGCCGAGCTGAAGGGCCTCGCGGAGCGACAGCTCCAGGACCTTCTTGGCACGGGGAGTGAAGGGGATGTGACCGGACGGGGCCTGCTGGCCCTGGCCGATGATCTCCTCCACCTGCTGGCGGACCGCCTCGAGCGAAATCCCGAGGCTCTCCAGGGCCTTAGCGGCGACACCCTCACCCTCGTGGATCAGGCCCAGGAGGATGTGTTCGGTGCCGATGTAGTTGTGGTTGAGCATCCGGGCTTCTTCCTGAGCCAGGACGACAACCCGCCGCGCGCGGTCGGTGAACCTCTCGAACATCGTTAATCGCTCCTCAGAGCGGTCAGAAAGATCGGGGACGATCCCCTCCCTGTCCTTCCGCATGCTAGTCCCGCAACCCGGGACAGCTCATTCCAACTGCCGACAACCGTCCGGATCACCCCCGCTCGCGCGGGGCGAACAGCCACTGGCTCCTGCCCGAACAGCCGACAACTGCTCCAACCCGATGGTGCGAGACGATGTTCCCGCAGGCCAAGCGTCTACGCCCACCGCCTGTACGCCGATGGCGAACGCCGCTTCCACCCGACACGAGGACCGCCCCTCCCACTAGGGATGTCTTACCCGCAAGGACTCACACTCCATGCCGCGCGGGCTGGTTCCATCCGCTACGGGCGAACAACCTTGCGCCCTTTCACCGCCCCCGCGCCTCCCCGACCACACACACAGCGCATTCGATCACCTACGAGACGTAACCTTCACGGGGGGAGGCAGTTGCTCTGGGCATGATCTCCACCGCCCGGACCCCAGCGGTCCCGTCCGCCGCCCCGGCCACCGCCCGGTCCCGGTGGTACGAGCGCGAGCTGGGGTGGCCGACGACCGGCAGCGATCCCGTCGAACTGCTCACGGGGGTGGCGTTCGACGTGCTGGAGCTGCCGGTCGCGGCCGGTTTCGCCATGCTGCGCCGGGTACCGGGAACCGGTCCGGTCGCAGTGGAGGGCCCCTGGATGCGGCTGCTGGTGGCCGCGGGCGGCGCCGACGAGCTGCCGGGACTGCTCGACTGGCTGGAGTGGGGCGGGGTTCCCCTGGATCTGACCGCGCTCGGCACCGGCGGCCGGATCACCGCTCCGTGCCCCACCTCTTCCTGGCCGCCGCCCGCGGCGCCGGGAGAGTGGCGCCCGCAGGAGGCCGCTGTATGGCTGCGGCCTCCCGAGCCGGGGGGCGAAGTGGAGCCGACCCTGCCGAGGACAGGTTTCGGGGGCGATGGGGGCGCCCCCGATCTCGTGCGGCTCGTGGCCGCGGCGGCTACGGAGTGCCACCGTGCCCGGTTGCTGCGTGCCCGGCCGCTGCCCAGGCAGCGACGAGCCGGGGAAGGGTGACGCGCTCAGGCGTTGGCCTTCTCGTAGGCCTCGCGCACGGTCGCCGGAACGCGGCCGCGGTCGTTGACCTCGTAGCCGTTCTCCTTCGCCCAGGCGCGGATCTTCGCGGTGTCCTGGCTACCGCCGGCTGCCGCACGCGCCTTGCCACGGCCGCCGGAGGTCCGGCCACCGGTGCGACGGCCGCCCTTGGTGTAGGGCTCCAGGGCATCCCGGAGCTTGTCCGCATTGGAGGTGGTGAGGTCGATCTCGTAGCTCTTGCCGTCCAGTGCGAACGTCACGGTCTCGTCCGCCTCGCCGCCGTCGAGATCGTCGACAAGAAGGACCTGAACCTTCTGTGCCATGAGGTTCCTTTCAGGGAAAGCGGGGGGTTCGGGGCGCGGCGTTGGCCGCTGATGTCTCACCCCCCAGGTAATTACACTACGGGGGAATAGCAAACCGCCTTTCCCGAAAAAACACAAACCCCCCGGGAAGGTTCGACTGATCCCACCAGCGGGAAGCCTGTAGGAACCCGATGTTCCGGAGCTATGTGATAGGGGAGCGATTCGGACATAGGGCCCGCGATCACAGTTGCAGAAGCATCCGGCTGTTGCCAAGGGTGTTCGGCTTCACCCGTTCGAGACCCAGGAACTCGGCGACACCCTCGTCATAGGAACGGAGGAGCTCCGTGTAGACATCCCCGTCGACCGGCGTCTCGCCGATCTCCACGAAGCCGTGCTTGGTGAAGAAGTCGACTTCGAAGGTGAGGCAGAAAATGCGCCGCACCCCGAGCCAGCGCGCCGTCTGCAACAGCTTGTCGAGCAGCAAGTGGCCTACACCACTGCCCTGGAGAGCGGGATGCACGGCGAGAGTGCGAACCTCCGCGAGGTCTTCCCACATGACGTGGAGTGCGCCGCAGCCAATGACCTCCGCGTCCTCGTCCCGCTCCGCGACCCAGAACTCCTGGATGTCCTCGTAAAGCGTCACGGTCGCTTTGTCGAGCAGGATGCGATCGCCCACGTAGGAGTCGATGAGGCGGCGCACGGCCCGCACATCGCTGGTCCGGGCTCGGCGGACGGTGACTACTTTTGATAGTGCGGAGGACATGCCCGGACGCTATCGCCCCGTGTCATCGCCCTGACTCACCGGGGCTCTCCCCGTGCTCCCCGAGTTGTGCGACGCGCATGGCATCGCGCAGTGCATCTCGCTGCTCTTCGGACATCATCCCGAAGAACGCGACGAGGGCGGCCGCCGGGTTGTCACTGGCCGACCACGCTTCGTTCATCAGTGCGGCCGAGTAGGCGGCCCGGGTGGAGACGGCCGCATATCGATAGGCACGGCCTTGTACCTCCCTGCGGAGCCAGCCCTTCTGATGGAGGTTGTCCATTACGGTCATGACCGTCGTGTAGGCGATCGAGCGTTCCCGCTGAAGGTCTTCCAGGACTTCCCGCACGGTGACCGGGCGGTTCCACTTCCACACCCGGGTCATGACCGCGTCTTCGAGCTCTCCCAATGGCCGAGGCACACGTGAATAATAGTGGGAGATGTCCTGGATGTCGGGAGATGCGCGCACCAAAAGACGCACGTCCCGGGACGGTGCGCCCTCGGGACGTGCAGGTGAAGCGTGGTGTGCGGCGGTGGACGAAGGTCCGTCAGTGGGCCTTGGGCCCCGCCGCCGGGCGGTCCGCCTCGGCGCGGGCCAGCGCCGCGTCCACCGCGGCGTCCTCCTTGGCCTTGTTGGCGCCGCCCTGGCTCTTCACCATCGTCACGATCAACGCGATGAAGGCCACGGCCATCACCACCGACGGGACCAGCGCGGAGACGTAATCCATGGCTCCCGGCCTCCTTCTGCTCGAGACCCCCAGATTACGCGGGGCACCGCGGCCGCCCGGAGCCGGGGCGGCCACGGCGGGCCTGCGGCGTGTATCACCCGGGGGGCTCCGGCCGCGGTCAGGCCGACCGCACGGCGGACACCGGCCCGTCCTCCGCCCCGGCGGCAAGCCGCGACTCCTCCTCCTCCGGCGGCGGTGAGGGGCGGCGCCGCTTGGGCGGGAAGACCTCCGCGGGCGTCGGCACCGGGCGGCCCGGGCGCGGGGTGCCACGGCCCGGCTCCTCCCGTTCGGGTCGCTCGCGGTCGCCGCGGTCCGGTGCCGCGGGCTTCTTGCGCGGCTCCCGCTTGGGCTCGTCGGCGCTCTCCGCCGCTCCGCCCGGCAGGGCGCGCAGCCTCGCCGCCACGGGGCGGGGGCGGGGCCGCAGCACGGCCACCGAACGCTCCGCGAGGCGGGCGCGCACACCCCGCTCGGCGATCCGCTCGCAGTGGCCCAGAAGCGCCCGCCGCCGCTCGGCCTCACCGCCGCCGGCGGCCGATCCACACAGTGCGCGGAGCGCGGCCAGGTCCTCCGGGAGCGGCTCGTAACCGGCCTCCAGAGCGCCCTGGAGCTGCTCCAGATATCCGGCGGCGGCGCCGGGGAGGGCGGCGCGGTAGCGGGCGAGCTCGTCGAGCAGGAACGCTCGCAGCCGCCCGCCCTCGCGGACCGCTTCGTCCACGGCCTCGGCGAGGCGGAGAAAGTCCTGGATCTCCTCCGCCCGGTCCGGGCCGAGGGGTCCGGGAGAGGGGGTGACGGGATGGGGTTGGAGGGCGATGGCGAGGGCGCGTCGGAGCACACGCAGCTCATCCGCGCTGAACGCCATTCCGCCGCGGGATCCGTATGGCGTGGGCATGGGGCGACTTTAAGTGCTAAGCGGACAAATTTTGCGAAGCGCAGGAAAGTGCGGCGCGTTGCGGATCCGGTCCGTCCTCTGGAGTGGACGCCGCCGCAGGTGGGAGCGGGTGTGGGCACCGGGCGCGGGCCTGGGCCGGGTCCGGCGCGAAACGGCGCGCGGGGCGGGCGACGGGCCCGGGATCCGGCGCCGGAGCGGCCCACGGGACAGGCCGGCGCACACCGCCGACGGGGCCTTCCAGCGGTTCCGCTTGTCAATACGGAATTCGAAGAGTTGTGTTTCCGCCGAGCGCCACTCGGCGGATGGCCGAGAGCCGTCGAAGCCCCGGGGAATTAGCCGGAGGGGTGCCGATCGGGGCCAGAATTCGGAATGGGTCCGAGTTCGCAGGTGGCGACGGTGACGACCTATTCCACGGGCCACCGCTCCCGGACCGGAGCCGGGGAGCGATGCCCGCTTACCGCTCAGCTGCGGGAGATGTTGCGCTCGTAGACCAGCCGGAGCCCGATCAGAGTCAGCCAGGGCTCATGTTCGTCGATCACCGACGATTCACCGAGCACCATGGGGGCCAGCCCGCCGGTGGCGATGACCGTCACCTCCTCCGGGTCCTCCGCCAGCTCCCGCGCCATCCGCCGGACGATCCCGTCGACCTGGCCCGCGAAGCCGTAGAGGATGCCGGACTGCATCGCCTCGACCGTGTTCTTCCCGATCACGCTGCGCGGCCGGGCCAGTTCGATCTTCCGCAGCTGGGCGCCGCGTACGCCCAGCGCCTCGACGGAGATCTCGATACCCGGGGCGATCACCCCGCCCACGTACTCACCCCGTGCGCTGACCGCGTCGAAGGTGGTCGCGGTGCCGAAGTCGACCACCACACAAGGGCCTTCGTACAGCTCGACGGCGGCCAGCGCGTTGATGATCCGGTCGGCGCCGACCTCCTTCGGGTTGTCCATCAGGATCGGCACACCGGTTTTCACCCCCGGCTCGACCAGGACGGACGGCACATCGCCGTAGTAACGGCGGGTGACCTCGCGCAGTTCGTGCAGGACCGAGGGGACGGTGGAGCAGATCGAGATCCCCTCGATGCCGTCGCCCAGTTCCTCGCCGAGCAGCGGATGCATCCCCATCAGCCCCTGGAGCAGCACGGCGAGTTCATCGGCGGTGCGGCGGGCGTCGGTGGAGATCCGCCAATGCTCGACGATCTCGTCACCGTCGAACAGCCCCAGGGTGGTATGCGTATTTCCGACGTCGATGGTCAGCAGCATGGGTCAGTTCACCTCGGCCTCGCGCAGGTCCAGGCCGATGTCGAGGATCGGGGACGAGTGGGTGAGCGCGCCGACCGCCAGATAGTCGATGCCGGTCTCGGCGTACGTACGGGCGTTGGCGAGCGTCAGCCGCCCGGAGGACTCCAGGGCGGCGCGGCCCGCGACCAGCTCGACGGCCTGACGGGTCTGCTCCGGTGTGAAGTTGTCGAGCAGGATCAGATCCGCGCCCGCGTCGAGGACCGGCGGGATCTGGTCGAGGGTGTCGACCTCCACCTCGATCGGCAGCTCCGGGAACTCGGTGCGCACGGCGGTGAACGCCTGCGCCACACCGCCCGCCGCGACCACGTGGTTGTCCTTGACCAGCGCGGCATCCGACAGCGACATCCGGTGGTTGACGCCACCGCCGCAGCGCACCGCGTACTTCTCCAGCGCGCGCAGCCCCGGGGTGGTCTTGCGGGTGTCGCGCACCTTCGCCTTCGTCCCCTCCAGGACGTCCGCCCAGGCGCGGGTCGCGGTCGCGACACCGGACAGCCGGCACAGCAGGTTGAGCGCGCTGCGCTCCCCGGTGAGCAGATCGCGGGTGCGGGTGCGCACGCTCAGCAGCTTCTGCCCGGCCTCGACCCGGTCGCCGTCTTCGACATGCCGCTCGACCTCGAACGCGTCGGTGCAGACGACCGAGAGGATCGCCTCGGCGACCCGCAGCCCGGCGACGGTGCCCGCCTCCCGGGCGGTGAAGTCGCCGGTGGCGACGGCGTCCTCGGGGATGGTCGCCACGGTGGTCACATCCACCCCTTGGTCGAGGTCCTCCTCGATCGCCATATGGGCGATGTCCTCGACCTGGACCGGGTCAAGCCCGGCGGCGGTCAGCAGCGCGGCGAGATCGGGGTCGAGGCCGCACTCCATCGGGTCCAGCCCGTAGGAGCCGTCGCGTTCGGCGGTGGCGCTGTCGCAGCCGCATGCGTCACCGCAGCCGCCGCCCGCCCCCTCGTCGGCAAGGCCGGTCGGGAGCAGCGGGAGGGCCACTGGCAGTCGGCGGTCGTCGGAGGTGCTGCTCACGGATGGGACTCCGTCTCGGTTCGAGGGGTGGGTGGGACGACCGCGGGGCGGACGGGAGTGGGGAACGACGCGGAGTCCGTCGTACGGACGTCGAGGGAGCCGCCGGGCCGCAGGGTGACCAGCAGATGGCGGCGCCAGGCCGCGTCGTCCCGCTCGGGGCGGTCCTCGCGCCAGTGGCAGCCGCGGGTCTCCTCCCGGCGCAGGGCGGCGGCGACGAGCACCCGGGCGACGAGGAGGAGGTTGGTGGCCTCCCAGGTCTCGACGCCGGGCTCGGCCGTCTTGCCGTTGCGCCGCAGCTCGTCCACGGCCTCGTCCCGGACCTGGTCCAGCCGCTCGGCCGCACGGGCCAGACTCTCGGCGGAACGCAGCACCCCCGCGCCGGTGGTCATGATCCGCTGAATCGCGTACCGCGCCTCGGAGGCCAGCAGCGGCGCGGCGGTGTCCGCGGCGGGCCGCGCGGGGGAGTCCGGCCCGGACCCGGCAGGCTCCGGCGGCGCGTCCAGGGCGGCGGTGATGTCCGCCGCGATGCGCTCGGCGAAGACCAGGCCCTCCAGCAGGGAGTTGGAGGCCAGACGGTTCGCGCCGTGGACTCCGGTGCAGGCGACCTCACCGCAGGCGTAGAGGCCCGCGACCGAGGTGCGCCCGTGCAGATCGGTGCGGACGCCGCCGCTCGCGTAGTGGGCGGCGGGGGCGACCGGAATGGGCTCGGTCACCGGGTCGATGCCGTTCGCCCGGCAGTAGGCGAGGATGGTCGGGAAGCGGTGCTCCCACATCTCCGCCCCGAAGTGCCGGGCGTCCAGGTACATATGCTCGGCGCCCTGCTCGAGCATGCGCCGCGTGATGCCCTTGGCCACGATGTCGCGCGGGGCCAGCTCGGCCAACTCGTGCTGACCGCGCATGAAACGCACTCCGTCGGCGTCGACGAGATACGCGCCCTCGCCCCGCACCGCCTCGGAGACCAGCGGCTGCTGGCCCTCGGCCTCCGGGCCGAGCCACAGCACCGTGGGGTGGAACTGCACGAACTCCAGGTCGGAGATCTCCGCCCCGGCGCGCAGCGCCAGCGCGACCCCGTCGCCGGTGGACACCGCGGGGTTGGTGGTCGCGGAGAAGACCTGGCCCATACCGCCGGTGGCGAGGACGACCGCGGGCGCGCGCACCGCGCCCACGCCGTCCCGCTGGCCCTCGCCCATCACATGCAGGGTGACGCCGGAGGCGCGGCCGTACGCGTCCTTCAGCAGATCCAGCACCAAGGCGTTCTCGACGGTGTCGATCCCGGCCGCGCGCACCGCGTCGACCAGGGCCCGGGAGATCTCCGCGCCGGTCGCGTCGCCGCCCGCGTGGGCGATCCGGCGGCGGTGGTGACCGCCCTCGCGGGTCAGCAGGATCTCGCCGGTGGTCTCGTCGGCGTCGAAGCGGGCGCCGGTGGCGATGAGCCGGCGCACCGCGTCGGGGCCCTCGGTGACCAGGGCACGGACCGCCTGCTCGTCGCAGAGCCCGGCGCCCGCGACGAGGGTGTCGTCGAGGTGCTGCTCGGGGGTGTCGCCCTCGCCGAGCGCGGCGGCTATGCCGCCCTGGGCCCAGCGGGTGGAGCCGTCGTCCAGCCGGGCCTTGGTGACCACGGTGACCTTCGCCCCGGCGGCGGCGCAGCGCAGCGCGACGGTCAGCCCCGCGACCCCGGAGCCGACCACCACCACATCGGCCTCGGTGGCCCAGCCGGGGGCGGGGGCGCACAGCGCGCCCACGGACGCGGCGGCGGGGGCGGCGCCGGGGCCGGGGCCACCGGGCTGCCGCGGCTCGTCGTGGCGTATGGCGTCGGCCGTCATCGGGTGCTCCAGGGGGCCGCGAGGGCTCCGCTCGGGCACGCGCCGGGCGTACTCGGGCGCGCTATGGGCGCAGCGGACGTCGGGCACTTCATCAGGCTTGCCTCGCAGGGTCGCTTTCGTACGCATCCCCCGGGCCGCCGTCTCGTCGGGCGGCTCCGAACCACAGGCGGATGTTGTCGATCAGACGGGTGGTGCCGACCTTGGCGGCGACGGCCAGGACCGCCTCGCCGGTGTGGTCGTCGGGGGCCTCGGAGAAGTCCGCCGGGTCGATGAGCCCGACGTAGTCGAGCGCGAGGGGCGGTTCGACGTGGCTCGCCTCGTCGAGCACCGCGCGGGCGGCGGCCCGTACCGCCGCGGGCGAGGCGACCGCTATGAGCCCGTCCGGCACGCCCGTGCACGCGGGGGCACCGGATGGCCGCCCGGCCGCCCAGGGTCCGCGCGGCTGCTGCGGTACGTCCCGCGCCTCCGGACCGTCCGGTGCGCCGGGGGCGGCCGGGGCGTCCGCCGGGGCTTCGGCGTCCGCGCCGCGCCCCACCGCCGACCGGCCCGCGTCCCGCCCGGCGAACAGCGCCCGGGACAGCGCGAGCGCGGTGCGCCGCTCGTCCTCCGAGAGGTAGCGGTTGCGGCTGGAGAGGGCGAGGCCGTCGCCCTCCCGGACGGTCGGCACGCCGACCACCTCGACCGGGAAGTTGAGGTCCTCCACCATCCGCCGGATCAGCGCGAGCTGCTGTGCGTCCTTCTCGCCGAAGAACGCCACATCCGGGCGGGTGAGATGGAGCAGCTTGGCGACGACGGTCAGCATCCCGTCGAAGTGGCCGGGGCGGGACGCGCCTTCGTACCGCTCGCCCAGCGGCCCCGCGGCGAGCCGGATCAGCGGCTCACCGCCCGGATACACCTCGTCCAGGCGCGGGGCGAAGACGATGTCGGCGCCCGCCGCGGCCGCGATCGCCAGATCGGCGTCGAGGGTGCGCGGATAGCGGTCCAGATCCTCGCCCGCGCCGAATTGCAGCGGGTTCACAAAGACGGTGACGGTCACCAGGCCCTTGGCGCCGACCCGGGCGCGGGCGGCACGGATCAGCGAGGCGTGTCCCTCGTGCAGCGCGCCCATGGTCATCACCACCGCGGCCCGCCCGGGCACGGCGAAGTGGGCGACCGCGACGTCGAAGTCGGCCCGGCGGGTGTACAGCTCGACATCCGGCTCACCGGGTCCGGCCTTGGTCCACAGCTTCGGGCTCATGCTCCCGTCCCTCCCCGGCCCGGCCCCGGTGCGTCCGAGACATCCGACAGAACGCCCAGCAGGTCTTCCGCCAGCTCCGGCTTGAGCAGACCGTGGGCGAGCGCGCGGTCCGCCGTCGTACGGGCCATCGCCAGATATCCGGCGACCGCCTGCGGGGCGTGCCGCCGCAGCTCGGCCACATGGGCCGCGACCGTGCCCGCGTCACCGCGTGCGACCGGGCCGGTGAGCGCGGCGTCACCGCTGCGCAGCGCGTTGTCCAGCGCGGCGCCGAGCAGCGGGCCGAGCATCCGGTCCGGGGCGCCGACCCCCGCGCCGCGCAGCAGCTCCATGGCCTGGGCGACCAGTGTGGTGAGGTGGTTGGCGCCGATGGCCAGCGCCGCGTGGTAGAGCGGGCGGGCCTCCTCCTCGATCCACTCGGGCTCGCCGCCCATCTCGATCACCAGCGCCTCGGCCGCCAGCCGCAGCTCCTCGGGGGCGGTGACGCCGAAGGAGCACCCCGCCAGGCGCTGCACGTCGACCGAGGTGCCGGTGAAGGTCATCACGGGGTGCAGCGCGAGCGGCAGCGCACCGGCCCGCAGCGCGGGCTCCAGCACCCCGACGCCGTACCGCCCCGAGGTGTGCACCAGCAGCTGGCCGGGGCGCACCGCGCCGGTCTCGGCCAGCCCGGCGACCAGCTCGGGCAGGGCGTCGTCGGGGACGGTGAGGAGGACCAGCTCGGCCCGCGCCAGCACCTCGGCGGGCGGGACGACGGGAACCCCGGGAAGCAGATCGGCGGCCCGGCGCACGGAGGCGTCGGAGACACCGGAGGCGGCGACGGGGCGGTGCCCGGCCAGGCGCAGCGAGGCGGCAAGGGCCGGGCCGACGCGGCCCGCGCCGACGACCCCTACGGTGAGCCGGGCCGGGCGCTCCTGCGGCTCGGGAAGTGGATGTGCGTTCACGCGACAGCGGCCTTCCGTTCCAGTCCTCAGGGGGTACCGGACGATTCCCCGCCATGCTACGCGAGTGTCCCGGGGCGGCCCGGGCGCATCCCCAGCCCTGTGGAAAACCCTGGTCGGGGGGACTCCGCTTGCGCCATCATCGGCCCATGGCGGACAGCGGCGGCACAGACGACGTGATCAGCGCGGACGAGGAGCAGCAGGCCGCGCGGGAGCGCAGACTCGCGGCCTGGCGCGCCTCCGCGCGGGCCCTCGCACGCGGTGCGGCGGAGCACCGGATCGGTGAGCGGCTGGCCCGGCTGGCGGCCGAGCCGCCCGCCGGTTACGACCTGGACGCCGGGGTGGACCTCTACGGCGACGGCATCGTGGAGGAGCTGGAGCTGCGGGTGGCCGGACTGCTCGGCATGGAGTCCGCGGCGTTCTTCCCCACCGGCACCATGGCCCAGCAGATCGCGCTGCGCTGCTGGGCGGGGCGCACCGGCAGCCCTGTGGTGGCGGTGCATCCGCAGGCGCACGTGGAGGTCCACGAGCGGGACGCCTATCTGACGGTGAGCGGACTGCGCGCGGTGCGTCCGACGACCGAGCCGCGGCTGCCCACCGCCGAGGAGATCCGCGACCTCGACGAGCCCTTCGGCACCCTCGCCCTCGAACTGCCGCTGCGCGACGCGGGCTTCGTGCTGCCCGCATGGGACGAGCTGGTGGCCGTCGTGGCCGCCGCGCGGGAGCGGGACGCGGTGGTCCACTTCGACGGAGCCCGGCTGTGGGAGTCCACCGTCCACTTCGGCCGCACGCTGCCGGAGATCGCGGGCCTGGCGGACACCGTGTACGTGTCGTTCTACAAGTCGCTCGACGGGCTCTCGGGAGCGGCGCTGGCGGGGCCCGAAAGCCTGATCGCGGAGGCGAAGGCCTGGCGGCACCGGTACGGCGGCGCGCTGTTCCAGCAGTGGCCCGCCGTGCTCAGCGCGCTGGCCGGGCTGGACCGCGAACTGCCGAGGCTGCCGTCGTACGTGGCACACGCCCGGGTCGTGGCCGGGGCGCTGCGCGAGGCGTTCGCCGCGGCGGGGGTGGCGTGGTCGCGGATCCACCCCGAGGTGCCGCACACCCACCAGTTCCAGGTGTGGCTGCCGTATCCGGCGCGGACGCTGGACGAGGCGGGGGTGCGGCTGGCGGAGGAGACCGGGACCACGCTGTTCCACCGCTGGCACGAGCCGGGCGCGCCCGGCCTCGCCATGACGGAGGTGACGGTCGCCTCACCCGCACTGGACTGGGCGGCCGACGACGTCACCGCCGCGGCGCACGCCTTCCTCGCCCGGGTCCGGGAGATCGCCGCGGCGGCCGGCTGAACCGCCGCGCCGCAGCATCCCGGCCAGCCGCTCCCGGAAGCCCGGGGACCATGCGGCGGGGCGGGCCGCGCGGTACTCGCGCAGCTCCCGCAGCGTGCGCCAGTCGTTCCGGCCCGGCGCGGGCGGGGCGGGTTCGCCGCGCTGGGCGGCCCGGTACAGATCGAGTGCGTACTGCTGAGTGATGGTCATGACCCGAGATTCCGCCCGGCCGCCGCGCCCGGTCACGTCGATTGACGATCGCCGTCAATCGACGGCCGCGACCGCCCGGAACTCCCGCACCATGGGGCCATGGCCAACGTCATCGACATCACCGGACTGCCGCCCGAGCGCATCGTCTTCAGCCCTTCCCCGCTCGCCGAGCTGGGCGCCGCGCTCCATGTGCTCTCCGAGCCCGGCCATCACCCCGGGCTGCACGGCTGGGCCACCGCCACGGCGTCGGGCCTGAAGCCGGATCTCGCGGACCGGCTGCACGAGGCCGACTTCCTGTGGCGTTCGGCCCGCTGCGACCTGTTGCTCCCGGCCCACCCCGGAGCCACGCTCACCGAGGAGCTGGACGCGCTGGACCGGGTCGACGACGAGACGTATCTGACGGCGGCCTTCGAGATCAGCTGCTCCACCTCGTACACCCGGTGCAGGCCCTCGCCCCTGGTCGATGCGGACGCGCGGGCGCGGGTCCGGGAGATGGCGGCGGCCCGCGGCCCCCGTCAGGCGGCCTTCACCGACCGGATGCTGGACGACCCGGCCGGGCTGCGGGTGTGGCTACGGCGGCTGCTGGAGGACTGCCAGGAGGCGTTCTTCGCCGACACCTGGGAGCGGGTGCGGATCCAACTGGCCGCCGACGCCCGCCACAAGGGCGAGCTGCTCCAGCGCAAGGGGCTCGCGGAGGCGCTGACGGCGGCGTCGGCCGCGCTGTCGCTGTCCGATGACGGCGACCGCATCCTGGTCGACAAGCTGGCCGCCGGGCGGACGACGGCCTCGGGCGACGGGCTCACCCTCATCCCGACCGCCTTCGGCTGGCCGCATCTGCTCGTTGTGCACGCGCCCGGCTGGCGGCCGGTGATCCAGTACCCGATCGCCTCGCCCGAACTTCCCGCGCCCGCGGCCCTGGAGCTCGTCCAGCACCGCCTGGAGGCCCTGTCCCACCCGATGCGGATGCGGCTGTGCCGCATGCTGGCCCGCGGCCCGCACACCACCGGGGAGCTGTCCGAGGCGTACGGCATCACGCCGCCGGAGGTGTCCCGCCACATCGCCGCCCTCAAGAAGGCCGGTCTGCTCACCACCCGCCGCCGCGGCCGCTACGTCCTCCACCAACTGGAACTGACGGCGGTGGCCCGGCTGGGCACGGACTTCGTGGAATCGGTCCTCCGCTGAGGTGAATGCCGGGGAACCTCCGCGTCCCCCGACGGCCCCGCCCGATCCGGCCTGCGCCGACGGTGGCGCCCCCGAGGCGGCAGACCCGCCCCATGGACGGGCTGCCCCCGCTTCCCGGGCCCGCCACCCCGACGCGGGACCCGGCGGGCAGCCGGTGACGTGGCGGCGGAGTACGTGCGCGCCCCAGGCCGCCACCGGCACGGCACAACCGGCCCCCGCCACCCGCGGGGGCCGGAGCCCCGCGTCCCCCGACGGACCCGTAGTCCGGCCCGATGCCAGACAGATCCCGGCCCCCTCTCTCGGGCGCACCCCCGCGACCGCACCGGCGCGGCCCGCCCGCCACCGCGCGGAGCCCCGCGACGTGCCCGGCCCACCGGCCGCGCAGGGCGCACCGGCACCGGGGCCCGCCCATGCCCACCCGGGTCCACGCACACCGCCGTACGCCCAGATGCGGCCCCCGCATGGCACACCCTCGCCGTACGGGAATTCAGCGGAGCGTGGCCCGGCGTACGGGCCGCGCGCGGACGTTGTTCGGGGTGGAGGCCCGACGGCGTCCGTACGCGCGCACGGCGTGGGGGCCCGGATTCGCCCCGGGGCGGCAGGCTCCGCCGCGCGGAGTGCCGGGGGCCGGAAAGTGCCCGGCACTCCTGGGTCAGGAGCCTGCCGCGCGGAGGAGGAGCTTGCCCGTGGTGGTGCGGGTTTCGATCAGGCGGTGTGCCTCGGCGGCCTCGGCCAGCGGGAATTCGGCTGTGACGGGGAGTTCGACCGTGCCCTCCGCCACCGGGCGGAAGGCGCGTTCCGCCAGGGTGCGCAGGGCCTGCGGGTTCTCGGCCGCGAGGTTGAGGATGGAGAAGCCGGAGACCGTACGGGCGCCCGTGTACAGCTCGCCGGGACCGGCCTGCCAGGGTGCCTCACCGCTCGCGTTGCCGAACGAGACGAGGCGGCCGAAGACCGCGAGGGCGTCCAGGGTGCGGCGGAGGGTGTCACCGCCGACCGGGTCGAGGGCGAGGTCCACCCCGCGTCCGTCCGTGGCCCGGCGGACGTCCTCGGGAAAGCCGTCGCCGACGAACACCTCGTCGTAGCCGTACTTCAGCGCCTCCTCGGCCTTCTCCTGGCGCGAGACCGCGCCGTAGACCTTCCCGGCCCCGGCCAGCCGGGCCATCTGTCCGGCCACCGTGCCGACGCCGCCCGCCGCGCCCTGCACCAGGACGGTCTCGCCCGCGCGGATGCGACCCACCTCGTGCAGCAGGGCCTGGACGGTGGGCACCACGGTGGGGAGGGTGGCCGCGGTGCGCAGCGAGACGCCGTCCGGCAGGGCGAAGACGGTCTCCGCGGGTACGGCCACGACCTCGGCGTACGCCCCCGACGTCATGAACGCGGCCACCTCCTGGCCGACCCGCAGCCCGGTGACGCCCTCCCCCACCGCGCGGATCCGGCCGGACGCCTCCAGGCCCGGGGTGAACGGGAAGCCGGAGACGCGGTAGCCGACGGAGCGGGCCTTGATGTCCGCGAAGTTGATGCCCGCGTAGGCGACTTCGACGGTCACCTCGCCGGGTCCGGGCGACGGTTCCGCCACCTCGGTGAGGCGCAGTGCCTCCGGTCCGCCGAGCTCCTCCACAACGACCGCACGCATGCCGGACTCCTCCGCCTAGACTGTTCAATCAATAGCGAACAGCCAGGAGTGTACGCATCTCATCGAACACTCGGCAAGGGCAGCTCGCAGCAGACGGCAGAGCGACAGAACCGCGGAGGAGAGCGATGAGCCGGCGGAGCCACCGGGCCGCGCCCGAACACACCCATCCCGACGACGTCCCCGTGCAGACCGCGCTCGCGGCGCTGGCCGATCCGGTGCGGATCCAGCTGGTCCGCGAACTGGCCGGGGCGGCCGACTGGGAGCGCACCTGCGGCACCTTCGACGTACCGGTGGGCAAGGCGGCGCTCAGCCATCACTTCTCCGTGCTCCGCGCGGCCGGGCTGATCGAGCAGCGCGACGCGGGCCCCAAGCGGGTCAACAGGCTGCGGCGGCCGGAGTTCGACGAGCGCTTCCCGGGTCTGCTCGACCTGGTCCTGCGCGACGACGAGCCGGAGCCTGACGGCCTGCCCGGCCGGCCGGGCTCCTGACGGACAGGCCCCACCCGGACAGGCGGACAGGCGGACAGGCGGACAGGCCACCCGCGAACACGGCCCGGCGGGCCCCTCAGGCTCGCGGGCCGCCCGCGCGGATCAGCCCCGTCTCGTACGCCATCACCACCACCTGCACCCGGTCGCGCAGCTCCAACTTGGTCAGGATGCGGCCCACATGGGTCTTCACGGTGGCCTCGGACAGCACCAGCCGCGCCGCGATCTCCCCGTTCGACAGCCCCTGCGCGACCAGCATCATCACCTCGCGCTCGCGCTCGGTCAGCCGCCCCAGCTCCGGCCGGGCCGTGCCGCCCGCCCCGCCGAGACCGCCGCCCGACTCCCCCGGGCCCGGCAGCATCGGCGCGAAGCGGTCCAGCAGCCGCCGTGTGGTGCTGGGCGCCACGACCGCGTCCCCGCTGTGCACCGCGCGGATCGCCGCGAGCAGTTCGCCCGGCGGCACATCCTTGAGCATGAACCCCCCGGCCCCCGCCTTGAGCGCCGAGAAGGCGTACTCGTCGAGGTCGAAAGTGGTCAGGATGAGTACCTTCGGCGCGCCCTCGCGCTCACATATGCGCCGGGTCGCCTCCACCCCGTCCAGCTTCGGCATCCGGACGTCCATCAGGACCACGTCCACCTCGGTGGAGCGCAGCACCTCCAGGGCTTCCACACCGTCGCCCGCCTCCGCGACGACCTCCATATCGGGCTGAGCCGCCAACACCATCCGGAAGCCGGTGCGCAGCAGCACTTGGTCATCGACGAGCATGACGCGGATCGACATCCGGTCGGTCCCTTCCCTCGTGGCCTGTGACACGGCACCAGATGGTCCCGCACGGGGTGAATCTATGCCGATGTGTGGTGGGGGTACGCCTGGTCCTCCGCGTTCGCCCGGTCCGGCGCCCGGCGTACGGCGCGCGGACCGCCGCCGCGCGGCGGCCCGCTCAGCCGGTCGGCTTCAGCGGCAGCAGGGCGCTGACCCGGAAGCCGCCGCCCGGCCGCGGACCCGCGTCGAGCGTGCCGCCCACCATGCCGACGCGCTCCCGCATACCGATCAGCCCGTGCCCCTGGCCGTCGGCCCCGCCATCCTCGTACATCTCGCGCCGCGCGCCCCGTCCGTCGTCCTCGACCAGCAGCCCGAGCCCGTCGTCGAAGTAGGTGATGCGCACACTCGCGCCGACGTCCGGGCCGCCGTGCTTGCGGGTGTTGGTCAGCGCCTCCTGCACGATGCGGTACGCGGTCAGCTCCACACCGCTGGGCAGCTGGCGCGGGCTGCCCACGACCTTGAAGTCCACCGTCAGCCCGGCGCCGCGCACCTGCTCCACCAGCTCGTCGATCTGCTCGACATCCGGCTGCGGCACATAGTCGCTGTCCTCGCCCGGCTCCCCGGTGCGCAGCACCCCCAGCAGCCGCCGCATCTCGGCGAGCGCCTGGCGGCCGGTGCCCGAGATCGTCTCCAGCGCCTGCCGGGCCTGCTCGGGTGAGGCGTCGAGGACATACGCGGCGCCGTCCGCCTGGACCACCATCACCGACACGTTGTGCGCGACGACGTCGTGCAGCTCCCGGGCGATCCGGGCCCGCTCGGCGGCCACCGCCACCTTCGCCTGCGCCTCCCGCTCCTTCTCCAGCCGCGCGGCGCGCTCCTCCAGCTGGGCCCAGTAGGCGCGGCGGGTGCGGATCGAGTCGCCGAGCACCCAGGCCAGCACGAACGGAATGGTGACGAAGATCGTCGAGACGAGGGACTGCCATCCGGTCTCCCGCTCGTCGGGCCAGCGCAGGGTCGCCAGAGCGGTCGCGCTGAGTGCCCCGACGAGGGCGAAGCGGGAGTAGCCGCGCGACGCGCTGGCCGCCGCGGTGTAGACGATCATCAGCAGGGCGATATCGGCCGGGTTCGGCAAGATGCCCAGCGCGAGCTGGAAGACCCCGCAGACGGTGGCCAGCACCAGCATCTTCTCGGGGGCGCGGCGGCGCAGCGCCATGGTCGTGCACAGGGCCACGATCACCGGCAGCGCGACAATCCGCGGCTCGCCCCCCACGGACGCCTCCACGTACCAGAGCATCCCGACGCCGAAGAGAAGGACGGCCCAGAAGGTGTCCACCCCAGTCGGGTGACGGCGGAGAAAGTCGTAGAGGCGCTGCACGTCACCCAGCGTATGCAGGTCGGATACCTCGATGGGTCAGTCCGACGGGCGATCCGTGCCGCCGCGTCCTACTCCAGAAGGTGGATACGGCTCCGTTTCGCCGTCCGTCTAGCGTGGCGGTGTGGCGAAGGACATGCGCGAATGGAACGACATGCGCGAATGGAGCGGCTGGCGCGCCGCGGCCGAACGCGCCCTCTACGGGACGGAAGGCTTCTTCCGGCGCGCGGAAGGACCGGCCGGGCACTTCCGCACCTCGGTACATGCCTCGCCCCTGTACGCGCGGGCCGTCGCGGAGCTGCTCGGCCGGGTCGACGAGGCACTGGGGTGGCCGGAGGAGCTGGCGCTGGTGGACATGGGCGCGGGCCGCGGCGAACTGCTGACCTCCGTCCTCGCCCTGGCACCCGGGATGCCGCACGGGCGGGCCGCGCGGCTGCGCCTGTGCGCCGTGGAGCGGGCGCCGCGGCCCGCCGGGCTCGACGGCCGGATCGAGTGGCACGACACCCCGCCGGACGGGGTGACGGGGCTGCTCTTCGCCAATGAGTGGCTGGACAACGTCCCGGTGGACATCGCCGAGACCGACGCCGCCGGAAGTCCGCGCTTGGTCGAGGTCCGCGCGGCGGACGGCACCGAACGGCTCGGCCCGCCGGTGCACGGCGCCGACGCCGACTGGCTTGCCCGCTGGTGGCCCCTGGACGGCGCGGAACCGGGCAGCCGCGCCGAGATCGGCCGGCCGCGCGACGCGGCGTGGGCGCGGGCCGTGGGCTCGCTGCGGGCGGGGCTCGCGGTCGCCGTCGACTACGCCCACGAGCGCGCCGCCCGTCCCCCCTTCGGCACGCTCACCGGCTTCCGCGAAGGCCGCGAGGTGCGGCCCGTCCCCGACGGTTCGTGCGATCTCACGGCGCATGCGGCGCTGGACGCGTGCGCGGCCGCCGCGGGCGGGGAGCGCCCCCCGCGGCTGCTGTCCCAGCGGGAGGCGCTGCACGCCCTGGGCGTCGACGGCGGCCGTCCCCCGCTCGCCCTGGCCTCCCGGGACCCGGCGGCCTACGTCCGGGCACTCAGCGCGGCGGGCGAGGCGGCGGAGCTGACCGATCCGGCGGGGCTGGGCGCCTTCGGCTGGCTGCTCCAGCCCGTGGGTCCCGCCTGCGCGGGCCCCGGCGGACCGCTGTAGCCCCGCCCCGGTGGACCGCTGTCGCCCTGACGGCGGACCGCTGTAGCCCCTCACGGGACGGACCCCGCCCGGCTCGGCGGCGGCGGACCAGGGACGGAGCCCTGGCGGGGCGCTCCGGGCGAGCTGACAGACTGGTCCCATGACGGAGACGACAGTCGGCATCGGCGGCGCCGCGGAGAGCACCGACATGGTGCTCAACATCGGCCCGCAGCACCCCTCCACCCATGGGGTGCTGCGGCTGCGACTGGTCCTGGACGGGGAGCGGATCGAGCACGCCGAGCCGGTGATCGGCTATATGCACCGCGGTGCCGAGAAGCTCTTCGAGGCGCGCGACTACCGCCAGATCATCATGCTCGCCAACCGTCACGACTGGCTCTCCGCCTTCTCCAACGAGCTGGGCGTCGTCCTCGCCGTGGAGCGGATGCTCGGCATGGAGGTCCCCGAGCGCGCGGTGTGGACGCGCACCCTGCTCGCCGAGCTGAACCGGATCCTCAACCATCTGATGTTCCTCGGCTCCTACCCCCTGGAGCTGGGCGGGATCACGCCGATCTTCCACGCGTTCCGGGAGCGCGAGGACCTCCAGCACGTCATGGAGGAGATCTCCGGCGGCCGGATGCACTACATGTTCAACCGGGTCGGCGGTCTCAAGGAGGACCTCCCGGCGGGCTGGCTCGGCCGAGCCCGCGAGGCCGTGGCCGAGGTCCGTTCGCGGATGGACGTCTACGACCGTCTGGTGCTCGGAAACGAGATCTTCCGCGGCCGTACCCGCGGGATCGGCACCCTGAGCCGTGAGACGGTCCACGCCTACGGGGTCAGCGGACCGATCGCGCGCGGCTCGGGCGTGGACTTCGATCTGCGGCGTGACGAGCCGTATCTGGCCTACGGGGAGCTCCAGGACACCCTGAAGGTCGTGGTGCGCGAGGAGGGCGACTGCCTCGCCCGCTTCGAATGCCTGCTGGAGCAGACCCACAACTCCCTGGAGCTGGCCGACGTCTGTCTGGACCGGCTCGCCGATCTGCCGCCGGGGCCGATCAACCAGCGGCTGCCCAAGGTGCTCAAGGCGCCCGAGGGCCACACCTACGCCTGGACCGAGAACCCGCTCGGCATCAACGGCTACTACCTCGTCTCCAAGGGCGAGAAGACGCCCTACCGGCTGAAGCTCCGCTCGGCCTCGTACAACAACATCCAGGCCCTGACGGAGCTGCTGCCGGGCACGCTGGTGGCCGACATGGTGGCGATCCTGGGCTCGATGTTCTTCGTCGTCGGCGACATCGACAAGTAACGGACGGCCGGGCGGAAAGCGGCGCGGCCGCCCATGGGGGCGGCCGCCACTCCTTCACGGATCACGAGATCGCTACGGCTCACGAGATCGCGCTGCGCAGCTCCGTGATCTCGATCTGCTCGGTCTCGTCATGCGCCGTCAGGTCGATGACCTCGCCCGCGGCGCCCTTCTCGGACTCGGCCATCGTCTCCGCGCCGATCACATCGGCGAGATCCTCCTCGGCCGCCGCGTCGGCGGCGGAGTCGGCGGACGCGGCCGAGGCGTCGGGAGCGGATCCGGCGGCCCCGGGCCCGGACTGCTGGGGCCGCCGCGTCTTCGGCTGCTTCTTCTGGGTGCCGAAGTAGTCGAAGCCCGAGTCGGTACGGGCCGCCGCGGTGCGGGCGGTGGCGTAGGGCACCACCGCCGAGGCGACCGTACGGGCGTGGCTGCGCGGCTCGGGCGGGCCGTCACGCTCGTCGGCCGCCGGGGACTTCCCCGGCGCGGCGGCACCGTCCCTGTCCCGGTCCTCGCCCCGGTCGTCCTCACCGGCCGCGGCCGTGTCGCGCTCCGTGGCCTCCTGGCCGGCGGACGACCGCCGGCGCTCGCGCTCCTCCTGCTGGCGCCGCGCGTTGGGCACCAGCTTGCGCAGCGCCTCGTCGGCCTTGGCGTACGCCTCGGGGGTGGGCGCGGAGGTGGCGGAAGACCCGGCGGCCTCCGGCTCGGTCGTCCCGGCGTCGGCGGACTCGGTGTCGGGCGCCTCGGGGCCGGAGGGCGCCGCCTCCAGCTCCAGCGCCGGGGCCGCGGCCTCCAGCGCGAGCTGTCGGCGGCCCTCCAGGGCGCTGGCGCGCTCGGTCTCGGCCGTGGCGTACCGGCGCAGCAGTTCGGCGTGCTCATTGCGCAGCCGGGCCAGCTCGGACCGCTTGGCGCGCAGCTTGGCGTTGAGCGCGGCGCCGAGCTCGGCCGACTTCTCGGCGTCCGCCTCGAGGTCCGCGATCCGCTCCTCGTACTTCAGCTCCTGGCGTGCGGTCTCGCTCACGGCCTCCGCGACCCGGCGGCCGGCCGCGCGGTCCCAGCGGCGCATCAGCACCGCTCCGACGACCGCCGCGGCCGCCGCGGTCGCGACGAGCCCACGGATGACGACCGTATCGCCGACCAGCCAGGCACCGCCGGCGCAGGTTATTGACGCACCGGCGACCGACAGCGGAGTGAGAAGCCTGTGCAACGGTGGGGATTGGCGGTGGCGTCCACGTGGCATGGCCCGAAACTTACCTTGCATACGGGGCGTTTGGGTGCCCGCCGGGCCAGATCTGTTGTCAATCCGTTGACAAATACGGCCGGGCCGCCGGGCCTGCCCGCTCTCGGGCAGGGCCTCCCGGGCGGCGCTGTCCTACTTCACCAGCCCCTTGTCCTCGAGGTAGTCGGCGGCGACATCAGCGGGCTTGAGTCGCTCCGCATCAACCTTCTTGTTGAGTTGGGTGAGATCGGCCGTCGTCAGTACGGCGCTCAACTTGTTCAGCGTGTCGGCGATCTTCTTTGATCCCGCCGACTTCGCATTCACCACCGGAAGGACGTTGTCCGCGTTCTGGAGATTCTTGTCGTCGTCCAGCAGGACCAGACCGAACTGGTCGAGAGTGGCGTCCGTGGTGGTGGTCAGGAGCATCTGGTCCTTGCCGTCCTTGACCGCCTGCTTGGCCTGGACGCTGCCGATGTCCAGCGGGTCGATACCGGCGACGTCGATGCCGTAGGTCTTCTCCAGACCCGGCTGGCAGAACGGCCGCTTCGGGCATTCGTCACCCGCCGCCAGCGTCACCTTCTGCTTGGACTTCCCCAGATCGGAGAGGGTCTTGAGCTTGTGCTCCGTCGCGAAGTCCTTGGTGACCGCGAACGCGTTCTGGTCCACCGCCTTGCCGGGCTCGAGCACCTTCAGCCCACGCGGCCCGGCCAGCTTCTTCAGCGCCTCCACGGTGTCGCCGACGTCCGAGGAGGCCACCGGCTTCGCATTCGGCCCGTTCTTCTTCTGGTTGAGGAATTCTGCGAGCGTCGCCGCGTACTCCGGGACCACATCCATCTGGCCCTTCTCCAGGGCCGGTTCATACAGCTCGCGGGTGTCGACGGTCTTGATCGAGGTGGAATATCCGGCATCCTCCAGAAGCCCCGCGTACAACTCGGCGAGGATCTTCGATTCGGCGAACGAGGCGGTTCCGATCACCAGTGAGCCCTTGCCCGGTTTCCCGGAGCTGTCACCGCCGCCGGACTTCTCCAGGCTCTCGCCGCCGCAGGCGGTCAGACCGGCCGCCAGCGCCATGACACCCGCCGCGGCTCCCGCCACCCGATAGATCTTGCTCATGGGTTCCCCATCCATAGATTTCCGGACGTTCTCCGTCGTGGGACGTCATCGGCCCACCACTGCTGCTATGGCGCCCGTCAGCGCGTCTTGAGGACCGGCGACTTCGGCGCCTGGTCGGCGGGCGGCCGAAAGGCCGCCGGAGACCGGTGCCCGGTCCTGCGCCGCATCGGGTCGAGCACCAGCCCCAGCAGCACGAAAATCCCTTCGACCAGCAGGGCGAGGGCCGCCACCAGCACCGCCCCGGCCACCACCTGCGGGGTGTCGGTGAGCCGGAACCCGGCCGTGATGATCCGGCCCAGACCGCCGCCGCCGGGCAGCGCCGCCAGCGTCGCGGTGGCCACGACCTGCACCGCCGCGGTCCGTACGCCCGTCATGATCAGTGGGAAGGCGAGCGGCAGCTCGACCCTGCGGATCAGCTGGCCGCTCGTCATCCCCATGCCCCGGGCGGCCTCGACGACCTCCCGGTCCGCCTCGCTCACCCCCACATAGGCGTTGGTGAGCACCGGCGGAATGGCGAACAGCACCAGCGCGATGATCGTGGGCCACTGTCCGTGGGTCCCCAGCGGGCTGAGCAGGAGCAGCACGAGCACCGCGAAGGTGGGCACCGCGCGGCCCGCGTTGGAGATGTTGACCGCGATCGCCCCGCCCTTGCCGAGATGCCCGAGTACCACGGCGACCGGCAGCGCGACGGCGCAGGAGATCGCCAGACAGACGAACGTCAGGAACAGATGCTGGCTCAGCCGGTGCCACACCCCGTCGGTGCCCGACCAGTGCGACCCGGTGGCCAGCCAGTCCCACGCCTCGCCCACGACGCCCATCACGCGGCCCTCCTCCTCTTCCGTGCCCAGGGCGTCAGCAGCCGCTGGACGCCGAGCAGGGCCACGTCGGCCACGACGGCCAGCGCCACGCACAGCACCGAGGCGGTGAGCACCTGCGCCTTGAAGAAGCTGCGCATCCCCTCGTAGATGAGGTTGCCGAGGCCGCCGTAGCCGATGATCGCGCCGACCGTGGTCAGCGAGACCGTGGAGACGGTGGTGATCCTCAGTCCCGCCATCAGCGCGGGCAGCGCGAGAGGCAGCTCAACGCCGAACAGCAGCCGCAGCGGCCCGTATCCCATACCGCGGGCCGCCTCCCGGGCCTCCTCGGGCACCGAGGCGAGCCCGGCCATGATGTTGCGCACCAGGATGGTCAGCGAATAGAGCACCAGGCCGGTGATCACGACCGCGGCGGACACTCCGAACACGGGGAGCAGCAGCGAGAACATCGCCAGCGACGGCACCGTGTAGAGGATCGTGGTCATCCCCAGTACCGGCCCCGCCACCACCCGCCAGCGGCGGGCCAGCAGCGCGAGCGGAAAGGCGACCAGCAGTCCGATCGCGACCGAGGCGAGAGTGATCCAGACGTGCTGGAGCGTCGCGTCCGTCAGCTCCTGACTGCGTGTGCGCACATACTCGCCGCATATCCACTCGTTGCTGATCAGACAGTTCCGGTCCGCCATACGCTCACCTCCCCCGTCGGGCCGCAGCCACCTGGTCGTCACAATTCCTGGTGACCCTAACCCCGGGAGATGACAATCTCGTCCGATCGCCACACAACAGCAACACTGTCTGCCACGAATGCGGCAACAATGGGGAGCCATGATCCGGTTCGAGCATGTCACCAAGCGCTACGCCGACGGCACGACGGCCGTTGACGACCTGTCCTTCGAGGTCGCGGAGGGCGAGCTGGTCACGCTCGTCGGGCCTTCGGGCTGCGGCAAGACCACCACCATGAAGATGGTCAACCGGCTGATCGAACCGACCTCGGGCCGGATTCTGGTGGAGGGCGGGGACATCGCCGAGGCGGATCCGGTCCAACTGCGTCGCCGTATCGGCTACGTCATTCAGCAGATCGGTCTGTTTCCGCACAAGACCGTACTGGAGAACACCGCAACCGTTCCCCATCTGCTGGGCTGGCAGCGCAAGAAGGGCCGTGACCGCGCCGCCGAACTGCTCGAGCTGGTCGGGCTGGACCCGTCCGTCTACGGCGACCGCTACCCCGACCAGCTCTCCGGCGGCCAGCGGCAGCGGGTCGGAGTGGCCCGGGCGCTCGCCGCGGATCCGCCGGTGCTGCTCATGGACGAACCCTTCGGCGCCGTCGACCCGGTCGTCCGTGAACACCTCCAGACCGAATTCCTGCGACTTCAGTCACAGGTGCGAAAGACCGTGCTCTTCGTCACCCATGACATCGAGGAGGCGGTCCGGCTCGGTGACCGGATCGCGGTCTACGGCTCGGGGAAGATCGAACAGTTCGACACCCCGGCCTCGGTGCTGGGCGCGCCCGCCACCCCGTACGTCGCCGACTTCGTCGGAGCCGACCGCGGACTGAAGCGGCTCTCGGTCACCCCCATCGAACCCGGCGACCTCGAACAGCCCCCGGTGGTCCACCTCGACGACCCGCTGCCCAAGGCCGCCGCCCGGCTGGCCGCGGACGGCGCGCGCTGGGCCGTCGTCCTGGACGACGCCGACGGGCTGCACGGCTGGATCCCCGCGGACGCGGCCGACGGCACCGAGGGGACCGTCCGTGACCACGCCCGCCGTATGGAGGCATGGCTTCCGGTGGGGGCGCCGCTGAAGCAGGCGTTCAGCCAGATGCTCCAGCACGACGCGGGCTGGGTCGCGGTCCTCGACGGCGAACGCTTCCTCGGTGTCCTCACCCCGGCCCGGCTCCATGAGGCGCTGCGCCGCTCGATCGACGCCGACGCGGGCGGGATCGCCCGCGGGGACGTGGACCTCCAGACGGTGGCGGACGTCTGAGCGCTCCGCGGGAAGTGCCGCGAGGTGTGCCGTCATGCGTCCGCGGCTGCGTCGTGGCCGGCCGCGCCCACGCGGCGGAGCCGCACATCGACACAGCCCCGCGCCCCTTCAGGGCGCATCCGGAGCGCACCGGACGTCAGCGAGTCCGCTGAGGGGGTCCAGGACCTGGGCGCGTCCGGTGCCGGGCGGTCGTCACGACCAACCCGGCGCCCGGTTCCGGCTCAGCGGTCGCTGAGCCGGCCGCCCATCCACTCCAGCGCGGCGGGGACCTCACGGCGCCAGGTGTTGAAGTTGTGGCCCCCGGTCTCCAGGATCATCGACGAGATCCGGGTCGGCTCGCCACGCCGGTTCAGCGTCTTCACCTTGTTCACGAACTGCATGGTGGCCCGGTAGTTCTTCTCGCCGCGCTCGCTGCTGGAGACCAGCAGCGACACCGGCGGCGCGGGCTTGTGGTCCAGCCGCCACATCAGGTTGTTCTCGCGCTCCAGCTGCTTGCTGCCGCCGAACAGATCGCCCGTGGTCGCGTCGATCGGCGCCTTGTACATGGGCGAGAGGCCCGCCGCGGCCGAGAACGCCTCGGGGTGACGCATCGCCATCTTCAGCGCGCAGTAGCCGCCGGTGGAATTCCCGATGACACCCCAGTTACGGGCCTCCCGGCCCACCCGGTAGTGCGCGGACACCGCCTTCGGCAGGTCCTTGGTGAAATACGTCTCGGTCTGCGGACCGTCGGGCACGTCCACGCACTCGGTGTCCCGGGGCGGGGCCACGGTCGGTCGCATCATCACCAGGATGGTCGGCTGCATCCGCCCGTTCTTCGCCAACGCGTGTGCGTTCTGCGGGTACTTCAGACCGTTGATCAGCGCTTCGGTGGTGCCCGGGTATCCGGTCAGCACCAGGGCGGCGGGAAACTTCCGCTTGGCGTACTCCGGTTTGAAGTACTCCGGCGGCAGATAGATGTACGCGGAGCTGGCGATCTTCGAGACCGGCCCCTGGATGTTCACCTTCTCGATGCGTCCGGCGACCTTCGGCGACGAGCCCCCGTCCACCTTGACATGACGGGTTTCGGTGACCCGCACCCCGTTGCCCGGGGTGTCATGGTTCACCACCACACCGGGTGTGTCCTCTTTTCCGAACAGATCCGACCAGGAACCGTAGAAGCCGAAAGACTGGTTGGCAAACAATCCGAAAGCCGCGAACACCGTGAGCTGAGTTGCCACTAGCATGCCGACTCGGCCGAGCACGGCGGTCACCCCGCGCCCGGCCAGTCGCGGCCACAGCCATATCGTGGCCGCGAACAGCAGCACCGCGGTGATCACAGCAATGATCACGATGTTGTTGCTCGTGAGACCCATCACTATCTTTCTGCCGGGCGGCAGGCTCCCCCGTGCCGCGGATGGAACCCCGCCCCCTCGGGCGCCGTCTTGATAGGCGCAAATCGTGCAGATGCTGCGTCAGAGAACCAAAGATCCTCTTGACCGAAGCGACGGGAATGCAAATGTCTGACAGTCAAGATGCCGAAACGTCCGGACGGGTTCCCCGCCGGATACGGCGTGTGCTGCGCGGACCGAGGCCGGAGGCGGTACCAACCGCCGTCGGCACCGCGTGCACGCTGATCGGGCTGATGGACCTCGTCTTCCCACGGCTGCGCTACACCCGGGTGCACGCCCTCGCCGAGGTGCTGCCGGGCGCGGTCAGCTCCCTGGCCGCCGCGGCATCCATCGTGGTCGGTTTGCTCCTGCTCATGCTGGCTCACGGGCTGAAGCGGCGTAAGCGCCGGGCCTGGGTCGCGGCCGTGGGGCTGCTGCCCGTCGGCGCCGCCGCCCAGCTGATCCACCGTCACTCGATCTGCGGCGCCGTCCTCTCGCTCGTCCTGATGGGCGTACTGCTGCGTTACCGGAAGGAGTTCGCGGCACTCCCCGACCCGCGCAGCCGCTGGCGGGCTCTCGCCAACTTCTTGATCATGGGTGCGGTCAGCATCGGTCTCGGACTGCTGATCGTCCGGTCGCACCCGGACACGATCGTAGGGAAACCGTCCTTCGGCGATCAGCTGGAGCATGTGCTGTGGGGGCTGTTCGGCTTCGAGGGACCCATCGACTACCGCGAGGGCGCCGACTACACCGTGGGCTACTCCCTCGGCGCGCTCGGCCTGCTGACCGTCGCCACCACCGCCTATCTGGCCTTCCGCCCCGAGCACCCGGCCGCCCGGCTGACCGCCGGGGACGAGGAACGGCTGCGGGCCCTGCTCGCCACCCACGGAGGCCGTGACTCCCTCGGCCACTTCGCGCTCCGCCGCGACAAGGGCGTGGTCTTCTCCCCCAGCGGCAAGGCCGCCGTCTGCTACCGCGTGGTCTCCGGGGTGATGCTCGCCAGCGGTGACCCGGTCGGCGATGTCGAGGCGTGGCCCGGCGCCATCGCCCGCTTCATGGACGAGGCCCGCGCCCACTCCTGGACCCCCGCGGTGATGGGGTGCAGTGAGACCGGCGGCGAGGTGTGGACCCGGGAAACCGGACTGGACGCCCTGGAGCTCGGCGACGAAGCCATCGTCGACGTCGCCGACTTCACCCTCTCCGGCCGCGCCATGCGCAACGTCCGCCAGATGGTCAAGCGCATCGAACGGGCCGGATACGAGACCCGGGTGCGCCGCGCCACCGACCTGGAGCCGGAGGAGCTGGAGGCCATCCGGCGCGCCGCCGCCGACTGGCGCGGCACCGACACCGAGCGCGGCTTCTCCATGGCGCTGGGCCGGATCGGCGACCCCGCCGACGGCGACGCGGTCATCGCCACCGCCCACAAGGCCGCCGAGGAGGGCGCCGAGGACGGCCCGTACGGGGACCTCAAGGCCGTACTGCACTTCGTGCCCTGGGGCACCGACGGAATGTCGCTGGAGCTCATGCGGCGCGACCGCAGCGCCGACCCCGGGATGAACGAGCTGCTGATCGTCGCCTCCCTCCAGGCCGCCCCGCAGCTGGGCGTGAAGCGCGTCTCGCTGAACTTCGCGATGTTCCGCTCGGCGCTCGCGCGCGGCGAGAAGCTGGGCGCGGGCCCGGTGCTGCGCGGCTGGCGCGCACTGCTGGTGTTCCTCTCCCGCTGGTTCCAGATCGAGTCGCTGTACAAGTTCAACGCCAAGTTCCAGCCGCGCTGGGAGCCGCGCTTCGTGGTCTTCCGCAACACCCGCGATCTACCGCGGATCGGACTGGCCGCGATGCAGGCCGAGGGGTTCGTCTCGCTGGCGCTCCCGCGGCTGCTGCGCCGCGGACGCCGCCCCGAGCCCCGGCCCTGCGCCCACCCGCCCGCCACCCGCGACCGGGAGCTGGAGCAGGCCGCCTGAGCACACCCCGGGATTCCCGCCCGGGATGCCCGCCCGCCCGCGTCCCCCGTCCGCCCTCCGGCTCCGTCTAGCCTGGGGTCATGACGACGTTGCGTGGGCGGGGCCGGGTGGCCGGACTGCCGGAATGGGACCGGTGTGCGGTGATGGGCGTGGTAAACGTCACGCCCGACTCCTTCTCCGACGGGGGCCAGTGGTTCGACCCCGAGCTGGCCGTCAAGCGCGGCCGTGACCTCATCGCCGCCGGGGCCGACCTGGTGGACGTCGGAGGCGAGTCGACCCGTCCCGGCGCCGTGCGCGTCGACGAGGCCGAGGAGCTGCGCCGGGTGGTTCCGGTGGTCCGGGAGCTGGCCGCGGCCGGAGCCGTGGTCAGCGTGGACACCATGCGGGCCACGGTCGCCGAGCGAGCCGTGGAGGCCGGGGCACGGCTGGTCAACGATGTGAGCGCCGGAGGCGCCGATCCGGCGATGGTGCCCACGGTGGCCGCGGCCGGAGTGCCCTTCGTGGTGATGCACTGGCGCGGCCAGTCGATCGACATGAACAACCGGGCGGTCTACCGGGACGTCGTCGGCGAGGTCGTCGCCGAGCTGCGCATCGGCCTGGAGCGGGCGGTCGCGGGCGGTATCGACCCGGAGCGGATCGTGATCGACCCGGGCCTCGGCTTCGCCAAGGAGGCCGAGCACGACCTGACGCTGCTGGCGCATCTTTCCGCGCTGCGCGAGCTGGGCCGCCCGCTGCTGGTGGCGGCCTCCCGGAAGCGGTTCCTGGGGCGCGTCCTGGCCACCGGCGACGGCACCCCGCCGCCCGCCCGGGAGCGGGACGCCGCCACCGCCGCGGTCACCGCGATCGCGGCGCGCGAGGGCGCCTGGGCGGTGCGGGTCCACGAGGCACGGGCCAGCGCGGACGCGGTGCGGGTGGCGCGGGCCATCGAAGCGGCCCGGGACGCGGCGGGAGCACTGTGACTTCCCTTACGGACAGCGAGCGGGTGGAACGGGCGAACACCGCGCTGTACGAGGCCATGGAGCAGGGCGACCACGAGGCGATGGAGCGGCTGTGGCTGGACGCGCCGGACACCGAGGTCTCCTGTGTGCACCCCGGCTGGCCGGTGCTGCGCGGCCGGGGCGAGGTGCTGCGCTCCTATGCGCTGATCATGGCGAACACCGACTACATCCAGTTCTTCCTGACCGATGTCGAGGTGTCGGTGCTGGCCGACACCGCCCTGGTGACCTGCACCGAGAACATCCTCAGCGGCGCTCCGGCGGAGGAGGAGGGCGAGCTCGGCCCGCTGGTGGGACAGCTGGTGGTGGCGACGAACGTGTTCCGCCGGACGGAGGACGGCTGGAAGGTGTGGTCACACCATGGCTCCCCGGTGCTGGCGGAGAGTGACGAGAACGGTCCGGAGGGGCCGGAGGGACCGGATGACGACGGACGGCTGATGCCGGACTGATGGACCCCGTTCGAGCCCCGCGAGGTGCGGGTAGGGGTCTGTGGCGCGGGGACGCGGAGCGAGCGGGCCGCGACCCCGTGGGCGGGTGCCGCCGGTGCCCGCAGGTAGATTCGAGGGAGGTACCCCGGCAGACGGCTGGGGACGGGTGGTGCGTTCCGGACACGTCGGGACGTTCCCGCGTACCGACGACCAGCAGGAGTGATTCGGGTGGATCGTGTCGCGCTGCGCGGCCTGAGGGCTCGCGGGCACCACGGGGTTTTCCCCCATGAGCGCGAGGAAGGCCAGACGTTTGTCGTGGACCTGGTGCTCGGCCTGGACACTCGGCCCGCCGCGGCCGCCGACGACCTGACCAAGACCATCCACTACGGGGAGATCGCGGAAGAGGTCGTGGACGTGGTGCGGGGTGAGCCGGTCGACCTGATCGAAACACTCGCCGAGCGAATCGCGGACCGCTGCCTCAAGCACGACGTGGTACAGGAGGTCGAGGTGGTGGTGCACAAGCCACAGGCCCCGATCACCGTGCCCTTCGACGACGTGACCATCACCATCACCCGGAGCCGAGTATGAGCAGCAGCGATCCGACCGTGCAGCCCGTTCCCACCTCCGTGGTGGAGCGGGTCGACGCAGCCGATGTGACGTTGAGCAACCCCAAACGGGCGGTGATCTCGCTCGGCAGCAATCTGGGCAACCGCCTGGAGACCCTCCAGGGCGCCATCGACGCGCTGGAGGACACCCCGGGGCTGCGGGTCAAGGCCGTGTCGCCGGTGTACGAGACGGACCCGTGGGGTGTGGAGCCCGGCACCCAGTCCACCTACTTCAACGCGGTGGTGCTGGTGAAGACGACGCTGCCGCCCTCCTCGCTGCTGGAGCGCGGCCACGCCATCGAAGAGGCATTCGAGCGGGTGCGGGACGAGCGCTGGGGTCCGCGCACTCTGGACGTGGACATCGTGTCGTATCAGGACGTGGTCTCCGACGACCCGACGCTCACCCTCCCCCACCCGCGGGCGCACCAGCGCGCCTTTGTGCTGGTGCCGTGGAACGACGTGGACCCGCAGGCCGAGTTCCCGGGCCGGGGCACGGTCTCCGGGCTGTTGACCGAGGTCGGCCAGGACGGGGTACAGGTCCGTACGGACCTGGAACTGCGCCTGCCCGAATAGACGTTGATCTCCCGGTAGGTTCGGGAGATGGTGCACGTACGAGTTGAGGGGCGACCGGTCGGTGAGGCAACTTCGGATCGGGGTGCTGGTCGGGCTGTTCGCCGTGGCCGGTGTGGTGTCGTGGGCGGGGGCCCGGTTGTGGGACACGCTGGGCTCGCTGCCGAGCGTTCCGGTGGCCGCGCCGATTGTGCTGGCTCTGATCGCGGTGGTGCTGACCGCGACCGCGCTGTCCCTGCGCGCCCGGCTGCGCGCTCAGCGTGAGCGCCGTCCCGGCGCCAAGGGCGTGGACCCCTTGGTGGCCGCCCGCGCGGTTATCTTCGGCCAGGCCAGCGCCCTGGTCGCGGCGCTGATCGCGGGCATGTACGGCGGTGTGGGCGCCTTCCTGGCGATGGAGCAGCTCGATGTCCCGGCCCGCCGGGACCAGGCCATCTACGCCGCGCTCTCCGTCCTGGCGGGCGCGGGCGTGGTCGCCGCCGCGTTCTTCCTGGAGCGCGTCTGCAAGCTCCCCGAGGACGACGAACACAACAACGGCAAGGGCAACGGCCCCAGCGCCACCGCCCGCGCCTGACCCGAGGAGGCGGGCGCACGGTGCGCCCCGAAGGGGGCGCGGGGCTGTGTCGATGTGCGGCTCCGCCGCGTGGGCGCGGCCGGCCACGACGCAGCCGCAGCGGAACAGCGGCACCTCACGGCTCTTCCCGTGGAGCGCTCAGCGGGCCATGATCAGGCTCATTGCCTCGGCCCGGGTGGCGGAGTCACGCAGCTGACCGCGGACGGCCGAGGTGAGGGTCTTGGCCCCGGGCTTGCGCACCCCGCGCATCGTCATGCACATGTGCTCGCACTCCACCACGACGATCACGCCGCGCGGCTCCAGTATCCGCATCAGGGAGTCGGCGATCTGCGTGGTCAGCCGCTCCTGGACCTGGGGGCGGCGGGCGAACACATCCACCAGCCGGGCCAGCTTGGACAGCCCGGTGATCTTGCCGTCGTGGGAGGGGATGTAGCCGACGTGGGCGACGCCCACGAAGGGCACCAGGTGGTGCTCGCAGGAGGACATCACCTCGATGTCCTTCACCAGCACCATCTCGTCATGGCCCAGGTCGAACGTGGTGGTGAGGACGTCCTCCGGCTGCTGGCGCAGTCCCGCGAAGATCTCCTTGTAGGCACGAGCCACCCGCCCCGGGGTCTCCCGGAGCCCTTCCCGGTCCGGGTCCTCGCCGACGGCGAGGAGAAGCTCACGGATCGCGTTCTCGGCGCGCTTCTCGTCGAATTCGCCGATGCGGCCCTCACCGTCCAGCGTCACCGGGTCGATCATGTTGCCTCGTTCCTCACACACCAATGCGGAAATGCCGCGTCAACAGGCTAGAACCTGGCTGACGCGGCATTCATTCCGGGGCCGTCCAGGGGCCGAGACACCCCTGGACGGCCGGGGATCAGTTCTCCGGTCCGGAGCCCGACTCCTCGGAGCGCTCCGGGGTCTCCTCCGGGGCGGTGGCCTTCGCGAGGGAGGCCGCCGAGGGGGACTGGGCGCCGTTGGCCGGGGCCAGCTCCTTGGGGGAGAGTACCGGCGGACGGGTGGAGGGGGTACGCCGCGAGGAGCCGGTCCACGCCGGGCGGGCCGGGCGCTTGACGATCGGGGCGAAGATCTCGGCGATCTCCTCCTTGTTCAGCGTCTCCTTCTCCAGCAGCGCCAGGACGAGGTTGTCCAGCACGTCGCGGTTCTCGACGAGGATCTCCCACGCCTCGTTGTGCGCGGCCTCGATGAGCTTCTTGACCTCCTCGTCCACCAGCGCGGCGACCTCTTCCGAGTAGTCGCGCTGGTGAGCCATCTCACGTCCCAGGAACGGCTCGGAGTTGTCGGAGCCGAACTTGATCGCGCCGAGACGCTCGGTCATGCCGTACTGGGTGACCATCGCGCGGGCCGTGGCCGTCGCCTTCTCGATGTCGTTGGAGGCGCCGGTGGTCGGGTCGTGGAAGACCAGCTCCTCGGCCGCCCGGCCGCCCATCATGTAGGCGAGCTGGTCGAGCATCTCGTTGCGCGTGGTCGAGTACTTGTCCTCGTCCGGCAGGACCATGGTGTAGCCCAGGGCCCGCCCGCGGGAGAGGATCGTGACCTTGTGGACCGGGTCGCTGTTCGGAGACGCCGCCGCGACCAGGGCGTGACCGCCCTCGTGGTACGCGGTGATCTTCTTCTCCTTGTCGCTCATGATCCGGGTCCGCTTCTGCGGTCCGGCCACGACACGGTCGATCGCCTCGTCCAGGAAGTGGTTGTCGATCAGCTTCTTGTCGCTGCGGGCCGTCAGCAGGGCGGCCTCGTTCAGCACGTTCGACAGATCGGCACCGGTGAAGCCGGGGGTACGGCGGGCGACGGCCGACAGGTCGACGTCCGGCGCGACCGGCTTGCCCTTCTGGTGGACCTTGAGGATCTCCAGACGGCCCTGCATGTCGGGACGGTCGACGGCGATCTGCCGGTCGAAGCGGCCCGGGCGCAGCAGCGCCGGGTCGAGGATGTCCGGCCGGTTGGTGGCGGCGATCAGGATGACGCCGCCCTTCACATCGAAGCCGTCCATCTCGACGAGCAGCTGGTTCAGCGTCTGCTCGCGCTCGTCGTGGCCGCCGCCCATACCGGCGCCGCGGTGCCGGCCGACGGCGTCGATCTCGTCGACGAAGACGATGGCCGGGGCGTTGGTCTTGGCCTGCTCGAACAGGTCACGGACCCGGGAGGCACCCACACCCACGAACATCTCGACGAAGTCGGAGCCGGAGATCGAGTAGAACGGGACGCCCGCCTCGCCCGCGACGGCGCGCGCGAGCAGCGTCTTACCCGTACCGGGCGGGCCGTAGAGCAGCACACCCTTGGGGATCTTGGCACCCACGGCCTGGAACTTCGCGGGCTCCTGGAGGAACTCCTTGATCTCCTGGAGCTCCTCGACCGCCTCGTCGGACCCCGCCACATCGGAGAAGGTCGTCTTCGGGGTGTCCTTGGTGATCAGCTTGGCCTTCGACTTCCCGAAGTTCATCACTCGGGAGCCGCCGCCCTGCATCTGGTTCATCAGGAACAGGAAGACCACGACGATCAGCACGAACGGGAGCAGCGAGAGCAGGATCCCGACGAAGGGGTTCTGCTTCGACGTCGAGACGTTGTACCCGTCGGGGATCCCGTTGTCCTTCTGGGCATTGGCCTGAAGAGTCCTGGCGAGGTCGACGCCCTGGTCACCGATGTAGGTGGCCTGGAGCTTGTCGCTGCCCGAGATCTTCGCGACGTTGTCCTTGAGCTTGATCTTGATCTTGTGCTCGTCGCCGGTCGTCAGCTCGGCGGACTGGACCTGGTTCCGGTTGATCGCCTTGACGACCTGGCTGGTGTCCACCGACTTGTAGCCGCCGGACGAGCCGACGACCTGCATCAACACGACCACGGCGAGGACGGCCAGCACGATCCACATGACCGGCCCACGGAAGTAGCGCTTCACGTCCATCCATACGGGGCGAAGCCGCCCCGTCCCTCCTGCCACAGTGAGGCACGGCAGCCCTGGAGGGGGCGCCTGTGCGTGCGGTGTATTGCGGTGTATTTGTGGTGTATGAGCTGTGTAATCCTCAGTCTCGAAAAAGACTGACCTTCGGACGGTACCCCAGCATTGTCACCCGACGCCGCCGTGGACTGTTAACAAAACCGCCTTCCCATGCTCCAACGGCGGGAAACCGCGACAGGTTCCCCGCCGGGCGCGGCGCGGCGTCGGCGCGGCGTCGGGGCGGTTCAGCCGCCGTAGACGTGGGGCGCCAGGGTGCCGACGAACGGCAGGTTGCGGTACTTCTCGGCGTAGTCCAGACCGTAGCCCACGACGAACTCGTTCGGGATGTCGAAGCCGACCCACTTCACATCGATGGCGACCTTGGCCGCCTCCGGCTTGCGCAGCAGGGTGCAGACATTCAGCGAGGCGGGCTCGCGCGAGCCGAGGTTCGACAGCAGCCAGGACAGCGTCAGACCGGAGTCGATGATGTCCTCGACGATCAGGACGTGACGGCCCTTGATGTCGGTGTCCAGGTCCTTGAGGATCCGCACCACGCCCGAGGACTGGGTGCCCGCGCCGTAGGACGACACGGCCATCCAGTCCATGGTGACGGGAGTGGACAAGGCGCGCGCCAGGTCCGCCATCACCATCACCGCGCCCTTGAGGACACCGATGATGAGCAGGTCCTTGCCCGCGTATTCCGCGTCGACCTCGGCAGCCAGCTCAGCCAGCTTCGCGTTGATCTCTTCCTCGGTGATGAGAACCGACTTCAGGTCGGTGCCCATGTCCTTGTCGTCCACCCGCGCCACTCTCGTTAGGCAATCCGGCAATTCGGCGGGCGGCTCAGCCCTGCCGGATGACCAGTCTGCCACCCTCCCGCCGGGCCTCGACCCGCCCGGGGAGGTTGATGGCCCGCTGACCGCGCCAGCCGGTGATCAGCCGGTCCACCTCTTCGATGTGGCGGGCGAAGAGCGAGCCGGCCGGGGCGCCCGCGGCGATGGCGGCGCGGCGCAGCACCCGGCGGCGGACGGCGGTGGGCAGCCGGTGCAGCCCCACGGTGTCCAGCTCGACCGTGCCGCCGCCCTCGGCGGGCACCTCGGCGGCGGTCACCACATCGGCCTCGGCGCGGGCGGCCCAGGCGTCCAGGGCGTCGGCGTCGTCACGGGAGAGCTGGGCGGTGCGGGCGAGCGCCTCGACGACCCCCTTGCCGAGGGCCTTCTCCAGCACCGGCAGTGCCTCGTGACGGACCCGGGAGCGGGTGTAGGTGGGGTCCACGTTGTGCGGGTCGTCCCAGACGGGCAGCGACTGGGCCAGACAGGCCTTGCGGACGGTGTGCCGGTCGAGCTGGAGGAAGGGGCGGCGGTAGCGGCCGCCCGCCCCGGAGACGAGGGCCATTCCGGACAGCGAGCGGATGCCGGAGCCGCGGGCGAGACCGAGCAGAACCGTCTCGGCCTGATCGTCGCGGGTGTGGCCGAGCAGGACGGCGGCGGCGCCGTGGCGCTCCGCGGCGGCGTCGAGGGCGGCGTAGCGGGCGTCGCGGGCGGCGGCCTCGGGACCTCCGCCCCGGCCGACATCGACCGGGATGGACTCGACCGGCGCGAGGCCGAGCTCGCGCAGGCGCTCGGCGACCTCGGCGGCGCGGACGTCGGACCCCGACTGAAGGCCGTGGTCGACGGTGATGCCGCCGGCCCGCAGACCCATCCGGGGGGCCTCGAAGGCCAGTGCGGAGGCGAGCGCCATGGAGTCGGCGCCGCCGGAGCAGGCGGCGAGCACCAGCGGCCCGTCGCCGGGCGTCGGCCGGGTGCGCGGGGCGGCGGCCGGGCGGGAGGAGGGCGGGGTCGGAGCCGAGGAGGCGACGAGGACGTCGTGGAGGACGCGGCGCACCGCCAGGCGTATCGCGGCGACCGCTGGATGGGGACCCATGTCCGTTTCCCATCTGTCATGCGAGGGGGTGCCTCGGGGGGCGTACGAGATGTCGTCACGCAGAGTATGTCGATGGTGACAGAAGCGAGCTGTTCCCCGAGCATCGCACGCCTACCCGTGGCTCACGGTCCCTCGGACGAGTGATTAAGGAGGGCATTCCGCCGCCGCCGAGTGTGCCGGTTCTACGACTCCGCCCTACGGTGCACCCGCGCGACCCACTCCGCCGGTTTGTTGATCTCCGACTTGGTCGGGAGCGTGTTCGGGGACGTCCAGACCCGGTTGAAACCGTCCATGCCGACCTGGTCCACCACGGCCCGTACGAACCGCTCACCGTCACGGTACTGCCGCAGCTTGGCGTCGAGCCCCAGCAGTTTGCGCAGTGCCTGGTCCAGCCGTCCGGCGCCGCTGGCACGCCGCTTCTGGAACTTCTCGCGGATCTCCGCGACGGAGGGCACCACCTCCGGGCCCACGCCGTCCATCACGTAGTCCGCGTGGCCCTCCAGCAGCGACATCACCGCGGTCAGCCGGGCCAGGATCTCCCGCTGGGTCGGGGTCTGGACCAGCTCGATGAGGCCGGCCGCGCCGCGGTCCCTGTCGGCCTCCCGCTCGGTCCGGCCGCCGCCGACGGACTGGACGGCCTCGCGCAGCCGCTCCAGCAGAGTGGCCGGATCCACATCGGTCTCGCCCAGGAACGCCTGGATCTCGGACTCGATGTGGTCGCGCAGCCACGGCACCGCGGTGAACTGGGTGCGGTGGGTCTCCTCGTGGAGCGCCACCCACAGCCGGAAGTCGTGCGGGTGGACGTCCAGCTCGCGCTCCACATGGACGATGTTGGGGGCCACCAGCAGCAGCCGGCCGCCGCCCGCGGTCCCGGGCAGCTCACGGCCGGCGGGCGCGAAGGTCTCGTACTGGCCGAGCACCCGGGAGGCGAGGAAGGACAGCAGCATCCCCAGCTCCACGCCGGTCACCTTGCCGCCGACCGCGCCCAGGACGGCCCCGCCGGGCAGTCCGCCGCGCCGGTCCTGCATCTTGCCGAGGAGTGGCTTGAGGATCTGGCGGAAGCCCGCGACGTTGGCCCTGATCCAGCCCGTGCGGTCCACCACCAGCACCGGGGTGTCGAAAGCCGGACCGCCGTGCACGGCCATCCGGGTGAACGCCCGGACGTGCTCCTCCGACGACTTGGCGTGCCGCCGCAGCTCGGCGACGACGGCGCGCGCCTCGTCCCGGCTCACCTCGGGTCCCGGTCGGACCAGCCGGGTCGCGGTCGCGACCGCGAGATTCCAGTCGACCATCTCCACACCACCGATGCTCGTCATGGCTTCACGGTACGTGGCCCGCGTCGCATCCGGGAGGAGACGGCGGCCCGCACACCCGGTCGCCGGGGACCACTGTCGCCCCGGTCAGCGGCAGCCGCAGTTGGCCAGGGCCGATGCCATCCGGTCCAGGGCGCGCTGGGCGCCGTTCGCGTCGGTGGTGCCGTTGGTGATGAAGGTGAAGACCAGCAGCCGTCCGTCGGCGTCGACCACCGTGCCCGCGAGCGAGTTGATACCGGTGAGGGTGCCGGTCTTGGCGCGGACCACACCGCGCCCCACCGAGTCCTCGGCGTAGCGGGTGCGCAGGGTGCCGTTGAAACCGGCCACCGGCAGTCCGGTGAGGACCGACCGCAGTGCGGAGTCGTCGCGGTCGGCGGAGCGCACCAGCGTCTGGGCGAGCAGGGCGGCGGAGACGCGGTCGGCGCGGTCCAGCCCGCTGCCGTCGGCGATGTGGATGCCGCCCATCGGCAGCTTCAGCTTCCGCAGCCGGGCGGTCACCGCCGTGGCGCCGCCCTCGAAGCTGGCGGGCTGTCCGGCGGCGATGGCGGTCTGCCGGGCCAGGGCCTCGCCGAGGTCGTTGTCGCTGTTGGTCAGCATCCGCTCGACGAGCGCGGACAGCGGCTGGGAGCGGACGGCGGCCACCGCCTGGGGGGTCTTCCCGGCCTCCTGGGCGCGCGGTTCGCCCGTCACCGCGATACCGCGGTCGCGCAGCATCGACGCGAAGGAGCCGGCCGCGTCGGAGGCCGGGTCCCCGGCGCGCGGGGCCGGGCCGTGGTCGCTGTTGTCCTGCCGCCCCTCGTCGACCATGAGCGAGGTCACCGGCGCGATGTTCTCGTTGACGCCGATGGGGTGCAGCTTGGGGCCCGAGTAGAGGGAGGTGTCGTAGCCGAGCCGGACCGTCCGGGTGCCGCGCTTCTTCAGCGCGCGGGCGGTGTCGTCGGCCAGCTTCCGCAGTGAGGCGGGCTGGTCCGGGCCCTTCACGGCGCGCGCGGTGAGCGTCGGGTCGCCGCCGCCGACGAGCACGATGCCGTCCTTCCCGGCCTCGACGACGGTGGTCTTGATGCGGTAGTCGGGACCGAGGGCGGAGAGCGCGGCGGCGCCGGTGGCCACCTTGATGATGGAGGCGGGCACCGCGGCGCTGTCGGCCTTCGCCCCGAACACCTGGCGCCCGCTCGCCACATCCATGACGGCCACCGAGCGCCGGTCGCCCAGGGCCGGGTCGTCCAACAGCGGTTCGAGGGTGTCGGCGAGCCCGGCGCCGGTGGGCGGCGGCACCGCGTCCTCGCCGGTGTCCGGCGACGGCTCGGCGGTGGGCGCGCCGAGTGCGGCCAGCACCGGGGAGGCGCTGGGCGCGGGCTTGTCCCCGCCCGGACGGTCGCCACCGGTCGCCGGTCCCCCGGCGGCGCGGGCGCGTTCGGCCGTACGCTGGCCGGCCTCCCAGGGCCCGGCCACCAGCACCGAGCCGATCGCGACCGCGAGGCCCACCGTCGCGGAGACCGCCGTCAGCCGCGCGGTGTGCCGCTGTTCGCGCGTGGTCTGCCGCCACTGGTTCCGCACTTGGCTCCGCCCGCGGCTCAGCCACTCCCTGACCTGCCACGATCTGGCTTCAGGCACGATCGACCAGCCCCTTTCGCCACCACACACCTGCGTGGGGGACACTTAATCACCAGACGTATGTGTTGATCATGGAGGAGCCACCCGTGGAGTTCGACGTCACCATCGAGATCCCGAAGGGTTCGCGGAACAAGTACGAGGTGGACCACGAGACGGGGCGCATCCGTCTCGACCGTCGGCTCTTCACTTCGACCAGCTACCCCGCGGACTACGGCTTCGTCGAGAACACCCTCGGCGAGGACGGTGACCCGCTGGACGCCCTGGTCATTCTCGACGAGCCGACGTTCCCCGGCTGCCTGATCAAGTGCCGTGCCATCGGCATGTTCAGGATGACCGACGAGGCGGGCGGCGACGACAAGCTGCTGTGCGTCCCGGCCTCCGACCCGCGGGTAGAGCATCTGCGTGACATTCACCACGTGTCGGAGTTCGACCGCCTGGAGATCCAGCACTTCTTCGAGGTCTACAAGGACCTGGAGCCCGGCAAGTCGGTCGAGGGGGCCAACTGGGTGGGACGCGCCGAGGCCGAGGCCGAGGTCGAGGCGTCCGTCAAGCGCCTCGAGGCGTCCGGCGGCCACTGAGCCGAAGCACCGCGGACGGGCCGGATCGCATCCGGCCCGTCCGCTGTTTTTTGCTGAATTCCGGGGGATTTCCGGGGTGATGGAGCGGGACACCCGGGGCTAGAAGCCGCGGGTGCGCTTGGCCGCGCGGCGGCCGGACGGATCGATCGTGGCACCCGGCAGCTTGAGGAAGAGCCGTGCGGACTCGTTCCCCAGATTCACCCCGATGGCAATCGCCAGGGCCAGTGCGGCCGCTTGGGTGAGATGGGCGACCCCGCGGTCCAGATTGCCCTGTGCCAGGGCGAGCAGTCCGAAGTAGGTCGCGCTACCGGGCAGCAGCGGACCGATCGCCGCCGTGACGTACGGCAGCGCGGAGGCGAAGCGGTAGCGGGACTGGAGCTGGCCGAAGAGGCCGACCAGCCCGGCGGCCACCGTGGTGGCGGCCACCGGCGGTACGTTGGCGGTGTCGGCGAGCGCCGCGTAGACCACCCAGGCCACCCCGCCGTTGAGCGTGGCGAACAGCACGGTGTGACGTTCCTGCTGGAGCAGGATCGAGAACGTCAGGGCGAGCACCATCGCCGCCACTATCTGGATGGGCGGCCGCTCCACATGGCGCAGCGCCGCCTCCGGATTGAGCTTGGCGTCCAGCTGAAGGCCGCCGTACAGCACCGTGAGCACCCCGCACACGATGCCCACGATGAGGTAGCCGACTTCCAGGAGCCGGGCGGCGGCGGTGATGTAATAGCCGGTCAGCCCGTCCTGGACACCCGCCACCAGGGCCCGCCCCGGGATCAGCGCGAACAGTCCACCGGTGATCACCGCGGACGACTGGAGCCCGGAGCCCACGAGGCTGAGCGCGACGCCCATCGCGGCGGGCGGCATCGCCGCGGCCACGAACTGGTAGAACTCCGGCAGCCCGCGCCCGGAGGCCAGCCACGCCAGCCGGTCGCCGAGCATCGCGCCGACGGCCGCGGCGAAGAACACCAGCCATTCACCGCCGACCAGCATGCTCGCCGCTCCGGCCAGTCCGCCGCCGGCCACGGTCAGCGCCCAGCCGGGGTATGGGTGGCGGTTACGGCGTATCTCGGCCAGCCGCCGGTACGCCTCCTCCAGCGTGATGTCCTCGTGCGTGGTGATGTCGTCCACCAGCCGGAAGACCGCGGAGAGCCGGGTGTAGTCGGTGGCCCGGCGGCGCACGGTACGGCTGGCGGTGACCGGGTCGTCCACCAGCGAGGGCTGATAGCTGACCGACAGCAGGGTGAAGGTCACCGTGGGCTCGCAGCGGTCGAGTCCGTACGCATGGGCCACGCCGAACATGGCCGCCTCCACGTCCTCGGCCCCCTCACCGCCCGCGAGCAGCAGCTCGCCGATGCGGAGGGTGAGGTCGAGCACACGGGGCACGGCGGGGCCGCTGTCGCCCTCCTGCCGCTCGACGCGCTCGGGGACCGGGCGCTCGCTGAGCGGCATCCGCAGCATGGTGCGCATACGGTCCTGCCAGGGCGCGTCCTTGGTCAGCCGGACGACGGGTATCCCGCCGGGCGGGGTGAAGGCGGGGAAGCCACCCGTGGTCGAGTTGCCGTTCTGCGAGGTCTTCACCCCGCCCGGCGGGGCGAACGCCGAGCCCTCCGGCTCGGCGGCGGGTTCGGCGGCGAACCCCTCCGGGACGGCGAACTCCGACGTCGGATGCTCGTCCTCGGGGGCTGGCGGCAGTGGCAGTCCCAGGGGCGGGGTGAAGGCACTGTGCGCCTCATCGGACTGCGGTTTGCCGTTCCCCGCCGTGTCCGTCTCCACGGCCCCGCCGCGTTGTCCCTGCTGTCGGTCCGACCCCACGTCTCCTCGCTCCTCGCCGGCCTCCTCGTGCATGTCCGGGCAGCCGAACGCTCAGGCGACGGCGGCACCGCAGCCCATTGTGCGGGGCGGTGAGATCGAACGGGAGTGGGGGAGGTGGTGTGGCCGATGTGCAGCGGTGTGACGCGGGGTGAACGGGATGTGACCGGCGCGGACGGTGGCTCCGAGGCCCGCGGGTCAGCGCTTGGCGTGGCGTCCGCGCGGCGCCTGCGAGGGAGCTCCGGCGCCCGGCTGCCCCCCGGCCGCGCCCTGCTCGGCGGATCCGGCGGCCGCGCTCTTCTTGGCCTTGCCGCGGGCCCGCAGGAACTCGATGACGATCGGGATCACCGACAGCAGCACGATGCCGATCAGGATCAGCTCGATATGCGCGTGGACGAAGTCGACCTTGCCGAGCGCCGCGCCGAGCAGGGTGACACCGGTGCCCCACAACACCCCGCCGATGATGTTGAAGATGATGAAGGAGCGGTAGTTCATCCGGCTCACGCCCGCGATGATCGGCGTGAACGTCCGCACGATGGGCACGAAGCGGGCCAGCACCAGCGACTTGGGCCCATACTTCTCGAAGAACTCGTGCGCCTTCTCCACGTTCTCCTGTTTGAAGAGCTTGGAGTCGGGGCGGCGGAACAGCGCCGGGCCCACCTTCCGGCCGAAGAGATATCCGGCCTGGTCACCCAGGATCGCGGCGGCCGCGATGGCGACGCACACCAGCCACAGATCCTGCTTGATCACATCGGTGGTGACCAGCAGTCCGGTGGTGAACAGCAGCGAGTCGCCCGGCAGGAAGAAGCCGATGAGCAGGCCGGACTCCGCGAAGACGATGGCGAGGACGCCGAGCAGACCGAAGGTCTCGATCAGATAGTCCGGGTCCAGCCACTGGGGGCCGAGCGCGAGAGTGGTCACGGGTGACAGGCTCCTGGGTCGAGGGAAGCAGGCTCGTGCGAGGCCCGGCCGCAGGTCGGGGCGGACTGGTTGCGGTGTTCTTCGCAGTGTGCCGCCAAAGCTATCAACGCCGGGTGCGTGCCCTCGGTTCCCACCGGCCCGGGTGGGGTGCCCGGAGGGCCCGGAGGGGGATCTCCGGACCCTTCGGGCGGCTCAGGCGCCGCCGTGTCCCGCGCGGCGCGCGTTGGCCAGGATCGCGTCGCGGAGATAGGCGGCCAGCCCCGTCCGCACCGCGTCGTAGGTGGCGGTGAAGCGCTCGTCCGCCACAAACATCTCGCCCAGACAGGTGTGGATTTCGTAGGTGCAGTCGTAGGACCAGCGGACGATCTGCTGCCGGTGCTCCTCGGCGAGGTCCATCGCGGCCTCGGACTCCGGCGGGGTCCCGGCCTCCAGGAGGGCGGCGAAGTCCTGGTTGAGCCGCTCGCCCTCCTCCTTGATCCGCAAGAGGTCGTCCTTGCTGTAGGTCGCGTACCGGCGCATCGACTCCTTATACGCCTCGGTGTGGCCCCAGCGCTGCTCGGCCTCCTCCGCGTACTGCTCGGGGTCGTTGTCGCCGAAGACCTCGAACCGCTCCTCCGGGGTGAGTTTGACACCCATCTTCCGTGCCTCCATGGCGTGTTCGACGGCCGCGGCCATCTGCCGCAGCTTCTCGATCCGGTCGGTCAGCAGCTTGTGCTGACGCCGCAGATGGGCCTGCGCGTCCACGTCCGGATCGTCGAGCAGGACCGCCACCTCCTCCAGCGGAAAGCCGAGCTCCCGGTAGAACAGGATCCGCTGGAGCCGGTCGAGGTCGGCGTCGTCGTACCGCCGGTGGCCGGCCGGGGTGCGGGCGCCGGGGCTCAACAGCCCGATCTCGTCGTAGTGGTGCAGGGTGCGCACCGTGACGTTCGCGAAGCCCGCGACCTCTCCCACGGAATAGCTCATGGTCCGCTTCCGCTCTCCTGGTGTCGGGGTACCGGTCGTGCTCTCGGTACGGGCTCCACGGTGCGCCCTCACGTCACGTGAGGTGCAAGTCCGGATGGCGAAACCCGGATGAGCCGCCGTTTCGGTCACTGGCATCCTGCTGATTGTGCTCGGGATAACGGATCTTTCGACGTATCTGGCGGGACTGGCGCTGATCATCCTTCTGCCAGGCCCGAATTCGCTCTATGTGGTGTCCGTCGCGGCCCGTCGCGGCCCCCGTGTCGCCTATCGGGCGGCGGCGGGTGTGGTGTGCGGGGACACGGTGCTGATGGCGCTGTCGGCGGGCGGGGTGGCCTCGCTGCTGCATACCAGCCCGCTGGTGTTCAACGTGGTGAAGTTCGCGGGCGCGGGTTATCTGACCTGGCTCGCGGTGGGCATGCTGCGCGGGGCGCGGGCGCTGTGGCGGCGCGGTCCGGGGGCCGTTCGGGCCGCGGACGACGGCGCGCAGGGCGCGGCGGGTACGGCGGACGCGGCGGCCGAGGGGAAGCCCGCGGAGCGGCCGTACCGCCGGGCGCTGGTCATCAGCCTGCTGAACCCGAAGGCGATCCTCTTCTTCATCTCCTTCTTCGTGCAGTTCGTGGACCCCGAGTACGCCCATCCGGCACTGTCGTTCGTGGCGCTGGGCGCGTGGGCGCAGCTGTTCAGCATCACCTATCTGTCGGTGCTGATCTTCAGCGGCACCTATCTCGCGGCCACCTTCCGGCGGCGCAGGCGGCTGACCGCCGGTCTGTCGGCGGGCGCGGGCGCGGCGTTCCTGGGCTTCGCCGCGAAACTGTCGCTGAGCAGCGCGGGGTAGCGGCCGGGGCGGCGGCGCCGCTCCCGGACGGCACCGGGGAGCGGCGCGGGACCGAGCCTTACGCCCGATATGCCCGTACTTTCGGGAAGATGGCACTTCATCGAGGCTCCAGCGTCAGACACCGCGGAGAAGAGCGGCCCGCCTTCTCCGTCAACCCCTTCTACGGCGCGGCCGACCCGGTCAGCGGCATGGCCGCCGAACCACCGCGCCGCCGCCTCCCGGACGGGCCGATGGCGCCCTCCGCCGCGTACCAGTTCGTCCATGACGAGCTGATGCTGGACGGCAACGCCCGGCTGAATCTCGCCACCTTCGTCACCACGTGGATGGAGCCGCAGGCGGGCACGCTGATGGCCGATTGCCGGGACAAGAACATGATCGACAAGGATGAGTACCCGCGCACCGCCGAACTGGAACGGCGCTGTGTGGCGATGCTCGCCCGGCTGTGGCACGCCCCCGACCCGGACGCGGTCATGGGCTGCTCCACCACCGGGTCCAGCGAGGCGTGCATGCTCGCCGGCATGGCCCTCAAACGGCGCTGGGCGAAGCGGAATCCGGTGCGCTATCCGGCCACCGCCAAGCCCAATCTGGTCATGGGCAGCAATGTCCAGGTGTGCTGGGACAAGTTCTGCAACTTCTGGGAGGTCGAGGCCCGGCAGGTGCCCATGGAGGGCGACCGGTTCCATCTCGACCCCCAGGCCGCCGCCGATCTCTGCGACGAGAACACCATCGGCGTCGTCACCGTGCTCGGCTCGACCTTCGACGGGTCCTACGAACCGGTGGCCGAGGTGTGCGGGGCGCTGGACGACCTCCAGGAGCGCACCGGGCTGGACGTACCGGTCCATGTGGACGGCGCCTCCGGCGCGATGGTGGCGCCGTTCCTCGACACCGACCTGGTCTGGGACTTCCGGCTGCCGCGCGTTTCCTCCATCAACACCTCCGGCCACAAGTACGGCCTGGTCTACCCCGGGGTGGGCTGGGCGCTGTGGCGCACCACCGAGGACCTGCCGGAGGACCTGGTCTTCCGGGTCAACTACCTCGGCGGGGACATGCCCACCTTCGCGCTCAACTTCTCCCGGCCCGGGGCCCAGGTGGCCGCCCAGTACTACACCTTCCTGCGGCTGGGGCGGGACGGCTTCCGGGCCGTCCAGCAGAACTCCCGCGATGTCGCCTGCTCACTGGCCGAGCGGATCGAGGCGCTCGGTGACTTCACCCTGCTGACCCGCGGCGACCAGCTGCCGGTCTTCGCCTTCACCACGGCGGAGGGGGTGGACACCTTCGATGTGTTCGACGTCTCGCGGCGGCTGCGGGAGTGCGGCTGGCTGGTGCCCGCGTACACCTTCCCGCCGAACCGCGAGGACCTGTCGGTGCTGCGGGTGGTGTGCCGCAACGGCTTCTCGATGGATCTGTCCGACCTGTTCATGGACGATCTGCGGAGTGTGATGCCGGAGCTGCGGACGCAGGCGAAGCCGCTGGGACGGTCGGCGTCCGACGCCACCGCCTTCCACCACTAGGGCTTCTCAGCCCGGCTGGGACGCGGTGTTGAGCAGCAGCTCCGCTCTGCGGCGTACGGCCTCCAGAGCCCCGGGTCTGCGGCCGGGTACCCGGCCGCGCAGATCGATCAGCCGCGGGGCGAGGGCACTGGCCCTCCCCGGGTCCTGGACGAACTGCCACTGGTGGTGCGCCCGGTCCACGGCCCCCTCCACCTCGGGATGCCCGGCCGGTTCCCCGTTGCCCAGCCGGGCGCCGGCCACCGCAAGCCACAGCTCACAGGCGCGGGCGGGGTCGTCGGCCAGCCGGGCGAGATCGGCGCGGACCTCCAGCCAGTGGATCGCGTCGGCGGAGCGGGGACCGGCCGCGCGCAGCGCCTCCTGCTCCCAGGCCGCCGCCATGGAGGCGGCCTCGCTGTGCCGCCCGGAGTGCGCGGCCTCGAAGATGGCGGCGTGCGGATCCGGCACCGGGACGGACCCGGGGGCGGGCGGCGGCCCCTGCCGTACGGCGTCCTGGGGTACGGCGGCGCGTACGACGGCGTCCGGCACCGTGTTCACCGGCCGCTGAGACGTTTCCCCTGACCCGTCCAGCAGCAGTGCGGGCCCACCGCCGAGCCCCGCCTCCGCGACGGCCCGCTCATGCAGCAGGGCGTACGGCAGCGGGCCGGGGGCACCACCCGCCGCGGCACCGCGCAGCACCTCGGCCAGCGCACGGCTGTAGACCGGCGCCGCGAGCTGCCGCTTGGGCGGGGCCGGGGCGACCGCGCCATACAACGTCAGCCCGGACGCGAGCCAACCGGTGTCGCCCGAGGCCCCGGAGAGCCCCGGCCACGCCGTCTCGTCGGCCACCAGATCGGCCAGCACCGTGGTGCTGCCGGGCGGCCGCTGGGCGAGCTCGGCGGCCAGCCAGTGCCACGGCAGCGCCGTGTACCGGGCCGTCCGCGCAGTGGTGCGTGCCAACGCCAGGTGCGGTAAACGCTGTTTGGCGTCCACGGTGAGCCGGCCCGCGAGATAGATCAGCACCGGGCCCGGATGGGCGGCCGCGGTCCGCAGATGGGTCAGCACGGTCTGCGGGTCGGCGGGGTCGACGAGTTGGACCACGCTGGCGCCGCCGGGCGTGCCCAGCAGTGCCGCCGGAGGCACCGCCGCGAGCTGTGGCAGCGCGGCCGCCGCATCCATCATGCGGTGCTTTCCGGACGGTCCGGCCGCGATCAGCAGGGCGTATCCCGGCCCCCCGGCCGTGGCCGCCCCCATGCCCACGCTGTCGTTCCCCATACCTGCACCGTATCCGCAACCACCCAGCACCGGTGACGATGTGACCGAGGTGGCATCCGGGCCCGGTGCGCCGCCGTCAGCGGGTGAGCCTCCGGTAACGGCCGACGGCCAGCGGGAAGAAGACCGCCACCAGCAGCAGCGGCCAGCAGAGGGCGAGGAGTTGGGCGTGGTCGGCGGCCCAGGAGCCGCCCCCGGCGCCCGGATTCCCGAACAGATCGCGGGTCGCGGCGGCCGTCGCCGACATCGGGTTCCACTCCGCGACCGCCCCCACCCACGCGGGCATGTGCTCGGGCGCGGCGAACACATTGGAGAAGAAGCCGACCGGCCAGACCAAGATCTGTACGGCCTGGACGAGTTCGGGCCGTCCGGCCACCATGCCCAGGTGGATGCCGATCCACAGCATCGCGAAGCGCAGCCAGAGCAGCAGCCCGACCGCGTACAGCGCCTCCGCGATCCCACCGTGCCAGCGCCAGCCCATCGCCAGACCGACCCCGATCAGCGCGCACAGGCTCAGCGCGGACTGGAGCATGTCCAGCACGCTGCGCCCGACCAGCACCGCCGAGGGGGCCATGGGCATGGAGCGGAAGCGGTCGATGACGCCCTTGTTGAGGTCCTGGGTGACGGCGAGCATCGTCCCTTCCAGACCGAAGGCCATGGTGAGGGCGAACACCCCGGGCACCAGGAACTGCTTGTAGTCGCCGCCTCCGGGGACGGTCATCCCGCCGCCCAGGAAGTACGCGAACATCAGCAGCATCATCACCGGGAAGACCAGGTTGACGACCACCTGGACGGGCTGGCGCGCCCAGTGGGCGAAACCGCGCCGGGTCATGGTCCAGGAGTCGGCGAGGGCCCAGCGCAGGGTGCCCGAGGGCTGTGCGGTGGTGTCCGTCGCGGTGGTCATACGCCCGCCCCTTCCTTGGTGGTGTGGTCCGTGGTGTGGTCCGTGGCGTCGTCCTTGCTGTGGTCCTTGGTGTCGTCCGCCGTCTCCTCCGCCGCCCCGTCCGCGGCGCTCCTCCCGGTGAGATGGAGGAAGACCTCGTCGAGGGTGGGGCGGCGCAGCACGATGTCCTCCGCCTCGATCCCGGCTGCCGCCAGGGCCCGTACGGTCTCGGTGAGCGCGGCGACGCGGTTCTCGACACGGGCGGCGACCCGCCGTCGGTCGGCGTCGGTTTCGACCTCGTCCTCGGCCGCGCCGGCGGCCAAGCCCACGACCGAGGCGGCGGCGTCGAGTTGACCGCCGTCGCGCAGCACGACCTCGATGCGGTCCCCGCCGATCCGGGCCTTGAGCTGGTCGGCGGTGCCGTCGGCGATGACCCGGCCGTGGTCCACCACGCAGATACGGTCGGCGAGTTGGTCGGCCTCCTCCAGGTACTGGGTGGTGAGCAGCACCGTGGTGCCGCCGCCGACCAGGGAACGGACCGCGTTCCACACCTCGGTGCGGCCGCGCGGGTCGAGCCCGGTGGTCGGCTCGTCCAGGAACAGGACCTGGGGCCGCATGATGAGGCTCGCGGCCAGGTCCAGCCTGCGCCGCATCCCTCCGCTGTACTGCCCGACGGCCTTGTGGCCGGTGCCGGTGAGGCCGAACCGCTCCAGCAGCTCGTCCGCGCGGGCGCCCGCCCGCCGGGCGCCCAGGTGGTAGAGGCGGCCGAACATCTCCAGGTTCTGCCGACCGCTCAACTCCTCGTCCACGGCGGCGTACTGGCCGAGCAGTCCGATGCGGTAGCGGACCTGGTCGGGGTGGCGCCGTACGTCGTACCCGGCGACCTCCGCACGGCCGCCGTCGGGCCGCAGCAGGGTGGCCAGAATCCGAACGCAGGTGGTCTTGCCCGCGCCGTTGGGACCGAGCACGGCATGCACGGTGCCCTGGGGAACGGTGAGGTCGAGTCCGGCGAGGGCCGGTTTTCCGCCGTAGGTCTTCCGCAGTCCTTCGACCACGATCGCGGGATCGCTGCCGGTCAAGGTCTTCCCCTCTCGATTGCATTAGTCAAATTTGACTAAGCGGCTCCGGAGGCTACTCCCCGATCCGCGGACTAGTCAAACTTGATTAATGGATGGATCTCTCGTCGTCCTCCTGGGCGGAGGCGTTCTTGGTTGGGGCGTCCTAGGCGGGAGCGTCCTTGGCAGGGGCGTCCTCGGCGAGGGTGTGCTCACCGGGTGGCCGCGCATCCTCCATCAGCACATCCACCGAGCGCTTCCCCTCGCCCGCCATCACATAGGCCCCGCCCTCGAGGCGCTCGATCAGCCCCCGGGTCCACTCGGCCCCGCTGTCGGCGGAGTGCAGCCAGAACTTCATGATCTCGCCGATATGGCCCCACTCGTCGGGCGACTCCTCGGGGGGCATCCAGTGCCGGGTCACCTCGTCCCGCCACCCCTCGAGCGCCGCCACCCGCCGCTTGAGCAGATCGATGGCCTCGGCCCGGGTGAGGTCGACGATGAAGCCCACCCCGGCCGTCAGTTCGTCCAGCTTCTGACCGTGTTCCAGCAGGGACTTCCGCAGCAGCCGGAAGTACTCCTCCTCCCCCGCCTCGGTCAGCTCGTACTCGGTGCGCGGCGGACCGCCGGCCGTGCTCGGAGCGATGTCATGGGCGCGCATCAGCCCTTGCTTCGCCATCTGTTTGAGGGCGTGGTAGATCGATCCGGGCTTGGCGTTGGACCACTCGTGCGCGCCCCAGAACTCCAGGTCGTTGCGGACCTGATAACCGTGCGCCCGCCCGTGCTGGCGCACCGCTCCCAGCACCAGCAGCCGGATCGCTGACATCGCCCGATCTCTCCATCCCGCCGTTGTCCCCGCGGCCCTCTTGCTGCGTCCAGGCTAGACGTGACGGGCCGGGCGGGGCGGACCGGGCGAGCGGTTCAGGAGGTGGCGGAGGGGGTGCCCGTCTCGTCGATGAGGACGAAGGCGGTCTTGCCGTCGAGGGTCTCCCGGATGACATCCGCGTGACCGGCGTGCCGGGCCATCTCCTGGATCAGGGTCAGCAGCAGGAACCGCATCGACCGCTCACTGCCCTGGGGGAACCACGGGGCGCGGGGCAGCGGGAAGGTGCCGTTCAGATCCGGCAGCGAGCGGATGAACTTCTCCGTGCGCTCCGCCACATCGTCCCAGAAGGCGAGCAGACTCTCGACGGTCTGACCCTCCTCCAGCTCAAAGCTGAGGTGCCAGTTCTCGTGGTTGCGCACGATGGTGTGCGGTACGCCCTTGGCGTCCTCGACCCAGCCCTGCTCGACCTCGGCGACATGCTTGAGCAGCCCCGCGAGCGACAGTTCGCTCGCGGACGGCTTGCTGCTCGCCTGCTCGGCGGTCAGCCCGTGCAGGGTCCGGCGGATCGCGCCGCGCTGCGCGTCCAGGAAGCCCAGCAGGGCACCGGCCTCGTCACCGTGGGCTTCCTGACTCACCAGAGTGGGCATGGGATCCGCCTTCCGTCGGTTCCGCCGACCGGGGTGTTCCGGTCGGGCTGATGTCTTCGACGGTAGACAGCGATGCGGTCAGTTTCTGTCCTCATCGATCGGGAGAGCCAAAAACGGGCGGACCCCGGAACCCGGCGAGCCCCGGAACACCATGGATCAGAAGGGGAACTGGCTCCGCCCGTGCTGGATGGAGATCCACTTGGTGGTGGTGAAGTCCTCGACCATCGACTCGCCGTTGAGCCGCCCCAGCCCGGAGAACTTCTCCCCGCCGAACGGCACGATCGGCTCGTCGTGCACGGTGCTGTCGTTCACATGGATCATGCCGGTGTGGATGCGCCGGGCGAACCGCACCCCGCGCTCGATGTCGCCCGTGTGCACGGCGCCGCTGAGCCCGTAGTCCGTGTCATTGGCGATCCGCACGGCCTCCTCCTCGCCGTCGAACGGGATCAGCACCACCACCGGGCCGAAGATCTCCTGCTTGAGGATGGCCGACCCCTCCGGAACCCCGCCCAGCACGCTCGGCTCCACCAGGGTGCCCTCGGCGCGCCCCCGCACCAGCGCGGTGGCGCCCTCGGCTATGGACTGGTCGACCAGGGAGCTGATGGTCTCGGCCTGGCCCTCGTTGATCAGGGGGCCGATGTGGGTGGTCGGATCGCCGGGGTCGCCCACCTTCAGCGACTTCACCTTGGCCACGAACTTCTCGGTGAACTCCCGCTCCACCGCGCGGTCCACCAGCACCCGGTTGGCGGCCATACAGACCTGCCCCTGGTGGACGAAGCGGCTGAACACCGCCGCGTCCACCGCGTAGTCGAGGTCCGCGTCGTCCAGGACGACCAGTGCGCTGTTGCCGCCCAGCTCCAGGATCGACCGCTTGAAGTGGGAGGCGGCCACGGTGGCCACATGACGGCCGACCTTGTCCGACCCGGTGAACGAGATGACCTTGGGCACCGGGTGCTCGATCAGCGCGTCACCGATCTCCGCGATATCCGTGACCACCACATTGAGCAGTCCGGCGGGCAGCCCCGCCTCCTCGAAGACCTTGGCCACCAGACCGCCACCGCAGATCGGGGTGTTCTGATGCGGTTTGAGGACCACGGCATTGCCCAGGGCCAGCGCCGGGGCCACCGACTTCAGCGAGAGCAGGAAGGGGAAGTTGAACGGGCTGATGACGCCCACGACCCCGACCGGCACCCGGTAGAGGCGGTTCTCCTTGCCGTCGACCGGGGACGGGATGATCCGGCCCTCGGGACGCAGCGCCAGCTGGATGGCCTCCCGCAGGAACTCCTTGGCCAGATGGAGTTCGAACCCCGCCTTCACATGGGTGCCACCGCACTCGGCGATGATCGTCTCGGTGAGCTCCTTCTCGCGGTCCTCGATGATCCGCAGCACCCGCTCGAAGACCTGCCGCCGGACATAGGGGTTGATGGCACCCCACGACGGCTGCGCCCGCTCGGCCGCCCGATAGGCGAGATCGATCTCCTCGACGGTGGCGACGGTGATGGACGCCAGCTTCTCCCCGCCGTAGGGGTTGAAGTCGACGATGTCCCAGGATCCGTTGCCGCCGCGCCACTCACCGTCGATGTACTGAAAGGCCAACTCGGAGAAGTAGGACATGCCATCCCTATCTGGAGGACGCGGTGTCACGGCAACGACACCCGCGCACGGGTGGGGGGTCATCCTGACGCTACGTCATCCTACTGGCGCGTCAGGCGCCGCGAAGGAGTTCTCCGAGCAGTTCCCGGCTCTCGCGCGGTGACAGACTGTCCGCGCCCAGCCGCGCCAATACCCGCTCGTACTGCGCCACTTCATCGCGTTTGTCCAGGTAGAGCGCGCTGGTGAGCTGTTCCAGATAGACCACGTCGGGCAGGTCGGACTCCGGGAAGCGCAGCAACGTGAACGTCCCGCTCTCGGCCGCGTGGCCGCCGAAGGAGAACGGCATCACCTGCAAGGTCACATTCGGCTGCTCGGAGACGGCGATCAGATGGCGCAGCTGGGCGCGCATCACCTCGCGCCCGCCGTACGGACGGCGCAGCGCCGCCTCGTCCAGCACCGCGTGGAAGGCCGGGGCGCGCTCGGAGACCAGCAGCTTCTGCCGCTCCAGCCGCAGCGCCACCCGGCGGTCCACCTCGGCGGCGGCCGCCTGGGGCTGGCCGCGGGTCACCACGGCATGGGCGTAGGCCTCGGTCTGGAGCAGCCCGTGGATGAACTGGAGCTCGTAGCAGGCGATATGGGAGGCCGCGCCCTCCAGGCCGACATAGGTCTGGAACCAGCCGGGCAGCACATCGCCGTAACTGTGCCACCAGCCGGTGAGATTGGCCTCGCGGGCGAGCCCGAGCAGCGCCGCGCGCTCGGCCTCGTCCGTCACGCCGTAGAGCGTCAGCAGATCCTCGATATCGCGCGCCTTGAAGCTCACCCGGCCCAACTCCATGCGGCTGATCTTGGATTCGGAGGCACGGATCGAGTAGCCCGCCGCCTCCCGCGTAATGCCCCGGGACTCGCGCAGCCGCCTGAGCTGGGAGCCCAGGAGGATACGGCGCACCACCGATCCACTCGACTCACTTGCGGTCATCTGCGTGACCCTCCCTGTACGGAACTCACCCTTCCGAGGCGACCCCGCGGCCCCTGGGGCTGAAGTCTGCCACTTCCCAGGTTCCACGCTGTACACATGCCGTCACTCAGCAGGGCCATGTACGCATCATTGCGTAGGAGGAAAGGCGTGTAAATGCGGTCACTGTCCCTCAAAAAAGCACCGTGCACGTGCATCTGCCCTTGCATCTGCTCTACGCATTCGGAACCATAGGCTTAGCGCACGTGCAAGCTCGTACGAGATCTGGCCAAGAACCATCACGGCCACGGATGCAGGAGTGCTCGCATGGGGAGCGAAGGATCGACCCTCCTGGAGCCCTTGTGGCGAGGGCTCCCTCCGATCGACCCCTCCGGCATCTCCGGATCCGTCTCGTGCCCATTGCCCTCCCGCTTCGAAGCGGTCCGCGGCGCCCGGCAGTTCACCGGATCCACCCTGCGCCAATGGGGTCTGCCCGAGCTGTTCGACGAGGTGGCCCTGGTCGTCTCCGAGCTGGTGACCAACGCCCTGCGGTACGGGCTGCCCAGCGGGGCGGCCGGCGGTCTCACCGGCGGCCGGGGGGACGGCGAGAGCGATCCGCAGGTGCGGCTCCATCTGATGCACTGCCCCACCCGGCTGGTGTGCGCGGTACGCGACCTCAGCGAGAAGGGCCCGGTGGCGGGTGAGGCGGACTGGGCCGAGGAGTCCGGGCGCGGGCTTCATCTGGTGGAGTCCTTCACGGACGGCTGGGGCTGGCATCCGCTGGCCGGGCCACTGCGGGGCAAGGTCGTCTGGGCCCTGTTCCAGCTGCCCCGCCCCTGACCGCGACGTGCGGGCCGCACGGCCCAGGGTCCGTCGTCAAAGGGGGCGTCCGGGACGGGTCCTAGTGGTGGGCGGACTCCGGTGGCGCCGTGGCGATGCCCAGGGCGTGCAGCTGGAAGTACCGGGTCACATCGTGCATGGTGACGATCCCCTCCAGATGACCGTGGTCCACCACCAGCACCGGCATCCCTCCGCTGCCCGGCCGCGCCCGATCCAGCACCTCGGTCAGCAGCTCGTCGGATGTGGCCACCGTGCACCGTGACAGCGGTACGGCCGCCTCGCGCACCCGCCGGCTCTCCCGCTCCGCGGGCGGCACATTCGCCAGGGCGCGCAGCTGCACCACCCCACTGGGCCGTCCCTCGAAGTCGAGCAGAGGCAGTACGGAATGGCGGGAATGGGCCGCCACGTCGTCGATGAACCGCCCCACGGTCAGCCAGTCCGCCCCGGTGGCCACCGGCGTGGACATCGCGTGGCCCGCCCGCACCCCGCGCAGCGCCGTGGCCAATCCGGCCCGCTGGCGCTCCGCGTTGGCGATGACGACCATGAACAGCCCGATCAGCGCGAGCCACAGACCGCCGCCGTTGCCACGCAGGAAGGAGATCCAGCCGAAGGCGATGAGCAGCACCCCGAAGACCTGACCGCTGCGCCCAGCCGCCCGGTCGGCGCGCTCCCGGTCACCGGTGCGCCACCACAGCACCGCCTGCACCACCCGGCCCCCGTCCAGCGGGGCCGCGGGCAGCAGATTGAACACACCCAGCAGCAGATTGGCCCAGCCCAGCCAGACCAGCAGGGCCGCGGGCACACCCCATCCGACGAACGCGTTCACCCCGATCCCCGCACCGATGGCGATCCCGCCGAGCAACAGGCTGGTGAGCGGACCGCTGACGGCCACCAGCAGGGCGATCCCGGCGGTGCGCGGCCGTCCCATCTGGGTCACTCCGCCCAGCGCCCACAGCGTCACGTCCTCGACCGAGACGCCCTTCCGGAGGGCGGCCACGGCGTGGGCGGCCTCGTGCAGCAGCAGGCTGCCCATCAGCAGCACGGCGCCGACGAGGCTGGCGACGGCATACACCACGGCCGTCCGTCCGGGGGTCCACGCGGGCAGCGTCTCGCGGCCGAGGCCGTAGGCGAGCAGGGCGATCAGCACCGGGACGCTCCAGTGCATCCGCAGTGGCACCCCGAGCACATGTCCGACCCGGACCGAGCCCTTCATCGCCGCCGTCTCACATCAGCTGGGTCCCCCGCCGTCACTACCAGTGTCGCTCAGACGTGTGGGATCGGCGCCGTGCGCACCCGCGTGATCAGCCCAGACCGGCCGGGTCCTGTGCCAGGTGGTCGAATTCTCCGTCCTTGACCCCGCGCAGCATCGCCTCGACCTCGGCTGGGGTGTAGATGAGCGCCGGGCCGTCCGGGAAGCGGGAGTTGCGCACGGCAACATCACCGCCGGGCAGCTTGGCGAACTCCACGCACGCCCCTTGGGAATTGCTGTGTCTGCTCTTCTGCCAGGCGACCCCCTGAAGGTCCGCGGCCGCCATGCCGTTGTACGGGTGGTCGCGCACAGGGCTCTCCACTGTTCGTGCAGCTGACAACTGCCCGGATCATAGCCGCGTTCCTTTGCTAATGCATGGGCAAATGCGTTGGCATTTGCACAGGTAGATGCATCAGCAGATGCACGTGCACCACGCGTATCCGGTTGATCACCCGGCAATCGCGTCTCCTGCCCCGGGCAGAGCAGAACAGTCGTCATCTCTTCTTCCCTGTCCTCTAGGACGTCAACGACGCGCCCCGGGTTGGCCGCTCCCACCGACTTGCCGCCGGGCTGTCCGGGCCGCGGCCCGGGGCCGTTGTCAGTGCCCCCTGCAAGACTCACGGTCATGCGGTGGGCAGTGGCGGAGACGGACGACGGGGGTGTTCGTCTCTGCCCGCTGGACGCCGAAGGAGGAGCCGCCGGGCCGGAGGTGGAGGTCACGGCGGCTCAGGGCGGGATCGCCGAGGCGGTGCGGTCCCGTCCCGACGCCGACCGCTGGGTGTGGCGGTCCACCGCCGAGGTCTATCCCCGGCTGCTCGCCGCGGGGGTGCGGGTGGAGCGGTGCTGGGACACCGAAGCCGCCGAGGCGCTGCTGCTCGGCCACGAGGGGCGCTCGGGCGCACCGCGCTCCCTGGCCGCGGCCTGGGCCCGGCTGCGCGGGTTGCCGGTCCCGCCCGATCCGCCGGTGCGGACGGCGGAGACCCAGCCCTCGCTGTTCGAGCCCGGCCCGCCGCCGCTGCCGCCGGGCACCGATCCGCTCGCCGCCCTGCTCGCGGTGTACGCGCACCAGTTGACCCGTACCGAGGCGGCCGAGCACCCCGGCCGGATGCGGCTGCTGATCGCCGCCGAGTCCGCGGGCACGCTGGTCGCCGCCGAGATGAACCGTGCCGGGGTGCCCTGGCGCGCCGACCGCCACCGGGCGCTGCTGGACGAGCTGCTCGGCGAGCGCTATCCGGGCGGTCTCGAGCCCCAGCGGCTCGCCGAGCTGGCCGACGAGGTCTCACGCGCCTTCGGCGGCACGCGGGTGCGGCCGGATCTGCCCGCCGAAGTGGTCAGGGCGTTCGCCCGCGCGGGCATCGCGCTCGGCTCGACCCGCGCCTGGGAGCTGGAGCGGATCGACCATCCCGCCGTGGAGCCGCTGCTGCGCTACAAGAAGCTCTACCGGTTGCACACCGCCCACGGCTGGGCCTGGCTCCAGTCCTGGGTGCGCGACGGCCGCTTCCGCCCCGAGTATCTGCCCGGCGGCACCGTCTCCGGCCGCTGGACCACCCATGGCGGCGGGGCGTTGCAGATCCCCAAAGTGGTGCGGCGCGCGGTGGTGGCCGACCCGGGCTGGCGGCTGGTGGTCGCCGACGCCGACCAGATGGAGCCGCGGGTGCTCGCCGCCATCTCCCGCGACCCCGGGCTGATGGAGGTCGCGGGCAGCGGCCGCGACCTGTACGCCACGCTGTCCGACCGCGCCTTCGCGGGCCGCCGCGACCTCGCCAAACTGGCCCTGCTCGGCGCCATTTACGGACAGACCTCGGGCGATGGGCTCAAGCATCTCGCCGCCCTGCGCCGACGCTTCCCCGCGGCCGTCGCCTACGTGGACGACGCGGCCCTCGCGGGTGTGGAGGGCCGGTTGGTGCGCACCTGGCTGGGCCGCACCTGCCCGCCCGCCGCGGGCGCCGACGGCGAGGAGTTCGCCGACGAGGCGGGGCTGCCGCGCGACCAGGACGAGGAGCCGTCGTACGGCAGCACCGCCGACGCCCGCGCCCGCGGCCGGTTCACCCGGAACTTCGTGGTGCAGGGCAGCGCCGCCGACTGGGCCCTGCTGGTCCTCGCGGCGCTGCGGCGTTCCCTGGTCTCGGCCGGGCTCCGCGCCGAGCTGGTCTTCTTCCAGCACGACGAGGTCATCGTGCACTGCCCGGAGGAGGAGGTCGAGGCGGTGCGGGAGGCGATCGCCGGGGCCGGGGACTCGGCGGGCCTGATCGCCTTCGGCCGGACTCCGGTGCGCTTTCCGTTCACGATGGCGGCGGTGGAGTGCTACGCGGACGCCAAGGACTGAGCGGCGCCCGCGCCCCGCGCGGGCCTCCCGCCGAGGCACCGCGCGGGCACCGCTCGGACCACCCCGCGCACGACGGCGCTCCGCAACCACCGCCTGGACCCGCACCACACCCCCACGCAGGACACGCACCGACCACCGCGCGGCGGAACTCCCGCACGGACGCGCACCAAGACACCACGCAGGCACCACTCGCACCACCCCGCGCACGGCGGCGCTCCGCAACCACCGCGCAGGACGCGCACCACGCCACCGCGCGGGCGCCCAACCGAACCAACCCACCGGTGCGCACACACCACCACGCGGGAGCGCTGACGGAACCACCCGCGCGGCGCGCACGGAGTCGCCGCGCGGGACCGTACGGATGAGGAGGACGGGCCTCGCCCAGGCGGCGCAGCCCCGCAGGCGCCCGCCCTGATCATCCGCACACGATGATCGCAGGGCCGCCGGGGCGGCGGCCCGCCACGCCGCCCACAGGGAGACCTGCCATGAGCATCAGCCTTGAGCGACTGCGCCGCTGCTCCATCGCCGTGGACCTCGGCGCGAGCAGGACCCGGGTCTATCTCAAGCGCACCGGGGTCATCGTGGACGAGCCGACCGTCGCCGCCGTGAACACCCGCACCGGCGGTCTGATCGCGGTCGGGACGCTCGCCGAGCGCATGACGGGCCGTACGCCCGCCCACATCCGGGTGGTCCGCCCCGTCTCCGGCGGCACCGTCATCGACATCGCCATGGCCCAGCGGATGCTGCGGCTGCTGGTCGGCAACAAGCTGCGCCGCGCCTGGCGCCGCCGCCCGCTGATGAGCGCCGCCGTCTGCGTTCCGCACGACGCCGATCCGCTGGCCCAGCGCGCCGCCATGGAGACGCTCACCGGTGTCGGCGCCCGCCGGGTGGAGCTGGTCGACACCCTGATCGCCGCCGCCGTGGGCTGCGGACTCCCGGTGGAGCGCCCCGAGGCGACGATGATCGCGGTGTGCGGCGCGGCCACCACCCAGGTCGCGGTGTTGTCACTGGGCTCGATCGTGGCCGCCGAGCGGGTGCCGGTCGGCGGCGACACCGTCGAGCACGTCCTCGTCCAGCATCTGCGCAATGAACACGCGCTGATCCTGCCCAGCCAGGCCGTCCGCCCGCTGCATCAGGCCCTCAGCGGCGAAGGAGCCGTCGGGCACGACACCGAGGTGCACGGCCGGGACGTGGCCACCGGGCTGGCCCGCTCGGTGCGGGTGGACGTCGAGAGCCTGCGCACCGCCCTGCGTACCCCGCTCACCGGGCTGCTGGACTCGATCGGCACGGTGCTCCGCCGCTGCCCGCCCGACCTGGTGGCCGACCTCGCCGACCGCGGGATCATGCTGGCGGGCGGCAGTGCGTTGCTCCCCGGTCTTGACTCGATGCTGCGCGAGGCCACCGGCATGCCGCTGAACATCGCCGACCGCCCCGGTGTCTGCGCGGTGGAGGGGCTGGGCGCGATGCTGGACGGCAAGGTGCAGCCCATGATGCTCGAGGCCATCGTCTCCTGAGCCGCCCCGCGCACCCTCCCTCACGCTCTCCCGTACCCCCTCCCCTGAACGTGATCGGATTTTTCTTCGCGACGCGTTGAGCAGCCGCCCCCTCCTGTCCGTAGTGATGGAGGAAGAGGCCGAACGGCCGCCCAACCCCCCCGGGGCCCAGACCGGGAGTCGCCAGATGTTGTCCAACTCAGGTCAGGTCCTGGAGGTTCGTGTGCAGGACGATGCCGCCGTGGCCGATGAGCGTCCGTCAAGATCCCATCGCGGGACACCGGACGAGCAGCTCATGCGCGCGCTCTACCAGGAGCACGCCGGGCCGTTGCTCGCGTTCGTTCTGCGCCTGGTGGCGGGCGATCGGCACCGTGCGGAGGACGTCGTCCAGGAGACCCTGGTACGCGCCTGGCGGAACGCGGACCAGCTGTCCCGGGCCACCGGTTCGATCCGGCCCTGGCTGGTCACGGTGGCGCGGCGGATCGTCATCGACGGCCACCGCAGTCGGCAGGCCAGGCCCCAGGAGGTCGACCCCTCCCCGCTGGAACTCATGCCGGCGGAGGACGAGATCGACAGGGCGCTACGGCTGATGACACTGACCGACGCGATGCACGACCTCAGCGACGCCCATCGCGAGGTGCTGGTCGAGACCTATTTCAAGGGCCGGACGGTCAACGAGGCGGCGGAGACGCTCGGCATACCCAGCGGGACGGTTCGATCCCGGGTCTTCTACGCGCTGCGCTCCATGAAGCTCGCGCTCGAGGAGAGAGGAGTGACGGCATGACAGCGCAGGCGCACCACGCGGGACATGACGCCGTTGGGGCGTATGTGCTCGGCGTGCTCGACGAGGTGGAGGCCACCGCCTTCGAAGCCCATCTGGCCGGCTGTGAGCAGTGCGGACGGGAGCTCGACGAGCTGACCGGACTGGAACCCCTGCTGGCGGACCTGGCCGCGGACATCCCGGGGGTCCACAGCACCCCCGGCCGCACCTCGCTGACGGGCCACACCCCGCATGCGTTCACCGCCACCCCCACCGCCATCGACACCCTCACCGCGCGTCCCGGCCCCGCCCTGCTGAACCGTATGGTCGCGCGGGTCGCCGCGGCCCGCAGCAAGCGACGGCGGCGCGGCCTCTACCTGGTCGCGGCGGCGGTCGCGTTGATCGTCGGCGGACCGCTCGGCACCATCGCGGTCACCTCGGACTCCGGTAAGGAAACCACGGTCGCGGCCAGCCCCAAGGCCGCGTTCGCCAAGATGCCGGTCAAGGTGCACGGCACCGACCCGGACACCGCGGTGAACGCCTCGGTCGCCCTGGAGGACAAGATGTGGGGCACCGACGCCGTTCTTCAGCTGAAGAACGTCAAGGGCCCCTTGGACTGCAGTCTGATCGCGGTCGGCAAGGACGGTCATGAGCAGGTCATGACGACCTGGTCGGTGCCGAAGTGGGGCTATGGGATGAAGGACAGCCCCCACAAGGAGGCCAGAGATCCGCTCTGGGCCCACGGCGGAGCAGGCATGAAGCTCGCCGACATCGACCACTTCGAGGTCCGCACCAGCGACGGAAAGCGTCTGGTCTCGCTGAACGCGTAGCACGCGCGTCAGGCCACTCGGATTGCCGAACGTACCGCGCGACGCCGTGAGCGGGATGTTACACAGAGTGTGATATGTCGTCTTTCGCGTCCCCGGGGGGTCCGGATCCGAGGAGGCACCTGTGGCTGACCCGGACACCCATCAGCAACGCATGTTCGCCCAGTACGTACTGCCCGAGATCGAGGTGCTGCTGCGCGTGGCGATGTCTCTGACCGCTCAGCGCGCGGACGCCGAAGATCTCGTGCAGGACACGTTACTACGGGCGTACCGAGCAGTCGGGCGTTTTGACGGGAGACATCCACGGGCCTGGCTGCTGACGATCATGCGGCATGCGGAGGTGAGCCGGCGCCGCCAGCGCCGGCCCCGGCTGCTCGACGACCCCGACACCGAGTTGGAACGGCTGACCCCCGCCCTCGACGCAACACCCGAGGAGCTGGTGGTCGACACGGCCTTCGACGAAGCCGTGGACGCCGCGTTCACGGCGCTATCGCTCCGTGACCAGCAGGTGGTGCGGCTGGTGCATGTGGACGGGCTGTCCTACGCGGAGGCCGCACAGGTGCTGGACGTGCCGAAGGGCACGGTGATGAGCAGGCTGCACCGGGCGCGCAAGCGGATCCGCAACCAGTTGCTGGCCACGGGACTGGAATCACAGCGAGGTGGGCCATGAGCAGATGGACATGGTGGCGGGACACCGATCGGCGCCGGAGCAGACAGTGCCCGGTGGACGGGTCGATGCTCCAGTCGTATCTGGACGGTGAGCTGGACGCGGAGGGCGCGGGCCAGGTGCGCTCGCATGTGGCGGAGTGCCACGCCTGCGCCCGTGAGCTCGCCGTCTACCAGCGGATCAGCCGCGCGGTGGCCGCTCGGGCGGACGCGGGCCCGGACGCAGCGACGCTCGAGCGGCTCCGGGAGTTCGCGGACTCCGTCGCGGAGCGGGAGAGCCAGGAGCCGGGGACGGCGCAGGGCGCGGAGCGCGACGCGGGGCAGAGCGCAGTGCACAAGGCCGGAGGCTGACGGACCCCGTCCCGGGCTCCGGCCGAGGTCCGGGACCGAGGCCCGGCCCCGGAGTCCGATCGGGGTCCGGGATACGGCCCGGGTCCGGGATACGGCCCGGGTCCGGCCCGGCCGCGGCCCGCGCGGCCGCCCGCTCCCGCGCGGTACCGCGCAGCAGCGCCACCGTGATCAGCAGGGTCCCGGCGGCCAGCGCGACATCGGCGAGGTTGAACACCGGACCGCGCGCGGCCACCGTGATCCAGTCGATGACGGCCCCGCGCAGCGGGCCCGGCGGTCGCAGGGCCCGGTCCACGCCGTTCCCGATGGCGCCACCGGCGATCAGTCCAAGCCCCAGCGCGGCCCCACGGCTGCGCGCCCGTAGCCCCACCCCGGCCGCGGCCAGGGTGGCCGCGGCACCCGCGAGGGTGATCAGGGTGATCAGCACCGGCCGCCCGTGCCCCAGCCCGAAGGCCACCCCGGTGTTCTGGACCAGGAGTACGCGGAACGGTCCCAGACCGGCCTGCGGCCCCGGCCTCCCACCCCAGGCGGCCAGCGCCAGCGCCTTGGTCACCTGGTCGGCCACGAGCACCGCGAGCACGGTGACCGGGAAGAGGATCCGGCCGGTGGACGGACGGGGCTGTCTCATGGGAAGGAAACCCGGTCGGCGGACGCCCCGCTTCCCTTTTCCTCCCTTTTCACCTACGAGGCTCCGCTACAGGGAGTGACAACCGGGACACGACGGAGGGCCCGCAGGCGTGCCTGCGGGCCCTCGCTGTCCTATCGCCGTGATGGCGTGGCACCAGCCGGGGTCACTCCGACTTGTTCCCCTTCTTCGCCTCCAGCAGAGGCGTCTGGTACTTGGACAGCATCTTCATCTTGTTCTTGTCGACCGTCTTCCAGTCGTTGTTCAGAACACCACCGGTGTCACCCGAGTTCGGGTTCCACGACCAGTACGTGTAGCTGATCTCGTGCTTCTTCAGGTAGTCCATCAGAGCGTTCTGCCAGACGGCTTCCTTGGCCTTACCGGCGGTCTTCTTACCACCGAACTCACCCAGCAGCAGCGGACCGATGTTCTGCTTCTTGATGTAGGCCCAGTGCTTCTCCCAGATGCCAGGCATGTTCTTGGGGAAGTTCTTCTCCATGAACCAGCCCTGCATGTAGACACCCGGACCGTAGTCGTGCGCCGAGTAGACGACCTTGTTGTTCTCCTTGAGCTTCACCGGGTGCGTCTTCACACCCTGGAGGTCGCCACCCCACCAGAACTGCTCGTTCTTGTGGCGGTCGGTGCCCTCGACGAAGATCAGCCAGTCCTTGTTGACCTTGTGGATCGCGTCACCGGCCTTCTGGGCCGCCAGACGCCAGTCGGTCTTCGGGTTGCCGTCGCCCCACGTGGCCTGGCCACGCGGCTCATTGTGGAGGTCGGCGCCGATCACCCGGTCGTTGTCCTTGTAGCGCTTGGCCAGCTTGACCCAGTCGGAGAGCCACTTCTGCTCGGTCAGGCTCTGCGAGTACCACAGCTCACTCTGGCCCTGCGCGTCCGGACGGTGCTGGTCCAGGATCACCCGGATACCACGGTCGGTGGCAGCCTTGACGATCTTGTCCATGATCTGCTGGGGCTTGAGGCCCTTCAGGTCGGGGTTCAGCTTGTAGTTGACCCCGGTCACCTTGGCCTTGGCGTCGAACATGTCGTTCGCGTACGGCAGGCGCAGGGTGTTGAAGCCCTTGTCGGCCATCTGGTCCAGCATGGACTCGTAGCCACGGCTCCACAGACCGTGCGGCGCGCCGGTACCGGTCTCGAAGCCGAACCAGTTCACACCGGTCAGGATGACCTTCTTGCCGTCCGAGTCCACGATGTCACCCTTCTTGGTGGACAGCGGACCCTCGGAATCGGCGCCGGCGACCTTGTTCGACGCGGCGGCGGTGGTGGAGCCGGTCGAGTCATCGGAGTTCACGGCGAAAGCGGTGACGGTGCCACCCACGGCAGCGGCAGCGACGACGGCCGTCGCGATACCCACACGCAGACGGTTGGGGCGCGGAATGCGCGACGTCTTGGTGGTCTCGCCAGTGGTCGGGGCGTTGTTCTGGTCCATGGGGGAATTCATTCGCTGATGCTCCTGAGGAATTCGGGTACTGCGGTCTTGAGGATGCTGGTTACTGTTGTCGGAGATTCCAGACATTCCATTTGCGGGTCGGAGACGGCGGTCAGCCGGACAATCCGAGCGCTCGGAAGGAGTTCGCCGATCAGGCGGTCCAGCCGTTGTGTTTGCCAACTCGGCTCGTCCACGTCGATCAGCACCACATCCGGCTGCATGTGTCGGGCCAGAGAAATTGCTTCACGGGCCGACCCAGCTATTCCGGATAGCTCCAGTCCGGGCTCCTCGACTACGAGGTCCGCGAGAGCACTCAGCATGAGAGCGTGGTGCTCCACAACGAGAACTCTGTGCATCGATGGAGCTCCTTCGGTTTTGTCCTTTCGCTCCACGACATTAGGGAATGAACCAGGGTCGAATCACCGTACGCACGATCGAAATTTGGCTACTTCAATTGCAGGAATTCAGGGCACGCCAAACGGCCGAATTCCGCCTACCTCAGTTGAGGTAGAGGAATTCGGCCGTTTCGTATGAGTTATGTCCGATTTGTGGGGGTGGTTCAGGGCGCACGGGGGCCGGGGAGGGGCCCGAGGGGCGGTGTGGAGGAGCCCTGGAGAGGTCCGGGAGAGCCCCGGGAGAAGGGCGTGAAAAAGCCCGGCCGGTGCTCCGGCCGGGCTTGTTGTCGCAGGTCAGCGACGGGTTAACCGGTCAAGCGGTACGCATAGCCGGGGACGAAGTTCCCCGCGCCTGCGACACAGCCGTCCGCCTGCCCCGGATGCTTCACCCAGAGGAAGGCGTCGACCCCGGACAGTCCCGTGGCGGTGGTGGGCGCGGCGCCCAGCTTGCGGCCCGGAGGGTCGCAGAAGCGGTGCTGCCGGGTGGGTCCGGCCCCGTTGCGGCTGGTGTCGACCACCATCCCCAGCCGGGGACGGCCCAGGTCCCGGATGACGGACCGGCCGTAGCGCACCTCGTCACGGGTTTCGTTGAAGTTGGAGACGTTGAGGGCTATGCCGTCCCCGTACCGGTCGGCACCGGCGTCCCGCAGCCGCTCGGCCATGGTGCGGGCGGGCTGCCAGCCGGAGTTCCCGGCGTCGTAGTAGACCCGGGCCCGCGGGGCCCGCCGCTGGAGCACGCTGCCCGCGTAGGACAGCGCCTCGAACCGCTCCGCGCGCTGCCGCCGCTTGAGGCAGCCCAGGTGCGCGAGCGCGTCCGGTTCGAGGATCACCAGGGCGGGGGCGTCGCCGATCCCTCTGGTGAAGGCGTCCATCCAGCGCTGGTACGCCGCCACGTCCCCGATACCGCCGGAGCTCAGCTCCTCGCAGTCGCGCAGAGGGATGGAGTAGGGGACGAGGACCGGCAGCCGCCGCTCGGCCGCGGCCCGCTGGACCAGACCGTGGACCCGCTCCTCGACCAGCGACTCATTGGTCTCGGTGAACCAGGCGGCCTGTGGCTGGGCGGCTATGTCTCTGCGGATCGCCGCCGCCCGCCGGTCGCGCGGATGGTCGCGCACCCACTCGGCGGCCGGGTTGTGCGGGTCGGTGTAGAAGCGGGCCGTCGCCGGGAAGAAGGGTTTGGCCACCGGGAGTGACCGCTGGGGCGGCCAGTCGGGGGCGGACCGGGGCGTGAGCAGCGACTGCATGATGGCCGCGGCCATGGCCGCCTCCACCACCAGCACCATCACGGCGAGCTGCACCATGCTCCGGACCGTCCACCGGGTGGTGCGGCGACGCGTCGCCGGGCGGTCTCCTCCGGCCCGGCCGCGTAGCGTCACGGGCATCGCTCGGCCCGCCGGTCAGCCGTTGCGGGAGTTGTTGTGCGGGGGCCTGCGGCGGCTGATCAGCACCACCGCCAGGACCGCGAGCACCACCAGCACTCCGGCCACCACCCCTATCGTGACCAGGGCGGATTCATCTCCCGTCGGTTCCTCGGCGGAGGCGGGCTTGGTCCGCGGACGGTGCCCGGCGGCGGAGAGATCGGTGGAGGCGGGCGGCGCGGCCCGGTCCGCCAACGCCTTGGCCGGGGCGATCCGCCCGAAGCCATGGGCCGGATCGTGGCCCGTCGATCCCTTGCGGTCGGCGGTGTCGATCAGCTTCTGGACCACCTGGCGGGAGTTCCAGCGGGGGTGCTCCGAGCGCAGCAGGGCGGCTCCGGCCGCGACCCAGGGGGCGGCGTACCCGGTGCCGTCACCGGTCCAGTAGTTGTTGTTACGGGCCGTGGTCAGGATGCCGACACCGGGCGCGGCCAGCGTGAGCTTCCCGCCGCGGTGGGAGGAGGTCCACACCGCGCCCTTCTTGTCGGTGGCCACCACGGCGACCACACCGGGCAGCGCGGCCGGGTAGCTGGGGCGGTTGCCCTCCTTGCCGTTGTCGCCCGCACCGGCCACCACCACGGCGTCCTGGGCGATGGCGTACTTCACCGCGGACCGCAGGCCGGGGGTCGGGCGCTTGAACGAGACGGCCACGTCGATGACCCGCACACCGTGGCTCGCGGCGTGCCGGATGGCCTTCGCGGTGGCGTCGGCCTGGGGTTTTCCATCGCGGTAGACACCCAGGGGCATGACCTGTGCCTCGGGTGCGAGGCCGGACACCCCGTCCCCGTGGTAGTTGCGGCCGGTGCCGACGATGATTCCGGCGGCATGGGTGCTCTGTTCCGCCGCCCGGCCCTCGTCGCGGTTGCCGGAGCCGCCGGTACCACCCGTGAAGTCCTTTCCGCGCACGATGCGCCCGCGCAGATCAGGGTGTTTCGCGTCGACACCGGTGCCGATGACTGCGACAGTCACTCCGGCACCCTTGCTGAATTTCCAGGCGCGCTCGGCCTTGAGGGCGGTCAGCGCCCATTCGGAATTCTGGAGACCTCCGGAATCGGATTCACTTGCCGCGGCCGGCGTGGCCATAGCGAGGGTCATCAGCACGATGACCGCTCCGGCCCGGCCGGCGAATCGATGGCGTGACATCACGTGACCTGACATTACGTCACCTACTCTCCTCGCACGGGATGCAAGGCCGTCGGGCCCATTTCATCTTGGGCATCCCCCGGGGGTACTGACACCCGCGAGAGAGGGAAGAGCAGGTCCCTTCTTTGGGGGACCGCCCCGGGAGGCGCGGTCCCCGCTCTCCCCAATACGGGGGAGAAGAGAGGTCCGCCGAAGGTGTACCAACCGCTCCCCCGACCGCGGGTACTACCTCCTTTTCGGGTGACGCACTCTGGGACTCACTGGCCGAAAGAGCCTCCTGTCGAGGGAGTCGCGATGCAGCGTTTCCGAACGTTCAGCGAGCGCACCGGCGAGCCGGGCGAACGGGCGGAGGTCACCGTCCGGAGGTGGACCGGAATGTTCTCGCGAACCCTCTCGGTGCGGAATCCGCCGGTGGGCCTGTCCGGTCTCGCCGTGCGCTTCGCGGTCGTCGGCGGGGGCGGCGTCCTGGTGAACACCGCGGTCCTCTATGTGCTCTATCACTGGATCGGAATTCCGCTGCTGGCGGCGTCGTCGATCGCGGTGGAGCTCGCGGTGGTCCACAACTATGTGCTGAACGACCGGTGGACCTTCGCGGCCCGCGCCCGGTCCGCCGGACGATTCGTCAAATTCAATGTATCCGTACTGGGCGGACTTGCGGTCAACGTGCTCATCGTCTGGTCGCTGGTCCGCGCGGGAATGCATCTGCTGCTGGCGAATTGCTTCGGTATCGGAGCTGCGTTCGCGGTCAATTTCGCCACCAGTACGGGCTGGGTCTGGGGGAGGCGAAGCCGATGATTGTCGCGGCCATCTATTTCGTGCTGGTGTCGGTATCCATCCTGCTCACCGTGCAGTCGACCCATGTCCTCTATCTCATGCTCTACACCTGGGACCGGTCGGACGCCGAACGGAAGGCCAGGGCGCCGGAGTCGTTTCTGCCGCCCCATCTCTCCTTCAGCGTCCTGCTGCCCGCCCGCCATGAGGAGGACGTCATCCAGAGCACCATCGAGCGCGTGGTGCGGGCCGACTATCCGCCCGACCTGCTGGAGGTCTTCGTGATCTGTTCACAGGACGACACCGGCACGGTGAAAAAGGCGGAAGAGAAGATCGACGAGCTGAACCGCGAAGGGCTGCACAACGTGCGCGTCGTGGTCTTCGGCGACAAGCCGATCAACAAGCCGCACGGACTCAACGCGGCCCTTCCGCACACCACGAAGGACGTGGTGACGATCTTCGACGCGGAGGACGACATCCACCCGAAGATCTTCAGCCTGGTCAACACGGTGATGGTCCAGGAGCAGGTCAGGGTGGTCCAGGCCGGAGTCCAGCTCATGAACTACCAGTCCAACTGGTACTCGACGCTGAACGTCCTGGAGTACTTCTTCTGGTTCAAGAGCCGGCTGCACTACCACGCCCACTACGGCTCCATCCCGCTCGGCGGCAACACCGTCTTCTTCGCCCGTGAGCTGCTGATGCGGCTCGGCGGCTGGGACGACCGCAACCTCACCGAGGACGCCGACATGGGGCTGCGGATCTCCGCCATGGGCGAGAAGGTGCGCGTGGTCTACGACGACCGGTATGTGACGAAGGAGGAGACCCCGCCGACCCTCGGCCACTTCATCCGGCAGCGCACCCGCTGGAGCCAGGGCTTCATGCAGACCCTGAAGAAGGGCACCTGGAAGGAGATGCCCACGCGCAAACAGCGCTGGCTCGCCTTCTATGTCCTGGCCTTCCCCCGCGGACAGGCGCTGCTGGGTCTGTATCTGCCGCTGTCGCTGGGGATGATCCTGATCCTCAAAGTGCCGGTCCTGATCGCGCTGTTCTCGTATCTGCCCGTGCTGCTGCTGGCCGCGCACTTCCTGGTCCAGGTGGTCGGTCTCTACGAGTTCACCGGCGCGCACGGTCTCGAGGCCTCGCCGAAGACGGTCGTACGGATGGCCATCGCCTGGTTCCCCTTCCAGATGGTGCTGGCCTACGCCGCGCTGCGCGCCATGCGGCGGCAGCTGATCGGCCGCCACGACTGGGAGAAGACGCAGCACGTGGGCGCCCACCGGGCGACGACCGAGGAGGCGGAGTCGCGTGTCGGATAACACCAGGCCCCCGGAGCCGGTCGACGCTCCCCGGCGCCCCGCGCGGCGCCGCCGCCCCCGCTTCTCCGTGGAGCGCGGCTGGTTCCCCCCACTGGGTGGCAAGGGCAAGGCCGCCCTGGTCTTCGCCCTGCTCACCGGAGCCCTCACCCACGGCTACCACCTGTTCCGCTATCCGCTGTACCTCACCGACGAGGGCATCTACATGCAGCGGGCGTGGTCGCTGGTGCGGGAGACCAGCCTGTCCCCGTACACCTATGACTACGACCACGCCCCGATGGGCTGGATCACGCTGGCCGGGTGGGTCTTCCCGCTGCCGAACCAGTTCGAGACCTTCGGGAACGCGATCAACACCGGTCGCTTTCTGATGCTGCTGGTGCATCTCGCGAGCGTGTATCTGCTCTTCGAGGTCACCCGGCGGCTGTCCGGCAGTGTGCTGGCCGCGACCGTGACCACGTTCTTCTTCAACGTCTCGCCGATCGCGGTCTACTTCCAGCGCCAGGTCCTGCTGGACAACCTCATGATGTTCTGGCTGCTGCTGAGCCTGTTCATGCTGCTGCGCCGGGAGACCACCATCAGATCGGTGTTCGGCGGCGGGCTGGCCCTGGGGATCGCGCTGATCACCAAGGAAAACGCGATCTTCTTTGCGCCCAGCTTCATGTATCTGCTCTACCGGCGGGTCAAGGGATCGCCCAGCCAACGGTTCACCGGCAGCCTGTGGCCGTTCGCCGCGGCGGCCCCGATCGGCGCCTATGTGACCTACGCGCTGCTCAAGAACGAGCTCATGCCGAGCAGTCTCGACTTCGATCTGAACAACCCGCCCGCGGACCACGTCTCGCTGCTCTACACCCTGTGGTGGCAGCTCAACCGCAACCAGGGCACCCTGCTCAGCCACAACGGTCTGCTGCACACCAGCTGGCTGCCGCGGGACGGACTGCTGCTGGTGGCCGGGTTCATCGCCATGGTGATCTGCCTGTTCTGGGGACTGCGGGACCGGAAGCGCAATCTGGGGTTCCTGATCGCCGGGACGCTGGCCTTCGGCTACAGCTTCTACCTGCTGCGCGGCAGTGTCGTGCTGGACTTCTACATCACCCCGCTGATCCCCATGTTCGCCATGAACATCGGCATGGTCGTGGACCGGATGCTGAAGGCTTCCTATTCCAGTCGGCTGCTTCAGCGGGCGCATTCCACGGTGCGGGTCATCTTGCCGGCGATGGTGGCCGTCATTCTGCTGTCGGCACCCTCCACCGGATATCTCATGACGACCAACACCGAGGGCGTCACACAGATCGCGGACCAGTACCAGACCAAGCTGAATTTGACCGGGATGCAGCATGCGCAGATCGCCTGGATACGCAAGAACGTACCGTCCAACGCGCGCATCGTCATGGACGACGACCTCTGGGGCGAATTGCATGACGTACGTCCGTTCTATCCGTATGCGCATTCCCACTGGAATGCTTCCTCGGACCCCGATCTACGGGACAAGCTCTTCAAGAAGAAATGGCAGAACATCGACTACATCATCATGTCGAACAAGATGCGCAAGTCCATTGCGGCAAACAACTCGGACGGCCGGGAGAACTGGATACTGCAAGCGCTGCGGAATTCCGACCGGGTCTGGTCGGACACCCAGGGCAATATCAAGCTGGAAATCTACCGTGTGCAATAGCCATGGGAAGAGGAGGTGAAGGCCATGCCTGAGTACGACGACGACTGGGATGTTCCGGAGGACGAGGACAGGGATGTTCCCGAGAACGAGGGAGACATCCCGGACCGGAACAGCGACAGGAACAAGAAGAAGATCACCTGGAAGACGGTCCTGCTCGCGCTCGTGGTCTTCGCGATCGTCGGATCGCTCGTCCAGGTCATCGCGCGCGGCGGCTTCGGAGGCGCCCTGAACACCACCGGCAACGGCGGGGGCGGCTCCGCGAAGAAGGAGCGGTCCGAGCAGGAGGTGCGGCCGCCGAAGCCGCCCAAGACCATCCGGCTGGGCAACCAGCGCATCCCGCAGTCCTCCGGCCCGATCATCGTGATCAACCCGGGCCTGGTGACACCGGGCAGCAAGGCCGCGGTCGAGGGCGGTGGCTTCGACAAGAAGGCCACGGTGGACATCCTGCTCAAGGCCCGGAAGTCGGCCACCAAGGGCCGTCCCATCGGCAGTGTCAAGACGGACCGCTACGGCTCGATCTACGCCCGGTTCACCCTGCCCGAGTCCGCCGGCAACCGGCCCACCACCCTCGTCGCCCAGCAGCGCGGCAGCACCAAGGCCGCCGAGGCCCAGGTGGTCACCGGTGGCGCGGTCGGCACCGCCAGGATCAACAAGATGGTCGGGCGGCCGGGCGATGTGGTGTCGGTCAGCGCCCATGGCTTCCGCCCCGGTGAGGCGATCGACGTGTTCTGGGGACGGACCACCGGCACCCCCGTGACCACACTGCACACCGACAGCGGCGGCGGTGTGGGCCGCGCGGACATCAAGGTGGGCGTCGCCCCGACCGGCTCCAGCACCCTGGTCCTGGTGGGCAAGCGCAGCAAGACCACGGCCACCGCGCCGTTCCAGATGCTGGCGATGTACCCCACGATCAAGTCCTCGCCCTACGCGCTCAAGGCCGGTCAGCGGCTGACGCTGTCCGCCAAGAAGTTCGCGCCCGGCGAGCGGGTGCTGGTCTACATCAACTCCACCGGCGGCCTCCCCGCCTTCACCGCCCAGGCGAACGAGATGGGGCAGATCCGCGATGTGGCGTTCAACGTTCCGTACGGCCTCAAGGGACGGCAGACGCTGATGGCGATCGGCGACCAGAGCCGGGCCGTGGTCCGCTCGGGCTTCACGGTGCTGCCGTACACCCCGTCCGCCGAGCCCAGCGCCTTCGGCGGCAGGGCGGGCACCACGCTCAGCTTCTACGTCGCCGGCTTCGCCCCGGGCGAGACGGTCAACGCCTACGCCGGCTCGGCCGCCAACAGCCAGCGGAAGATCGGGACCTTCCAGGTCGACAGCCGGGGCAAGGCGTCGGCGGTGGGCTCGTACAAGATCACCGCGGCGGACGAGAACGGTGTGTCCTTCCAGCTCATCGGCCAGAAGAGCGGCGGCGTGGCGAAGGCCAGCATCAATATGTCGTCCGGCCAGGGCCAGGGGCACTAGGGACGGGAACGACACCCGAACGAGAACGTGGGCCGGGGTCGCACCGGCCGGCAGGGGGCGGGGCCCACGTTCGGGAAAGCGGTCACGCAAGGGCCGCGGGACGGCTCGCCGACGGGCCGAGAGTGCCGTAGATGTACCATGCGTCCTGGAGTGTCCTATGAGTGTTATTTTCGGCCCGAACTCGCGAAGAGTCCTGCAATTCCTGACCCATATCGAGGACCTCTCGCCGGAGGAAATCGACCGGGTGGCCGATCTGTGGAAGCAGACCTCCAGCCAGACCCGTGCCGAGGGATGGGCGGAGGTCCACCGCACCACGACCGATGTGGAGCGGTACCGGATCCTTGTGGCCGCCTCGGTGGCCCGCCGGGCCGCCCTGGACACGGCGCAGCACCACCACCGGAGCGACTGGGCCTTCTGGGCCGCGGTGTGGGACGCCGCGGCGGCCGTCGCCGTGTGCGACCGCATCGGAAGTCACTACAACGTGCTGGTCGCGCCACTGGCCGCGGTCATGCCGTCACTGGCGCACTGCCGCCGCGATGAACTCAGCACCCGCGAACTCCAGGGTGCCGTCCTCAAGGGAGGTGGGTAGCGATGGGCGACAACCGGATCGACGTGGTGGTGGCGGATGACGACCCGGCCGTCCGGGAGGCACTCGCGGACCTCATCGACTCCCACCCGGACCTGGAACTCGTCGGACTGGCCATCGACCACGAACAGGCCGTGCGCTCCGCGGTCGAGCACCGCCCCAAGGTCGTGATCATGGACGTACACATGCCCAAGGGCGACGCCCCGGGCAGTGTCCGCGCCATCCGCGACCAAGTCCCCGGCGCCCGGGTGGTCGCGCTGTCCGCCCACGGCGACCGCGAGACCGTCCTCAACATGCTCGCCGTCGGGGCCAGCGGCTACCTGGTCAAGGGCACTCCGGCCGAGGAGATCCTCGAGGCGATCATCCGGGCCGCGCGCGACCAGTTCAGCATGTCCGCGGAACTGCTCGCCGACTGCGCCGAACCGATGCGCCGCGCCGACCGCGCCTCCTGGCGCTTCGAGGACCTGGTGGGCAGCCGCCTGGAGGAGTCCTACCTCGAACTGCTCGGCCACGCCCCGTGCGGCGTCCTGGTCCTCGGCTCCCGCGGCCGGATCGAGTACGCCAACGCCCACGTCCGGCACATGTTCGGCTACAGCTCGGCCGAGCTGCGCGACAAGCGGCTGCGGGACCTGGTTCCCGAACACTTCCGGGCCGCCTCCGAGCAGCTGATCGGCCGGGTCTTCACCGCGCCGTCCGCGATGTCCGGCCGCCGCCGCGACGGCGCCGAGTTCCCCGCCCAGTTCAGCGGCGGCCACCTCCAGGGCAAGCGGCCCCGGTGCGTTGTCTTCGTCTCCGACCTCAGCCAGCTGCGGGCCGCCGAGAGCCGGTTCCGCCAGCTCATCGAGTCCTCCCCGGACGCGATGGTGATCGTGGACTCCGCCGGGCGGATCCAGGCCGCCAACAACCGCACCGAAGCCCTCTTCGGCTACGACCGCGACCATCTGATCGGCCGCGCCGTGGAGGCGCTCCTCCCCGACCAGCCGCTCACCATCTCGCTGCGCGAATGGGACGACACCGTGGAACAGCCGGTCGGCCACAGCATGGAGCTGGTGGGCCGCCGCAGCGACGCCAAGCAGTTCCCGGCCGACATCAGCATCAGCCCGCTGCGCACCGAGGAGGGGCTGCTGACCGTCCTCACCATCCGGGACATCACCGAGGTGCAGCGCGCCCAGTTCGTCCTGGAGCGCAGCCTGGAGCTGCTGGAGGTCACCGATCGCGACCGTCAGGCGCTGCTGAGCCATCTGGTCCACGCCCAGGAGGCCGAACGCGGGCGGATCGCCGCCGATATCCACGACGACACCATCCAGGTGATCACCGCGGCCAGCCTCCGGCTCCAGCAGCTGCGCCGGCGACTGCGGGACCCCGAGGAGCAGCGGGTGATGGAGAAGCTGGACGAGACCCTCAAGCTCTCGCTCAGCAGACTGCGGCAGCTGATCTTCGATCTGCGCCCCTCCAGCCTGGAGCACGGCTGTCTGGCCGGGGCGCTGCGCGGACTGCTGGAGCAGATACGCACCGAGACCGGGGTCACCTACCGGCTGGAGGACCGGCTCACGGTCAAGCCCCCGCCGGAGACCATGGCGCTGATCTACCGGACCGCGCAGGAAGCCCTGATGAACGTGCGCAAGCACGCGCGGGCGAAGACGGTCCATGTACAGCTGCTCGGGCTCGACGAGGGCTGTCTGGTGCGGATCGTCGACGACGGCGAGGGCTACAACCCGCTGGAGGTGGAGTCCCGCCCCGGCCATCTCGGCCTCTCCCTGATCCAGGAGCGGGCCCAGATCGCGGGCGGCTGGTGCCGTATCGAGAGCGCGCCGGGCTCGGGCACCACCGTGGAGTTCTGGGTGCCGCTCGGTGAGGTGCGGCCACCCGCCCTGGACCCACTGGGTCCCCCGGAAGGGGACGTACAGCCGTGACCGCACCGGCGGATCTGACCAAGGTGCTGATCGTCGAGGACCACCGGGTGGTGGCCGAGGGGCTGTGGGCCCTGCTGGCCGAGTACGCGGACCTGACGGTGGTCGGCTGGGCCGACTCGGTCGCCGAGACCGTAGCCATGGCCAAGGAGCTGAAGCCCGATGTGGCACTGGTCGACTTCCGGCTGCCCGACGGCACCGGCGCCGACGCGGCCGCCAGCATCCGGGCCCACGATCCGTCGACCGCCATCGTGATCCTCAGCGCCGACGCCAGTGACCCGGCGCTGCTGGCCGCGGTGGAGGCGGGCGCCTGCGGCTATCTGCTCAAATCGGCGAGCGGCGACGAGATCGCCGCGGCCATCCGCTCGGCCGCCGAGGGCGAGACCCTCATCCCGGCCAGCACCCTGGTGGAGGTGCTGGCCCGGCACCGCGAGACCGCCCGGTCCTCCGCCGCGCAGACCGAGCGGCTGGAGTCCCTGACCAAGCGCGAGCAGGAGATCCTCACGCTGATGAGCCAGGGTCTGGACAACCGGGCCGTCGCGGAGCATCTGAGCATCAGCTACGCCACCGTGCGCACCCATGTGCGCAAGATCCTGGAGAAGCTGGAGGCGCGCTCCCAGCTGGAGGCGGTCGCCAAGGCCGCCGAATTCGGCTTCAAGCCCGCGCAGCCCGAACGGCCCGGGTCCGACGGCTGACGTCCCCGGGGAGGCCATCGGCCCGTACGGCCCGGCTGACCGGCCCTGCGGGCCTCCACCGTATGGGGCGATGCCAGAGGGGGACCGGATGGGGGACAAAGTCCCCCTTCAGGTGGAATTCCCGGCACGCCGAGCCGGGTTCCCTCCCCATGCGAGTCCTTACGCGGATCCGATGGCCCCCGAGCCGGGGCCCCGTCCCCCGTCCGCCCCGACGGTCACGTTCGCCCCGGCGATCGCGACCGTCCCGTTCCCTGGGCAGGTGAGCCAAGTGGCGCTTCGCGTTCTCATCGCCGACGACCATGCGGTGGTCCGCCAGGGCCTGCGCATGATCCTCGGGCTCGACAACGACATCAAGGTGGTCGGTGAGACGACCAACGGCCGGGAGGCCGTACGGCTGGCCCGGGAGCTGTGCCCCGACGTCGTCCTGATGGACCTGCTGATGCCCGTGATGGACGGGGTCTCGGCCACCGCGGAGATCCGCCAGGACCTGCCCGAGGTCGAGGTGGTGGCGCTGACCAGTTCGCTCGACGACGCCATGGTCATGGGCGCGGTACGGGCCGGGGCGATCGGCTTCCTGCTGAAGAACGCCGAGGCCGACGACCTCAGGAACGCGGTCAAGGCCGCCGCCGCGGGCCAGATCCATGTCTCCCCCGCCGCGATCTCCCGGCTGATGGGCCAGGTCAGGGACCCCAGCGGCCCGGAGCAGCTCACCGAGCGGGAGACCGAGGTGCTGACCATGCTCGCCCGCGGCAAGGCCAACAAGGAGATCGCCCGCGATCTGCGGATCGGCCAGCAGACGGTGAAGACCTACGTCAGCCACATCCTGACCAAGCTGGGCGTGCACAGCCGGACCCAGGCCGCGGTCTACGCGGTGCAGTCGGGCCTGGTCCCGGCCGGTGAGATCAGCCCGCCCGAGGAGCTGGAAGCGACGACGAGGGAGCAGTGGTGGTCGGCGTGATCGGCGGACACGGGATCCTGATCGGACGGCGGCGGCGCTCCAGGGCGGCGCTCGCCGAGGTCACCGAACACCTCCTGGCGGGCGCGACCGGCGATACCGTGCTGCGGCTGATCGCCCGCGGACTGCGCGAGGCGCTGGGCGCCGATATGACCCGCGTGATGGTGCTGGAGCCCGACGACGTGCTGGCGGTACGGGTCACCGACGGCACCCCGGCGGTCACCCCGCGCGGACCGCTGACCCCCGGCGGCTCCGCCCCCGCCCGCCAGGCGATCCGCGCCGGACGGCCCACCCTGTCCGGCGGTGAGCGGCGGCCGCCCCGCTACCGCCGGATCCCCCATGACACGGCCCTGACCTCGGTACTGGACGCGCCCCTGGTGGTGCGCGGCCAGCCGGTGGGGGTGATCGAGGTGGCCAGCCGTCCCGGCGGCCGCCGGCTCACCCGCGCCGATGTGCGGACCGTCGAGCGGTTCGTGCCGAGCGCCGGGCACGCGGTCGCCCGGATCCGCCACCGGGACCAGCTGCGCCGGCTGGCCTCGGCCGCCGCCGGACACAGTGCGGTACGGCGCACCCTGGATTCCCTGGCCGCGGGTGCGGTGGCCCGTACCGGCGCCGCGAGCTGCACCGTCTATCTGCTCGAGCCCGGCACGGGGACGACGCTGCGGATGGCGGGCGGCGGCCACGGCCACACCCCGCCCTCGCGCAGACCCGCGCTGGAGGCGATCGCCGGAACGGCCCCGGTGATCCACGACGGCAGCGGCGGCACGGCCGGTGATGGCCCCGCCCGGGGCGCGGTGGCCGCCTGGCCGCTGCTGCGCGAGGGCACCGCGATCGGGGCGATGTGCTGCCACTTCCCCGCGGGCCGCGACCCCGCCGACACCGATCTCACCGTCCTGGAGGTGATCGCCGGGCATGCGGTGTGCGCCGTGGAGCGGGACCGGCTGGGCTCGGCCGCCCAGGAGAAGGCGGTGCGCGAGGAGCGCCGACGGATCTCCCGCGAACTGCACGATTCGGTCTCCCAGGCGCTGTACGGCATCGCGCTCGGCGCCCGTACCGCCCGGGAGCTGCTGGAGCGCGATCTCGCGGGACCGGCCGGACTGGCCGAACTCGCCCAGCTCGCCGAGCCGATCGAGTACATCCGGCGGCTCGCGGACGTCGCCATCGCCGAGACCCGGACGCTGCTGTGCGAGCTGCGGCCCGAGTCGCTGGAGGGCGAGGGGCTGGTCGCCGCGCTCACCCGGCATGTGGAGGCGCTGCGGGACCGGTACGGTATCGCGGCCGAGGCCCGGCTCGGGGACGAGCCGGAGACCACGCCCGAGGCCAAGCACGCGCTGTTCCGGATCGCCCAGGAGTCGCTGCACAACGTGGCCAAGCACTCCCGCGCCCGGAACGTCACCCTCCATCTGCTCAGTGGTCCGGGCACCGTGACGTTGACGGTCGCCGACGACGGTGTCGGCTTCGACTGCCAGGGCTCCTTCCCCGGCCATCTGGGGCTGCGCTCCATGCGGGAGCGGGCCCGCGAGGTCGGCGGCACCCTGAACGTGGACAGCAGCCCGGGCCGGGGAAGCCGGATCCGGGCCACCGTCCCGACCGGCCCATGAGCCCACATTTCTGACGGCATATGAGACATTTCTGTGCATGCAGCCGACCGTGTGGGACCGCACGCTGGACGCCGGGCTCAGCGCCGGGCACACGGCGGTCGAGGAGGGCCTGTTGAGGGCCACCCGGAGCGATGTGCCGTTCATCACCGAGGCCGCGCGGCGGCGCCTGAGCGCGCGCGGCCCCCGCCTGATGCCGCTGCTGGTGCTGCTGGCCGCGCGGTTCGGCGATCCGGACGCGCCCGGGGTGGTGCCCGCGGCCGTTGTCGTCGAGCTGACCCACCGGGCGACGCAACTCCACGACGAGGTGCGGGACGAGACGGGCGTACGCCGCCGGGGCCCCGGCGCCGCCGGTCCCGCCCCGGACGCCAACTGGGACAACACCGTCGCCGTCCTCACCGGCGACTTCCTCTTCGCCCGCGCCTCGCATCTGCTGGCGGGGCTGGGCCCACAGGCCGTACGGCTCCAGGCCGCAGCGTTCAAACAGCTGGTCACCGGCCAGATCCTGGAGACGGCCGGGCCACCGGACGGCCATGATCCGGTCGCCCACCACCTGGCGGTGCTGACCGGCCGGTGCGGTTCGCTCACCGCCGTCTCCGGGCGGCTCGGCGCGATGACCGCCGGGGCCCCTCCGGCCGTCGCCGACGCCCTCGACCACTACGGCGAGCGGCTGGGCGTCGCCCACCGGCTGACCGCCGAGGCGGACACGGCCCGGTCCGCGGACGCCCTGTCCCCGGACCGCCGCCCCACGCTGCCGCTTCTGCTGCTGCGGTCGCGGGGTGGGGCGAACGGGGACCAGGAGCTGTACGACCTGCTCACCGCCGGACCCGCCGAATGGGAACGGCACGCGGAGGCGGTGGCCCGGCTGCGGGCCCATCCGGTGCTTGCGGAGGTCCGCCGGGAGGCGGTCCGCCAGGCGCAGGCGGCCCGCACCGCCCTGTCACCGCTGCCCGACGGCCCGGCGAAGTCCGCGCTGGACGAGCTGTGCCGGGCGGTGGTGCGGCGGGCCACCGCCGACGGGGACTGACCGTTTACGACGGCCGCTCACCGCGCAGCAGCGCCTCGCCGAAGCGGCGCAGCCGTGAGAGCGCGTCGAGGTCCAGCGGCTCCCGGCGCCGTACCAGCGCCCGCCTGATCTCGCGCTGCTCGCCCGCCGCACCGCATCGGCACCCCGTACCGACGCCCGTGGGCCGGGCCCTTCGTCGCCTCACAGCGAGGAAACCCGCCGGACGCGAGCGAGAATTCCACCACCGCGCGGCCGGGCCGCCGCACCGCCGGGGGCCGCTATGGCTCCCCTACGGTGTGGCTGATCACCAGCATCGACTGGAGCCGCACCCCGGCGGCGCAGGCGCGGGCCGGGCCTCGGCGACGTACGGATGGGCGGCGTCGGGGGTGTACACCGCACACCGGCCGTCCTCACCGCCGATGCCCGCCGGACGAAGCACGCCTTCCACCGCAGATGGTGGTCGAGGACCCGGCGGTCGGCCGCCGCCGGGTCACCGGAGGGCCGCAGGGTGCCCGGCGGATACGGACGGGTGTGGCTGCCGAAGGGGACGGCCGCCGCGGGGCCCTGTCCCCCGTCATCGCAGTCGGCGCCGCCGGGTCCGGCGCGCCCAGCCCAGCAGCGAGAAGATCACGTCGGCCACGGGAACAGCACGGCGCCGATGACCAGCAGGTAGCCCAGCCCCTCCACCGTGGTGCCGATGATCCCGAGCGCCATGGCCACGATGACGAGGAACAGGAACAGAGCCACGGCGCGACGTCTCCTCGGGTCGGCGGCGAGCCTTGGGCAGCGGCAAGCCGTGGGTCAGCGGCGGGCGAGCCGCCGTTCACCGGCGGCGGCCTGGTAGGGCTTGCCGTAGTACTGGAAGATCGTCCCCTCCTGCTCCGCGGGCAGGATGTCGTCCGTCCCGATCGACGGGGCCTTCTTCACCCTCGACCGGTCGTACGAGACCTTGACGTACCCCGGCCCGACGATCGCGTCGTCGACGGGGACGAACACCAGGCGGTGGCGGGTGGGCACCCCGGTACGGACGGTGGCCATATACGGTTCGTCGTTGGTCGTGGCCACGTAGATCGCCTCGAGTGAACCGATCTTGCGGCCCTGCTCGTCGACGACGGCGCGGTCGCGCCACTCACGGATATCGGCTGGCTGGATCATGACTCATCACCCTCTGACCTCTGTGCTTCAAGGCTGCCTCGCCTTTCCGCACAACGCCACGCCATCCACCCACAGGGGGTACGCGGCCGTACGCCGTAGGGGCCCGGCCGGAGGTTCCGGCCGGGCCCCTACGCATCGGCTATGCGGCTATACAGCTGTGCGGCTATTCGGCGAGCAGTCCGCGGCGCAGCCGGGTGAGCGCCTTCGTGAGCAACCGTGACACATGCATCTGGGAGACACCCAGCTCGGCGCCGATCTCGGACTGGGTCATCTCGTCCCCGAACCGCATCTGGAGGATCCGCCGGTCCCGCTCGCCGAGCTGCTCCATCAGGGGCTTCAGGGCGTGCAGGTTCTCCACGACCTCCATGGCGGGATCGAGTTCACCGATGCGGTCGGCGAAGGTGGTCACCCGGGTGGTGCCGTTCTCATGGTCGGCGGGGGCGTCCAGCGAGGTGGTCAGGTAACCGTTGCTGGCCACCAGTCCGTCGAGGACTTCCTCCTCACTCAAGCTCAGATGCTCGGCCAGCTCGGCGGTGGTCGGCGACCGGTCCAACCGCTGGAAGAGCTCCTCGTTCGCCTTGGCCAGGTCGATCCGCAGCTCCTGGAGCCGGCGGGGCACATGCACCGCCCAGCTGGTGTCCCGGAAGAACCGCTTGATCTCCCCCACGATGTAGGGGACCGCGAAGGTGGTGAACTCCACCTCACGGGTCAGGTCGAACCGGTCGATCGCCTTGATCAGACCGATCGTGCCGACCTGGACGACGTCCTCCATCTCCACCGAGCGGTTCCGGAACCGCCGGGCGGCGTAGCGGACCAGCGACAGGTTGAGCTCAATCAGGGTGTTCCGCACATATTGGTATTCGTGCGTCCCCTCTTCGAGCTCCGTCAGCCGGTCCAGGAACGTTTTGGTCAGCGCCCTGGCGTCCTTCGGCGCGACCTTCGAGGGGTCCGCCACCGAGGGAAGGCCAGCGAGCCCAACTCCACTGTCCTGCTCAGCTTCGGCTGCCGTCATAGCTGACGAGACCACGGGTGCCGTGCCGTTCACGTCGCACTCCCTGTATCGGCTGCATGCATAGGCTGATTGGAGACGCGTGTACCCACCCTCTACACCTTCATTCCTAGAAATCTCGGCGGCACGCCGGAAGCGGTGCGGATGGCCCGGCGTCCGGCCCACCCCGGAGCGGCCACGACTGACCCACCGTCAGCACCATCCCCCAGGCCGCGCCGACCCGCGGCCGGGCACGAAACAGGCCCCGCGGCCTCCCGCGCGACGCCGACGATCCGGCTCTCACCGGTCTGGCTCGCCCCCTGAGGCCGACCAGCGGCCGCCCACGCTTCCCCACCCGCGTGCCCGACCGAGCGACGCGCGGGCCTCTCGTCCAGTCACGCCGCGACGTGGACCACGGAGACGAACCGGCGACAGGGTGCGACACGTGAACAAATCTTGAGAGTTTCGGCACACCTGTCACGCCTATGTCACAGCCTATTGATTCAACGTTGCGACTGGTTGGCGTAGTTGGAAGGATGGCTCTGGAAACGACCTTCTATTAGCTCGGCGAGGGGGCCAGATGAAGTTCGACATGGGGGCTCAGACCCTGTCGACCTTGCAGTCGAAGTCGCGCGGGTCGAGTGACGATCTCGGTGCGTTGATTCGCCAACTCGTGCAGGCAGCCGAACCGTTGGAGGGAAAGTTCAACGGCTCCGGCAAGGCTGCGTTCGACTCGTTCAAATCACGGTCGGACGAGATCTCGCAGTCGCTGCACGGTGCGCTGTCCTCGATCCTGGGTGGACAGTCGGGGATGGACTCGGCATTCGGCTCGGGTGACCAGGAACAAGGTGACAACGCGCGGACACAGATGTCCGCGGCCAACTTCGACGCGGCCCGTTTCTCCGGCCGTTGATCTTCGGCCGCTGACCGCGATTCCTTCGAGCTCAACGGGGAGTGAGCATTCATGGCTGCCGGCAGTGACCGCCGCTCGTACGACACGGGCGCGTCCGCGGACGCACAGGGCAACATCCAGGCGGTGATCGCCCGCCTGGAAGAAGTGATCACCGCGCGCGACGCCCAGGTGAAGGCGGCGATGGCCGACTTCAGGGCGGACGGTGTGGCGGATGAGTACCACGGCAAGGAGCAGCGCTGGAACCGGTCCTCGCAGGAGGTCAAGAACATCATCCAGCTGCTGAAGACAACACTGGAGAAGAACGACGGCACCGCGCAGCACACGCTGTCGCGCGCGAAGGCCGCGGTCGACAACATCGGCTGAGCCGCGTAGCCGACGGCACCGCTGACGTTCACTGGGGGGGCTCATGACGGGCTGGGATCTGAAGCCACAGGGTATTTCGGGCGTACTCAAGACAACGGGTGAGTTCGCGGCGAAGATCGAGACGCACGCGAAGTCGTACGGCAGCCACCTTCAATCGGCGGCGGAGAATGCCGGCACCATCAGTGCCGACGCCGGCAAGGGAGGGGAGAAGGCCAAGGGGGGCCTGGTCGCCCTGGCCCTCTCCCAGTTCTCCACCCACGCCACACCCGATCTGAAGTTCATCGCGGCGCGAGCGGGCAAGTCGCTGAAGGGCGCGATGAATGCCACGACCGAGTACCTCAACGGTGATCTGCACATGGCCGCCGAGGCCCAGCACAAGGCTCTGCGCGACCCCGATCTGGACCCGAAGAAGCCGGGGATACAGACCAAATGATCAAGCCTGAGGAGATTCCCCAGTACACCGGTGATCTGGATCTTCTGGAAAAGGCCTACACCGGGCTGAAGAAGGACGCCGGTCATATCCGTACCGTCGGCGCCGATGTCCACAGTCACTTCCAGGGTCTCTCTGCCTACTACAAGGCGCCCGAGGCCGAGCAGCTCTTCGCGACCACCCAACCGGTCAAGGACCGCGCCGATGGCTTCGCCGATGACGTGGGAACGGTCGCCACGGCCCTGTCGGAGTACGCCACCGAGATCCGCCCCCTGGTCACCAAGCTGGCCAACCTCAAGACGACCGCCACCACGTTCGTCAACGACCACAAGGGCGACGACGACTGGCAGTACGACGAAGACAAGGTCGACGAACACAACCAGCTGCGCGATGACATCACCCGGACCGTCGCCGCGTTCTGGGCCGCCGAGCGCACCTGCCACAACAAGATCACCGCGTTGTTCCACGGCGCCCAGATGGTCGCCGGGGACGGGTCGGACCGCGAGAACCAGTACGGGTTCAACGCGGACGACATGGCGAAGGCCAAGCTCCCCTGGGGCGACCCGGTCGAGGAGAAGCACCACGCCTGGGAGATCGGCCACTGGGTCAAGTCCTTCGTCTGGGACGGCCTGATCGTCGACGGCGTGTGGGGCACCCTCAAGGGCCTGGGCACCCTCGTCGGCTTCGGCGGCTGGGACGCCATGGGCAAGGCATGGAAGGGCCTGGCCCAACTCGCCACCGGCCTGGCCATCACCTCCATCCCCGGCGCGGGCACCCTCTTCTGGGCCCTCCCGGACGACAAACTCCCCTCCTGGCTGCGCGACTCCCGGACGGCCATGAAGGAGACCGGCAAAGCCCTCGTCGCCTGGGACGAATGGGGCAAGAACCCCGGCCGCGCCGCGGGAGCGGTCACCTTCAACGTGCTGACCACCGTCTTCACCGGCGGCGCGGGTGGCGCCGCGTCCGGCGCGGGCAAGGCGGGCGCCGTCGCCAAGACCCTCGCCGCCGCGAGCAAGGCGGGGAAGGTCATCGACCCGATGACCTACATCACCAAGGGCGCGGGCGCGGGTCTGTCGAAGATCGGCGACATCGCCAAGGGGCTGAAGGGGATCGAGTCCATCGACATCCCCCAACTGCCCGACGGCACGGTCCACATCCCGGAGGGCTCCTACCTCACCCCCGACGGCAAGGTTCATCTCCCCGACGGTTCCGGTTCGCCCATCCCGGACGACGCGGCCAGGATCCCCAAGGACAGCGTCGCCCTGCCCGACGGCGGCCTCCTGCCCCCGGGCAGCGTCAAACTGCCGGGAGAAGGCGCCCCGCGCTTCATGGACACCGACGGCAACATCTACAAGTCCGACGGCTCGCTCGCGCACGACGGGGCCCACGCCCCCAGGGACATCGTGGACCGCCCGGCGGGCTCCGACGTTCCCAGGGTTGACAGCCCCACCCGCCAACCCGACCTCGTCGCCGCAGGCGCCCGCACCCCCGACAACGCCGCCCACATCAACCTGGGCGGCGGCCTGGACGACATCGGCCGCCTCGGCGACGACCTGCCGGGCGGACGCGTCGGTGACGACATCCCGGGCGGGCGCACCGGTGACAACCTGCCCGGCGGCCGGGCCGGAGACAACCTTCCCGGCGGCCGGGCCGGAGACAACCTCCCGGGTGGCCACGCGGGCGACAACCTCCCCGGCGGCCACGCCCACGACCACGGCCCGGGCCCGTCGGCCAGCCACGAGCCGCCGTCCGGCAACCACGGCGACGGTCCCAACAGCGGTGGCCACCATGGCGAGAGCGGCAGCGGCGGACACAGCAGCCACAATGACGGCCCCAGCACAGGCAGCGAGGGAGGTCCGACAGGACCGACCCACGAGGCGGGACAGATTCCGTCGAGTGGGGGGCACCCTGAGGTACCTGGGGGAGCACATCCTGGCTCCCCCATAGACGAGATCGCTCCGGATCGGTACAGCCGGGGCAGCGAGGCGTCACACCCCCCTACCGAACCCATGCGTCCCGAGCAGGAAGCCGCGCTCACGGATGCGCTCACCCGTGCGAAGATGGCTCCACAGGATCAGGCGAGTGTGCTACGCACCCTGCGCAAAGAACCCTTCGGCGCCGAAGTCGCCGACCTGATCTCGCGCGGGCATCTCAGTGACGCGCAGAACTACAACAAGATCCTCGACATGTGCAAGCAGGCTTCGAGCAAGGAACAAAAGGGCATGGTCCCGGCCGCATATATGGCTCTGACTCATGCAACAGAGCTGCAGAACAGGGGCTTTAATCGCCTTGCGTTCGAGCTCGAAGACGATGTAACCGGTCTCGATCTGGACGTCACGACGCTCCATCCCGACGGTACGCCGGGCTTCGGCTATCAGCTGAAGGACGTGGACAATATCTCCGGGATCAGGAGTGCGGCCAAGAAGGCGGGCAAGCAACTCCTACCCGACGCAGCCACGAAGAAGTTCGCGATTCTCGATGTGCATCAGTCGCTCGCGGATCTCAACGCCAAGATGTTCAAGGAAGTAGAATTCCAGGCCCGGAAGGCAGGGGCTACATTTCAGCTACGCTTCCACGATGGGTCCATCACCGTTCCGCCCAACCGTCCCGTTCTCCCGTGAGGTAATGCATGTCGACCCTGATGCGCGCTCCGCGTGAATGCGGATCATGGCTCTGGGATCTCGAAGAATTCGCACCACCCGGCCTGGAGTCGGCTTTGACCACGGCGGCCCGCATGGCAGAGGTCCTCGCAGCGCACGACCTTCTGACGCCGCAGCGCCTCGAATACCGTTGGTACGTACTCGACTCGGGCGGAATCAACATCACGACGAACCTGGCGCTGACGGTTCCCCTCAGTGATGCAGCGCTTCCCGAGCGAGTGCGTGGTAGCCGTCCCGTCGGATTCCCGGACGCCGACGTCGACGACCTGCACGTCGTGGGGCCGGGACGGTGGGTCGACGCCCAGGGCACGCCTCATACCGAGCCGCGCCTGCTGGACCTGTCGGTCTCCCCTGCCCCCGTTGGGCTCTCCGCTGAACTCGCTGTCCACCATGACATTTGGGGCTGGTTCGACTTCGCGGGCCGGCCGCACCCCGATGTGCACCAGCGCAATGCGCCTCGCCTCACGGCCGCCATCGAGGACCTGAATGCTCTGCTGGGCGTGTCCGGGGAGCCCGGCGAACCCACGTACTTCGGTTCGGCCACGGAATTGGGCATCGCAACCCCCGACGCCCGCGACGACGGCTCAGGCCCCGACGTCACGGACAGGCTATGACGTCTGGCGACGCTTCCAGGAGTGAGACTGATGCCGGCTCCGGGCGTTCCGCCCAGCGGCACGTTCATGCCGGAGCACCCGGCGAAGCCACTGCGGCGCCGAGGCGACGTCGGCGACCACATGGCGGAGTACGCCCCTGCCGCCCTGCCTGCGCGCCCCTTCACGCCACCCTGAGCTGCAATCCTCGGCTCGGCATCCCCTGACCCGGGGTGTACGGCCCCCGCACGATGGCTTACGTTGCATAGAGGCAGTGAGGAGGGGGATTCCGAGACCAGTGGCACGGGATTACGACAGCCAGCTCCTGGAGTCCGTGGCCGTACGCCGCCGCAGAATGCGGGACGCGCTGCTGTTCGGCGCTCAGCGGGCGCGGCGTACGGCGGATGAGCGGATCGGCAAGATGTTCGCCGGAATCGCCATCGCCGCCGTCCTGTGCGCGGGTTGCGTCGGATGGTCGTTCCTCCAGCACACCTTGCAGAAGCAGAAGAACGAGCAGGAGAAGCGGCAGCGCCAGGAACAGCAGTATCAGCAGCCGCCCCAGACACCACATCCAAAGAATTCCGAGAAGTCCGAGAAAACCGACAAGAGTTCATGATGATGCCCACCAGGTTCCATGCCCTCGACGTCGCGACGATAGGTTCCCATCAGTGGTGAACACAGCATCGACTTCCCGGACACAGCTCACCCGGGTGACGCTGATCGGCGAGCGCCGCCGGGCGGATATCGTCCTGCCGTCCGACGCTCCGATCGGGCAATTGCTGCCGGACATCCTCCAGTTGCTGGACGACCGGGCCGCATCGCGGCCGATGACCCGGCAGTTGATCACAGCCGACGGCTCCGCCCTGCCGCATGACGCCACCCTCTCCTCGGCCGAGGTCGCCGACGGGGCCGTGCTGCGGCTCGTACGGGCGCACGCGGCGCCGCCCGCGCCCGTGGTGCACGACGTCACCGATCTCGTGGCGGACGACCTGGACCTCCAGACCTGGCGCTGGCGTCCGGCCGCGCGCCGGATCAGCGCGGGTGTGGCGACCGTCGTCTTCGCGGTGCTCGCCGCGCTGCTCGCCCGCCGCGAGGTCGCCCTCGACGCGCTCGCCACCGCCCTCACGCTCGTCGCGCTCGTCCTCGCCGCGGCCGGTGCGGCCGCCGCCAAGCTCGGCCGCGGCAACCGCGGGCTCGCCACCGCGCTGCTGATCACCTCCGGCGGGCTCGGCGTCCTGGCCGCGTGGACCGCCGCCGACGCCCACGACTGGTCGGGGACCGCGCGGCTCGCCGCCGTCGCGGGCGCGGTCGTCCTGACACTGGTCCTGCTCGGCTACTTCTCACCGCTCGGCCGCGGCGGCCTCGTCGGCGCCGCGGCCACCACCGCGCTCGCCATCGCGTGGCTGGCCGTCGCCGCCGTGCAGGACAACACGGCCCGGCTCGGCGCCGTGATGGCGGTCTTCTCCGTAATCCTCCTCGGGCTGCTGCCACGGCTCGCCCTCATGGCCTCCGGCCTCACCGCGCTCGACGACCGCCGCTCCGCCGGGACGTCCGTCAGCCGTCACCAGGTGGGCAACGCGCTCGCGGCCACGCACCGCGGCCTCGCCCTCGCGACGATGGTCACCGCGGCCTCCGCGGCGGCCGGCGCCTGGCTGCTCACCGTGGCCGACGAGCCGACCGTGTGGACGATGACGCTCTCCTCGGTCGTCGCCCTGGTACTGCTCTCCAGGGCGCGCGCCTTCCCGTTGATCGCCGAGGTCGTGACGCTGATCGCGGCCGCCGCGGTCCTCGTCGTACGTCTGGTGGTCGTGTGGATGGGGCATACCGGGGGCACCGGACCGCTCGCCGTGCTGTGCGCGGCCGCCGTGCTGCCGCTGCTCGTCCTGGCAGTGCAGCCGCCCGAGCATGTACGGGTCCGGCTGCGACGGGTGGCCGATCTGACCGAATCCATCGGCGTCGTGGGACTCTTCCCGCTCGCCGTCGGTGTGTTCGGCGTCTACGGACAGCTCCTCAACAAGTTCTGAGTCGATCGCGCAGCCCTCCGGGCGGGGTGGCAGGTGGGAAAGAGGGCCGACATGGCGAACGCGGACAACTGGCAGGGCGATGTGCTGCGCACCCTGCGGGACAACGGCGCCCCGATGGATGCCCGGGTGGATGGCCCGATGGATGATCCCGTGGAGGCGCCACCCCCCAACGCCCCGCGGCAGGGCACCACCCCGCCGCAGACCCCACCACCGAGCGCGCCCCACCCGGCCCCGCCGCCCCCGCGCACCCCCGACTCCCGCCCCGTGGTCGACCCCGCCCTCGCCGCCGCCGCGCACCGGCCGCGCCACGGTGAGCACCTGGCCGCGCGCGCCGCGCGCACCCTGCGCCGTACCGTCTCCTCCTCGGCCGCGCGCGAGGTCGCCGAGACCACCGCCACCGCCGAGATCCTCCAGCAGCCCGTGACCACCGGCCGCCAGATCGCCGTCACCTCCATCCGCGGTGGCGCGGGCAAGTCGACCGTGGCCGCGCTGCTCGGCATGACGTACGCGCACTACCGGCAGGACCCGGTCCTCCTCGTCGAGGCCGACCCGGCCCTCGGCTCGCTCCCCTCGCGGCTCGGCGCCGAGTCCGTGCGCTGGACCACCGGCGACCTGGCCGGGATCGTCGAACCGCAGATGTCCCTGCTCGACGTCACCGGCTATCTCGTCCAACTCCCGGGCAACGCCTGGCTGCTCCCCGGCAGCCAGGGCCAGATCGGCGCGATGCTCGACACCAAGGCGTACGAGCGGGTCATGGTCTCGCTGCGCCGCTACTTCGGCGTAACCGTCGTCGACTGCGAGACGCTGCCCGCCGAGGTCGCCCGGGTCGCGCTCTCGGCCGCCCAGGCCCGGGTGCTGACCGCGCCCGCCACCCTCGAGGGCATCACCAGCACCCGCGCGGTGCTGGAGTGGATGCAAGGGCTGCCCCGCCACATGCTCGCCGGAACCGTCGTCGTCCTCACCGAACTCGTCCCGCACTCCGGCATCGACCTCGGCAAGGCGGCCCAGCAGCTCACCGCCACCGGGGCGAGCGTCCGGATGCTGCCGTACGACCGGCACTTGGCGGCCGGTGGCCCGATCCGCACCGAACGTCTCGCCCACGCGACCAGGGAAGCCGCCGCCGTCCTCGCCGCGGACGCGTTCCGGCTCTCCCAGCAGCGCCGCTGATCCCGAGGACGGACGCCGATGAGTACCCGACTGATCCACCGCCCGGCCCGGACCACCCGCCCTGCGGCCCCCTCCGAGGCGCGCACCATCGAGGCCCCGCCCAACCTCCCCGAGGGGAAGTCGGGCAACATCGCGATGTCGCTGCTGCCCGTCGCCGGTGTGCTGTCGTCCGTCGTGATGATGACGGTCGTCCGCAACAGCCAGTTCGCCGGGCTCGGCGCGATCATCGTCCTCGTCACCATCATCGGCTCCCTCGGCCTGGTCTTCTCACAGCGCGGCAAGGCCCAGCGCACCCGCCGCACCCAGCGCGAGGCGTATCTCACCTATCTCGAAGACCTCCGGGAGGAACTCGCCCGCGAGGAGCGGGAGCGCAGGGAGCGGGCCGATGTGCTCAACCCGCCGCCGGACGCCCTGTACGACATCGTGCGCGACCCGGCCCGGCTGTGGGAGCGCCGCCGTCTGGACGGGGACTTCCTGCGGGTGCGCGTGGGCACCGGTGAGATGCCGGTACGCGACCTCACCGTAGGCCAGCAGGGCTCGTCCGTCCTCACCCCGCCCGACCGCTTCATGCTCAACGAGGCGTCGGCGCTCATGGCCCGCTTCCGCAACGGCACCGAACTCCCGCTCACCGTGCCCCTGGACCGCGTCGGCAACATCAGCGTCATCGGTCCGCGCGAGGACTGTCTGCGCGTCGTGCGCGCCCTGCTCGTCCAGACCGCCGCCACCCACGCGCCGGACGACGCGGCGATGGCGCTCGCCGTACCGGGTGAGCGGATGGCCGACTGGGAGTGGGCGAAGTGGCTGCCGCATCTCCTCGACACCGAGCAGTTCGACGGCCCCGTCGCCGCCCGTCGCATCGCCCCCTCACCGCCCCAGCTCGCCCGGCAGATCGGCCCCGAGCTGCGCCGCCGTGCCTCGTACGCGGCCGAGGTGCGCCGCGGCCTGTCCGGTGTGGACGCGCTGGCCATGATCTCGCGCCTGCTCGTGGTGGCCGACGGACACGGCGAGGACGCCGTCGACCTGCCGCGCCCCGACGACGCGGTGGGCTTGCGCGAGATGGGCGTCACGGTGCTCCATCTCCTCGAGCGGCGGGTCCAGGAGCCGGGGCAGGTGAGCGTCCGGATCACGGTCGACGGCGACCAGGTCGTCATCGAGGATCTGCGCGAGAAGGAGCCGATCAGCGCCCACGGCACGGTGGACGAGGTGGGCATCCCGTTCGCCGAAGGGCTGGCCCGGATGATCGCGCCGCTGCGGCTGTCCGCCGAGTCGCTCGTCGACGCCCCGCTGTCCGGCCCCGTCGACTTCGCCGAACTGCTCGGCATCGACGATGTGGCCCGGCTGGATGTGGCACGCCTGTGGGCGCCGCGCGGTGAACGCGCCTTCCTGCGCGTGCCGATCGGCATCAGCGACTCCCATGAACCGGTCCTGCTCGACCTCAAGGAGTCGTCCGAGCTCGGCATGGGCCCGCACGGGCTGTGTGTGGGCGCGACCGGTTCGGGGAAGTCGGAGCTGCTGCGCACCCTCGTTCTCGCCCTGGTCGCCACCCATCCCCCCGAGGACCTCGCCCTCGTCCTCGTCGACTACAAGGGCGGTGCGACCTTCGCCCCGTTCGCCGAACTGCCGCATGTCGCGGGGGTCATCACCAATCTGGAGAACCAGGCGGGTCTGGTCGAGCGCGTCCACGCCTCGCTCGCGGGCGAGGTCAAGCGCCGTCAGCAGGTCCTCAAGGACGCGGGCAATGTCGCCGACATCGGTGACTACGCCGCGCTGCGCGCCGCGAAGCGGCCGGACCTCGATCCGCTGCCCCATCTCTTCGTGGTCATCGACGAGTTCGGCGAACTGCTCACCGCGAAACCGGACTTCATCGATCTGTTCCTGTCCATCGGCCGCATCGGCCGCTCCATCGGGGTGCATCTGCTGCTGTCCAGCCAGCGCATCGAGAGCGGCAAGCTCAAGGGCCTGGACACCTATCTCTCGTACCGGCTGGGCCTGCGCACCTTCTCGGCCGACGAATCCCGTACGGTCCTGGACACCACGGACGCCTTCCACCTCCCCCCGCTGCCCGGCTTCGGCTTCCTGAAAGTCGACACCAGCCACTACGAGCGCTTCAAGGCGAGTTATGTCTCCGGCGCCTACCGCGGGCCGGTCCAGCGGGACGAGGACGAGGACACCGGACCGCTCGCCCTGGAGTACCAGGCGTACAACACCCTCGCCGAGCCGGAGAATCCGGGCGAGCGGGAGCCCGCGATGCGGCGCCGTGAGACCGGGCCGACCGAGCTGGGTGTCATGGTGGCGCAACTCGCCGACGCCGCCGCCCCGGTGCGCCGTATCTGGCTGCCGCCGCTGCCCGACGCCATCGCGCTGGACACGGTCGCGGGCCCGCTGGAGGTCGGCGCGCGCGGGATGCAGCTCGCCCACCCGTCACCCGGCCACCGCCCCTCATCGAGCGCTTCGCGCGCCCCGTCCGAGGGCGGCGGACAGCTCCGGATACCGCTCGGGCTGCTCGACGACCCCACCAAGCAGTGGCAGGGCCGGTGGTACCTGGACCTCACGGTGGCGGGCGGCCACGCCGCCGTCATCGGCGGCCCGCAGTCCGGCAAGACCACGCTGCTGCGCACACTCGCCCTCTCCCTCGCGCTGACCCACACCCCGCAGGAGGTCGGCGTCTACGCCCTCGACCTGGTGGGCGGAGGACTCCAGGCGCTGTCCGGGCTGCCGCATGTCGGAGGTGTCGCGGGGCGCGCCGACCGCGAACGCGCCGGGCGCACCGTCGAAGAGGTGCGGACCATGCTCGCGAGCCGCGAGGACCTCTTCCGCCGGCACGGCATCGACTCCGTCGAGCAGCTGCGCTCCCTGCACGCGGCCGGGCAGCTGCCCGAGCTGGGCTCCGCCGAGATCGTGCTGGTGATCGACGGCTTCGGAGCGCTGCGGGACGACTTCGAAGAGCTGGACGACGCGGTCGTCGACCTCCTCAAGCGGGGTGGCGGCTACGGGATCCATGTCGTCGCGGCCATGCTGCGCTGGAACGACGTCCGCATCGCCACCCAGTCGAACTTCGGCACCCGTATCGAACTGCGTCTGAACGACCCCAGCGAGTCCAGCATCGACCGCAAGCTCGCGCAGACCCTGGCGCCGGACGAGCCCGGCCGGGTGCTCACCGACGGCAAGCTCTTCGCCCAGGTGGCGCTGGCCCGTACGGACGGGCTCGCCGACACCGCGGAGCTGGGCGCCGTCCTGGAGCGCACCGCCCGCACCGTCCGCGCGACATGGAGCGGTGAGGTCGCCCAGCCCGTGCGGGTGCTCCCGCAGGTCCTGGAGCCCGGTCTGCTGCCGGGGCCGGCCGCCGAGCCCGAGCGGGTGCCGATCGGTCTGGATCAGACGGCGCTCGCGCCGGTGACCCTCGACCTGTTCGAGCACGACCAGCATCTGCTGGTGCTGGGCGACAGCGAATGCGGCAAGACGAACCTCCTCAGGACCATCGCGCACGGCCTCATCGAGCGCCACGGCGAGGACGACCTGGTCTTCGCCGTGATGGACCCGCGGCGCGGGCTGCGCGGCGCGATCCCCGAGGAGTTCCGCGGCGGGTACGCGTACAACGCCAGGATGTGCGGGGGCCTTGCCGCCGGTATCGCCACCGAGCTCGAGAAGCGGCTACCCGACGAAAACGCGGACAACGCGGACACCGAGGACCTGGAGCCGGGCAGTTGGGGCAGCGGTCCGCGGATCGTGGTCCTGGTCGACGACTACGACGTGCTGACCACGGCGGGCCAGGCGCCGCTCGCGCCGTTCCTGCCGTACATCCCGTCGGCGGTCGACATCGGCCTCCACTTCGTCCTGACCCGCCGGGTCGCGGGCTCCTCGCGCGGGATGTACGAACCGCTGGTGCTGGGCCTGCGGGAATCGGGGGCCTCGGCACTCGTCATGGCGGGCGACCGCAGCGAGGGGCAGCTGTTCCCGGGGGTGTACGCCGCACAGCAGCCCGCCGGGCGCGGCGTCCTGATCCGGCGGGGCCAGACGAACCGGCTGATCCAGACGGTGTACACGGACGGGTGACGCCGAAGGCGCTCCCGCAGGCACTTCAGGACGAGGAAAGACCGGAGAGAATCACATGACCAAGGACGTCGTCACCCTCACACAGAAGATGCCCGACCCGTTGAGCGTGCTCGCGGGTCTGCTCGCCGGAGGCCCCGACAAGCTGGTCGGGACGACGGGTGAGGACGCCGTCGTACAGCTCTGTGACATGGAGGGGCGCCCCTTGGTCTCCGTGGAGGCGCCGGTGCTCGTGCACGTCGCGGGCGAGGCCGAGCGGTTGCTCGGGGCCACTGAGCCCCCGGTGCCGTTCTGGTGGACCGAGGCCCGCGCCACCACCGGTGTCGAGGAGGCGGAGCGGCTCGCCGGGACCTTCGCCGCCCGGCTCGCCTCCCTGTCGGGTGGCTCCGCCTGGCCGCCGGAGGCAGCGCGTTCCCTCGCCGTGGTGGAGTCCGACGGGGTGAGTGTGGCGAAGCCGCCCGCGGCCGCGCAGCCCGCCGTCGACGTCCTCACCGACAAGGTGGCCGTGGTCATCCAGGATCGCCCGGTGGTCGCCATGACGGCCTGGCTCTCGGACGCGCTCCGCGCCACCGCCCGCGCCGAACTCGGCCTCCAGATCGTCACCTCACCGAAGGCCCGGCTCTCCCCCGCCGTCCGCAACAGCCTCGGCGGCTGGCCCTCCCGCTGGGTCGTCCAGGACGAGCGGGAGGGCTACTACGACGGCCTCTCCGGCGCCGTACTGCGCTGGCAGAACGGCCTGTTCGCCCCGGTCGAGGCGGCCGACGCCACCCCCGAAGAGCCACGCACCCCGGTGGCCGCCGCCTACCAGGAGTTCGCCGACACCGGCGAACGCCAACTGGCCATCACCTTCCGCACCGTTCACCCCGCCGATGACCGCCTGGTCCTCGGCGGCGCACTGGAGTCGGTCTGGCGTGAGCTGACCGGCGAACCCCCGGCCGGCTGGGGCACCGCCGAACCCGCCAACCTGCCCTGGTCCCTGCGGCAGTTGACCGACCTCGCCCACGACCGGGCGCCCGAACCCACCTGGCTCGTGGTCGTCGGCTCCCCCGCCCGCCCCGGCCTGGCCACGGTCCGCATCAGCCGCACGACGGCGGGTGTGGAGGAGGACGTCACCCTGGCCTTCGGCTACGGCCCCGACGAAGAACCCCCACTGGACGCCCTTCCCCGGACCGCGGAGATCCTGGCCACCCGCCATCACCTCCAGTCCCTGCTCCTCCAGCTCCGCAAGGCCCGCCGCGACCTGATGGTTCCGCCCCGCTTCGAAGGCCCCGGCGTCCCGCTGGCCTTCGTCCTCGGAAGCGAAGAGGTCCGCCAGCTGCCCGGCGACCGGGCCCGCCGCACCCCGCTCCCCGAACCACCGCTCCCCCTCGGCCCCGCGACCCGCCCCGCCCTCTACTACCGCCTCCCGGGCGACCCGGCGGACCTGTCGGGCTGGCAGGACTTCGAACGCCTCATGCGCCACCTGAAAGGCGCGTAACTCCACCGGCCCCAGCCCGCGCCCGCCCATCCCGCGACGCGCGTCTCGACAGGTGGGCTGAGTCCGGGCGGCCGGGACGGCGCGGATACTGTGAGCCGCTATGACAGGTATTGATCATTCCGTTGCCCCCTTCGCCGTCCACATTCCCGACGCGGAGCTCGAAGTGGATCCCCTCGCCGCCGAGCAGATCGTCTCCGGGGACCCGGTCGTCACCGGGAAGGTCCTGTGGGAGTCCCCCGACGGCAAGCAGCTTCGCGGCATCTGGCAGATCACCCCGGGCGTGGTGACCGACACCGAGGCCAACGAGCTGTTCGTCGTGGTCAGCGGGCGGGCCACGATCGCGTTCGAAGGCGGGACGGTCCTCGAGGTCGGGCCGGGGGACGCCTGCGTGCTGCGCGAGGGCGACCGTACGACGTGGACCGTGCACGAGACGCTGCGGAAGGCGTACCACATCAGCCTCTGACCACGAACCGCTCCGCGTGATACTCGCCGCCGTCAGACCCGGTTACAGCTGCTGCTCGATCTCGTCGATGCGACGCCGCGTGGCGGCAGCGTTCCTCTGCTGACGTTGGAGCTTCGACTTCGCTGCCGCCAGCTCCTCAGCGAGCCTCTCACGCTCCGCGGCTAGGCGATCACACATGATCTGCTCGTCGTCATAGGCTGGCCCAATCCTCTCGCTCTGTACGACACCGCGGCGAGCATCACACTCCGGGCAGTCGACAACATCGGTCGAGACGCGGTCGTGCTCACGATGTTGTGTGTACCGAACGGTGTGGTCACAAGTGAGAGTCAGCTTCCACGCGTCCTGGTCCTTCTTCCGCTCATCCGTCGACGGCCAGGACGCGACGAGCTCTGCGAGCTTCTGGATCCGCGCTGGGCTCATCGGCGGAGGTGGGCAGCAGAGCATGCAATGCGTCACGCGAGAACCGCTGATACCCCATCGACCGCTCTTGCAGTCCGGGTGACGCTCCCGGAATCGCTCCTGCGCTGCGTCGTACTCCCGCTTCTCCTGCTCGGAGCGGTACATGGTTCCCGGCCAGTCTCCGCGCCCATCCTCCATGGGCTCGCCACAGCCTCGGCACGGTTCGCCAGCTTCGTAATCCTCCCAGCTGAGGTGCATGCCTTCCCGCTGCCACATCTCGCGACGTTCCCTGTCCCTCCGATCTTTCTCTTCGGCTTCGAGGGCCTTCTTCCGGGCGCGCGCAGCGGCACGCCGCTGGCGTTCTTCCTCGGTAAGTTTGGCCATGACGCCTTCCACGGGTGAGTAATTCCGTCACACAAATCCGCCACCTCATCCTGCGACAACTGCCAGCAGCCTGGCTGCCGTCTGCGGCTTTGACGCTGGATCGACCATTCCAACCAGGAATCCGATCACTGTTGCCAGGTTCTGACTGACTGCGCCCGTTCGGCAGCCACCGAATGCGAACAGGGCACCCGGCGTCGTCCGCGCCAACAACGACGTGCTCGACGGCATCCGCAGCACGGCGACCGCGCTCGACTCCGAGCTGCTGCGCATCCACCGCTCATGCACCGGGCTGTTCGACGAGCTGCCGGGCCACGCATGGTCGCAAGACGCTGCCGAAAAGGGCGACGACAATCCGCTCAAGCAGAACGACCACTCGTGCGACGCGCTGCGCTACGCGGTTCACTCCACCGCGCACGAGTGGCGCCACTTGCTGACCGCGCCGGGCGGAGCGGAGGGGTACACCTTGCCCGCCAACCGATGCCGGTACCCCACATCCGCCGCAGCTTGTGTGTTCAGACGTGCCGAACTATGGCTGCACCGCTCAAAAGTGAGAGGACCAAGGGTATGGACGACCGTTGGGGATTTCATACTTAGCTCCGGCGCATCCCAGGAGAAGCAGCAATATAATGATCCATCCCAATAGCATGCCATCCAGCGTTATATGCCCCACCTTCGCCCACACAAGGCCAGCGACCTGGCACGGCCAGAACAGCCAGAAGCAGACCCTCTTTCGTCGGCGAAGTTTGCTCAGCCGCTCTGTTTGCGCCCGTGCTGCGGCGCTCACGGAGTGGCGGCAATTGGGGTGCTGCAACCCTGCGCGGCGAGCCTCATCGAGGCTGCCCTGCATCGCAACGACAGCATCTTGCCGTGGATCGTGGCGTGCTCGACCTCGACCGACACGCACCTGATCTCTGCGGAAGTCGCAGAGGCCCGAGGTGCCATTGAGTTCTATCGTCGCGACAAGCCCGACGGGCTTGAAGCCACACGAAAGGTGCTCGGTCCATACTTCGACTTGCTATGGGCGTTCGAGTACGTGCTCGCTGGCCGCGAGGCCCTGTCGCGCATGCGGCGCGTGAACACTGTGAAACCGGCGCTCGACTACCTCGACAGCATGACTCGCTGGCACATCGAGGAGTGGAATCGACGCTGGCCAAAGCTTCGTGCTCAGATCCAGAATCACCTTGAGGACGACCTCGACGACCACCATTCGCTTGAGAGCTTCTGCAAGCTGGTCTGCCAAGTAACCGGTGAGACAGACGAGGTACGAACACTGCGATCTCGTATGCAGCAGGAAGACGACGAGCGACGTCGCCGTAGACAGAGCGGACAAGTCCGCAGTGCCCTCGGAAGGGATGGACAGTGAATACGCGTCAGCAGCTCGTGCAGGCGATCAACGAAGGCCAGCAGGCTGGACACGACCGGCAGCGCGTGACCGCGTGCCCGTACCCCGCAGGCGATCTGCGCCGTTCAGCTTGAGTGCGCGGGTATGCCGCCGCTAGGCTCGTGGGTTTTGCCGATTCTTCTGCCAAGCCCTGAATGCGCGAACCGATGCTGGCGCCAACGCCCCCATTGGTGAGAATGAGCCGAGACCTTCAGCGAATTCCAATGCCACGTCCATCTCCCTTGCGGGACGGAGCAGCCGAAGGTCTACCCCTTCGAGGGCAGCCAAACTGGTCAAGTTCGGCTGTCCATCAACAAGTAGCGTGTACGTGACCATGTGCCGCTTCTTGAGCAAGCTGGGGCCAACCTTCAGTGCCGTCCCGTCCAGCGCCATTCGGGGCACAGGACTTGTTACGGGCTGATTCTCCGTTTCGAGGACACCCAAGACCGGCACCCCCATGTCGAAGGTGATCGGCTGCCCGGCGTCATAGCTGCTGCTGGGGATGTCGTGTCGTCCACGGCTCACCATCCGGAACTCGACGATATACGGGTCTTCCAGGACAATGCCTCTTTGCCGAACCTCCAGCTCGGGGACTCTCCCGGTCTCTTCGGCCAGTAGTCGTGTCGTCCTGTAAATCCCGTACCACAAACGCCGCTTCGGTGTTCCCACCCGATGAGTGATTACGGCTGCGGCGAACCCCGTCGCGAGCGTCGCGACGCCACCGACAGCGGCCCAAAAGACGTCAGAGGCGTACCACTCTTCCGCAAGAAGCATGGCGCCATCCAAGCAGCGCCGGACCGCACTGCAAACGCCTCAGGCACCCCAACCTGCCGCCGCAGCCCATCCCTTGGCTGGGCCTTCTCATCCCTGTAGGAGCCATGGAGGAACGATCTGGTATGCCATCCGAGACCGCCAACACCCCCGCTGCAACGGACAGCAGCGATCAGGGCGAGCTGTCCAGCATCGACAGTGCGCGGGCTGCCACGACGACACCCGGCACTACGCCGGATCCAGTCGAAGAGCGGCAGCTCGCCGTGGCTGAGCAGCGCGCGACCGAGCAGAGCGAGCGGGCCGAGCAGCTACAGGCCGCGCTCGACGCCGTTCACCAGGCCCTCAACCCCGACGGGGGCGAGGGCGGGCAGGACCTCGCGCAGCTCGCTGCCCAGGTCGCCGACCGCGACAAGCAGCTCGCCGACGTCGGCGCGCAGCTGCGTACGGCGCAGGTCGAGCTCGCCGCCCACCGCGCCGCCGCCGAACAAGGGGAGCGCGCTGATCGGCTGCTCAACAGTCGTTCGTTCCTCGACTCGGTCGCCGCCCTCGACCCCACCGGGCCGAAGTTCGAGCAGCAGCTCAGCGCCGCCATCACCGCCGCTGTGGGCGCACGCTTGGCTCGGCATCACCCCGGCACATAATGCCGTCGCGCACCTGAACCTCACCACCTACGCCGAGGCCGGGGGACGCGTCCGCGTGCAGATGCGCGTCGGGCAGGGCGAACCCACCGTCATTGACGAGTGGGAGGTGCCGGCGGGGAAGTGGACCGCGCGCACCATCGAGCCTCCCCTGCACGGCTCCGGGTTCCTCGACGACGTCGCCATACAGGTTGAGCACCGCAGCGGCCGGCGCCGCAAGGCCATCGAAACGCGCCTGCTCGCCGCGTACAGCCGCAATACGCTCAAGGCGTCCGAGGCCCCCGACCCGCCGGTCGGCCGGGCAGGCGACACGGGCAAGCCGGTCCGCAAACGGGGGCGCTGTATGACCGAGCACGACGACGTCGCCCTCGAACTGGCGAGACTCCACAGCAGCGTCGAGGCCGGATTTGCAAGGCTCGATGGCCGCCTCGACCTACTCACACAGAAGGACGACCAGACCGACAAGGCCCTCGCCGACCACGAGCAGCGCCTCGCCGCCCTCGAACGCGCACGGTGGCCCCTGCCCAGCCTCGCCGTCATCATCGGCGGCGCCGGCTGCGCCCTATCCGCCTGGCAACTCATCCACTGAACACCACAACGCCCCCTGTACCGCCCGCGCATGGGCCGTACAGGGGGCCATTCTGCGTTCTCACGGTGATCAGACGTAGGACGGTAGGGGTGTCCATTGCGGCCGTGCGCGGCATCGTGAACGACAGCGCCCCCTGTGACGCTTCGTTGCTGACAGGCTTCTCAGAGGTTGCCGAACTCGCCAGCGCGGACGGCCGACACGAACGACGACCACTCGTCAGCCGGAAAGACGAGTGCCGGGCCATGCGGGTTCTTGCTGTCGCGGACGGGGACGGCACCGGGGATATTGGCAGCGACCTCGATGCAGTTACCGCCGTTGTTGCTGTAGGAGGACTTGAACCATCGGGGGGAGTCGGTCGTGGTCGTCACGGGGTGCCCTTTCGTGCCTCGTTGATCATTGCCATCGATGCCGCCTGCGACAGCGCCTCGGCCTGCAATTGATGGTAGGCCGTCAACAGAGGCAGTACGGATGTCGTCTCGTGTTCTAGGTGTCCCCGAATCTGGGACTCTGCATACGCGATCACGGACAGGTCCGACAGCGTCAGCAAGTTCATCGGGAGGTCGAACGGGCGGCGCTCCCCTATGTCGTACGGGGCGATCTGGAGCACGGTGTTCGGCAGCTCGGCGAACTCGGCCAGTCGCGCCAACTGCGCTCCCATGACCTCATGTCCGCCGACACGTCTACGGATACAACTCTCGTCCATCACCACCAGCATCATGGGAGGGCGGGGCCGTACTAGCGTGGCCTGCCGTTCAGCCAGGAACGAGACCCGCTCGGCTGCTTGCTCGGGGGTGATTGCCCCACGCCGTACGGCACTGTCTGCCAGAACCCGGGCGTACTCCGGTGTCTGTAGAAGCCCAGGGACGATCCCGATTTCGTACAGCCGAATCTCTGCCGCCCGGCCCTCATACTTGACGTACTCCGGGAACCCCTCCAGCAGGCTGCCGTGCCGGATCTCGCGGTACTCACCCTCGAACGAGTCTGCTGTGCCCTCAAGGCCGAAGACGTGGTCCACGCTACGCGAGAACCGGAGGGTTGGAGGCTTCCGTCCATTTTCGACTGCTGAAATATGCACACTGGAATATTCCGCGCGCTCGGCCAGGTCCTCCTGAGTCCAGCCGCGTGCCTCTCGCAGACTGCGTAAACGCGCTCCGTAGGCCGCCTGAGGGGAGGCGTCGGGGTTCAACTCGTTGCGATTCAAGGGGCGTTCATCATCCTTCCGTCCGCAAGTGACACGTTGAATGGTTCTCGACTGTAGGCCACGCTGAGTCACCCCGGTAGTGGAAGCGCTACGGAGAGGAGCAGACCTTGAACCGTAAGCGCACCTCCCCCAAGACCCCCAACGCCCGGCCCCGTAGCGCCATGAGCGCCGCGGAGATCGTCATCCCACCGCGGGATACCTGGCCCGTTCCCGTGATCACCGGGCACGCCTGTCCCGTCTGCCACCACGGCTACACCCTGGTACGTCGCGCGATTCCCGTTCCCGGCCATGTCGGCATCACCGTCTGTTCCGTGTGCGCCCTGGGCGCCGGCCACCCACCGACCTCGGAGGGCACGCGATGACCACCTCGCTGGGGCTCTGCCACCAATCCCATCCGTTGCTCGGTCGCCTGGTCGTTGACCACGCACACGATGACCGTGTGGGCGTCCTGCGCGCCATCGCGCCGGACTCGACAGACAACCGGTACCGCCTGGTGGTCATGAACCCGGACGCGCCGCCGGTGGCGTGGCTGGCACCCGAGGGGGGCGGCCTTGAATGGACGACATCGCCGGATGCGATCGAGACGGCGCAATGAGCGGCACCCACACCCGGCCGGGACCGGCACTGATCGGCGACTCTTTATGGTGGCCCCTATCGATCCTTGCCCTCGTTGGCCTCACCCCGCCCGCCGTGATCCTCGCGGGCCGGGTAGACGCCCACGGCGCGCCCGCACCGCCTGGGATCGACCAGCCCGATGCCCCGGTAGAACGGGCCGCGGCCGACACCGCCGGCGACGTGGACCGCGCCGAGTCGCACACGGGCCACTGGGGGTGGCGCATGGACTGGTCTGTGCCGCGCGAAACCGTCGACCAAGTCCTCGCCAGCACCCGCCCCCTGGACGACCGCTCACGCCCCCGCCTACGGGTCCACGCCGCCGTCCTGCTGCCCATCGTCCGTCAGCGCCCTGGAGCCTGCGACGACGAGTCGGTCGCGCTGGCCGTGAAACACCTCACCGAGGCTCTGTGCCGCCGCGCGGACATGAGCCTGGTGGCGATGGCCGAGGCCGTCGAGGTCCTGCTCGACGTGGTCGACCCCCGCGGTTCACCCGGCCACCTCTGAACCCCGGCGGCCCGACGGGAGAAGAGGACAGCCCCGCCCGGCCGCCGGCACCACTCCGTTCCGCCTGTGGGCCCATGCCTCCCATGCCCGGCCCACGGGCGGAACGGAAACCAGACCGCCCGCCACCTCTGCGGCGGGCCCGCCCTGGCCGACCCCCGAACACGGCAATCGGCACGGCCGGGGCAATGGCCCGGAACGCAAACGCCCCCCGCCGTTGGCGTTCCGGGCCAGCTCAAGCCCCCCTGCCGGACCACGGCAGGACACCCATTCCAGGAAGAAAGCGAAACGCCGTGGCACGCAAAGACAAGGGAACCGGGCCGAACGTCGCGAGGCAGAAAGTCAGAACAGGAAGAACAAGGGCTAGAGCCAGGGGTATCCACATGGATGACCCCACCAAAGTGGCCTTGAACCGATTGCTCGACGAGCATCACCAAGCGCTTACGGCGGCCCTCGGTGCAGTGCTGGACATCGACGCCGGCCTGCGCGAGATCCTTCGGACCGGTAAGGAATCCTCGCTCGACGGTCCCTCGGACACGCCTTAGCCTGCCCAGCTCACAGGCTGCCGCCCCGCGCCCGGCCAACTGGTCAAAGCGCGGGCCGGTGCACCACAGCACCACCCAACCTCATTCCACGACAGGGAAGGAATCAGCTGTGACCACCATCGTGCACCCGCGGGAAGCATTCCCGCTCGCACCCGAGGGCGGACGTATTCCGCACAGCAGCGAGGCCGCCACCGGACCGAGTAGCCGCCCGTGGGTTCTCCGGTTCGCCCGCATCCCCGACGCCGCTCAGGCGACCGTGATGCCGCCGGCCGTCTATGACAACGAATTACAGATGTCCCGCGGCCTGTACGACGGCCCGCTCCCCTACATGCAGACCCACAACCCCACCGTCCCCGACGGCAACGTGAACAACCCCCCGCCGCTCGATGAGGGCGCAAAGGACTGATGCCCTCATGCCCACCGTTCTTGTCATCGCAGCACGCGACGACTGGCCGACCGACCGCGTTGTGAAGGCCCTCACAGACGGTGGAGCGGAGGTGTTCCGCATGGACACCGCCGAGTTCCCGCAGGAACTCACCCTTGCCGGGCGCATCGACGCCCGGCAAGGGTGGCTCGGCGGACTCACCACCGCTCACCGCGCCGTCGACCTCGCGGACGTATCAGCCGTCTACTACCGCGCCCCGAACCCGTTCAGCCTTCCGGCGACCATGTCGGAACCCGAGCGCAGGTTCGCCGCCGCGCAGGCCCGCGCCGGCCTCGGCGGCGTCATCACCGCCCTGAATTGCCGGTGGGTCAATCACCCCGCCGCCATGTCTCGCGCCGAGTACAAGCCGCTCCAACTCACCACCGCACGGGACTGCGGCATGACCGTGCCACCCACGCTCATCACCAACGCCCCGGACGCCGTCCGCGCGTTCGTCGGCGACATCGCAGGCCCAGTCATCTGTAAGCCGGTAGCCACCCCCGTGTTCATCGAGGGCGACCAGCTCAAGACCGTCTACACGCACCGCCTCTCCGAGGACGACCTCAGCGACCTGCGCGGTATCGAGACCACCGCGCACCTGTTCCAAGCGTGGGTCGACAAGGCGTACGAGGTGCGGCTTACCGTCGTAGGCGACCGGCTGTTCGCCGCAGAGATCCACGCCGAGAGCGACGCAGCACACGAGGACTGGCGAAGCGACTACGCCGCGCACACGTACCGAACGTGCACACCCCCGGACTACGTCGCCAAAGGGGTGCGACGCTATATGGACCGCCTCGGCCTGCGGTTCGCGGCCCTCGACTTCATCGTCAGCCCCGGCGGCGAGTGGACGTTCTTGGAAGCGAATCCCTGCGGGCAATGGGACTGGATCGAGTACGCAACGGGCCTGCGCATCTCTCAGGCCATCGCCGACGAACTGCAAGGAGTCCCCGCATGAGCGCCCCCGCCCTCGACCAGGCGCGCCCTTATATGACCGCCCTCGCCGACGAACTCACCAAGGCCGGCGCCATCCGCACCCGCCCGTGGGCCGAGGCGTTCGCCAACACCCCGCGGCATGTGTTCGTCCCGCGCTGGTTCCAGCAGGAGACCAACGACAAAGGCATCGCCGTATGGCGGGAACACCAGGGAACCGCAAGCGCCGACGACCTCGCCGCCGTCTACCGTGACCAGACCCTCGTAACCGCACTCGACCCGGCCACCGCCGAGCAGGTCGACGAGACGGCATGGACGGGCGTCGCGACCTCATCCAGCACTCTGCCAAGCCTCATGGCCGGAATGCTCGAAGACCTCAGCGTCGAGGACGGACATAGGGTTCTCGAAATCGGCACCGGCACCGGCTACAACTCCGCCCTACTCTGTGCCCGCCTCGGCGAACGCCTCGTTCACTCCGTCGACGTTGACCCCGCGCTCGTCCAGGAAGCACAGCATCACCTCGCCGACACCGGATACACGCCCCAACTCGCCCCCGGCGACGGTACGCAGGGCTACCCCACCAGCGACACCTTCGACCGGATCATCGCCACCTGCTCCGTACCTGGCATCCCCCGCGCGTGGATCGAGCAGAGCAAACCCGGAACCATCCTGGTCGCCGATGTCGCCCTCGGCATCGAGGGCGGACTCGTCCGCCTCGCCGTCGACGAGCAACAGCGCGCCCGCGGCCACTTCACCACTACCGCCGGCCGCTTCATGGCCGCCCGCCAACAGGCACGCACCTACACAACACCACAACGCCCCGAGCGAGCGCCCGAAGCGGAAACCCGACCGACGACGGTCACCGCCACTGACATCCGCGGCAACTACCCCCTCCGCCTGCTGCTCGCCTTGCACCTTCCTGGGGCGGAACTCGTCTACCACATCGACGACACCACGGGCGCCATGGCGATCCAGATCCAGCACGCCGACGGCTCATGGGCCCGCACGCCACTCGTCGGCGAGAACACCGGCACTGTCACCTACGGCGGCGACGCCGAACTCTGGAAGCAAGCCGAGGCCGCATGGCGCTGGTGGAACGACATGGGCCGCCCGCCACAGGACCGTTTCGGGTACGCCCGTGAAGCGGACGGAAGCGCGCACGTCTGGCACATCCCCGACGGAACCCGCTGGAACCTCCCCACAGGCGTGTAAGCCTCCACCCGCGCCCTTCCCGCCCGCCGTTCCCCGGCGGGCGGGTGGGGCGCTCTGGCTGCCGCCGATCCGACTGCACGATCTGCGGCACGTCGCAGCATCGCTCATGCTCGCCGCTGGCAGGTCGCGCAGGTGGCCCTCGATCATCTCCTCGCGCAGCTCGTCGAGGCCGCCGAGCAGGACGGCCGCACGGTCGAGGAGGTCGCGCAGATGGCGCTCGCTCGGCTCACCGAGCAGACCCCCGAGGCAGCGTCCGAGCAGGATGGCCACACGATGGCCTCACAAGAGGGAGCAAAGATCCTTGAGTTCCGGCCCCGCAAGGTCAGCGCATAAGAAAAAGCCCAGGTCAGCGGGTAACTGACCTGGGCTTCGTCGGAGCCGCCTAAGGGAATCGAACCCTTGACCTACGCATTACGAGTGCGTCGCTCTGGCCGACTGAGCTAAGGCGGCAGGCCCCGGTGCCAGATTGGCATCAGCAGCGCCGCCAAGTCTACACAGTTTCGGGGGGTGCTCCGTACGGGGCCGGGTGGGGGGCGGGGAAGGGGCGTTCGGGCTGGTCAGTGGCAGCGCTTGGCGGGGGCGGGAGGGCGGCCGGAGATCAGGTAGGTGTCGATCGCGTCGTCGATACAGCGGCTGCCGCGGCCGTAGGCGGTGTGGCCGTCGCCCTCGTAGGTGAGGAGGGTGGCGGAGGAGAGCTGTCGGGCGAGGGAGCGGGCCCAGGGGTAGGGGGTGGCCGGGTCGCGGGTGGTGCCGACGACCAGGATGGGGGCGGCGCCCTTGGCGGTGAGGGCGTGGGGGCGGCCTGTGGCGGGGACGGGCCAGTAGGCGCAGTTCAGGGCGGACCAGGCCAGGGCCCCGCCGAAGACGGGGGACGCCTTCTTGAAGGCGGGCAGGGACTGTTCGACCTCGGCCGGTGTGCGGAAGGCAGCGGGGAGGTCAAGGCAGTTGACGGCGGGATTGGCGTACATGAGGTTGGTGTAGGAGCCGCCGGAATCGCGCTCGTAGTAGAGGTCGGCGAGGTTCAGCAGACCGCCGCCCTCGCCGCGCAGGGCCGCGCGGAGGGCGGTGCGCAGTTGGGGCCAGGAGCTCTCGTCGTACATCGCGGCCATCACGCCGGTGGTGGCCAGGGACTCGCCCAGCCGGCGGGATCCGCCGGTGGCGACGGGGCGGGAGTCCAGGCGGGTGAAGAAGGAGCCGAGGCGGTCGCGGGCGTCCGCGACGGAGCGGGTGCCGAGGGGGCAGCTGTCGCGGCGGACGCAGTCCTTGGCGAAGGCGGTGAAGGCGGTCTCGAAACCGGCGGTCTGGTCGAGGTTCGTCCGGCGGGAGGACAGCGCCGGGTCGAGGGCGCCGTCGAGGACAAGACGGCCGACGCGGGAGGGGTAGAGATCGGCGTAGGTGGCGCCGAGGAAGGTGCCGTAGGAGGCGCCGACATAGGTGAGCCGGTTGTCGCCGAGCGCGGCGCGCAGCAGGTCCATGTCGCGGGCCGCCTCGACGGTCGAGACATGGGCGAGGACCTTGCCGGAGCGGTCGGCGCAGCCGCGGGCGAACTTCTTGTAGGCGGCCACGAGCCGGTCCGTCTCGGCGGGGGCGTCGGGTGTCTGATCGGTCCGGGTGTAGCTGTCCATCTGCTTGTCGCTCAGACAGCGGACCGGCTCGCTGGCGGCGACGCCGCGCGGGTCCATGGCCACCATGTCGTACCGGGCCCGCACCCGCGCCGGATAGCCGAGCGCGGCAAAACTCTGGAGGTAGCCGATCGCGGAGCCGCCGGGGCCGCCCGGGTTGACCAGCAGCGAGCCCAGCCGCTGACCGGAGCGGGTGGCCTTCTTCCGGGAGACCGCCAGCTTCAGATCACGGCCCTGGCCGGGGCGGGCGTAGTCCAGCGGGGCCTTGAGGGTGGCGCACTCGAAGCCCGCTTCGCCGCAGCCGCGCCATTGCAGGGTCTGTTCGTAGTACGGCTTGAGGGCGGCCGGAACGCGGGGGGTCGGCTGCGCGGCGGCGGTCGTCGAGGAACCGGAGGAGCAGCCGGAGAACAGCAGGGCGGCGGCCGCGAACGCGGCGCCGAGCGTGCGGAGCGTACGGCGGCTGATGTCCATCGGCGGATCCCTCGGTTCGCGGTCGCGGAGCGCGGGGATCACCGGCGGCCGGCACGTCACGGCCGACCCGGAACCCCTAACGGAGCGTATCCATTCGACTACACTCCATGCGCGCACCGCCCAACCCGTACGGGTGACGCAGCGCTCGCGGACGCCGGGACCTGGCTCAGCCCGCGCGCAGCGCCATGGTCATCGCCTCGACCGCCAGCAGCGGCGCCACATTCCGGTCCAGCGCCTCGCGGCACGCCGAGACCGCCTCGATGCGGCGCAGCGTCCGCTCCGGTTTCGAGCCCGACGCCACCCGCTCCAGGGCGTCCCGTACATCGGTGTTGGCCAGCGCGACCTGGGAGCCCAGCTGGAGCGCCAGCACATCCCGGTAGAAGCCGGTGAGGTCGGTCAGCGATTGGTCGAGGCTGTCGCGCTGGGTGCGGGTGGCCCGGCGCTTCTGGCGGTCCTGGAGCTCCTTCATGGCTCCGGCCGTACCGCGCGGCAGCCGTCCGCCCGTACCGGCGGCGGCGCCCAGGGCGGCGCGCAACTCCTCGGTCTCCTTGGCGTCGACCTCCTCGGCCACCTGCTTGGCGTCCTCGACCGCCGCGTCGACCAGCTCCTGCGCCGCCTTGAGGCAGCCGCCCACGTCGTCCACGCGCAGCGGCAGTTTCAGGACCGCGGCGCGGCGGGCGCGGGCCCGCTCGTCGGTGGCCAGACGGCGGGCGCGGTCGATATGGCCCTGGGTGGCGCGGGCGGCGGAGGCGGCCCGCTCGGGCTCGATGCCGTCACGGCGGACGAGGATGTCCGCGACGGCGTCCACCGGGGGCGTACGGAGGGTCAGCAGACGGCAGCGGGAGCGGATCGTGGGCAGCACGTCCTCCAGCGAGGGCGCGCACAGCAGCCACACGGTGCGCGGCGCGGGCTCCTCGACCGCCTTGAGCAGGACGTTGCCCGCGCCCTCGGTGAGCCGGTCGGCGTCCTCCAGGACGATCACCTGCCACCGGCCGCCCGCGGGCGACAGCTGGGCCCGCCGGACCAGGTCGCGGGTCTCCTTGACGCCGATGGTGAGCAGATCGGTGCGCACCACCTCCACATCGGCGTGGGTGCCGACCAGGGCGGTGTGACAGCCGTCGCAGAAGCCGCAGCCCGGGGCGCCGCCCAGGGCCCGGTCGGGGCTGACGCACTGGAGCGCGGCGGCGAAGGCGCGCGCGGCGGTGTCCCGGCCGGAGCCGGGCGGACCGGTGAACAGCCAGGCGTGGGTCATCCTCGACGCAGCGCCCGGCTCGGCGGCCGGGGCGCCGCCCGCCGCCCGCGCCGCCGTGACCAGGGCGTCGGCATCGCGCGCGGCAGCCGTGAGCTGGGCCGCCACTCGGTCCTGCCCGATCAGGTCGTCCCACACCGCCATGGCTGCCTCCGCCCCTTGTGCTCAACGCATCCCATTGTGGGCCACCCTTCGGACACCCACGTCCACGGCCGGAACGCCCCGAAGCGAGAGGCCCACGGGGCGGCCGGAGCCACCCCGTGGGCCTCTCGATCGAACCGGCCGAGCCGCCGCCGTCAGCGGCGCCGTCCGCCGTCCTCGTCGTCGTGCGGGCCGAGCAGTTCGTCGGCCAGGGTCGGCAGATCGTCCAGCGGGGTCTCCTCCGCCCACTCCGGGCGGCGGCGCTTACGGCGCGGAGCCGACGATTCGCCCTGGTCCTCGGGCGGGTCCTGCGGCCCCTGGGCGTGACTCTCACCGTGGCCGTGGCCGTACTGGGGCATCTCGCGGGTGCGCTCGTTCCCGTGGCCCTGGTCCTCCTCGGACCGGAACATCCACGGCGGAACCCGGTCCGCCGGATCGGCGGAGCGCTCGTCCCGGACGGGCGGCAGCACGGCCGTCTCGTCGGCCGCGTTCGACGGCTCCGGTGTGGCGGGCGGCTTGGGGAGAACGGCCGTCTCCTCCACGTCCGGACCCTGCTGGGGGCGCACCGGCGGCAGCACGGCGGTCTCGTCCGCGTCCCGGGCCGGGGTGCCCCGGCCGGTGGCCGCGGTCCGCGGGTCGACGCGCGGCGTGCGGACGGTCGCCGTCGAGTCCGGCCCGGCCGCCGCGCTCGACGCGCCGGCGGCGCCCGCCGGGCCCGACGCGTCATCCGCCTCGTCACGGCCCGGACGTGCCGGGGGCGCGGGCGGTACCGGCGGTGCCGCGGGCGGCTGCGGCGCCGGACGGTCGGGACGGGCCGGAGCCTCGGTCTCCACCGTCGGCGCGTCGTCCGCGGCGGCGCTCCCGCCGCCCGGGGCGTTCGCCGCCGTCCGGGCCTGCTCCGCCCGCAGCAGCGCCTCCTCCGCCTTGCGCTGCTCCTCCCGGCGGCGGGCCTCCGCCTCGGCCCGCTCCTGGGCCTCCGCCTCCGCCTGGGCGCGGCGCCGCTGCTCCTCGGCGGCGCGGGCGCGGTCCTCCGCCTCGATACGCCTGCGGTCCTCCTCGGCCCGCCGACGCGCGTCCTCGGCCCGCTTGCGGGCCTCCTCCGCCTGCCGTTCGGCCTCGCGCCGCCGCGCCTCCTCCAGCTCGCGGCGCTTGCGCTCCTCCTCCTCGGCACGCGCCTTGGCCAGCGCCTCCTGGCGCTCGCGCTCCAGCCGCTCTTCCTCCGCCTTGCGGGCGGCCTCCTCCTCGGCCTTGCGGCGGGCCTCTTCCTCGGCGGCCTTGCGGGCCTCCTCCTGGGCCTTCACCTCCGCCTCGGACAGCGGCAGCATCTGGTCCAGCCGGTGGCGCACCACCGAGGTGATCGCCTCGGGCAGCTGCCCGGCGTCCACGACGAGGTAACGGGCCGGGTCGGCGGCGGCGAGGGCCAGGAATCCGGCGCGTACCCGCTGGTGGAACTCGGCGGGCTCGGACTCCAGCCGGTCCGGGGCCTCGGTGAAGCGCTCACGCGCGGCCTCCGGCGAGACGTCCAGCAGCACCGTCAGATGCGGCACCAGGCCGTTGGTCGCCCAGCGCGAGATCCGGGCGATCTCGGTCGCGGAGAGGTCGCGGCCCGCGCCCTGATAGGCGACGGAGGAGTCGATGTAGCGGTCGGAGATGACCACCGCGCCGCGCTCCAGGGCCGGACGGACCACGGAGTCGACGTGCTCGGCGCGGTCCGCCGCGTACAGCAGCGCCTCCGCGCGGTGCGAGATCCCCGCGGACGAGACGTCGAGCAGGATCGAGCGCAGCCGCTTGCCGATGGCGGTCGCGCCCGGCTCGCGGGTGACCACCACCTCGTGGCCCTTGGCCCTGACCCACTCGGCCAGCGCCTCCACCTGTGTGGACTTACCCGCTCCGTCACCGCCCTCGACGGCGATGAAGAAGCCGGTGGCAGCCGGGGCCTCGTCCGCGTCCCCACCGCGCAGCGCCTCGCGCAGATCCCGCCGCAGCGGCACGCCCTGCCGGTCGTCGGTGCGGCCGAGGACGAGCGCGGCGACGGGCAGCAGCAGCGCGCCGACGAGCATCAGTGTGAAGGCCGCGCCGCCGTGGGCGAAGACCCATTCGCCGCTGCCGAGCCGGTGCGGCCCGATGGCGGCGGCGAGCAGCGGGGCGGCGACCGCGCCGAGCCCGACGAAGACACGGACGACGGCGTGCAGATGCTCGGTCATCCGGGGTCGGCGGGACTCCTCGGACTCCTGGTCCAGGAGCGCGTGGCCGATGTGGGCGGCGACTCCGGCGGCGAGCCCCGCGACCAGGGCGATCATCAGGACCGTGGTGGCGTCGTGCACCAGGCCCGCCGCGAGCAGCGCCAGCCCGGTCAGCGCGATGGACAGCGCGAGCAGCCGGCGCCGGGACAGCCCCGGGAGCACATGCGGCGCCCAGCGGATGCCGAGCGCCGGACCACCGCTGAGGACCAGGACGAGCAGCGCGTAGCCGACCGGGCCACCGCCGAGGTCGACCGCTTGGAGCGCGGCGACGCCGACGGCCGCGGCGATCGCGGCCGCCACCCCGGCGCAGGACAGCACCAGCAGCGGTGCGGCGCCGGTACGGCCCTTGTCGGCGCCGGTGCCGGACGCGGCGCGCGGACGGCGCAGCCCTTCGAGGGGCGAACGGGTGCGGGGCGTCTGCACGCCGGGCAGCTCGACGAAGTAGAGGATCGAGACGGAGGCGGCGAAGAGCCCGGCGCCGACGTACGAACCCAGCGCGGCCTGGTGGTCGTGGAACCACGCCAGCCCGGTGCCCAGCAGCCGCGCGAAGAGCGCGACGACGAGCAGCCCGGCGGCGGCGAGCGGCAGCGTCAGGAAGTTGGTGCGCAGCGAGAGCCTGCGCAGCGCGTCGAGGTGGTCGGGCAGCGGGCGGACGGCCGCGCCCTCGGCGGGCGGGGCCGGGAGCAGCGCGGGGGCCGCGTCATCCTTGGCGACGGTCCAGAAGCGCTCGGCGACGCCGACGACGAAGGTGGTGATGAGCAGCCAGGCGACGGCGTCGTCCGGGGTCCACTCGATCCACAGCGGGGCGATGAGCAGCAGGACCATCCGCACCCCATCGGCGCCGATCATGGTCCAGCGGCGGTCCAGCGGGCCGGCGGGGGCGAGCAGCGAGGAGACCGGGCCGAGCAGGACCGCGCCGAAGAGCACGGTCGCCAGAAGCCGGGCGCCCAGGACGAGGGCGACCGCGAGGGCCGCTCCGCGATAGCCGCCGCCGAAGGAGCCCGCGGCGACGGACGCCTGCAACGACAGCAGGACGAGCACCAGCACGGCGAGCGCGTCTCCGGCGCCGCCGACGAGTTGGGCACTCCACAGCCGTCGCAGCGGCGGATAGCGCAACAGGGCCCGAACGGCGCGCTCGCGGGAGTCCGCGGCCAGTGCGCCGGATGTGGGGGTCACGTCCGTTGGCTGCTCTCGCGTCATTCCGCCAGCCTATCCGGATCACGCAAAACCGCGTGCCCCCGGCCGAACAAACGGGCGGGGGCGTGGCGGTTGCGGTGAAATGAGCCGGGGCTATTCGGCGTTGGCCGTCGACTTCTTGGCCGCCGTGGTCTTCTTCGCGGCGGTCTTCTTGGCGGCGGTCGTGGTCTTCTTCGCGGCCGTCTTCTTGGCCGCGGTCTTCTTGGCCGCCGTCTTCTTCGCGGCGGTCTTCTTCGCCGCCTTCTTGGCGGTCTTCTTGGCCGGGCCCTTGGCGCGCTTCTCCGCGAGCAGCTCGAAGCCGCGCTCGGGCGTGATGGTCTCGACGTCGTCGTCCCGGCGCAGCGTCGCGTTGGTCTCGCCGTCGGTGACGTACGGGCCGAACCGGCCGTCCTTCACCACCACCGGCTTCTCGCTGACCGGGTCGGTGCCCAGCTCCTTCAGCGGCGGCTTGGCCGCGGCCCGGCCGCGCTGCTTGGGCTGGGCGTAGATCGCCAGCGCCTCGTCGAGGGTGATGTTGAAGATCTGGTCCTCGCTGTCGAGCGACCGCGAGTCCGTGCCCTTCTTCAGGTACGGGCCGTAGCGGCCGTTCTGCGCGGTGATCCCGGTGCCCTCGGGGTCGGTGCCGACGACGCGCGGCAGCGACATCAGCTTGAGGGCGTCCGCCAGGGTCACCGTGTCCAGGGACATCGACTTGAAGAGGGAGGAGGTGCGCGGCTTGACCGCGTTCTTGCCGGTCTTCGGCGTGTCCTCGGGCAGCACCTCGGTGACGTACGGGCCGTAGCGGCCGTCCTTGGCGACGATCATGCGGCCGGTGTCCGGGTCGGTGCCCAGCTCGAAGTCACCGCTCGGCTTGGCGAGCAGCTCCTCGGCGTACGCCACGGTCAGCTCGTCCGGCGGCAGGTCGTCGGGGACGTCCGCGCGGTGGCCGGTCTGGCCCTCGGTCTGGGACGGGCGCTCCACGTACGGGCCGTAGCGGCCGACGCGCAGCACGATGCCGTCGCCGACGGGGAACGAGGAGACCTCACGGGCGTCGATCGCGCCCAGGTCGGTGACCAGCTCCTTGAGGCCACCGAGGTGGTCGCCGTCGCCGTTTCCGGCTTCGGCGGCGGCACCCGCGCGGCCGTCGGCGGTCTCACCGAAGTAGAAGCGCTTGAGCCACGGCACGGCCTGGGCCTCACCTCGGGCGATGCGGTCGAGGTCGTCCTCCATCTTGGCGGTGAAGTCGTAGTCGACCAGTCGGCCGAAGTGCTTCTCCAGCAGGTTGACCACGGCGAAGCTCAGGAAGGACGGCACCAGCGCGGTGCCCTTCTTGAAGACATAGCCGCGGTCGAGGATGGTGCCGATGATCGAGGCGTAGGTCGAGGGGCGGCCGATCTCGCGCTCTTCGAGCTCCTTGACCAGCGACGCCTCGGTGTAGCGGGCCGGGGGCTTGGTGGCGTGGCCGTCGGCGGTGATCTCCTCGGCGGCGAGCCGGTCGCCCTCGGCGACCTGCGGCAGACGGCGCTCGCGGTCGTCGAGCTCGGCGTTCGGGTCGTCCGCGCCCTCCACGTACGCCTTCATGAAGCCGTGGAAGGTGATCGTCTTGCCGGAGGCGGAGAATTCCGCGTCCCGGCCGTCGCTCGCCCGCCCGCCGATCTTGACGGTGACCGACTGGCCGACCGCGTCCTTCATCTGAGAGGCGACCGTCCGCTTCCAGATCAGCTCGTAGAGCCGGAACTGGTCGCCGGTGAGGCCGGTCTCTGCCGGAGTGCGGAAACGGTCTCCCGAGGGACGGATGGCCTCGTGCGCCTCCTGGGCGTTCTTGACCTTGCCCGCGTAGGAGCGCGGCTTGTCCGGCAGGTAGTCCGCGCCGTACAGCTGGGTGACCTGCGTCCGCGCCGCCGCCACCGCCGTGTCCGACAGAGTGGTGGAGTCGGTACGCATATAGGTGATGAAGCCGTTCTCGTACAGCTTCTGCGCCACCTGCATGGTGGCCTTGGCGCCGAAGCCGAGCTTCCGGCTGGCCTCCTGCTGGAGGGTGGTGGTGCGGAACGGCGCGTACGGCGAGCGGCGATACGGCTTGGACTCGACGGACCGCACCGTGAAGGCGGTCTCGGCGAGGGCCGCGGCCAGGGAGCGGGCGTTCTCCTCGTCCAGGTGCAGAACGTTCGAGCCGTCCTTGAGCTGCCCGGTCGAGGTGAAGTCGCGGCCCTGGGCGACCCGCCGGCCGTCGACGGTGGTCAGGCGGGCGCCGAAGGTGCCCGGATCGGTGGCGTCACCGGTCCGGCCGGTGGCGAAGGTACCGGTCAGGTCCCAGTACTCGGCGGAGCGGAAGGCGATGCGCTCGCGCTCGCGCTCGACGACAAGACGGGTGGCCACGGACTGCACACGGCCCGCGGACAGCCCCCGCATGACCTTCTTCCACAGGACCGGCGAGACCTCGTAGCCGTAGAGGCGGTCGAGGATCCGGCGGGTCTCCTGGGCGTCGACCAGGCGCTGGTTCAGCTCGCGCGGATTGGCCACGGCCTCGCGGATCGCGTCCTTGGTGATCTCGTGGAAGACCATCCGGCGGACCGGGACCTTGGGCTTGAGGACTTCCTGGAGGTGCCAGGCGATGGCCTCGCCCTCGCGGTCCTCATCGGTGGCGAGGAAGAGCTCGTCCGATTCGGCGAGCAGTTCCTTGAGCTTCTTGACCTGGCTCTTCTTGTCCGCGTTGACCACATAGACCGGCTGGAAGTCATGCTCGACGTCCACACCGAGACGGCGTACCTCGCCGGTGTACTTGTCGGGTACCTCGGCCGCACCGTTCGGCAGGTCCCGGATGTGCCCGACGCTGGCCTCGACCACATATCCCGGGCCGAGATAGCCCTTGATCGTCTTCGCCTTGGCAGGCGACTCGACGATGACGAGTCGGCGGCCGCCCTGTGCGGTCTCGCTGGTGGTCGGGGACAACTTCGCTCTTCTCTCCGGTCGACGCCTCGGTGAACGGGCACTGCAGCGCGGGTAACGCGTACACGGCCACCACTTCGGTGACGCTGCGGAGTGTGACGGTACCTCCCGCCCCCGTGTCAAACGGAAAAAGCCCGCAACGCCACTCGAACGGTAACCCGACAAGCGTCCTGTCTGCCGCCCGGACCGGCACAAGCCACCGTGGAAGGCCCTGTCAGGCGTAACCCAGGCACCAGATCCCGCCGCCGAGCGCGGCGATGCCGAAGAGAAGGGAGAGCGCCGCAGAAGCGACAGGACTCACACCGTGCGCGACCGGCTGACGCAGCCGCAATCGCGCCACTGTCCACAGCAGCAGCGCGGAGCCGAACAACATGAATGCCGTTGCGGCGAAGATCGCAGGTCCGCTCTCCATGGCCGGATCCTGGCACGCGCGGAAGGCGTCCGCGCGAACCTGGGGTGAACAGCGCGCGACCGGCCTTTTCGGCCATGTTCACCGAGGTCGGGCGCGGGATACGCCCCGGCGTGTCCCGGTACGGACCGGCCGGGTCCGCGGCCGTCCGGGCCACCGCGGGAGATCATCCGCGGTCACGCACCGCCGAGCATCCCGTACAGACCGTACTTCCCGGGCCTTCCGTGCTCCGTACGGCAGGTTCCTGCCATATGACGCGGAGGGGCGGGGCGGGCGCACCGGCGCACGCCCCGCACGGCTACGCGCCCTGAAGTCCGCCGGGGCCGTCGGCTCCCCCGGCGCCCTCGGCGTCCCCGGCTCCGACCGGCTCCAGAAAGCCCTGTCCGACCAGGAGCCGGATGGACTCCGGGGTACGGTCGCGCAGCACCACCGGGTCCTCCCCGAGCAGCTGGGCGATGGCGTCCAGGATCCGGCCCGCGCTGAGGGTGCCGTCGCACACACCCGCGAAGCCCGCGCCGACCGTGTCCACCTTGGTGGCGCGCCGCATTCCGCGGTTCTGCCGCAGCACCACATGCTCCGGGTCCTCCGCCCCCGGCAGCCCCACCTGCTCCTGCACGACCTCCTCCGCCAGCCGGAAGTGCCCGGCCAGCAGCGCCGCGTCGTCATGCGTCCGCAGGAAGTCCTGCCGGGCGAAGTGGGCCGCGACCGTGTCACCCAGCGGCTGCTCGACCGGGTGCGGCCACTCCTCCACGGTCACCGACGGCCGGTCGGCGCCGGACTTGCGCAGGGTGATCCAGCCGAAGCCGACGGCCTTGGTGCCACGTGCCTCGAACTCGTCCAGCCATGCGTCGTAACGCGCCGCGTACGCCTCCGGCCCGGCCAGGTGCTCGCCCGCGTCGCGCAGCCACAGCTCGGCGTACTGGGTGATGTCCTGCACCTCGCGCTGCACGATCCAGGCGTCACAGCCGCTCGGCACCCAGGAGGCCAGCCGCTCGCGCCAGTCCTCCCCCTCGATGTGCTGCCAGTTGGCGAGCAGCTGACACCAGCCGCCGTCGGTGAGGTGGTCGGCGGACTGCCGGACGAGGGTGCGGCACAGATCGTCCCCGGCCATCCCGCCGTCCCGGTAGACCAGCCGGGAGTCCTCCGGGGAGCGCGGGGAGATCACGAACGGTGGGTTGGACACGATCAGGTCGTACCGCTCGCCGTCCACCGGCTCGAAGAGCGAGCCCTCGCGCAGATCGGGCTCCGGCGCACCGGACAGGGCGAGGGTCAGCCGGGCGATGGCGAGGGCGCGCGGATTGCGGTCGGTGGCGGTCACCCGGTCGGCGTGTCGGCTCGCGTGCAGCGCCTGGATCCCGGACCCGGTGCCGAGGTCGAGGGCACGGCCGACCGGGGCGCGCAGGGTGAGCCCGGCGAGCGTGGTGGAGGCGCCGCCGACCCCCAGCACGAGCTGGGAGCGGTCCACGGCGCTCCGCTCGCCGCCGGGTCCGCCGATACCGCCCGCGCCGCCGACCGCGCAGCCCAGGTCGGAGACGATCCACCAGTCCTGGCCCTCCGGCCCGCCGTACGGCCGTACGTCCACGGTGGCGCGCACCTCGTCGCCGTCCCGCACCAGCCAGCCGTCGGCGAGGCAGTCCTCGACGGGCAGGGCCGCGGCCGCCCTCCCGTACGGCGCGGGGCACTGCAACAGGAAGAGCCGCACCAGCGTCTCCAGCGAGGAGTCACCGCGGGTGGCGCGGAGCGCCGGGACGGTCTCGCTGCGGGCCAGGGCGGCATAGGCGGACGCGCCGAGCAGGTCCAGCAGACCGTCGGCGGTGAAGGAGGCGGCCGACAGCGCGTCACGGAGACGGGCGGTGCGCCCGGGGTCGGCGGCGGGGAGGCGGAACGGGGGCTGGTGCGTACTCACGCCCCCATTGTCGGGGCAACCGCCGACGGCCCGCGACGACCGCGACGACGCGCGCCACGGTGGCCGGGTGGGGCGGCGCGGCGGGGCCGGGGTGGCGGGGGCCGGGGTGACGGTCCCGTGGATGACATCACGTCACCGGCAGGGCTGACGGACCGACAACGGGGGCGTGGCGCGGGAGCATTCCCTCCCGGCATCCACTTCTACGAATCCTCTTCGTGGATGCCGTGGTGCCGGGCTCCGCTCAGGACTGCGTGGCCGCGCCGCCGGTCGGCGTCTTCGGCTTCTGGCAGCCGGGCTGCTTGGCCATCGCCTCGCCGACCTTCCCCTCCTGCAACTGCTGGAGAGCCTTGTCACCCGACTTGCTGAGCCTGTCGAGCTCATCGGCGACGTCGTTGAGCCCCGCGGCGAACTTCGACTTGTCCGAGGTGTCGAGCTTGTCGACGCTCTTCTGCAAGTCCGCGTAGGCGGTGGAGGTGGCGTTGAGCTCCTTGACCGCCTGCTGCTGGGTCTTCTTGCCGTCGTCGACCGGCGGCGGGCCCGCCTTCTCCACGGCCTTGGCCAGCGCCGCGTACGACTCGGAGATCTGCTTGAACGCCTTGGAGTCCGTCTCCTGGAGCTTCTTGGAGTCCTGCTCGTCGGCGGCCCCCTGGATCGAGGCGTTGGCTCCCTGAATCTTCTTCAGCTGCGGCTGCACCTCGTCACAGACCGACTTGGCCCAGTCGTTGACCTTCTTGTCCTCCTCGCCGCCGCCGTTACCGCCGCAACCAGTCAGCGCCACGACGAGTGCCGCACCGCCGGACAGCGCTGCCACTAGCTTCTTGTTCACCGGATTGGTCCCTTCCATGGCTCTCGGCCCCGGAACATACACGGCGATCCGGCGAGGACCCCGGGACGGGCGTCCCTTGTGAACCCTTTTGAAGCCATTTGCATCAAGCCCGGTGTGCTGTCCGCCTCACTCCGCGGAGGGACATCCGGTGAGCCTGCGTGCGGGCGGACGGTGTGCCGGTGCACACCACCCGCCCGCACGTCGTGAGGGCTCTCACAGCCCCATGACCGACCCCGGGGTCAGGACACCACCGCCGCGTCGGCTGACTTCGCCACGCGTTCGGAGTTGCCTTCGTCACCCACGGCGATGCCGCGCCGCTTGGAGACGTAGACCGCTCCCACGATGATCACGACGGCGGTCACCGCGATGACCGCGCGCAGCCCCGGACTGGCGTTGTCCCCGTACGAGAACTTCACCACCGCCGGGGCGATCAGCAGCGCCACCAGGTTCATCACCTTCAGCAGCGGGTTGATCGCCGGGCCCGCGGTGTCCTTGAACGGGTCGCCGACCGTGTCGCCGATCACTGTGGCGGCGTGGGCCGCACTGCCCTTGCCGCCGTGGTGACCGTCCTCGACCAGCTTCTTCGCGTTGTCCCAGGCACCGCCGGAGTTCGCGAGGAATACAGCCATCAGGGTGCCGGTGCCGATCGCCCCGGCCAGGAAGGAGCCGAGTGCGCCGACCCCGAAGGTGAAGCCGACGGCGATGGGCGCCAGGACGGCGAGCAGACCCGGGGTGGCCAGCTCGCGCAGGGCGTCCTTGGTGCAGATGTCGACGACCCGCCCGTACTCCGGCGTCTCGCTGTAGTCCATGATCCCGGGCTTCTCACGGAACTGCCGCCGCACCTCGAAGACCACCGCACCGGCCGACCGCGACACCGCGTTGATCGCCAGCCCCGAGAAGAGGAAGACGACGGCGGCGCCGAGGACGAGCCCGACGAGGTTGTTGGGCTGCGAGATGTCCAGACTGAGATTCATCTCACCGGCCACGGTCGCGTGCACATCGTCGATGGCCTCGGCGATGGCGTCACGGTACGAGCCGAAGAGCGCGGCCGCGGCGAGCACCGCCGTCGCGATGGCGATGCCCTTGGTGATCGCCTTGGTGGTGTTGCCGACCGCGTCGAGGTCGGTGAGCACCTGGGCGCCCGCGCCCTCGACATCGCCGGACATCTCGGCGATGCCCTGCGCGTTGTCGGAGACCGGGCCGAAGGTGTCCATCGCGACGATGACGCCGACGGTGGTCAGCAGACCGGTACCGGCCAGCGCGACCGCGAACAGCGCCAGCATGATCGAGCTGCCGCCGAGCAGGAACGCGCCGTAGACACTGAGCCCGATCAGCGCCGCCGAGTAGACCGCGGACTCCAGGCCGAGCGAGATACCGGAGAGCACCACGGTGGCCGGGCCGGTCAGCGAGGTCTTGCCGACGTCCCGGACGGGACGCCGGTTGGTCTCGGTGAAGTAGCCGGTGAGCTGCTGGATGAGCGCGGCCAGCACGATGCCGACCGCGACGGCGACCAGCGCAAGGACCCGCGGGTCGCCGCTGTGGCCGAGGATCTCGCGGTCGGTGACCCCGTCGAGATCCGCGTAACTGGACGGCAGATACACGAAGACCGCGGCCGCCACCAGCACCATCGAGATCACCGCGGAGATGAAGAAACCGCGGTTGATGGCAGTCATCCCGCTCCGGTCGGAGCGGCGCGGGGCCACCGCGAAGATCCCGATCATGGCGGTGAGCACGCCGATGGCCGGGACGAGCAGCGGGAAGGCCAGCCCGGAGTCGCCGAACGCGGCCTTGCCGAGGATCAGCGCGGCGACCAGGGTCACGGCGTAGGACTCGAAGAGGTCCGCGGCCATGCCCGCGCAGTCGCCGACGTTGTCGCCCACGTTGTCCGCGATGGTCGCGGCATTGCGCGGGTCGTCCTCGGGGATGCCCTGCTCGACCTTGCCGACCAGGTCGGCACCGACGTCGGCGGCCTTGGTGAAGATGCCACCGCCGACCCTCATGAACATCGCGATCAGCGCGGCACCGAGGCCGAAGCCCTCCAGCACCTTGGGCGCGTCTGCGGCGTAGACGAGCACCACGCAGGAGGCGCCCAGCAGGCCGAGGCCCACGGTGAACATGCCGACCACACCACCCGTCCGGAAGGCGATCTTCATCGCCTTGTGCGAGACGGCCGTCAGATCCACGCCCGACTGGCCGGGCCCGGAGGAAGCGGAGTCTCCATTGACGGATGTGCCGGGTGAGGCGGAAGCGGCGGGAGTGGCTTCACGGGCCGCCGCGGCGACACGCACATTGCTGCGCACCGCGAGCCACATCCCGATATAGCCGGTGGCCGCCGAGAATCCCGCGCCGATCAGAAAGAACACCGAACGCCCGATGCGCTGCGCCCAGTCGTCCGCAGGCAACAGCATGAGCAGGAAGAACACCACTACGGCGAATCCGCCGAGGGTACGCAGCTGCCGGGCGAGATAGGCATTCGCGCCTTCCTGCACGGCCGCGGCGATCTTCTTCATGCTGTCCGTGCCCTCGCCGGCCGCGAGGACTTGTCGTACCAGCACCACCGCGACCGCGAGCGCCGCGATCGCGACGGCGGCGATCACCAGCACGATCACACGGTTGTCATCGGTCAGCTCTGCGGCGGCCAGGGTTGGGGTGAGGTCCAGCTGATGAGGGGTGAGAGGCCCCGCCATTCGTCCTCCTTGACGTTTGGCACATGGGCGCGCAGCAGTTCTGCGACCGCAGAAGAGCCGCCACGCTCAGGCGTCCTGAGCTTGGGATGTGGACGGATTGTAGGGAGCGTCACACGATCAAAACAGGGCGCCGGAATAGGAATTCGCCTGCACCAGCGAAGATCAATAGGTTTGAGGGCCGCGAATTCGTCCGGAAGGGGGACGGTCGACAATTCGCTGACGGGTGTCAAATGATCTCCATAAATGATCTCGGTGCACTATGAAAAGTGCTGATCAGGGCATTACCGAAGCTGATCGCGACACCCCGGTCGACAAGCGATGCGAAAGATCGTCGAGAGGTCGGTGGAGGTCTGTGAGGGACAGCGGAGGGGGCGCCGGGCCACGCGCAGGCGAGGCCTGAAGGTCATCCAAGGTCGCGGGGTCAGGAGCGCCCGGGCCCCGCAGGGGCAGAGGCGGGGACGCGGACCGCAGGGCAAAGCGCCGAGGGCGGCGGAGACGCGTCTGGCCGGGGCCGGGAACGGCAAGGTGAGGCGGCACGGGCCCCTGACCAGAGCCGGAGCCAGGGCCGGGAACGGCAAGGTGAGGCGGCGCAGCGCAGCGCGGACGACTGGCCGGGAGGCCGGGAGGCCGGGAGGCCGGGAGGCCGGGAGGCCGGGAGGCCGGGAGGCCGGGAGGCCGGGAGGCCGGGAGGCCGGGAGGCCGGGAGGCCGGGAGGCCGGGAGGCCGGGAGGCCGGGAACGGCAGGAGGAGAAGAGACCGCACCCGACATCGCGCCGAGGCACGAAGCCAGTCATCGCGCACTGGGCAGCCGTCGGCATCAGCGGAGCCTCGCGACGGCCACGCCACCGCGAAGGCGCAACAACGCGCACCCCGGAACGTGGCGGCACACAGCAGCGGTGCCAGGCGGAATGGCCGTGCCGGACGGGAGGGCCGACCCGACACCTTGCCGGGGCGGCTACGACATACAGCCGAGCCAGCAGGCTCCTACGACACCCCTGCCCTGGCGGCCCTATGACACCTGGGAGTCAGGAGAAGTCGGCCAGCTCATCCGGATCACTCCACCGGTCTCGCTGGTCGTCACCTCGACGTCGTCGACAAGCCCCTTGATCACGGCCAGGCCCATCTCGTCCTCACCCTCGGGCTCGGACTCCTCGTCCCCACCGGGGGTGCCGGGCGCCAGAGCGGCCGAGGTCGGGGACTCATCACCGATCTCGATGGAGAACTTCTTCTCCTCCTCGGTCAGCGCCACCCGTACCGGGGCTTCCACCCCATAGCTCAGATGGAGTCCCACCGCACGGGTGCACGCCTCGCCGACCGCGAGCCGCACCTCGTCGAGCACGGCCTCATCCACCCCGGCCCGGCGCGCCACTGCCGCAGCGACCAGTCGGGCGGTCCTGACGTGCTCGGGCAACGCGCTGAAGCGGAGTTCGACGGTGGCCATGCCATCCCCCTCGGGCGTATGGGCGTGCAAGTCGGGGGGCCGGGCGATGGCGCCCGGTTCCCCCTTCGGTGTCTTCCTGCGACGACTGAGTCAGTCGGTCGCCGCGACAGCGTCCTCGACCGAGGTGTGAATCGGGAACACCTTGGTCAGGCCGGTGATACGGAAGATCTTGAGAATGCGCTCCTGGTTGCACACCAGGCGCAGTGAGCCCTCATGGGCACGTACGCGCTTCAGCCCGCCGACGAGCACGCCGAGCCCGGTGGAGTCGAGAAAGTCGACGCCCTCCATGTCGACGACCAGGTGGTAGCTACCGTCGTTGACAAGCTCGACCAGCTGCTCGCGCAGCTTGGGCGCGGTGTATACATCAATCTCGCCACCGACCTCGACGACCGTGCGGTCGCCAACGGTCCGAGTCGACAGGGACAGGTCCACGGATCCTCCAGCACCTTGCATCGAGCGGTCGCCCCCCATGGATCGGCAGCCGCGATGGCATTCAATCACTTACCAGCAGGCGTGCACGACGCCTTGAGCCCATTGTCCGTCAGACCAGTGACACACTCGGTGTCGATGGCCCACAACCAACTCCCGCAGCAGGCGGGCATACGCCCCTCACCTCGGGCTGTCCTCGGTCGGCTCGGCACGGGGGCGGGCCGAGGCGCGCGCATCACTCATACGGAGCACTTGCCCCCGCGTCTCGGAAGCCATGCCGACTGGCCTTCGCCGATCCGGCCGGAAGTGATCGAGGCCATCAGCGCCGCCGGAATCGGCCGTCCATGGGCTCACCAGGCGCGTACGGCCGAGCACGCGCTGCGCGGTGAATCGGTGGTGGTCGCCACCGGAACCGCTTCCGGTAAATCCTTGTCCTATCTTGCACCCGTCCTCAGCACTCTGCTGGATGGTTCCGAGGAGCCCAGCGGGCGGGGAGCGACCGCGCTGTATCTCTCGCCCACCAAGGCGCTGGCCGCCGATCAGCGCCGCGCGGTGGCCGATCTCACCGCCCCGCTCGGCACCGCGATCCGCGCCGCGGTCTACGACGGCGACACGCCGGTCGAGGAACGCGAATGGGTGCGGCAGTACGCGAACTACGTCCTCACCAACCCCGACATGCTGCACCGGGGCATCCTGCCGGGCCATCCCCGGTGGTCCTCCTTTCTGCGCGCGCTGCGCTATGTGGTCATCGACGAGTGCCACACCTACCGGGGTGTCTTCGGCTCCCATGTCGCCCAGGTGCTGCGCCGGCTCCGGCGTGTCTGCGCCCGTTACGGCTCCTCGCCCGTCTTCCTGCTCGCCTCGGCCACAGCCGCCGATCCCGCCGTGGCGGCAAGCCGGCTGACCGGTCTGCCGGTCGTGGAGATCACCGAGGACTCCTCGCCCCGCGGCGAGGTCGTCTTCGCCCTCTGGGAGCCGCCCCTGACCGAGTTGCACGGCGAGCAGGGCGCCCCGGTCCGCCGCACCGCCACTGCCGAGACCGCGGATCTGCTCACCGATCTGGCCGTCCAGGGCGTCCGCACGGTCGCCTTCGTGCGCTCCCGGCGGGGCGCGGAGCTGATCGCGCTGATCGCCCAGGAACGGCTGGCGGAGGTGGACCGCTCGCTGCCGGACCGGGTGGCCGCATACCGGGGCGGCTATCTCCCCGAGGAACGCCGTGCCCTGGAGCGCGCGCTCCACTCCGGTGAACTCCTCGGGCTCGCCGCGACCACTGCCCTGGAGCTCGGCATGGACGTGGCCGGTCTGGACGCCGTCGTCCTGGCGGGCTATCCCGGCACCCGCGCGTCCCTGTGGCAGCAGGCGGGGCGGGCCGGGCGCAGCGGACAGGGAGCCCTGGCGATCCTCGTCGCCCGGGACGATCCGCTGGACACTTATCTAGTCCACCACCCGGACGCGCTTTTCCGTCAGCCGGTCGAGTCGACCGTGCTCGACCCGGACAACCCGTACGTCCTTGCGCCGCATCTGTGCGCGGCCGCGGCCGAGCTGCCGCTCACCCCGGCGGATCTGGAGCTGTTCGGCCCCGCCACCGAGGAGTTGGTGCCGCAGCTGGAGCAGCGCAAGCTGCTGCGCCGCCGGGCGACCGCTTGGCACTGGACCCGCCGTGAGCGCGCCGCGGACCTCACCGACATCCGCGGGGAGGGCGGCAGCCCGGTCCAGGTCGTGGAGGCGGCGACCGGTCGGCTGCTGGGCACCGTGGACTCCTCGGCCGCCCACAGTACGGTCCACGAGGGCGCCGTCCACCTCCACCAGGGCCGGAGCTACTTGGTGAAGCAGCTCGACCTCGACGACTCGGTCGCCCTGGTGGAAGAGGCCAGTCCGCCGTACTCCACCACCGCCCGCGACACCACGGCCATCTCCATCCTGGAGACCACCACCGAGATCCCATGGGGGGACGCCCGGCTGTGCTTCGGCTCGGTCGAGGTCACCAACCAGGTCGTGTCCTTCCTCCGCCGCAAGCTGATCACCGGTGAGGTGCTCGGGGAATCCAAGCTCGACCTCCCGCCGCGCACATTGCGCACCCGCGCCGTGTGGTGGACCGTCACCGAGGATCAGCTCGAGGACGCACGGGTACACCCGCAGGCGCTCGGTGGTGCCCTGCACGCCGCTGAGCACGCCTCCATCGGCATCCTGCCGCTCTTCGCGACCTGTGACCGCTGGGACATCGGCGGGGTCTCGGTGCCGCTCCACCCGGACACGCTGCTGCCCACGGTCTTCGTCTACGACGGGCACCCCGGCGGGGCGGGCTTCGCCGAGCGTGCCTTCCACACGGCCGCCCGCTGGCTGACCGCCACCCGCGAGGCCATCGCCGCCTGTGAGTGCGAGGCGGGGTGCCCGTCCTGCATCCAGTCGCCCAAGTGCGGCAACGGCAATGACCCGCTCGACAAGAGGGCCGCGATCCGCCTGCTGACGACGCTGCTCGCCGGGGCCCCCGAGCAGATCGCCGCCGCCGGATGACGTGCTCCGCTCCCCGGTCTCCGAACGCACCGCGCGGGCCGGGTCCGGCCGCCGCTCGGGGCCGTCGGTGACGGTCGTGGCCGCGGGCCCGGCCCGCGCCCTTGCCCGGAGGGTGAACGGCCCGGCGCGCACCTCCGCCGTGAGATCGGCGATCTCCCCGCTCAGGGCGCACCGCACCACATGGGCTCCCTGGGCGGAGGCGACCCGCCGGGCGAGGCGGCACGCCGCACCCTTCCCCTCCAGGCCGTGATCGGCGGCCGCGAGTGCGGCCAGATCGGCGGCGGCGCCCGCGCGGTGGCGGGCCAGCATGGCCTGCCCGGCGGCCAATACGGCCGCGAACACCGCGCAGACGGCTGTGGTGGCCACCACGGCCCAGACCGTCGCCGACCCGCGGTCGTCCGTCCTCCTCACGGCACCGACCCCCGTGCCCCGGTCACCTCCGGCGGTGGGCCGACGGCGTCCTCGGCGAGGGCGGCCGCCTCGCCGCGCAGACCCACCGCGAGCGGACCGGGTCCGGCCGAGCGGGCTTCGACCCGCACCCTCACCAGATCGCCCTCCCTCCACAGCTCGACACGGGCTCCGCGGGGTGCAGCCGACCGGGCGGCGGCCACTGCGGCCGCCTTCGGCTCCGAGCGCGCCGCCGCCCTCGCCCCGGCCCGCGCCGCGTCAACGCACTGCAACTGCGCCGCCGCGGCCATCAGGCCCCAGATCAGCATCAGCGAGAACAGCGCCAGCACCGGCAGTGCGATGGCGGCCTCCGCGGTGACATAGCCGCCGTCCCGGCCCGTGCGGGGCGGGACGGGGGTGCCCCGCGCGCCGCTCCCGGCGCACGGACCCCTCCGACCGGTCTCCTCCAGCCGCGGTTCCCCAGAACCGCGCGCCGAGCCAGAACCGCGCGCCGAGTCAAAATCGCGCGCCCTGTCAGAACCGCGCATCGAGCGCCTGCCCGATCACCGACTCGAGCGCGCCGCTGACACTTCCGCTCGTCACCACCTTGTAGAGCACCGCGGCAAAGGCGCATGCCGCAATCGTCCCCATCGCGTACTCGGCGGTGGTCATGCCCGCCTCGGCCCTGGCACACAGCGCCACATACCGCCGTGTCCACCATTGCTTCACCATGTCGGTCCCCCTTGTGATCGTCGTTTGCGGTCGTCGTTGTGTTGTCTTGAGGTCATCTCGTGGTTGTCGGGTCGGATCGCCTGTCATTCGCCAGCGCTCCACGGCTGGTCCGGGACGCCGCGCTCAGCCGCGGCCCATCAGTCCGCCCGCGAGCCCGACCATCACCGGAGCCAGGCCGATCAGCAGATACGCGGGCAGAAAGCAGACCGTGAGGGGCGCGGTGGCCCGTACGGCGGTGCGGTCGGCCCGTTTCACCGCCTTCCGGGTCTGTTCGGCGCGGCATTCGGCGGCCACCCGGGAGACCGGCTCCACGGCCGGTGCGCCTGTCGTCCCGGCTCGCTCCAAGGCGCGCGCCAGCCCTCGCGCTCCGGGAAGAGCACCCATCCGCCCCCAGGCATCGGCCGGTTCGCCTCCCAGCCGCAGCTCCGCCGCCGTCCGGGCCAGCCGCTCGCCGACCGGGCCGCCCAGCGACACGCCCACCGCCTCCGCCGCTCTGCGCGGCCCCGCTCCGGCCGCCAGGCAGGCGGTCAGCAGATCGGCCGCCAGCGGAATCTGCCGTACCGCAGCGACCTCGCTACGGCGGCCGTGGGCGGAAGGGCCACCGAGGGCCTGACGGCGCCGCTGCCAGCGCCGTACGCCGTACGCGGCGGCGAACCCCAGCACCCACCCCACCGGTCCCTCGACCACCGCTGGACCGGCCAGCAGCGCGCCGAAGGAGGCCGACCACGCCAGGGCCGCGCCCTCACCGGCGGCGGTGCGCCGACGCTCCCATGGCCGCGGCCGCTTCGGCGGTCCGCTCCCGTGTCCCGGCAGCAGAGCCACGAGCCGACGCCGGGCGGTCCGCTGCCGACGGGACTCGAGCACGGCCATCACCGTGCACAGGACGGCCGCCGCGGCGGACAACACAATCCCCAGCCTGTGGACAACGTCAGCGCTCATCGGCCACGGCCCCGGAGGAGGCGAGCGCCGACCGCACCAGCCGGCCGGTCCAGAACAGCCCGGCCCACTCCAGCAGCCCGCCCAGCACCAGACACCCGAGACCGGCCGGGGTGTGCAGCAGCACATGCAGCGGATCGGCGCCCAGCGCACTGCCCAGGATCAACCCGACAAGGGGCAGCCCGGCCAGGGCCATCGCGGTGGCCCGGGGCCCCGCCAGCTTGGCGTGCAGATCCTCCCGCTGGTCGCGCTCGGCGCGGAGCGCCGCGGCCACCCGGTCGAGCCCGGCGGCCAGCCCCGCGCCCTCGTCGACCGCCACCTGCCAGCAGGCGGCCACCCCGGTCAGACCCTCGGCCCCCGGCGCGCGAGCCGCTCTGCGCAGCGCTTCGGGCACATCGCCGCCGAACCGGGCGGCGGCCGCCACCAGCCCCCATCGCTCCCCGAGGTCGCTCGGGGACACGGCGAGCAGCGCCTCGCCGGGCTGCCGCCCGGCGCGCAGCTCGCCCGCCACCGCCGAACACAGCTCGATCACCCCGGCGGCGCGCCGCTCGCGGACCCGTCCGCGCTCCCGGCGCCGCAGCCACCGGCCCATGACCGGCACGGCCGCCACCGCGAAGAGCAGCGGCAGGACCGATGCGCCCAGCAGCGCGACCACGCCCCCGGCCGGGAGACACAGCAGCTCACGGCCCATCCTCCCGCCGTACCGGACTCGCCATCGCTCCCGCACCCCGGCGGCAACCTCTGCCGCCCTCCGCGCCGGATCCGGCGCGACGGGTGCGGCCGATGCGACGGGGGCGCCACCCACGAACAGCAGCCTGGCGCGGCGCAGCTCCCGGTCCCGCTTGGCGAGCAGCCACACGGCCGCTCCCGCGCACAGCACCGCGGCGCACAGCGCCAGCGCTCCACGATCCGCTTCCACGCCCGTCATACGGCGCCTCCGCCCCGTTCACAGAGGCTCCGGAGCTGCTGCCAGCCCTCGGCCCGTTCGAAGCCGTACGGGCCCCACAGCGCCGCGGGCACGGTGGTGACATAGCCCCCGCGGTCCCGGTCGAGGACATGCAGCTCGGCGATCCTGCGCCGCCCGCCGCGGTCCCGCACCAGATGGACCACGACCGACAGGGCGGCGGCCAGCTGGCTGTGGAGCGCGGCCCGGTCGAGTCCGGCGGTCGAGCCGAGCGCCTCCAGCCGTGCCGGAACATCCCTGGCCGTATTGGCGTGGACCGTGCCGCATCCGCCTTCGTGGCCCGTGTTCAGCGCGCCGAGGAGATCGGTCACCTCAGGGCCCCTCACCTCCCCGACCACCAGCCGGTCCGGGCGCATCCGCAGGGCTTGGCGCACCAGGTCCCGCAGGGTGACCTGGCCCCGGCCCTCCTGGTTGGCCGGGCGAGTCTCCAGCCGGACCACATGCGGATGGTCGGGCCTCAGCTCGGCCGAGTCCTCGGCCAGGACGATCCGCTCATCCGGTGCCACCAGCCCCAGCAGGCTCGACAGCAACGTGGTCTTTCCCGATCCGGTGCCCCCGCTGATGAGGAACGACAGCCGGGCGTCCAGCATCGCCCGCAGCAGGTCCGCGCCGCCGGGCGGCACGGTCCGGGCCGCCACCAGCTCGTCGAGGGAGAACGCCCGCGGGCGCACCACTCGCAGCGACAGACAGGTGGAGCCGACGGCCACCGGCGGGAGCACGGCGTGCAGCCGCGTCCCGTCCGGCAGCCGGGCGTCCACCCATGGCCGGGCGTCGTCCAGCCGCCGCCCGGCCACCGCGGCGAGCCGCTGGGCGAGCCTGCGCACGGCCGCGGCGTCAGGGAAGGTCACGGCTGTGCGCTCCAGCCCCGAACCCCGGTCCACCCACACCTCGTCGGGGGCCGTGACCAGGACGTCCGTGACATCGGGGGCGGCGAGCAGCGGCTCCAGGGGGCCGGTGCCGACCAGCTCGGAACGCAGGGTCGCGACCACTCCGAGCACCTCTGTGTCGCCGAGCAGCCGCCCCTCCTCCCGGAGGGCCGCGGCCACCCGGGCGGGGGTGGGCTCTGCTCCGCTCTCGGCGAGCCGCAATCGCACCGCGTCCAGCAGCTCCGTCGGTGCGGCGCTCATGCGGGCACGCCCCCTTCACCAGCCAGGGCGCGCGCCCAGAACTCGGTGCAGAACCGGCTGAGCGGTCCGCGCGCACTGGCTCCCGGGGGCTCCCCGCCGTCCAAGGCGGCCGACAGGCCGGGCTCCGGCGGCAGTTGACCGGCCAGCGGCAGCCCGAGCAGACCCGCGATCTCCTCGTCGTCGAGCTCGGGCCCGCACGGGCCCCGCACCACCGCACGCAGATCGCGCAGCACCATCCCCACCGTGGACGCCACTCGGTGAGAGGCCGCCACGGCCCGCAGCTCCGCGGGGACGACCAGCAGCCCGAGGTCGATCTGGGCCAGGGCCTCGGCCGTGGCGTCGTCGATCCTCCGGGGCAGATCCACCACCACGACTCCGCCCCGCCGCCGGGCCGCGGCCAGCACTGCGCGCATCGCCGAGTCGGGAATGACCACCGCGTCGCCGCGGTCCCAGCTGAGCACCCGCAGGGAGTGCAGCTCGGGCAGGGACTCCTCGAGCGCGCTCCCGGCGACCCGGCCCCTCGATTCGGCGAAGGCGGGCCATCGCAAGCCCTCCGCGCCCTCGCCACCGAGCAGCACATCGAGACCCCCGCCCAGCGGATCGCCGTCGATCAGCATCGTGCGCCGGCCCGCGCGGGCCGCGCTGACGGCCAGGGCACAGGCAAGGGTGGAGGCGCCGGCGCCGCCACGCCCGCCGATGACCCCGACAGTCAGGGCTTGTCGCCCCACCCCCTCGGCGACATCGGCGATCCGGTCCACCAGCCATGTCTCCGCATCGGGCAGAAACGCGACATGATCCGCGCCGAGATCGACGGCCCGCCGCCAGATGCCGTGGTCGTCGAGGTCGCGCCCGATGAGCAGAACCCCTTCCCTGCGGGCGCGGCCGCACAGCCGGGCGGCTGAGTCGTCGCCGACGAGGATCAGCGGCGCGCCCTCCCAACTGCCTCTGCGCGTGGGCGCCCCATGTGCCACTTCCGGCTCCGCTCCGGCCGCCGCGCACAACCGCAGCAGATCGTCGAGAAGTTCCTCGTCCTCGGTCACGATCAGCGGTCCGTTCCGCTGTTCTTCGGGCGCCGCCGGTCGTTCCGGTGTGATGGATGCAGCCACGATCCCCTCCCCATATCCGTTACGCGCACTCACTCCCGCTAACGGCGAGCGCGAACTTCGCGGAGAATCACGATGCGGCGATCCAGAAAATCTTGGGGATCTTGGTCCAAAACTGTGGACAACTCATCAGCTGTGAATATCCCAGTCACCTAAACCAGTGACTTCCGGAGAGCAGCCTGGCGATTACGCACGGTTACCGTTCAGGCTGGTGGCGAGGAAGACAGCGAGGACCCACGGGAAGGAGCCCGATCCGGTGAGCACACCGAAAAAGCGTCCGGACATGCGACGACCCCCGCCGGGGGGGAGAGCGGGGGTCGTCCCCACGGCCGACTCGGGGGGGGAGGAGTCGGACCGGGTTAGCACGGTCGCGAACGATCCGTGACTTCCATGGTGTACCCGAGAGCCTTCTCAGGCAAACCCACGCGCCTCAGCTTACGCCGAATGGTGGGCCCTATGCTCGGCGTCGTGGAAAACCACTCCTTGCCTCGGACAGCCGCCTTCTTTGACCTGGACAAGACGGTCATTGCGAAGTCAAGCACGCTCACCTTCAGCAAGTCCTTCTACCAGGGTGGTCTGATCAACCGCCGTGCCGTACTGCGCACCGCCTATGCACAGTTCGTCTTCCTCGCGGGCGGTGCGGATCACGAGCAGATGGAGCGGATGCGCGAGTACCTCTCGGCGCTGTGCCGCGGATGGAATGTCCAGCAGGTGAAGGAGATCGTCGCAGAGACCCTGCACGATCTGATCGACCCCATCATCTACGACGAGGCCGCCTCACTCATCGAGGCACATCACAGCGCCGGGCGCGATGTAGTGATCGTCAGCACGTCGGGAGCCGAAGTCGTGGAGCCGATCGGCGAGCTTCTCGGCGCGGACCGTGTGGTGGCCACCCGCATGGTCGTCGAGGACGGGGTGTTCACCGGTGAAGTGGAGTACTACGCCTACGGCCCGACCAAGGCGGAGGCGATCGCCGAGCTCGCCGAGTCCGAGGGATACGACCTCTCGCGCTGTTACGCCTACAGCGATTCGGCCACCGATCTACCGATGCTGGAGGCGGTCGGCCACCCCCACGCGGTGAACCCGGACCGCGCCCTGCGCCGCGAGGCGGCCGCCCGCGGCTGGCCGGTGCTCTCCTTCAACCGCCCGGTCCGGCTGAAGCAGCGCCTCCCCTCGTTCTCCATGCCACCGCGTCCGGTGCTGGCCGTGGCCGCCGCGGTGGGCGCGGCCGCCGCCACCGCCGGTCTGGTCTGGTACGCCAATCGGCGCCGCGCACTGTATGCCCGGATTTGACGGCAATAGCAAAGATCTGCGGCAAGGGGTTCCGCTTGGCCGCTCGCAGGAGTAGAAAGGAATCGACGGCCCGCGAGACCAGGGGATCCGGGAGGAAACCCCCAGACGCACCAAGGCCCCACGGACCGAGCACGAATGTCGGGCACCCACGCGACGCCGACCCGTCGATTACGGGCCAGCCGCACCAGGTAACGGGCAAAGATCCCGGCCTGATGGGCAAATATTTGTGCACGCATGGTAACCCGACGGACGTGCCAGCGGCGGTACCCCCGTGGTACCGCCGCAACTCTGCGTCCGCCCCCAACTCCGCCCCGGCTCCAGGCCGTTCGGACGGCGTCCCGCTGTCAGGCCGCTCCGCGCTGCAACGCCTCGCACACCGCCGTGCTCTCCCGCACCCCGAGCTCAACCGCCCGCCCGCAGTGCGCAATCCACGCCGCCATCCCCTCCGGCGTCCCGGACACATAGCCCTCCAGCGCCGCCACATACGCCGCGGTCCCCTGCTCGGCGTGCCCCACCTCCGCGGGACAGATCGACTTCGGGTCCAGCCCGCTGCCGACCAGTACGATCCGCTCGGCCGCACGCGCCACCAGACCGTTGCAGGAGACAAAGGGCCGCAGCGCGAGCAGTTCACCGTGCACCACGGCCGACGTCACCAGCGCCGGCGCCTCGGTCCCCGCGAGCAGCAGCCGCGCCAGTCCGTCGAGCCGCCCCGCCACCTCGTCCGCGCCCGGCGGTTCCGGACCGACCAGCACCTCGTCCACCCGTTCGCCCGCCTGGCGGGGCCGCCCCACGGCGTCGTCCGCCCCGGTCCCCCCGGCCGCGACCAAGTGCAGCCGGGCCAGCACCCGCAGCGGCGACTGCCGCCACACGGTCAGCAGCTGCCCCGCCTCGGCAGTCAGCCGCAGCGCCGCACCCACCAGATGCGGCTCGCCCGCAGTCCCGAAGTCGGTGCGGCGGCGCACCTCTTCCAGCGCCCAGTCGGCCCCGGCCAGCGCCGCGGAGCCACGCGCTCCGCGCAACGCCGCCTCGGAGGTGACCTCATTGCTGCGGCGACGCATCACACGATGACCGTAGACCCGGTCCACAGCCGTGCGTACGGCGTCCACGGACTCGGCCACGCCGGGCAGCGCGGCCAGGACGGCGAGCGGATCTGTCGTACTCATGAGTACGACCCTACGCACCGCCTGCCGGGCGCCCCTCGTTGGAGTGGTCTTCTTCACGTAAATCCCTCATGGAAGAGGATCACTCACCTACGCTAGGTGAACATGAAGATCGCTTTCGTAGGCAAGGGTGGCAGCGGCAAGACAACGCTGTCGTCGCTGTTCATCCGCCATCTCGCCGCCACCCGCGCCCCTGTCGTCGCCGTCGACGCCGACATCAACCAGCACCTGGGCGCGGCGCTCGGCCTCGACGAGACGGAGGCCGCCGCGCTGCCCGCCATGGGCGCCCATCTTCCGCTGATCAAGGACTACTTGCGCGGTGAGAACCCCCGGATCGCATCCGCCGACACCATGATCAAGACAACACCGCCGGGCGAGGGGTCACGACTGCTGCGCATCGGCGAGGACAACCCCGTCTACGAGGCGTGCGCCCGGACCGTCCGGCTCGACGACGGGGAGGTGCGGCTGATGGCGACCGGCCCCTTCACCGAGTCCGATCTCGGTGTCGCCTGCTACCACTCCAAGGTCGGCGCGGTCGAGCTGTGTCTGAACCATCTCGTCGACGGACGGGGGGAGTTCGTCGTCGTCGACATGACGGCGGGCAGCGACTCCTTCGCCTCCGGTCTCTTCACCCGCTTCGATATGACGTTCCTGGTCGCCGAGCCCACCCGTAAGGGCATCGCCGTCTACCGCCAGTACAAGGAGTACGCCCGCGACTTCGACGTGGCGCTGCGCGTGGTGGGCAACAAGGTGCAGGGCCCCGACGACCTCGACTTCCTACGTGCGCAAGTGGGCGATGACCTGCTGGTCACCATCGGCCACTCCGACTGGGTCCGGGCCATGGAGAAGGGCCGCCCGCCCCGCTTCGAGGAGCTGGAAGAGCCGAACCGCGAGTCGCTGCGGACCCTCCACGCGGCGGTGGACGCCTCGTACGAGCGGCGCGACTGGCAGCGCTACACCCGCCAGATGGTCCACTTCCACCTGAAGAACGCGCAGAGTTGGGGCAACGCGAAGACAGGGGCCGACCTGGCGGCCCAGGTGGACCCCGCCTTCGCGCTGGATGAGTTCGCCATGGGCGCGGCGGCGGCTACTCCCGCTCCCGCCTAGCCGATTCATCCTCTTCGGAGCCCTGATCGGTGCCGGAGTCCTGGTCGCCACCGGCATTCTGGTAGCGCTCGGACTCCCCGTAGCCGTCCGGCTCCTGGTAGCGGTCGGACTCCTGGTAACGCTCGGGCTCTTCACTCCGCTCGGACATCAACTCCCGGCCGGACGCGTTGTTCCGGTCGGAGCGTTCCTCCCGGCCCTCCCGGCCGGAGTGCTCCCGCTCCGCGTCGCGCTCCCGGCCGGAGCCATACTCGCGCTCAGTGTCCTCCCGTTCGCGCCCGTAGGTGTCCTCCCGACCGGGACCGTCCTCCCGGTCGGGACCATCCTCCCGGCGGGGGCTTTCATCGCGGCCGGGACCCTCATCCCGGCCGGGACCGTCCTCCCGACCCGGCTCGTCCTGCCGCCTGGGCTCGTCCTCCCGTCCGTGGCCACTCTTCCGTCCGTGATCGCCCTTCTCTCCGTGATCGTCTTCCCGCTTCCTCTCGGCCGGGGCGGACGAGCGCGGGAAGGTCGGCTTGGCGGCGAGGTAGCGCTTCCAGCCGCCCTCCGGCCGCTGTCCGACGTCCACCGTCCGCAGTTTCTCCAGGACCATGGGATTCTGCGCGTCCAGCCAGTCGGCCAGTTGCTTGAAGGACACGCAGTAGACGCCCTCGCGCGGACAGACCTCCTTGATGACCTCCTCGACGGCGTGCATATAGGTCCCGCCGTTCCAGGACTCGAAGTGGTTGCCCACGAACAGCGGCGCACGGTTGCCCTCGTACGCCCGGTCGAAGGCGGCGAGCAGGCCGTCGCGCATCTGGCGGCCCCATGCGGCGCGCTTGGACTTCTTGCCGTTGGTCGAGGAACCCGACTGGTTGGCCAGGAAGTTGTAGTCCATCGACAGGGTCTCGTACGCCCGGCCCGGTACCGGGATCTGCTGGAGCGGGAAGTCCCAGATGCCGTTGATCTTGCCGGGCCAGACCTGAAGGCCGCCGACGGAACTCGCGTCGTAGCGCCAGCCCATCTTCTTCGCCGCCCGCAGGAGGTTCTTCTGCCCCTCCAGGCACGGGGCACGGCCGCCGACGAGTTCCTTTTCGTAGTCGAAGGGCAGCGGGTCCTCGTCCTCGAGGCCGGTGTTGGTCTTCCAGTTCTTCACGAACTCCTCGGCCTGCCGGGTCTCGCTCATCCACTCGCTCGGCGTCCAGGTGCCGACGCCGTCGTCGGAACCGCAGAAGTGGCCGTTGAAGTGGGTGCCGATCTCGTTGCCGTCGAGCCAGGCGCCCCGTAGCTGTTCCACGGTGTCCCGGACGCCCTTGACATCGTTGAAGCCGATGGACGAGGTGCCGCGCGGATGTCTCGGCGGATCGTAGAGGTCCCGCTTATCGGTGGGCAGCATGTAGACGCCGCTGAGGAAGTACGTCATCGTCGCGCCGTACTTCTTGCCGACCTCGCGGAAGTGGGAGAACAGCTTCTGCTCGTCCTGGCCGGCGCCGTCCCACGAGAACACGACGAACTGCGGTGGCTTCTTGCCGGGTTCGAGCGTATCGGTCCTGAACTGATGGGGCTGCGGACCGGTGTAGGCGGTCGAACCGTCACCGATGAGCCGAAACGCCTTACCGGCGTGGTCCGGGCGCTTCGGCACGGCGGGGCCCTTCTGCGGACGTTCCCTGTCGTGCGAACCTCCGCTGCCCGCGGTGTCCTGTCCGTCCCCGGAGTCTCCCGAGCAGTTGGCCAGCGCCGCCAGTGCCGTCATCACGGCGAGCCATGCAGTGACGTTTCTCCTGACCCTCATACCGCCACCTCATCCCTCTTGTCTCCCTTGACCCGGGAGCTCCGGCCGGATGGGAGCCAACCTCGCACGGATCAAGAAGAAGACAGAGCATGACAAGGCATTTCAAATGACTATTCACCCGATAGATGGAATATCAGCACAGCTCACCCCGAAATGCTTCCCGCGGACTTTACTCAGCATTACCATTCATTTACCAATGCTTGGGAGTCGGTGGCACAGCAGACCGCCTCCCATGACCGTGTGGTGTCCGCGACCACGAAGCCCCGGAGAGGACGGGAATGGTGAAACTCTTGGACCGGCTCGGCGGGACCTCGCGCCGCACGGCTCTCTCCGCCTCGATCGCCGTCTTCCTGATCACCATTCCCCTCTCCCTGGGTATCGCACTGGCCGCCGGAGTCACGCTCGAGGCCGGGCTGATGGCCACCCTCGGCGGCGGAGCAGTCTCCGTGCTGCTCGGCGGTGTTCCGCTACGCCGGGAGCGGAGCGGCGGGAGCACCGTCCACGGCCCGAACGCCCTCGACGGGCAGACCAGCCATGGGGGCCTGGCGGGGCGGCCGGGAGGGGAGCCGGTCGGTGTCCGTGGCTGTCGGCCATGGACACCGTGGCGCGACCACCGGTGCACCCACCCCGGCTCGACAGAGGGGCCGGGCGGCAGACCCGGCGGCGGCCAACTGCTCGGCGGGGTCAGTGCGTTCCAGCGCAACACCGCACCGCTGGTGCGCGAGGAGCTGGCCCGGCTGGCGCGCGAAGGGCAGCGGCCCGGTCAGCTCTTCCTCACCTGCGCCGACTCCCGTCTGGTGACCAGCATGATCACCTCCAGTGGACCCGGCGATCTGTTCACCGTGCGCAATGTGGGCAATCTGGTGCCGCCGCCGGGCAGCGATGACTCCTGCGATTCGGTGGGCGCGGCGATCGAGTACGCGGTGGAGGTGCTGAAGGTCGGCAGCATCACGGTGTGCGGCCACTCCGGATGCGGGGCGATGCAGGCATTGCTCGGTTCGTCGACCTCGGTTCCGGTCCAGCCGTCGTCGGGGCCCGAGACGGCGGAGGCCGCGGAGACGGCGGAGGCCGCGGAGACGGCGGAGGCCGCGGATCCACCCGGGAGCTCAGCCCCGCCCCGACCCCAGGGCGCGGACCCGGTCGACCCTGGCGATGGGCAGACTCCACTGGCGCGCTGGCTCCGCCACGGGCGGCCAGGGCTGGCCCGTATGGAGCGGATCGGGCGGCTGGGCCGCGGCGAGGTCGCGCTGGCCGACCGGCCGGTGGCCGACGATGTGGAGCGGCTGGCGCTGATCAATGTGATCCAGCAGCTCGACCACCTCCGGGCACATCCCTGTGTCGCCCGGCGGGTGGCGGAGGGCAAGCTGACGCTGCACGGGATGTACTTCCATGTGGCAGAAGCCCAGACCTACGTCCTGGAGACCGGTTCGGGCCGGTTCCTGGCCGTCCGGGCGGGCGACGGCGTGCCGTCGATGACCACTCCCTGTGTGAGCGCGAACGGCGACGGGGCGCACAGCGAAGCCGCCCCGGGCGCGCTGGGGGTGAGGTGATCAACAACGTTCACTATAGGTCTAAACCAATTTTCGGCAACAGCCCTTGTCAGGGGGTGCCGCGGGCTGATGAGCTATGGCCTGGGACACAACGGACACCCTGGGAATGGGAGATGTCGTGAGCAACGAAAGCCTGGCCAACCTTCTTCGGGAGGAGCGTCGCTTCGCGCCGCCCGCCGAGCTTGCTGCCAGCGCCAATGTCACTGCTGAGGCGTATAAGCGGGCAAAGGCGGACCGCCTGGGCTTCTGGGCCGAGCAGGCCCGTCGGCTGACCTGGGCGACCGAGCCGAATGAGACACTCGACTGGTCCAATCCGCCGTTCGCGAAGTGGTTCGCCGACGGCAAGCTCAATGTCGCGTACAACTGCGTCGACCGTCATGTCGAGAACGGTTTGGGCGACCGCGTCGCGTTCCACTTCGAAGGGGAGCCCGGCGACACCCGCTCCCTGACCTACGCCGAGCTCCAGCGCGAGGTCTCCCAAGCGGCGCACGCCCTCACCGAGTTGGGGGTCCAGGGGGGCGACCGGGTCGCCATCTATATGCCGATGATCCCGGAGACCGCGGTCGCGATGCTGGCCTGCGCCCGTATCGGCGCCCCGCACTCCGTGGTCTTCGGCGGGTTCTCGGCCGACGCTCTCGCCACCCGCATCCAGGACGCCGACGCCCGCGTCGTCATCACCGCCGACGGCGGCTACCGCCGCGGCAAGCCGTCCGCGCTCAAGCCCGCCGTCGACGAGGCCCTGACCCGCCCCGGTACGGAGAATGTGCGCAGCGTGCTGGTGGTCCGGCGCACCGGCCAGGACGTGGCCTGGAGCGAGGGCCGCGATGTGTGGTGGCACGAGATCGTCGACCGCCAGCCGGAGCAGCACACCCCCGAGGCGTTCGACGCCGAGCACCCGCTGTTCATCCTCTACACCTCGGGCACGACCGGTAAGCCGAAGGGCATCCTGCACACCACCGGCGGCTATCTCACCCAGGTCTCCTACACCCACCACGCCGTCTTCGACCTCAAGCCGGAGACGGACGTCTACTGGTGCACGGCGGACGTCGGCTGGGTCACCGGCCACTCGTACATCGTCTACGGCCCGCTCTCCAACGGCGCCACGGAGGTGCTCTACGAGGGCACTCCGGACACCCCGCACCAGGGCCGCTGGTGGGAGATCGTCCAGAAGTACGGGGTCACCATCCTGTACACCGCCCCGACCGCGATCCGCGCCTGCATGAAGTGGGGCGACGACATCCCGGCCAAGTTCGATCTGTCGTCGCTGCGGATCCTCGGCTCGGTCGGCGAGCCGATCAACCCCGAGGCCTGGATCTGGTACCGCAAGCACATCGGCGCGGACCAGACGCCCGTGGTCGACACCTGGTGGCAGACCGAGACCGGCGGCATCATGATCACGCCCCTGCCGGGCGTCACCGCCACCAAGCCCGGCTCGGCGCAGGTCCCGCTCCCGGGCATCTCCGCCACCGTTGTCGACGACGATACCAACGAGGTGCCGAACGGCGCGGGCGGCTATCTGGTGCTCACCGAGCCGTGGCCGTCCATGCTCCGGACGATCTGGGGCGACGACCAGCGTTATCTGGACACCTACTGGTCCCGTTTCGAGAAGCGGTACTTCGCGGGCGACGGCGCCAAGAAGGACGACGACGGCGATATCTGGCTGCTCGGCCGGGTCGACGATGTGATGCTGGTGTCCGGCCACAACATCTCCACCACCGAGGTCGAGTCGGCGCTCGTCTCGCACCCCAAGGTCGCCGAGGCCGCGGTGGTCGGGGCGACGGACCCGCAGACCACCCAGGCCATCTGCGCCTTTGTGATCCTGCGCGGTAGTGCGGCCGAGGACGAGGGCCTGGTCGAGGAGTTGCGGGCGCATGTCGCCAAGCAGCTCGGCCCGATCGCCAAGCCGAAGCGGATCCTGCCGGTCGCCGAGCTGCCCAAGACCCGTTCCGGCAAGATCATGCGCCGTCTGCTGCGCGATGTCGCCGAGAACCGCGCCCTGGGCGATGTCACCACGCTCACCGACTCCTCCGTCATGGAACTGATCCAGAGCAAGCTGCCCTCCGCGCCCAGCGAGGACTGAGCGGTCAGGTCTCCGCACCAGGTCAGCGCGGTGCACAGATGAGGGGCGCCCCCGCCCGGCGGGGGCGCCCCTCACGCATCCGGGTTAAGGTTGAGATCCGTCGCGTCAAAACCGCGACAAGATGAAGAGGCGAGCCGGGAAGTCTGGTCGGCACACACCACCTGTGTATCTGCCCCACCGACCTCAGGAGGCCCGCACGTGGCCGCGCCCGCCCGCCGCACCTTCCTCGGACGTCAGTCGCTGCCCGAGCGGACGTTCGTCACCGACGCACTGCGCACCGAGACCGTCGGCGGCGTCATCCTGCTCGTCGCCGCCATCGCCGCGCTGATCCTCGCGAACACCCCGCTCAGCGGCTTCTACACCGATGTCAAAGAGTTCTCCTTCGGCCCCGAAGCGCTGCATCTGCATCTGTCGGTCGCCTCCTGGGCCACCGACGGCCTGCTGACCATCTTCTTCTTCGTGGCCGGGATCGAGCTCAAGCGCGAGCTGGTCGCCGGAGAGCTGCGTGACCCCAAGGCGGCCGCACTGCCCGTGGTCGCCGCTGTGTGCGGGATGGCCGTACCCGCGCTGGTCTACGTCGCCGTCGGCGCGGCCGGAGGCGGCAGCCTCCAGGGCTGGGCGGTACCGACCGCCACCGATATCGCCTTCGCGCTCGCCGTCCTCGCGGTCATCGGCACCGCGCTGCCCGCCGCCCTGCGCGCGTTCCTGCTCACCCTCGCCGTGGTCGACGACCTCGGCGCGATCCTGATCATCGCGATCTTCTTCACCAGGAACATCCACCTCCTCCCCCTCGTGCTGTCCTTCGCCGGACTCGCGCTCTTCTGGCTGCTGCACCGCAAGGGCGTACGCGGCAGCTATGTCTACGTACCGCTCGCCGTGGTCATCTGGGCCCTGATGCATGCCAGCGGGGTGCACGCCACCGTCGCGGGCGTCGCGATGGGCCTGATGCTGCGCTGCACCGTGCACGACGGCGAGGAGCGGTCCCCCGCGGAGCGGATCGAGCACCGGGTACGACCGTTGTCGGCGGGGCTGGCGGTGCCGCTGTTCGCCCTGTTCGCCGCCGGAGTGCCCCTCTCCAGCGGCGCGGTCGCGGACGTCTTCACCCGCCCCGAGACGCTCGGCGTGGTCCTCGGGCTCGTCGTGGGCAAGACCGTCGGCGTCTTCGGCGGCTCCTGGCTGGCCGCCCGCTTCACCAAGGCCGAGCTCAACGAGGACCTGGCCTGGGGGGATGTGCTCGCGGTCGCCTCACTCGCCGGAATCGGCTTCACCGTCTCGCTCCTCATCGGCGAACTCGCCTTCCCCGGCGACCCGGTGCTCGCCGAGGAGATCAAGGCAGCGGTGCTCATCGGGTCGCTGTGTGCCGCGCTGGTCGCGGGCGTCCTCCTCAAGATGCGCAACAACACGTACCGGCGGCTGTGTCAGGAGGAGGACCGGGACGAGGACATGGACGGCATCCCCGACATCTATGAACTCGACAGCCCGGAATACCACCTTCGGATGGCCGCGATCCATGAGGCGAAGGCCGCCGAACACCGACGGCTTGCCGAAATGGCCGCCGCTGGGGACTCCGGCGACGATGGTCCGGCATGATCTGAGAGGCTTGACATCCGCGGAATCGCGCAGAAGAGGCAGCAAGCGCGTGCAACGCGGCACATCGCAGCGAGCGGAAGACGTACAAGAGCAGAGGGAGATGGCGATGAGCGCAGCCGACGACGGCGGCAACCGCAGCCTCGGCCAGCTGGTGGCCTCGGCGACCACCGAGCTGTCCGCGCTGGTGCACGACGAAATCGCGCTGGCCAAGGCCGAGCTCCGGGTGGGAGCCAAGCGTGCCGCGGTCGGCAGCGGTGCCGGTCTCGCGGCCGGGGTGCTGCTGCTGTTCTCGCTGCCGGTGCTCAGCTTCGCCCTCGCCTACGGCCTGCGCTCCTGGACCGGTCTCGGCCTCGCCTGGTGCTTCCTGATCGTGGGCGGCGTCTACTGGCTGATCGCCGGAATCCTGGGCCTGCTGGCGCTGGTGAAGTTCAAGAAGGTGAAGCCGCCCAAGAAGTCCATCGCCTCGTCCAAGGAGACGGCCGCGGTCCTGGGGAGCGTCAAGCCGCATCCGCGTGCATCGAGCAACGGCGGACGCTCCGCACGGGATGTGACACGCTCGTCGGCATGACCGTCCCTGATACCTCCGCGTCGGCCGTACGGCTCGACGGCCCCTGGACCCACCGGGACGTCGCGGCCAACGGCGCGCGCTTCCACATCGCCGAGCAGGGCGACGGCCCGCTGGTGATGCTGCTCCACGGCTTTCCGCAGTTCTGGTGGACCTGGCGGCACCAGCTGACCGCACTCGCCGACGCCGGCTACCGCGCGGTCGCGATGGATCTGCGGGGGGTGGGCGGCAGCGACCGTACGCCCCGTGGCTACGACCCGGCCAACCTCGCCCTCGACATCACCGGGGTGGTGCGCTCGCTGGGTGAGCCGGACGCCGCGCTCGTCGGCCATGACCTGGGCGGATATCTGGCGTGGACGGCCGCGGTGATGCGGCCGAAGCTGGTCCGGCGGCTGGCGGTGGCCTCGATGCCGCACCCGCGCCGCTGGCGCTCGGCCATGCTCGCGGACGTCCGGCAGAGCGCCGCCGGCTCCCACATCTGGGGCTTCCAGCGGCCCTGGCTGCCCGAGCGCCAACTGGTCGCGGACGACGCGGCGGCCGTGGGAGAGCTGATCCGCGACTGGTCCGGTCCTCAGCTGCCCGATGACGAGACGGTGGAGGTCTACCGGCGGGCGATGTGCATCCCGTCGACCGCGCACTGCTCGATCGAGCCGTACCGCTGGATGGTGCGCTCGCTGGCACGACCGGACGGTTTCCAGTTCAACCGGCGGATGAAGCGTCCGGTGCGGGTGCCGACGCTGCACGTGCACGGATCACTCGACCCGGTGATGCGCACCCGCAGCGCGGCGGGCTCCGGGGAGTACGTGGAAGCGCCCTACCGCTGGCGGCTCTTCGACGGGCTCGGTCACTTCCCCCACGAGGAGGACCCGACCGCCTTCTCCACCGAACTGATCAACTGGCTGAAGGACCCGGAACCGGACCGCTGAGCTTCCCCCTGGGCATCGTCGGCGGGTCTCTCACCAGCCTCCGGTGGAGCACGGCCGAGCACCGCTGGGTGGGGCCCGGTGTGCGGATAGCGACCACCCCATGGCGGCCGTGCGAACAGGTGTCTTACGAACAGCCAATTGCCTGGCGCATAGGCCAATTGCCGCAGCCAGCGGCGATTACGGACCTTGGGCCAGGGGCAGACTCCGGCGTATGGGCTGGACGCACGACTACCGTGACGCACCAAGCGGCCGCGGCTCCGAAGCCGCCGCTGCTGCCAATGCCGCGCTGAGCGTTTCCGAGCGGGGCGGCTCCGGGCCTACCCAAGGCCATGACCCCAATATCGGGATTCCCCGCATCATCCGCCGCCGTGCCCGCTGGGTGTCGGCACGGCTGCGCCATCCACGCGGCCGCTAGTACAGGCACCGCCACCAGCACCAGCACCACCACCGTCACCGACGGTAGCTCCGGCGTGCCCGGCAGCATGGGGGCGCACCGCTGGGGGGCGCGCCCCGTGCTGCGCTAGAGGGCGCACCCCTGGCTGTCCACCGACTGCTCGGCCGAACGCCCCTGTTCGGCGTCCTGGGCCACCTCGTCCGCTGTCAGCGCGTACCCGGTGTCGGCGTCGTCGAGGGACTTGGCGAAGACCACGCCGTACACCCGGCCCTTCGGGGTGAGCAGCGGGCCTCCGGAGTTGCCCTGGCGCACGGTCGCGTACAGCGAGTACACATCGCGGTTGACGGTGCCCCGGTGATAGATGTCCGGGCCGTTGGCGTCGATACGGTCGCGGACCCGCGCGGCGCGTACGTCGAAGGCGCCGTTCTCCGGGAAACCGGCGACGATCGCGTCATCGCCGCTGGTCGCGTCCTCCTGGGCGAACTGGAGCGCCGGTGCGCTCAGCGAGGGCACGTCGAGGACCGCGATATCGCGCTTCCAGTCGTAGAGCACGACCTTCGCGTCGTAGAGCCGGCCCTCGCCGCCTATCTGGACGGTCGGCTCGTCGACCCCGCCGACGACGTGCGCGTTGGTCATCACCCGGTTCGGGGCGTAGACGAAGCCGCTGCCCTCCAGGACCTTGCCGCAGCTGGGGGCGGTGCCCACCACCTTCACGATGCTCTGCTGGGCTCGGGTGGCCACCGGGGACCGCGCGAGCGCGGGATCCGGCTGAGGCACCGAGGTGATCCGCTCGTTGGCGAAGGGCGCGAAGACCTGCGGGAAGCCGTTCTGGGCGAGCACCGAGGAGAAGTCGGTGAACCAGGTGTTCGCCCGGTCCGGGACGACCTGGTCGACCCCGAGCAGCACCTTGGAGTTGCGGACCTCCTTGCCGACCGTGGGGAGCGAGGTCCCGGCCACCAGGGAGCCGATCAACCAGGCCACCATCAGCATCGCCAGCACGTTCACCAGGGCGCCGCCCGTGGCGTCCAGGGCGCGCGCCGGTGACCAGGTGATGTACCGGCGCAGCTTGTTTCCCAGGTGGGTGGTGGCCGCCTGCCCGACCGAGGCGCACACGATCACCAGGGCGAGCGCCATGACGGCGCCGAATGTGCCGGGGGACGCTCTGTCGGTCGTCCCGTCCCAGATGACCGGCAGCAGATAGACCGCGACCAGCCCACCGCCGATGAATCCCGTCACCGACAGCACGCCGACGACGAAGCCCTGGCGATAGCCGATGATCGCGAACCATACGGCGGCGAGCAGCAGCAGGAAGTCCAGCACATTCACCGAGACACCGTCTCATGCACGCCAGTCGAGCGGGACGCGCTTGGCGCGGTCCCAGGGCCGCTCCCATCCCGCGAAATGCAGTATGCGATCGATCACTCCGGCGGTGAAACCCCAGACCAAAGCCCCTTCGACCAGGAACGCGGGCCCTGTGTGACCACTCGGATGCGCTGTGGTCGCCCGATTCGCCGGATCCGTGAGATCCGCCACGGGCACGGTGAAGACCCGGGCCGTCTCCGCCAGATCCACCGGCCCGACCGGGCTCGGCCGGTGCCACCAGCCCAGCACCGGTGTGACCACGAACCCACTGACCGGGATGTAGAGCCGGGGCAGCACGCTGAACACCTGGACCCCCGCGGGGTCGAGCCCGGTCTCCTCCTCGGCCTCGCGCAGCGCGGCGCGCAGCGGGCCCGGACCGTCCGGATCGCCGTCCTCCGGGTCGAGCGCACCCCCGGGGAACGAGGGCTGACCGGCGTGGGAGCGCAGCGAACCGGACCGCTCCATCAGCAGCAGCTCGGGGCCGTGCGCCCCCTCCCCGAAGAGCACCAGCACGGCGGACGGGCGGCCTCCGGCCCGGGGCGGCAGAAACCTGCTCAGCTGGGGCGGCTCGATCGTCTCGGCCGCGCGGGCCAGCGGCAGCAGCCACTCGGGCAGCCCCTGCGCGCTGACCCGCACCTCTCCGCCGTATGTGCTCGTCACTCGGCGGCTCCCAGCGGGGCCGCCGGAGGGCCCGGGTAGTCGGCCGGGGGACGCAGCCGCTGACCGGGCTGGCCGCCCATCTCGTACTTCAGCAGCTTCTTCGCCTTGTCGGGGTCCGTCTCGCCCTCGCCGTACGCCGGGCAGAGCGGAGCGATCGGGCAGGCGCCGCAGGCGGGCTTGCGGGCGTGGCAGACACGGCGGCCGTGGAAGATGATGCGGTGCGAGAGCATCGTCCACTCGCTCTTCGGGAAGAGCACTGCGATCTCCGCCTCGACCTTCTCCGGATCCTCCTGATCGGTCCACTTCCAGCGCCGCACCAGCCGCCCGAAGTGGGTGTCCACGGTCAGACCCGGCACCCCGAAGGCATTGCCGAGCACCACATTGGCCGTCTTGCGGCCGACGCCGGGCAGCGTCACCAGGTCCTTCAGCCGGCCCGGCACCTCACCGCCGAAGCGGTCGCGCAGCGCGGCGGACAGCCCCAGCAGCGACTTGGCCTTGGCACGGAAGAAGCCGGTCGGCCGGATCAGCTGCTCCAGGACCTCGGGGTCGGCGGCCGCCATGTCCTCGGGGGTCGGATAGGCGGCGAAGAGCGCGGGGGTGGTCTGGTTGACCCGCAGATCGGTGGTCTGGGCGGACAGGACCGTGGCGACCAGCAGCTGGAACGGGTTGTCGAAGTCCAGCTCGGGGTGGGCGTACGGGTACACCTCGGCGAGCTCGCGATTGATCCGCCGGGCGCGGCGGACGAGCGCGAGACGGGACTCGGTCCTGGTGCCGCCGGACGACGGCTTGGCGTTGGACGTCGGCTTGGTCTTGGACGCCGGCTCGGCCTTGGACGCCGGCTCCGCCTTGGGCGCAGGCTGGGCTTCGGACCGGGACGGAGACGCGGACGTGTCCTTGGATGTGGTGATGGATTTGCCCGCCTTCGCCGCTTTCGTCGACTTGGCGCGCCGCTGTTCGCCCACAGCGGAATTACGAGGTGTGGTCACCCGTCCGGCCCCCTTGCCCTGTGCTCTCACCGGCGTATTGGACACCCGGCCAGCCTAAGCCCAGGCGCCGACATCCGGCCCGGCCAGAGCGGAGAGGCCGCCCAATCGGACCCCTGCCGTTCGGTCCGGAAGGGCGGTGCGTCAAACTTGTGATTGATCGCACTGTTTTACCGTCCGGCATCATGGGGACGACGGTCCCCTGTGCATGTCGACAAGGAGAGACTCGTGGACGACGTTCTGCGGCGCGCCCCGCTCTTCGCGGCGCTCGATGACGAGCAGGCCGCTGAGCTGCGCGCCTCCATGGGAGAGGTCACCCTCGCGCGGGGTGACGCGCTCTTCCACGAAGGGGACCCCGGCGACCGCCTGTACGTGGTCACCGAGGGCAAGGTGAAGCTCCACCGCACCTCTCCCGACGGCCGCGAGAACATGCTGGCCGTGCTCGGCCCCGGCGAGCTGATCGGCGAGCTGTCGCTGTTCGACCCCGGCCCGCGCACCGCCACCGCCACCGCCCTCACCGAGGTCAAGCTGCTCGGCCTCGGCCACGGCGACCTCCAGCCGTGGCTGAACGCTCGGCCCGAGGTCGCGTCCGCGCTGCTGCGCGCCGTGGCCCGGCGACTGCGCAGGACCAACGACCAGATGTCCGACCTGGTCTTCTCCGACGTCCCTGGCCGCGTCGCCCGCGCGCTGCTGGACCTCTCGCGCCGCTTCGGCGTGCAGTCGGAGGAGGGCATCCACGTCGTCCACGACCTGACCCAGGAGGAGCTGGCCCAGCTGGTCGGCGCCTCTCGCGAGACCGTCAACAAGGCGCTCGCCGACTTCGCGGGCCGTGGCTGGCTGCGGCTGGAGGCCCGCGCCGTGATCCTGCTCGACGTCGAGCGCCTCGCGAAGCGCTCCCGCTGACGGGACGACACGGGACCGCATCCCGGAAGACAGAACCGAAGGGCCCCTGCCGGATCTCCCGGCCGGGGCCCTTCGGCTTGCCTCTCCTGTTTCGCCTCGTCCATGGAACCGGCTCGGAGGAACGGGCTCGGAGGAACGGGCTCGGAGCACGCTCAGGGCGCCCGGGAACGTTCCCTGGCGGTGGGAGGCCCGACCTGGCCTGTGACCACTCCCCGTACGCCTCCGTACGCCTTCGCGCGGGCGCGTACAGCCCCGCAGGGGGCGCGCGGTCCGACGAGCGCCCTGCCCGAGCGCCCTGCCCGAGCGCCCGCGCTCCGCGCCCCGCTCAGATCAGCCCGTGCTCCCGCAGATAGTCCAGCTGAGCCCGGACCGACAGCTCCGCCGCGGGCCAGAGCGACCGGTCCACATCCGCGTACACATGCGCCACGACCTCCGCGGGTGTGCGATGGCCGTCTTCCACGGCGGTCTCCACCTGCGCCAACCGGTTGGCCCGGTGCGCGAGGTAGTACTCCACCGCGCCCCGCGCATCGTTCAGCACCGGCCCGTGGCCCGGCAGCACCGTGGCCACCCCGTCGTCCACCGTCATCGAGCGCAGCCTGCGCAGCGAGTCCAGATAGTCGCCGAGCCGCCCGTCCGGGTGCGCGACCACGGTTGTACCGCGCCCGAGCACCGTGTCACCGGTAAGGACCGCCCCGTCGGCCGGGAGGTGGAAGCACAGCGAGTCGGCCGTATGGCCGGGCGTGGGCACCACCCGCAGCTCCAGCCCGCCGGTGGTTATGACATCCCCCAGCTCCAGCCCCTCGTCCCCCAGCCGCAGCGCCGGGTCCAGGGCGCGTACCCGCGTCCGCGTCAGCTCGGCGAAGCGCGCCGCGCCCTCCGCGTGGTCCGCATGGCCGTGGGTGAGCAGCGTCAGCGCGACGCGCTTGCCCGCTCGCTCCACGCCGGCGATGACCTCGGTGAGGTGAGCCTCGTCGAGTGGCCCGGGGTCGATGACCACGGCGAGGTCGGAGTCCGGCTCGGCGACGATCCAGGTGTTGGTGCCGTCCAGCGTCATGGGCGAGGGGTTCGGCGCCAGGACGCAGACGGCCCGGTCGGTGGCCGGGCCGCCGATCGCGCCTCCGCGCGGCTGACCGGGCAGCGAGGCTGCGTTCGTCATGCGGAGGATCCCCCCGTAGAGCCCGTGGTGCCTGCCGGGCCCGTCGCGCCCGTCGCGCCCGTCCGGATGTGCTTGGTGAACTCGTCGTGCCCCGGCCAGCTCAGCACCAGCTCACCGTTCTCCAGCCGCGCCTGCGCGAGGACCGGAGTCAGATCGCGGTCGGCGGCCGCGGCCAGCGCCTCGCCGACCGAGCCGTACGGCCGCAGCTGGCGCAGGGTCGCGATGGTCGGCGGCATCATCAGCAGCTCACCACGGTCATAGCCGTCGGCCGCCGCACCCGGTCGGATCCACACCGTCCGGTCCGCTTCCGTGGAGGCGTTGCGGGTGCGCTGCCCCCGCGGCAGCGCGGCCACGAAGAACCAGGTGTCATAGCGGCGCGGTTCGAACTCCGGGGTGATCCAGCGGGCCCAGCAGCCCAACAGGTCCGAGCGGAGCACCAGCCCCCGGCGGTCGAGGAACTCGGCGAACGACAGGTCCCGGGCGACCAGCGCCGCGCGGTCCGCCTCCCAGTCGTCGCCCGTCGTGTCCGCGACGACCGTGTGCGGCGTGGGCCCGGCGAGCAGCACCCCCGCTTCCTCGAAGGTCTCGCGGACCGCCGCGCACACGATGGCCTGCGCCTGCGTCCCGTCGCTCGCGTCGAGCCCCAGCCGCTGCGCCCACTGGGCGCGCGAGGGCCCGGCCCAGGCGACCATCCGCTCGTCGCGCGGATCGACGGAGCCGCCCGGATAGGCGTACGCGCCTCCGGCAAAGGCCATGGAGGCGCGTCTGCGCAGCATGTAGACGGCGGGGCCACCAGGGACGTCCCGCCCGTCGCTCATGGATTCCCCGGGCCCCGCGGACTCGCCGTGTTCCCGGGTCTCCCCAGTCTTCTCGGTCTCTCCGGTATTCCCGGTGGTTCCGGTGTCCCGGGTCGTCCCGGTCTCTCCGGTCGCTTCGTCGGCTCCCCCATCGCCCCCGGCACCCCGCGCGGCACTCTCGAGCCGCTCGGATGCGTAAACGCCGTCCCCGTCCCGCCCGTCCTGTCCGTCCCGCAGCAGCAGCACGGTGGCGGCCCGGCGCGGCGTCACCGGTGTGAGCTCTCCGGCCGACAACAGCCGGATCCGCTCTGGCCACTCGGGCGGGTACCACTGGCCATTCGTAGTGGACATGGCCGGATGCTATGCGTTTGTGGGCGGATGTTCGAGGGGCACCCACCGCGCCGGACCGGGACCGGTGGCCGGATCCAGCTGATGCGCCGGCCGGACCGGTCCGCGACCTCGGCCTGAGTCCGCGACCGCCGACCCATGTCGGACTAGTCCGCGACCTCGACCTGGATCTCGACCTCGACCGGCGCGTCGAGCGGCAGCACCGCCACACCGACCGCGCTGCGCGCGTGCACACCCGCATCGCCCAGCACCTGGCCCAGCAGCTCGCTCGTGCCGTTGACCACACCCGGCTGCCCGGTGAAGTCCGGTGCCGAGGCCACGAAACCGACGACCTTCACCACCCGCACGACCTTGTCGAGATCGCCCACGACCGACTTCACGGCGGCCAGGGCGTTCAGCGCGCAGATCCGCGCCAGCTCCTTGGCCTCCTCCGGGGTCACCTCGGCGCCGACCTTGCCGGTCACGCCCAGCTTGCCCTCGACCAGCGGCAGCTGACCCGCCGTGTAGATGTACGAACCGGTGCGGATCGCGGGCACGTACGAGGCGAGGGGCGCCGCGACCTCGGGCAGCGTCAGACCGAGCCCGGCGAGCTTCTCCTCGACGGCGCTCATGCCTTCTCCCGCTTCAGGTAGGCCACCAGCTGCTCGGGGTTGTTCGGCCCCGGAACGACCTGGACCAGCTCCCAGCCGTCCTCGCCCCAGGTGTCCAGAATCTGCTTTGTGGCGTGTACCAGCAGCGGCACGGTCGCGTATTCCCACTTCGTCATGAGCCGACTGTAATGCCTCTCCGCCGGGGCCTGGTGCGTAGCCCGTGGGGCGACTGGTTAGGCTCCCCAGTGTGAGCAGGCTCCATGTCGTCAGTGGCAAGGGCGGAACCGGCAAGACCACGGTCGCCGCGGCACTCGCGCTGGCCCTCGCGGCCGATGGCAAGCGCACGCTGCTGGTTGAGGTCGAAGGCCGCCAGGGCATCGCGCAGCTCTTCGAGACGGAAGCGCTGCCCTACGAGGAGCGGAAGATCGCTACCGCGCCGGGCGGTGGCGAGGTGCACGCCCTCGCGATCGATCCGGAGTACGCCCTCCTCGACTACCTCCATATGTTCTACAAGCTGGGCTCGGCCGGACGCGCCCTCAAGAAGCTGGGCGCGATCGACTTCGCGACCACGATCGCCCCTGGGCTGCGCGATGTGCTGCTGACCGGCAAGGCGTGCGAGGCGGTCCGCCGCAAGGGCAAGGACGGGAAGTTCGTCTACGACTCCGTGGTCATGGACGCCCCGCCCACCGGCCGGATCACCCGCTTCCTGAACGTCAACCACGAGGTGGCGGGGCTGGCCCGGACCGGCCCGATACACAACCAGGCACAGGCCGTGATGCGCGTCCTGAAGTCTCCCCAGACGGCCGTCCACCTGGTGACGCTGCTGGAGGAGATGCCGGTCCAGGAGACCGCGGACGGCATCGCGGAACTGCGCGCCGACGGCCTGCCGGCCGGCGCGGTCATCATCAACATGGTGCGGCCCGCGATCCTCGACCACGACGCCGTCGAGATCGCCGCGAACGGGCAGCGCGCGGCGGTCGCCAAGGCGCTCTCGCAGGCGGGTCTGGGCGGCGCGCGCCGTGGAGGCCTCGCCGAGCGCCTGGTCGATCCGTTGCTGGAGCAGGCGCGCGAGCATGCGGAACGGGTCGGGCTGGAGCGGACGCAGCGGGCCGAACTGTCCGATCTGGGGCTGCCGCTGCACGAGTTGGAGCTGCTCACCGACGGCATCGACCTGGCCGGGCTCTACCGGCTGGCGGCGGATCTGCGCAAGCAGTGGCCGTCGTGAGCGCGGCTGTTGCGGCTGTGGTGAGCGGGACTGTGGTGAGCGCGGCTGTGGTGAGCCCGATCCCGGGCAGGCGCCGCGTGGACGGGCCGGGCCGCGCGGGCGAGGCGGTCGGCAGGGGCTTGATGGGCGGTACGAGCCGTACGCAGGAGGCGGCATGAGCATGGACGTGGCACCCTGGCTGGAGACCGACGCGCTCCTGGACAACCCGCAGACCCGCATCGTGGTGTGCTGCGGCTCCGGGGGCGTCGGCAAGACGACCACGGCTGCCGCCCTGGGCGTACGGGCCGCGGAGCGCGGCCGCAAGGTCGTGGTCCTCACCATCGACCCGGCACGCCGGCTGGCCCAGTCGATGGGCATCGACGCGCTCGACAACATCCCGCGGAAGGTGGCGGGCGTGGGCGACGAGAACGGCGGCGAACTGCACGCCATGATGCTGGACATGAAGCGGACGTTCGACGAGTTCGTCGAGGCGCACGCCGATCCCGAGCGCGCCCGCGCGATCCTGGCGAACCCGTTCTACCAGTCGCTCTCGGCCGGTTTCGCGGGCACGCAGGAGTACATGGCCATGGAGAAGCTCGGCCAGTTGCGCGCTCGCGACGAGTGGGACCTGATCATCGTCGACACTCCGCCGAGCCGCTCGGCACTGGATTTCCTGGATGCGCCGAAACGTCTCGGCTCGTTCCTGGACGGCAAGTTCATCCGGGTGCTGATGGCGCCGGCGAAGGTCGGCGGCCGGGCCGGTATGAAGTTCCTGAACGTGGGCGTCTCGATGATGACGGGCACGGTCAACAAGGTCCTGGGCGGACAGCTGCTGCGCGATGTACAGACGTTCGCTGCCGCAATGGACACGATGTTCGGCGGATTCCGCACCCGCGCGGAGGCCACCTACCGGCTGCTCCAGGCTCCCGGTACAGCCTTCCTGGTGGTGGCCGCCCCGGAGCGGGACGCCCTGCGCGAGGCCGCGTACTTCGTCGAACGGCTGGGGGCGGACCGGATGCCGCTGGCCGGGCTGGTGCTGAACCGGGTGCACGGCAGCGGGGCCGAACAGCTCTCCGCGGAACGGGCGCTGGCGGCCGCGGAGATCCTCTCCATGGCGGACGCCGCCATGGACCCTGCGACAGCTCCGGATCCGGAACCAGAAACGGAAGCAGAACCGGAGGCAGAACTGGATCCGGACGCGAGCGATCCGGCCGACCCTGGCGACGGCGAAGAAAATCTTGCCGACGGCGGATTTGTCGATCGTGACTCAGGGAAGACTCAAGCGCGGAACCCCTCGGCAGCGGACCCCGACGTCTCCCCCACATCGGCGGACACGTCGGCGGAGCGGCTCGCCGCGGGACTGCTTCGGCTGCACGCGGAGCGTATGCAGGTGCTCGGACGCGAGCAGCGCACGCACGACCGCTTCACGGCACTGCACCCCGAGGTTCCGGTGGCCCAAGTAGCCGCACTCCCCGGAGATGTACACGATCTGGCAGGGCTGCGGGCAATCGGTGAGCGCCTGGCGGTCCCGATGGAGCGTCCCCAGCGCGCGGGCTGACCCCCAGCAATCCCAGCAAGCAGCAATCCCAGCAAGGAGCAACCACCCAGCAAGCGGCGCCGACACACACGTGCCGACGCGCCCGTGCCGGTCACGGGGACAGCAACGCCCTGTGCCCGCAGGGGAATTGCGTGCCCGTACGGCGATGCAACGCGCCCACCACGCACACCACACCCGTGCCGAGGCCGAGCCCGAGGGCACCCCCCATGGCGCCCTCGTCACGCTCATGCGTCGTACTCGGAGTGGGCAAACCCCCTGGGCCGCGGGCCACATCGCCCGCCCTCCAGGACACGCCTCACACCGCCACCGCTATCCGACGGCGGCGAAGCGCTCGTACTCCTCGTCGTCGAAGGGCAGGATGCCCGCGCTGCGCTCGTACTCGGTGCGCGCGGTTTCCAGCAGCCTGCGCCAAGAGGTCACCGTCGGCCGGCGGCGCAGCAGTGCCCGCCGCTCGCGCTCGGTCATCCCTCCCCACACACCGAACTCGACATGGTTGTCCAGGGCGTCCGCAAGGCACTCGGTGCGCACCGGGCATCCGGTGCAGACCGCTTTGGCCCTGTTCTGTGCCGCACCCTGAACGAACAGTTCATCTGGATCAGTAGTGCGGCAGGCGGCCTGCGCACTCCAGTCGGTTACCCAGCCCATGCTGGCGCCGTCCTCTCCCGAATCGGAGCTCCCCCACGGCGACAAACGGCATATTCACCGTCGCCAGTTGAGGACGTTACGGAAGGCAGGCAGGGCGCAACACCCCCTGCGGGCCCAATCTTGGATGGCCCGAACGGACTATGGGTACGCGGCAGATCACCCAACGGAGTGAGCTGGCGACATTTGTGATTACTAGTGCAAATCCGGGCAGTTCACCCAAGGAAGAAAGGGCAGCTCAGGACAGGGGACCGCAATCCGGGCAGGTCTCATCACTCACTTGAGTGAGGGTGGGGGTGTGGCACAGCCGTGCGTCTGTGGCTGGCGTGAAACAGCTTATGCGAACGCCCGGTCCCCTGTCCGGCGATTCGACACGTAGGCTGCCCCTCATGGGTAATACGCGCTCGGGCGGCGGACTCTCCACCGCTCAACAAGCCGCCAAGTTCCTCGGCGTCAGCGCGCTGGCCGGCGCGGTCATGGCCGGGCTCGCGCTGCCCGCGGTCGGGGCGTTCGGCCTTGCCGCCAAGGGAACGGTCGAGGGGTTCGACGAGATTCCGGCCAATCTCAAGACTCCACCGCTCAGCGAGCGGACCACCATCCTGGACGCCAAGGGCGGCGAGATCGCGAAGGTCTACTCCCGCGACCGCACCATCGTGAAGCTCAAGGACATCTCCCCCTATATGCGTCAGGCGATCGTCGCGATCGAGGACGCGCGCTTCTACAAGCACGGGGCGGTCGACCTCAAGGGCATCCTGCGCGCCGTGAACAAGAACGCCCAGAACGGCGGCGTCTCACAGGGTGCGTCCACCCTTACCCAGCAGTATGTGAAGAACGTCTTCGTCGAGGAGGCGGGCAACGACGAGAAGAAGGTGGCCCAGGCCACCGAGCAGTCCATCGGCCGCAAGATCAAGGAACTGAAGTACGCGATCCAGGTCGAGCAGGAACTGGGCAAGAAGCGGATCCTCGAGAACTACCTGAACATCACCTTCTTCGGGCAGCAGGCCTACGGCGTCGAGGCCGCCTCCCAGCGTTACTTCAGCAAGCCCGCCAAGGACCTCGCGCTGGAGCAGGCCGCACTGCTGGCCGGTCTCGTCCAGTCGCCCAGCCGCTACGACCCGGTGGCCAACCCGGAGACGGCCAAGACGCGGCGCGACACCGTGCTCCAGCGCATGGCCGAAGTGAAGGACATCAGCCAGGCGCAGGCCGAGGCGGCCAAGAAGAAGCCGCTCGGTCTGAAGGTCAGCCGGCCCCGAAGCGGCTGCATCACGGCCGTCCACGGCGCCGGCTTCTTCTGTGACTACGTCCGCGAGGTCTTCTACAACGACCCGACCTTCGGCAAGACCCGCGAGGCGCGCGCCAAGCGCTGGGACCGGGGCGGCATGACGATCCGCACCACGCTGGACCCGCGGGCGCAGAAGTCGGTCCAGAGATCGATCAAGTCGCATGTCTACCAGTCCGACCGGGTCGCCACCGCCGTCTCGCTGGTCGAGCCGGGCACCGGCAGGGTGCTGGGGATGGGCCAGTCCCGGCCGTACGGCTTCGGCAAGGACGAGACGCAGATCAACCTCTCCGCGGACAAGTCCATGGGCGGCTCGAACTACGGCTTCCAGGTCGGTTCGACCTTCAAGCCGATCACCGCCGCGGCCGCCATCGAACGGGGCACCAAGCCGTACAAGCGCTACTCCTCGCCGTACAAGATGGAGTACCCGAGCCCGGTCAGCACCTGCAAGGGCACCTGGACCAACAACGAGGGCGCGACGGTCGCGAACGAGAACAAGAGCGAGGTCGGCCCGTACGGGATGAAGGAGGCGACCGCGAAGTCGGTCAACACCTACTTCGTCCAGCTGATCAGTGAGATCGGCGTCTGCCCGGTGACGGAGCTGGCCGACAAGATCGGCGCGAAGCGGGCCGACGGCAAGGAGCACCACCAGGTGCCCTCTCTCACCCTCGGCACCGAGGGCTTCTCCCCGCTCACGATGGCCAACGCGTACGCGACCTTCGCCAACCGCGGTGTCTACTGCTCCCCGGTCTTCATCGAGTCGATCACCGGGCCCGGCGGCAAGGCGCTGAAGGTCCCGAAGTCCACGTGCAAGCGCGCCATGTCGCAGAAGACCGCGGACACCATCAACACCCTGCTGCGCGGTGTGGTCGAGGACGGCACCGGCAAGCAGGCCGGGCTCCAGAGCCGGGCGAGCGCCGGAAAGACGGGTACGACGGACGAGCGGAGGGCCGCGTGGTTCGTCGGCTACACCCCGAACCTCGCGGGTGCGGTGTGGGTCGGCGGCCCGGGCGCCGAGGGCGTGAAGATGGAGAACATCACCATCGGCGGCGTCTACCACGACAAGGTCTACGGCGCGGACACTCCGGGTCCGATCTGGAAGGACGCGATGACCGGCGCACTGGAGGGCAAGCCCGCGCCCGGCTTCGTCACCGTCCCGATCAAGGACCCGGACGCCCAGAGGCCGGACCGCCACGACAAGCCGGGCCATGACAGGCCGGGCCGCGGCGACAACGGTGGGGAGGACCCCTGGCCGGACATCTCCCTCCCCCCGGACCTGATCGGCGGGGGCGACAACGGCGGCAAGGGACACGGGGGCAAGGGGAGCGGCGGCTTGCGCCTGCCGTAGGAACGCCGACTGAGCGCTGAGGGGGCCGGGCATGACATGCCCGGCCCCCTCGCCGTATCTGCGCTCACGGCCCCCACCAGCGAAAATCCCGCGAATCCCAGGGCTCCGGGAAGATCGCCGGGGAAGGCCGGGGGAAGCCGGAGGAAGAGGTCTCAGCCCGCGAGCAGGCGCTTCACCGCGGCGGCGACCCGGCCGCCCTCGGCCCGCCCGGCGATCTTGGGGTTCACGATCTTCATCACCGCACCCATGGCTCGCGGCCCCTCGGCACCCGCCGCCGCGGCCTCCCGCACCGCCTCGGCCACCAGCGCGTTCAGCTCGTCGTCCGTCAGCGGCTTCGGCAGGAACTCGGCAAGCACCTCTCCCTCGGCCTGCTCCCGCGCGGCCTGCTCGGCCCGCCCGCCCTTGGCGAAGGCGTCGGCCGCCTCACGGCGCTTCTTCGACTCACGCGCGATGATCTTCTCCACCTCGGCATCGGACAGCTCACGGGCGCTCTCACCCGCGACCTCTTCCTTCTGGATCGCGGTGAGGGTCAGCCGGAGAGTGGAGGAGCGCAGCTCGTCGCGCGCCTTGATCGCCGCGGTGAGTTCGTCCTGCAACCTGGACTTGAGCGTGGTGGTCATGGCGTCGAGTCTGCCAGTAGTGGCCGGGAATCACCCGGAGATTTCTCCCCCACCCGCGTTCTGCGACCATGGTGACCATGCGCGCGCAATACGGAGTACCTCTGGGAATCACGGCGGTCGGCGCAGCCGGCCTCGCCTACGCGGTCGGCTTCGAAGTCCGGTCCTTCCGGCTCCGACGGATCACCGTTCCGGTGCTCCCGAGCGGAATGCGGCCCCTGCGCGTCCTCCAGATCTCCGACATCCACATGGTCAGCGGCCAGCGCAAGAAGCAGCGCTGGCTCCAGTCCCTCGCCGGGCTGCGCCCCGACTTCGTCGTCAACACCGGCGACAACCTCTCGGACCCCGCGGGCATCCCGGAGGTCCTGGACGCGCTGGGCCCGCTGCTGGAGTTCCCGGGCGCGTATGTCTTCGGCTCGAACGACTATTACGGACCGAAGCTGCGCAACCCCGCCCGCTACCTCATGGAAAAGGCCACCGGCCGCCACGGCCTCAACGGCAACGCCCCGGTCGTCGGCGCGATCCACAACCCCTGGCACGAGCTGCGCGACGCCTTCGACGCGGCCGGCTGGGTCGGTCTCTCGAACACCCGGGGCCGGCTGAAGCTGGACGACATCGAGATCGCCCTCACCGGCCTCGACGACCCCCACATCAAGCGCGACCGCTACGCCGAGGTGGCCGGTGGCCCGGAGACGGACGCGGACCTGTCCCTGGCCGTGGTCCACGCCCCCTACCTCCGCGTCCTGGACGCCTTCACCGCCGACCGCTACCCCCTGATCCTCGCGGGCCACACCCACGGCGGCCAGCTGTGCATCCCCTTCTACGGCGCCCTGGTCACCAACTGCGACCTGGACACCCAGCGGGTCAAGGGCCTCTCCAGCCACCAGGCCGGGGGCCACACCTCCTACCTCCACGTCTCCGCGGGCTGCGGCACCAACCGCTACACCCCCATCCGCTTCGCCTGCCCCCCGGAAGCCACCCTCCTCACCCTCACCCCCCAGACCCCCTGAAACCGGACACCCCCGCCCCCACCTGCGAGAGCCCCAAAACCGGATTTCGTCTCTGGCCAGCGGTCCGCTAAAGTAGAGCTCGTTGCTTCGGGGTGTAGCGCAGCTTGGCAGCGCGCTTCGTTCGGGACGAAGAGGTCGTGGGTTCAAATCCCGCCACCCCGACTGAAGGAACACAGGTCAGGGCCACTTACGGAAAATCGTAGGTGGCCCTGATTCGTTGTGCGTGACCATCTGCGTGACTATGGCTTCGGATCGGCCTTGAAGATGCCGTCCATCGCGACCGCTCCGGTCTGGATCACGGGGCGGATCTGCTTCCGGTAGACCTCTTCGGTGACGGCCGTACCGGAGTGCCCGACCGAACACGAGATCTCTTCGAGCGGGACGCCGCTGTCCGACAGCAGCGAGAAGAAGCTGTGCCGTAGCTCGCCACGGAGGTCACCACACCGCGGCGGCCGCTCCCGCGACACCGTGGGATGCGTGGGGCACGGAGGACATCTGCGCCCAGGAGTCCCACCCCGGCACTCATCGCTCGGACGCAGCACTGCCCACCAGCCAGACACACGTGGCCTGGCGCCGGATCCGGAGGCCGCGGGCACGCCCCGGACGGAGACCACCGCCTCGTCATCGGAGCAGCCGGGCTCCCGGGCTTCGCGGCATCCGGGCACTCGCCCACCTGTGACAACCAGTCGGCAGCAGAACACCGACGTCACCGCGCCTGGCACTGCGACGCCGAGCCAGCAGCCGAAGGCCGCCGCCACCGCCCGTGACGAACGGCGATGGGGCCCGTACGACACCGAGTCGCACGGGCCCCATCGCCGGCTATCTGCTCATCGGTCAACTACCTGCTCAGAACAGCCCCTTGTAGCCCTGCCAGCCGGTCGTGATCCGCGTACGGGCACTGAACGACCCCTTGCCGTCACCGCTGTTGCGGTAGACATTGCCGCCGGTGTCGCGGGCGACGAGGTCTGCCTTGCCGTCGCCCGTGATGTCTCCGACACCCACGACGGCGTTGTACGAGGAGCCCCAGTTGGTGAAGACCACGACCCGGCTCTTGAACTGCCCGTCCGCCGTACCGTCATAGCGGTACAGCGTCCCGTCCGTGTGGCGGGCCAGCAGGTCGCCGTAGCCGTCGCCGTTCAGGTCACCGGCCCCGATGAGATGGGTGTAGGCCGTCCATGCCGTGCGGATCTTCGTGCGTGCCTTGAATCCGCCCGCGCCGTTGTCCGCGTAGAGGTAGATGTCCCCGGTGGAGGACTGGCGGGCGATCAGGTCGGTGCGGCCGTCGCCGGTGAGGTCACCGGGCGCGGTCAGCACGTTGTACTGGTCCCAGCCCGTGCCGAGGACGGTGTGCGAGCTCGACGGGGTGTAGCCGCCGCCCGCGCATTTGCCTGTGTAGCGGCGGAGTTCGCCGCCGGGCATCCGGACCAGCACGTCGTTGCAGCGGTCCTCGCCCAGGTCGCCGAACGGGACCGCGACCGTGCCGGCCGGCCAGCCGCTGCCCGACGCCTTGGTGCCGAAGGCGCCCGTGCCATTGCCGTAATGCGTGGTCAGGTAGCCGGACGAGCTGAGCGTCATCAGGTCGCCGGACCCGCCGTTGAGGTCGTGGAAGCCGCGCGTCCCGCCCGTGAGGCTGAACGTGCCGGTCAGCGACAGGTCGGCGCCGGAGCCGTCTTCGGGGGCTGCGCTGAGCTGCCAGGTGTAGGTGCCGTCGACCGCCCACCTGCCGGCGTCCGTACGGCCGTCCCAGCTGGACTTCAGGGCAGCACCGCTGAGTGCCGCGTCGAGCGTACGCACGACCTTGCCCGCACGGTCCTTGATGGTGACCTTGGCGCCCGTGGCGGGCTTGGAGAGCTGCCAGACCGCCTGCCACGTCGGCGCGGTGGCGGACTTCAGGTTCACCGACGTCCCGACCCGCGACTCGATCTTCGTCAGCGGGGAGGTGGGCACCCCGGGATCGAAGATCTGGAGGTCCTTCCTGTTGTCCGCGAGGAAGGCGATGCCGGTGCCGAAGCGGTCCGCGTCGAGGTACTTCCCGCCGGCCCACTCCGGTGTCTGGGCGAGGGTCTTGGTCGCGCCCCCGATGGGCGTCACCAGCAGCCGCTCGTTGTCGGTGTCGTGGGTGAGGATGTAGCCGTCGCCGAGCGTGCCCTCGTGGTAGCCGCCCACCTGCTCCTTGGCCACCCGGTCGTACACACCGTGGTCATCCGAGATGTTCAGCCCGCAGTCCCAGGACACCCAGCGGCCGACAGCCTGCACATCCACCGGGACGCAGTCGTTGCCGGTCTGCACCGTCTCGGTGGCGCCGCTCTTCAGGTCGAGGGACGTGAGCGTGCCCGCGGTCTCCCCCGCCCGCCAGAGTTTCGTCCCCCATACGGCCAGTCCACCGCGGCCCTTGTAGGCACGGATCACCTTGGCGCCGCCCGTGGCCTCAAGATCGACCACGTACTGGACGTCGCTGTCCTGGCGCTGGCGGTCCCCGAAGACCACATACCGGCCGGAGGCGGAGGTCACCCAGGTGCGGACGTCCGCCGGCAGCCGCTCGCCGGTCGCCGGGTCCGCCGGCTGCACCACCGTCTTCTTGCCGCCGGGAGCCACCACCTCCAGTGCGTAACGGCCGTCGTCGCCCTTGGCCGTCAGCGCGTACCGGCCGTCACCGGTGCCCGTGACGTACGCGGCGTAGAACTCCTTCTGGGCGTCCCCCGTGGCCTGTGGATCGGGCTGTGCCAGCAGCGAGCGGTCCCCTGCCTTCGGCGTCTCGCCGAGCGTGATGTCCCGCTGGTAGAGGGAGGCAAGGTAGTTGCTGTCCCGCTCCGTGGTCACCAGCTGTCCGGCGGTCAGCGAAACCTCGTCCACCGCCGCGCGCTTGACCGCCACATCCCGCAACTTGGTCACCGTGAGGCTGCCGTCGTCGGCGGCCGTCACCTTGCGCACGGCCCAGTCCCGCGCCGAGTCGCCACCGGTGACGATGACGCCGCCGCCGGGGACCTGGGCCATCTCCGCCTGTGCGTGCGGCAGCAGCGTCCTGGTCTCGCCGCCGGCGAGCGGGACGGCCTTGAGCGGCTCCCCCCGACGCTGGAGCGGGTCGCCGTCCTTCTCCGGCACGTCCCAGGTGGTCAGCAGCGAATCGCCCACGAGCCCGATCCGCGCGGTGCCTTCGCCGCCGGCCGGCAGCGTCACCTTGGTCTCCGGGCCGTCCAGCGCGTCCCGGCCCAGTACGCGCACGGTGGTGTTCCCGCCCTCGGGCGAGTACCAGGCGAGGCGGGTGCCGGAGAACGCCACACGCGCGCCGGCTCCTCCGGTCGCGCCCGGCAGGATGGGCCGTACGCTCGCCGATTCCAGGTCCAGCAGGCCGACGCCGCGGGTGCCGTCGGGCGCCGCGTACCAGATCGCGACCGAACGGGTGTCGCCGCCGAGCACGGTGTCGTACCGCTCCACCCAGCCGTTCAGCCCGGTGACCGTTGTGTCGGACAGGCCGTCGGCCGTCTTGCGCAGGATGTGCAGGCCGTTGATCTCTCCGCCCGCGTCCCGGGTGGCGGTGAGCACGGCGTCGCCGAAGCTGCCCTTGAAGATCTGTCCGGCGGGCAGGGTCAAGGTCGTGGACGTGCCCGCCTTCATGTCCTTCAGCGTCACGCGGTCCGTGAAGGACGCGCTGACGATGTCGGAGGCGGTGGCGGTGACGGTGTCCGAAGCGGAGCCGGCGAACGTGGCGCTCCCGCCGTACGTCGTCCACTGGTAGTCGCCCAGCGCGGCGGCCGTGGCCGACTCGCGACGCTCCAGGACCCCCGTAGTACCGGCGCCGTAGACCGGGTTGCCCGTCGGCGCGTAACGGTCGGGCGCCGGGATCACCAGCGGGGTCGGCTCGGCCTGCGCCTGGGAGAGAAGAAGCGATGCGCCTCCGGCCGCGAGACCGAGCGCAACGGTCGCGGCGATTCCGCCGCGTATGAGGGTGCGTCTATGACCTGGTTTGTGGCGTGCAGCCACGTCATACCTCCAGCTGAGGGGAGAACGAGGGCGGCCATGCATCGCGGAATGGGGGTCGTCGCGGCGCCAGCCTCTCGAAAGCTGGGGGACGATAACACGGCCTGACCAGCCAAGTCGATGCAAGTCGACAGCAGGCGACCCTCGCCCGATACGCGTTACCGAACAACGCTGACGCATGGTCCGAGGGCTCATCGTTGGCGCCATGAGACCGCCGGGAACGTCATCGGTCGAGGCATCCTCGCCCTCGTGCGACACCCCGGCCAACTGGCCGCGCTCCGCAACGATCCACCGCTCCTGCCCCAAACCATCCACCGGCAGTGACCTGCATCACTTTTTGCAACAACGCTGTGATGTTTCACCAACGGGCGGCGCTGGATGCTTTGGGTCGCATGTGTGGCGGCTGTACTCAAAGCTGCGACAAGGGGTGATGAGGGTGGCTATGCGTGCAGCACGTCATCGGCGTTCAGTGAAAGCCCGCGTTATCGCCGGGGGTTCCGTTGCCGTGGCGGTGGGGATCGCAGCGGCAGTGGCAGTAACCATGCCTGCTCAGGCCGCGTGGTCTTCGGCGTGGAAGGTATCCGCCAATGGCTGGACAGCCGACGATTCACCCCGGGTCTCGGTCGACCGGCAAGGTGATGCCCTCCTGGTCTGGAGAGCCTGCGACCCCGCGACGCCGAGTTGCTCCTACCAGATTCAGTCCAGGACCAAGCGCGCGGACGGGACGACGGGTTCGATCCGTAATCTGTCACCTCTGGGGGCCTCGGTGTCCTGGCCGGAGGTCGACTCCGACGACACCGGCGACGCCGCGGTGGCCTGGGAGCAGGACGGCCACGTCGTGGGCCGACGGATCTCGGCCTCCGGCAGCCTCGTCGGCTCCACGCAAAAGCTCTCCACCTCGGCGCCTGCGACCAACCCGGTGGTAGCTGTGTCGCCGGGCGGAACGGCGCTGGTCGCCTGGTCGGAGAGCCGCGGCGGAAGTTGGTACGCCATGGCGCGCCGGCTCAAGCTGGACGGCACGGTCGGCTCGGCGATCACCCTTGGTTCGGGCTCGGCGGAAAAGCCGGGCATCGGCGTCGACCGCAACGGCCACTTCGTCGTCGCGTGGGTGCAGGGTTCCACCGTCGTGGCCAAGCGCATCACGCCGGATTCCGTCTCCCCGACGAAGGTGCTCACCTCGTCGATCGCGTCGTACGCCGGATTCGGCATGGTGCGGGTCGGCGTCGACCGCGACGGTGACGCGGTCATCAGCTACCGCTCCGGTGGCGGTACCCGCCCTCAGGTATGGGCCTCGCGCTGGAGCCGGACCGGCACGCTGGGAAGCCCTCTTCGCATCTCGTCGTCCACGGACAACGTGGGCGTCCACCACGCCCTCGCAACCGATCTCGACGGCGACTCGATGCTGGTGTGGACCCGGTGGAACAGCAGCAGCCGGCTCGAGATGCTCGGGCGGCAGCTGTCCGCAAGCGGCACCCGCGGAACCACCACCGTCCTCGGGCTCAACGACCGGCCCGACATCGCCCTCGATGACGACGGCGACGGCATGCTCGTCTACCAGACGCCGAGTTCGCCGTACTCGGCGCAGCAGGTCGGCGCTCGCCTGATCAGCCGCTCCGGTTCCTTCGGAAGCGCGAAGACGCTGACGTCGGACGGTCGGGTGCCCCAGGTGGATGCCCGCCCGAGTTACCGCTTCACCGCGCTGTGGCAGCAGGTCTCCTACCCGTACTCGATCAACGCCGTCGCCGGCCCGTGAGATGACGATGCGCCGCCGCCTTCCCTTTGCTTGGCGCTGGAGAGCGTGTTGTTCCGGCGGGAGTGTTGGATCCCGGCCTTTGTCGTGGCGAGCGCGTTCGAAGGGAGTCAGGCTTCCGGGGGGTGTGCATAGGGCCGACTGCGTGATCCCCATGCCGGGGGCGCCGGGCACGGCAAAGGGTTCGGGGCCGGCGCTCCCAGAGGGGTCACGGCCGGCCCCGCCCGGGCTCAACCCACGTACGTGAATTCGTCGGCCGGGCCGGTGGGCGACGTGGCGACGCCGACCGTCACGGTGACGTCCACCGTCTTCGGCCACTCCGGCCGCCGAAGCGGCACCTTCGCCGTGATCTGGGTCGAGGACACGAAGGTGACCGCGCTCAAGGCGATGCCCTTGATCCGCACGGCCGCCCCCGGGGCGAAACCCGAGCCGTTGATGGTGACCTGGGTTTCGGCCTTCCCGCTGCGCGGGGCGATCGAGCTGACCACCACGGGCGCGGGTCCGCCGTCGTAGGCGAACTGCCCCAGCGGAACGGCGGGCGACGTGCCGAGGTTGTTGGTGACGCGGACGTCGACGATCCCATGGCCGTCGGGCACGGTCGCGGTGATCAGTTTGCCGGACGGGTCGATGTCGACCGGGGTGCACGGGATCGGGCCGAAGTCGACGACGCTGTCCGGGCTGAATCCGCTGCCGGTGATGGTGACCGACGTACCGCCCTGCCCAGCCGTGGGATTTACCGCGGTCACCACCGGCTGGGCGGAGGGGACGGGCGTATCCAGCAGTTTCAGGTACGTGGAGTTGGCGTGCTGGAAAGCGACCTGGCCCAGGAAGTCGGCAGTGGTCTCGTTGACCAGCACGCTGTTGTACGCCCCGTAGTCCCCGTTCATCGTGCTGGCGCTGGTGGCGAGGGGCTGGACGTAGACGTTGTCCTTCCGGAGCAGGTCGATCCCGCTCAGCAGGATCTTCACCTCTTGGTTGGCCACCGGGCCCGGCGGCGGGTACCAGCCCTTGGGCGTGGCCAGATCGGACCAGGCCCGCGGGACCACGTCGTACGCGTTGACCCAGCGCTCGTGCAGACTCCACGGCCGGGAGTCGACGTAATCGGCGAAGCTCTTCAGGCCGGCGGTGGGAGCGGCAAAGGTGACGAGTGCGAACTGCGGCTTGTTCGTCCCCCAGGTCTGGGCCTGGAGGTACGTGGCCAGCGTGGTGGCGATGCAGCCGCCGAGGCTGTGTCCGGTCACGTAGACCGTCGGCCGAGAAATAGCCGGTCCGGACATGAGGGCGGCGAGTGCTTGGGTGAGCGTTGCGTCCGAGGGGATGACGGTGTCCGGCCGACCGGGCTCGCCGCCCGGTGCCTCGTCGGACGGCGAGGTGATGCCACGTACGGTGACGATCTGCGTGAACGCGGCCATGGCGCCGGCCGAGACGGCGACGTTCGGCGATCCGCCGGCGGTGAACGGCACCACCGTGCCGACATCGAGGTCCTCCATCATGTCGGTCGGATTGGCGATCGTGCCCCGGACGACCACGGCGATCTGGTTCGGGTCGTCGGATTTCGAGGCGATGTACGCGAGATTCGCGTTGTCCGGGCCGAGCGCCAGCCACTTCAGCTGCCATGTGCCGCGGGTGGCGAGCGCGGCGATGCCCAGTTGCGCGGTGATGCCGAGCCACGCTCGCCGGGTCTGCGCTTGCGGGGTCTCACCCGACGGGCGCGGGGTCGCCGCCGTGGCGGCGATCGCGGCGAGGGTCATGGTGACCTGGGCGGGGGTCGGGTCCGACTGAGTTGCCGTCATGTGTGCTCCTTGCGTGTCAGCGGAGCGGAGTGGGACGCGGCAGCTTTGTACGGGCCTCCGGGTACCTGGGCCCCGGCCCCGCGCCCTGGCGGGTGTGCGCCACTCCGACTGTCGTGTTGATCACGCTCATCCTGTTTCGCGGTGCGGCCGCCCGAGGCCATGCGGCCCCACAGAGCGACGGATTTCAGGCTCCTGGCCCAGTCCCGGGCCGGGCGGCGCCAACGTCGGCCGGAGTCGCCTTCCAGGCGATGCGAAAGCAGCGGCCAGTGACGTCCCACATCCCGCCACCCCGACACAGGTCAAAGGACCTATCCGCTTCTCGCGGACAGGCCCTTTGCGCGCGTGGGGCCCAACAGGGGGCCAACCTGTTTGGATCAAGCTTGGGGCGGGCGGTGGATGCTGCCCAGCCAGAGGACGTCGCGGGCGCGCGTCATGGCCACGAAGAGCTGGCTGCGGGAGAGCTCACTGCGCTCGCATTGGGTCTCGGAGGCTTCCGGGGCAGGGGTGGAGAGAGTCGCTTGGTGGTCGGGGAGGAAGACGCGTTTGAACTCCAGGCCCTTGGCGCGGCGGTAGCTGCCGAGTTTGACGGCGTCGACGGGGCGGCCGTCGTAGTGCTCCAGGAGGCGGGCGGGGATGCCGGCGCGGTCGAGGAGGCGCTGGTACTGGCCGATGGCGCGGGTGGAAGGGCACAGGACCGCGGAGTCGGCGCGGGCTCCGGGCGGGAGGTCGCGGAGTGCGTCGAGGAGGGCTTGGTCGTGCTCGGCCCGGGTGGGCCGGGAGACATGGATCACCTGTCCGTCGTGGTAGGTGAGGTCGACATCCCGGCGGCCTGAGGTGGGCAGCCCGTCGATGTCCTCGAAGGTGTCCTGCTCGACGACGGCGAGTGCCGCGTCGAGGATCTCCTTGCTGTTGCGGTAGTTGGTCCGCAGGACCTGCGCACGGTCGCCACGGATGTCGATACCGGCGTCGGACATGCGGAAACCGCCCGGGTAGACGGCTTGTTGTCCGTCGCCGACCAGGAGCAGTCCGTTGGGGGCGTCGCCGACGAGGCTGTGCAGCAGCCGGACGCCGACGAGGGTGAGGTCCTGGACCTCATCCACGATCACGGCGGTGTGGCGGTGCCGCCCGGTGCGGCGGCGCGCTTCCGTCAGGGCGAGGGAGAGGACGTCGTTGAAGTCGTGCACACCGCGTTCGGCGCGGAGCGCTTCGTATGCCTCGAACAGGGCCCATACGGCTTGCCGGTGGTTCCGTCGCAGGCTGGTACGGCGGCGTAGGCGGGGCACCGTGGCGTACTCGTCGAAGGAGGTGATGCCACGGCCCTTGATGACATGGGCGATCTCCTCCCGCCAGTACGTCGGCGCCGGGTCGATCTCGGCGAGGCAACTGTCGCGGCCGACATGCTTCCAGGCGAGGCTGAAGGCGGTCTCGGCCTTGTCGCCGTTCAACCGGGCCTCGACGCCGCAGTCGCGGAGGAACTCCCGCGCCCAGGAGTGCAGGCTGCGAAAGTCGACCCGGTCGGCGACGGCGGGGGACATGGACGTGAGGAAGGTCGCCTGCACCCGGGGGAGGTTGTTGGCGAAGGTGACGTACAGGACGCGGCCGTTGGTGCGCCGGACGAGATGGGCCGCGCGGTGCAGTCCGACGACCGTCTTGCCGGTGCCGGCCGGGCCGCTGATGCGTGCGGGGCCGGACCAGTTGCGGCGCACCAGGGCGACCTGGTCGGGGTGGAGGAAGGTCATCCACTGCTCGATCGGGGCCTTCAGCGCTTCGTCGAGAGCCGCCTCGCGCAGTCCTTCGAGGTCGAACAGGCCGTCCGCTGAATCCGCCCGGGGGCCGATCGGTTCCGACGCACCCTGGGGTATGGACGACCCCTCGTACTCGGGGAAGACCTGTTCCAGATGGTTGGCGATGGCGTTCACGGTCGGGGCGGGCACCCGACGGCGTTCGGAGAGGAGGGCCGGGCCGACCTCGCGCTCCCCCAGCAGCCGGATCCTGCCCAGCTCGGCGTGCAGACGATGCCCCGCGAAGACCATGAGGGGCTGGACGGCGACCGGGGACATCCCGAGCGACGCCACCGCCGATTCGGCCACCTTCGTCACGGCCAGGAGCCGGGTGGCGTGCTCATCGCGGGACGCGCCGTCGGCGACGAGCCGTCCGTCCAACGCCTGCGGGGCCGAGCGCCAGTTCTTGACGTCGATGACGAACACTCCGCCGGGGCCGATGAGCAGCATGTCCACATTGGCGGCGCGCGTTCCCGGCCATCGGCGGTCCACCAGCAGTCGCCAGCCGCGCTCTGTCAGCACCAACAGCTGTGCGGCGACCCGGCGTTCACCCTCACTGGCGGCTTCCCATCTGCGTGCCTGCCGCCGGGCCGCCTGCCACTGCTCTCTGAGCAGCCGCTCCTGCCGTCGTGCCTCCTGCGCTCGCCGCGACGCGGATCCACCAGCTGCCATGCACGCCCCCTCACGCACCCTCGTACGCAGAGTAATGATCATAAAGCGGTGGGCGAGGACACGACAGGGCGCGAGGCGGCGGGGGTGGCCACGGGGCGGTCAGGTGACGGCTATTGGCGGCTCAGGGAGCGGCTGATGCCCGCGGCGATGGTGGTGGCCAGGATCCAGCCGGTGACGATCAGGGTGTAGGAGAGCCACTGATACCAGCCCTGGGGGCCGAAGGCTTGCTCCTGGCCGAAACCGATGATCGGGAGGAGGAGATCGACGGTGTAGAAGAGGGCGTTGAAGTCGGGGGCCTCGTCGGGCTTCAGCGGGCGGGGGTGGTGGAGGGCGAAGGTGAGGGCGCCGGTGAGGAGGAGGGCCAGGAGCCAGCCGGCGGCGCGCATCGGACGGAAGCCGTAGCCGACGGTGAGGTCCTGGACGTGGCCCCAGAGGCGGGCGTAGCGGGGGAGGGTGCGGCGGTGGCGGCGGAGTTTGGCGAGTTGGACGGTGCGTGCGGCCGCGTCGTCGCCCGCGGTGCGGTAGGCGGTGGTCAACTGCTCGTAGAGGTAGGGGAGATAGCCGCCCTCCTCGTGTTCGAGCAGGGGAAGTCGCTGCTCGGCGGGGAGGTGCGGGGTCAGGCTCCGATAGCTGAGGCCGTCGATCCGGACGCGGTCGGGCCACACCTCCGGCGCGATATGGAGGAGGTCGAGCTGGGCGCCGCGCAGATTCAGGGCACCCTCGATCGGGGCGGCTTCGCGCAGCCACAGCTCGCCGATGGTGGCGCTGCTGGCGCGCAGGGCCTGGCCTTCGGGGTGGGAGAGCCGGACGTAGGCGAAGTTCAGATGGCGCGGGATCCTGGCGCCGCTCAGATTGACGCGGCCCCGGGCCCGCATGCGCATACCGCGCAGATCGGTGCCGACGGTCAGGTTCTCGGCGTGCAGGGCGGTACGGCCGGGGGCCAGGAGGTGGGCGTCGTCGAAGTTCACGTCGCCGTCGACCGTGGCTCCGTTCAGCCGGATCAGGCCGTGGGCGACGAGGCCGCGGGCGACAAGGTCATGGCCGACGAGGGCCTGGTTGAGTTCCAGCACGGCTTCCGGGGGCTCACCAGGGTCCGGTACGGCCGGAGTGAGCGGGGATTCGAGGCGGGCTCCGTCGAGGAAGACGGCTCCGCCGATATGCGCTCCCGCGAGCCGGACCGGGCCGGTGGAACGGCAGCCGGTCATCAGCAGGGCGCCGTCCACACGAATGGCTCCGGCGGTGAGTCCGGGCAATACGGAATGCTTGAGTGCCAAGGTGCGGAATTGGGCGCCGTACAGGGCCGGCGGGTTCTCGAAAACGCAGTGCCGCAAGCGGACCGGGTGCTCGATGGTTCCGTAGCGGAGGTCCAGCTGCCCGGTGATGCGAGCGCCGAGTAATTTCAGAGCGGGTATCTCACCCTCGCTTACCGGACCGTCGAGCAGCAAGGCCCGCAACACCGCGGCGCGTACGGTCCGTTCGGGTCCCCATTCCGTGCCGGGCTCGGGGTCGTCCTCACCGTCGGCGCGGAAATCGACGCCTTCGCCCAGCGGGAATGCTTCCCATACGCGGCGTTCCGCGGGCGTCAGGTCGTTGATCTCCATCGGCGGGATGGTGTCGCGCGGGCCTTTGGGGTGTCAACTCTCCTCTGGAGAGGGCGCGATGGAGGCCCTCGGCCTCGGAGACCGGGGCCGGAGGCCGGTGCGTCGCAGACGTTACGCGGTGGGCAGCTGTTGCGTCAGCAGATCACCTGTGCGGCGTCGCTGCCAACGTCATTGTGGTGAATCTGAGTTGGGACATCGCTGTTGTTACAGAACCCGAGTTGCGGTGTAGCCGTTCCATGAATCCACACGTCCGAAAGGTGGCTGTCCGCGGCCTGAGTCCGCCGGATAGGAAAGGCGCAGCGCCTGGCCGGGTGCCGACAACCGTCGGCGCGGACACCGGCGCCGACAAGGAGACCCGACGTGATCCGTAGACGCATCGCCTGTCTCGCCCTCCTGACCGCCGCGGTCACCGCCACCGGTATGGCGACCGCGAGCGCCGCCCCCGGTGACACCATGAACATGTGCGGCAGCCAACTCACCCCCGCCGGCTATGTGGACACCCAGTGGTGGAACAGCTGGAGCTGCGGCTCCGGCACCTTCGACCCCAACATGAAGCAGATCAAGCAGCTCACCGGCTATCCGGTGGGCACGCAGGTGAACGCATGCTCCTCCACCTTGCCGCCCTCGGGGTGGACGATCACCAACAGGTACTACAGCGGCGCCTGCCGCTATTCGGCCGTTCCCAGCTTCGACCCCAACAGCTGGACGCTGCGCCGTACGTCGTAGGCCCCGCGCCCCGCCCCCGTCACTTCCGGTTCTTGTCGTCCGCGGCTCTCCAGCCCTGCCGGTGCAGTACCGCAGGTACATCCGGCGCCTGGTAGTGGTCCCCCTTGAGGACCTTGCCGTCGGCCCGGAGAGTGGGACGCCCGTCGGGGCCCAGCTTGGTCATATTGGCCCGGTGAATCTCGGCGATCACCGCGTCGAGATCGATCCCATGGACAAGCGCGGTGCCGTACGCGACATAGACCACGTCGGCCAGTTCATGGGCGAGATGGGCGAGGGTGCCCTCGGCAGACGCCTCGGCGACTTCGGCGACCTCTTCGGCCAGCAAGTCCTGGCGTTGCGCGGCCAGTTCGGACGAGACCGCGGTGGGCGTCGTCCGGGCGTCGAGACCGAAGGCCAGATGGAATACGCGGACCAGATCGGCAGGAGAACGATGCACCCGCCGATCGTACGCGGCCGGGCGCCCGTTCCGTTCCGGGCCGGGCGCCCGGCCTCCGCTCATGAGCGGCCGAGCGTGTCGTACTCGTCCGCCACCGTCTCCCGGGGCTCCTCCGCCGCGGGTGCCGCACCGCCGTCGCCTTCGGTCCGTTCCGCCCGTTCCGCCCGTACGGGCCGCTCCGCCCGCCGCTTCGTGCGGCGGGCGGTCAGCCGGGAGACGAGGGGTTCGGTGCCACGGGCGGTGAGCGGGCCGAGCACGACCAGGATCAGCACATACGCCGTGGCCAGCGGCCCGAGCGAGGGTTCGATCCCGGCGGTGACGGCGAGCCCGGCGATGACGATGGAGAACTCGCCGCGGGCGACCAGCGTGCCACCGGCCCGCCAGCGGCCCCGGGACGGGATCCCGGCGCGCCATGCCGCCCAGTATCCGGTGGCGATCTTCGTACCCGCGGTGACCACAGCCAGCAGCAGCGCGGGCAGCAGCACCGGCGGAATACTGGCGGGGTCGGTGTTCAGACCGAAGAAGACGAAGAACACCGCGGCGAACAAATCCCGCAACGGACTGAGCAGATTGTGCGCTCCCTCGGCCACCTCCCCGGACAGCGCGATACCGACGAGGAACGCCCCCACGGCCGCCGACACCTGGAGCTGCTGGGCGATTCCGGCCACCAGCAGGGTCAGGCCCAGCACCACCAGCAGCAGCTTCTCGGGGTCGTCACTGGAGACGAAGCGGGAGATGACCCGGCCGTACCGGACCGCCAGGAAGAGCACCAGCCCGGCGACGCCGAGGGCGACGGCCAGGGTCGCACTGCCCGCGGCCAGGCCCGCCCCGGCCAACAGGGCGGTGACGATCGGCAGATAGACGGCCATGGCCAGGTCCTCGAGGACCAGGATGCTCAGGATCACCGGGGTTTCGCGGTTGCCGAGCCGGCCCAGGTCCCGGAGGACCTTGGCGATCACACCCGAGGAGGAGATCCAGGTGACCCCGGCCAGCACCACCGCGGCCACCGGCCCCCACCCCAGCAGCAGGGCCATGACGGCGCCGGGCAGCGCGTTGAGCGCGGCGTCGACAAGTCCGGCCGGGTACTGCGTCTTGAGGTTGCTGACCAGATCACTGGCGGTGTACTCGAGGCCGAGCATCAGCAGGAGCAGGATGACGCCGATCTCGGCGCCGATGGCGACGAACTCCTCGCTCGCGCCGAGCGGCAGCAGTCCGCCCTTGCCGAAGGCCAGACCGGCGAGCAGATAGAGCGGAATCGGGGAGAACTGGAGCCGTCCGGCCAGCCGTCCCAGCAGCCCGAGGCCCAGGATCACCGCACCGAACTCGATGAGGAAGACGGCGGAAGAGTGCACGGCTCACTCCCGCCCGAGTATCGCCGCGGCGGTGTCCACACCTTCGCGGGTGCCGATCACGATCAGGATGTCCCCACCGGCCAGCCGGAAGTCGGGCGCGGGGGACGGGATCGCGCCGGAGCGGCGCAGCACCGCCACGATCGAGGCGCCGGTCTCCGTCCGCATCCGGGTCTCGCCGAGCACCCGCCCGTTCCAGTACGAGGCCGAGGCCAGCTCGATCCGCTCGGCCACCAGGCCCAGTTCGGTGGTGGAGAGGAGGTTCGGAGTGTGGTGGGACGGCATCAGGGCATCGACGAGTGCTTCCGCTTCTTCGGCCGTCAGCCGTGTGGAGAGAGCGCAGGCGTCCGGGTCCTCCTTCCGGTACGCGCTGAGCGTGCGTCCGCCGTCGCGATGCGCGATCACGGACAGACGGCGTCGCTCGCGCGTGGTCAGGTCGTAGCGCACACCGATCCCCGGCAACGGCGTACTGCTCATCCGCGGAGCGCCCACAGTTGATCCTCCTCCTTGCCGCGCCTTTCGCGCCCAGCCACTTCTGCCATCCTGATGAATGGTAAAGAATGGGTAATGGCAGGCAGTCGGCCAGGGCCGCCGGGACGGTTCCCGCCCCGTGGACCCGTGGAATCGACCGGGGCCCGCGGCGTCCCGTGGCCACCGGGGAGCGGTCGGGCCACGGGAGTGCACGGGTTTCGGGCGCGGCGGGGCCTCGGGAGTGGTTGGCTGTCGAGAGTGGCCGATCGACGGGTGCGGGCCGGCGGCGACGATGAGGCCGCGAGCCATGAGGAGGACGGTGACCATGATCGAGTGGAGGCAGCTCAGCTCCGGTGTACGGCCCGTCCCCGAGCCCGTCGCCACCCCGGTGATCTGGGTCGCCGCGTTTGTCGGCGCGCTGCTGCTGGTGGCGGTCGTCAACTTCCTCGGTGGCCACGGCCGCCCGGGCTTCGCCCTGATCGCGCTGTCCTTGCTGGCCGCGCTGCTGGGGCTGTGTGCGCGTCTTGTGGCGGCCCCGGGCACGGCGGCCCTGTGCTGGCTGTTCCTCAACGCCTTCGCCATCCCGCCGTCGGGGGAGCTCACCTGGGCGCAGGGGCGTGACACCGGATGGCTCGCCTGCCTGCTCGCCGCGGCCGTCGCCGGGACCGCCCTCGCGCGGATCGTCAACGCCCGTGCCGGGTACCGGCGGATCACGCCGCCCGGGCACGGCACCTGGCCGTCGGACTGAACGGCACCTCGCCGTTGAACTGAACGGCGCTCGCCGTCGGACCGAGCCGTTCCGGCTGCTGCCGGAGCGCCGCGCACGGACCGGGCCGATGAGGTTGCGCCGCGACCCGGCCGCCTGCCGCCGCGAGCGCCTCCCGTCGCATACGGGGCGCGATGTCTAGGGTGGGGGCGTCAGCGGAGATCGCCCCCAAGGCTCTCCCGGCCTTCGACTCCGCTTCCGGAGTGGTGCACCCATGAGCCTCAGCATCCGCAATCAACTCCCCGCCACCGTCATCGCCGTGACCCCGGGGGAGGCCATGGCCACGGTCCAGAGCCGACTGGCCGGTGGCCAGATCGTGACGGCCGCGGTGACCCTGGGCGCCGTCGAGGAACTCGGCATCGTGGAGGGGTCCCCGGTGACGGCGTTGGCCAAGGCCACCGAGGTCGCGTTGGCCACCGGCGAGGTCTCGGGGCTGAGCATCCGCAACCGGCTTCCGGGCACGGTCGACCGCCTCGCGCTCGGGGCGGCCATGGCCACCGTTGTCATCACGCTCGAGGGAGGCGGGGAGCTCACCGCCGCCATCACCCAGGAGGCGGTGCAAGACCTCGAACTCGCCGAGGGCACCCGTGTCACCGCCCTGATCAAGTCCACCGAGGTGTCGCTCGCCACCATGGAGCCCACGCAGCCCAGGTAGCCCATGAATTCCGGCGTTTTCGACGCCGCGCTCAGCGCGGTACACATGCGGCTGGGCCGAAAGGGGCTGTAGCGCATTCCGGGGCGTGCGAGGGACAATTGCGGATATGACCGAGCGCAAGCCACCAGGCATCAGCTTCGAGACATGGGCGGACCGGCAGATCCGCGAGGCGGAGGAGCGCGGTGACTTCACCGATCTGCCGGGATTCGGAAAGCCCCTCCCCCACCTCAACCGCCCCTATGACGAGTTGTGGTGGGTAAAGGAGAAGATGAACCGGGAGAATCTCTCCTTCCTGCCGCCGACGCTCGTGCTGCGCAAGGAGGCGGAGGACGCACTCGCGGCGGCCACCGAGGCGCCGTCGGAGCGCGCGCTGCGGGAGTTGCTCTCGGAGGTCAACGACAAGATCCGTGAGGCGATCCGCCGACCGCCGCCGGGCCCACCGCTCAATCTGGCGCCCATCGACATCGATGAGGTCGTCAGGGAATGGCGGGAGCGGCGAGCGGCCGACGAGACCGATGATCCAGCCGACCGGAAGACCGACTAGGTCGACCGGAAGCCCGACTGGATCTCCCTCCTACTCCTCGTTGCCGTACGGCCGGGTGAGGATTTCCATCGCATGACCGGACGGGTCCAGGAAGTACAGCCCGCGCCCGCCGTGATAGTGGTTGATCTCACCCGGTTCCTTCCGGTGCGGATCAGCGTAATAGGTGATGCCCCGGTCCTGGATTCGCGCGAATGCCGCGTCGAACTCCTCGTCGGAGATGAGGAACGCATAGTGCTGCATGGCGATGGACTCGGCGGGAATGGTGGCGAAGTCCAGGGTGACGCTGTTACTGGTCTGCACCGGGATGAACGGGCCCCATTCGGCCCCGACCTCAAGATCCAGGATGTTCGCCAGGAATTCGGCGGATTCCCGCTTGTCGCGGGCGTGGATGATCGTGTGGTTCAGCTCGACTGACACGGTGGAATGCCTCCGTAAGGCAGTCTCACGGGCACCTCCATGTCTCACCCGGCCGGTGACCGACACGCGATGCCGTACTTCCGATCGTAGGCGGCAGCAATCTGCGGCGTCGAGACCATGACCGTTTGTGACCGATTTCTGCGCTCCGTAGTCAGCGCTCCTTTCCCGCGCCGCGCCCCGGGAGCACGGGCCACCTCGGCGCGTGAGCAGGCGGCGTCCGGGTACTCCCGGAGAGTCCGCTTTCTTCCCTCGGGCCCATGGGGAGCACCATGGCGACGATCGAGAACACGCGTCGCCCCGAGACGGTCATCCACACCGCCGGGCTGACCAAGATCTATCCCCATACGGACTTCGCCGCCGTGGACCGGCTGGATCTGGAGGTCTACCACGGCGAGATCTTCGGGCTGCTCGGCCCCAATGGAGCGGGCAAGACCACCACGGTCGGGATGCTCACCACCCGTGTTGTCCCCACGGCCGGTTCGGCGTACATCGGCGATATCGATGTGATCGCCCATCCCGCGCTGGCCAAGCAGGTCATCGCGGTCGTCACCCAGCAGAACACCCTGGACCGTTCGCTCACCGTCTGGGAGAACCTCTACTTCCACGGGCTGCTGTTCGGGATGTCCGGCAAGCGGTCACGCCAGGTGGCCGACGGGCTGCTGGAGGAGTTCCGGCTCTCGAAGTGGGCGTCGTCCTCGGTGTACGCGCTGTCCGGCGGGATGGCTCAGCGGCTGATGGTGGCCCGTGCGATCTTCCACCGCCCGGCCGTGCTGTTCCTCGACGAGCCGAGCGCCGGTCTCGATCCACAGAGCCGCATCGCCCTGTGGGAAATTCTGGACCGGCTGATCGCCGACGGTCAGACGATCCTGCTGACCACGCACAACATGGACGAAGCCGATCAGCTCTGTGACCGGGTGGCCATCATCGATCACGGCCGGATCCTCGCCCTGGACACCCCCGCGGCCCTCAAACAGAGCGTGGACGCCGACACCGTCGTCACCGTGCTGGCGCGCGGTGACGCGGATGCGCTCGGCGAGTTGCTGACCCGTGAGATCGCCGAGGTGGTCCGGGTCCGGCCGATCAAGGGCGGGGTCGAACTCCAGGTCAAGGGCAATGAACGGCTGCTGCCCCGGATCGTCAACGCGGCGGAGAACGGCGGCTTCCGGCTGATCGACCTGTCCGTCAGCGCGGCCACGCTGGAGACCGTGTTCATCTCCCTGACCGGGAAGGAGCTGAGGGACGAATGACCGCGGCGAGCGGCCGCCCCCGCCCCACTCCCGGTCCCCCGGAGGGCCGCATCACCGTACGTCCCGCCCGGTCCGCGGCGGCGGCCAGCCGTTCCGCCCTGGCCGCGCTCATCCGGCGGGATCTGACCGTTCTGATGAAGAACTTCGGCGAATTCGTGGGCCGCACGCTGATGCAGCCCTTCCTCCTCGTCTTCGTCTTCCTCTATGTCTTCCCCACCATCGGACAGGGCATTGGATCGGGCGGCGGCGAGGCCGGGGAATCCGCGTTCGCGACCGTTCTGGTGCCGGGGGTGGTCTCGATCGCGATCATGTTCCAGGGGATTCAGTCGGTGGCAATCCAGATGTCGCAGGAATTCGGCTTCACCCGGGAAATCGAGGACCGGGTACAGGCGCCCTGCCCGATCTGGCTGGTGGCGGTCGCACGGGTGCTCTCGGGAGCGACCCAAGGGCTGATCTCGGCGATTCTCGTCTTTCCGATCGCGGCAGTGGTGCACGCCCCCGGGGTGCGCGCCGATCTGGAGGTCCACTGGTGGGTCGTGATCACCCTGATCCCGCTGGCCTGTATCGCCATGACGTCGCTGGGGCTGCTGCTCGGCACCTCGTTCGAGCCGCAGAACATCGGCGTCATGTTCGGCTTCATCGTGCTGCCGCTGGTGTTCCTCGGGGGCACGTACTACCAGTGGACCAAGCTGTCCCTCGTCCATCTCGGCGGATTCCACTGGCTTCAGATCCTGGTGCTCGTCAATCCGCTGATCTATATCACCGAGGGCATGCGGGCGGGACTCACCCATGCTTCGCATATGCCGCTCTACGTTGTTTATCCGGTGCTGGTGGGGTTCTGTGTGGCCTTTCTCGGGTTCGGCCTCCGGAATTTCCGCCGCCGGGTGCTCTCGTGAACGCGATGCCCCCGCCCGGACGGACACCGGGTCACGGACGGACACCGGGTCAGGTCCGCGGGAGCGCCGCCACGCTGAAGATTCCGCCCTCCGGATCCCGGAGCGCCGCGATCCGCCCATAGGGGGTGTCGGCCGGCGGGGAAATCATGCTGCCCCCGAGTTCCACGGTTCGGGCGGCCACGAAATCGACGTCCACCACCTGGAAGTAGACATGCCAGCGGGGCCGGACATTCGGGTCGGGCGCGGCCTCCAGGGCGCCACCGCGCAGCCCCGCCACCGCTTTGCCGTCGATGTGCAGCACCACCCGGTCGTGCTCGAACCGCACGTCGAGCCGCTCCCGCTCCTGCGCGTCCCAGCCGAAGACCTGGCCGTAGAAGAGCGCAGCGTCGAACGCGTCACGGGTGCGCAGTTCCAGCCATACGGGCGCGCCCGGCCGACGCTCGCCCCACCAGGCGGAGGTGAGATCACCCTCCCAGATGCCGAAGACCGCGCCCTCCGGATCGGCCGCCCAGGCCACTCGGCCGCTGCCGAACTCCAGCGGCCCGACCGCGACCGTGCCCCCGCGCTCCTGGGCGCGCTGGGCCACCTCGTCCGCGCTGTCCGCGGCGAAGTACGTGGTCCAGGTGACCGGGAGTGTCATCCCCGCCGACGGCGACGACGCCCCGATGCCGACGGTCGGTACGCCGCCCTCGGTGTACGCGATGGTGTAGCGGCCGTGGCCCTGTCGGGTGGGCCGGAAGCCCCAGCCGAAGAGGTCACCGTAGAAGGCGTGCGCGCGGTCCAGATCCGCTGCCATGAGACTGACCCAGCACGGCGCCCCCTGGACAGCGCGGAATCTCTCCCGCAAGACCGCTCACCTCACTCCGCTTCCCACTCCGCCGTGCTCGCCGCGCCGCGCTCGCCGTGCGGCGCGCAGCCCTCACCGCACGGGCATCACGCCCGGTATCTCCACTTTCCTCCGGATCGCCGGACCCCGCCACCGCGACCCTCCGGGCCGAGGGCCGCGCCGCCGGACCGACGGGTGGAAGGGCGGACGAGGGCTTTGTGGCGTATCACACCGATGCGGGCTTGGCGCCTGTGGACGGTCGCCCTGCGGAGGCAGTGCAGTATTGCGCCATGTCGAATCTCCGCTCAAACATCGTCACCTGGCTGGGCCGCAAGTATTTTTCGAGGATTCACAGAAACGGCTTCGACCTGTCCAAGATGTCGTTTCTCCCGGACGCCACCCTGGCACCTCTGAGGCGTGAGGGACTCGACCCCGTTGCCGATCTGTCCCGAACCAGGGCGAAGGAGCCCATCAGCAAGCTCCCGCTCCCCTTTGGGATAAATGCCTGGCTTGTCACCGGATATGACGAGTCCAAGGCCGTGCTGGGGAAAGCGAAGGGCTTCAGTTCCGATTTCACCAATCTCGCGGAGCGGAACATCGGGGTCGCCGCGCAGCAGAATCCGGGCGGCCTCGGCTTCAGCGATCCACCCGTGCACACGAGACTGCGCCGCCTGCTGACGCCCGAATTCACCATGCGGCGGCTCAGCAGGCTCACCCCACGCATCCACGCGATCGTGGAGGAGCGCCTCGACGCGATGGCCGCGGCGGAGGGGCCGGTCGATCTGGTGGAGGCGTTCGCGCTCCCCATCCCGGCCCTGGTCATCTGCGAGTTGCTGGGCGTTCCGTACGAGGACCGGGAGGACTTCCAGCGGCACAGCACGGCCCGCTTCGACCTCTTCGGCGGGGCGAACGCCTCCTTCGGCGCGATGTCCGACCAGCTCGCGTATCTGCACGGCATCGTCCGCAAGCAGCGCGAGACACCGGGCGACGGACTGCTCGGCATGCTGGTGAAGGAGCACGGGGACGATCTCGACGACCAGGAGCTCGCGGGCCTGGCGGACGGGGTGCTGACCGGCGGTCTCGAGACCACCGCGAGCATGCTGGCCCTCGGCACGCTCGTCCTGCTCCAGGCGCCCGACCAGTTCGCCGCGATGCGCGACCGGGACGAGGTGGTCGACCCGTTCGTGGAGGAGCTGCTGCGCTATCTCACCGTGGTGCAGGTGGCGTTCCCGCGCTTCGCCCGCGAGGACATGGAGATCGGGGGCACGAAGATATCCACAGGCGATCTCGTGCTGTGCTCGCTCAGCGGGGCCAACCGCGACGAGAAGCTGGGCCCGGACATGGAGCGCGTCGATCCGCACCGGCAGTCCTCGTCCCACCTGGCCTTCGGCCACGGCATCCACCGCTGCATAGGCGCCGAACTGGCCCGTATGGAACTCCGGGCGGCCTACCCCGCGTTGGTGCGGCGCTTCCCGCATATGCGGCTGGCGGGCCCGGCGGAGCAGCTCTCGTTCCGGAAGCTGTCCATCGTGTACGGCGTGGACGAACTGCCGGTGGTGCTGGGGTAATCGCCCCGGTGGCGATGAGAAGGGGCGGCGAACGGGCGGGAACGGGGCGGGGCGCAGGAGGGGGAAGGGACGGGGACGACGGTCAGAAGCGCTCGGCCATCTGCTCGCGCTCCAGCGGGGGTTCGTACGGGGCGGGCCAGAAGTCGGTGATGGTCTGGATCCGGCCGTCCGGCGCGGAGGTGAAGAAGCTGATGCCCTGGGTCTCCTCCTCGTCCACGGTGAACCGGACCCAGGAGACCGCCTGGGTGCTGTCGGCGACGACGCGCTCGACCTCAAGGCTCCACTCACCCATGTACTCGGCGTTGAAGCGGACCACACCGTCCCGGCCGACCACCCGCTCGCGGGTCTGCGGCAGCTCGTAACGGACGTCGTCGGCGAGCGTGGCGCCGAACGCCCGCCAGTCCCTGGCCTGGGCTGTCGCCCAGTACGTCTCGACAGTCGCGCTTATGTCGCCCATCAGTCCCCCTCCATGTACGCAGGCCGTTCGTCCCCGTCGCGAACGTTATCCACAGGCGCGGGGGGACGCCAGCGCGAGGGGGCGGTGCGACGCAGAATGGGGGACATGACTGAGAGCACGGAGTCCATGCCGGACTGGGAGAAGCGCTTCCGGGCGCCGCGAGTGGGTCTGCCCGACTGGGCGGAGGACGCTCCGGACCGCTCGCTGTTCGTCTCGAACGCCACGGGGACGTACGAGCTGTACGCGTGGGACCGGGCCACCGGTGCCCAGCGGCAGGTGACGGACCGGCCGAACGGGACGACGGATGGGGTGCTGACCCCGGACGGACAGTGGATCTGGTGGTTCTCGGACACCGATGGCGATGAGTTCGGGGTGTGGCTGCGGCAGCCGTTCGACGGCGGCACGGACCGGGGCGCGGCGGAGGCGGGCACCGCGGCGGCCGGAGACCGCGCGGCGGGACAGAGGCAGGCCGACGAGCCCGCGGCGGCCGGTCTTGAGCCCTCCTATCCGGCCGGGCTCGCGCTGGGCCGGGACGGCACGGCGGTCATCGGCCGCTCCACCGACGAAGAGGGCTCCACGATCCATGTGGTGCGGCCGGGAGCGGAGCCGGAGGAGATCTACCGCCACCGGGAGTCGGCCGGGGTGGGTGATCTCTCTCACGACGGCTCGCTGATCGCCATCGAGCACACCGAGCACGGTGACGCGATGCACTCGGCGATCCGGGTCGTGCGGCGGGACGGCACGGCCGTTGCCGAGCTGGACGACACCAAGGGCGGCACCGAGGAGCTCGGGCTCTCCGTGATGGGCTTCGCACCGGTCGAGGGCGACACCCGGCTGCTCGTCGGGCATCAGCGGCGCGGCCGCTGGGAGCCCGTGGTGTGGGATCCGCTGACCGGTGTGGAGACGGCGCTGTCGATCGATCTGCCGGGGGACGTCGGGGCGGACTGGTTCCCGGACGGTGCGGCGCTGCTGGTCGAGCACAGCTATCAGGCGCGCAGCGAGCTGTGGCGGTACGACCTCGGCTCCGGCGAGCTGACCCGGATCGAGACGCCCGCGGGCACGATCTCCGCCGCCTCGGCGCGGCCGGACGGCACGGTGGAGTTCCTGTGGTCATCGGCCGAGCAGCCGCCGCGGGTGCGCTCGACGAGCGGGCGGACCGTGCTCGACCCACCGGGGTTCAAGGCCCCGGCCTCCGTGGCGGTCACCGACGCATGGGTCGAAGGGCCGGGCGGCCCGGTGCACGCGCTGGTGCAGAAGCCCGAGGGCAAGGGCCCCTTCCCCACCGTCTTCGATATCCACGGCGGGCCCACCTGGCACGACAGCGACGCGTTCGCGGCCGGTCCGGCGGCCTGGGCGGACCACGGCTTCGCCGTGGTCCGGGTCAACTACCGCGGTTCGACGGGTTACGGGCGGGCGTGGACGGACGCCCTCAAGCACCGGGTCGGGCTGATCGAGCTGGAGGACATCGCGGCGGTCCGGGAGTGGGCGGTGGCCTCCGGGCTGGCCGACCCCGAGCGGCTGGTGCTGGCGGGCGGCTCCTGGGGCGGCTATCTGACCCTGCTCGGGCTGGGCACCCAGCCCGAAGCATGGGCGCTGGGGCTGGCAGCGGTCCCGGTCGCCGACTACGTCACGGCCTACCACGACGAGATGGAGGCCCTGAAGGCGATGGACCGCACCCTGCTCGGGGGCACCCCGGAGGAGGTGCCGGAGCGCTTCACGGCGTCCTCCCCGCTGACATACGTCGACGAGGTGCGGGCCCCGGTCTACATCTCCGCGGGGGTGAACGACCCACGCTGCCCGATACGGCAGATCGACAACTATGTGGAGCGGCTCAAGCGGCGCGATGCCCCGCACGAGGTGTACCGCTATGACGCGGGACATGGCTCGCTGGTCGTCGAGGAGCGGATCAAGCAGTTGCGGCTGGAGATCGAGTTCGTCCAGCGCCATCTGGCGCCCTGGCCGGGTTCTCCCGCGGGCTCTAGCCTGCCGGGTTCTCCGCCGGCGTCTGCTCCGGCCGGTCCTCCGCAGTCCGCTCCGGCTGCTGTGCCGGAGCCTGTGGTGCCGGAGCCCGTTGCCCCGGAGTCTGTGGTGCCGGGTCCTCCGACGGGATGAGGCCGAGCGCGAGGTCGCGCGCCGTCTCGACCTCGCGCCGGAACAGCCGGAACCACATGAAGACCACGAACCCCGCGAAGACGAACCACTCACCGGTGTAACCGAGGTTCTGGAACGCCTTGAGGTCAAGCCCGGTGCCCGCGGCCACCACGGGGGGCACCGGCTTCAGGGCCCCGGTCGCCTCGGAGGAGGTGATCCACGCGTCGTACACCTCGTACGGCACCAGATTGACCAGAGAGGCCGCGCTGATCATGCCCAGCTGCCCCGTCGGAAGACCGCCGGAGCCCACCCCGCCGCTGCCCTGGTGCTCGGTCGCCTGAAGGGCCCCGGTGACCGTCACCTCACCGGTCGGTGGTGCGGGCACCTTCGCGGTGGCGGCCTTGCTGTCGGCGTTTCCGGGAAGCCAGCCGCGGACCACGGGCAGCGCCTTGCCTCCGTCGGTGCGCAGCAGGGTCAGCACATAGAAGCCGTCGCGGTCGTCCAGCCGCCGGTCGGGCACGAGGAGTTGGTGCTCGGTGTCGTATCGGCCGGTGGCGGTCGCCCGCCGCCCCGCGGTCTTCTCGCTGACCGGCAGCAGCTCGCTCAGCGGCCGGGCCGCGGCGCGCCGGGCACCGGATGCCCGGTCCTCCTGCTGCTTGTGCGTGTCGACGCGCGCCTCGAACCGGCTGAGCTGCCAGCTGCCCATGAACAGGCAGAACGGGATCGCCAGCACGGTGAAGACGTTGATCACCCACCAGCGGGGCGTCAGCAGAAACCGATACACACCACCACGGTACGGGCCCCCGGGTCCACCTCCGGCGTCGCCCCCTGTGCCGGAGGAGTGCCGGAACGGCCGGGCGGGCCGTTCCGACGCTGCCGGGAGGCGGCCACGGCGGCCGACGGACCGCCCGCTAGGAGGCGGCCAGCAGTCCGGTGCGGTAGACCGTCCCCGCGCAGGCCCCGCTGACGGTCACGGATCCGGCCGCCGGGTCGCCCGCCTCCGGCGTATGGCTGACCAGGACGCTCGCGGCCGGTGGCTCCTCACCGCCCGGGGTGCCGCCCGATTCGCCCGCGCCGGGGTCGTCCGGGGACGAACCGTCCGGGGGCGGGGTCGGGTCGGGGCTCGGGGTGCCGCCGTTGGTGGAGCAGCCGCTCGTCCCTCCGCCCGACGCCGGGATCCACGCGAACCGCACCTCGTACGCCTGGCCCGGCTGAAGGATCAGCGTGCCCGGCTGGGTGGCGGGGTCGGGCAGATCCGTGGCCGCGTCGCCCGCCGTGTGGTCCACCACGAAGATGCGCGAGGTGTCCGCGCCGCCCTGCGCGCTCGCGTTGACGGCACCGCTGCCCTCCACCGTGCACGCACGGTCCGAGACGTTCGAGACCCGGAACGAGCCGTAGACCCGGCCCTCGGCGTCCGCGCTCCCGGCCGACCCCGCACCGCTGCTGAGCTGGGTGCGGGTACAGGTGGGCGACGTGGCGTTCAGCGTGCCCGAGGGGTCGGGCGCGGTACCGCCCGAGTCGCCCTTGGGGTCCTCCTCGGTCGGCTTGTCCTTCTTGCCGCCGTGGCGCCGGTCGTGCTTGTCCGTCTCGACGCGGTCGGAGGGCCGGTCGGTGCCCTGGCCGCCGCTGCCGCCGCCGCGCTGGCCCCCGGCGGTCCCCGGGGTGCGGTGGCTGCTGCCCGCGTTGGCCGGACGGTCGTTCGCGCCACCGCCGCCGGTGGTCGCGACATGGACCAGCGCCGGAAGCGCGGCACCGCCGAGCACCACGGCCGCCACGGCCCCCACGAGGGCCTGACGGCGCCGGGTGCGGCGAACGGGCACCGCGCGCCGCAGCTGCTCCAGGGAGTGGGGCGAGGGTGCGAGATCGTCGACCGCGCGGTGCATCAGCAGCCGCAGCGCCTCTTCGCCCACGCCACCGGAGTCCGTTCCGCCGAGCTCAGCACCGTCGGACCGTTCGCCCTCCGGCCCCGTTCCGCCGAGCTCAGCACCCTCGGAGCGCGCGCCCTCGGACTCCGTACCACCGGAACCCGTACCACCGGACTCCGTACCACCGGACCCCGTACCACCGGACCCCGTACCCGGCGCACTGTCCGGGCCGTCGTCCGTACCAGCCGCGCCGTCCGCGCCCTCGGGCGCGACGGCGTCCAGGTCACGGTCGCGGCCGCTCTCGGGTTCGGGCTCGGGCCCGTGGCCGTCCCGCCGGTCGGGGTTTCCCGGGCCCGGCTTCTGTGTGCTGTCGTTCATGCCGGAGCCTCCATGGCGACGCGAAGCGCCGCGATGCCACGCGAACCGTACGCCTTGACCGAGCCGAGCGATATGCCCAGCGTCTCAGCCACCTGGGCCTCGGTCATATCGGCGAAGTAGCGCAGCACAAGGACCTCGCGCTGGCGGCGCTGAAGTCCCCTCATCGCCTTGATCAGTTGGTCGCGCTCAAGCTGTTCGTACGCCCCTTCCTCGGCACTGGCCATATCGGGCATCGGCTTCGAAAGCAGCTTGAGCCCGAGGATGCGGCGGCGCAGCGCGGAGCGGGAGAGATTGACGACCGTCTGCCGCAGATAGGCGAGGGTCTTCTCGGGGTCCCGGACTCTCTTGCGCGCCGAGTGAACACGGATGAACGCCTCCTGCACGACGTCCTCGCAGGACGCGGTGTCATCGAGCAGGAGCGCGGCGAGACCGAGCAGCGACCGGTAGTGGGCGCGATAGGTCTCGGTGAGGTGATCGACTGTGGTGCCCGCTGCCATCGCGTCGTCAGTGTCCTCGCGCCCTGTGGTGATGTGCGCGGGGCGGGCAGTCGGCCATGGCGCGATCACCGGCATGCCGCCTGGAGCACGCCGCCGCGGGGGTTGTACCGCCGCGCCGCCGCGCCCAGGAACCGTTGCGATGCCGAATACCTCTGCCACGCCTGTTGGACACGCTGCCCCCCGTCAGGGTTGTACGCGCGAGGCACCGCTTTTGACGACGCATCGAATGCCCCCATGCGCACCAACTCTTCCCCTATGACCCAGTTTCCACAGCGCCCCGCCAAAGGGCGGCTGGAAAGACGCTCCCCGCACGCAGCGGGTTGCTGCGTGCGGGGAACGAATTCGCCTGCCATGTCATCGGCCCAGGTCGTCGGAGCCCGGCCCGTCACATGCGCACAGGATATTCACATCCTGCCGAAGCTGCCGACAGAGGTGCGCTGCGGAAACGTCACTTTACGCCGTCGCTCCGCAACAGTGCGCGGCGGCACCGGTGGATCCCGGGAGCCGCTGGACCCCGGGAGCCGCTAGACCCCGGTCAGCTCCGCCGCCACGACCTCGGCGATCTGCGCGGTGTTGAGTGCGGCGCCCTTCCGCAGGTTGTCGCCGCAGACGAACAGCTCCAGCGCCTTCGGGTCGTCCAGCGAACGCCGTACCCGGCCCACCCATGTCGGGTCGGTGCCCACCACATCGGCCGGGGTGGGGAATTCCCCCTCCGCCGGGTTGTCGCACAGCACCACGCCCGGTGCGGCCGCCAGGATCTCGTGCGCCGCCGCCACCGTCACCTCGTTCTCGAACCGCGCGTGCACGGCGAGCGAATGCGTGGTGATGACAGGAACGCGCACACAGGTCGCGGTGACCCGCAGCTCCGGCAGACCGAGGATCTTGCGGGACTCGTTGCGCACCTTCAGCTCCTCGGAGGACCAGCCGTCCTCCTTGAGCGAGCCCGCGAACGGCACCACGTTGAGCGCCATCGGCGCGGGGAACGGCCCGGTGTCGCCGACCGCCCGCCGTACGTCCCCGGGATGCGTACCCAGGTCCGTACCGGCGACCAGCGCCATCTGCTCGCGCAGGGTGTCGACGCCTTCCTTGCCCGCGCCGGACACCGCCTGGTACGAGGAGACGATCAGCTCGCTCAGCCCGAACTCGGCGTGCAGCGCGCCCAGCGCGACGATCATCGACAGGGTGGTGCAGTTGGGGTTGGAGATGATGCCGCGCGGGCGGACCCGGGCCGCGTGCGCGTTCACCTCCGGGACGACCAGGGGGACGTCCGGATCCATCCGGAACGCGCCGGAGTTGTCGACGGCGACCGCGCCCTTGCCGACCGCGATCGGCGCCCACTGCGCCGAGACCTCGTCCGGCACGTCGAACATCGCGACGTCGACGCCCTCGAACGCCTCCTCGCTCAGCGCGACGACCTCGACCTGCTCTCCCCGGACGGTCAGCTTCCGGCCGGCCGAGCGCGCCGAGGCGATCAGCCGGATCTCGCCCCAGATGTCGGCGCGTTCGGAGAGGATCGAGAGCATGACGGTGCCGACGGCGCCGGTCGCGCCGACCACAGCGAGTGTCGGCTTCCGGCCACCGGCGGCACCGCCGGCGCGTGTCATCGGCCGGTCCCTCCGTACACGACGGCCTCGACGCTGTCACTGTCCAGGCCGAACGCGCTGTGCACGGCGACGACCGCGTCCTTCACATCGTCGGCGCGGGTGACGACCGAGATGCGGATCTCGGAGGTCGAGATCAGCTCGATGTTGACCCCGGCGTTCGACAGCGCCTCGAAGAAGGTCGCGGTCACACCCGGGTTGGTGCGCATACCGGCACCGACCAGCGAGATCTTGGCGACCTGGTCGTCGTAGCGCAGCGAGTCGAAGCCGATCAACGCCTTCGCCTTGGTCAGCGCCTCCATCGCCTTGTGGCCGTCCGTCTTGGGCAGCGTGAAGGAGATGTCGGTCAGACCGGTCGACGCGGCGGAGACGTTCTGCACCACCATGTCGATGTTGATCTCGGCGTCGGAGATGGTGCGGAAGATGGCCGCGGCCTCACCCGGCTTGTCCGGCACCCCGACGACCGTGACCTTGGCCTCGGACGTGTCGTGCGCGACCCCGGAGATGATCGCCTGCTCCATGCCTTGCTCTCCTTCTCCCGCCTCCGGCCGATTGCGCACCCAGGTGCCGACATGACCGGAGAAAGACGACCGTACGTGGATGGGGATGTCATAGCGGCGCGCGTACTCGACGCAGCGCAGATGCAACACCTTGGAGCCGCTCGCGGCGAGCTCCAGCATGTCCTCGTACGGAATCTCGTTGATCTTGCGAGCCTTCTTCACCACACGCGGATCGGCGGTGAACACGCCGTCCACGTCGGTGTAGATCTCGCACACCTCGGCGTCCAGGGCCGCTGCCAGTGCCACCGCGGTGGTGTCCGAGCCGCCCCGGCCGAGGGTAGTGATGTCCTTGCTCTCCTGGGACACGCCCTGGAAGCCCGCGACGATCGCGACGGCGCCCTGCTCGAGCGCATCGCGGATGCGGCCGGGCGTGACGTCGATGATCCGCGCTTTGTTGTGGACCGCGTCGGTGATGACTCCCGCCTGGCTGCCGGTGAACGACAGCGCCTCGTGCCCCAGGTTTTTGATCGCCATCGCCAGCAAGGCCATGGAGATCCGCTCTCCCGCGGTCAGCAGCATGTCGAACTCGCGGCCGGTGGGGATCGGGGATACCTGCTCGGCGAGATCGATCAGCTCGTCCGTCGTGTCGCCCATGGCGGAAACCACAACAACGACCTGGTGGCCGTTCTTCTTGGCTTCCACGATTCGCTTGGCGACCCGCTTGATGCCCTCGGCATCGGCAACGGAGGAGCCTCCGTACTTCTGCACGACAAGGCCCACGTGCGCTCCTCGCAGCTCTCAATAATGCGGTCGGCTCAGTCTAACGAGCGGCCGGAATTTGCCGGTCCAATGTCACATAGCGAGACACACGACTCACTCAGTGATCAGCTGGACCAGGGGGACCAGGAGGATCAGGCGGTACAACGTCCAGGTACCGGCGTCTCTCCCCGCATCCCACACCACTCGCTCAGCGACCAACCCTGCCCGCTTCCAGGCGATGCATACAGAAACGTAATTCAGCTCACAGGGCGGGACAGCCGGTGGACAGTCGGTGGACAGTCGGTGGAACGGTCCTGGGCACGGGCTTGAGCACCGCCCCGGACCACCCCCCGGACCGCCCCCGACCCCGTGTTCCCGGCCGCCTCAGCGCTGGACGGAGCGGATCCCGAGCGGCCCCGCGATCTCGGCCGCCATGACCCGCCCGGCCTCCTCGGCGAGCTCCTCGTCACCGCCCGCGGCGCCGCTGTCGGTGTCCAGCCCGTCCAGCTCGTCGAGCGGGCTGTCCAGCCGGACGTGCGCAACCAGCGACTGGAGGGCGCGCAGCGCGGCGGAGGCCATCGTTCCCCAGTTGGACAGGTACGAGAACTGCCACCACCACAGCGCCTCGCTGATCCGCCCCTCGCGGTAGTGGGCCATTCCGTGCCGCAGATCGGTGATGATCCCGGCCAGGTCGTCGGAGATCCGGCTGGCGACGGGCTCGGCGCGCGGAACGTACGGGTCGAAGACCTCCGAGTAGACGTCGACCGGCTCCAGCAGCTGGGCGAACCGCTCCCGCAGCTCGTCGACGTCCGGCTCCGGGCCGACGTCCGGCTCGTACCGCTCGTCCGGGACGAAGTCCTCGTGCGCCCCGAGCCGCCCGCCCGCCAGCAGCAGCTGGGACAGTTCGAGCAGCAGGAACGGCACAGCGCTGTCCGGTTCGTCGCCCTTGGCGACTTCGGTGACCGCGACGATGAAACTCTCGATCTGGTCGGCGATCTGGACCGCGAAGTCGTCCGGATCCGGGTGGGCGTCGTGCAGCGTTGCGTCAGACATCGAGAAGTCTTCTCCCTTCGAAGGCACGACCCAGCGTGACCTCGTCGGCGTACTCCAGGTCTCCCCCGACTGGGAGACCACTGGCCAGACGTGTGACCTTCAAACCCATGGGTTTGACCATGCGCGCGAGGTACGTGGCGGTGGCTTCGCCCTCCAGGTTCGGATCGGTGGCCAGGATGAGTTCGGTGACCGTCCCGTCCGCGAGCCGGGCCAGCAGCTCCCTGATCCGCAGATCGTCCGGGCCCACGCCCTCGATCGGGCTGATCGCTCCGCCGAGTACGTGGTAACGACCGCGGAACTCGCGGGTCCGCTCGATCGCCACCACATCCTTCGGCTCCTCGACCACGCAGATGACCGCCGGGTCGCGGCGCGGGTCCTGGCAGACCCGGCACTGCTCGGCCTCGGCGACGTTCCCGCACACCGCGCAGAACCGCACCTTTTCCTTGACCTCGGTCAGCGCATGAGCGAGGCGGCGGACGTCGGTCGGCTCGGACTGAAGGATGTGGAAGGCGATCCGCTGCGCGCTCTTGGGACCGACGCCGGGCAGCCTGCCCAACTCGTCGATGAGGTCCTGGACCACGCCCTCGTACACGCCTTCATCCAATCTCGCGCCGACGCGCGGTGGCTGTACTTCACATGAATATTCGGTTTCGCTGCCCGACCGGAGCCGTCAGGCCCCGAAGGCACCCCGAGCCGCCCCGAGTCGCCACCCCCGAAGACGCCGTCCGCCCCGGAGACACCGTGCGCCTCCGGAGAAGAGGTTCCCGCAGCCTCAGAAGGGGAGGCCCGGCATGCCGCCCAGCCCCTGGGCCAGCGGGCCGAGCTTCTGCTGCTGGAGCTCCTGCGCGGCGTGGTTCGCGTCGCGGACGGCCGCGACGACGAGGTCCGCGAGGGTCTCCGTGTCCTCAGGATCCACGGCCTTGGGATCGATGACCAGGCCCTGGAGCTCACCGGCCCCGGTCACCGTCGCCTTCACCAGGCCACCGCCCGAGGAGCCCTCGACGGGGGTCCGGGCCAGTTCCTCCTGGGCCGCGGCGAGATCCTGCTGCATCTTCTGAGCCTGCTGCAGCAACTGCTGCATGTTCGGCTGGCCACCACCGGGGATCACGACTTCGCTCCTGGCTGTCGACGGTCGTTCTGTCGTTCCTTCGATAGCCCGAGCCTACGTGCTCGGAGGACACCTCGCTCTACGCCGTACGGAGGAGGCTACGGGTCCGGGTCATACGCGACGGCGAGGTGGAGTGAGCCCGTGGAGTGAGCCCTGGCGGGGCGGGGAGGAGACGTGGCAGCGGGGGCGCGGGGCGCATGGCGAGGCGGACAGCGGGGGCGCACGGTAGCCCGCGGTGGAGCCCTGACGGGCAGACGCGGGCGGCGCGCCGTCGTGTGACCGGGCCCGCGCCGGCAGCGGGTCCAACGGGGCGGGCACACCTGATGGGCTCACGCCGGAGCCGGCCCCGGTCTCACGGCGAGACCGGGGGAGTCCCGCGGCAGCGGGCACGGTGGGGCAGGGGGGCCGGACGCGGGCCGCGGTGAGACTGGGCGCGGGCCGGCACCTGGGCCCCATGAGCCCTGCGGGAGCGTCGTGCGGCAGGGGAACGCGGGGCCGGACGTGCTCAGGCTCTACTCGTTCACGATCTCTTCGACAACCGTGGCGCCCAGCTCGCGCACGATGAGGTCATGGCCACTCAGGGCAGTGTCGTCCAGATCCGGATCGTCCTCGGCCGGGACGTCGTCCTCGGGCGAGATGGGCGGCGGCTCGGGCTCCCGGTACGCCGATGCCGCGGCGGGCGGACCCCCGGCACCGGGCCGCGGCGCGGGGTCGGGCGCGGAGGGCGCGGGGGCGGCGGCCGGCCGGGGAGCGGGCTGCGACGGCGCCGCGGACTGGCCACCGCCGAAGCCGCCACCGCCACCCGCGCTACCTGAGCCACCTGCGCCGCCACCGCCAGATCCGCCGAAGCCGCTGCCGGAACCACCGCCGTAGCCCCCACCGGAGCCGTAGCCACCTGAGCCTCCGCCGCCGGAACCGCCCGGGCCACCCGGGCCGCCGGGGCCACTCGCGCCCCCGGCACCACCGGCACCACCACTGCCGCCGCCGGAAGGATCGACGATGGACTCGATCCGCCACTGCACACCGATGGAGTCGCTGAGGGCCTGCCGCAGCACGTCCTCACTGCCGCCGCTGACGAAGCTGTCGCGCGCACCGGCGTTGGAGAAGCCGAGCTGGAGGGTGGTGCCGTCGAATCCGGACACCGTCGCGTTCTGACTCAGCAGGATCCAGGTGAAGCGGCGGCGGTTCTTGACCGCCTCCAGGATGTCCGGCCACATCTGGCGCACCTGTACGGCTCCCTGCGCCATGTTCGGCGCGCTCTGCGCGCTCTGTGTGTTCTGCGCGGGGGCCGCCGGTGCCGGGGCGGGGTTGGTGGGCTGTGCGGGCGGGGCGCCACCGGCCGCCGGGGCGCCACCGGCCGCGGCGGCCGTGGGCCAGCCGCCGGGCTGACGGCCCGCGCCCGCGGCATCCGTGCCGGGCCGGTCACCGCCGGAACCGGGCGCCGAGGCGGTGGGCCAGGCTCCCGGCCGGGCCGCTCCGCCGCCGCTTTCGGGAGCCGCGGTGGGCGCGGCCGCGGGGGGCTGCTGGGCGTTGGCGGGCCATGCGCCGGGCCGGGCCCCGGCACCGCCGCCTCCGGCGGGTGCGGACGGCTCCCCCGAACCAGAAGCCGGAGCACCGGAAACGGGGGCGTCCGGAGCGGGACCCCGACCGCCCATCGCCGCACGCGCGGCGGCGGGGCCTGCCGGTCCCGCCGGACCGGACGACGGATCCGCCGGAACATGAGCATCCGGCCCCGGTACGTACCCCATCGCGGGCGAAGCCGCGGCGCTCGCACCACCGCCACCGGCCATCCCAGCGCCACCGCCGAAGCCACCGAGGCCGCCCGCCAGGGCACCCCGCTCCAGCCGCTCCAGCCGCGACTGGACCGACCGCTCGTCGTCGAAGGCGGCGGGCAGCAGCACCCGCGCACAGATCAACTCCAGCTGGAGCCGCGGCGAGGTGGCGCCACGCATCTCCGTAAGCCCCTCATTGACCAGGTCGGCCGCGCGGCTCAGCTCGGCACCGCCGAAGACCGAGGCCTGCGCCTGCATCCGCTCGACCACATCGGCCGGGGCGTCGATGAGCCCCTTCTCCGCCGCGTCCGGCACGGCCGCGAGGATCACCAGATCGCGCAGCCGCTCCAGCAGATCGGCGACAAAGCGCCGCGGGTCGTTGCCCCCCTCGATCACACGGTTGACGACCTCGAAGGCGGCCGCCCCGTCCGTCGCCGCGAAAGCGTCGACGATGGCGTCCAACAGCGAGCCGTCCGTATAGCCGAGCAGCGCGGTGGCCATGGCGTAGGTCACACCGTCGTCAGCCGCGCCCGCGAGGAGCTGGTCCATCACCGACATCGAGTCCCGTACGGACCCGGCGCCCGCCCGGACCACCAGCGGCAGCACGCCGTCCTCGACCGGAATGGCCTCCCGCCCGCAGACCTCCCCGAGGTAGTCGCGGAGCGTCCCGGGCGGCACGAGCCGGAAGGGGTAGTGATGGGTACGCGACCGGATGGTGCCGATGACCTTCTCGGGCTCCGTGGTCGCGAAGATGAACTTCAGATGCTCCGGGGGCTCCTCGACCACCTTCAGCAGGGCGTTGAACCCCGCCGAGGTGACCATGTGGGCCTCGTCGATGATGTAGATCTTGTAGCGACTCGACGCGGGACCGAAGAACGCCTTCTCACGCAGCTCCCGCGCATCGTCCACACCACCGTGGGACGCGGCGTCGATCTCGATGACGTCGATCGACCCCGGACCGTTCCGCGCGAGATCCCGGCACGACTGGCACTCCCCGCACGGCGCCGGAGTGGGCCCCTTCTCACAGTTCAGACAGCGGGCCAGGATGCGCGCGCTGGTCGTCTTGCCGCAGCCCCGCGGACCGCTGAACAGATACGCGTGATTGACCCGGTTGTTGCGCAGCGCCTGCTGCAACGGGCCGGTGACATGCTCCTGCCCGATGACCTCCGCGAAGGTCTCGGGGCGGTAGCGGCGGTACAGCGCGAGGGACGACACGCTTACGACGATATCGGTGCCCACCGACAACCGAAGCCGCCCGCTCCTCCACCGCCCCCACCAACGCAAGGGCCCCCCACGCACCCGCCAGAGCTCACTTACCCTTGCTGCCTTCCGGCCCTGGGGGAGTTCGGTGAGATAGCGCCACGTGAGGGGCTGGCCCCCACCCTAGCGGATGGACCGGGGTGGGAACGAGTTCGCGAGCACGGCATCCGGTCTTGTATTGTTCTCGGCGGAGGATTCGCCTAGAGGCCTAGGGCGCACGCTTGGAAAGCGTGTTGGGGGCAACCCCTCACGAGTTCGAATCTCGTATCCTCCGCCTCCGCCCGCCAGGGCGAACGAAGGGCCCGACCGCACAGCGGTCGGGCCCTTCGTCGTATCCGGTCTCTGTCGGCCGGCGGGACCGATCCCGGATGATGACCTCCGCGGATGCGGTGTGAGCCACACCACTAAGGGATAGCGGCCCCGTGCTCCAGCGCCGCACGGTGTACGCGGCCTCGGGGACGGCCGGGGGAAGTGCTGTCCGGCTGGGCCTGGCGGCCGTCGTCGCTGCGACCGCATTGACGGGATGCGGAGGAGAAGGACACCAGGACGCCGAGCCACCGAAGCAGCGGACGACAGTGGGCCAGTACGAGCAGACATCGTCGACGCCGTACGCGGAGACCTCATGCGACGACTCTCACGCCCCATTCACCGCTCAGTCGGCGGGCAGCTCACAGGCGAGGACGTACGCGTCAGCGGCCATCACGGTGTCGCAGACTTCGACCGCGCGCCTTTCGGTGTCGTAGGCGGTCCGGACGAGGCGGATCACCGGCACGCCGACGGCGAGTTGGAGGGCACGTACTACCTGCGGAGAGAGCCTCCGGACCTCCTGCTCGACGTGGTCCGGGCGGTGCACCGTCTTCTCCAGCCAGGGGTGGATGCCGCTGGGGCTGGGCGTTGGGGTCGGCGATGGGCCTGTTCTTGGCAAGGTCGAGCGGCAGGCAGGAGACGGCGAACTCCACCGGCCGTCCATCCCGCAGCCTTTCGGGGCGAGCCGAGGCGGGCGGAGAGGCCAGCCATGGCTACAGCGCAGAACGAGTCGAATCAGCCTGCTTTCTGGTCGGAGCCGTGGCCTAAGCAGCGCGGGACTTGGCGCCGCGCCGGTATCCGGAATTGAGGAACGGACGTAGGCGGCTTCCCGGGGGAAGACGTTGAAGCGGCGGTGGAAAGCCTCCATCTCGTTGAGTACCGCGGCTCCGGCGTCGGCGATGCGGATGGTTGGCTCCCGATGGGCACCACCGAGCCTGCCTCCCCACTCCGCGGACCATACACGGCCAGGCAGAGCCCAATATCCGTTCCTAGGAGTTTCCCAAGAACCTCCCGCAATCAGCACGTGCTGAGCCATGGGAACGGAAATACACAGCTAGCCTCGGAACGCCCAATTGACCAGATACATAGGAGGGCGCTCAATGAAGCACCTGCTCAAGCGAGTTGTGGCCACTGCCGCCGCCGCGGTAGCTCTGTCCGCGGTCATCCCCATGAGCTCGGCATCGGCAATCGGCCGTGTGGACTGCACCGACAACGGCTTCGTCTGGATTACGAAGCTGCACTCAGGCGACCCCGACGTGTGCTTCGCCAACGCGGGCTCTCTGGACGTCAACATCTACGACGTGAACCGCGTGTATTCAGGGAAGAACAATGTCAAATTCACGTCGGACGGCATCGAGACCACCATGGGCAAGAATCAGGTACGTCGCAACATCGATAACAATGGACATATGACGCGGATTGAGATCTGGTAAAGGCTACCAGCTCCCATGGAGCGCCGATGGCCTCCGCGATATCCCGCACCACGATGTCGGGTTCGCGGGGGCCATAGATACCGCCAGCCCCATTCGCTGCTGACGCCCGAGACATGGCTCCAAGCTCGCCACTCTGCAATTCAGCCACTGGGGCGGGCGCAGGCCGCAGAGGAGATGGCCGCCCTTCTCCGGACCAACTTCTCCTGCGCTCGCTGCTGATGCTCTCCACGAATGGGTTGGGGAACCAGAGCCCCGTTGTGGGCTGCTGGGACTTACCCAAGGTGCCATACTCACTGCAACTCGCACGGTCAACCGCCGTCTTCAGCAGAAGCTGCACCGGCACGATATCGGCGAGGGGATGCAAGGACTCGATCCCAAACCACCATGGGAGACCGGGACACGCCCGTAGGGGAAGGCACGACAAGAGGGAGCGAAATACCTGTCCGCAGGGCGACGCACGAGGAGAAAGCGTTCAGACGAGACCCTGGACCGTGCCCACGTCGGTGACCGACCTTCGGTGAACACAGGTGAACGCCCAGAGCCTCGACCCATCACCCCACCACCAGAGTTGGAATGCGATCGGTGCACCACCCAGCAGGGCGAGCGAAGGGCCCGGCCGCTGAGCGGTCGGGCCCTTCGTCACCTTCCGCCCCCGTCGCCCCCGTCGCCTCCGGAGCAGCGAGCGTCAGGCCGGGGTCTTGGCCGCCGGGGCCGCCGCCCGGGTCGGCTGGTGCACGACGCGGCGGCGTCGGGTGGGGAGGCCGATCGTGGGGTTGGCCACGCCCCAGGCCGCGCCCTTGCAGATCAGTTCCTTGTAGACGGCGGCGAGACGTCCGGTCAGGGCCGCCCCGCGGGCGCGGTCGTCCGCGGTGACGTACTGGATCAGCCCTTCCTTGCGGCCCAGCGAGATGCACTGGTTGAAGTAGCGGAGCGGCACGTTCGGGAGCTTGCCTCCGGTCAGGCGCGCGGCGATCGTGTCGGCGGCCTGCCAGGCCATGGGGACACCCGTGGCGCACGACATGCGCAGCGGCTTGCCCCCGGGCCCCATGGCCATGGCCGCGTCGCCGATGGCGTACACGTCCGGGTGCGAGACCGAGCGCATGGTGCCGTCGACGACGATCTGGCCGGTGTCGGTGGTCTCCAGGGTCGTGGCCTTCGCGATCGGGTGGACGGCGAAGCCCGTGGTCCACACGGTGACCGCGGCCGGGAGGGAGGTGCCGTCGGCCGTGGTGACGTGGTCGGCCTCGACGGCGGTGACCGCGGTGTGCTCGTGTGCGGTGATGCCGAGGTTGTCGAAGACCTTGCGCAGGTGGCGGCGGCCCTTGGGGGAGAGCCAGTCGCCGAGGCCGCCGCGGGCGGCGAGGGCGACGTCGAGGTCGGGGCAGGACTCGGCGATCTCGGTCGCGGCCTCGAGACCGGTGAGACCGCCGCCGACCACGACCACGGGCGCGCCGGTGTCCAGGCGGGCCAGGCGCTCGCGCAGCCGGAGTGCTCCGGGGCGGCCGGCGATGTCGTGGGCGTGCTCGGCGGTGCCGGGGACACCCTGGTCGTTCCAGCCGCTGCCGAGGGCGTACACGAGGGTGTCGTAGACCAGTTCCCCGGCGTCGTTCGCGTCGGCGACCGTGACGGTCCTGCGGTCGGCGTCGACAGCGGTGACCGCGGTGAGCCGCAGTTCGACACCGGTTCCCGCGAACATCTCGCTCAGGGGCCGGGGTTCGAGGTCCTGGCCGGCCGCGAGCTGGTGCAGCCGGACGCGCTCGACGAAGTCGGGCTCGGCGTTGACGAGGGTGATGGCGACGTCTTGGCGGTGCAGCCGCTTGGCGAGGCGCCCGGCCGCGGTGGCTCCGGTGTATCCGGCTCCGAGGACGACGATGCGGTGCTGCATTTCCTGGCTCCTGTCGTGGGCGAGTTCGGCGGGTCCGCCCCTTGAACCGGGCGGCCCGCCATTTCCTGACAGAAGCGCGATGTGAAGCACCTCACATCGGGGGTCGGAACGGTCAGAAGGCGATGAGCAGGGGTTCGCCGTGGTCGGCGGCGGCCCACCGCTCCGTCGCGCGTTCGAGCTTGTCGGGGTTGGCCTGGTTGCGGAACGCGGCGATGCCGTCGGCGGTGATCTCCAGGCATATGACGCCGATGACCCGGCCGTCGATCACCGCCACCAGGGCGGGGCCGCCGTTGGCGGTCGTGGCGTAGACCTCGGGTGAGCCGCCGACCAGGGCGCGCTTGGCCTTGCTGGGCTTGAACAGGCCCCGCATGAACTTCGCGACCGCGAGGGCCCCCTCGAACGCCTTGGTGCGGGCCGGGACCTTCCCGCCGCCGTCGCCGATCGCGACGGCGTCCTGGGTGAGCAGCCGGACGAGCGGTTCGGTCCGGCCGCTGGTGGCGGCGGCCAGGAACTCGTCCACGATCCGCCGGGCGGCGGCCTCGTCGATCTCGCTGCGGGCCTTGCCATCCGCGACGTGCTTCTTGGCGCGGTGGAAGATCTGCTGACTGGCGGCCTCGGTGATGCCGAGGATCCCGGCGATCTCCCGGTGCGCGTAGTCGAATGCCTCCCGCAGCACGTACACCGCGCGCTCGTTGGGGGACAGCCGCTCCAGCAGGGCGAGGACCGCGTACGAGACCGATTCGCGCTGTTCGGCGGTGTCGGCCGGGCCGAGCATCGGATCCCCGGCGAGCAGCGGCTCGGGAAGCCACTGGCCCACATAGGTCTCGCGCCGCACACGGGCCGAAGTCAGCTGGTTGAGGCACACGTTGGTGAGCACCTTCGTCAGCCAGGCCTCGGGGACCTCGACGCGGCCGACATCGGCGGCCTGCCAGCGCAGGTAGGTCTCCTGCACGGCGTCCTCGGCCTCGCTCGCGGAGCCGAGGAGGCGGTAGGCGATGGCCTCCAGGCGGGGCCTGGAAGCCTCGAACCGCTCGACGTCGTTCAGGGTCAGGGCCATGGCCCGGATCCTAGCTCTCGCGGTGCGCGACGGCCGGTGCGTTGTGGCTCCCGCCCCCAACGGTCCGCAGGCCCCGGGGGATTACCGCACCCCAGGGCCCTCTCCCGCGTTACGGATCCGTGGCCGCCAGTCGCTCGTACTGCTGGGTGAAGCGCTCCAGCGGATCGCCCTCCGCGTTCCAGGGCCAGGGGGTCGCCACGCCCGTGGTGGCGCGCAGGGCGGTCGCGGCCTCTGTCGTGCGGCCGGACTTGACCAGGGCGAACGCCAGGACGTTGAGATCGGCCAGGGCCGTCGCATGGCTGAAGAAGCCGGAGCGGGGCCAGTCCTGGGCCGTGCGGTCGAGGACCGAGGTCACCTCGGGGCGGCGCCAGTGGTCCCCGGCGCTGATCGCCGCCAGGCCGCCGGTGGCCACGGCGCGCTGGTGGCCGCGGACGATGGAGGTCATCTCCAGTCCGGCGGCGGGGGCGTCGGCGGGCATGCCGTAGCGGATCGAGTCGAGCAGATCGACGACCTGCACCGTGGAACCGCATTCGTCCGGGGAGAGATAGCCCAGGGCCTGGAGGTGCGCCTCGCGGTTCCAGGGATCGCGGGCCTTGATCTCCCGCCAGACCGCGGACAGTTCCTGGTAGGGCCGTCGCTCATGGCGCAGGGCGGCCAGGTACACGACCCAGGGGGTGGGGTCGGCGGGGAGCAGGTCGGCGGCCTGGAGGCAGGTGGCGCGGGCCTCGCCGAGGTCGAGCGATGAGCCCTGCCTGCCCGCCTGGACCAGCTCCGACCACGCGTGCAGCAGTAAGGCGTTCTGGTCGTTCGGCTGGTGACGCCGCCAGATCCCCGGCAGGGCCCGCCCGGCGGACCCGGCGAGCACACCGAGCCGGTGCGCCTTGCGGTCCCAGTCCTCCCCGGCGTCCTCGACGACCCGGGCCACCTGGGCGATCACCGTGGTGTCGAGTTCGCCGCGGGCCCAGCTCGTTCCGAGGCGCTGCCGGACGCGGCCGAGGGGGACGTCGTCGAGTTCAGGAACCAGACGGGGGCGGCTGCCCTTGCGGCGTCTGAAGACGGGCATCTCGGTCGGCGACCTTCCAGTGGTGGGGGAGGGCCGGCGGTGTGCCTCGCACACCGCCGACCCTGGCGTTCACCCGGCCGCCGCGCTCGGCTACCGGGCCCTGGCGGTGTCCTCCTCGGTAACGGTGTGCACCGCGGCGCGGGCGGTGGCGGGGCGGAGGCGATCGCGGATCAGGGCGATGGCGACCACCAGGGCGGCGACCAGTACGGACAGCAGCACCTGAATCCTTCCTCCGCCCTCACTGTCGTCGGTGAGCATGTAGACGAGCACAAACGAGATCATCCCGATCGTCACCCATGTGAGGTAGGGGAACAACCACATTCGCACCGAGAGCTTCTCGGGCTCCTCGCGCAGGATGATCCCCCGCATCCTCAGCTGGGAGAAACAGATGACCAGCCACACGAACAGCGCGACGGCACCGGAGGAGTTCAGCAGGAACTGGAAGACGGTGTCCGGCCACAGGTAGTTGAAGCCGACGGCGACGAATCCGAAGACGACGGAGGCGAGGATGGCGGTCTGCGGGACGCCGCGGACGCTGGTCCGGGCGAAGGAGGCCGGGGCGTCGGAGCGCTGGCCGAGCGAGAAGGCCATCCGGGAGGCGGTGTAGAGGCCGGAGTTGAGGCAGGAGAGCACGGCGGTCAGCACGATGACGTTCATGACCTGTCCGGCGTGCGGAATGCCCATCACGTCCAGGGCGGCGACGTAGCTCCCCTTGTCGGCGATCGCCTTGGAGTCCCACGGCAGGACGGACACCACGACCAGGATCGAGCCGAGGTAGAAGACGGCCACCCGCCAGATCACGCTGTTGGTGGCCTTGGTGACCGCGCGCCGGGGGTCCTTGGACTCCCCGGCGGCCAGGGTGACGATCTCGCTGCCCATGAAGGAGAAGACGACCAGCAGCACACCGTTGAGGATCGCGCCCGGGCCGTTCGGCAAGAAGCCGCCGTGTTCGGTGAGGTTGCCGAAGCCGCTCGCGGCGCCCTCGGATCCGGGCAGCACACCGGCGATCGCCAGCGCGCCCAGGACGATGAAGGCGGCGATGGCCACGATCTTGATGCCCGCGAACCAGAACTCGAACTCACCGAAGGAGCCGACCGAGGCCAGGTTGGTGGCGGTGAGCACGGTCATCACGATCAGTGCCCAGGCCCACTGCGGAACGGCCGGTACCCAGCTCTCGAGGATCACCGCGCCCGCGGTCGCCTCGACGGCCAGCACCACGACCCAGAAGAACCAGTACAGCCAGCCGATGGAGAAGCCCGCCCAGCGGCCGAGCGCCCGGTCCGCATAGGCGGAGAAGGAACCCGAGGTGGGGTTGGCCGCCGCCATCTCGCCGAGCATCCGCATCACGAACACGACCAGCACGCCGACCAGGGCGTAGGAGAGCAGGATGCCGGGGCCGACCTTGGCGATACCGGACGCCGAGCCGACGAAGAGGCCCGCGCCGATGACTCCGCCGATGGCGATCATGGACAGATGGCGGTTCTTGAGTCCGCTCTGGAGCCCCGAGTCGTGGGGAGCGCCGCCCGGTGGGCCGGAGGAGCCCGACGGCGCGGAGGGAGAAGACACGGAAGCAGGGGGACGTGTAGTCATCTCGACATCCATTGCATGGTGGGTGAGGGTTTCGGCGGACCCGGCTGCCGGGATCGCGTCATCAGCGGTGCGCATGAGGGGAGGTCGGTGCGCAGGGGGTGTCGGCCAGTCGCGGCCCCACCGGGCCAGGGGCTCGAGGCCCGAGGCCCGGGGACATGAAGCGGCTCGGTCTACGGGCAGCGGCTCGGTCTTCGGCTGTGATCGCCGGCACCTACGCGGAGGACACGGCGCTGACCCGTGCGTTCCGCGCGTCGCTCCGTCTCCTTGTGGGAGATGAATCGCAGCGACTCGGGATGAATGTGCGCAAGCGTAGGCAGGAGGGCGAGGCGGCGTACCTGTGAGGTTCGCCAATATCCCCGCCAAGAACTGTGCGAGCGGCCAATGCGTTCGCCGGAAGCCCCGGACTCCCGGGTTCCGTGCGCTCCCGTCCGGTGTCCCGGCCGGGCCGGGGCAACGTACGCGCGCACAACGCGGCGGCCCGCACGTTGGCCTGCCGCACAGCATGACGGGCCCCGGCCCCGGCCTAGCGTGAGTGTCCGAGCCGACCGAGCTGACCGAGCCGACCGAGGGAGCCCGAGGAGCCAGCGCCATGGACACGTACAACGGGGCGGGGACGGGTGCGGGCCCGGGGAGCCGGAGCGACCGGATCGTGGTCATCGGCGCGACGACGCTGGCGCGGCGGGTCTGCGCGGCCGTCACGGAGAACGGCCGCCCCGTCCAGCACCTCGCCGCCCCCGACGACCAGGATCTGCGGCGCGCGCTCGCCGCACGGCCCGCCGGGGTCGCGGTACTCGTCGGCGACGACCTGTCCGCCCTGCGCTACGCCCTGGCGGTACGGCATGTCTGCGACACGGTCCGGATCGTCGCCACGGTCTTCGACCGCACCGTGGCACGGCAGCTCCAATCGCTGCTGCTGCGCTGTGTGACGGTCTCCCCCGCCGATCTGCTGGCGCCGTCGCTGGCCGGGCCGTGTGTGGAACGCGGTGTGCTGGCCGTATGGGACGACGGGCAGGGCCCGGTGGCGGTCCGCCGGACGGACGGCGGTCTGGTGGAGACGGCCTGGCGGCGCAGTCCGGCGGCCCGGCGGCGTGCCGTGTTCGGGCGGCTGCGCGGCCAGTTGCAGCCCCATGACGCGGACGCCCGGCTGCTGCTCATCGGGCTGCTCGGCATCGCCGCGGTGCTGGCGCTGGACTGGCTGTGGCTGGTGAGCGCCTTCCACAAGCCCGCGAGCACCGCCTTCCTGGAGGCCGCGCGGGTGGTCGCCGGGGTCGGGCCCGCCGCCCCGCACGACGGCCACCCGGGATACGAGGTGATGTCCGGTGTGGCCATGCTGGTGACGGTCGGTTTCACCGCCCTGCTCACCGCGGGCATCGTGGACCGGCTGCTCGGCGCCCGGCTGGTCGGTGTGCTGGGGCGGCGGGTGCTGCCGCGCGCGGGTCATGTCATCGTCGTGGGGCTCGGGCAGGTGGGGCTGCGGCTGTGCCAGACGCTGCGTCAGGTGGGGGTGCCCGTCATCGGGGTGGAGCGGGAGCCCGCCGCCCCCAACCTCCGTCTCGCGCGGTCGATGCGGATCCCCGTGGTGCTCGCGCACGGCGAGGACCGTGAGGTGCTCGCCCGGCTCGGCCTGGGCCGGGCGGACGCGCTCGCCGCGGTCGGCTCCGAGGAGCTGGACAACATCGCCGTCGCCGTGGCCGCCCACGGGGTGGCCCCGGAGGTCCGGGTGGTTCTGCGGGCCGGTGAGGACGAGGCGATCGCCGAAACCCGCGCACTCCTCCCCCTGGGCCTGACCCGCGACATCATCCGCACCAGCGCCGCCTATGTGACCGCCCATCTGACCGGCCCGCCACCGCGCCGGGTCATCGCCGACGCCGACTGCGACTACGTCGATCTGCCCGGCCGCGGCCTGGTCGGCTGGCCCGTCCCGGCCCGGGACGACTGCGACCACGTCGACACCGCCGGTACGCCGGGCCCGGCCGCCCCGGGAGCCGACGGACTCGCGCCGCTCCCCAGGCCCTGACGGACACCGGGCGCCGACCGCGCGGCCCGGTGGCGCCCGACCGGCCGCGGCGGTGGCGCCTACGGCCCGCGGGGGGCCGCTCAGGCTTCGGACGGGGGAAGGCGGAGCTGGAGCATGGCCAGCAGGCGCTGGTCGGCGCGGGTCAGGTCGAGGCCGGTCAGCTCCTCGGCGCGGCGGATCCGGTAGCGCAGGGTGTTGGGGTGGACGTGCAACTCGGCGGCAGCCGCCCGCACGTCGCCGAACGCGTTCAGATACGCCAGGATCGACGCCGCCAGCTGCCCCCGGTGGCGGTCGTCGTGGTCGACCACGGCGGTCAGCCGGGGGTCGCGCATACCGGGGCGTTCGGCGAGCAGTCCGAGGATCTCGCTGACCAGCACCTCCGCCTGGATGTCCGGCAGTGCCGCGACCGTCGTGGCCACCCCGGCACGCACCATCGCGTCGAGGATGCGGTCCGCCTCGCGGCGGGAGGCGGGGACGTCGGCGAGACCCGGGACGATACGGCCGATGGAGCCGCGCAGCGGCAGCCCCAGGTGGCGGTGTGCGGCCTCGACGATCTCCTCGCCCCAGCTCCGCAGTGTGCCCAGGTCGATGCTGCGCGGCAGCTGCGGCAGCAGGACATAGATGCGCTGGTCGAGCGGGGTGACCAGGGCGCTGCGGTGGCGGGCGGCGGTGTGGACCGAGATCAGGTTGGTGACCTCGGCGCGGGCCAGTTCCGGGCCGGTGGCCCCGGCGGCGTCGTAGGAGAAGCCGAGGACGGCGGCGGGGCGGCCCGGGTCCACGCCGACATGGGTCGCGAGCGGCTGCGGTCCGGTGCTGCCCTCCAGGAGCCCGGCCGAGAGGGTCGCGGTGAGCGTGACGTCCGCGGACGGCTCCCGGCGGCGCCGTACCAGGTGGAGCGCGGCGACGCGGGCCGCGCCGGTGAGGGCCTGTTCGGAACGCTCGGTCAGCGGCGTCGCGCCCTCCTGCACCCAGATGGTGCCCAGCTGCCGGTCGCCGGACCGTACGGCCACCGCGAGACGGCGGCGGATGCCGAGCTCCGGGTGGCTGTCGATGGAGATCACCTCGTCGGAGGCGCGCAGCCGCTGGAACACACCCCACCGGCGCAGCCGGGACAGATACGCCTCGGGGCCCTGCCAGCCGAGGATGGAGAGCCGCCGCAGCTCGTCGACCTCGTCGGAGTCGGTGGAGCGGGAGTAGGCGAGGACGCGGTTGGCGGTGTCCTCGATGCTGACGATGCCGCCGGTGAGGACGGCGGTGGTCTGGGCGAGCGAGAACAGATCGCCTTCGCCCTCCTCGAGCCCGACTCCTTCGCGGTCGAGCGGTACGTCCTCCAGGGCCGCGCGAGCCAGGGCGTCCACCTGTTCCCAGCGCGCTTCCCCCCGTACGGAGAGCAGGGCGACCCCGGCCTCCACGGCGGCCTCGGTGAGGGCGGCGGCCTGGCCGGGGGCGTCCAGTTTGACCGCGACGGCCGCGGCTCCGCCCCGTCCACCGGCCCGCAGCGCGGGGAGGGCGGCGCGGCCCCGGACGCCGATCGCGAGAACCAGCTCGCCGGGGTGGGCGACCGGCTCGTCCTCGGGGTCGAGCAGCGCGACGCGGCGGATGACAACATCGAGCCCGGCCGGGGCGGCCTGGAGCTCCACCAGGGGTTCGCCCAGGGACATCAGCAGCTGGCGCAGGCTGATGCCGCTGCCGGGGTGGGGCGTCTCGGCTGCTGGATCCATGATCGACGCCTCTTGCTCGGGGTTCGGGGCCCGCGCTCGTGCCGTGACACCGTGGTCACCGGGCGCGAGGCCGCTCCGCCGCGCCGGGGGAACGACGCCCACAGTAGTACTGATGTTTTCGGCCGGGGCAACCGCCGATGACGATCCAGCCCGTCGCAGGTCAGCGCGGTGCGCTCGGGCCCGATGGGCTACCGGGGAGTAGCGCGCTCCCCGCGCGGAGCTACCGCGTGTACGCCAGCCCCAGCCGCTCGCACACCTCCCGCAGACACTCCTCGAAGACCGGCTCCATGTCCGTGTAGGCGAAGTCCAGTTGGTGGAGGACCTCCATGCACAGCAGCCCGTACAGCCGGGTCCAGCAGGAGAGACAGACATGGACGGCCTCGGGCGGCAACCGTCCGTCGAGGGTGTCGGCGTAGGCGGCCACCTGCTCGCGCAGCGAGGGGTCGAGATCCTCGGGAACGGGGAAGGGGCGGATGTCCCAGAGGGCGGCCACCTGATCGAGCAGCACCCGCTCGAAGCGCTGTCCGGCGCGATGGCGCGCCGAGTCCTGCCGCCGGCCGGACGGCGGGATCGGGCCGGCGAAGATCCAGCCGAACTCGGCGGGATGCTCGGTCGCCCAGCTCCGCATGGCGCGGCAGGTGGCCAGCAGCCGCCGGGCGGGCGGGCCGTCGGCGTGGCGGTCACGGGCGGCCTCCATCCGCGCGGTGAGCTCCTGGAAGAAATCCGCGGTCACCGCGCCGACAAGCTCTTCACGACTGGTGAAGTAGTGGTAGAGCGCGGGACCGCTCATCCCCACCTCGCGCGCCACGGCGTTGATCGTCACCGCCTCGGAGCCCTCGGCGGTCAGCAGGCCGCGCGCGGCGGCGCGGATCTCCTCCAGGGTGGCCCGTCGAAGCCTTTCCCGTCGGCTTCCGGTCTGCGCAGCCATCCAATCGGCCCTTCTCTCCGTGCTGTTGACGCCGTGACGTCATTGACAGTCTAGGGCATCTATGTTTGCTTAATGACTCTAAAAATTCCTAGAGGCCATAGAGAAAGGGTGAGGATGACCGGGAAAACGGACGCGGGCCGAAGGAGGCGCAATCCCCTGGCCGGAGCGCTGACCAAGTACACGGTGGACGCGGTCGTCACCGAGACCGGGCCGGTGACCCCGAGCATGCGGCGGATCCTGCTGCGCACGGACGGCCCCGTCCCGTTCGCCTGGACACCGGGCCGGCATGTCCGGGTGCAGCTCAACGACCCGCTGTCGCTGTCCGGGATCGTGCGCCCGGGTCAGACCCTGCGCACCTACACCATCTGGGAGTTCGACGCCGGGGAGCACACGCTCGAACTGCGGGCCCACCTCTACGGCGGTGAGGGCATCGGCCTGGCCTGGGCGCGAAAAGCCGCCCCCGGGGACCGGGTCACGCTGTGGTGGCCGCAGGGGGACTTCGTCCTGCGGGAGGCGCCGTACCACCTGTTCGTCGGCGAGGAGACCGCGAGCGTCGCGTTCGGCCCGATGATCCGGGCGCTGGGGCCCTCGGCCCGGGTGTACGGGGTGCTGGAGAGCGAAGGCCCCGAGCACGACCCCCCGATGCCCGGCCCGCATCCGCTGCGCCGGGTCCATCGCGACGGCGCGTCCGCGGCCTCCTCCGCCATCCTGCTCAACGCGGTCGCCGCGCTCGAACTGCCCGCGGACGCCGGGTTCGCGTATCTGGCGGGGGAGGCCAGGACCTGCCGGATGGTCCGCGACCATCTGACGCGGGACCGCGGCTGGCCGAAGACCGCGATCAAGCTGAAACCGTTCTGGGCACCGGGCAAGCGCGGACTCCACTGACAACACCCGTCCCGCGCACGGCACATCGACGGGACAC